>NZ_QUOV01000001.1:2904850-4357276 GCF_003390395.1 Thalassotalea euphylliae | reverse complement strand
TTGTGATGCGGCTGCACGTGCGAGTTGGTTTGATTTACCCTCAACAAAGTTTTCAAACGTGTACTTATTTCGAACGTTCGTCGTTTTAGGTAAGTTGGTTTCAGGCTCTTTTGCTGGCGTTTCGGCTAGGTTGCTACCCGTATTGTGATCGACTGAGCTAACCTGTGTATTAACAGGTGTTTGTTGAACTGGCTTAGCACCAACATCAAAACGCAACAGCGGTGGATTACTGGTTTCGGCCAAAGACACGATCGTAGTGATCCGCTCAACGTACTTATCGCGCACCCAATCAAGTACAAAGCGATTTGGCGCATACAACGTCATAATATTGTCTTCGACGACACACTGCAGTGGGCGGATCCACATGCTGAATTGTTGAGCGGGTAATTCTTCCTGCAATACTGAAAGGCAACGCTGCCAAAGCGAATGATCCAACGGAGGCTCCTGGAAATACTTCCTTCTACGATCTTGCGTGGGTAAGACGATCTTATCTGCGCTTGAGAGGGATAGGAAAAGTAAAATTATTATACGAATTGATCAATTATCCCTACAGTTATCCACAGATGCAACTGGAAAACCGTTAAAAATAACTATGAAAAAACAACGTTAAAATAAACCATTGTTAAATATATAATATTTTTTTCATTAGAATAATTTAATTGATCTTTAATTGAGCTAATAATATTTTTTCATTAGCCGAAAACCAACGGATTTGACACTAAATTCTGATTTGCATGTGATTAAATTGTGGATAGTTGCAAGATCTAAACGATCCTCTGATTGATCGCTATTTATTAAATCTGACTAATATATTGACAATTGTTCGTACACTATTTAAAATTCGGCCTCTTTTTTAGACCTGTGTGCTCACAACGGCTGTTTTGCCAGGGCAACAACAACCGAACGGAAAAGCGTAATGAAAAGAACATTTCAACCTTCTGTATTAAAGCGTAAGCGCAACCACGGCTTCCGTGCACGTATGGCTACTAAAAACGGTCGTGCCGTTTTAGCACGTCGTCGTGCAAAAGGTCGTGCTAAGTTAAGCGCTTAATTTCGTAAGAGACTACATCTTGCGAAATATAGGTAACCGCAGTACTTCAGTGACATAATTTCAATGAACGATATGGTTACTTATGAATTTAGCCGGGAGTCAAGAATATTGACTCCCGGACAATTCCAACAAGTCTTCTCAAAATCTTCTCGTTTTGGCTCTAGCCATTTCACTATCCTAATTACTAAGAACAAGTTAGACAAACCTCGTCTAGGTTTTGCTGTCGCGAAAAAACGCGTCAAATTAGCTGTTCAACGTAATCGCATTAAACGCCTTACACGCGAAAGCTTTCGATTAGCTCAACACGATTTACCCAATATCGATATTGTCGTTATGGTGAAATCTGGTATTGATAATCTCGACAACGCCACCATTAATAAACAATTGGTAAAGACATGGCGAAAAATCATTCAGCGCCACAAGCCTTAGCCATAGGCCTAATAAAACTCTACCAAAAGTTTATCAGCCCTTTATTGGGCAATAATTGTCGCTTTCAGCCAACCTGCTCTAGTTATGCCATTGAAGCAATTAATCGCTTTGGGGCAGTAAAAGGGAGTTGGTTAGCGCTTAAACGTATACTAAAATGCCACCCACTCAATGCGGGTGGAGAAGATCCCGTACCACCAACCAACAAAGAGAAATAACATATTATGGAATCCCTACGCAGTATGCTTTTTATTGGCTTATTGGTAGTCACCTATATGCTCTATCAGCAGTGGCAGCTTGACTATGCCTCTGCCCCAGTGCAACAACCGACTGCTAGCCAAACAAGCGAAGATACGCCTGCTTCCGATGACTTTGTTCCGGCTTCATCTGAAAACACTAAAGAGATTGCCGCACCAACAGCTGCCAATAGCCGTTTAATTGAAATCACCACTGATGTACTAAAGGTGAAAATCAATACGCAAGGTGGTGACATTGTTGAAGCAACGTTACTTGCTTATGAAACTGAGCAAGGTAGTGGTGTTCCATTTACCATCATGCAAAATGGTCAAATGAAGTACATTGCGCAAAGTGGCTTAACGGGTGCTAACGGTATCGACCGCACAGTACCGGGCCGCCCTATTTACCAAGTTGCGCAGTCAAACTTCACTATGGTTGACGGTCAGCCGCTAACTGTTGCGTTAAACTATGTTAGCGACACAGGCTTAGCCGTTACTAAAACTTATACGTTTACGCCTAATAGCTACAAAGTAAATGTTGATTACCAAATTCAAAACAACATGGCTGCTCCAGCAAGCGTACAAATGTATGGTCAACTGAAGCAGTCTAGCTATGTCGATAGTTCATCAGGCTTAATCCCAACTTACCGTGGTGCAGCCTACTCAACTACCGAAGAGCGTTACGAGAAGTACGACTTTGAAGACATTGCCGATGCCAACCTAAACAAAACTACGCAAGGTGGCTGGGTTGCGATGCTACAGCATTACTTCGTGTCTGCTTGGGTACCAGCACAAGATGCCGCTAATCAGCTTTACACAAGCTACAGCAGCGCAGGTGATGCGGTAATTGGCTTTAAAGCGCCTACGCTAAACATTGATGCCAATACCACAGCAACCACAGGTGCGGTTTTCTACGTTGGTCCAAAAGACCAAGACGCACTAGAGCAAATCGCCGATGGTTTAGACTTAACCGTTGATTACGGTTTCTTATTTATGATCAGCCAACCGCTATTCTGGTTACTACTGCAAATTCAAGCATTGGTGAGCAACTGGGGTATCGCTATCATCATTATCACGATTATCGTAAAAGGTGCTATGTACCCGCTAACGAAAGCGCAATACACCTCAATGGCAAAAATGCGTGAGTTGCAACCGAAAATGGCGCAATTAAAAGAGCGCTTCGGTGATGACCGTCAGAAGATGTCACAAGCGATGATGGAGCTATACCGCAAAGAAAAAGTAAACCCAGCCGGTGGTTGTTTACCAATTCTAATTCAAATGCCAATTTTCTTAGCACTTTACTGGGTATTCCTAGAAAGTGTTGAGCTTCGTCACGCAGAATTTGGCTTATGGTTGACTGACTTATCATCTAAAGACCCATACTTTGTATTACCAGTACTAATGGGTATCAGTATGTTCATCATGCAGAAGATGACACCAATGACCGTACAAGATCCAATGCAGCAAAAAATGATGCAATACATGCCGCTGATCTTTACGATTTTCTTCTTCTGGTTCCCATCAGGCCTAGTACTTTACTGGTTCATCAGTAACGTGATTTCAATCATTCAAATGAAGATTATTTTCGCGGGGCTAGACAAGCAAAAGGCGCAAGCGAAAGCATAAGCCTAATCGCGATAACAAAAATATACTCAGTTCACGTAACTAGAACTGAGTAATGTGAAAAGGTGGCACTAGCCACCTTTTTTGTTTATCCCTCACCAAGTTATAATAGCTTGGTATTTATCCAACATTAATCACTACAGAGCACCATTATGTCGGCAACTTTATCTAGCAACACAGAAACCATCGCAGCCCAAGCGACCGCCCCAGGTCGAGGTGGTGTCGGTATCATTCGTGTGTCAGGTCCTAAAGCAAGCGAGGTTGCCGAGCAACTATTAGGTAAATGCCCTAAGGTGCGATACGCCGATTACTTAAATTTTAATGATTTGAAGGGCAACACCTTAGACCAAGGTATTGCGCTGTTTTTCAAAGGTCCTAATTCATTTACCGGTGAAGATGTCCTTGAGCTACAAGGACACGGTGGTCCCGTAATTCTCGACATGCTGCTCAAAGAGATATTGCAAATCAATGGCGTGCGTATGGCTAAGCCAGGTGAATTTAGTGAACAAGCGTTCTTAAACGACAAGCTCGACTTAACCCAAGCCGAAGCCATTGCCGACTTAATTAACTCTAATTCAGAGCAAGCTGCCCGCAGTGCCCTGCACTCACTGCAAGGTGACTTTTCTAAACTCGTTCATCAACTGGTTGAGGATGTTATCCACCTGCGCATGTATGTTGAAGCGGCGATAGACTTTCCCGAAGAAGAAATTGATTTTCTCGCCGACGAAAAAGTCCTTAATAGCCTCAAAGGCATAATCACTCGAGTTGAAGACGTTCAGCAGCAAGCCAAACAAGGCAGTATTATTCGCGAAGGGATGAGAGTGGTCATCGCAGGTCGCCCTAACGCGGGTAAATCAAGTTTACTTAATGCCCTCAGTGGTAAAGAAACCGCAATTGTCACCGATATTGAAGGAACGACTCGTGATGTCTTATCTGAGCAAATTCATATCGATGGCATGCCATTACATATCATTGATACCGCAGGGCTGCGTGAGAGCCCTGACAAAGTTGAACAAATAGGTATTGAACGTGCTTGGGCAGAAATCGCCAAAGCCGATCGAGTTATATTAATGGTGGACTCAGCCACCAGCGAACAAGAGAACCCGCGCGACTTTTGGCCAGAGTTTTTTGAACAGCTACCCGAAAAAATGGGCGTGACCATTGTTCGTAACAAGGCTGATTTAAGCGGCGCAACAACTGGCCTAAGTGGTGATAGTGAACAGCCTAGCATTACCATTTCAGCCAAAAGCGGTGATGGTATTAATGATCTCAAAGAGCATCTAAAAACCATCATGGGTTATCAAGGCAGCACCGAAGGCGGTTTTATGGCAAGACGTCGTCACTTAGTGGCGTTGGAAGCGGCGCACAATCACCTACAAACCGGTTTAGATCAATTAGAATCTTATGTTGCCGGTGAAATCTTGGCAGAAGAGTTACGAATTTGTCAGCAATCGCTCAATGAGATTACCGGTGAATTTACCAGTGATGATCTACTCGGTAAGATCTTCTCTTCTTTCTGTATTGGTAAATAATCGCACGACTCAAACAGTGCGATAGTTAACATTAAAATATTGCTTGCTCTTCATGACTGTCGAGCAAGCACAATTATTCCCGTGTATACGTTAAGCTCACTTGGTTAACGAAACTTTTAGTCACTATTTTTAGCCATTATTATGATGCTTTAAACAGGTCTCAAGCATCTGTTGGTTATACTCGACCATATATTGCTTTACCTGTTTTCGCATTTCTGAACTTTCACCTTGTTGCTTAACATCGCCCATATTCGGCAAGAAGTTAGCGCCACATTTTGCTTTGTATTCTTGATAACGCGACTGGTCCGTGCCCGGAAATTGTGGCATTCGCGTCGATGTCGACAGCAAGCGAAAATCTTGATTAGCAATCGCACTAGCGACTGCATCGTTGGCCGTTATACCTTGATAACTGGCTTCAAGCATTTCTGCTTCTTGCTTTGACGCAGCTGCTAATGTTGAACTTGTAGCTTCACTCGCCTGATCACTTTTTTGGCAAGCTGTAAGAGAAAACGATAATAACCCTATTATCAGTGAATATATTTTCACTTGCGCTCTCCTTGTTGATCAAAGCCACGGACACGGAAACTACTAGCGACGAACAACAAGAACGTTAACCAATAAAGGCTACCACCACCAGAGCCGCCAGACTCATTGGGTGCCGGTGTTGGCGGTTGAGGTGCAGCATTCACGGTGATATTCAATAGCCCAGTGGCAGATACCCCAGAGCTATCACTCACTGTATAAGCAATGCTTTCTTGGCCACTAAAGGTTGCCGCAGGTGTATAGCTGATCTGATTATTAGAAACACTGGCTTGTCCATTACCTGAATAGTCAATGCTAGTCAGAGTTAAGGTATCTCCTGCATCAGGATCTGAATCATTCGCCAACACATCAATTAACTGGCTTCCAGCGCCTTGCGTTAACGTAATTGAGTCATTGTTTGTTGACGGAGGGTTGTTCACGTCAACTTCATTAACGGTAATAATCAAATTGGCGGTATCGGTTGCCCCACTGCTATCACTAACCGTATAGCTAATCGTCTCCTCACCGATAAAACTGGTTGCAGGCGTATAACTGATCTGGTTATTTACAATACTCGCTTGACCATCACCTGTATAAACCAGTTGTGATAACGTTAAGTTATCTTGAGCATCAACATCAGAATCATTGCTAAGTACATTAATTTGTTGCGTATTGGCGCCCTGTACTAGCATTAACTCATCATCAGTTGCTACAGGTGCATCATTAACGGCTGCAACGGCCACTTGCGCGCTAAACACAGGAGTTTGCTCGCTACCTGCAACAGCACGTACTTCAATAGACAAGCTGCCGTTAAAGTTGGTATCTGGAATGACGGTCGAATCCTCGACAGAGTAATTATCACCTTCAGAAATTATCAAGCTATCAGCAACTTGCCCTTGAATCGTAAAATTAGCCACAGAGAGTGTTAATTGTTGGTCTTCATCAACTGCTAACGGATTGCTCAACCCCGTAATTTCAAATGATAGCGCTTGCGAATTATTAACGCTAAATCGCCCCTCATTTACGGCAAAAAATACATTGTCGGCACAACTGACCCTAAGCCGTGCATTATTGCTACTTAACGCCGGTAAATTAACGGTAAAGCTGCCAGTATTCGGCGCACTTGTTGCCAGGTTTACATCGAAAGTATTACCACCATCAAGTGACAAGTCTATTGCCACTGCTGCGCAGTTGATTGGGGTAAGATCAGTACCAGCAACATTCCATTGAACAAGCTGCTCAGCACTAGTCCAACTATCATTCAGTGATGGCTCAGTAACCGCAAACGTTTCCCCAGTATTTACCACGTTAACGACAGTATTATCAGAGGCAACCCCGCCATTGTTATCACGAACAATTAAACGAAAATTCAAATCGCGATTAGTGGTAGCAAAGCTTTCACCAAGCGTGAGGGTACCAGAAAGCACATCGGTCAGCCTTGGAAACGTACGGCTTGGCACTGATTGGGGAGCAAACACACGAAACAAAGGACGTTGGCCATCATCAACTTGTTCGCTAGTACCATTGCTGCCAGGACCTAAGTCAAACTGTTGCCAGTCATAAGTAAGTTCGTCACCATCTTCATCAGTACCCGTGCCGGTCAGCGTAAATGGGGTATTGGCTGGAATACTAAAGTCACTCCCAGCATCAGCGACAGGGTTTCTATTCACTTGTTCGGTACTGATTCCACAACTTGGAAAACGGGCAAGATGACTCGCCATTTGATCCATTGAATGCCCATGAAAGAATGGATCTGCCCTAAATTGAATATTTTGACTACCGCAAATGCCTGCATACGCCATAATAGTTGAACCACTGCCTACTTCATAACTGCTGCCAGCCGCGCGATTACCACCACCACAAGAATCGGTTAAGCCGTTAAACGTATGGCTAGCACCAAACTGATGACCAAGTTCGTGAGCAACAAGATCGACATAAAATGAACTACCCGTTGGTCTAAATGATCCCGTTGCGCCACCTCCTTTGATGCTATCAATACAAACAGCGCCGAGAAATGCCAATCCACCGCCATCGGTACCAAGTACGTGACCAACATCATAGTTGTTACTACCAATGATGTTCGAGATCACCCGTGTTGACTCATCACTGTCATTGTTAAGTTCATTCTGGAAAGGATCGCTTGCTGCGTCAGTGAAAATTAGTTGATCATTGTTAGCCACTAAGATCATCCGTACCGCAAGCTCTTGCTCGAAAATCATGTTAATGCGATTAACCAAGGTCGCAAGCTCGGCCATAACGTTACTAACACTGCCTTGGAAAAACGCCGTGTACTCCCCTGTGGTGGTAATAGCTAATCGATACTCTTTGAGTTGCACTGGCGTACGTGCGGCTTTTACCGTTTGGTTAGCTTGTTTTGATTGTGCAAGTTCTTCGCTTAACTGACGGGTTACCTTAGGTTGATAGCGCGTTGCTGAAGCTTGCCCATGCTCAAGTGCATCTTGCTGGTAATAACTGGTATAAACGCGGTTGTTATCAAGATATTTAGGATCGAGATAAACCAATTTACCTTGATGGTAGAACATGCCGCGAAAGCCCGCTGGCGTAAGTTCAAATTTACCAACGTTATCAGGCTGATTAACTTGAACCCCATTAAATGTCGCAATATTGGGATACTTTTCAGCTAACGCACCATCAATAGCCCTGCTTGGCGATAAAGTAAAATTCACCAGCTCACCAGTTGGCAATGGCACACTAATAATAAAAGCTTCGGCTTGCTGAGCGTCTGTAACGGCATCAACATTGGCTGAAAGCTGAGTAAAATCAATTTGTGATAAGTACTCTTGTCTGGCGAAACTGCGCACGTTACTTTGTACATCACTGCTTGCCGACATTAAGCTGCTGCTATCGCTGGGTTTATTGGCTATCGTCGTCCAAGCATTAAATACACTGTGCACTTGTTGTTGTGTATCACTATAGCTATGCCCTGAAACAAATAGCATCAACCATGGAATTAAGGATATTTTCTTTATCATGCGAACCGCCTGCATAATGAGTTTGCTGCGTTAAAAGTTAATGGTCGTCGCAAATTTAATGCGATTAGAACAATAGACCTGTCAGACCGTAAAAAAGTGCTAAGATGCCGCATATATTTTTATCAGAAGTTAACCTCTTTTTTTATGGCATCTTTTCAAATCATTATTGGCAGCATGCTTGGCGGTACAGAATATGTCGCGGAAGCATGTCAAGAAACGTTAGAGACCCTTGGCCACCAAGTAACTCTGCATTACACCCCTGAATTTTCTGAGATCGAGCAAAAAGATCAAACTTGGTTGATCTGCACCTCCACACATGGCGCAGGTGACTACCCAGACAATATTCAAGCATTTGTTACCGATCTCGAAAATAGTCAACAGGATCTTATACACACTAAATATGCCGTGATCGGTATTGGTGATACTAACTACGATACCTTTTGTTATGCAGCAAAAAACGTAGATAAACTTTTAAATTCAAAGTCTTGTACTAAAATAATTGACATCAAAACTATTGATATCACACAAATAGACGATCCTGAAACAGCAGCGCGAGAGTGGCTTGATACACATAAAGATCGCTTATCCTGATCTTATTAAGTCTTTATCCACATTTAGATATATAAAAAACATCAAATGTGGATAAATAACGTATAACCCGGTTAATTAGTTATTATTATTCAGTTGGTAAATAAATTAACAATGTGGACTGTGGATAAATAGCCTTGTTGATCATAGCTTTTACCGCACTAGATCAAACTTTGATCACAAGATCATGATCAATTAAAGATCATGATTTGTATATGCTTTTTATGCTTATCCACAAAAAAGCGCAAAGCTAATAAGAAATAATAATAAGATCTTTATATAGATCTAAATATTTATCTCGTGATCCACAGCCGATCTTTTTACAAAAATGATCATTCCCCTGACTTTAAAAACAATGCTAAAATACGCCTCTTTTTTCCGGTGTTATTTGTTGAGTGAGTGAGTTCATGTGGTATCAAGATACATTTGATGTAATTGTTGTTGGTGGTGGTCATGCTGGCACTGAAGCTTGTTTGGCTGCAGCTCGAATGGGCTGTAAAACCCTATTGCTAACACACAATATTGATACACTTGGACAAATGTCATGTAATCCTGCGATCGGCGGGATCGGCAAAGGGCATTTAGTGAAAGAGATCGATGCACTAGGCGGGCTAATGGCAACAGCGATTGATCACGCTGCGATCCAATTTAGAACCTTGAATGCTAGTAAAGGGCCTGCTGTTAGAGCAACGAGAGCACAAGCTGATCGCGCTTTATATCGCTCATTTGTGCGCCACACACTGGAAAACCAACCAAATCTGACCATCTTTCAACAACCTTGTGATGACTTGATCTTAGAAAACGATCAAGTGGTCGGTGTTTCTACGCAAATGGGCTTAAAGTTCAAAGGTAATGCAGTCGTACTTACTGTGGGAACTTTCCTTGCTGGTCAGATCCATATTGGTCTTAACAATTATCAAGGTGGACGTGCTGGCGATCCTGCTTCAGTAAATTTAGCTTCTCGTCTGCGCGATATGCCATTTCGAATTGATCGCTTAAAAACAGGTACACCGCCGCGTTTAGATGCACGAACGTTAGACTTTTCGGTGATGCAAGAGCAACCTGGAGATACACCAAGACCGATTTTCTCGTTTATGGGATCTCATGACGATCATCCAGAGCAGATCTCTTGCTACATCACCCATACTAACGAGAAAACGCACGACATTATCCGCTCTGGCTTGGATCGCTCGCCGATGTATACCGGTGTTATTGAAGGAATTGGTCCACGCTATTGCCCATCAATTGAAGATAAGATCATGCGTTTTGCCGACAAAGATACCCACCAGATCTTTGTTGAGCCAGAAGGCTTAACAACGCATGAAGTCTACCCTAATGGTATTTCAACGAGCTTGCCATTTGATGTGCAAATGAATTTAGTTCGATCGATCAAAGGTTTTGAAAATGCACACATTACTCGCCCTGGCTATGCCATTGAGTACGACTTCTTCGATCCTCGCGATTTAAAACAAACGTTGGAAAGCAAGTTTGTGAATAATCTTTACTTTGCTGGCCAAATTAACGGTACGACAGGTTATGAAGAAGCGGGTGCTCAAGGTTTAGTGGCTGCAACGAATGCGGCATTGCGTGTACAAGGTAAAGATGAATGGATCATTGGTCGTGATCAAGCCTATATGGGCGTGTTAATCGATGATCTTGCGACCTTAGGCACTAAAGAGCCCTACCGTATGTTTACTTCGCGTGCTGAATATCGCTTATTGCTCCGTGAAGACAATGCCGATATTCGTTTAACAGAGAAAGGTCGTGAGTTAGGCTTAGTTGACGATGCGCGATGGGCACGCTTTAACGAGAAAATGGACAATATCGAGCAAGAGCGTCAACGCTTAAAATCGGTATGGGTGCAAAAAGATCATCCCGCGGCGGCTGAATTAAATCCGCAATTAAAGAACCCGATCAGCAAAGAAGCGACGTTAGAAGATATTTTGCGTCGCCCAGAAACCAAATATGCACAAGTGATGTCGATTGACGCTTTTGGCCCAGCGATTGAAGATCTGCAAGCGGCTGAACAAGTTGAGATCCAAATTAAGTATCAAGGCTATATCGATCGCCAAATGGATGAAATTGAAAAGAAAAAGCGTCATGAAAATACCGTCATCCCCGTTGATTTCGATTACAGCCAAATCTCTGGCTTATCCAATGAAGTCGTCGCCAAGCTAACTGATGCTCGCCCAGAAACCTTAGGCAAGGCGTCACGTATTTCGGGAATTACTCCTGCGGCGATTTCATTATTGCTGGTATACTTGAAAAAACACGGCTTATTGCGCAAAACCGCCTAACGTATTAATGCGTTTAGGCAAGCGCACAGACTAACGCTTGCTTAGCAAAACAATAGACAAAACTAGATGTTGGCAGATAAATTACGCGCCCTTGTGGCGCAAACTGATATTTCCTTAACCGATCTTCAATTTAATCAGTTAATTCAATACGTCGAACTACTCGACAAATGGAATAAAACCTACAACCTGACTTCCGTTCGCAATCCAGAAGAAATGTTGGTTAAACATATTCTTGATAGCCTAGTTGTTGGTCAATTACTTAATGGTAATCGCTTTATCGATGTTGGCACTGGGCCTGGCTTGCCTGGCATTCCTCTTGCCATATTGTATCCTGAGCGGAATTTTGTATTATTAGATAGCTTAGGAAAACGTATTACGTTTTTACGCCAAGTTGTCTATCAATTGAAGTTAACCAATGTCGAGCCTGTGCAATCACGGGTTGAAGCACATATTCCAGCACAAGCATTTGATGGAGTGTTAAGCCGTGCATTTTCTTCATTGCAAGACATGGTGTCTTGGTGTCATCACTTGATTGACAGTGAAACTGGCCGTTTTTATGCGCTAAAGGGACAATACCCAGAAGATGAGCTGGATGCTTTACCTGAAAATGTTACGTTAGTGGCAAGTCATGAATTGCATGTTCCTGAATTAACCGGCGAACGACACTTAATCGAATTGAAAAAGAATAACTAGACTTCGAGGCACTTGTGGGCAGAATTATTGCGGTTGCAAACCAAAAAGGTGGCGTGGGCAAAACCACGACATCAGTCAATTTAGCTGCTTCGTTAGCGGCAACCAAACGAAAAGTATTATTGATTGATCTTGATCCTCAAGGTAATGCCACTATGGGTAGTGGTATCGACAAATATGAAGATCTGGTGACTAGTTACGAACTACTGGTTGAGCAAAAGCCGTTTGACGAAGTCGTTTATCGTGAAACTTCAGGTTTATACGATCTGATTGCTGGCAATGCGGATGTCACCGCGGCAGAAATTAAATTAATGGAAGTCTTTGCGCGTGAGTTAAGACTGCGCAATGCCTTGGCACCTGTAAAAGATGATTATGATTTTATTATCATTGACTGTCCACCGTCGCTAAACATGTTAACGGTGAATGCCATGGCGGCGGCAGATTCGGTGTTAGTACCAATGCAGTGTGAATATTATGCACTAGAAGGGCTAACTGCGTTGATGGAAACCATTTCTCAGTTGACCTCAGTAGTGAACAGCGAATTAAAGATTGAGGGAATCCTACGAACCATGTACGATCCGCGCAATCGCTTAGCTAATGATGTTTCTGAGCAGTTAAAGCGTCATTTTGGTGATAAAGTCTATCGCACCGTTATTCCAAGAAATGTTCGTCTCGCCGAAGCGCCAAGCTTTGGTGCGCCTGTGATGTATTACGATAAATCATCAACAGGTGCGAAAGCGTATTTAGCGCTTGCTGGTGAAATTTTAAGACGCGAAGAGTTGGCTAAGCAGCCAAAAACTGAAGAAGTCACTGACTAATAAAATATAAACGTCACTTAAAATAACAATATTTGAAGGATTGATATGAGCCCTGCAAAACGTCGCGGTTTAGGCCGAGGTTTAGATGCTTTGTTAACACAAGCCCCTAAGGCTGATGAAAATGTTGATAACGACATGCAAGACGTTAGTGCAGCGCCAGAAAAAGGTGAATTGCGTAAATTACCGATTGAGCAATTGCAACCGGGTAAATATCAACCGCGCAAAGATATGTCGCCGGATGCGTTAGAAGAATTATCCAGTTCGATTAAGGCACAAGGTATTATCCAGCCAATCGTTGTGCGCAGTGTTGGTGATCACCAATTCGAAATTATTGCGGGTGAACGCCGTTGGCGCGCAGCTCAACTAGCTGAACTTGCTGAAGTCCCATGTTTGGTTAAAGATGTAGCGGATGAAGCCGCTGTCGCGATCGCACTGATTGAAAATATTCAACGTGAAGATCTTAATGCGATGGAAGAAGCGATAGCATTAGAACGCTTATTGACTGAGTTTGAACTAACTCACCAAGAAGTCGCCGAGGCGGTAGGAAAATCGCGCACAACAGTGACAAACTTACTTCGTTTAAATAACCTGAATGACGAAGTAAAAACCTTGCTAGAGCATGGTGATATTGAAATGGGTCACGCCCGTGCTTTGTTATCACTTGAAGGCGATGTGCAAAACACTACTGCACGTACTGTTGTGGCAAAAGAGCTGACAGTGCGTGAAACAGAAGCCTTAATTAAAAAAGTGCAAGAGCCGCCAGCAGAAAAAGCGCCTCAGCAACCGGATCCCAACACAGTGTCATTGGAACAACAGCTAGCTGAGCGTCTAGGATCGCAAGTGTCGATCAGCCACAACAAAAAAGGCAAAGGCAAGCTGGTGATTTCTTATACCAACCTTGAAGAACTTGACGGCATTTTGGCGAAAATTCACTAATTCCTAAGTTTCTACCTTAAACATATTTATATCCAAATCCGATAGTGTTGTTGTTAGCCATCAACACTATTTTCTTTTTATTTTCTGCTATTCACTGTTTATTCGTTAGTGATGCGATAACTTTTAATTACCTTACTAAATATAGGGAGTTAAATAGGCTGATCACACTGTAGAGAATAGTTTAACTTTTTGATATTTAAGGTTATATATCCAAACCGGTTAACCAGTAAGTTAAATTACTCAATGCGAACATTTAGGTATCAATTTCCTCAATGTTACACATTTTTCACATATTCCCTTTTTTCGTACAAAATACCAGCGTTCGTAGCCCTATTTGGTTGCAATAAAACCGTAATTAAGTATACTTGCGAGGATTTTTTGAGTTGAAATTTTCTCACTCAAAAAATGTAGGTTTTACGAAGGTTTTCGTTAGAGGTTGTCAGTGTGAATCAGTTGGTTAAGCCCGGTCGCAATTTAGCGCGGCAACAATTGATTTTTGCCTCTACACTAACTCTAGTTTCTACCATATTGATTTATTTTAGTTGGGGGTTAAGCCATGCCCAGTCAGCCTTGGTTGGCGGTTGTATCGGCATAATCCCTAATTTTGTGTTTGCCCTGTATGCGTTCAAATTTGCAGGGGCTAGCGCCGCCAAACAAGTAATGGATTCATTCTTTAAAGGCGCAAAAATAAAAATGGTTCTAACGGCGCTATTATTTGCCTTGAGTTTCAAGTTTCTCAATTTATCGTTAGCCCCATTTTTTTGCACATATGTAATCGCGGTCGTGTCTCCCATTGTCTACGCCGCACTGAGCAGATTTACTTTTAATCAACAATAATTGGGATACAAGATGGCAGCAGATACTGGCTCTTATATCAAGCACCATTTGACTAACGCGAAAATGTGTATGTCTGACGGCGGCGTCGCTTTTAACAAAGCGTGTGCTGATGCCGGCTTCTGGACTTTACACGTTGATACGCTTGCTTGGTCAATTGTTCTAGGCTTGGTTTTCTTACTTACCTTCCGTTCAGTCGCTAAAAAAGCAACGACAGGCGTTCCAGGCAAACTTCAGTGTGCTGTGGAAATGGTTGTCGAGTTTGTTGACAAGAGCGTAAAAGAAACATTTCACGGTAAAAACGCACTGATTGCGCCATTGTCATTAACTATCTTCGTATGGGTATTGTTAATGAACGCAATGGACTGGGTACCAGTTGACTGGATCCCAACAATTGCAGGTTTAATTGGTCAATACGGTTTTGGTATGGACCCGCACGATGTTTACATCAAATCTGTACCAACCACTGATATGAACATGACATTTGCCCTTTCAATTGGTGTCTTTGCATTAATTATCTACTACTCAATTAAAGTAAAAGGTATTGGTGGTTTCACTAAAGAACTGACGATGCAGCCATTTGGCCATTGGGCATTTATTCCAGTGAACTTCATCTTGGAAACCGTTACTTTGATTGCGCGTCCAGTATCATTAGCACTACGTCTATTTGGTAACTTATACGCAGGTGAATTGATCTTTATCTTGATCGCAACCATTGGTTTATTCCAATTACCGGTTCACTTCCTATGGGCTGCGTTCCACTTATTAGTAATTCCGCTTCAAGCCTTTATTTTCATGATGTTAACCATTGTGTACTTAAGCTTGGCGCATGAAGATCATTAATTCTTTGGGACTGAATTAATAATTAAAAACCCAAAGGGTTATCAGGACAGGAAGTCCGCAACAATTTTTTATTTTTTAACTTTATAACTTACTTTAAATAATCGGAGATTAATATGTTATATATCGCTGTTGCATTGCTAATCGGCTTAGGTGCTTTAGGTACTGCGATTGGTTTTGGTCTATTAGGTGGTAAATTCCTAGAGTCAGCGGCTCGTCAACCTGAGCTTGCACCTCAACTTCAAGTTAAAATGTTCATCGTAGCTGGTCTTATCGATGCGATCGCGATGATCGGTGTTGGTATCGGCCTATACATGTTGTTCGCGTTAGCTTAATCGAAAGAGTCTTAATTAACCGCGAATTACTGTAAATAGGAGCTAACGAATATGAATATTAATGCCACCCTTATCGGTGAATCTATTGCATTTATCGTATTTGTAATCTTCTGCATGAAGTTTGTGTGGCCGCCAATTATGGCTGCTATTGAAGACCGTCAGAAAACAATTGCTGATGGCCTTGCTGCTTCAGACCGTGCTGCTAAAGACCTTGAGCTTGCTCAAGAGAAAGCTGCTGCACAGTTAAAAGAAGCAAAAGCACAAGCTGCTGAGATCATTGAAGCTGCGAAAAAACGCGAAGCACAAATGATCGATGAAGCTGCTGAAAAAGCACAAGCCGAGCGCGAAAAAATTATCGCGTCTGGTCATGCAGAAATTGAGTCTGAGCGCAACCGTGCCAAAGAAGAGCTACGTCAGCAAGTGTCTGCGTTAGCTGTTGCTGGTGCCGAGAAAATTCTTGAGCGTTCAATTGATGCCGCTGCACACAGCGACATCTTAGATAAATTAGTCGCTGAACTTTAAGGGGTATAGAGCATGTCTGAATTGACAACTATCGCTCGCCCTTACGCTAAAGCAGCGTTCGAATTTGCTGTTGAAGCTAAAGCGGTTGAAAGCTGGTTAGAAATGCTAGTTTTTGCTGCTGAAGTTTCGAAAAATGACACCATTACTGGCTACCTTTCAGGTAACGCGTCAGTAGAACAAGCAAAGGAAATTTTCCTTGGTGTTTGTGGTGAACAGCTAAATGAACAAGGCCAAAACCTCGTGAAGGTAATGGCGGAGAACGAACGTCTGTTGGTGCTACCACAAGTTGCTGAACAATTCGCTGCCCTAAAAGCAGAGTTTGATAAAGAAGTAACTGTCGATGTGTCGTCTGCTGTTGAATTATCAGCTGACCAACAATCAAACATTAGCGCCGCGCTTGAAAAGCGTTTGGCTCGTAAAGTGAAGCTTAATTGTGTTGTTGACGCAAGTATCGTGTCTGGCTTGATCATCAAAGCCGACGACATGGTAATTGACGGGTCTATTCGAGGTAAATTAGACCGTTTAGCAACAACAATGCAATCTTAACGGGGAACAGAGCATGCAACTGAATTCCACTGAAATCGCCGAACTGATCAAAAAACGTATTGAACAGTTTGACGTAGTTAGTGAAGCTCGTAACGAAGGTACTATCGTTTCTGTAACTGACGGTATCATTCGCATCCACGGTCTTGCTGATGTAATGCAAGGTGAGATGATCGAACTTCCTGGCAACCGCTACGCAATCGCGCTTAACCTTGAGCGTGATTCAGTAGGTGCGGTTGTAATGGGTCCTTACGCAGACCTAGCAGAAGGCGTAAAAGTTAAAGGTACAGGCCGTATTTTGGAAGTACCAGTAGGTCGTGGTCTTTTAGGCCGCGTAGTTAACACTCTAGGTGAGCCGATTGACGGTAAAGGTCCAATCGACAACGATGGTTTCGCACCAATCGAAGTTGTAGCACCAGGTGTTATCGATCGTAAGTCTGTTGATGAGCCAGTACAAACTGGTATCAAATCAATTGACTCAATGATTCCAATCGGTCGTGGTCAGCGTGAGCTTATCATCGGTGACCGTCAGGTAGGTAAATCAGCGATCGCACTAGATGCAATCATTAACCAGAAGAACACTGGTATTAAGTCAATCTACGTAGCTGTTGGTCAAAAAGCATCAACTGTAGCTAACGTAGTACGTGCATTAGAAGAGCACGGCGCATTAGAAAACACTATCGTTGTTGTTGCGTCTGCATCAGAAGCTGCTGCACTTCAGTACTTAGCACCATACTCTGGTTGTACTATGGGTGAATACTTCCGTGACCGCGGTGAAGATGCGTTAATCGTATATGATGATTTGTCTAAGCAAGCTGTTGCTTACCGTCAAATTTCATTGCTACTTCGTCGTCCGCCAGGTCGTGAAGCCTACCCAGGTGACGTTTTCTACTTGCACTCACGTCTTCTAGAGCGTGCAGCGCGTGTAAACGAAGCTTATGTTGAGCGTTTCACTAACGGTGAAGTTAAAGGCCAAACAGGTTCATTAACAGCTTTACCTATCATTGAAACACAAGCGGGTGACGTTTCTGCATTCGTACCAACCAACGTAATTTCAATTACCGATGGTCAGATCTTCCTAGAGTCGAACTTATTCAACTCAGGTATTCGCCCAGCGGTTAACGCAGGTATCTCGGTATCTCGTGTTGGTGGTGCTGCACAAACTAAGATCATCAAGAAGCTTGGTGGTGGTATCCGTTTAGCATTAGCTCAATACGCAGAATTAGCAGCCTTTGCTCAATTCGCTTCTGATCTTGACGATGCAACTCGTGCACAATTAGAGCACGGTCAGCGCGTTACTGAATTGATGAAGCAAAAGCAATTCAGCCCGCTATCTGTTGCTGAGACAGCTGTATCACTATTTGCTGCTGAAAAAGGCTACTTAAACGATGTTGCAATCAACAAAGTTGTAGACTTCGAAGCTGCATTGTTGTCTTACGTAAACAACGAGCAAGCTGAGTTGATGGCTACTATCAACGAGAAAGGCGACTATAACAAAGATATTGAAGCAGGTTTGGTTAAAGCACTTGATACATTCAAGTCTACGCAAACTTGGTAATAGTTAACTTTTTCGGAGAGAAATAGTCATGTCCGGCGCTAAAGAGATAAAATCGAAGATTGGAAGCGTACAAAATACGCAGAAGATCACCAGCGCAATGGAAATGGTTGCAGCCAGTAAAATGCGTAAAGCGCAAGATGCTATGGCTGCCTCTCGTCCATACGCTGAAAATATGCGAAATGTGATCGGTCACATCGCGCGAGGTAACTTAGAATACCGCCATCCATATATGGAAGAGCGTGAAGTTAAGCGCGTAGGCTATATCGTTGTCTCCACAGACCGTGGTCTTTGTGGCGGCTTGAACATTAATTTATTCAAGCAAGTACTTGCTGATGCCGGTAAATGGCAATCAGAAGGCGCTGAAGTTGAATTTGCGTTAGTTGGCTCAAAAGCTACGGCGTTTTTCAACAACATGGGCGCTAAAGTATCGGCACAAATTTCTGGTCTAGGTGATCGTCCTTCAGTGACTGACCTAGTAGGTTCAGTACGCGTAATGTTGGACGCATACGACAATGGCGAAATTGACAAGCTGTTCGTGGTTTACAACAAGTTTGTAAACACCATGACGCAGCAGCCGACAATCGATCAACTTTTACCTTTGCCTAAGTCAGATGATGACGAAATTAAACACCGTTGGGATTACGTTTACGAACCAGACGCTCAAGTATTACTTGATCAGTTATTAGTTCGTTACACGGAATCGCAAGTGTACCAAGGTGTGGTTGAGAACCTAGCATGTGAGCAAGCTGCTCGTATGGTTGCGATGAAAGCCGCAACTGATAATGCTGGTGACTTAATCGGTGAACTTCAATTGGTATACAACAAGGCACGTCAAGCAAGTATCACCCAAGAATTGAGTGAGATTTGTGCCGGTGCTGCCGCGGTTTAATTAAGCAAAGGTTCTTTTATTTAAAAAGTAAATAAGAGCAAAGATTAGAGGATTAAACATGAGTACAGGTAAAGTCGTCCAAATCATTGGCGCAGTTGTGGATGTAGAATTCCCACAAGATGCTGTACCTCAGGTATATGACGCGTTAACAGTAACTGAAGGTGACCTTTCAGGCTTAGTACTAGAAGTACAACAGCAATTAGGCGGTGGCGTAGTACGTGCAATCGCTATGGGTTCATCTGACGGTTTGCGTCGTGGTCTGAACGTAGAAAACACAGGTAATAACATCCAAGTTCCAGTAGGTACTGCAACTTTGGGTCGTATTATGAACGTATTGGGTGAGCCAATTGATGAAGCTGGCCCAATCGGTGAAGAAGAAAGATGGTCTATCCACCGTGAAGCACCTTCATATGAAGAGCAAGCAGCGGCTAACGAATTGTTAGAGACTGGTATCAAAGTAATCGACTTAGTATGTCCATTCGCTAAGGGTGGTAAAGTTGGTTTATTCGGTGGTGCTGGTGTTGGTAAAACCGTAAACATGATGGAACTTATCCGTAACATCGCGATCGAGCACAGTGGTTACTCAGTATTCGCTGGTGTTGGTGAGCGTACTCGTGAGGGTAACGATTTCTACCATGAAATGAACGATTCAAACGTACTTGATAAAGTATCGCTTGTATACGGTCAAATGAATGAGCCACCGGGTAACCGTCTTCGTGTTGCGATGACCGGTCTTACAATGGCTGAGAAATTCCGTGACGAAGGTCGTGACGTATTATTCTTCGTTGATAACATCTACCGTTACACACTAGCGGGTACAGAGGTATCAGCACTTCTAGGTCGTATGCCATCAGCGGTAGGTTACCAACCGACACTTGCTGAAGAAATGGGTGTACTACAAGAGCGTATTACGTCAACTAAGCAAGGTTCAATTACTTCAATCCAAGCGGTATACGTACCTGCGGATGACTTGACTGACCCTAGCCCTGCAACAACCTTCGCTCACTTAGATGCAACCGTTGTACTTTCTCGTGACATCGCTGCACAAGGTATCTACCCAGCTATCGATCCACTTGACTCTTCATCACGTCAATTAGATCCATTAGTAGTAGGTAACGAGCACTACGAAATTGCACGTGGCGTTCAAACTACACTACAACGTTACAAAGAACTTAAAGATATCATCGCAATCTTAGGTATGGACGAGCTTTCTGAAGAAGATAAGCAAACTGTAGACCGTGCTCGTAAGATCCAGCGTTTCTTATCTCAACCGTTCTTCGTTGCTGAGGTATTCACGGGTTCTCCAGGTAAGTATGTTGCACTTAAAGACACTATTGCTGGCTTTAAAGGCATTCTTGCTGGTGAATACGATGACTTACCAGAGCAAGCGTTCTACATGGTTGGTTCAATCGAAGAAGCTGTAGAGAAAGCTAAATCAATGTAAGGTGTTTAGCCGCTAGCTCTTGAGGCAAAGCGGCTAATCGTTAGGAGGTCAAACAATGGCAGCAATGACTGTAAATTTGAATGTAGTAAGTGCCGAAGAAGCGTTGTTTTCTGGTCGCATTGAATCATTACAAATCACTGGTAGTGAAGGTGAATTAGGTATTATGCCTGGTCACGCACCTTTACTGACCTCACTAAAACCTGGCATGGCTCGCATCGTGAAACAACACGGTGAAGAAGAAGTGATTTACCTTTCAGGCGGTATGCTAGAGGTTCAACCGAATAGCGTTACTGTTTTGGCTGACGTGGCAACACGTGCCGACGACTTAGATGAGCAAGCGGCAGAGCAAGCTAAACAACGTGCTGAAGCGAGTTTAAATACTCAAAGTGGCGACGTTAACTATGCGGAAGCTGCTTCTGAGCTAGCACGCGCTGTTGCACAACTTCGCGTTATTCAAGCGGCCAAGAAAAAGCTATAAATAGCACTAAGTTTTAGTGAACAAAAACGACTTATTACTTTGTAATAGGTCGTTTTTTTTTCTGTAAAAATTGATCTACTACAAGGCGAATTCTCGCGCTTTGTTCTAAAATTTTTAAAAATGCCATTCTTTACATTCACCAATAATAAACTGTTGGCGCTGGTGTTGGGTGTGCTCAAATCTATTAATATTCTGCGTTCATGTCCTCTAAACAGATTAATTACTTTGTCACTACTGCGCTGATAGCTGCCAAGCTCGACAATGCGAATAAGATAGCAAAACAACTATTGCTCACCGCCAGTAATGCGCGAGCTGTTGCATTGCGCGCTGGTGATAGTGCCGCTGGTTTTAAGCCTCTGACAGATTTTATCGATCAACTGGCACGCGTCACGATAGCCTCTTCTAAGCAAATAAATGTACTCGCTACTCAGCTCAGCCGAGTGTCGGCTAACAAGATGCGCACGGATAACGCTATTTGCCACTTTGAGCGAGCAGATCGCATTGCTACTGATTATGCCTATGTTGAGAGTTTATCTCCTGCTTATGGGCGTATTAAGCGCTCAGAACTGGCGTTAAATAACAAATATGTGGGTGAAATATTTCGACTTAATGACGCACTAGATGAGCTTGCGAGGGAACTGCGCACTGCGGTTATCTTAGCAACCTTATCACGTGTTGAAGCGTCGCAAGCGGCATTGTTATATCAAGAATCCTTAAATGGCGTTGCCGACAATGTAGAGTTGTCTGCTCGACAGATAAAAACCTTAATTGAAGAAGCTAAAAAGTTAGCTCAAGAGTTACACCAAGATGCAAACGTATAAAATTTTCGAAAGTAAACACCACCAGTGGCTGGTTTTTGGTCGTGATCCAGAAAAGCCAAATAAAATTATTGATACTAATCAGTATATGGTGGTTACAAAGAATAATGCATTACTGATGGACCCAGGAGGGATCGAGTTGTTCTCGGTGATGTTAGCTGCAATCGTTAAACATGTACCGATTGAAAAAATTACTCATTTATTTGCTTCGCATCAGGATCCTGACATCATTTCATCGCTGGGTTTGTGGGATCAAGCGTTGCCTGATGCAACGTTGCATTCTCCTTGGTTGTGGGAAGGTTTTATCCGCCACTTTGGCATGGACAATATTGAATATAGCCCGATTCCTGATGAAGGCTATCCATTGCGTATTGATGACGCCAACTTAACGTTTATTCCTGCACATTATCTTCATTCCTCAGGTAACTTTAATGTTTACGATGAAGAAGCGAAAATTTTAATGTCTGGTGATATTGGTGCAGCCATCGAAGGCGCTGACGCACCGCTGTATGTGGAAAACTTTGACGAACATTGCCAGAAAATGACCATGTTCCATCAACGTTGGATGCCCTCTAATCGCGCCAAAAATGACTGGGTTGAACGAGTTAGTAAGCTTGAAATAGATATGATGTGCCCACAACATGGGCGAATTTTTAAGGGAGACGACGTTAAACGTTTTCTTGATTGGTTCTATAAACTGGAAGTAGGAACAGCACTGGCCAACAAGACTTAGCACAGTGTAATATGACCTTTACTATTGGAAGCGATGCAATTTAAGCATCGCTTTTTTGTGCTCAAAACTAAACAAAACAAAGCAAATTGATAGCTGTTTTCTATAATTAACTGCATCTCATCACTTAGCGAGCGAGCAAGGGAATGATGTCTATTAGAACACTAGCAGTTAGCACTGTGCTGATTATCACTACTTTAACAAGCGATAAAGTCAGTGCTGACGAAATCAAAGAAGCTATAGATAGCGCATTAAATCATTACCAGAAAGGTGAATATAAAGACGCCATCTCTCAACTGCAATATGCCACTTCTCTATTACAGCAGCAAAAAGCAGACAATATCGTTAATATTTTCCCTGAGCCATTGTCAGGCTGGCAAGCAGATCAAGCTGAATCACAAATAGCGGGCGCTATGATGATGGGCGGTGGCATTTCCGCGAACCGCAGGTATACCAAAGATAATCAGTCAGTCGAGATAGAACTTATGGTGGATTCGCCAATGCTGCAAACTATGTTGGCGATGTTTAACAATCCTGCCATGATCACTATGAGTGGTAAACGGCTAACTAAAATCAATGGCAACAATGCCATGTATGAGCAAAACGGTAACAACATTGAACTTATTTTTGTGGTCAACAATAATGCTTTGTTTACGCTGCGCGGCCGTAATACTTCCAAGCAAGATGTTGAGGCGTATGCAAAAGCAATAAAAACCGATCAGTTATAATTACTCGCTAGCCGTTCGACGCAAAACACCGCTATCACATTTACTTAACAGTTTATCGCTACCACTTGGAGTAAAACTCAGTACAATAGCGCTAGTCTTATTTAGTTCGCTTTAACATTAATGGATTAATCATGTCTCTTTCTGTTGTAATTTTAGCTGCGGGTAAAGGTACTCGTATGCGCTCTTCTCTACCCAAAGTGTTACACCCCGTTGCTCATAAGCCTATGGTGGGTCATGTCATCGATGCGGCGCGCCGTGTGAATGCCGAAAATATCTATCTGGTTTATGGTTTTGGTGGCGATGTTTTAAAGGCACAAATTTCAGGTGATGATCTTACCTTTGTTGAACAGAAAGAGCAGTTAGGTACTGGTCATGCGGTTGATATGGCCTCACCTCACCTCAAAGACGACGAAGATGTTTTAGTACTTTACGGTGATGTCCCGCTAACGAAAGTTTCAACCTTGCAGCAATTGGTCGCAGCAAAACCGGTTGAAGGTATGGCGTTATTAACAGTTAAGCTCTGCGATCCCACTGGCTATGGACGAATCATTCGTGATGGTGAATCTGTTGTGGGTATAGTCGAGCAAAAAGATGCCAGCCCAGAGCAATTAACCATTAACGAGTGTAACACTGGGATTTTATTAGCCAATGGTGGTGACTTAAAACGCTGGTTAAGCAACCTTTCCAATGACAATGCGCAAGGCGAATACTATCTAACGGATATTATCGCGATGGCTCACGGCGAAGGTAAACAAATTGCTACTGCTCACCCGGAAACTGAAATTGAAGTGGAAGGTGCAAATAATCGTGTGCAATTAGCGGCGCTTGAGCGTGCTTATCAACAACGAAAAGCCGAGCAACTGATGATTGCTGGCGCAAGCTTACGTGATCCTGCCCGTATTGATGTGCGCGGCGAGCTATTGGTGGGGCAAGAAGTTAAAATCGATATTAACTGCATTTTTGAAGGCCAAGTAGAG
This sequence comes from Thalassotalea euphylliae, assembly GCF_003390395.1. NCBI lineage: Bacteria > Pseudomonadati > Pseudomonadota > Gammaproteobacteria > Alteromonadales > Colwelliaceae > Thalassotalea > Thalassotalea euphylliae. The sequence continues at coordinate 4,332,868 of NZ_QUOV01000001.1, read as the reverse complement.
CTTGCCGACGATGTAACGATTGGCGCTAACTGTATTTTAAAGAACTGCAAAATAGGTAAAGGGGCGGAAATAAAGCCAAATACCATCATCGAAGATGCCATCATTGGTGAGCTTGCTTCTGCTGGTCCATTTGCTCGCATTCGCCCGGGCTCTGAGCTTAAGCGCGATGCACATGTGGGCAATTTTGTAGAAATGAAAAAGTCTGTGTTGGGTGAAGGTGCTAAAGCAGGTCACTTAACGTATCTTGGCGATGCTGAAGTGGGCAGTAAAGCCAATATTGGTGCCGGTACCATTACCTGTAACTACGATGGCGTTAATAAATCGAAAACACGTATCGGTGATGGCGCTTTTATTGGCTCAAACGCATCCTTAGTGGCGCCAGTTACTGTGGGTGAGATGGCAACAACAGCAGCAGGCTCCGTTATTGTTAAAGATGTAGATGCTAATGAGCTTGGTGTTGCTCGCGGTAAACAGCGCAATATCAAAGGTTGGCAACGTCCAACTAAAAAAGACTAATGTTACGCCTAGTTTAAAAGGCTCAGTCTTATGTTAACAAAGGGAGCATTTAGCTCCCTTTGTCGTTTAATCACTGGATTATTTTGCTCAGCTTTTTGGCATGGTTACTTTCCTGATTGAGCACGATAAAACTCAATACCGGTTGCCCAGCGATGTGGTATACCAGGCCAAGCCTCACTGTAGGTCTCTCTATCTAATTTCTTTTGTGTTGATGATTTTGTAGTGGGTAAGTACTCACATTTAACTTTCTTTAGATGACAATCTAGAAACGCTAAGACAAAGTGACGATTAAAACGGGTGAGTTGTTCACTACTCCAACTGGGCTCAAAATAATGACCTAAATCTATATCGTCTTGATACGCGATTTTAGGCGCAGGATGCGGTGCAATATTGTGTCGTGCATTGTTGTAGACCAGCAGGTAGTTATCTTGCGAACTGGTTTGCTGAAAGAGTTTTCTCACGCCATATTCAAAGCCTGAAATATCGTCTTGATCACCAGCAACGTATAAGCTTGGCACTTTCAGCTTATTAAGCGCTGCTGAGCTATGTAGGTTTAGCTCTTGGCCCCAAGGCGCAAACGCGACCATAGCTTGCCAGCTGGTATCTGGTTTTTCTTCACCTGCATTACAAAAACTAAAAGTCGGTGCTAGCGCTTTGGCTTGTTGCTCATTAAACCCTAATGCCGTTAAGCTATCGGGTTTAATGTCATAACAGCCACCTACTGTATTGATCGCGCCATAGCCGCCCATGGAATAGCCAATGACACCGGCGCGCTTGAAGTCGCTAATTTTACTAATCTCACTGCGCTGATGGCGGTAATGATCTAAAACAAATTGCTGATCACGGCTGCGATGTAGCAAGGTAGAAACAAAGCCAGCAGTTGCAGCGTTAACAATGTCTATTTCTTTCGTAGTCGAGTCGGTATGGTCGATACTAGCAACCACATAACCATGGCTGGCCAAGTGCTCGGCCAAATAAAACATAATGGTACGATCGCCCGTGTAGCCATGTGAAAGCACAATAAAAGGAAAGCTACCTTGTGTTAAAGGCGCAATATCGCGGTAAGCATTTCCTTGTAGTTCAAATGGCTTATGTAAACGTGTTACTGCTTTATAGGTGGCCCGATTGCCATTGGTACTTTCTTCGGCGGGATACCACAACTCTATCGTTAAGGGGCGTTCGTAAGTACCATCAAAATCCGTATGATCAAATGCTGTTTTATTAACGATGCGATCGGTGATAACACCTACCGTATATTGTCCTGATGTTGCCAACTTAGGCATTACACTTGGCTGATTAGTAAATAACTGTTCAGCACTGTAGTTTATTATTGGTTTAGCTAAAGCCTTACCAAGCGTAGCATTAACGTTTGCCAGTGTCGTAAACGACATTAATAGACTAGGAAATAAAAACAATAGTGTTGTGCGTATGGGTTTAATCATCATCTTCGTCGTTATTATTTTTTAATTTGTAATATTAATATTACTTAATTACGAAAGATTAGCATACAAAGATTGGTTAAAAACTAGCTAGCCACAATATTCATTGGCTTTACTGATATTTTGGCTCGCGACTGGTCACTTTTTTCAAATAGTTACGCGATTCTGCTCTTGGGTGCTTATTGGTAAGTGCCCAGTAAACAGACTTGCTTTCTAACTGATTAATGCGGCTAAACGCGGTATTGCGATTACTGTGAAAGGTTTTCAACACATTGCCAGTACCACCATTGTAAGCAGAGATGATGGCGTAATGCTTACTTTTACTATTGGTGACCTTCTGTAAATATCTATCGTCAAGAATCGACAAATAAGCAGTGCCGATATCAATATTTTGTGCCGGATTAAACAGTATTTGCTTACTTGGTTGGCCGGGTTTACGTTTAATTTTTTGATAAACGTCACGGCCTGCTGTCGCAGGAACCACTTGCATTAGCCCATAGGCGTTAGCGTGACTGACCGCGAATGGATTAAAGCTACTTTCTGTTTCAATAATGGCGTAAATCAGTGAAGGCGCAATCTGGTACTTTTTCGATGCCGCGATCACATAGTCGCTAAATTGGTGCTTGCGCAATTTCTGGTGATCGGTAACCAAAGTGAAGTTCACTTGGTGCAGTGGCTTTTTACCTAAGCGCTTTTTGATCAGCCTTTGTTTGACTAAGTAATCGGCGAAGCGCCCTGCCCGCCATTGGTAGCGAATGGGTTTTTTATCAGTATCAATAACTTGACGATACAGAAAAGGCGTGGCGCCTAGTTTCGGCGCGTCACTTGAAAAAATATCCGTATTTGCGGGATCTGCAGGCGTCAGTAAGGTCGTGACAACCGCTTGCTTTAGCATTGCAAGCGGCTGCTTCGTAGCGACGGTTTCAACAGTGACCGAGCCTTTGGTGAAATCGATAATGGCTCTGGCCTGATAATCGTTACTGTACTTTACGTACTTGCGCGTGCTTGGTAGTTCGCTATTGCCCTTCCCCCATTGCTTTTCTACAAACTGCTCCAGCTCTGCTAGCGCTTGTTTGATTTTCGCTACGTCATATTTAATCGCCTGATGGCTTTGCTCTGCTTGTTTAGCAATAGCAGGAATATTCTCAGGATTTGTTTTAATTTGCTTGACCAGTTTTTCGACATGGGCAGGTGAAGATAGATTCGGTGTTACCTTACAGCTGGTAAGCAGTGTTAATAAGATAAACGTAAGAAATAGTCGAAACATACTGATTGTAAACAAAGTGGCTACGGAAAAGCTCCGTTTTACCTTGGCGTTGCGTGAAAAGCCAGTAAAAGCGATGTGATCTAACAAAAACATAACTTAGCGTGGGCTTTTTGAACACTTATCAATTTGACAATGTTTTGTTTGTTACTATAATTCTTTCGAAACGAAACTTATTGCTTTGTATTACTCTAATTTTATCCTTTAAAACTTTATGTCCAAAAGAAATACTCAACAGCGCCGTCATATTATTATTAGTGAACTGAATAGCCACGGTGAAGTTAGTGTTGATATGCTAGCAAAGCGATTTGAAACTTCAGAGGTTACGATTCGAAAGGATTTAGCCGCTTTAGAAAAAAGTGGCTTGTTATTACGCCGTTATGGCGGGGCAATCGCCCTACCGAAAGAAATTGTTGAATCGGGCTCGGCACAGCTCTCTGTGCAGAAAGAACAAATTGGCAAAGCGGCGGCAAAGCTTATTAAAGATCACTACCGCATTGTTATCGACAGTGGCCGCACGACATCAACTGTGGTGAATCATTTAAGTGATAAAAAAGGCTTAGTAGTGATGACCAATTCACTTAAAGTGGCTGGGCAACTAAACGAATTAGAAAATGAGCCAACATTATTGATGACCGGAGGGACTTGGGATCCCACCTCAGAGTCATTCCAAGGGCAAGTGGCAGAGCAAGTGCTAAAGTCTTACGATTTTGATCAGTTGTTTATCGGTGCTGACGGTATCGATATTGGTCGCGGCACCACAACCTTTAACGAGCTAGTGGGTTTAAGCAAAACCATGGCGAGTGTCGCACGTGAAGTGATTGTCATGGTGGAGTCAGAAAAAATCGGGCGGCGGATCCCCAATCTAGAACTTGATTGGCAACAAATTAATACGCTGATCACTGACGAGGGCTTGTCGGTAGCAGTAGAGCAAGCATTAACAGCAAAAGGCGTAAAGGTAATTTGCGCCAGCAACAATTAAGGATATTAAATATGTGTGGCATTGTAGGTGCAGTAGCACAGCGAGATGTAGCAGAAATCTTAGTTGAAGGCTTAAAACGCCTCGAATATCGCGGTTATGATTCCGCTGGCGTAGCTGTGGTTGATAGTAATAATCATCTACAACGTGTCCGTCGCTTAGGTAAAGTACAAGCCTTGGCTGACGCGATTAATGAAACACCGCTAACCGGCGGTACCGGTATTGCGCACACCCGTTGGGCGACTCATGGCGCGCCGAGCGAGAACAATGCTCACCCGCATGTTTCGTCAGACACGATTGCCGTGGTGCACAATGGCATTATTGAGAATCATCAAGAATTACGCACTGAACTGCAAGCAAAAGGTTATGAGTTCGTAACCGAAACCGATACCGAAGTGATCGCGCACTTAGTACACCATGAGCTGAAATCAGCGAATAGTTTGTTAGCGGCAGTACAAACTGCCGTTAAGCAACTTGAAGGTGCCTACGGCACGGTAATTTTAGACACGCGTGATATTGAGCGTGTGGTTGTTGCTCGCTCAGGCAGTCCGTTGGTGATTGGTTATGGCTTAGGTGAGAACTTTATTGCTTCTGACATGATGGCCTTACTGCCTGTAACACGTAAGTTTGCTTTCCTCGAAGAAGGTGATGTGGCAGAAGTTACTCGCTTTGAAGTGAATGTTTTTGATGTCGATGGCAGGCCTGTTATTCGTGAAGCCAAAGAGTCGGAAGTTAGCCACGATGCCGGTGACAAGGGCGAATATCGCCATTATATGCTGAAAGAGATTTACGAGCAGCCAAAGGCAATTCGCAACTCGCTAGAAGGTCGTTTGTTAGGTGGTGAGCTTAATATTGATACCTTTGGCGCTGGCGCAGATGAAATCTTCCGTGATATCGAACATGTGCAAATTATTGCCTGTGGTACCAGCTACCATTCAGGCATGGTGGCGCGCTACTGGTTAGAAGCTCATGCCGGCGTGTCGTGTAATGTCGAGATTGCCAGCGAGTTCCGCTATCGTAAGTCTCATGTGCAAAGAAATGCGCTATTAGTGACGATTTCACAATCGGGCGAGACTGCGGATACGCTAGCGGCGCTTCGTTTAGCTAAAGAGCTTGGGTATCGCGCTAGCTTAACTATATGTAACGTGCCAGGGTCGAGTTTAGTGCGTGAGTCTGATTTAGCGTTTATGACTAAAGCGGGCGCAGAAATTGGCGTAGCGTCAACCAAAGCGTTTACTACCCAACTGGTTGGTTTGATGATGATGACATTGGCGCTGGGTAAGCATCACGGTATGAGTGAAGCGGATCAGCACGCGATGGCACAAGCGTTAACGACCCTACCGAATAAAATTGAAGAAACTTTTGCCTTAGCGGACGAAATTGAAGATTTAGCGGAAGACTTTGCCGATAAAAATCACTCATTGTTCCTTGGCCGTGGCGATCAGTACCCGATCGCGATGGAAGGTGCGCTTAAGTTAAAAGAAATTTCTTATATCCATGCTGAAGCATATGCCGCTGGTGAATTAAAGCATGGCCCATTGGCGTTAATCGATGCCGAAATGCCAGTAATTGTGGTGGCGCCAAAGAATGACTTAATCGAAAAGTTAAAATCAAATGTTGAAGAAGTGCGCGCTCGTGGCGGTTTAATGTATGTATTTGCCGATAGCGCCGCCAAATTTGACAGCGACGATACAATGAAAGTGATTAACGTGCCGCACTGCGACGATATGATTGCGCCAATCGTTTACACCTTGCCACTACAGCTGCTTTCTTACTATGTGGCGATAATTAAAGGGACGGATGTTGATCAGCCGCGTAATCTGGCGAAATCGGTAACGGTAGAGTAATTTTATCTGCTGAAGTTATACTTTTTTAGAAAGTAGAACGAGTTCGACTGCAATTTAAAGAAAAAAAAGCGACTGCTCATAGAGCTAGTCGCTTTTTTATTTCTATTTTTGAGTTGTCCTTTTAGCTTAAAGTGAAAGACTAAATCGTTCGCGCAAGAATTTAGCGACACCGTCGTCGTCGTGATGACCAATAATTGCGGTTGATGCCGATTTTATATGGGCTTTAGCATTTTCTGGCGCATAACATTCATCGGCAATTTCAAACATGCTGGTGTCATTGTCGCTATCGCCAAAGCAGATAATGCTATCTGCGCCTAGTTGATTTTTTAGCGCTAGTACCGCAGAGCCTTTATTGGCTGCCGCGTGGTGCACATCTATCCAACAATAATCTGCTACTAAGGCTTGGCCTGAGTAGGCAACGAGATTTGCTTGAGCCGAGATACTCTTATTCGCCTCTTTAATTATTTCGCTTGGCCCAATCATACTGATGTTAGTGACATGCAGGTCACCTTTACATTGCTCAATTGGTAGCAAGCTGACACCACCTTTCTGGCTTAAACGCTGCAACAGACTTTGCTCTACTTTATTCTTCAGAGTGCCATGAAAAATATATCGGTGTGCACTTCCGTCCAACTTAGTGTCTAACGCACTGACAAAAGGAGTCGATTGCGGTGAAGCCATGATTTCGACCGTTGCTAAACTGTCATCCACGCTAAGACAATGATTAAAGCTAAAGCGTTTTTCATTGGGACACCAAGTTAACACGCCATTGGTGTAAATATGGGGAAGCGAGAAAGCATGCTCTTTGATCACTGGTGCTGCCGACAAATCACTGCGTCCGGTGGCGATCGTATATTGAATGCCTTGGTTATCGAGCGCACGTAGCGTTGCTAGTGTGTAAGCGGAGAGTTGAGACTGTTTGTTCAATAACGTCTGATCAAGGTCAAAAACGACCAATGGGTTAGTAGCGCGCAAATTTATTGTCTCTTTTAGTGGAGGTGTTTTAACACGGCGTAGGGATTTTGTCTTAACGGAACTTCAAGGCGGTTGCTGCCGTTTTTAGTTGGTTGTCCCACCATTTCATCGTATGCACTTTCGTGCCTAAGCACAATTTCTTTAATGTCGAGTTTTTCGAAATGTTCACGCATTTTGGTGAGATTTCTGGTGGTTAGCGTTTTATGTTCTGATTGCCAAACCACATGTTCACAGCCGTCGATCACAACAATCGCCTGATACAAGGCTTGTTCAAGCGAGTTGATAATTAACTTATCGATTGGCGTGGTTAGCAGGTCTTTATATAGCAGTTTCATCTGGTTGCTCGGTTATACGATATTGTTTGATGTTTAAACTGTTTGATTAATGTACGACTTTTTACCGCTGTTTGATCAATACCAAGGTATCGCCCCTCTGAACCAAACATTAATATTCAGTTGTTGCTTGATCTCAACTTACGTTGAGGTTTTAGGCTTGTGTCTTTCTTTATTTAATAGAAGGAACAAAACATGAGGATAGCCATTGTCTTGGGCACGAGTAGGCGTGAAGGAAACACTGCTAAATTGGTTAATGACTTTATTAGCAATTGTGAGCACCAAGTGTCGCTTTATCAGCTAAGTGATTTCCACATACTGCCTTATGACTATGAGTTTGCTAATCAAACGGATGATTTTTCAACATTGATTGATGAAGTGGTAACAAAGCATGACGTTATTTTGCTTGCCTCACCAATCTACTGGTATTCACCGAGCGCGCAGATGAAAGTGTTTATGGATCGACTAACGGATTTGTTGGAAATCAATAAACCGCTTGGCAGACAATTGAAAGGCAAGGCTGCGGGCGTTATCGCGACAGGCGTCGACGAGCAACCTACCCACTGTTTTGAACAAATTTTTAGTTTAACGTTTAAGTACCTAAATATGCGTTATTTGGGCATAGTTTATACTTCATGTCCTGAAGATGACTGCAATGCATACGACAGCAATGTTAGAATCAAGCAATATGAATCGCTAATTCAACGCTTTCAAGAATAAACTTGCGAGTGTCACTTGATCAGGCATACCAGTTTCTTTTAAACCCAATTTTTTTTGATAGGCCAGAAATACTTTACTATCGATTGTGGTAAAGTGTTTACCATCTACCTCATCTTTATAAAACCCCATAGCTTTTAGTCGCTGTTTTGCTCTTAACAATATTTCTTCGTAATGAAAGCCTACCGCATCACCAATTTGAACCTTTACGATCGTACTCTCTTCGTTAAGCCTTATGGGAAAAATAGACTTTATTAGTGCGTTAGCGGCATCAAAGTACTTAATTTCAGGATTAGATTGGCAGTGCTTTTGTAATAGCATTAATAGCAACTCAGTCGTTTGCCAAGGTGAAATATCGTAGTTTTTGGCTTGGACTTGATTAAATGAGGTGAGATATCCCTCTAGCCAGCCAGCATACAACAAAAAATCAGAACTTCTATGTTCTGTAGCCGTTAAAAAATCAGCACAAGACTTTCTTGCTGCCCCCTTTGCCGCAAATTTTCCATCTTTGTCAGCAGCTAGCACATGAGTGGTCAGCGTCAGTAAGGTTAAGTTGATAGTAAATAAAAGTATTTTAATGTTCTTCATAATTTCCCTATTAAAAAGCCTAAGTAGGAATACTTAGGCTATTTTTATACAACAACTGCTTTTAAATGCTAAATTTTTCTTCTACGTAAGGCTAATCCACCCAAGCCTAAGCTAATTATCAGGATAGACGCTGGTTCAGGGATATCGTTGACATCTGGCACAAATACCGTAATTGGATCTTGGGTAAATGACAAAGCGCCAGATTCGGCAAAAGAAACGCCAGTAACGAATGCTTGTGGGTTGTCTGGGTCCAAGGCTAGGTCAAGGTTAATACCTTGAATTGAGAATGTAGTTACTCCATTAAATCCATTAAGAACAAAGTCAAAGGTCTCACCGGAGTTAAGTGCAAACTGTTGCAACATATTGTTAAACATAAACTCCAAAATATAGCCGTCTGGGTCAGGAACCGCGTCAAATGGTGGTGCTGTAACCGTTGCAATAGCGAGGCTTGATGTATATGTATAGCCAGATGCTACATCAGGATCAAACCAGATTGTTTCGTCTTGTTGAACATCAGGGAGAGTAAAAACAAATGCTCCATCTTCATTCGTAGGGTTACTAGGGTCGGGTAAAATAGGCGTAAATGGCGATTCACCTAGCTCACCGAAACTTGCCAGAAAAATGGTTGAATCGTAGCCGCCATCAGAAGCATCTGCTAGCAGTAACCTAAAGGTGTTTACACCCTCTTGAACAGGTACATCAAACCTAAGTAAAGGGTTACCGTTAGGAGCTAGTACACCATTTAACTCAGTACCAGGTAAAGGCAGAAAGTCAGGATGATTGATATTGATAGGTGCTAGTTCATCTCCTGGCGATGCTCCTGTCGGCAAGGCTCCAGCAACATTTTGACCATTTACAAATAGACCAAAGCCGTCCACAAACCCTGAATCGACGAATTCAGGGAATTCCTCTGAACCAAAAGCACCGAAGAAGGTGATTGTTGAGGCGCTATCCTCATCAACAGTGAAGCTAATGTCGAGCTGAACGGGGTCGAAATGTTGAAGCTGGCCTGTTAAAGGAGACAGTTGATCGTTTTGTTCTTGGCTTGCACTACTTCCATTATCTAACCCAAATGAATTACTGGTATTTGGGCCGTCTTGATAACTTGTAACGTTACCGGTGCTAAAGACTATACCGCCAGCAGCTGGCAAGTTGTAAACACCGGAGGCATTAGTAAACAAGCCTGCTTGGTTTAATGGTGCGATTGGGTTGTCAAGGTTAACATTCCCATTTTCGCCTGGCCCACACCCTATTTCATCTTCACAATTACCCTCATCACCAGATTCTGAGCTAAATCCACCAGAGAGTATTGCAGAATTTATTGTGATCCCAGAACCCGGAACGAGAAGAGTGTTGGCGAGTTCAGTTGCATCTTGGCTGGCAGTAATGACTATTGCGTACGAAAACTGTGAACTGATCAAGCTAGCTAAGGCGCTAACTCCCAGCAGCAAGCGGATCAAACTACGTCTATTTCTCATGTTTTCTTCCTTTAAAATTATGATAATTGATAGTTTTTCTATTGGTCAGACGAGTTAATAGCAAAACATATGCCCAAACAGTTGGGTTTAACTATGTTATTGAATTTATTTGGTTGTTTTTGAATCTTGTTGAAAATAAATTGCTAAAGTGTAAATAAAACAGACGATTAGGGTAAGCTAGGTAAGTTCATAATCGTGAGCTGTTGTAAAACTAGTGAAATGAAAGCTTTCACCTATCGTTTCCTCTTAACAAATAAAGTAGGCTTTCATAGAGTTGCAAAGTTGATGCGTTATATTATTCATCGCTTTGTATATGAATTGATAGGCGATTTAAGGCCATGCGTAAATGTTGTTGAACGCTATAATGGTTAACCTTTGCCGCGAGTTTACGTAAACTAAAGCAAAAACAGGCGTACTTTTAGAATAATTATTGGGAAATCAACTATGCTCACTTCCTCTGCCGAGTGGAAAAACCTTCAAAAACATTATCAAGATATCGAAGATATTCATATGAAATCACTGTTTGAGCAAGACAGTGAGCGCTTCAACAAATATTCGATGACGGCGGCAGGGCTGACTTTAGATTATTCAAAGAATCATATTACCGAGCAATCCATAGAGCATTTAGTGGCATTGGCTCAAGCCGCCAATGTTGAACAACAGCGTGAGCGCATGTTTGCTGGTAGTGAAATTAATGTGACCGAACATCGCGCAGTACTGCATACGGCATTACGTAATTTCTCTGGCCAGCCAGTGTATGTTGATGGCCAAGATGTGATGCCTGAAATTGAGCAGACGCGTGCGCAAATGAAGCGTTTTGTTGAAGCGGTATCAACCGGCGAAAAGAAAGGTTACAGCGGTAAGGCATTTACTGATGTCATCAGTATTGGCATTGGTGGCTCATTTCTTGGCCCTAAAATTATGTCAGAGGCGTTGAAGCCTTATCGTCAAAAACATATTAATGTGCACTTTGTTGCCAACGTTGATGGCTGTCACTTGCAAGATGTATTAGCGGGCTTAAATCCAGAAACCACGTTGATTATCACATCATCAAAAACGCTGACGACACAAGAAACATTGCGTAATACCCAGTCTGCGAAAGAGTGGTTTTTACAAACTGCTACGCAAGCCGATGTTGAATATAACTTTGCTTGTGTTTCAACCAATATTACAGCGGCGCAAGAGTTTGGTATTAATCCTGACAATATCTTCCCAATGTGGGATTGGGTCGGTGGTCGTTATTCGGTTTGGTCGGCAATTGGCTTACCGTTAGCACTTGCCATAGGTTACGAAAACTACCATGAGTTCTTAACCGGCGCGTTTGAGCTTGATCAGCACTTCCAGCAGGCACCGCTGTCGCAAAATATGCCTGTGATTATGGCACTGCTGGGCATATGGTACCGCAACTTCCATGGTGCTCAATCACAGGTATTACTGCCTTATTATCATTACTTGCGTGGTCTTCCTGCCTATATTCAACAGTTGGATATGGAAAGTAACGGTAAGTCGGTTAATTTAAAGAATGAGGAAGCAGACTACGACACTGGCCCGATTATCTGGGGCAGTGAAGGCACCAATGGTCAACACTCATTCCATCAATTGATCCACCAAAGTAAAACCCATATTCCTGTGGACTTTATGATGCCGCTTCACCCTGCAAGTGAATGTGCCAATCACCACGATATGCTAGCAGCAAACTGTTTTGGTCAAAGTCAGGCGCTGATGGAAGGGCAAAGTGAAGCGCAAGTGATTGCTGCGATGAAAAAAGCAAAATGTAGTACCGAAGAGATTAAAAATCTCTCTAGCCACAAGGTGATGAAAGGCAATAAACCAAGCAATACCTTATTGTTCGACCGCCTTGATCCAAAAACCTTGGGCAGCCTAATTGCGTTGTATGAGCAAAAAGTATTTGTGCAAGGTGTGATTTGGCAGATTAACTCGTTTGATCAGTGGGGGGTAGAGCTAGGTAAAGCACTTGGTAATCAAGTATTAAGTAAACTTGCAGATACCAACGCTGAGTTGACGATGGACGGCTCTACCAATGGCTTAATTTCGCTTTATCGCGCGCGGAAATAACACCTTTTCTCTATAACCTGCTTACTAGAAAATACACGCTTTAACGTTTATATCTTTGGTAAGCAGGGTGAAACTCTAAGTAATCACACCAAACACTAAAGCTTTTCGCCGTGAAACGCTTATCCGTTGCGCGATACCACCGCGACGCCCCTCTAGGCGGCAATACAAATTTAATACTGCGACCGTCAATGGCAACATAGCACGCCAATTCGCGTGTTGTTTCATTGGTTACTTTAACGCGGACAAAACCATCGGCGTTGTAGCCATATTCAGTGTCGATGCGTGGAATTGCCGATGCATGGAACGTCGTGATCAAAGCGACAAGAGCGATAGCTGATTTTTGTTTGATGGCATAAAACAAGTTTTTCATACGAGTCGTTTTTATTCGCTTGCCTTTTGCACTTGTTGCTTGCTTAGCAGCCATGCAGAGGCCGCTATTAAACTAGTTCCTAACGCCAGCCTTGCGATATCAGCGTGTTCATTAAACAAGGTTAATGCAAATATAACCGCAAATGGAATATAGGCATTATTCATCACTGCAAGTGATGCTGCGTTAACTTGTTTTGCACCATAATTCCACAGCGCAAAACCTACGCCGGATGCGATGATACCTAAATATAGGATCACCAACCATTGACGGTTAGTAATGTCTGATACGCCCACATAAGACTGCTCAACTAACACAATTATCAGCATAAAAATCGCCGCACCTATGTACATTATCGACATATTATTGGTGTGGTCAGTGCTGTACGCTTTACTGATACGTTGATAACCAACTTGGCCTGCGGCAAATGCGAGATTAGCACCTTGCAATATGATAAAACCAACTAACCAAGCATCACTATTTGGTGCTTTAAAAACGATCACGGCAGCACCAGCAATTGAGAGTAAAATGGGTAGCATTTGTTGTAAGTTAACACGACGTGACATTAAGCCGTCGATAAGAAAAACGTAAATAGGCGTAAATATTGTGAAAACTGCCACTAAATAACCGGGTAAATATTGATAAGAACTAATGTAGGCCCAGTACATCGCACCAAACTGCAGGGCTCCTAACAATAGAAACTGAACGCTTAGTTTGTTATTGGTGGTTAAACGAATAAAAGGCAAAAAGACCAGGGCACACAACAATAGTCGTAATGCTGAGACAAGACTTGGAGCAATACCGGTTAATTCTCCTTTAATGAGCCCAAAGGAAAATGCCCATAAAATTGAAACAAAAACGAGAGCTTTCACAGTACTTTGTTTTGCGTAGTTTGATTAAATTGCTGAGATAGTAGCACAAAGCCAAATCGAGATATTGAGAGATTTTCGAAGCTTATTTGTACAAGTTAACAGAAAGGAAAAATTTTTTGCGCTGCTGGGTTGAAACCGAGTTAACTAGCTACCATGTCTGTTGTAACAAAATGTAGTCGGTTCGATTGCATGATGAACAAAACAATAATTAAACTGATGCCATTGCGGTATTGAGTTGTATTTTGAAGAGAGAAGTATTGCCATGGCGAATTTAGTACCAATTAAAAAAGAACATCACCAAAATTTGAAAATCGCTGCACAGCGCAGCTTAAAGCACATTGCAGGCTTACACATTGTGCCAATTACTGCGCCAGAGTACTCAAAAGGTGCAATGAGCTACCCAGTATTTATTGTTAAAGACCCTGACTCAAACCGTTTCCGCTCAGTGGCTATGCTAGGTTTAGAAACGGGTGAAAACTTATTCTTGAAAGGTGATGACTGGACTGGTTTATACGCACCACAAAGTGTTGGTATGGTGCCATTCTCATTAGGTTTAGACCCAGACAAGGAAAAAACACTAACGGCTTGTGTTGACCTAGATAGCGAATATGTAGGTGAAGATAAAGAGCTACCTTTGTATAACGAAAAAGGCGAAGAAACGGACTTGATGAAGAACATTCAAGACACGCTTGGCCGTTTATATGAAAGTGAAGTCATGACTGAGCGTTTCATTAAAGAAATGCAAGACGCAGAATTACTTGAAGAAGTTGAGTTAGTGATTACGTTTGCCAACGGTGAGAAGAAAAAAATTGTTGGTATTCATACCATTAAAGAGCCGAAGCTACGTGAGTTGTCAGACGAGCAAGTACTAGATTTTCACAAGCGTGGTATGTTCATCCCAATCCACTCAATGCTATCGTCAATTGGTCAGTTAAACCGTCTGGCTCAGTTACGTAACGAACAGAGTGACGTGAAGGTGGCTGGCGTACAAGTAGTACCACTTGAAAAATAAAATGAATTTATAAAATAGTTAATATAATCATTATATTAATCACAAATTAGGGGCTTAGGCCCCTTTTTTATTGGCATAAGTCCTCGGTACTCATACAGCGTGCGATAACGGTTAACAACTAGCCACTGCTGTGTTAGTTTAAGCTACATTGCTAATAATAGGTTATGTGGTAAATAACGAGGATTTTATGGCAGACAACAATAAACTTTCCAAGGAACTGGAAGAACAAATACAAAGCCTAGCCAGTGAAGTCTACATTCAAGTAGAAGAGCGTATGGCGAGTATTATATCGTCTGCGCAGCAACAACCTATCTCAGAGCAAGTGATCACAGAACATCAGCTCTACCAAGCGGCCCTCGAGAAGCAACAACAGTTAGCGGCAGATCTCGCAGCGGCTAACCAACAAACCGAATCAGAACAAGCCAAACACCAACAAGCACTCGATGAGCTGCAAGCGAAACTTGATGCTAGCGAATCTGAAGTAAAAAATATTGGTAAATTGAACAACGCTAAACTTACTGATACTGAGCAAGTACTTAAAGAAAAAATCGCAAATATAGCTGCGCAAGAACAAAAGATTGCTGAGTTAAATGACGAGCAAAATAAAACTCAGGAAAAGCTGGCAGATATCACCGAGCGACTAGCACAGACTAAACAAGAAAATCAAACGCTAGCAACAAAAGAGCAAAACTTACTCAAATCAGACAAAGCAAAAACCGCAACGCTGGAAGTTCAAAATCAGCAAATATCTGATCTCAATACCAAGTTAAATGAAGTTAGTAGTGCACTAGAGCATGCTCAATCACAATTTGGCCAGCAAAATGAAAACATGCAAGCTTCTTTGGCCAACGAGCAAGCACAAAATAAACAACTAACGGAGCAAGTTAGCACCCTGACTGCACAGCTTGATCAAAGCCAAGCGCAACAGGATAAAGACCAAGGAGAGTTGCAGGCCAAGCTAGCGGAAGCAGAGCTGCAACGTAGTGAATTTAAAACTGAGTTAGATGCATTAACTACCGAGCTTAACGATAAAGTTGGGCAAGTGAACCTACTCCAACAAAACTTGCAGAGAGTAGAACAAAATGAGCAAGCGTTAACACAACAAGTTGGTGATGCAGCAAAGCAAACCGAGACACTTGAAGCACAGGTTAAGCAGTTATCAGATCAATTAACGCAGGCTAACAGCCATGGTGAGCAGCAAACCAAAGCGCTGGATGACGCTAAACAAGCACTTGCTGAGAAATCTGAGCAATTAACGCAGCTTGAAACCAATCATCAGCAATCGTCAGCAAAGCAAGCTGAACAACATCAAGTTGAAACGGAAAAATATCAAGCCGCTGAACGCAGTTATCAGCAGCAAATTGAGCAAGCCAAAATAAAAGCGAATGATGCTGAACGCGAGCATCAATCTCAGCTTCAGCAAGTTAAGGCGCAGCAAGAGCAAGTGGCGACTTTGACTGAGAAAGTCACCATCGCTCAAAAGCAACATGAAAGTGATGATGCCATTATTAGTGAATTAACCGGCAAGTTAGCGGCTGGTGAATCTTTGTTTACCGAGAAAATTGAAGATTTAACCAATCAAGTGGCATCGCTCGAAAAGCAATTAACGCAAGAACAGCAAAGCTCAGAACAACAGCAGATCAAACTCGATAAGCTAAATGAACAAATCAAGCAAGCACTAGCAAATGAGCAAAAAGCGGAAGAAAAGCTGGCTAATGCGAAAGAGAAATTCGAGCAAGATAACAATAACACCCGCGAAACAATTAAGTATCTGCGTGATGAAAACTTAGAGCTCAATACTAAGCACGAGCAAGAGTTGACTGAGTTAGAAGACAAATTACGCGAATATCGTTTGCGCTTTGAATACGCGCAGCAGCAGCTTCAGCAAAACTAACCACTCTATTGGATAAAAATTTAACAACTCCCGCTGATTTCACAAGAGATCAGCGCTAGATCTTTGTATACTCTCGGCAACGCTAGTTAACGAGACTTCTTCTATGGCAATTCGCCTGCCTTTGGCAAAATTATCTTTATGGCAACAAACCGCATTTTGTTGCGCATTACTGGAGCGCATGTTGCCCAACTATGCGATGTTTTCGCAAGCGGCAGAGTTTGGCGACGTTAATGTCCTGCGCAATCAACTTGATTTGATTTGGCAGCGCCTTGATAGCAAGCAAAAAGTTAAACTAAATTTCGACGCTCAGTTGGAAAAATTAGAAGAACAAATTCCTGATCCAGAAGCCTTTGACTTCTTTGGCGTGTTTCCCGCGCTCGATGTTTGTATGGCATTAATGTCGCTGCTACAGGCTTTACAAAGTAAAGATGCACAAGAGTTTGCTAATGTCTCAAGGTTATCGCACAACAGTGTGAGCTATTATGTTGAGTTGCTGTTAGTAGAAGAAAGTGATGATGCAGATGATGAACTTTCTATTTCACAGCAGCAACTGAATCAGCACCCATTAATGGAATGGGAATTAGCCACTCAAAATGAATTGTTTGATTTTCTTAAGCAAGCGCCTGAAAACAAGAACACCTGTCAGCAAGCGAAGGCGATGGTGTTAGAAGAAGGACTATCGAACTTAGGTATCGAAATTTAAACGTCTTTTTTTGCCATAATCTTTTTTGCAATAGCAGAATAAAAACTTGGAAACCTTCGGATGGAACCACAAGAGTCAAAGGATAAGCAAGCGGTTAGTACTTTAAACAGCCAACAAAAGTTAGCAACCACGCCATCGATTGTCGCCACCTTATTTTGGGCGCTGTTTCTATACATAGTGCCAAGCTTTATCGTCAGCTTTGGCTTTGGCATGTATGCACAAGCTTACGGAGTAGCAAGTGGCGACGCCTGGTTTGCCCAGGTTGAAACCCTACTTGCCATGACGTTTGCAGTTTATTTGATCGTACTGCCCTGCCTATGGTTATTGGCAAAATACAGTCATGAACCCCAGTCCTGCCATAAAACTAGATCAGCCCGACATTTCCTCAACTTGGCTCTGCCATTACCGAAACTCGTATGGTTAGTGATTGTCTTTAGCGCAGCATTTTGGCTAATGATGACGATCGCAACTTATGTCTTGGCGCTTGAAGAAGAGCCATTTATGGAGCAGCTCAAGAACTCTGCCACGCCAATATGGTTTATTGTGTTGAATACGTGTATGTTGGCGCCCATCGTTGAAGAACTTGTTTTTCGGGGCTGGCTATTTAAGCGCTTCGCCTTAACGCAATTGGGGCAGATCGGTGCTATTGCGATCACAAGTTTGTTGTTCGCAGCCATTCACATTCAATACAGTATGGCAGGCATCATTTTCGTATTTGTATTGGGACTTTACTTCACTTGGATACGGGTAAAATACCAAAGTACCAGCTTAGCGATCGTAGCTCACGCAACCTGCAATAGCCTAACCATGTTTGCTTTGTATTACTTATACTAACTGGTACAAGCGATAGGTAACTTGGCCTGCAGTTTTCTCTTTTGCTAACTGCCAATTTGCTGGCACACTTGGTGTTGGGCTATCGGATTCTGTTTCTACATAAACTAACGCGTTTTCACTAAGCCAACCTGAAGTGAGCAAGTCAATGGTTTGCTGAGCCAGTTGTTGCCTAAATGGTGGATCAATAAATACGATATCGAACTGGTTTGTAGGCTTGGTAAGAAAACCTAATGTGTTGGTATTCACCACCTCTAGGTTGGTGGCGTTTAGCAACGACTGGTTGGCTTTTAACTGTTTGGCAGCCGCGTCATTGAGTTCGAGCATAGTGACCGTTTCTGCCCCACGCGATTGCGCTTCAAAACCTAAGCTGCCCGCTCCGGCGAAGCAGTCTAAGCAGTTACTGCCTTGAATATCTGTCATTAACCAGTTGAATAAGGTTTCTTTAACGCGATCGGTTGTTGGACGCAGGCCGTCAGATGACAAAACAGGCAGTTTTCTTCCTCTGTGCTGACCTGCAATGATACGAATTGAGCTAGTTGATTTTTGTGACTTAGCTGTCGAAGAAGTCGTTGAGCGTTTGCGAGCGCGCGCTTTATTCATTTAGCATTACTCATTTATTTGATCTGATTGACATCGAGCCAATTAAAATAAGGCGTCTGGTTTTTCAAGACAGAATTAGGTGGTAATATAGCGACCAATTTTATCTGGTATCCGCTTGCTTGGCTATAAGGATGCCAAACCTATCGAATTGACAACACACTGGAGACATTCTTTAAGATGGCATGTCGTCGAGGTGATGTCTGGCTGAGATTGTCTGCATCAAGTTAACTTAATGCTGTGACCATGGCTAAAGTACGAACCAAACTTGCTTAATCGAGCAAGCGCAACCAAGTAATAAATAGTAGATATTATGGCAAAGAAAAAAGGCTTATTTTCTCGTTTTGGTCGAGGCAAACAGAATTCCCCTGAGCAAGAAGTTGCCAGTGAATCAAGTGTAAGTTCAGCTGAAACCGAACAGAAAAAACAAGGTTTCTGGTCGAAATTAGGCTTTGGTAAAGACGACACATCAAGTGATGTAAACGATGCACAGGTTAGCGAACCCCAAACTAACGAATCAACAATCACTGAATCAACCACTACGGAATCAAAAAGCAGCGAAGCAGTGCCTGCTAACACTGAAACGACCGAGCAAGATACGCCGGTTGCAGAAGTAGATGCATCACAACAGCAGCCACAAGTTGAGCAAACAGCGTCTGTTGATGAAGCACCAATTGATGAAAAGCCAATCGAACCAGAAGCAGCCGTATCAGAAACAGTCGTTGAAGCTGCCAGTGATCTAAACCTTGAGCCTGTTGAAGAAAAGCCTCTTGTTTCAGCCGATAGCGATATCAATAATGTCTTGCCAGAGCCAGAGCCAGAGCCAGAGCCAGAGCCAGAGCCAGAGCCAGAGCCAGAGCCAGAGCCAGAGCCAGAGCCAGAGCCAGAGCCAGAGCAGAAAAAAGGCTTCTTTGCACGTTTAAAACAGAGCTTAAGCAAAACTCGCCAAAACCTAGGTGGCGGTATTTTCGACCTGTTTCGTGGTAAAAAAATTGATGATGATCTATTTGAAGAATTAGAAACTCACCTATTGCTGGCGGATGTCGGTGTTGATACCACAATGAAAATTATCGACTCACTGACTGATGCTGCGTCGAGAAAGCAGCTTAAAGATGCAGAAGCGCTTTATGACTTGCTTAAAGTGGAATTGAAAAACTTAGTCGACCCCGTTACTCAGCCGCTTGATATTCCAAAAAGCGATACGCCTTACGTAATTTTAATGGTTGGCGTTAATGGTGTGGGTAAAACCACAACCATTGGTAAACTCACCAAGCAACTTCAAGCGCAGGGTAAGTCAGTTATGTTAGCTGCCGGTGATACCTTCCGGGCGGCGGCGGTAGAGCAACTGCAAGTTTGGGGTGAACGCAATGATATTCCAGTGATTGCTCAGCATACCGGAGCCGATAGTGCATCGGTTATCTTTGATGCATTAAATGCTGCTAAAGCGCGTGGCGCTGATGTATTAATTGCCGATACTGCGGGTCGACTACAAAACAAAGGCCACTTGATGGAAGAGTTGAAGAAAGTGGTACGTGTAATGAAGAAAATCGACGAAAACGCACCACACGAAGTGATGCTCACTATAGACGCTGGCACTGGTCAAAACGCGCTTAGTCAAGCGCAGTTATTTGATGAAGCGGTTAACTTATCTGGTATCACATTAACTAAACTTGACGGTACTGCAAAAGGTGGTGTGGTATTCGCGATTGCTGATAAATACCAAATCCCGATTCGCTACATTGGCGTCGGTGAAGGTATTGACGACTTGCGTCCATTTAATAGTGATGACTTTATTGAAGCCTTGTTTAGTAAGGAAAATAGCTAAACGTTGAGCACATAAGGACAAATAGCGTTGGTGGTAATTGTCGCGATAGGCTTTAGTCGTTGCTTTTAAACTCAGGGATGATAACAATAAAGCATTAGTTGCAGCGTTGGTTTACTTAAATTAATCCAACGCTGTGCACGAACAAAAGAAAATAAAGGCAAATTACGGCCAATAAATCAGTCGCACATTAACCTAAACGCTAATAATAACAACAATAAATGATCCGCTTTGACCAAGTAAACAAAACCTACCCCGGCGGCTTCCTTGCTTTAAAGCAAGTGAGCTTTCAAATTGCTCCTGGCGAGATGGCCTTTTTAACAGGCCACTCTGGTGCCGGTAAAAGTACCTTACTTAAGCTGATCAGCCTGATGGAAAAGCCAAGTTCGGGTACCATTCATATCAATAACCAAGACCTCGCTCAGGTCAGCTACCGACAAGTACCTTACATGCGCCGCCATATTGGTATGATTTTCCAAAATCATAACTTACTGATGGATCGCACTGTTTTTGACAATGTTGCGTTGCCATTGATTATTGAAGGTTACAGTCAGAAAGAAATTCGCAAGCGTGTAGATGCGGCGCTAGACAAGGTGCATTTAGGCAACAAACAAAAAAGCTTTCCCAATATGCTTTCAGGTGGCGAACAACAGCGTGTCGGGATTGCACGAGCAATCGTCAACAAGCCCCCTATTCTGCTCGCTGATGAGCCAACGGGTAACCTAGACCCTAAGCTTTCACTGGAAATTATTAAGCTATTTGAAGAGTTTAACTCTGTTGGCGTTTCTGTACTAATTGCCACCCATGACCTTGGTTTAATCGCTCGTATGCGCTATCGCACGCTAACGCTTCGAGCGGGTAATATGATCAATGATGGCCTTGTTGACGGCTTGCAGCCGGATGATGCGATGGCTAATGGTGAAACACGCTATGACTAGTGAATTCCAGCCGCAACAGCAAGCCAAGGTGAGTTTAGTGCAACGCATGCTAGCGTTTCCATTGCGCCATTTGCAGCAAGCAATCGGCAGCTTAGGTGACTTATGGCGCACGCCATTTACCACCTTGATGACGTTACTAGTATTAGGTATTAGCCTTACGTTACCGGCTACTTTGCATTTATTTGTTAAGAATGCCAATACGGTTGTCGCACAGTGGGATTCGGCCTCGGAAATTACCCTGTTTTTAAAGTTGAATATTAATGATAAAGCCGCGCAAAACTTTACCAGTCGAGTAGAGCTTTATCCTGAAGTTGCGGCGGTTGAATATATTTCCGCTGAGCAGGCGTTGAAAGACTTTAAAGCACACTCTGGCTATGGTGATGCGCTGGCTTATCTTGACAGCAACCCCTTGCCAGCAACACTGCTGGTATCGCCAACACAGCGTGCTAGCCAAGCACATGCGGTACGTGATTTACTTGCCAAGCTTGAGCAAGAACGCGAAGTTGACCAAGGTAAGCTTGATTTAGAGTGGTTAACTCGTCTAGAAGCGATGGCAAAGCTGATTGAAGATGTGGTGATAGGCGTTGCATTATTGCTTTGCTTGTCAGTGGTATTAATTATCGGTAATACGATTCGTCTGGCGATACTCAATCAAAAAGACGCTATCGCGGTAATGAAGTTGGTCGGTGCGACCGACAGCTTTATTCAACGGCCATTTATGTATGCTGGCATGTGGTATGGCATTGCGGGTGGTTTTTTCGCAAACTTAGCCATCTTTATTCTTGCTCATTACCTTTCTGGAGCCATTACCGATCTAACTGGCTTATACGGTAGCAAATTTGAGTTAGAAACCTTGTCTGCGAGTGAAAATCTAATTTTACTCTTTGCTGCAATTTTACTGGGTTTGCTAGGTAGTTACTTGTCGGTTCGACAGCACATTCGCGCCATCGAACCAACCGCAGATTAGCAGCTGAGCATACTGTCTGCCCAGCTCATTGCTTCGATATGCGCTGCCGAGCATTTTTCCATATCGAGACCAAATTGTTGTGCGATGCTTTCACTGTGCAGCCATTGCCCTTGTTCAAAGTGCTTGGCCAGGTCTAGGTAATTTGTCAGGTAGATTGCCTCTCCCAGCAAAGCTGATTTGATGTCTTGATCTATGGGTAAAATTTCCACCACGCTCTGAATATCGTGATCTAAAATTCCGTCTATCATCGAAAGCAAGCCGGTTAAAAATGCTTTCGGTGGGTTATCACTGTCTTTAAGTAGCTGGCCAATTTGTTCACAAAATCTTGCTCTGAACAATGATATTCTCATTAACTCGCTGGCTTTATCCTCAGCCAGATCAGATAGTGCCAATAGCGCGATAAACTTTTTCAGTTCAACCTCCCCGATGTAAACAAGCGCATGCTTCAGTGAGGTAATTTGTTGGCTACGGCCATAGGTTGGGCTATTGATAAAACGCAATAGCTTGTAGGTTAAGCCTGGGTCACTACTAAAGATATCGCTGATATGATCAAAGTCGAGCGATATTTTACTGGCTTGATTGATCAATTCTAAAATATTGTGTTTGGTGGTTGTTATCTTCTTCTGTTTCAGCATTTCCGGCTTGGCAAAGAAGTACCCTTGGAACAGTGAAAAGCCTAACATTTTCAATTGTTCGAACTGCTGTGCTGTTTCCACTTTCTCCGCCAATAGAGTTTTGTTGTATGGCTTGATCCGGTTGACATAGCGACTAACTTCAAGAATCGATATCGACAATACATCCACCTTGATAATATCGATATACGGTAAGAACACATCCCACTTAGGATCAAAATCATGATCGTCTAGTGCCAATACATAGCCCTGCTCTTTTAGTGACTTACACGCGGCTAATAATTCGTCGCTGATTGGTACATCTTCAAGAATTTCGATCACGATCTTTTTAGGATCTAAAAAGCTTGGGAAGTGGCGAATTAGCGTATCCGCATGAAAATTGATGTAGGCTGGAAGATCACCCGTAACCTGTTCAACTCCCATAGTTAAATGGTTGTTTGTTAATATATTTGAGGTTGCTTGATCGGGGTTTATGTTGGGAAAGTAATTGCTGTCGCCATCGCGAAAGAGTAATTCATAAGCAACCAATTGTTGGTTGTTGTCGAGGATAGGTTGGCGCGCAACATAGGAATACACAATATTTTACCTTTAATTACAGTCAATGCTTAGCTATTGGTCGGGGATCTTTGCTAAGGTTATGATGTTTCAAGTATAAGTTTTTTAAATATAATCTTAGCCTAGCAGAATACCGTAATTATTTTCATCGGTAGTGAAATAAAATAGTGACATTCATGATCTGGTAATAAAAAGTTGGTATTCATAGTCGCATCGGTAAATAAAGCGTGCTAATATCGCGAGCCGACTATGTGAATATTTTCTATAGTTTCCAGTGTAAATCGAGGTTTTTCAAATGAGTGAATCAATGCAATCAATGGCCTTAACTGTTCCGCAAAGCGGCAGCATTGAAGCATATGTCCAATCTGCATACAGCATCCCTGTGCTCACCGCAGAGCGAGAGCACGAATTAGCCACTCGTTTACATGACCAGCACGATCTTAACGCAGCGCAAGAGCTGATCATGTCGCATCTGCGTTTTGTTATCCATATTGCTAAAAACTATTCAGGATACGGTTTACCGCAAGCTGACCTTATTCAAGAAGGTAACGTTGGCTTAATGAAGGCGGTTAAACGCTTCAACCCAGAAGTGGGTGTGCGCTTGGTTTCTTTTGCTGTGCATTGGATCAAAGCAGAAATTCATGAGTATGTGCTCAAGAACTGGCGTATTGTGAAAGTGGCAACAACCAAAGCACAGCGTAAGTTGTTCTTTAACCTACGTAAGAACAAGAAGCGCTTAGGTTGGTTTAGCAATGATGAAGTGAATACCGTTGCAGAAACGTTAGGGGTTAGCACGAAAGACGTGATGGAAATGGAATCACGTATGAGCAGCCAAGACCAAGCGTTCGAGTTATCATCAGATGATGACGATAGCGCTAGTGCTGGTGGCAACTTCTCTCCTGCTCAATACCTTGAAGATAAGCAGTCTGATTTAGCGCAGTCAGTTGAAGAAGCCAACTGGGAGCAACATGCTAATCAACGACTATCATCAGCCTTGATTACCCTTGATGAACGTAGTCAAGACATTGTTCGTACGCGCTGGTTAGACGATGATAAATCGACGTTGCAAGAGCTTGCTGATAAATACCAAGTATCAGCTGAGCGCATTCGTCAATTAGAGAAAAATGCACTGAATAAATTAAAAAGTGCGATGACTATCTAGTATCTTAGCTTTAATAACTGATTCATATAGAAAGCCGACGTAAGTCGGCTTTTTTGTGCCGAAATCAGGCGCTCAGATTCATAATTTCCTCTAACTTGCTTGATATAACATCAGTCAGGACAGCTAATACTGTGGGCTAGCTTATAGTTGTTAGATAAATGTTACTTAACTCTGGTGATCTAGTTGATTTTTGATAGACTATTTGCCGGAAATAATTCAAATAATTATAAATAATAAGAACAAGTTACTTGAGCGACACCAGTACTGTGGAAGATTCGCTAGCGCAGCGTCAACTTCCTAAATTAAAGTCACTATTAAACAAGTACCGGCAGGTGAAAGCCATGCAGGAGAGCTTGTTACGCCTATCCGAACTTGCGAGCACAGTTACTGAGCTTAAAAATTTTTACCCAGCAATGGTTGAGATCATTGATTCATTGCTGACCACCAACAGTGTTCATATTGCTCTAGTTAATGACCAGAAAGAGCTTGAAATCGTCTACTGTCATAACCCTGTCGAGCATCGACTAGCAGAACACGTCGAATTTAATGACTGGCGCAAAGGCTTAACTGGTCAAGTCTATCTCACGCAACAAGCACTGCACTGCAATGCCGCTGAACGCATGGCACTGGCTAAAGCAGGTAAAATTGTGCTCTATGGTTCAGCTTGTGTCGATTGGTTAGGTGTGCCACTAAGGCGAGGTCATCAGGTTATCGGTGTAATTGCTTTGCAAAGTTACGATCAATCCCTATATTTTGATGACCGAGACTGCCAATTACTTGAATTTATTGGTGAACATCTTGTTACTGCGATAGATCGTGTCAAAAGCCGTGCCTTGCTAGAACAAAGTATTGAGCAAAGAACAAAGAAACTAACCGAATCGAATCGTCGACTACAGCGAGAGATTTGTGAACGCCAGCAAGTAGAAATGACCCACCAGGTACTGTTGGGGGTTTCTGAAGTTGTGGCAACCAGTAAAAACTTACCTAGCTTGTTTGAACAAGTTCATCAGCAGTTGCTCCCTTTGCTTGCGTGCCAGAATTTTTATGTGGTGATTAAGCAATGCAATCAAGATAAGCAAGAATCTACAGAAGTCGTTTATCAAAAAGATGCCGACACCATCGGCATTGATAGTTACAAACGCTTAGCCATATTTACTGAGCTTGCGTTAAAAATTGCGAAACCTCTGGTAATAGCACAAGGTCAATTAGTAACACTTAACGCTGATGGCACGAAAGAGCGTGCGAAATATCTATTAGATTTTGACAGTAAGAGTAAGCCTCAAACTTGGTTAGCAGCGCCATTAATTGAGCATGGTCAGCCAATTGGTATCATTGCGACACAGCACTATTCGAACCAACAAGCGTACCATGAAAAGCATTTAGAAATGTTCCGCTTTGTTGCTCAGCAAGTGACCAGTGCGGTTGTGCGTGAACGAGACTTAAGTTTAGTCGAGCAAAGTAAAGAGTCGCTTGAACAAATTGTTAATGAGCGAACGCAAGCGTTGCAAACGTCAAATTACAAATTACGAATGCAAATTGAAGAGCGTCGTAAAGCGGAGTCGCGTTTGTATTTTGAGGCACATCATGACGCATTAACGCGATTGCCAAATAGAGCGTTGTTTACTGACCGATTAACCCATGCCTTACGTCATATTAAGCGCCATGTAGAGCATAGCTTTGCGGTACTCTTTATTGATCTTGACCGCTTTAAGCTGATTAACGATACACTCGGTCATCATATTGGCGATAAGTTTCTCATTGAAATTGCAGAGCGCCTATCAAGTTGTGTGCGTGATAATGACGTACTTGCTCGTTTAGGTGGTGATGAGTTTGTGATCTTACTTGATTCGCTGACCAATCAAGATGATGTAGAAGACGTTGCTGAACGAATCATTGAAGCGGTAAGTCAACCCTTTGATCTTGATGGGCACTGTTTATACTCGAATGCGAGTATCGGTATTGCACAGTGCACGCCAGCCTACAAAGATGCATCAGAAATCCTGCGCGATGCAGACGCAGCCATGTATCAAGCGAAGAATTTAGGTCGTGGGCGCTATGTGTTTTTTGACGATAGCATGCGTGAGCAGCTGCTTAAAAGCATGACCCTTGAACAAGAGTTAAGAGCTGCGATTAAACAGCAACAGTTTGAATTGCACTATCAACAAATCTCCAATTTAGAGCGCACCAATACCATTGGTTTTGAAGCCTTACTGCGTTGGCAACACCCTGAGAAAGGTTTGTTAACGCCGAGCGAATTCTTGTTTATGGCGGAAGAAACGGGTTTGATTGTTGAGATTGAACGCTGGTTAATTGGTGAAGTGGTAGCGCAATTGTCATTATGGCAATCATCACCAGATATCTCTGCTGAATACCAAAATGCGTTAATCGCCATTAACTTATCAAGCCGATATCTGACGCAGCATAACCAGTTAAACGAACTTATTGCAGTGATCAAAGATCAGAGCATTGAGCCACATCGTTTGATTTTAGAGTTTGATGAATCAGCGATCTTGCCACAGCCTGATTTAGCACTCGCTAGCTTGCGCAAACTCAAGAAGTTAGGCGTTAAATTGGCGCTTGATGATTACGGTGCCTCGCAATCGTCATTTAACTTTATACATCAGTATCCATTTGAATTTATTAAGCTTGATCGCAGCTTTATTCGCAGCTTGAACAACAATGACAAGCACTTATCTTTAGTTACCGCATTGCATCAACTCGGCAATAAATTTGGTTACCGATTAGTTGCCGAAGGCATAGAAAATCAAGAGACGCTAGCTAAGTTGCAAGCGGCTGGGTGTGATTTTGGTCAAGGGTACTTTATCGCTAAGCCAAGTAAACTCGCGCAAGCGATTCTTCCGTTGGAAGATAAAACATACGCCTAGTCGAGATATAAACTTAATCGAGTTTCCAACCAAGTCGTGTTTAAATCCCGCAGTGATATGCATAGCGCGATATCGCTAATCTTCGTTGCTTACCATCGCTATTGATTTTTGTAGAAATAACCTTCTACTCGCAGTGCAATGCCCGGTGTCGTTTTGTAATTTTCGTCTTCAGGCCACTCTAAAAAAGGCTCAACTTCAAAAAATAACCAACGTTTATAGGCGTTAAAACGGTAACGATAGCTCAGCGTGTAGTTGTCGATGATAAAACCATTCTCACCATTTCGCTCCCCTTCAATCACTAATCCCAGTGCTCCCGCGCGTTTTAAAGAATATTGATGCAGGTGATAAAAACCGTGTTTCCAGCGAATACCACTGAACGATTCAGAACCTCGAATGGAATAATCAAAACGGAACTGATTGCGCAGGCTTAATTGATAGTCATACTCTAGAAGTAGTCTTGCCCCTAGTCCGTCATCCACAAAATAAAATAAGGCGGGCTCAACGCGCAGGCCGTGGGTTTTATTCCATGAATAGCGGCTTTTATGGCGTGCACGCACAAAAATATCGCCAGATGAAACGCCCAAGCGAGTATCGGTAATATGATCGCTATCGCTATGATGGACAAAGCGTACAGCAGCTGCGAAAGAATCGTCTTCCACTTGTTCACGAGTGTTGACCACTTCAAGTGGCAGCTGGCTCAAACTATCTTCTTCATCATCGGAAAAGATCAAATCTAAGCGATCTTTAAAATGCGGTAATTTAAGGCGAACGCGAAATTTGTTGTCGAAACCTGATAAGTCTCTGGCTTTAGGTTCCCAGCCAAGTCTAATTCTGGCTTTTACATTTGGCCGCTCTCGGTCATCGTCATCATTGTCAGTAAAAAAACCATCGAACCAGAAGGCGGAACGAAATACAGTATCACTTACTTTGCTGTGCAGGCTTTCCATCCAATCAATTTCAGCTTGGCTTTGGCTACCAACAATGGTGAATTGTTCGTCGGGCTTTATTGGGTTTTGTGGTTTTTCAATTGTTTGAGGTGGCGTGTTATCTGGCTCAGCTGCTGTTTGCTGAGCATTAACAATAGGCGCAATAAAAACACCGCTGATTAGCAGCCAAGCAAGTTTTCTGAGGTAACAAACCGTTCTTGTCATTTACTTCATCCGATGAACAATCAACTACAGCCACTATCATAGTCGCTATCATTAAATTAGCGCTTATTTTGCTACTTTAAAATACCTTTTATATCAATTTAGTATAGGTTTAATACCATTTCGCATAAATAAATGATCGCTCAGCTTGTGATAAAACGCTTTAGTGCAAGGCGCTTGTTTGCACGTAATGGTTACTCCCTTTCAAAGACAAGCAACGAAGCAATAAAGCGTTTTAGCCAAGCCTTTCAGGAACTTTTCAGCGTCCCAGTTACTGCGCAAAACTTTATTGATGTACGACTGCATGGATGCAGGAGGTAGAGTGACTCAGGAGACAAAACCGAGAGCGACTATATCTGCAAAAGTTTTACTTGTACTTGAACCGCTGAAACCGTTCTGAGCTGACCATATTATTATGCGAATTGGTATACGTGAGTTGTCAGCACAGTTGTGATCTGTATCAGTTAAATCACTAAGTGAAACTCGCACTTTGGGTTAGCTTGGGTATAATAGAGCCACAGCGTACATAGTAAGCCTGTTTCAGGTGCCCGTGCGCATCACCAAGATGCATCAATAGGAGCGATTTATGGGTGGTATTAGTATTTGGCAGTTGCTGATTGTCGCAGTGATTGTCATTTTATTGTTCGGTACTAAAAAGTTACGTACATTAGGTACAGATTTAGGCTCGGCAGTAAAAGGTTTCAAGAAAGCGGTATCTGAAGAAAACAACGAAACAACTGCAAAGACTGATTCGTTGGAAGACAATTCCGCACCAGCTAATGTTGAAAAAACGGCTGCAGACAAAGAAAAAGATCGCGCCTAGTTTATGTTCGACATTGGTTTTTGGGAGTTAATGCTGATCGCCGTGATTGGCTTGCTTGTGCTGGGTCCAGAACGATTGCCTGTGGCGATTCGCACAGTACGTGATTGGATCAATGGTGTTCGACAATTCTCGCAATCAGTGAAAACTGAATTGAAAGAAGAGTTGCGTATCAATGAGTTGCATGAAAATCTTAAAAAAGCCGAGCAAAGTGATTTTAAAAATATGTCGCCGCAAGTCGCAGAGTCATTAAAATCGCTGCAAGAAGCTGCTGAAATGGTGAATAGACCATTTCAGCAAACTGAAGCTACGCAGCCAAATCCCGATGCACAACAAAATACCAACCAAGAAGCACTAACCAGCGCTTCTTCGACCACTCAAGAGACGTCCACGCCGAATGACAAACAGTCAGGCTAATTACACTTTATTTGACCACTTGATTGAATTACGCACACGTTTGTTACGTGCCGTTGTAAGTGTCTTGTTGGTTTTTTGCTGCCTAGCGTATTTTGCTCAGGACATTTATCAGTATTTAGCTGAGCCCTTATTAGCGACTATGCCTGAGGGTACGCAAATGATCGCTACCGATGTCGCATCCCCGTTCTTTGCGCCATTTAAGCTCACCATAGTGCTTTCAATTTTTATCGCTATGCCATTGATTTTATATCAAATCTGGGCATTTATTGCGCCGGGTTTATACCAAAACGAGAAGCGACTTGTCGCGCCGTTAATGGTCGGTAGTACCTTGTTGTTTTACGGTGGAATTAGCTTTGCTTATTTTGTGGTTTTTCCACTCGCTTTTGCTTTTTTTACCTCGGTCGCCCCCGAAGGTGTGACCATAGCAACCGATATCAGTAGCTATTTAGACTTTGTGTTGAAGCTGTTTTTTGCCTTTGGCGCAGCATTTGAGATCCCTATTGCGATCATGTTGCTGTGCTGGACTGGCTTTACTAGCCCTGAAAGCTTGCGTAAAAAACGACCTTACATCGTTGTTGCCGCGTTTGTTGTTGGTATGCTTTTGACACCACCAGATATTATTTCCCAAACCTTGCTTGCGATTCCAATGCTCTTATTGTTTGAGCTTGGCTTATTGTTAGCGGGCTTTTATCAGAAAAAGGAAGCCGTTGAGGCATCAGAGGAGCAGTAGTGAAAAAAATCACGCTAATGTTATCACTTGTTTTTATCAGCTTAACGGCTAGCGCTAACCCGTCGCATAGCCTGAAGGCACAGTTGTTAACTTGTCAAAGCGAAGCGGACAGCTTGAAACGTCTTGTGTGTTACGATGGCGTTGCTAAGTCATTATCATCAGAGTTGCCGGCTAAGCAGCCAGCAGTTAATGCTGATAAAGTGCCGGCAACTGCCAGCGAAAACGTTTTAGCAGCAGCACCGGCTAAGAAGTCGCCTAAAATTGTGCAGGTTGATGCAGAAGATATCTTTGGTCAGGAAGCAAAGTTTAAATCAAGCCAAGTTGACGAGGTGCGCTTTGTGATTAAATCTGCCACCTTGTCTAAGCGAAAGAAATGGCGCTTTGTGTTTGAGAATGGACAAAAGTGGGAGCAAAAAGATACCGATCGTTTTGCCAAGTTTGTTGCTGGTCAAGAAGTTATTATCAAACGTGGCGTGATGAACGCGTTTTATTTGAAAAAACCAGATGCCAATCGCACAATTCGAGTTAAACGCATTAAATAGCGCGTAACTAGCATGATTGATATTGGGGTTAACCTCACGAGTACTCGTTTTGATAAGGATCGTGAAGAGGTTGTTGCCACTGCACTAAGCAGTGGGCTTAGCCATTTGATGATCACAGGTACTACGGTTGCTGAAAGTGAACAGGCATTGGCGCTTGCCAATGCGAACAATAAGTTCCTTTCTGCCACTGCTGGCGTTCACCCTCATTATGCAGATCATGTTGCGCCAGATTATCTCGATGTTTTAACCGAATTGGCGCAGTCACCACAAGTTAAAGCGATTGGTGAATGTGGGCTGGATTTTAATCGAAACTTCTCTGCACCTGCTCAGCAAGTCAACGTTTTTCGCGAACAAGTGCAATTAGCCAGTCGTCTAGCGTTGCCGCTGTTCTTGCATCAACGAGATGCATTTGAAGACTGGCTCGCTATTTTAAAACCTTATATTGATCAAGTCCCCGCCATGGTTGCTCATTGCTTTACCGGTAATGAACAAGAATTAATTCAGTGTGTGGAAAACGGTATTTACATAGGCATTACCGGTTGGGTTTGCGATGAACGCCGTGGCGCTGAACTACAGACCGCGGTTCGAGCACTGCCGCTCGAGTACTTGATGATTGAAACCGATGCGCCCTACCTGACCCCGCGTACGATCAGGCCGCGTCCTAAATCTAGCCGCAATGAACCTAAATACCTGCGCTATGTCGCGGAGCAAATTGCCGAATTGAAGCAAGTTGATGTTGATGAGGTCATCGCGATAAGTACCGCCAACGCTAAAAAGGTTTTTTCGTTGTGATTAAGGCTGTGGTTGTGACTACGGTTGTTCGGTGTTTAGCCTTGTTGTGTTTGTGGCATTCGCTTGTCGCTACTGCTAGCCATGACGTAGTGCATTTGACCAAAGCACCTCAAGGAAATGCCCTTGGTACCCAGGGAAATAGCACCGTTGAAATTAGCGCCTTATACAAGGCTTCACAAGATGACATCCAAACTCACCCCAAAAATATAGAACAAATTGCTAGCGCTGATACGGCTTGGCAGAAGCTCGAATCACAGCATTTACCGATTGCCGAAGGAGGTAATTGGTACAAGGTAGTTATTAATAACCCTAGTCAGGCGTTTGCAACGAGTTTTGTTACCCTAGGTAACGATATTGTTTTTAGCTCGTTTAATGTATTTAGTGAAGCTCACGGACAACAAATACACCAAGAATCAACGACGCTGTTAGCGACTAATCATTGGTTAACGGAATTAACGTTAGCGCCTAACGAATATCGCACGCTATATATTCAGTTGCGCTCTAGCAGTGAATTATATCGCCCAATCAGTGTTGAAAGTGGTCAGCAATTTACCGCTAAACAAGGGAGTTTACAGTATCGCAATGCTTTTGCGGTTGGTGCGGTTGTGGCGATTGCCATTATGTCGTTATTGCTGGGGATCACGGTTAGAGACAAAGCACTCGCTTGGCTATCAGTTTATTTTTTCTTACGTGCGGGCTTACTCTCTGTATTGGTGGGCGGCCACCTCTATTACCTCTTCCCGAATCATGACGAACTTAGAGGTATCGAGTTATTAGCCTTGGTTGGCCTAAGTACCTTGGCATTTATCTGGTTTACAGTTTACCTCTTCCAATTGACCAAACTCATGCCAATTGTGGTCAAGTTTGCCAAATTTGCTTCCCTGCTATTGATTGCTATTTCACTAGTGAGCTTTTACTTACCACTTTCAGCTATCGTGCTGTCAACTAACATAGTTTTCATTGCGATGTTGGTCGCTCTGTTTACGCTTGGGTTGTACTTGCATCAGCGCAAGCAAAGATTGGCCTTGCTCTTCAGCGTCATAATGGCAGTGCAATTTTTGTTTGGATTAATTATATCGCTCGGCCTGTTTTTTGATATTTCACCATTTAGTGCGCGAGAGTCACTTTTGGTTGTTTCATTCTTGTTTAACGTAATACTTGTCGTGTTTTTGATCTGTCGTATGTACTACTACCAAATGCAAGACAAGCAGTTAGCGCAAAAGCAAGCCTTAGCGAATGCAATGACTTCTAAGCAAGCTCATGAAAAACTGATAGCGCTGCAAGAAGAAAACCAAGAAGAGTTGGAACAACGAGTTCAAGAGCGCACGCTAGAATTAAACATTGCGCTGACTGAACTGGAAGAAGCGAATCGCGAGTTAGAGCAAAAGAACACCATCGATGAATTGACGGGTTTGTATAATCGCCGCTTTTACGATCAGCGTATGTTGGCGGAATATCGCCGAAGTAAACGAAATCTGACGCCGCTAAGTTTAGTCGTAATTGACCTCGATTATTTTAAGCGAGTGAATGATAAATACGGTCACCTTGCGGGTGATCAGTGTTTAAGCTGGTTAGCTCAACATATTAAACAAAGCTTGAAACGCAGTACCGATATTGGTTGCCGATACGGCGGTGAGGAGTTTTGCTTGATTTTACCCGATACCGATCAAGCGGGTGCGATTAGCCTAGCTGAAGAGTTAAGAAAAGCTGTGCAGTCGTTTGATTTTGTTTATCACGAACAACACATTTCATTGACCGTAAGTTGTGGCATTGCCACTTATACGCAGCAAGAACACATCGAACCTGCACACATCTTTTGTGCGGCCGATAAGGCCTTGTATCAAGCGAAGCATAATGGTCGCAACCAAATTAAAACCCAAGAAATTTCCCCAGACTTATTGATTCAGGAGCACTCTCATGACTAATGCCTTTGGCCAGTACCCTGCTCGACGTATGCGCCGTATGCGTAAAGATGATTTCTCTCGCCGCTTGATGGCAGAGCATCAATTAACGGTGAATGACTTAATTTACCCAGTTTTTGTTTTAGAAGGCGAGAATCAGCGTGAAGTCATAGAATCTATGCCAGGCGTTGAACGCAAGAGCATTGATTTGCTGCTTGAAGAAGCGAAAGAGCTCGTTGAGCTGGGCGTACCAGCTGTCGCTTTATTTCCAGTGACACCGCAGGCACAAAAGTCGTTAATGGCTGAAGAAGCTTACAACCCTGATGGCTTGGCACAACGTGCCGTACGCGCATTAAAATCAGCTTTTCCAGAGCTAGGTGTTATTACCGATGTTGCATTAGATCCATTCACCACCCATGGCCAAGATGGCATTATTGATGAAGAAGGCTACGTGATTAACGAAGTCACTAAAGACATTTTAGTGAAACAAGCGTTGTCTCATGCAGAAGCTGGCGCTGATGTTGTCGCGCCGTCTGATATGATGGACGGTCGAGTAGGCGCAATTCGCGAAGCTCTTGAAGCGGCGGGACACTTCAATACTCGTATACTTGCATACTCAGCTAAATACGCTTCTAACTACTATGGCCCATTCCGTGACGCGGTTGGCTCTAGCGGTAATCTCAAAGGTGGTAACAAGTATACCTATCAAATGGATCCGGCTAATAGTAATGAAGCAATGCATGAAATTGCGCAAGACATTGCTGAAGGCGCAGATATGGTAATGGTAAAGCCGGGTATGCCTTATCTTGATATTGTTCGCCGTGTTAAAGACGAATTTACCGTGCCTACTTATGCCTATCAAGTGAGTGGAGAGTACGCTATGCATATGGCGGCAATTCAAAACGGCTGGTTAGCGGAAAAACCGTGTGTAATGGAAGGTTTACTGGCATTCAAACGTGCTGGTGCTGACGGCATTTTGACCTATTTTGCCAAGCAAGTTGCGCGTTGGTTAAAAGAAGAAAACTAGCTTTTATGCTCACCTTTTAGCGCCAACCCAACAATAGATACCCGATCACCTGATATGGCATTGGGTATCTATTGTGAATCTATTTAGTCAGGCACGCTGCGACTTGTGCTGTGTTAACAAGCGATGGTCAGATCTAGACCTAGTGCACGAAGTTGCTGACGTTCATGAAGCAATTCATCACTAATTAACGGATGTGCTTCTAGCCACTGACTTGGCAAACATAAATTTATCATTCGCTCGTTAACACTGGTGTTGTATTGCGGCAAAACGTCGTCTTTGCGGCGGCGACACAAAATAATCGCTAGTCGCAATATCGCTAAAAGCCGAGTGGCAGTTAACGTATCTGTAATTGCCAACTCTGCCATCGCATTGGCTGGAATATCACCTTTAGAGAGCCTCACTAAATTTACCAAAAGCTGACGCTCCGTTTGATCAAAGCCAGGTAAATCGGCGTGTTGCAAAATATAGGCTCCATGGCGCTGGTGATTTTTGTACGACAATAGCAAGCCGACTTCATGTAGTTGGCAAGCGCAGCTTAAAAGCTGTTTTAGGTTGTCATCGTGCAGCTGCCAATTATCAGCATAGCCATTGAACAAGTGCATAGCTTGGTGGCTAACGCGTTCAGCGTGAGCGACATCAATATGAAAACGCTCAACTAAAGAGTCAACCGTGCGCGTTCTGATATGCAATGAGCGCATATCTGGCAGCATCTCGTAGAGTAAACCTTCGCGCAAAGCGCCGCTAGAAAGCTGTAAAGCGTTAATTTCGAAGGTTTCAAATAATGCGATTAGAATCGCTAAACCACTGGCCAGTACCGGTGAACGTTCACTGGTTAATCCGCCGATATTGATTTGCTCAATTTGTCCTGCGCTAATCAGTTGCGCTTTGACTTCCTGCATAAAGGCTAAAGTGACAATGGCAGAGCGGTTTTGGTGCATCAATATTTCTGCTAACGCTTGCATCGTGCCAGAGCCACCAAGCACATGTTGCCAATTAAAGTCGCTGTATTGCGCAATGTATGGCAAAAGGTGTGATTTCGCTTCGGCAATCGCCTTACTAAATGCGGCTTCATCAATGTTACCAGCACAGAAAAACTGCTGATTAAAGGTAACGCAACCCATGTTTAAACTGATGGCATGGTGAATATCGAAATCTTCGCCAGCGATAATCTCAGTGCTGGCTCCGCCAATATCTAAGACTAACTTTCGTGAGCTGCATTCACTCGTATGTGCCACACCAAGGTAGATACGCTCTGCCTCTTCAATACCCGAAAGTAAGCGCACTGGCTGTTTTAATACGGTTTGTGCACGAGAGAGGAAGTGTTCGGCATTATTGGCAATGCGCAAGGTTGCAGTCGCCACAATACGGATGTTTTCTGGCGCGATATCTTGTAAACGCTCTGCAAAAAAGCTTAAACACTCAAGGCCGCGACCAATGGCTTCTTCTGATAAGTTCAGTTGCTCGTCTAAGCCTGAGGCAAGGCGCACCTTGCGCTTTACCTTGTCAACCGTTTGTACGCCATCTGCGACTAAACGGGTGATCAACATATGAAAGCTATTTGAGCCCAAGTCGATCACCGCATAAAGTGGGCTAGGTGCGGCGTACTGCTGACTTTTCATTGCTTATCTGCGTCCGTTTCGCGCTCTGTTTTGACCACCGTTGTGTGGCTTATGGCGACGGTGACGAGGCTTAGGCTTAGGTAGGTCTGTTAGTAGCGCATCAGGGTCGTACTTGCTGACCGGCAGTGTATGACCAATATAGTTCTCGATTGCTGGCAAATTGAAAACGTAATCTTCACAAGCAAAGCTAATAGCATGACCTGTTTCGCCTGCGCGCCCAGTACGACCAATGCGGTGGACATAATCTTCAAAGTCGTCCGGCAAGTCGTAGTTAAATACATGCGTAACGGCCGGAATGTGCAAGCCTCGTGCGGCGACATCGGTTGCCACTAAAATATCTAGATGCCCTTTTGTGAACTGCTCTAGAATTTTCAGGCGTTTTTTCTGCATTACATCGCCAGTTAGCAGGCCAACGCGCACCTTGTCAGCATCAAGGTGGGCATAAATGCTGTCACACATGTGTTTGGTATTGGCGAAAATAATGGCTTTTTCTGGCCACTCCTCTTCAACAAGGGTTTGCAATAACGCCATTTTGTCATCGTTTGATGGATAGAAGAGCTCTTCGGTAATACGCGTATTGGTTTTTTGCTCTGGGGCAACTTCAACACTGACCGGATCGTTCATATGCTCAAACGCAAGCTCTTTCACGCGAAACGATAAAGTCGCAGAAAATAGCATATTCAAGCGCTTGGCGGCCGCTGGCATTTTGCGGAACATATAGCGAATGTCTTTAATAAACCCTAAATCGAACATGCGATCGGCTTCATCAAGGACAACAACCTCGATATTGCTCAGCTGATATACGCCTTGCTTGAAGTAGTCAATTAATCGGCCACAAGTACCAATTAAAATATCTACCCCTTGCTCCAACTCTTGGCGTTGAGATTCATAACCTTCGCCCCCATATACCACACCAAGACGTAATCCCGTGCTTTTGGCCATAGCTTTTGCATCGTTGTGAATTTGAATCGCTAATTCACGCGTTGGTGCCATGATTAAGGCGCGCGGCTGATTATGATCAACTTTGCCTTGTTGCAATAAGTGGTGAAAGGTTGCAGATAAAAATGCGATGGTTTTACCTTCGCCGGTTTGTGCTTGACCGGCGATATCTTTGCCTGCTAGTAAAACAGGTAACGATTTTGCTTGAATATTGGTGCAGTGCTCGAAGCCCATAGCTTCAAGGCCTGTAACAACTTGCGTAGCAAGCCCAAGGTCGGCAAACTTGGTTTCAGTTAAGTGTGTTTTTTTCATGCAGCAAGCTTAACAGGTTATCAGGCGTTAAAAAATGATTGATAACAGGAAAACGCGAAAAACAGGCCAACTTGGCGGCGCAAGCGAAACAAACGACCTAAATTGCACTTGGTATAATAAAAAACTCTATTGAATTATTCGCATAACTATATGAGCAAGGTATACTCTTGCTCGTATAACTTGCAAGGTATCTAGTAACGGAGAAAGAAATGAGCGATAAAATACTTCAGCTAACAGACGACAGCTTTGACGCTGATGTAATCAACGCATCAGGTTTAGTATTGGTTGATTTTTGGGCTGAATGGTGTGGTCCTTGTAAAATGATTGCCCCACTACTTGACGATATTGCGCAAGAGTATGACGGTCAGCTTACCGTTGGTAAATTAAACATTGACCAAAATGCAGGTACTCCACCGAAGTACGGTATTCGCGGTATCCCAACGTTATTGTTATTCAAAGACGGTAACGTTGCTGACACTAAAGTAGGTGCATTATCAAAAACTCAGTTAAAAGAGTTTATTGACGCAAACCTATAAGTGATCAACGAAAAGCTCAGCCATTGCTGAGCTTTTTCTTTTGCGCTTGAAAAGCATTTGAATAATTAGAATAAACAAGGCGCTTACTTTACCTAGCAAGTTTTTAATGCTAACTTTAGCCCTGTAGTAACACATACCTAAACCCTATTCTTACGTCCAAGCACTGCCAGCAGGCAACACATAACAACATTTTATTGTTTAAGAACATCTACTATGAATCTTACTGAACTCAAACAGAAGTCTATCAGCGAATTGGTTGCTTTAGCCGAGTCGATGAAGCTTGATAATCTAGCTCGTAACCGTAAACAAGACATTATTTTCGCAATTCTAAAAGCGCATGCTAAAAGCGGTGAAGACATTTTCGGTAGCGGTGTGTTGGAAATTTTACAAGACGGTTTTGGCTTCTTGCGTTCAGCTGA
Organism: Thalassotalea euphylliae; assembly: GCF_003390395.1. Taxonomy (NCBI): domain Bacteria; kingdom Pseudomonadati; phylum Pseudomonadota; class Gammaproteobacteria; order Alteromonadales; family Colwelliaceae; genus Thalassotalea; species Thalassotalea euphylliae. The sequence goes on along the minus strand of NZ_QUOV01000001.1, from coordinate 4,294,215 downwards.
CTCTTCGTACCTTGCTGGTCCAGACGATATTTATGTATCACCAAGTCAAATTCGCCGTTTCAGCTTACGCACTGGTGATACGATTCAAGGTAAGATTCGTCCGCCAAAAGATGGCGAACGCTACTTTGCGCTGTTAAAAGTTAATGAAGTTAACTTTGATAAGCCAGAGAACTCACGTAACAAGATTTTATTTGAAAACTTAACGCCTGTTCACTGTGACTCACGTATGGTGATGGAGCGCGGTAATGGTTCTACAGAAGATATTACTGCTCGTGTATTAGACCTAGCCTCACCAATTGGTAAAGGCCAACGTGGTTTGATTGTGGCACCACCAAAAGCGGGTAAAACGCTATTACTTCAGAACATTGCACAAAGCATTGCTCATAACCACCCTGAGTGTGAGTTAATGGTATTGCTTATCGACGAGCGCCCAGAAGAAGTTACCGAAATGCAGCGCCTAGTAAAAGGTGAAGTGGTTGCCTCTACGTTCGACGAACCTGCTAGTCGTCACGTACAAGTGGCTGAAATGGTCATTGAAAAAGCGAAGCGCTTAACTGAGCACAAAAAAGATGTGGTTATCTTGCTCGACTCAATTACTCGTTTGGCACGTGCGTACAACACCGTAATTCCATCATCAGGTAAAATCCTAACGGGTGGTGTTGATGCCAATGCGTTGCACCGTCCTAAGCGTTTCTTTGGTGCTGCGCGTAACATCGAAGAAGGTGGTAGCTTAACCATTATTGCCACCGCGCTAGTGGATACTGGCTCGAAAATGGATGAAGTTATTTACGAAGAATTTAAAGGTACAGGTAACATGGAACTGCACCTATCTCGTAAAGTAGCTGAGAAGCGTGTATTCCCAGCAATTCACTTCAATCGCAGTGGTACGCGCCGCGAAGAATTGCTTACTAAGCAAGATGAACTTCAGAAAATGTGGATTTTGCGCAAGATTGTCCACGAAATGGGCGAAATCGATGCGATGGAATTCCTTATCGATAAGTTGGCAATGACCAAAACCAACGATGAATTCTTCGACTCAATGAAACGTAAGTAGTACGATTCTTTGATTGAAAAACACCGGCTAAGCTGGTGTTTTTTGTTTTCAGGCTTGATAAAGCGCATAACGAAAGCTCTAGTTGCTGACAACACAATCAATACTATTTAATGAAACACCGACCACAGCTGATATTGCGATTATTTAGCTTACTGACAAGCTTACTACTTGTCTTTAAGGCGATAAGTGCTGAACAAGAATTGCTTAAGATTGATGTGTTGGTTGAAGATGCCTACCCGTTGCAGTACATGCATAGGGGTAATTACCAAGGGCAAATGGCTGAGCAAGTAAAAAGTGTGTTACAAAAAGCCAACCTCGGTGAATATCAGTTCAAGCTAATTCCTTGGCCAAGAGCGGTAGAGCAAGCTAAAACTGCTCCCAACACCCTGATTGTTGGCTTAGCGCGCACACCGTCACGCGAGCAATATTATCAGTGGGTAGCGCCGGTAGTTAGCCTTGAGTATAATTTTTACAGCACAGCGCAAGTGATGCAGAGTAAAGAGATAACTGAGCACAGCATCAAATCGATGCGAGTCGGTACCGTGATCAACTCTATGCTTGACCAACACTTAAGAGCGTCAGGCTTTACCAAAATACATGCTGTTCCTTTTGCAGAGCAAAACTTTGATAAGTTAATGAATAACCGTATTGACGTTATTCCTGCGAGCTCAAGTCATTTTATGGAGGCTTGTGTGTTAACGCGGCATGACTGTCATCGCTTTGTTAAAGTGCTACCTGTTGATATTGAAACCAACACCCTGTGGCTTGCCGCCAGTCAAACAACACACAAAGAGTTGATTAAACGTCTGCGTGAAGCGGCGCAAGTTAAGCCGCCTTTACTTCCATAATTCCTCATTTCGATTAGGGCGTGTTGATCTTTCAGGATTGTTTTTGCAGCATTCTGTTTGGGTTTTATACAAGGCGGCACTTGTGCAGTGTAGTCATTCTCCATAAATAAGTGCCAACACAGTAGAAAATTCAAACAGACGCTGCCCTGCGGGGTCATCTAAACGCTTCCTGCTCATTGTTGCTCGATTTTTACATAGAACGACTATGCGACAAAGCGAGCGCCGCGATCAGAAAGCGTTTAGATTGAACAAAATTCAATCTCGAAAGATCAACACGCCCTAGTTGTTAAAAGTAGCTAGCTTGCTTCAAGACTATTGATTCATCTAGTCACCCGTTATTCATCAAGGGCTAGGCTAATTATCAGGCTTAACTCTTTCGTAATATCCATCAAATACTAGTTCCCATGTTTTCCCGTTATCTTGGCTGGTATACCAACGCTGAACTACAACCTCTTCACTGAACCGCTGCCAGGTAATTTTGTTCATTACTGGCGGGTTGTGTGGAACTATTAGCTCACCTGTTAATGTCATTATATTACCTTTAAACTCACCATCGAGTTGCAGTAATAAGCCAGTATTATCAATCCAGGTTTGATGCCAACGTTTGGACAATTGATCATAAATATTGAGGCTCTTTCCTTCAAAGCCGGATGGTGTTCGGTATTCTTCTAAGATGCCGCAACCATTGTTAATCAAGGAAACTTTACTGTTACTGACCTCATCATTGGCACTGTTCGTTACTTGCCAGTGACCAATCCAGAAATCGAACTGTCGATGGCTTTTGTCGTCACAAGCGCTTGAAGCAAAAGCAGTTAATGCGATAAGCAAAATAATAACTTTACTGGTCATAATTGGTCTCAAGTTCGTAGTAGTCCAGTCTAACCTTAGCAGTATTATGTAAATTCACGTTAGGACATAGCGAGCGCTAGCGTCGCAAGTTATAATAGCAGCACTATTTTTGACCAAAATATAATATGAAATACAGCGATTTACGCGACTTTATAAAGCAACTGGAAAAAATCGGTCAGCTAAAACGAATTAAGCAGCCTATTTCTACCGAGTTGGTAATGACAGAAATAAGTGACCGCACGCTTCGTGCCAAAGGTCCTGCTTTGTTGTTTGAAAACCCTATTGGCTTTGATATGCCAGTATTAACTAACCTTTTTGGTACTCCTGAGCGTGTTGCCTTGGCAATGGGGCAAGAAAATGTTGCCGCGTTACGCGAAGTTGGTCAGCTACTGGCAACACTAAAAGAGCCTGAGCCACCAAAAGGCTTTAAAGACGCATTAGATAAGTTACCGCTGTACAAACAAGTGCTGAACATGCCAACCAAAGTGGTGAAAAAAGCAGAGTGTCAGCAAATTGTGATGTCAGGTGATGAGGTCGATTTAACCAAGTTACCGATTCAACATTGTTGGCCTGGCGATGTTGCTCCGCTCATTACTTGGGGACTAACAATCACTCGAGGTCCACATAAAGAGCGCCAAAACTTAGGTATTTATCGCCAGCAGCTACTAGGTAAAAACAAATTAATTATGCGCTGGTTGTCACACCGAGGTGGGGCGATCGATTTTCAAGAATTTAAAAAGGTAAATCCAGGTGAAAACTACCCAGTATCGGTTGCCTTAGGTGCCGATCCTGCCACGATTCTTGGGGCTGTTACTCCTGTGCCTGATACCTTGTCTGAATATGCTTTTGCTGGTTTATTGCGCGGTAGTAAAACGCAGGTAGTTAAAAGCATTAGTAATGACCTGCAAGTGCCAGCAACAGCAGAAATTGTGCTGGAAGGCTACATTGCGCCGAATGAAACAGCGCCAGAGGGCCCTTACGGTGATCATACTGGCTATTACAATGAAGTAGATGAATTTCCAGTATTTACCGTCACGCATGTAACGATGCGCGAAAATCCGATATATCACAGCACTTACACGGGCCGTCCGCCAGATGAGCCAGCCATTTTAGGTGTTGCATTAAACGAAGTGTTTGTGCCGATATTACGTAAGCAATTTCCTGAAATTGTTGATTTTTATTTACCACCGGAAGGCTGTTCTTATCGCTTAGCCGTGGTCACCATGAAGAAGCAATACCCAGGTCATGCCAAACGCGTCATGATGGGGGTGTGGTCGTTCTTACGCCAGTTCATGTACACCAAATTTGTCATCGTCTGCGATGATGACGTGAATGCGCGCGACTGGGAAGATGTGATTTGGGCAATTACTACGCGAATGGATCCCAGTCGTGATACCCTGTTAGTTGATAATACGCCAATCGACTATTTAGACTTTGCTTCGCCAGTGTCTGGCTTAGGCTCAAAAATGGGGATGGACGCAACCAACAAATGGCCAGGAGAGACTGACCGAGAATGGGGCGAGCCAATCGTTATGGATGATGCTGTGAAGCAGCAGGTAGATGAAATATGGCAAGAATTGGCGATAGTCCCGAAAGCCTCCAAATAAAAGACATAAGAGAATTATTGTAGATGAATACCATTGAATGCCGGGTTGAACAGATCACCAACTTAACCCCGTATGTATACAAAGTGTTGCTTGCACCCAATGAAGCGGTGACGTTCAAGCCTGGCCAATATCTTAATTTAGTGATGGCAGAAGATGACAAGCGTGCATTTTCGATTGCCAGTGCACCTCACCAATCGCTAATTGAGTTACAAATCGGTGCTTTTGGTGAAGACAGCTATGCTATGCAAGCAATTGAAAAACTAAAGAACAGTGATTCAGTGACGATCGAAGCGCCAATGGGTAATGCCCATTTGCGTGAAGAAAGCCAGCGTCCATTATTATTAATGGCTGGTGGTACCGGTTTTTCTTACATTAAATCGATGTTCGAGCACTTGGCTAAGCAAGGCACGGAGCGTCCACTATTGGTTTATTGGGGCTTACGCACGCAGGATGCATGTTATGAGCTAGAGCAAACGAAAGCCATGGTTGAATCATTACCTAACGCGCGTTTTATTCCTGTTGTTGAGCAGGCGGATGAGGCATGGCAAGGTCAAACAGGCTTAGTGCATCAAGCCGTTATGAAAGATATTGTTAGCCTTGAACCTTATGACATCTATTTGGCTGGTCGCTTTGATATGGTTGGCATAGTGCGCAATGATTTTGTTGAGCATGGCGCCAATATCGACCATATGTACGCTGATGCCTTTGCGTTTATTTAAGGTTAGGCAAAATTAGGTAAGGCTAAGCGTTACTTATTTCGAGGGAGCGACATCTAGGCTCTCTCTTCAAAAATGCGGAGCTAACTTAACAGTTAAAGTTCCGCTTCTTCTACCATTTGCTCACTTGTCGTTTGGTCGTCTAGCACGACTCGGTTTCGGCCATTACCTTTTGCTTGATATAAACAAGCGTCCGCTACTTTTACCCAACATACGATATTGTCGGCAAAACTCGCTTTAGCGATCACCGCGCCAAAGCTTGCGCTGGTCGTAATGGCTCGGCCTGAAGAGTCACTTAGTTGCAGTGCTGCTATCGCTGATCGCAAAGACTCAAGTTTTCGTGTGAGTGCCTCTGGCGAAATATAAGGAGCAACTATCACGAACTCTTCACCGCCAAAGCGAGCGGCCAGATCGGTTTCGCGGCTAAATGCCCGGCTAATCACTTCAGCGACAGCAACCAGCACCTTATCACCTGTAATGTGACCATAGGTGTCATTTAAGCGTTTGAAATGATCTAAATCCAGCATGACAACAGACAGGTTATCGCCACTGCGCTGAGCAGCTTTTTGAATTTGCTCAAAGCGGCTGTCTAGATAATGGCGGTTATACACTTTTGTTAAGCTGTCAATATTAGCTCTTGCTTTGAGTTTTTGGTTCGCTTCGTTAAGTTCTTTGGTTCGCTCTTGAACTTTAAACTCTAACTGCTGCTGATACTCTTTTACCGAACGCTTGTCCGATTTAAGCTCATTGTAGAGCTGATCAATTTCAGTCGCTGCTACTTGGTAAAGCGGCGCAAATTCGGTAATGGTTTTATTGTCGTATTTATTGACTTGCCTGATGATAAAGCGCAGTGGACGCGTGATGCGATTACCAATGCGATGCGCAAGAACCGTCGTTAACAGCAAGGTGAATATTAAAGCGAAGAAGATCACTAGGTATTCGCGCTCAATTTCCTTAACAGTAACGTCGTAGTCAATCAGCGTATAAATTTTCCAGTTCATGGTTGCCGTGGTCATGGCGTAAGCAAACTGCTTATCCGGCAAACTTTCAATAATCAGTCGATCTTGGATGGAGGTGTCGACCACGCGCTCCGTATCAAATAGATACAGTGGCTCCAAGTTGAATGAGGGGTGGGCATAAATAATATTGTCGTGCTGATCGGTGACCACTACTTTTATTGCTTCTGACCCTAACTTTGCATCCGTAACCTTGCCAATAAAACTAAGGTCAACAGAGCCTTCAACAATACCCTTTGGCTGATTAGGGGATGCACTATCAAAAATAGGGGTACTGATTGCCACGATAGTGTCATTACCAAAGCCTCGACCTTTAAACACGGGCGAAACATAGAGTGATTGGGTCAGCATCGCTTGCTGAAAGTAGTCGCGATCTGCAACATTAAGCTTGGCGTCTACCGATAGTAATTTGCTTGGGCTCGCGTGGGTTATATTGGCGTTGTGATCAGTTACTAGCATGGTGAGAAAGCCAGTATAACTCTGATGCACTTGCTCTAGCGATTGCTGCCATTGATTGGCTGGAATTGCACTCAGCCAGTTAGCGGCTAAGGCAATTGCACTTTGTTGATTCTTCATTGAAATATCAATAATTTCAGCAAATTTTCTCGATCTGTCTTCTAAAGTTGTTTCAACAACCTCTTGTGCTCCAAGGATTAAATCACGACTGATAAAAAGCGTTGTTGCCGACAAACCTAAGGTGGTTACCAGCACAATGGCATAGTTCAGTTGGTGCCTTAGCTTCTTCTTTAGTGGCGGCTGTTGTGACCAGTTGGCGTTTAGCTGATCGCTCAGCAAAAAGCCAAGTAAGCAGCCCATCGTTGTATAGAGTGCTGCGTTAAACCCTTGCTTTAGTGAAATAAATAACCAGTACACTGTACCTTGTTCTAAATTCAGCCAGACCAGAAAGCCTGTTAACGGCATACCAATGAGGCACCAATAGCCAATATTGGCGAATAAAACGTAGAAGCCCTTAGTGCGTAAATACGAGATTGTTAGGGCTTCAAGGCCAAAGGTTAAAAAGGCAAATGGGTGACCCCAAGTAAAATAAAGCGGTGTTGCCGTTAATAAGGCTGTCAGCAGTGCCCATTGAGGCTTGAGACACATGGCCGCCACTATAATCATAGTGTTGCCAAAAATTAACTCTACTTCCGGTAGAAACGGAAATGGGAAACAGTTAATTAATGCCCCAATAAGACCCAGTACCATTGCCACCGCAATCGGGTGAAACTGGTTTGGCTGGGCATTGCCTGATGGTGTCGACGTAGGTACTGCTGTCATATGATTACAAGCTTATCAATAGCTCCGCGGCCTGCTGATATTTACCCTGCTCACTTAAAGCGCGTGCATACCCTTTAGCATCAAGGGGAGTCAGTGGCTCGGCGCTTGAAGCGATACTGTGAAATGCCCGCTCTGCCAATGGCCATTGTTTGTCGCTCAGTGCAAAGTGGCCTAAACAACTTAACCAAAAATGATTGTGTTGGTCTTTTTGCAAGTGTTGCTGCGTTACCTTAATCACCTCGCTTGGCGCGGCAAGCTCTATGGTTTTTAATTGATTGATAAGGTCAGTGTTTTTACCTTTCTTAATCACAGGCAATAGCAACGGGTTTAATTGTTCGGTTAACTGGTGCTTGGCTAATACTTGGCAGTAAGCAGCAATAATATCGTTATCTTGTTTAAGCTTACGCGCTAGGCCTTGCCAGTATTGTTCGAGTGTTTGGGCACTTTTATCATGCACTAGCTGCTCAAACTGCCCCAAATAAGCAGCTTGTTGCCAGCCACTGATTTGCTCGCTAGTGATCGCTTTTTGTTTTTTCGCCTTGGCAATAAAATCAATCGCATGTTCGAAACGTTGTTCGGCAATACTTAGGGTGATTTCATGAGCGAGTAGCCGGTGATCATGGCCAATATGCGTGTGATAGTTATCAAGCATTTCACGCGCTTTTTGCCATTGTTTGTTTGCCATCAAAATGTCTACCTGCACTAAAATACTTTCAATGCCATGCTCTTTTACATTCTGCCCTTGATGATCTGCTAATTGCAGGTAACGCTCGGCATTTACATTGTCGTTTTGCTGATGGGCAGCTTTGGCGGCAACTAAGTAGGCTGTCAGTGGTGAGTGACTTTTATCAGCGCTGCTTGCTAGTAGTTTTTCTGCTTGTTGGTGGTTGCCCAGTAAATACTCAGCGATACCTTTGCGATAGTCGCGCTCACTGCGACGCTTGTTGGCAAAAGCGAATTTGTGCCAAGTGCCAGTACTTAGCTTAACGCCACCTTTTAATACCTTTAGTGTAAACAGCAAGATAATAAATAATACGACCAGGAAAAAGGTGGCGGTAACGACTGTCGACTCTATCGTGAGATCGCCCATGGCAATTAAAATGTAGCCTTTTTCACCAATCAGTAATGGGCTTACTGCAATTGCTGCAAGCACAAATAAGGTCGTCAGGATTAGCTTGATCATAAAATAGCTCCAGCTGAGTCTTGCTCATTAACTGCTTTGCGCTTTTCATTTTCATCATTGTCTGCGGGTGAAGCATCATTTTGCACTTCACCCTGTGCGTCACTTTGTACATTGCTTCGTTCACTGCTTTGAACCAAGCGGCTGATGGCAGTATAAGATTCAAGCTTGCTTGGTAAGCTCAAGCTAATGACTTGATTATTCATTGCTGTCACAGTGTCGATAAACCCTGTTACCTCAGGTGAATCAGTATCAAAATACTCACTTAACCATGCATTCACCTTAACTAGCGATTCTTGGTATAGCGCTTTTTTATGCTGGCTAGCGGCCCATTGGGCAAGTTGTAGCTTAAGTATTAAGTTTTGGCGCAAAATGTTTTGTTGCTCTGGGCTAAGCAATGCTTCAACGTTGCTTGCACGGCGTTTAACCGTAAAGAAGTAATTCGCTATTTTCTGCCATGTCTTAGCAAGGTTTTCTTGCCAATCGGCAATGTCGTCAGACAACTCTAGATCAGGATCTGCTTCTGTTGGCGTTGGTAAGTGCGCCATCGCAATCGGTAAGCGATTAACTTGCTCGGCTAACCCCATCAAAGTGAGAATAACGTCATCAGTTGCTAATTCTGGTAGTAAGTTCAATACCGCAATATCTTGGCTGATCAGTTTGCGCACAGGCAAGAACTCTGGGTTCTTAGTTGCTTTTAACTTGTCATCCGCTTCGTTTAGTAAGCGAGTCGCCAATTGAGCATCTTGCTCTAACCATAATGAACGGCTAGCTACGCGGATCAGATATTCTGCTTCTTTTAGCTGCCACGGCGTATTTTTCGTTTGTTGTAAACTTAAAGTCAGTGCTTTTAGCTGCGCGAGCTCTTGCTGCACTGGTGATATTGCTGGTGCAACCGCTTGCTCTGCCAATTGTGGAATTTGTGCAAGTGTATTTTGTTGTTGGCTTGCTAAGGCTTGTTTTAAGCTTTGTTCAACACTGGTATTTTGTTGTTGCTGATGTTGACTCAGCTCGCTAAGTAGCAACTTTTGTTGTTCTTGTAGCCACAAGTATCCACCACCGATAGTCGCGAATGCGCCAACCGACAATACTAAAGCCAACAAGCCGACTTTCGAAATAGCGTTACTTGCTTGCGGGGCACGAGCGCCTGATTGAGTGGATGTAGGCGCTTTTTTCGTAGCAACTTTTGTTGCGCTGGCTGATGACTCAACCTTAGATGACTTTGCGTTGTTATCAGCCGACTCCGGCGTTGTGTTAGTTGTCATTTATAGATTCCAATTGGTTCAGCGTGGTGATGATGGCTTGATCACTTGCGCCGTGAGTACAAATCACGTGCCTAAGCCCATATTCCCTTGCGAGTTGTGCAATACGCGTGCTGGCAACAAACCATAAACAGGTGTTTTGCCAGAAATTATTGTTATGCTCAGAATGAGTCCCATTTTGGGTTAATTGCCAAGTGCTTTCAAGTAATGCCTGACTGGTCACAATAATGCCTGTTACCCCTTGGCTGCGCCACTGCTGGGCTTGATGCGGATCAAACTCGTGCCACTGGCGATAGTAACTTTCGAAATAGCGAACATTTGCACCGCGTATAACCAGCTCATTTGCCAGTAGCTCCCGACCGCCATTGCCGCGCACAATAAGAATGTTTTTGTTGGTTACTTGGCTTAATTCAGGCAGCGCCAGCATTCCTTCACTGTCATGCTGGGGTGGACAAATTGCTTGCTTGATACCCAGTTGATGCAAAGCGGTAAGGGTTGCGCTACCAACGGCGACAGTAATGGCAGTGGTGGCAGTTGGCCAAGCACTAAGAGGAAGTATTTTATTCGCCCACTCGACTGCAGCTTTGCTAACAAAAATAATAATGCTGGGCTGGTGCGTATTAAGTACTTGGCTTAGTTGACTTTGATTGGCAGCGGCTGAATATGCAAACATCGGTTGGCAAAGAGTTTGATAGCCAGCTAAGTTAAGTTGGCTAGCTAATTGTTGAGCCTGTGGCTCAGGGCGAGTAATCAGCAATTTGGGTTTGCTTAGCTTGCTTGAGTGGCTTTGCTTGCTTGAACAACTCGCCTGAAGGTGCGATTTATTGACTATGTTAGTCGCCATAAACTTGCTGAAGAATGCGCTTAGCACCTAAGCCTAGTAGCGTATCGGCAAGTTTTTGACCGATTTGCTCAGCATGCTCAACGCTACCAGTAATTTCGCTTTCGATAATTTCGCTACCGTCAACTGAACCCACTAAACCACGCAAGTACAGTTCGTCGTCTTCAATAATAGCGTAGCTGCCGATTGGTACTTGGCAACCGCCTTCAAGCGCACGGTTCATGGCGCGCTCGGCCAGCACTCGAACACGAGTTTCTTGGCATTCTAGCGGTGCTAACAATTGCTTGATGGTTTCATCATCGGTACGGCACTCAATACCTACCGCCCCTTGACCATTTGCTGGTAACATTTGCTCTGGTTCAATATAGGCTTTAATGCGCTCTGGCATTTCCAAACGAATAAGGCCCGCCGAGGCAAGGATAATAGCGTCGTACTCGCCGTCATCAAGCTTTTTCAAGCGCGTATTCACGTTGCCGCGTAAATCGCGAATATCTAAATCGGGACGCTGCGATTTTAGCTGACACTGGCGACGTAAGCTTGAGGTGCCAACAATGGCACCCTCTGGTAACTGGTCAATGCTGGCGTAAGTGTTTGAAACAAAAGCGTCGCGCGGGTCTTCACGCGGGCAAATAACTTCCAGCCCTAAACCTTCTGGAAAATCGACAGGTACATCTTTCATCGAATGCACGGCAATATCTGCGCGCCCTTCTAGCATGGCAACTTCTAGCTCTTTAACGAACAAGCCTTTACCGCCGACTTTAGCCAGCGGCGTATCAAGAATGATATCGCCTTTGGTTGTCATTGGGACAAGTTCAACGGTGATATCTTGATGAAAGTGCTCTAATTGAGCTTTTACGTATTCCGCTTGCCATAGGGCTAAAGCGCTTTTGCGAGTCGCGATTCTTACTGTGGTCATGATGGTCTCTTACGGCTGAGTGCTAGGAATTAGCGCTTATGGCTGTGCTAACGTAATGTCAGCTTCTGCTTGTTTGGCAACGGCGGCAGACAAAAACTGCCAAAATTCATCGCCAGCACGTTTGTCACGCCATTGGTGGTTTTCTAACACAAAGTGGTGACCATTAAACTTAGTGGCAACCCAAATTTCGTGCAGTGGCGCTTGCTTATTGATAATAATTTTACTGCCGTTCTTAAATGCCAAGGTTAGCATGCCACCAACACCTTCGTAGTCGATGTCTGTACCACAGTCTTCAATGGCTTCTTCTACCGCGAGTAATAACTCGTCAGCAATGAAATTGTATTGGCTATCGTTCATTTATCAGATCCAAGAGTGATAACACTTGTATTTGTAGATGTGCATGTGCGTATAATACCAGTCACATGCCGTAATACCAGCGTATTACCTTAATTTTTGCCTGCTAACTTATTAAAAAATGAAAACAAAACTTAACCGAATTTGTGCCTGCTTTTTTGTTCTTTGTCTGCTTGCTGGTTGTGGCTTAAAAGCGCCACTTTATCAAACACCAGAGCAGCCTGAGCAAGAACAGCCAGTATCGGATGCAGGAGAAAACTAATGGATTATTTTAACTATCAAGGTGACTCCTTGTATGCCGAAGCGTGCGCTGTAACTGAGCTGGCAAAACAATATCAAACGCCGCTTTATGTCTACTCGCGTGCGACAATTGAACGTCACTGGCATGCCTTTGATAAAGCGGCAGGTGAGCTCCCTCACCTGGTATGTTATGCGGTGAAGGCGAATAGCAACTTAGCCGTGTTGAACGTGATGGCGCGTTTAGGCTCAGGTTTTGACATCGTTTCCAAGGGCGAATTAGCCCGCGTGATAGCTGCTGGTGGTGACCCTGCTAAAGTAGTTTTCTCTGGAGTAGGTAAAACCTCTGACGAAATCGCTTATGCCCTATCCCACGGTATTTACTGTTTTAATATTGAATCTGCTGCTGAACTAGAGCGCATCAATCACGTTGCGGGTAAAGCGGGCAAAAAGGCGCCTGTGTCATTTCGCGTTAATCCAGATGTTGATGCCGGCACACACCCTTATATTTCAACGGGCTTAAAAGAGAATAAGTTTGGCATTAGCATTGAAGAAGCTCCAGCGCTCTATCAACACGCGGAGACGCTTGCCAATATCGACATTAAAGGGGTTGATTGTCATATCGGCTCACAGCTCACTGAAGTACAGCCGTTTTTGGACGCACTCGACCGTGTATTAGTGTTGGTTGATACCCTTGCCGAGCAAGGTATTAAGCTTTCTCATATCGATGTTGGGGGCGGCCTAGGCGTGTGTTATAACGACGAACAACCACCGCACCCTAATGACTACGCGAAAGCGATTGCAGAGAAAATTGCCGGTCGCAATATTACCCTGATTTACGAGCCGGGCCGCGCCATAATGGCCAACGCTGGTATTTTGGTGACCGAAGTTGAGTTCTTAAAAACAAATCAAGACAAGCACTTTGCGATTGTTGACGCCGCGATGAACGACTTGCTGCGACCATCACTTTATCAGGCGTGGCAGAACATTATTCCTGTTGAGCAGCGCCAAGATGAGCTGAGCATCAATTACGATATTGTTGGGCCAATTTGTGAAACAGGTGATTTTCTCGGTAAAGACCGCGAATTAGCGATTAAAGCTGGTGATTTATTGGCGGTACGCTCGGCTGGTGCGTATGGCTTTACCATGAGCTCTAATTACAACAGTCGTCCACGTGTCGCTGAAGTCATGGTGGATGGCGACACCAGTACCCTAGTGCGAGAGCGCGAAACAATTGAGCAACTGTGGCAGGGTGAGCACCTTTTACCTTAGTCGTTAGCATCATCAACGACTAACAACAGCTAATAAGAAGTAAAGAAAGACACTAAATATGCTGGTTAATTTTTCAAAAATGCACGGCTTGGGCAATGACTTTATGGTCATTGATAATGTTACCCAGAACGTATACTTGCCGAATGATCAAATAAAAAAACTGGCAAACCGCAATTTTGGCGTTGGCTTTGACCAACTCTTGGTTGTTGAACCCCCTTATGACCCTGATTTAGATTTTCACTACCGTATTTTCAACGCTGATGGCAGTGAAGTTGGCCAATGTGGCAATGGTGCTCGCTGTTTTGCTCGCTTCGTGCGCAGCAAAGGGCTTACTAACCGCAATAAGATTCGCGTTTCAACTTCTTCTGGCAAAATGACGCTTTACGTTGAGCGTGATGGCAATGTATCAGTGAATATGCCAACACCTCAATTTGAACCTGCGCAAATCCCCTTTAAAGCGCAAAAGGTTGAAGGCACCTACATTATGCGCACCGAACATGAAACTGTGCTGTGTGGCGCCGTCTCTATGGGCAATCCACACTGCGTGTTGACCGTTGACGATATTAACACTGCGCCAGTAGAAACCTTAGGGCGTGAGCTATCCACCCACGAGCGTTTTCCAAAAGAAGTCAATGTTGGCTTTATGCAGGTAGTTTCACCTGACTTTATTAAATTGCGCGTTTTTGAGCGTGGTGCTGGTGAAACCTTAGCTTGTGGCAGCGGTGCATGTGCAGCCGTGGTGATTGGTCAAACACAGAAAAAATTGAATAAACAAGTTACTGTTGAATTGCCTGGCGGTAAACTACGGATATTTTGGAAGGGTCCAGGCCACCCGGTGAAAATGTCTGGCCCGGCTGCTCATGTTTTTGATGGTCAAATACATATATGAATGAACAAAACCCGTTACACGCCGACGATTTACCGTTAACAGACGATCTCGTTGTGCGTTACCTTGAAGATAACCCTGAGTTTTTTAGCCGCAACCCATCATTGATTACGTCTTTGCGTTTGCAAGACCCACATCGTGGCACAGTCTCACTAGTGGAGCGTCAACAAACCCAGCTAAGACAAAAAATTCAAGGGCTTGAGGAAGAAATTACTCAGTTAATGTCCGTTGCTAACAATAATGAGCAACTGTTTCGCTTATACAGCGATTTGTATTTGCAGTTAATTGACAGCAAAAATGTTACGCAATTATTAGATATTCTTACACGTGCAACCTTAGAGCTGCTTTCTCTGTCAGGATTAAAGTTATGGTTAACGCCTAGCTTTATCGCTAACCATGCAACGCCAGCGCACGACAGTGTGATCGTAAACGACTGCCAGTCGGTCATCGAAACGCGCTTAGCAAACGAAGATTATTATTTTGGCCGATTGCAGCAAAGCGAACTACAACAAATATTTGGTCACGGGTTTGCCGGCTCCGTAGTGCTCATTAAGCTCGAGCATGCTGGTCAAGATATCGGGTTTTTAGCGATTAGCTCGCAAGATGCCGATCACTTTGATCCGCGTATGGATACCTTGTTGCTTAGCCAATTCCAAAAGCTAGTGGCTAAACTGTTATTTCAACATCTTGAACAATAACATCTGCCATTTCTAAGCCTTGCGATATAACTTAGCGTAAGGTTTGACAGAATATTAAATGATTGGCAAAGGTGTCAGCACTTGAAATTTTACCGTACGTTAAAGCCTATCAAGGCTATCAGCTTTGATTTAGACGACACGCTCTACAGCAATCGCCCTGTGATGGTTGCCACCGAGCGTGCGATGCCCGGCTATTTTCAACAACTATTGTCGCCGCTATTAGCTGGCAAAACAGTTACTTTTGATCGCCATTTTTGGCAGCCACATCGCACCGCCGCAATTGAGCAAAACCCTGAAATAAGGCACGATGTTACGGCATTGCGTTTAGCCACCTACCAACTTGGTATTGCAAGTTTGGGGGCGGAAAAGGCAAACGCCAAATCACTCGCTGAACAAGCTATGGCACATTTTTTAGCAACCCGTAGCGATTTTTCTGTGCCAGCCAGCAGCATTGAGTTGTTACAGCAGCTTAGAGAGCATGTGCCAGTTGTGGCCATCAGCAACGGTAATGTAGATACCCAAGCGATTGGGCTAAAAGACCAGTTTGATCATATTTACCACGCTGGCAATGGCCTAAAAATGAAGCCTGCTGGCGACTTATTTGAACAAGCGGCACAAGATTTAGCGATTGCTTGCGAGCATATACTTCATGTCGGCGATTGTGGTCGTGCTGATATTCTTGGTGCGCTGCGTGCAGGTTGCCAAGCCGCTTGGTTGTCTTGCTATGATGTTGGTAAACCGTTGAAAGTTTTACCCCATATTGAGCTAAGCGATGTGACTGAATTAGCAGGCTTAGCCCCCCACTTGAGTTCCTAATCTGAGTTTCAAAATAATGGATGTTTCTGATCTATTAGACGGCTTAAATGACAAGCAGCGCGAAGCCGTCGCTGCACCTCTACAAAATATGCTTGTGCTGGCAGGTGCTGGCAGTGGTAAAACACGTGTATTAGTACAACGTATCGCTTGGTTAATGCGTATTGAGCAAGCGTCGCCGCATAGTATTTTGGCGGTAACCTTTACCAACAAAGCCGCCTCAGAAATGCGCGCCCGTGTTGAGCAAACCACTGGCGGCAATGTGTTTGGTATGTGGCTAGGTACTTTCCATGGTTTAGCACACCGTTTATTGCGCATGCACTTCCAAGAAGCTAACTTGCCGCAGAGCTTCCAAGTGTTAGATTCTGACGATCAATTGCGCTTAGTCAAGCGCACTATTCGAGCGCTCAACCTAGATGAGAAAAAATGGCCGGCTAAGCAAGCAGTTTGGTATATCAACGGCAAAAAAGATGAAGGATTAAGACCGAAACACCTTGATGCTCAGTTTGATCCGACCGAGCAAACCTTTATTAATATTTACCAAAGTTACCAAGATGCATGTGACCGCGCTGGCTTAGTTGATTTCGCTGAGCTCTTGCTGCGAGCACATGAGCTATGGCTTGAACACCCAGCGTTACTTAATCATTACCAGCAGCGCTTTCAGCACATTTTGGTTGACGAATTCCAAGACACTAACGCGATTCAATATGCCTGGCTGACCATGCTTGGCAAAGATCAAAGCAAGGTCATGATTGTTGGTGACGACGATCAGTCAATTTACGGTTGGCGTGGCGCTAAAATCGAGAATATTCAGCGCTTCCTTGATGATTACCCGAAAGCAGAAACGATTCGTTTAGAACAAAACTATCGCTCAACCGCTAACATTCTAAATGCATCCAATAAGTTAATTGCCAACAACAATAACCGCCTAGGTAAAGAGCTGTGGACGCAAGACACGGCTGGCGAAAAAATCTCGATCTACACAGCCTTTAATGAAATCGACGAAGCTCGCTTTATTGCTGGCCGCATCAATACTTGGCGAGAAGAAAATGGCTCGCTTGATGATGTCGCCATTTTATATCGCAGTAACGCGCAATCACGCCTACTGGAAGAAGCTTTACTGCAAGCACAGCTGCCCTACCGCATTTACGGTGGTTTACGCTTCTTCGAGCGCCAAGAAATTAAAGATGCGCTCGCTTATATGCGCCTAATTAATAATCGTGACGATGACGCTGCGTTCGAGCGCATTATCAACACGCCAACACGTGGCATTGGCAACCAAAGCCTAGCGCTGATTCGCGATGCCGCAAAGTCGATGGAAGTTACTTTGTGGCGAGCGTGTCAAAACATGCTGGCCGAACAAAGCATTAAAGGCCGTGCAGCAAACGCCATTACCAACTTTATTAACCTGATTGATCAGCTTGAAGATGACTCTGCTGCATTAGATTTAGATCAACAAGTGAACTTTGTTATCGGTCATAGCGGTCTTAAAGCTATGTACCAAGCAGAAAAAGGCGAACGAGCGCAGGCACGCATTGAAAACTTAAACGAATTAGTCACGGCTTGCCAAACCTTTGTGCAAGAACCAGAACTGGAAGAAGAACAAACCAAGTTAACGGCTTTTCTTACTCATGCCTCGCTTGAAGCAGGTGAGTCGCAAGCAGATGAATATGAGCCAGCGGTGCAATTAATGACGATGCACTCGGCGAAAGGTTTGGAGTTTCCGCTGGTCTTTATTGCTGGTTTAGAGGAAGGTATGTTCCCTTCTCAACAGTCGCAAGAAGATATTAGTCGTTTAGAAGAAGAGCGACGCCTATGTTACGTTGGCATGACAAGGGCAATGCACAAGCTATACTTATGTCATGCTGAAAGTCGGCGCTTATATGGTCAAGAAAAATACCATAAGCCGAGTCGTTTTTTACGCGAGTTACCACAAGAGTGTGTAGAAGAGATACGCTTGCAAAGTCAGGTTTCACGACCAGCTTCAAGTGGCAGGTTTTCTGCGACCTTAACCACGGAGTCTTTTGATAATACTGGGTTTAGCCTTGGGCAACGAGTGATGCATCAAAAGTTTGGTGAAGGTGTGGTACTTAATTATGAAGGAGCAGGTGCTCAAAGCCGTATTCAGGTTAATTTTGAGCAAGTGGGTATCAAATGGTTAGTTGTTTCGTACGCTAACTTAACATCAATTAACTAGGGCGTGTTGACCTTTCGAGATTGAATTTTGTTCAATCTAAACGCTTTCTGATCGCGGCGCTCGCTTTGTCGCATAGTTATTCTATGTAAAAAGCGAGCAACAATGAGCAGGATGCGTTTAGATGAACCCGAAGGGCATTGTCTGTTTGAGCTTTCTACTGTGTTGACACTTATTTATGGAGAGTGACTACACTGCACAAGCGCCGCCTTGTATAAAGCCCAAACAGACTTCTGCAAAAATAATCCTGAAAGATCAATACGCCCTGACTCGATTCATAATGAGTAGGAGTAACGAGAGATAATGGCTGATCGTTTATTAGTTGTAGAAGATAGTAAGCCAATTGCTAGGGTTATTAGTCAGCTGGCTGAGTCATTGGGATTCGAAGTCGTGGTTGCAACCACCTTGGCTGAAGTTGAAGCTTTATTGCAAGGTGATACTAAGTTTTTTGCTGCCACTGTTGACTATGCCTTACCGGATGCACCTGATGGCGAGGCTATTCCATGCGTGTTATCTCATGGTGTGCAAGCGGTTGTGATGACCGGAAAAATGGATGATATCACCCGTCAGAAAATCTTAGCGCAAGCCGTTGTTGATTATATTCCGAAAGAAAATAGCCAAGCGTTTTTGTATTTAAAACGTATATTGCACGGCCAGCAAGTGAATCATGAAAATGGCATTTTGGTGGTTGATGATAGCCTCGCAACTCGCAATCATATTGTTGAACTGTTAATGCGCAGAAACTTTACTGTTTATGTCGCCAGCGACGGTGTTAAAGCACTCGAAGTAATAGAGCAGCACCCTGATATTAAGATGGTGATCACTGATTTAGAAATGCCGAATATGGATGGTATTGAGCTTACCAATGAATTGCGCAAACGTTACTCACGTGATCGTATGTCGGTTATTGGTATTTCAGGCGCCAGCAATGGTATTCATTCTGCTCGATTTATTAAAAATGGCGCCGATGACTTCTTACGCAAACCATTTTGTCCTGAAGAGTTTTACTGCCGAATTACGCAAAACATTGAAAGTTTAAACAATATTAAGCAAATTCAACGTGCAGCGAATACTGACTACTTAACAGACTTACCTAACCGTCGCGCCTTTATTCAAGTTGCGCAAACCAAATTGCCTAAATACGCGGAACAAGGTGTCGCTTACGGATTAGCGATGTTAGACATTGATTACTTCAAAAAAATCAATGATAACTATGGTCACGATGCCGGTGACAATGTGCTGAAAATGGTTGCCTTGTATATGCGTAAACACTTGCCAAGAGCGATGTTGGCGCGCTTGGGTGGTGAAGAGTTTGCGGTGTTGATGGAAGGGGTTGATGAAGACCAATTATTCACGCGCCTAGATGATTTGCGCCGTGAGCTTTCTGTTGCCCAATTGCCATACGAAGATCAGCAAATATCACTCACTATCAGTATAGGTGCGGTGTTCAATGGCTCAGGTTCATTGGCAAGCCAAATGAATGAAGCTGATCAAGCCTTATACAATGCCAAAGAAAATGGCCGTAACCAAGTCGTGATTAGCGGCCAAGAAGACTAGTAACCTTGTAAGGTGCTGTAGCTAAGCTGGCAAGGCATTACTTGCCAGCTGGTAGTAGTTTTTTGGTAAGGCGAGGAAGCGCTCTATTTCAGCTTTTTCGCTGACATCAAATATTTGAAAGTCATTTTGTGAAGGTGCTGCTGCTTGGCAAAACATTTTTAGCACTTCATAAAAAAATCCACA
The DNA here is from genome assembly GCF_003390395.1 of Thalassotalea euphylliae. Lineage (NCBI taxonomy): Bacteria > Pseudomonadati > Pseudomonadota > Gammaproteobacteria > Alteromonadales > Colwelliaceae > Thalassotalea > Thalassotalea euphylliae. The sequence continues at coordinate 4,274,454 of NZ_QUOV01000001.1, read as the reverse complement.
TTTTTCAAACACAACAATGGCTGTTTTAGCTGGGCTGCTAACCACTTGTGGGTCGTTCATCACCTCTGCCGTATCAATCAAAATTTGGTGATCGCCAGTAATGCGTTTTAATTGGCTAAAGTCATATAAACCATTTAAGCCGGCATAATAACCCTCATCTTCCATCAAATTACCGTAATGCACGACAATGTCTTTGTAGTCGATATTACGTGCAACTTTCACTGTGAATATATTGTTTGGTGGGTCAATCTGATAGCGGATTTTTTCAAAGACAAGTAACTGTTCCATAGTGCAAATTCCCTGCTAAATACCTTATTTAGTATAGCTCAGCCTGAGAATTTGCAATGTTACTTGTCTATTAGTTTTTATTTTGCTCTTTCTATTGCTCTGCTAATTAGCCTGATACAGCTTTACTAGCTTTTCGCGCGCGCAGTGAGTCTGCGCTGTAAACTAGCAGTGCGAGCCAGATACAGGCAAAGGTTGCGAGCTTGGCTGGTTCTAGCGTTTCTTGATAATAAAATGTCGCGAGCATAAACATAATGCTAGGGCCGATATACTGGAAAAATCCTAGGCTTGCTAACGTTAAACGTTTAGCTGCTGCGGTAAAGCAAAGTAGTGGTGCTGTGGTGACAACACCAGCTAATACTAACATAGTGTTTAGCGTCCAAGCATTGTTAGCCATATTGCTAGTGTCGCTGCTGACAAAAAATAGCCAACCTAAGAGCGCAACAGGCAGTAGTAATAGCGATTCAATCAATAAGCCTACAAATGAATCAACGTGTAGCTTTTTACGCACTAAGCCATAAATGCCAAACGTTGCTGCTAACACCAGTGAAATCACTGGAATAGTGCCGAGTACGGCGACTTGGATCAATACGCCAACTATCGCTAGCGCCACTGCAACACCCTGCCACTTGCGCAGCCGTTCACCTAGGAAAATCATACCTAACGCGACATTAAAAATAGGATTGATGTAGTAACCTAAACTGGCATCTAAAAGGTGATCGTTATTCACTGCCCAAATGAAGATATACCAATTACTGCCCAGCAATGTTGCCGTAACTGCAAGGCTAGCGACGACTTTTTTGTTGGTGATAGTATTGATAAAAGGCTGCCATTTGCGAATAGCTACAACGATGACTAACAATAACAGCGTTGACCAGACGACGCGGTGGATCAATATCTCAGTCGCTCCAACGGCTGTTAGTGCCTTAAAATACATTGGTGCTAAGCCCCACATAAAGTAAGCCGCTAGCGCATTGATTATCCCGCTATTGGTTTGAGCTGAAGCTGATGAGTTGGGCATGAAGAAGACCTAGTCACTATTTTAAGGGCGCGAATTCTATCACAGATTCGCACATTCATAGCAAGGTTATAACGCGGTTTTAACCAACCATATAGGTGCCAGTACCAAAGGCAATATGGTCGTTCTTTTCGTTGTGCAGCTCCATTCGGGCAACAGCGACTTTACTGCCACTGCGAATAATATGTGCGGAGGCAACAAAGTGCTCACCTCGGCCGGGGCGTAAAAAGTCGGTACGTAAATCTATGGTGCCGAGCTTGCTGAGGTTTTCTTGAATCACCTGTGCAGATACCTCTTCCATATTGGCGATAATGCTGGCGGCAGCAACAACACCGCCGGCCAAATCAAGTGCTGCAGCCGTCACCCCTCCGTGAAGTATTTTCTGCATAGGATTGCCAATAAGTTTGTCGTGCCAATGAAAGCTAATTTCAGAGCGAGTGTCGTCAAAGCGAGAAATTTCAAAGCCCAGTAGCTGGTTAAATGGCATGTTGGCATTCCATAGCTCAGCAACTTTTTGAAAGCGTTGTTCTTTATTCATATTGTGCGCCTTAGCTCCTTTGAGGATCTGGTCAGATGTGCTGACTAGGTAACCTCAGCCTAGCAGCTTTTTTTGTATTTTTTAAACTCCACTCTAGGGATTCACATGCGCTTGGGCTAAAATGCTTGCGATTTTTAACCAGCTGGAAAACCGTTGACTCCCTCTGCAATTGCCCCGCAAGCTTCACTTCTCGATTCGCTTAAGCATCATTTTGGATACACCTCATTTCGCGATGGGCAGGCAGATGTTATTGAGCAAGTGATGAGTGGCCGGGATTGCTTAGTCTTAATGCCAACAGGCGGCGGTAAGTCGATGTGTTATCAGTTGCCTGCCACCTTGTTTGACGGCATCACGATTGTGGTCTCGCCACTGATCTCATTGATGAAAGATCAGGTCGACGGTCTCACCCGACAAGGCATTAGCGCCGCATTTGTTAACTCTTCGCAAAGCCAAGCTGAGGTTAACGATATTTTTCAGCGTTTGGCAGCAGGGCAAATTCGCCTACTTTATGTGGCTCCTGAGCGGTTAACTCAGCACTACTTCTTGCAAGGTATTGCTAGCCTCCCCATTCGTTTATTTGCCATTGACGAAGCACATTGTATTTCTCAGTGGGGGCATGATTTTCGTCGTGCTTATACCCAGCTAGGTTGTCTAAAACGTCATTTTCCGCATATTCCCGTGATGGCCTTAACCGCCACTGCTGATGTCACTACGCGCAAAGATATTCTTGAGCAACTAGGCTTGCACAACCCTTATGTTCACCTAGATAGCTTTGATCGCCCGAACATTCGTTTTACGCTTGCAGAGAAGTACAACGGTCAAAAGCAAATACTGTCGTACATAAAACAACGTAAAGACGATGCCGGCATTATTTATTGCAGTAGTCGCTGGCAAGTGGAAAAGCTCAGTAAATTTCTGGGTGAAGCAGGGATTAATTGTGCGGCCTACCACGCAGGATTAGAAACGGAAATTCGCGCTTACGTGCAAGACGGTTTTACCAAAGACAATATTCAAATTGTGGTCGCAACAGTTGCGTTTGGCTTAGGTATTAACAAGCCAAATGTGCGCTTCGTGGTGCATTTTGAGCCGCCTCGCACGATAGAGTCCTACTATCAGGAAATTGGCCGTGCCGGTCGTGATGGCTTGCCCGCGGAAGCCCTGTTTTTATGCGATGAGCAAGATATCAGCCGAATGAAAAAGCGCATTGCTGAGCATGAAGACGAGCAGCGGGCGAAAGTGGAGATGCAACGTTTTCAGGCGATGACTGATTTTGTTGATGCGCAAACTTGTCGCCGACAAGTGGTACTCAATTACTTTGCCGAATTTACCAAAACACGCTGTGGTAACTGTGATATTTGTTTGGATCCACCCAGTGAATTTGATGCCACAGAAGTGGCGCAAAAAGTATTGTCTTGTGTCTATCGCATTGAGCAAAAAGGCGATGTGCAATACCTGGTGACGGTACTGCGTGGTCAAGTAACGCCGCTTATTCAAAAACATGGTCATGAAAAAGTATCAACCTTTGGTCTTGGCAAAGACAAAACGCCTAGCTACTGGTTTTCGGTGATTCGCCAACTGATTCATTTAGGCTATTTACAGCAAGATATTGCTCAACATTCGGCACTGAAGTTAACTGAAGCTGCGCGCTCAATCTTAACCGCGCAAGAAACCTTAATGCTCGCTTCTCCACGTTTACAACGTGCTAGCTACTGGCAGCAAAATACGGCCACCAAGCAATACGATCGTAAGCTATTTGGCAAATTGCGCTCGTTGCGCAAAGAAATTGCCGATGCCGAAGATGTCGCCCCGTTTATCGTGTTTAACGATGCAACACTGGCGGAATTAGCCCGCATTCAGCCTCGTTCACAAGCGCAGATGTTGTCAGTCAGTGGTATTGGTGATACTAAGCTGGCGAGATACGGTGAGCCATTCTTATCATTGATAAACGCTCACCTTGGTGGCTAACACCCTCTATTTGATTCTGTATAGCGCGCAGCGCGAGTTATTGCTTACAAGTCTCGTCCTAAACGTTTCTCAATTTCACGCTTTTCCCAATCGGCATCAAAAAAGTTGAAAAACTCGAACGTAGCAACAGCATGGCTGGCAAGGCCAATGCCCCACCCCATCATCACCCACAGTACCCAGAAATAACCCGGCGTAATAAACCAATTAACGGCCAACAATACGATGTTAACAATAATGTAAGTGGCCAAGTGCCCATAGAAAGCTTTTAGCCCTTGCACGTATTCCATTGCCCGTTGTTCTTCAATCGTCACCTGAAGTTGAGAAGAACGATCTAGCCCTGATGAATGTTCTGATGATATTTGATTGCTGGTCATGTCTGCCTCCGGTTGCAGTGATGTAATATCAATTTCAAAAACAGCTGCCAGCGATTTGAGTGATTCGAGTCCCGCTTTTTGGCCACGCTCAATACGCTGAATCGTGCGAACACTAATACCAGACACTTGTGATAAATGTTCTTGTGACCAACCACGTTGTAGGCGTAACTTCTTTATTAGCATGTAAATCTTCCTTTGCAGCTTATACCAATTTCAATAAATACTTGATCATTTTGGCTGGTTAAAACGCCCATAAACTGCGTTGTTATTTTTGAAATTAGAACAACTAGTTAACAAGAAATAACGCCTTGTTTATGAACCTTTTTCCTACGCCACAATTGATCAACTAATTAATTCAATTGGTATTATTTGGCAATACTTGTTAAATATTGCAGTCGTTAGCAATCATCTTTGTTGTGGCTCATAAACACCACGTCATAGAGGCGACATTTAGGTGACAAACCTTTAAAATCATAGGCTTAGTTAAGTGATATTGGCAAGTAGGCTGGACAAAATCTACAGGCTTATCGACTATTTTTCCAATATATAGCGGGCTAATTTCAATAATTGATGAAAATGGTCTATACCTTTGATGAATGGACAAAAAAATCTTTGATCAAAGGAATGATGTAGTCCCCCATGTTTAATGCCCAAATACAGTCGGTCATCGATACTGTTGTCGATGGCTTTATCATTATTGACGAAAAAGGCCAAATTCAAAGTTTCAATGCCGCAGCATGTCGCATTTTCGGTTATCAATCGGAAGAAGTATTAGGCAAAAATGTCAACGTCTTAATGCCTGAGCCTTTTCATTCTGAGCACGACGGCTACTTAGCCAACTACTTAACCACTGGTACCAAAAAGATCATTGGCAAAGGTCGAGAAATAAAAGCACAGCGCAAAAATGGCGAGACTTTTCCGATGGAGTTATCGGTGAATGAGTTGTTCATAGATGAGCAGCGCTATTTTCTCGGCACCATTAGCGACATTACCAGTCGCAAGCTAGGTGAAGCGCAACTTAGAACCTCCGTTAAATATGCCGAAACCTTACTAGATACCGTGATTGATGGCCTGATTACGATAGATTCACGTGGTCAAATTAAAGAATTCAATAAAGCGGCGCAGCGTATTTTTGGTTATCAAAAAAGCGAAGTGGTTGGTCAAAATGTCAAAATCCTGATGCCTGATCCATATCACTCAGAGCACGATCAGTATTTGCAAAATTATCATCACAGCGGCGTGAAAAAAATCATTGGCCTTGGTCGTGAAGTTGCTGCAAGGAAAAAAGATGGCACTATTTTTCCGATAGAGCTCGGTGTCAATGAAATGAAAAATGAAGGCGAGACCATATTTGTAGGCACCATTCACGATATCAGCGAGCGCAAAGCCGCAGAAAGTGAAATACAAACTTATATGGATCAGCTAAAAGTGAGTAACGAAGAGCTCGACCAATTCGCTTATATCGCCTCCCATGATCTTAAAGAGCCATTGCGCGGTTTGTCTAATAACGCCATGTTTTTAGAAGAAGACTACGAACAATTAGTTGATGAGCGAGGTAAACAACGACTGGCAAGAATGCGATTTCTTTGCCAGCGCATGGAGCACTTGGTTGATAGTTTGCTGTACTACTCTCGACTCGGGCGTCAGGAGTTAGCGATCAACAAGGTCAATCTTACTGACGTGTTAACCAATGTCGTGGAAATCACGTTGCCTGAGGAAAAACCCAATATCAGCGTGCATTGGCCTAGTGATTTACCTGAAGTGTTGTGCGATGTGCCGCGTACCACTGAGTTATTTCGAAACTTAATTTCTAACGCAATCAAGTACAACAATAGCCCGAATAAGCGTGTGGAAGTTGGTATCACACAGATGATAAATCCGTTTTCAGGTAGTCAGGAGTCACGAGTCTTCTTTGTTAAAGACAATGGCATTGGTATTGATAAACGCTTTTTTACTGATATTTTTCGCATTTTTAAGCGCTTAAACGAAGAAAATGATGCTGTTCGTGGCACAGGTGTCGGGTTAACTTTCGTTAAAAAAATTATTGAGCGGCAAAATGGGCAAATATGGCTGGAGTCCTCGGTGGGCAACGGTACTTGCTTTTACTTTACGTTAAATATGGAAGGCAACGATGGACAATAAAGTCGGTACTATTTTGCTCGTTGATGACAACCCTGATGATTTTGAGGCAACCTTTCGAGGGTTGCGCAAAAATCAATTGTTAAATCCCGTTGCTTGGTGTCAATCCGGTCAGGATGCAAAAGATTATTTGTACCATGAAGGCAAGCACAGTGGTAAAAACGCCGCTGAAAAGCCGATAATTATTTTGTTAGACCTTAATATGCCGGGCCTAGATGGACGAGAACTACTGAGAATTATTAAACAGGATATGGCATTAAAAGGTATTCCTGTTGTGGTGCTGACTACTTCTACAGATCCGCATGATATTGAAGCCTGCTATAACTTGGGAGCCAGTACTTATATTCAAAAACCGGTTAGTTTCGAAGGGCTTACTCAAGCGATTGGAACCATAAAAGATTATTGGTTTGGTATTGCAGTATTGCCAGGTAGCGAGCAGAAGGAAGGCTAGCATGCAAGTAAGGGATGTATTAATCATTGATGATAACCCAGACGATGTTGAAGCGATTCAGCGCTCTTTGGCAAAATGTCAGGCGCATAGCTATCAGTTTTCAAGTGCCTTGTCAGGTGAAGAAGGGTTAAGCCTAATTGAAGTGAATAAGTACGATTGTATTTTGCTTGATTACCATCTACCGGGCATGTCGGGCTTAGATTTATTTCGTGCTTTAAAGGCCAAAATTCCTAGCATTCCGATTGTGGTGTTAACCGGACAGACAGATCAGCTAACCGCCGCAACCTTGATAAAACAAGGCGCCCAAGACTATATCAACAAATATAATTTATTCTCTGTTAATCTCGATGAGAAAATATCTTCAGCAATTAAACATGCTAAAACACTACTACCTCGGCGCACTTCTTTGGATTGCAAAGTATTGATCATTGATGATAACCCCGATGATATTGAAATGTGTGAACGCTTGTTGGGGAAGGCATCCAGTGACTATATTTTTTACCATGCCATTACAGGTCAAAAAGGTATGGAACTGGTAAAAAACATACAGCCAGATTGCATACTGCTTGATTACTCTCTACCAGGGGTAACGGGCTTAGAAGTGCTTGCTAATATCGTCACTAATCACCCTTTTATACCCGTCATTATGACTACAGGGCAAGGTAGTGAATCTGTCGCCGTTAATGCTATTAAATTTGGTGCGGAAAACTATTTAGTCAAAGCTGAATTGACTGCCAGTATGTTGGATAAAACTATTTGGCTAGCGGTGCAGAAAAAGCGTCATGACCGGCAGTTAGCAATAAAAGAACAAGAACTTAACGAGGCGCATAATTTTTTAGAGTTAGTCTTTCAGGCTGTACCTGGCTATATGTTCGTGAAAGACAAAGATTTTCGTTTAGTTAAAGTTAACGAGCAATTCCTTCAGCTTTATGGGGTTGACGATCAAGAGCAAGTGTTGGGTAGAACGACTTTTGAAGATTATGACCCCGCAGACGTAGAAGATTTCCTCGCCAAAGACAAGGAAGCGTTTGCTGCGGGTTTTAGCGAAACCGTTGAAAAAATTACATTTCCCAACGGTGAAGTCCGAATCCTCCAAACTAATAAAGTTCGCTTTACTGATGGCGCTGGTGAGCCCTTTATTCTCGGCTCTGCTGCTGATGTGACAGAGCGCGATTTACTGATTTCAAAGTTGCGAAAGTCCAATGAAGACCTCGAGCAATTCGCTTATATCGCGTCACACGATCTAAAATCACCACTTAATGCCATTAAGAAGCTTGTCTCATGGGTTGAAGAAGATTACGGCGATAGCATGCCAGGTGGTGCTAAGCAGCATTTTAATATGATCAAGAATCGCGCTGCGCGATTGTCACAATTATTAAATGATTTGCTGGCCTATTCACGATTGAATAAAAAGCTGACAGACGCTGAACACTTTAACTTCAATCGGTTGGCAGTCAGTGCCCACGAGCTTAATGCTGAATATGAGCGGTTTCCAGTAGTGGCAACCGATATCGACGTTGTGCTGCCAAGGGCGGCCTTACAGATTGTGTTGTTGAATTTACTTGGCAATACCATCAAACATCACCATCAAGCGCAAGGGACTATTACTATTGATGTAGTTGAGTGCGAAAACTGCTACGAGATTCATTATCAAGACGATGGGCCAGGCATTGCGCCAGAATATGCTGACAAAGTATTCCAAATGTTTCAAACACTCAAATCTAAAGATGAAGTTGAAGGCAGCGGTATGGGGCTGGCGATGGTGAAAAAGGTCATCGATCACTACCAAGGTAGCGTTGAGCTTGTCTATAACGAGCAACACCGCCAAGGGGTGCACTTTAAAATTGTTTGGCCGTTGCAGCAGCTTGTGGTTTTGCAAACTAATAAGGAAGCTTATGACCAAGTTCGGTGAGCAAGTTACTCTGCTGGTAGTTGAAGATGACGATATTGATTTTATGACCATAGAGCGCAGTTTTGCTAGAGAGCGTATTGGTAACAAAATCATCCGTGCTCATCACGGTGAAGAAGCTTTGTCTTTGCTGCTCAATGATGCTGTACCTCATCCGTATGTTGTATTGCTAGATCTGCAAATGCCTAAAATGGGAGGACTAGAATTTTTAGCGCAGGTTAGAAGCAATGAGAACACAGCAAATGCGATCATTTTTGTACTCACAACTTCTGATGATGAGCAAGACATTGTCAGTAGTTATTCCCAAAACGTTGCTGGCTACTTTGTCAAAGATGAAGCAGGTAAAGAGTTTGTTGAAATAGTGTCTTTATTACAGGGGTATTGGCGGATAGCTCATTTGCCAGTATAAACCCTATTGGCACTAGCCAGCGTAATGCAAATTAGCTCGCACCGCTGTGGTTTGTTTTTGAGTTTTTTAGTTGAGGTTTAGCTTAAGCTTTCTATTTCATGTTTCCGTCTAAACTTTTGGAGCCTTCCAGTACCAAGGTAAAAGTTAGAAGGCAAAAGTGCAAAGTTAAAAATATAAAGTTGAAAGTACTGAGGTATAAGGATGTATAACCAGTTAAATGTGCTTATCGTGGATGATGATGATATTGAGCGGGCTAGTTTAAAGCGCGCTCTGTCGAACGCTGATTTTAACTACAATATTGTCGAAGAAAGCGAGCCAAATAAAGCACTGCAACAACTTACTTATCAAAATTTTGATGTGGTTTTATTAGATTATCTGATGCCTGCGGTTAATGGTATTGAGTTGATGCTTAAACTGAAAAAATCGCCCTTTGTCTGTGAAACGGCTTTTATTATGGTCAGCAATTATGCGGATGATGAGCTTATACTTGATGCTATTAATGCGGGTGCCCAAGACTTTGTACTCAAAGAAGATATTACCCCTTCACAGCTAAAACGCTCAATTTTACAGGCGAAAAAGCGTTATGAGTTAGAACAAGAGCTTTACGACAGCTATCAAAAAGTTAAGAGTATGGCGGAGCGTGATTCTCTGACTGGCTTGTACAATCGCTACCATTTTGAAGAATCATTATTGCAGCGCATCAAAGCAGGACTGCGCCATCCCAGTGAAATTATTGTCGTAATGTTGCTCGATCTCGACAAATTTAAGCATATTAACGATACATATGGTCACAATGTTGGCGATCAATTGCTTGTTGAAGTGGCCAAGCGCTTTAAAAAAGTCTTTCGCAGTAACGAGCTGTTTGCTCGACTTGGGGGGGATGAGTTTGCCTTTGCCTGCGGTCAGCTTAAGTCGTTGGTAGAAGCAAAACAAATTGGTAATCGGCTTTTAGAGGCTCTGGCGGAACCTTTTATGATCGACGACCATTTAGTTCATAGCTCTGCAAGCGTTGGTATGGCGCTGTTCCCACTCAATGGGGATACTCAAACAGAGCTGATGAAGTGTGCAGATATTGCTATGTATCGAGCTAAACAAAACGTTCACGAAAAGCTGTGTGTATACGAAGACAATATGCAGGCAGAGATCTTATTCAAATATAAGATCGAAACCGAGCTTAGGCGCGCATCGTTTGCACAGGATTTCGAGCTTCACTACCAACCTATCGTCAAGCAAGGACAAATTATGGGGGCTGAAGCGTTAGTGCGCTGGCCCAAAGCAAATGTCACGCAGCGACCAGATCAGTTTATTCCGGTTGCAGAAGAATGTGGCCTTATTCAAAAACTAGGTTTGTGGGTATTTGACAAAGCACTTGAAGAATTGGCAACGTATTTACAATCACCAGCGTCTGAATTTTATGTTTCTATCAATGTTTCTCCTTGCCAACTCACCGAAGCAGGCTTTGCTAAGGCGATCATTAACCGGTTAAAACAAAAGAAAATTCTTGCCAAGAATATCACCATTGAAATTACCGAAACCGCCCTACTCAACGATAACACCGCAACATTAGAAAACTTAGAAGCCTTATATGAGTATGGTATTAAGATAGCGTTGGATGACTTTGGTACGGGGTATTCGTCGTTATCACACCTACTAAAATGTCCCATTCATACGGTTAAAATTGATCGCAGTATTATTGATGATTCTGGCTCGCAACACTCGATGAGTAAGGCGATGTTGGCGGGCGTTGCCAGCATGCTACAAAAGCTGAATATGAGAGTGGTTGCAGAGGGAATAGAAAGTGCGGAGCAAGCGGACTATTGTCAGCAGCTTCATATTCATTACCACCAAGGCTACTTTTACTATAAACCCATGCCGCTAGCCTCACTGACCAAGCTAGTGAGCCGTTCAGATCAAATTTCGTCAGCTTATAGCTAGGCTAGCTTTTCATTGCTCATCTGCTTTAAGTCTTTAATCCTTCAAGCAGAGTTCGCTAACTATTTGGCTTAAGCTGCTGAGAGGATTGTGATAAATTTCCCCACTCTTCCCTATCATGTAACACATGTCTAAGGTGCACTGATATGAAGCTTGAAGTTATCTGGCAACAATACAAAAGTAGTTTGAAAGCGTTTTTGTTATCACGAGTGGCTAACGTTGATGATGTTGAAGACTTGTTGCAGGAAATTTTGATTAAAGTACACGCCAAGTTACCCGAGCTTAAAGATAAAAGCCGTATTAAGCCTTGGCTGTTCCAAATTACTAACCGCACCATCATCGATTTTTATCGAAAACAACGAAACCGAGATCTTAGTGCGCAAGACTTGTGGTATGAAAATAGTCCACCGGATGTTAAAGAAGAGTTGTCGAAATGTATCGCGCCTTTTATTAACGCACTGCCACGAGAAACTGCAGAATTGCTGACTGTTATTGAGCTTTCGGAGCATTCCCAAAAGCAATACGCAGAGCAGCTTGGGATTAGCTATTCAACGTTAAAGTCTCGCGTCCAAAAAGGACGGATGTTATTAAAAACCTTGTTTGATGACTGCTGCCATTTCGAGTTGGATAAAAAGGGTAATTTAATCGAATTTATCGAAAAACCGACTAATTGTTTACGTTGCGACTAAGTAAGCGTTAGCAAAATATTTTGATTTTTTCTCGTTGTTGTTTCGTCTTTTCAGACTGACGCACGTCTTATAGCTGTCTTAACCAACATAGGATAGCTAATGAATTACCTAGAAAATAATACCTTTAACCTCAGTTCAACTGTAACTAAGCCGAGCCCCCATAAACCAAGAGTATTGGTGCTGTACGGATCGCTACGAGAGAATTCTTTTAGTCGTTTTGCGGCACAAGAAGCGGGCAATATACTCGAACATTTAGGCGCTGAGGTGAGGTTCTTTAATCCAGCGGAGTTGCCAATGTTTGATAATGGTGCGTCGGCTTCGCACCCAAAAGTGAAGGAATTAAGGCAACTTGTTATGTGGTCAGAAGCTCAAGTGTGGAGTTCGCCGGAAATTCACGGCAATATGTCAGGGGTGTTTAAAAATCAAATTGACTGGATACCGCTCTCTGATGGTGCTGTGCGCCCGACACAAGGGAAGACGCTGGCGATTATGCAAGTGACGGGTGGCTCTCAAAGCTTTAATGCGCTCAACAATATGCGGGTCTTAGGTCGGTGGATGCGTATGCTAACCATACCGAATCAATCATCGGTAGCGAAAGCTTGGCAAGAGTTTAACCCTGATGGAACAATGAAAGCGTCACCCTTTAGGGATCGCATTGTTGATGTGATGGAAGAGTTAATGAAATTCACTTTGTTGACTCGCGATGCCAACCCTATGCTCACCGACAGGTTTAGTGAACGCAATACACAGGCATTACAAGCAGTTAAAGCGCAAGTTGCACAAGCGGATGTACTAGAAGCAAAAGTAGAGGGGAAAGCGGCTTGTTGCTAGTGACTAGTCTGAACTAGTACATCTGAGTATGCTGGGGCTTTAAGCTAAATTAGTCGCTTAGTCTTAGTTTTGAATAAAAAAGGTCAGCTGTTATCACGCTGACCTTTTTCGTATTTTTTTTGGAAAAAAGCTTATTGCAAGCAGTGTCAGCGATTACTCAAATTGTTCAATAGTTTTCATCAGCAATTCTTGATAGCCAACTAAGCCCAGAATTTGCTCTGATTCAATCACTGGCGCACAGCTCAAGCCAAACTTATCAAATAAGCGTGCACAGTAGCGTACATCCATTTCTGGCGGCACCGACATCACTGGCTTAGACATAATTTCATAAATATTCACGCGGTCAAGCGAGCGGTCTTTAGCCAGCACTTTTTTCGCGATGTCTGACAGCAATAAAATACCATAAGCGTCATGTTGGTCGCGTTTGTTCACAATCACGACTTGCGTATTTTTTTCTTTCATCGCGGTAAGTGCTTCGCGCACTGTTTGCATGCCGTCAAGTTGGGCATAGGCTGAGGTCATAACATCTTTTGCTTTGATGGTTTGTTTCATACTCACAGTTCGTTCTCCACACTTGAGCTTAATTGACTGATTTGATGAGATACGCCAACCGCGTCTTCAACATCGATTTGGAAAGCAATACCTGAGCCTGGTTTTTCGTCAAACTCACCTACTCGGGCGATTTCTTCTAAAATATGGCGTGACATGTGCTCTTCTACCAATAGCAGCACCACGTCACGTTGAGTGACTAAATCCAAGCCAAAAAAGGTTTTTGACTTATTTAACCCTTCTCCGCGAGCATTGTTGATAACAGTCGCGCCCGTCGCGCCTGTTTCACGAGCAGATTCAACGACTTGATCTGTTAGTGCATCTTCCACGAAGACCACAATAAGTTTAAAGCGCATAATAATTCCTTAAGATTGAGCCGCTTCAGGGCGTTTGCGCTGAGCGTACCATTGACTTAATTGTGCATAGGCCATTACCGACATCATCGGGAACAGACTAGCAAAAGCGATTAATCCAAAGCCATCAATAAGTGGGCTTCTGCCCGGCACAGTTTCCGCTAGGCCTAAACCAAGCGCTGCGACTAATGGCACGGTTACGGTTGACGTTGTTACCCCACCGGAATCATACGCCAGTGGAATAATCAATTTCGGCGCAAATAAGGTTTGGATAACCACAACGACATAGCCAGCAATGATGTACCAGTGAATAGGGTCGCCAACAACAATGCGGTAACAACCCAAAGAAATCCCAATAGCAACGCCAAGTGCAACTGAAATACGCAATCCCCAAATGCCAATGGCACCACCAGAAACTTGGTTCGCTTTGATCGCCACAGCAATTAATGAGGGTTCGGCAATGGTGGTACTAAAACCGATTAAGAAAGCGAATAAATAAACCCAGCCATAGTCTTGCCAGCTAAGTGTAATAGCCTGTTTAACCGCGTTAAGTGCTTCGCCACCAGCAATAAACACAGGGTCAGTAAGTTGCTGCGCCATTAGTTTGCCAAGTGGGAACAAGGCTCGTTCTAAGCCGACTAAGAAAAACGTTAGGCCGACGACAACCCAAACAAACCCTGTCAGTACCTTACCGATATTGGGTACAGGCTGGCGTATGACGGCAAATTGAAAGCCAAAAATAATAACGGCAATTGGAATAACATCTGTTACCGTGCTGAACATGGTTTGTGCGAGATCGGTCAATATCGTGAGTAGGTTCATAGCATCACCATCCCGTAAACCATGACAAACATCATTGGCGTTAATGATGCGAGTGCAATCAAACCAAAGCCATCAATCATTGGGTTACGACCTTTAATGGAAGAAGCAAGGCCGACCCCGAGAGCGGTCACCAAAGGCACTGTGATCGTTGACGTAGTAACACCGCCAGAGTCGTATGCGATACCAATAATTTCAACCGGTGCAAACAAGGTAAGAATTACCACCAAGACATAGCCACCAATAATTAGGTACTGAATTGGCCACCCCTTAAGAATTCGAAATACACCAAGCACAATGGCGAGTCCAACTGATAAGGCAACGGTAAATCGTAGGCCATTAGCATAGCTAGCTTTTGCTGCTTCATCGGCGGCTATCATATTGCCACTGGCAGCGACCTCAGCGGCTTCTGCCGCAACGGCAATAAGCGCAGGCTCGGCGACTGTCGTACCAAAACCCAGTGCAAAGGCAAAAACGAGTAGCCAAAAGACACTGCCTTTTTTGGCAAATGCGTGAGCCATGGTTTCGCCAATAGGAAACAGGCCTTGCTCTAAACCATGGATAAAAAAGGTCAAGCCGAGTAGTACAAAAAGTACACCGACTAAGAGCTCTAGCACGTTAGGTAGGGGTTGTTGAATAATGACTAGCTGAAAAAACACGATCACGGCAATAATTGGCGCTAAATCGCGAATACTGCCGAGCATAAATCCAGCGAGCTTTTTGATGGTTTCTTGCAAGCTGAGCGAGTTCCTTGTCTATATTTTCTTCATCTTAGCAGTTGGCTACTGCTTAGGTTTTGATTTAAAACAAGCTTAGCAATTGATTTTGAGAATGCTGGAAAATTTCTGAGTGAGGGTTTACGCCGAATAGCAAGAAGGAGTAGCTGCGGACAGAAGAAAGCAGATAGAAGAGGAGCAGTTTAGCTCCTCAATAGGAATTAGCGTTAGCAGAAATTAGCGCTAGCGAGCGCTGAGTGCTTTGATTGCAAATAGCACCGCAATAGCACCAGTAGCATAGGTAACAAGCCAGTTCTGAGCGGACAAACTTAACGCGCTAGTGATCATTGCTCCGGCTGCAAGAATAGAATATGTCAGCTGGCGTGATTTTACTTGCTGGTGTTGTTTGATTTCGGTCAATAATTCAATTTGCTGTAAATGTGCCTGTTTTCCTGAGTACAAAAAGTCATAAACCAGATCAGGTACTTCAGGTAGTTTTTCATTCCAGAACGGCAAGTTGTCTTTAATTTTGCCAAAAACTGCCGAAACCCCCATTTGCTCTTTTACCCAGTTTTCTAAAAACGGCTTTGCGGTTTGCCATAAATCTAACTGAGGGTAGAGTTGGCGCCCTAAACCTTCGATATAGAGTAAGGTTTTTTGCAGTAACACCAGTTGTGGTTGTACTTCCATGTTAAATCTGCGGGCTGTATTAAACAGGTTCACCAACACTTGGCCAAACGAGATTTCGGCCAGCGGCTTATTAAAAATAGGCTCGCAAACCGTGCGAATAGCAAATTCGAATTCATCAACGCTAGTGTCGCGTGGCACCCAACCTGAATCGACATGTAATTGCGCTACTTTGCGGTAATCGCGATTGAAAAACGCTACAAAGTTTTCAGCTAAATAGCGTTTATCTTCTTTGTTTAGTGTGCCAACAATACCGCAATCAATGGCGATCCACGTTGGATCGCTAGGGTTGCTGGCGTTAACGAATACATTGCCGGGGTGCATATCGGCATGGAAGAAGCTGTCGCGAAATACTTGCGTGAAAAACACTTCAACGCCGCGTTCAGCCAAGAGCTTCATATTGCAGCCAAGTTCCTGCAAGGTGGCTACTTCTCCAACACCTATGCCATAGATGCGCTCCATCACTAAAACGTTCTTGTGGCAATAGCTGCTGTAAATTTCAGGAACGTATAAGTGGTGATCTGTATCACGGCCTTGCGTGAAATTGCGCTTTAGTTGAATGGCATTAGCCGCTTCACGGTTTAAGTCTAATTCATCTAAAATGGTTTTCTTGTATTCGTTCACCACTTCTTTTGGACGCAACCGTTTACCGTCAGGCAGCCACTTGGCGACAATGCCTGCAAACATCAACATAACGTTAATGTCAGCGATAATGGTTTTTTCAATACCCGGGCGAAGTACTTTTAGTACGACTTCTATGTTGTTACCGTCGTCATCTAGTAACGTGGCGGTATGCACTTGTGCAATCGAAGCAGACGCAAGCGGCTCTTGTTCAAAGTTTTTAAAATGGGTGGCAAAGGCTTCGCGACCAATCGATTTTTCTATTTGTTTTAAGGCTTGCTCGCCAGAAAAGGGTGGTACTTGGTCTTGTAGTAATGCCAGCTCTTCGGCAAAGGCTTGTGGCAACAGGTCTCGGCGTGTTGAGAGCATTTGACCAAACTTGATAAATACAGGCCCTAACGCCTCAATGGCTAAACGAAAACGCTGGGCATCGCTTTTATCTGAATGTTTGTTGTATAACCAAAACAGTGAAAGCCTTGCCAGTTTTACGTACCAAGGAATAGCTTTGCTTGGCAGCAGATCGTCTAATCCATGCTGAAGAAAGGTTTTAATAATTCGATAAATTCGTAAGCTGCGCACGTTGGCATTCCGTTAGTGTTATTGGCTGAAGCCGCTTATTTTGACTTGCCATATTTTATAAGGCTAAGAGTTACAAGGCTCTTGTTTACAAAGCTGAGATTAACAAAGCCAAATTCTTAGTGAGCTATACCCGCTAATGATGGCTGAGTTTCGAGATTTTTGCTGACAGATCATCAATGCGTTGAGCAAGCTGCTCAGCGTATTGCTGGTTGTCTTTTACGCCTTCGTTAAAGTGACGCAATTCGCTAGCAGAAACCACTAACTGTTGCTCAAAGACCAAGTATTCGCTCATATCCGCGCTTATTTGTGCTTTAGCAAAATTCAGCTTGTCTTTCGCTTTAGCCACAAGGCTTAGCAACTTGTGCGTTGCAACATCACCAATATGTGCCTCAATGGCACTGCCCCAATCAATCTCAATACTTTCTGCCAAGGCAGCAAACTGCTGTGCGAGTTTCATATCGCCCGAAATATCGAGCTGGTCTGCCTTTATTAATTCAGTAAGTTGGTACTCACTTTTTATTTTGTTCAGTGTTGATAAGCTAGTGGTAATGGTGCAATCAGCAGCTGGCTGCTCAGGACTTGTGACTAATAACTTCGCAGAGATATATTGAAATTGCAGTGAAAAGCCGAGCTCTTTGAGGTCAATAGCAAGTGCTTTGCCTTGATACTTTTCGGCAAAAGTTACTGGCCTTTCACTTAGTGCAAACGCTTGATTAGCGATAGTTTCTATCGCTGAACACAGCAATTGAGCAAGTAAAGCAGGTCGCATAAATTAGAACTTGTAGCCCTTGTGTAACGCCACAATACCACCGGTTAAGTTGTGATAAGTAGTTTGTTCAAAGCCTGCATCATTCATCATAGTTTTTAACGTTTCTTGATCTGGGTGCATGCGAATTGACTCGGCTAAGTACTGGTAGCTTTCACCGTCTTTGGCGACCAGTTCACCCATTTTTGGCAAAATGTTGAATGAATAGAAGTCGTAAGCTTTGTTAAGGATTTCGTGCTCAGGCTTTGAAAACTCTAATACCAGTAGCCGTCCACCTGGTTTTAATACACGGAAAATTGAACGCAATGCGTTGTCTTTGTTGGTGACATTACGTAGACCAAAAGCAATGGTCACAATATCAAAGGTATTTTCTTCAAATGGTAAGTGTTCGGCGTTTGCTTGCACATACTCAATGTTTTGCACTAAGCCGCGGTCACGCAATTTGTCACGACCTACATTAAGCATTGAGCTATTGATGTCTGCCAAAATCACTTTGCCGTCTTTGCCCACAAGCTGAGAGAACTTCGCCGTTAAGTCGCCCGTGCCACCGGCTAAATCTAAAACTTTATTGCCAGGGCGCACGCCTGAAGCGTCAATGGTAAAACGTTTCCACAAGCGATGAATACCGAAAGACATCAAGTCATTCATAATGTCGTATTGTTTCGCTACAGAGTGGAATACACCTGCCACCATAGATTCTTTAGAACCTTTTTCTACCGTTTGGTAGCCAAAATGAGTGGTTTCTTGATCCGTTGCGTTTTGGTTTTCAGTTTGTTCGTGCTGCATGGGCTGAGACATCAATTATTCGTTTACCTTTTCAAGTTGACGCTAGTGTACTGCAAGCCTTAGTTAAAATCAGCTTTTGCCGATATATTTTAGCGAGAGATTGATCTAGGGCATCTTGGATTACTTTGGGGGTTTTTCTGCGACATATCGCCTGATTACTGGCCGAGCGTGATAAACTTAACTTCAACACTTTACTGATAGGTATAACGAATGACATCAGCCTCGCAAGATTGGGCCTTTTTCGGTCGCCGTTTAGTGCAAACCGGCAACCTTAATCACAATGACACCTTGTTTGGTGGCACTATGTTGGCGTGGATAGACGAAGAAATTTACATCTACGCCAAGTGCCAATTAGGTAACCAAGATGATATGACCATGGTAACGGCTCGATTTGGCGAAATTAATTTTCGTGCGCCAGCTTTCAAAGGCAATATCATCGAATTTGGGATGAAAACCAAGAACCTTGGTCGTACCTCAATCACGGTTGATGTACTGGTGCGCAATAAATCAACTCATTGCGTTATCTGTGAAGTGCACGATGTGACTTTTGTCTGTGTTGACCCTGAAACCATGAAGCCGATCCCTCACGGCTGTTTGCCAGAAGATTAATCACATTGACGAGAATCTTATACAGTCATGCCAATGCCCACAAACTTTGTATATAATTAGCAAAATTTCAGCGCAGAACGCTTTCTATCAGCGCTAAGTTATTATTTCAGCTAGATTGCATACGCAAGACACGAGAATTTAATCCATGGGAAATGGCTCCAAAGAAGTATCGCCAGCCGAACAACACGTAACCGAGTTAAACACTTGGCTTAATTTTAAGCGCTTGATTCGCCATGCGTTTCCTTACCGAGCAGCATCGTTTTTCGCGATCTTTTGTATGCTTGGCTATGCCTCAATTGATGTTTACTTCTTATCTAAATTGCCAGCGCTGATCGATGAAGGCTTAACAGGCAAAAACCCAGAGTTTATGAAGTGGGCCCCGCTGTTTGTGATTGTCTGCTTTATTTTGCGCGGCACTTTCCACTTCTTAAGCAATTACTGTTTAGCTTGGGTTGGCAACAATGTGGTTGCCGACTTGCGCCAGAAAATTTTTAAGCATGTTATGGCAATGCCTGTTGCCTTTCACGATAGCACGTCTACGGGTACCTTAATTTCCAAGCTAACGTTTGACACGGAGCAAGTGTTACAAGCGGTGAGCAAGTCATTATTGACGCTGGTTCAGCAAGGCGGCTTTGTAATTGGCTTACTATTCCTAATGTTTTGGGAAAGCTGGCAGTTATCGGCGATTTTCTTAGTGATCACGCCAATTATCGCGGTGATTGTGACTATAGTGTCTAAACGTTTTCGCAAGATCAGTAAAAATATTCAAAACGCCATGGGTGAAGTGACCAGCGCTGCAGAGCAAACGTTTAACGGACACAAGGTTGTTATCACGTTTGATGGCCAAGAGCGTGAAAATGATCGCTTCTACCAAATTAATAAGCACAATCGCCAGCAGCGGATGAAAATGGTCACCGCTAAGTCTGCCAGTGTGCCAATTATTCAAATTATTGCGTCCTTCGCTTTAGCCTTTGTACTGTATGTGGCCACCCTTGATGGCTTTGTTGACAGCTTAACGCCCGGTGTATTTATGGGCGTAGTGACTTATATGACCATGCTATTGAGGCCACTGAAACTGCTCACTAATGTGAACAATGAATTCCAGCGCGGAATGGCGGCGAGTAGCAGTATTTTTGAACTGCTCGACAAGCAACCAGAGCAAGAAACTGGTGATAAGGTGCTTGAGCAATCGCAAGGTGCGTTAACCGTTCGCAATGTGAGCTTCGCATACCCGAATGAAGAAAAGCTAACGCTCGACAATATCAGCTTTCACGCCAATACCGGCGAAACAATTGCTTTGGTGGGCCGCTCTGGTAGCGGTAAATCGACGTTAACGTCGTTGTTATTAAGGTTCTATCAAGCGCAAAAAGGCGAAATTTTAATTGACGATACCGATATCTCGACACTGACGATTAAATCGCTACGTCGCCAATTTGCTTATGTATCTCAACAAGTTGTGCTGTTTAACGACTCGCTTGCTAACAATATTGCGTATGCCAAGCCTGAAGCAAGCCGCGAAGAAATCATCGCAGCCGCAAAGAAAGCTCACGTATTGGAATTTGCCGACAAATTGCCACAAGGCTTAGACACCAATATTGGTGACAATGGCGCCCTGCTATCAGGTGGTCAACGTCAACGCGTGGCAATTGCTAGAGCATTGCTATGTGATGCACCTTTCTTAATTTTAGATGAAGCCACCAGTGCGCTAGACACTGAATCTGAGCGCCATATTCAGGATGCTTTGACCGAACTGCAACAGCAACGCACATCAATCATTATCGCTCACCGTTTATCGACGATTGAAAGTGCCACCAATATTTTGGTGATCGATCAGGGTAAAGTGATAGAGCAAGGCAATCACGAAGCGTTACTAGCGCAAGATGGCGCTTACGCGCAGCTGCATAAGTTTCAGTTTGCTCAATAACTAACAAACTCAGCATATAGAACGTAAAAGGCTAGCGAAATTGCTAGCCTTTTGTTTGCAAATAGCGGGGTACTTTTTTCTTGGTTTGCCAATCGGTTAGGCGTATGTGATTAGAATCTATCTTCTTGCCTCCCCTACTTAGGCTGGCTAAATTCAACTAGCTCTCGTCTGCCGCCAATGAATTTGCTCGCCAGCATTTTATCATCTCGGATATCAGTAACATAAAGAACATCTTTATCAAGGTTAGCAATAGGCGTTAGCTGATGTAATTTTAAATCGTAACGCCAAAGCTTTGCTTGCGAACTAATGCCATAAAGCGAGTCCCCTTTTAACAATAAATAATCGTCAAACAGCTTATTGGTCAATATGTTAAGCGGTTGAATATTTGAAACAGAGCCAGAGCCCGAGTCTGAGCCAGAACGCAGCATGGCTTGGCCTTGGCTATTCAGGTAAAGCAATTGATCTGCTTGATAGTAGGCAGCCCATAAAATTTGCTCCTGCGCCAAATCGGTAGCGTCACCGCTATTGATATCAATCGCAAACAATCGCTGTTGTTTAGTTTGGTTATCTGTTACCAGTAGTGTGTCTGGAGCCGTCCAAGGCATTATCACGCTCACCGATATCGGTGATTTAACCAGCCGATAGCTACCATCTAAGCTAATTAACGCAATTTGGTTGTTTACATTAACGGCTAGGGTTTGCCCGTCAGGTGACCATTCGTATCGGCTACTTCTAAGTCCTTGTTCAAATTGGGTAAGTTGGTAGGTGCTAGTGCCATCAATTACCCATAGTTGGCGTTTGCCAGAGCGGTGCGAGATAAAGGTAATGAGCTCGCCGCTAGGTTGAAATTTGGCATTGAAATCAACAGAAGTAGAGCGAGCAAACGTCTGTATATCTGCCTCTTCTTCGCTTTCTAGGGACAGGTAGCCAATATCATAGTCTTTAATACCAAAGGTAGCAGCAAACTTCTCTTGGCTCGGGTGGTAACTAGGATTCCAGAGTCCCGAGTGGCTTGCTGGGTGCATCAAGGTAAGGTCGCCGTCGATACCAAGACGATATATTTGCCCTTCAAGATGAGTCAAAAAATGCTCACCGTCAGGCGAAAAGTCAATTGGAAAGCGAGCATCTGCAGAATAACTTTCTGTTGGAGATATTTGCGCTTCGCTCTTTGTTGTTCCGTCAACAGATAAGGTTCGCAATATATGCATATGGTCATCACTGATAGATACGGTTGCCAACCGATCTAAGCGACGAGAATAATCCAGCGAATATATTCGATCACTGTCACTTGTCGGTATGTTAGTGAGCTCATCAGCAACAGCATCATAGATAACCAGTGTCGGTTGATTACTGTCAGGTGTGGGATATTGCAGCATCGCTATTCGGCCGTCATTGAGCCAAGTAGGGTGCGTTGTTTTGATGTTGGCACAGTTGTAACGCAATAGATTTTTCGCGTTACCATTCCAAGCCTCAGCGAAATCTAGCGTCTGTAATTGCCAACATTGCTGCGTATATTCAAGATCATCTGAGCAATCAGATTGCAAGATAAACGCTAACTGAGAACCATCCGACGACCAACTTAGCTGGCTATAATGCCCAGGCTCTGTGCTTAAACGCTCTTCTTGGTTGTTGGTTAAATCTTTAGCCCATAAGTGACTAATACATTGGCCAACATAACGGTTGAAAACTAAATATCTACCGTCAGGGGAATAGGCGGCATTAAATTCTTGTTCGTCACTTGCTGTGAGTGGCATAACGCGATCAAAAACGGCTTGCTCTGACGGAAATAGCATGAAAACGAGTAAAGCGACACTCGCCAATGCCGCCAACGCATACCGATAGGTTAGTGATTTATTTGGCTCTAATTCACGAACAGGCGTTTTCTGATTGTTATTTGTTTCCCAACGTACATTCGCTTCTAAGCTGTAGCCCTTTTTCGCATGAGTTTTAATAAATGCTTGTTGTTTACTGTCGTCACCGAATGCTTTGCGCAACTGGGCAATGGCACGTTGCAAGGTATTGGGGCCAACAACACTGCTCTCCCAAACTACATCCATTAACTCATCATGGCTGACGACTTCACCCGCCCGGCTCGCTAACACCTCTAATACTTTTAATGCTTTAGGAGGGATTTGGGTGGCTTGTTGTTGATGCTTTATTTGGTTTCGACTGACATCGATAAAGTAGTTGTTAACCCAAAACTGCGTGGCCATAAAAAAGTTCATTCCTTGGTAATTCTGCTCAAATCTTACCGTACACACTTACAAAATAAAGCTGAAAACAGAGAAATCAGCTAAACGTCAGGTTTTTTTCATGTGCTTCAGGGCATGAGCTGGCAGCTTGATATTCAACTTTTGCATGCAAACAAAATAAGGATCGTTGAACAACGATCCAAACGCTTTGAAGAAATGCCATTTGGCAAAGGGGAAGAACAATCATGAAGGTAACTTTTAAAAATTTATTGGCATTAGCACTAGTGGCAAGTTTTAGTGGTAATGCACTGTCAAAAGCTGAGGATGTAAAGGCTTCAATAACTGGCCCATATCTTGGCCAAAATGCACCAGGGTTAACACCTGAAGTTTTTGCGCCAGACATTGTTTCTAGCGAAGGATGGGAATACGGCGTTGTTTTTTCGCCACGCTTGGATGAAATGTACTTTGTTCGAGAAGTTATGAAAGACAATAAACCGTACCAAGAGTTTGTTGTTTTTGAACAACACGATGAGAAATGGCAGGAGCGTGTTATTTCCAAAAGGGTAGGAACGCCGACACTATCGCCGGATAATAAAACGATGTTTTTTGGTCGCAGCTTTAAAACTCGAACAGAGTCAGGTTGGTCTGAAATGCAAAGGCTAGGCCCTGACTTTGAAGAGTTCAGGATTATGCGCGTGACCGCTTCATTAAACGGTACCATTGCATTCGATGTTGCCGAAAAAGAGGGAATGCTGCGTTATTCCAAATTAGAGAATGGCAAACGCTTGGCACCTAAACCATTCCCTAAGCATATCAACACAGGTTTATGGAATGCACACCCGTTTATTGCCCCTGATGAAAGCTATGTTATTTGGGATGGTCAGCGAGGCAGTGATGATCGAAATTCAGACTTGTTTATCAGTTTTAAAGAGCCTGATGGCACTTGGGGCGAGGCGATTAAATTTAGCGAGAACATTAACACTGAAGTTTCTGAATTTGCCGCACAAGTCTCGCCTGATGGTAACTATTTATTCTTTAACCGCAGTGTGGACGATGACAACGTAGATACCTTTTGGGTAGATGCCAAGGTCATCGAGCAACTAAAACCTGCTCATATCAAGCAGTATCACGCTACAAGTGCGCCGCGTGGTACAGCCGCACAAGCTGTCGGGTCATTTAGGGATATTCCAGCGCTTAAAAATGCCTTTTTCGATACAGCGCCATCATCTTCAGATAGCAGCTTAGCGGCAAGGCAACTGGCCGTGGCGGAAGACAATACCAAAGCGATTATTCAGCTAGCAAAAGAAATAGGTGCCGTTAAACATGGCAATTACGACAGCCTGTTAATCGCCCATAAGAATGCCTTGGTTTTTGAAAGTTATCAGCAAAGAGGACGATTTAATTTGGCTCACCCGCAAGCCTCTGCCACCAAAGGCTACACAAGTTTACTGGTTGGCCGTGCGATTCAGCTAGGTTACTTGTCGATGGCTGATCTTGATAAGCCAATCATCAGCTTTTTGAACAAAATAAATAAAAGCGAACTAGTTAAAGGCGCTGAGAAAATTACACTACACAAAGCGCTTACTATGCACGGTGGTTTAACCATTGATGAGGAAAAATGGCAGGAATTAGAAAAGTCGCCCGCTCAGCTTCAGGGTCAAAAGCTGGTTCAAGCGTTACTGGAAATCAGTGCACCGATCACCGATGAAACCCAAGTCTACAAATATGGTAACTACAATCCCATACTTGTTATGGCAGTGATTGATGCGGTAACGCCAAAGGGGGCCGAACACTTCATAAAAACCGAAGTGTTAGATAAGTTAAATATTGCGAATTACCAGTGGAGCACACACATTAGCGGCCTACCCCAAGCAGGTTGGAAGATAAACCTAACGTCACGTGATATGGTTAAATTAGGCTTAATAGTCGCTAATCAAGGTAAGTGGCAGGGAAAACCGTTTGTTTCTACTGACTATTTAGTGAAAGCTACGAGTGCTTTTGCCAACCCTCCTGAAGACTTTATTCCAGAGGAATACCGTTACGGTTATTTCTGGTACACCACTCCAGTGCAAGTGAAAGGCAAAACTTATGTGGCTAATTTGGCATGGGGCGGCGGTGGACAGCGCGTTATTGTGGTCGCAGAGCTAGGGTTAGTTATCGCCATTACCGGCCATGACAGAGACGATAAAATCATGACGCAAATTACCGATACCGTTATTCCAGCATTTGCGGATTAGTAGCGGAGTCTACCGATAATGATGACAATACCAAATGTAACCTTGAGTGCTTGGTATTGTCTTATTGGCGATAGGCCGTTTACACCGCCTGCCCACAAGCTACGCCAGAACTCCATGCGAATTGGAAGTTGTAGCCCCCTAGCCAGCCCGTCACGTCAATGACTTCGCCGATAAAAAATAAGCCTTTGGCGTTTTTCGCCTCAAAGGTTTTTGAGCTGAGTTCGTCGGTATCAACGCCGCCTAGGGTGACTTCGGCGGTGCGGTACCCTTCGGTGCCGTTAGGTTTTATTTGCCAGTGGTGTAGGTATTGCTGCAAGTAAGTAACTTCTTCATTACTTAACTGGCTGATCACTTTGTCGGTCAGCTCTTTATTGTTGAACATGGCTTCTACTAAGCGTTTAGGGAGCACAGTGGTTAGCAAGTTTTTCAGTGATTTTTGTGGGCTGGTTTGACGCCACTCTTTGATGAGATCTGCAATTGGGCTGTCAGGTAATAAATCGATAGTTACAGCCTGCCCTGCTCGCCAGAAAGAAGAAATTTGTAGTATTGCGGGGCCGGATAAACCGCGGTGGGTAAATAAAATATTCTCACGAAATTGGGTGCCATCATCTGCGGTAACGATTGTTGGCAGACTAATGCCTGACAAACCATCAAAGCGTTGTTTGTCGTGATCGTGTAGGGTAAACGGTACCAGTGCCGCCATGGTCGGTAATACGTTCAAACCGAATTGTTCAGCAATTTTATAACCAATCGGTGTCGCCCCTAATTTCGGCATGGTTAAGCCGCCAGAAGCGATAACCAAAGATTTGCAATGATAAGTTTCACCAGAGGTAACAACTTGGTAGCCTTGTGCGCTTTCTTCGCTGCCTTTAGATAAGTTGGTTACTGACAGCACTTCGCTGCGTAGTGCGATATTAACACCCGCCCAGTCACACTCGGTCATCAAAATATCAACAATATCTTGTGCGCTGTCATCACAAAATAGCTGGCCTAAAGTTTTATGGTGATAGGCAAGGCCGTGGCGATCAACTAATTCGATAAAGTCTTGCGCGCTATAGCGGCTTAATGCTGATTTTACAAAATGTGGATTTTGGCTCAGGTAGTTTTCTGGGCGGGTATTTTCGTTGGTAAAGTTACAACGACCACCACCACTGATCAGTATTTTACGACCGGGCTTTTTACCCATATCCACGACAGTAACAGATTTTCCGCGATAGCCTGCGGTGGCGGCGCACATAAGGCCGGCGGCACCTGCGCCGATAACTAAAACATCTGTTTGGACTATTGACATGGAATGTGGCTCGATAAGGAATAAAGCGCACATTATAGTGAGATAAAAATAAAGGGGCTATGAAGCCCCTGTTATTTTTTGTGATGCGCTTTTTACTATGCGCTGTCGGCAGCAGCTCGTTAAGCGCCAGTATCCGTCATTACGCTGCCGTTGCCGCCAGATTTTGCCATTTCAGCCAAATCTTTATCAACGAAGAACAACGCGTGGCCATCGTGACCCACAAGATTGATTTTATCTAGCACGCTCTTGAATAAGGTTTCTTCTTCGTGTTGCTCAGCCACATACCATTGCAAGAAGTTAAAGGTTGAGTAGTCTTGCGTGGTGAAAGCTTTATGAGCAAGCGCGTTAATTTGCTCAGTGATATGGCATTCGTGCTTATAGGTTTGTTCGAACACATCGGCAAGTGAGCTGAATTCGTGTGGTGGCGCTTCAATCGCACCTAGAATTGGTAATGCACCTGTTTCACTCACGTAAGTGAATAAACGGTTCATATGGTCCATTTCTTCAAGCGCGTGCTTGCGCATGAACTCTGCCGCTCCTTCAAAGCCTTGGTCTTCACACCAAGCACTCATTTGTAGGTACATATTTGATGAGTAAAACTCTAAATTAATTTGTTGGTTAAGCTCTTTAACCATCTCCGGCTTCAACATAGGAACAACCTCACAGCGTTAATAATGGCGGCATTGTGCCAAAAACTTTTGATGAAGACAAATAAAAACCAATAAAAACAAATGGATACAAAGTGATAATGGTTATTGTTTATCTTCTGTTATGCACTCAACGTGTAATATTTACAGCGCAGCAAGCACAGCTTCTGCTTTTGACACTTCAAATTCTTTAGGTTTTTCAACATGTAACAGTGTTACTGTGCCATTTTCGATCACCATGGCGTAACGTTGAGAACGAAGGCCGCCAAAGGCGCCAGTTTCCATTTCAAGACCAAGGGCTTTGGTGTAACTGCCGTCACCATCAGCCAACATAGCAATATGCTCTGCGTTTTGTGCTGCGCCCCATGCATTCATGACAAAGGTGTCGTTAACTGACACACAAGCGATTAGGTCAACACCTTTGGCTTTAAATTCGTCAGCATTAACAACATAACCAGGTAAGTGAGCAGCCGAGCAGGTTGGTGTGAACGCGCCAGGTACGGCAAACAGTACAACTTTCTTGTTAGCAAAAAGTTCATCTGTAGCGTGGTTGATCATTTCACCATCTTTAAGTTCTTGTAATTGGCCGCTTGGCATCTTGTCGTTAAGGGCAATAGTCATTTGTTGCTTTCTCGTATGAATGAATTGTTATTTTAGCTTGATTGGCTTACACAAAAAGCCTTTGTCGTGCGCACTACGTGCGCAGTCTTTACAGATAAAACGGGGTTTATCAACAATGTGGATCAATTCATGGATATTTTTCTCAATATCCTTCTTTTTCCACTTACAGAGTGATTTAGCCATAAAAAAACCTCTAACACATATTCTAAAGTATTAGAGGCTTATTTGCTTGTCTCTATTCGCTATTCGACGTCTAGTTTGTCTACGACACTAACTTTAACGTGGCACTTATATCTACAACTTGGGTCGCCACATCGCTTGAAATCGTTTCGGCGAGTTCGCGAGAGTAAGTAACTTCACCACGGACACTTTCCATTGCTTGCTCAAATTCAGCAAAGTGGTGGCGCTGCTGATTAATCTGCTCTAGCGAGTCGGCGGCAACCCCTGCCGATGCGCTTGCTTGGTCGAGCACGTTGGCAGTGTTTTCATTTAGGGCGTCTGAAATTTCACGCTGTCGGCTAGACGCTGCTTCAATATCAAAAATATTGGTTTCCAGCGCTTTGCTGTCGTGGTTTAACTGATCTAAACGATCGCTCACTTGTTTAAGGGATTCTTGTGTTTTACCGGCAAGTTGGCGTACTTCGTCGGCAACAACCGAGAAACCGCGGCCATGTTCACCAGCGCGCGCCGCTTCTATGGCAGCGTTTAACGCTAATAAGTTGGTTTGATCGGCAATGGAACTGATCACATCGACAATGGTACCGACACTCTCTACTGACTGTCCTAGTGATTCAATCGCTTCTTTACCCGCTTGCGCGGCAAGGCTGGTTTGCTCGCTGGCGGCGAGTGCTTCATCAACCTTTTGTTGGCTGTCTGTTAGCGCCTGTTGGCTCGCTTGGGCATTATCAACCACTTGTTGCGACAATGAATTTACATGTTCGGTGACTTGCGATAGCGCCGCCATAATTTCATCAACCGCTGCTAAATGAGCACTGGTACTTGAAGATGAATTTAATATGGTTTGTGCCTGTGTTTCCATGGTTTGCATGGCGGTTGATACTAAACCAAGCTGCTTTGCTTTTTGCTTATCTTCTTCCGCAAGTTGCGTCACCATTTTATTGAAGCTGCTAGAAATTTGCCCTAGCTCCGTTTTTTCAGGAATACCTTCAATCAAATCAACACGGCCTTCATTCACTAAGGTGACAAAACTGTCGCGTAAGCGGCGCAGCGGGTTTAATACAACGGTGCGGGTTAACCAGTAATTTGCCGCTAAAAAGACGACCAGAATCGACATCAGTAAGATCACAACCCAGGTAATGCGATCGTTAATGCTCTTTTGCTCAGCTAGGATAATCGCCTCACCTTCAAGGATAATTTTCTCAATGGCTGATACATCAGCATTGAGCAAGGCTAAACCTTGTTGGCGCTGTTGTTGCTGTGAAATTGTGTTGTTTAGCTCGCTACGATAGCGGCCAACTAACGAGCGCAATTCATCAAGCGCTTCTTCACTTAAATCCGTTGCCTCTTCTTCATCGTCAAGCAATAAGTCGTCATCATCGCCTAATTCGTCTTCATCATCTGTTTCGACACCTGTTTCGAAAATGCCAAGCAATGGAAAATTAGCGAGCTTGCCAGCCAAGCTATTCAGTTCAGATAACGGCTGGTTAAGCAGCGAGGAATTTACATTGTCGCTAGCAAATATTTTACTACGAACATTGATAACGCTGGTCAACGCAGAGGCAATATTGTTGGTGGTGGCAAGGTAGTCTAATCGCTGGTCGCTGCTTAGTTCATTCGATTGGCGCGCATAATTAGCAAGGCCGCTATTTAGCGACGAAATCCCTTGTTCGTTGTTGCGTAAAAGCGCCATCGGGTCACCACTTAGTTTGCCGAGCGGGCGGTA
Source organism: Thalassotalea euphylliae (assembly GCF_003390395.1). Lineage (NCBI taxonomy): Bacteria > Pseudomonadati > Pseudomonadota > Gammaproteobacteria > Alteromonadales > Colwelliaceae > Thalassotalea > Thalassotalea euphylliae. Next base: position 4,244,614 of record NZ_QUOV01000001.1, on the reverse strand, counting down.
AGTGTCGGCAATGTTTTGTTTAAGTTCAGTAGTTTTTTCAGAAACAGTAGCGCCTAAATCAGCAATTGATAATTGCTCTGCACTGGTATTGATTTGATCTAACAAACTTTCCGCAGTGGTCAGCAAACTCGCATCGCCAGACTGCAAATAGCTAGCGATAGTTCGATAAAAATCGACGGTCGTTAACGACTTCAAATTTTGGTATTCAGCGAGCAGTAGTCGATTGGTTTTTAGCGTGTTGCCGACCTGATACATTGCCAGCAAAAATATGATGGCAAAGCTGCTAATGGCAACTACCGATGAACGTGAAAACGTTGAAACTCGCACTGTTTAAATCTCTCAACTGGCCGAATATATTTAGTCGCGGCGGATGGTAACGATCTAATATGACATTTTTGTTACAGCTCGTTTTTTGCTCAGTAATGATTTTGTTAGTAGCTTGTTAATAAGGTGTGTTCAGGCAGAAATATCAACAGCTAGGCTATATAACTGGTTCGCTAAAACTTTTGGTTAAAAGAATAGGTGGTTAAACGAATAGGCGGCTAAAGGAATAGAGATAGGGCTTTATTCGTGTTGCTGCCTATAAAAACCAGCAACACGTTGAGCAGTTATGCCGGTTTGGGAATCCCTTTGTTGACGTAGATGTCGAAGCGGTTTTTCTTCATTTTTACTTCGGTTGAAGGTTTTTGATCCGCCAAGTAGTCGGCATAGCTGGGTCGTTTCACTACCACACGGTATTCCGCAAGCGCTAATGCTGGCGCGAGTAGTTGGTCGGCATCGAGATCGGCACCGACTAAGTGTTGGAATACACGCATTTCTTTTTTCACTTGCGCCGACTTTTCTTTGTGCGGATACATAGGGTCAAGGTAGACCACATCAATATCATCAAGTTGCGGCATGTCTTGCGTAGACGACTGGTGAATCAGTGTCATGCGCTGGGCTATTTCATTGATGTCAGCATTGAGTTGTGCGCGTGCCAGCCCGTCTTCCAGCAAAGCGGCGACCACAGGGTTGCGCTCTACTAGCGTAACTTTGCAACCGAGCGCAGCAAGTACAAAGGCGTCGCGACCAAGACCAGCTGTAGCGTCTAACACATGTGGGTTAAAACCATGCTTTAGGCCAACAGCCTTGGCGATGTCTTGGCCTCGACCACCACCAAATTTGCGGCGATGACCAACAGCGCCGTCAATAAAATCAACTTTAATCGGGGCGAGCTTAGGTTCATCTAACTTCACTAATTCAAGCACTTGGTCGTTTACTTGCAGCACAAAGGCAAGCTCAGCAAAGTTAGCTGCTGCGGCAATATCGCCGATATAGTCAAAGTGCCAACGCTGTGCAATTTGTTTGGCTAGATCAACATCGGTTTTGTGAACGTAGGCAACGGCAACTTGCAAGTGATTGTCTGCCATTAGCTGTCGTCCTCATGCACTTGGATGTAGTTATCGCCAGTGGCATAAGCAACAAGTCGACTTAACTGAGTTAAGCTGAGATCGGACTCTTGCTGCCAGCGATTAAACGCAGTTTGAATGGTGGTTAAACTGGCTTTGGTTTGCAAGCCGCCCGAGATTAAGTCGTGCGCCCGAAAGTAGGCTTCCACATCGCGTGACAGCAAAAAGGTGTCTTTACCAAGCGCGCGCAGCGCGTATGGGCCCGTATTGCCACCCAAACGGGCACCGTGTTTTTTCAGGTGCGCCCATAGGCCGATAATATTGTCGCTTGGCCATTGGCGAATAAATTCTGCAAATGAATGACCGTTTTGCTGCTCTTCAAAAATCATTTGGGCATTGGCTTTAATGGTTTTTACCTTATTAAAGTTGCGAATAATTTTCGGATCGGCGGCTTTTCGCTCCAGCATATCTTCTGGCATCATCAAGATTTTCTCGATGTTAAAGCCGAAGAACACTTCTTCAAAGTCTGGCCATTTTTGTTCGACCACACGCCAAACAAAGCCCGACTGAAATACTTTTTTCGTGAATGCCGCTAAGTAGCGATCATCGGGTAGCAAGGCTAATGCGCCCTGCTCTTCAACCGGTGGTAGCAGTATATTTAATTGCGCAACGCCTCCTTTTCGCTCGGCGGCGCGCTGATAGAGTTTATCGAAAGCTTCTAGTTTCATTGTTTAAAATCTAAATTCAATGCCTAAGCTGTTTGAATACCGCTGTGTCTTAGTAGCGCATCAATTTCAGGCTCGCGACCACGGAAGGCTTTAAATAGCTCGCTTGGCTCTTGTGAACCACCTTTTTCTAAGATGTTCACTAAGAAGCTGCGGCCAGTGCCTTGGTTAAACACACCTTCTTCTTCAAAACGTGAGAAAGCATCACTTGATAACACTTCCGCCCATTTGTAGCTGTAGTAGCCAGCCGCATAACCACCACCAAAGATATGGCCAAAACTGTGTTGGAAGCGGTTAAATTCAGGTGCTTTAACCACAGCGTATTGCGCGCGTACATCGTTTAGCACGGTTTGAATATGCTCGGTTTTTTCTGGTGAAAATTGTGCGTGCATCGTGAAGTCGAACAAACCAAACTCGAGCTGACGTAACATTTGCATTGCTGACTGGAAGTTTTTCGCGGCCAACATTTTGTCTAGCATACTTTGTGGTAACGATTCGCCTGTTTCAAAGTGGCCTGAAATGAAACTTAATGCTTCTGGCTGCCAGCACCAGTTTTCTAAGAACTGGCTTGGTAGTTCAACAGCATCCCATGCAACACCGTTAATACCGGCAACACTAGAAGCGTTGATTTGCGTTAGCATATGGTGAATACCGTGACCAAATTCGTGGAATAAGGTGACCACTTCATCATGGGTAAATAACGCGGGTTTGTCCCCTACTGGGCCGTTAAAGTTACAAGTTAGGTAAGCAACTGGCAGTTGCACTGTGCCGTTGGCTAACTCACGGCGACCAACGCAATCGTCCATCCAAGCACCGCCACGCTTTTTCTCGCGTGCGTATAAATCTAGGTAGAAACTGCCGCGTAGCTGTTCGTTTTCGTCGTAAACGTCAAAAAATTTAACGTCTTGGTGCCATACATCAACGCCGTCACGTTGTTTAATGGTTAAACCAAATAAACGATTGACCACTTCAAATAAACCGGCAACAACGGTTTGTTCAGGGAAATATGGGCGCAACTCTTCGTCTGAAATTGCGTAACGCTCTTGTTTAAGCTTTTCGCTGTAGTAGGGTAAATCCCATGCAGCTAATGTTTCAACTTGATGTTTTTCTTTGGCAAATTCGTGTAATTCTGCCAGCTCTTGCTCACCTTGCGGTTTTGACTTAGCTGCCAAGTCTTGTAAAAAGCCAATGACTTGCTCGCTCGAATCAGCCATTTTGGTCGCCAGTGATTTATCGGCGTAGTGTTCAAAATCAAGTAGTTGTGCAAGTTCGTGGCGCAGTGCAAGAATCTCATTCATCACTTGTGAGTTGTCGAATTCACCTGCATTTGGGCCAAGTTCTGACGCGCGAGTAACAAATGCGCGGTACATTTTCTCACGCAGATCGCGATTGTCGCAGTACATCATGATCGGTAAGTAGCTTGGAAAATCTAAGGTAAATAACCATCCGTCAAGCGCTTTTGCTTGTGCAAGTTGGGCTGCTGCCGCTTTCGCGCTATCGGGTAGGCCACTTAATTCTGTTTCGTCGGTGATATTAACGGTAAATGCTTGTGTGGCATCGAGTAAATTGTTGTTAAAGCCCGAACCTAGTTCAGATAGTTTCGCCACAATTTCACCGTAGCGTTGTTGTTTCTCAGGTGCTAAGGCAATACCTGAGAGTTTGAAATCGCGAAGGGCATTATCAATGACTTTCTGTTGTGCAGTATCTAGTGTTTGGTAGTGTTCGCTTTCGGCAAGCTGTTTATAGGCTTGATATAAGCCTTGGTGCTGGCCAACAAAGGTGCCGTACTCTGACAGCAGCGGTAAACAACTTTCATAGGCTTCACGCAACTCTTCACTGCTTAACACTGAGTTTAGGTGTGATACTGGTGACCATAACTTTCCTAAAACATCATCAACTTCGTCAATCGGCATCACTAAATTTTGCCATGTGAATGTATCATTTTCGGTTAACACTTGGTCGATACACTGCTTGCAATCAGCAATGGCTTGTTCAACGGCAGGCTTTACGTGCGCTGGTTTAATCGCTGAAAATTGTGGTAGTGCGTGTGATTGCAATAATGGGTTTGTCATAAAGTAAGCCTTCGGCATCAGTTGTTATCAGCTATACATTTATAGCCAGTAGTCGCGTAATTCAAGAGGCGCACTATATTTATTGTATGTTAGTTCTAACTTTTGCAGCTAAGTGCTCGCTCTTGTTTGTACCTTTTTGCGTGTAAACCAATTGTATTGTTTTGTTTTACCTTGTGTTAACGCAATACGAGCAGCATAAATTTCGGCATAATATTGGGTTAGCTTTGTATTTCTTTTTTTAGTGTAGGATAAGTTAGTTTGCGTCGAATAATGTGGTGTCTGCTATTGCTGAGTGTGTTAATCACTCGCTCTGTTTTTGCGATCAGCAACACCAGTTTGTCATTATCAAACATTAGTGTGGCTGATGGTCTTAATAGTGCCAGTGTTTTTGCAGTGATGCAGGACACTAATGGCTACTTGTGGCTGGGCACAGAGCATGGTGTCAACATTTACGATGGATACACAATGCGCTCGCTAAGTGGCCCCGAAGGTGACTTTGAGCGCTATGCAGTGACGCAAATTGTGCAAGACAAACAAGGTATTGTTTGGCTAACCATGCCGGGTAAAGGCATCTACCGATACGACTCTCAAGCCGATAGTTATCAATTAGTCACCGATAGCGACTCCGTTATCACAACTGCTGATGCAGCTCATCAACCCAATTCTGGAGACTCGCCATGGCTTGCTATTGGGCAAAAGGTGTTGCGATACAGCCAAGCAAGCAAGCAAGTTGAATTGGTGCTTGATTTAACCGAGCAATTAGAAGGTGGGGAATTTATTGAGCGGGTGCATCAAGTTGAGCAATTTTTATTGGTCGCTACCCCCCGAGGCGCCTTTGTTCTGGAGTTATCCACTGGGCAAGTTAATCACTTAGATTTAGTGGTTAATCAGGTTGTTTCCAGTATTAGTTTAGACGGTTTTGAGGCCAACCGTTTGTATGACTTTGTTAGTTGGCGAGGTCACGTATTTGTTGCTACGGAAGCTGGCTTGATCATTTTTAAGATTGCCGATCTGGTGCGTTACTTTGACAATTTGGCTGAATTGCCTGTTGTTCATCCGAACGTTATGCATGGTGTGCGTGCGCTATATGCTGAGCAGGATAAAGTGCTAGTGGGCTCGCACGAAGGTGTGATGCAGGTGCAGCTAGGTGAAAGCAGCGCGGGTAGCGAAAACGGAACAGATATCGAAAGCAATACTGACATTAAAAATACAACCGCCCCCACATCGGCAGATTTCGTTTATCAGTTATTGTTTCGCTTTTCTGATATTAACCCACATGTTGCACACAATGATGTGTTGGATATTACCAAAGACAACAGTGGCATATTTTGGTTTGGTTCACAGTCAAATGGGGTTTATCGTTGGAATCCAAACAGTGAACTCATTTGGAATGTTGAGCATGTTAGCGCCACTAATAATAGCCCGCTAAATGAAGAAGTAAGCGGACTTGGTCTAGGCGGTGTATACGCCATGACTGCTGATAGCCAAGACCCGAAGATTATTTGGGCAAGTACGGGGCGTGTACTAAACCGCATCAATACTGAGACTAAAACAGTTAAACACTATGCTATCGACCTACACGAACACACTAGACATTTACACGCCGACATCACCAAACTAGTTGATAGCGGCGATACACTTTGGGTTGGAACTCAACAAGGAATTAGGCCTTTTAATAAGCGCTTAGAGCGGGTCGTGTCAGAACCTTTTTCTGCGGCAACTCAAACGTGGCTGTGTCAACATCATGGTGAGCACTATACGTTTGCCATATTGCAGCAAAGTTTATGGTTTTTTGGCTCGGAAGGGGCTGGGCGTATTTCGTTAAAAACTGGTGAAATGGAAAAACTTGATGCAATTAACAAGGTGTTATCACCTGACCAAATTCAGCGAGTTTTTGCCGATGTGGCATTATGGCCTGAGCAGTTAGTATTAACCACTCAAGATAGTATCTGGGTCTATAACCCAATGCTTGATTCGTTGAAATTGGTTTATCAGTTTCATCACAACCAAGAGTTTCGTCACGCCGAGATTAATAGCCTAGCGTTAGATGATAACAATATTTTATGGGTCGCCTATGATGGTGTTGGTTTGTTTGGGCTTGATGGTTTAAGCCTTGAATCTAGAGTATTTATTGACGCTGCTAGCACTTCCTTAGATGAGCATATTTATGGTGTAAAGACTGATACTGAGGGTCATTTATGGTTCGCGAGTCAAGTGGGGATTTATCGATTGGATAAAAACACTCGACACCTGCGTCAATTCGATATTGGTGATGGCCTTGCTACTAATGAATTTAATGCCGATGCATACCTTGCAATGGCCGATGGCAAACTTGCCTATGGCACAATGCTGGGCTTAAGTATTTTTAACCCGGTTCAACTGCACAACCAAAATGAGGCCATTAACCAAGACTTTAGCGTTAAATTTGCGGGCGTCAGTACGTTATCACGTGACTTAACTGTCCCTACATTTATTAATAATGATCAGACGTTTGCCTTCAAGCACAGTGATATTGGCATTCGTATCGACTTTACTACGTCTTCATTCTTACATCGCGACACTATTGAGTATCGTTACCAGCTCGTTGGACCTACTGAAATAAACGCGCCGTTTTCCAGTCAGCACTATGTTACTTTTCCGAGTTTAAGTTCTGGCGACTATGAGCTGATTGTGCGTGCTAAATCGCCTTACACAGGCGAGCTTTCTGCGCCTAGCTCCTTGTCGTTTAGTGTCTCATATCCATTGTGGCGAGCACCAGTAACCCTCGTTTTTTATGGGTTTAGTGTCTTAGTGTGCTTGTTTATTTGGCTTCGTTGGCGGGCCAATAAACAGCAAGAATTAATTGCTGCACACGAAGCGGTTAAGTTAAGAGAGCACCGTTTACAGCTAGCACTTACTGGCAGTGATAGCGAGGTGTGGGACTGGGAAAGCCAATCCAATCGTATTTATGCTAAGCGTTTTACCAAAGACTTAGGCTATGGGGCTCCGGATACATCGCTTGGCTTTGAAACTCACGTTGACTTGATCCACCCAGAAGACAAAGAGTTGTTTTTGTCCAAATGGCACGCGTTTTTGATGAGCGATTCGCCCGTTGACAGCTTTGAATGCAGCTATCGATTACAGCACAGCGATGGCCATTGGTTATGGTACAAAGATATTGGCAAAATTGTGACCCGCAATATCGATGGTGAGCCAGATCGCGTAACCGGATCTTATTCTAACATTACCCAAACGCGTGCCGATGAAGAGCGTGCATTAAACTTTGGTGATGCCTTTAAGCATACCCAAGACTGGGTGGTGATCATTGATGAAAACTTTGAGCGTGTCACGGTTAATCAATCAATGGGCCAAGTGTTCGGCTGGAAAAATGAAGAGTTTGACTACCATCGAGGGCTATTCGGGTTAACAGAAGAGCGCAGCAATTATTATCTTGAGCTGTTACCAACGCTGAAAAACAAAGGCCACTATAGCGGTGAAGAGCTGATTCAAACGCCGCTAGGTCAAGAATACCATGTGTTAATGAATATCAGTGTCAGCAAAAATAAAGTGAACAATACGCATCACTATATTTTTGTGATGACCGATATTAGTGCGCAGAAAAAAGCTGAGTTCGAGCTTAGACAATTAGCCAACTATGACCACCTAACCGGCTTACCCAATCGTTCATTATTACTTGAACGCATTAAGCACGGTATTGAACAGGCACGTCGCGCGCAACACACCATTGCCCTGTTTTTCATTGATTTAGACCGTTTTAAGCAGGTTAACGACTCGCTCGGCCATGACTATGGTGATTTGCTATTGCAAGAAATCACCGCTCGTCTGAATAGTGCACTTAGAGAAGACGACACAATTGCCCGCATTGGCGGTGATGAATTTGTGGTGCTGGTGGAGCATTTTAAATCGCATAATGATTTAAGCCGCATTGCGCAAAAGATTATTGATGTGGTTGAGGTGCCAGTGAAACTGAAAAGTACCACCGTGAGTGTTGGCGCCAGCATTGGTATTGCGATGTACCCTGAAGATTCAGGGTCGCAAGACGAGCTATTGCGCAATGCCGACGTTGCCATGTATCACGCCAAACAACAAGGCCGCAACAACTTCCAGTTCTTTACCGAACGTATGAATTTGGAAGCTAAACAGCGGTTAACCATGGAATCCAGCCTTAAGCAGGCGGTGAGAAACGATGAGTTTTTCAATGTTTATCAGCCCGTGATTGATGCCCACACAGGCAAGATTATTGGTGCTGAATTACTCATGCGTTGGAAAAGTGAAGAGGGCTTAGTATCACCTGACAAGTTTATTCCACTTGCCGAAGAAATGGGCTTGATCGCCACCATGACCGGGATTGCTCTCGATAAGGCGTTGGTACTACTTAAAGTATGGCGTGCGCTAAGCCCTAACTTTTACTTGTCGATTAACGTATCAGCCAAACATTTTGCTGACGCTAGTTTAGTCACCTTCTTGGAAAACAAGTTTAATGATTATCAAATACCTGCTGGTGCTTTAAAAATAGAAGTGACCGAAAGCGCATTTATGAGCGAGCCAGAAAAAGCGATAGAAACCATCAATACGCTTTCTGCTATGGGCTGTCGCTTAGCGTTAGATGATTTTGGTACTGGCTATTCATCACTGTCTTATATCAAACAGCTACCGCTTGATATTATTAAGATTGATCGCAGCTTTGTTAGTGGTATTGGCGAATCGCCTGAAGACGAAGCAATTGTAGACTCAACACTGGTATTGGCACGAAGTTTAAATATTGCCTGTGTTGCCGAAGGCGTAGAAACCGAAGCACAGCTTCAGTACTTAGTTGATCATCAATGCCACTTGATCCAAGGCTATTTTTATTACTCGCCGCTGGCCATGGATGAGCTGACAGAAAAACTCGCGGAGAATAAAAATGAGTTTAGTACGGTCGCTAAAGGTTAGACAAAGGTTTGGCAAAAGTTAGGCATAGTAATGCAAGCTTGTAATTTGCCTTTTCCTCCCCCATTAATTAACGATAACAAAACGATTAGGTTTATAGGTACACAATTATGACTCAACATTTTGATTTTCTCGCCATTGGCGCAGGTAGTGGCGGTATTGCTTCAGCTAACCGTGCAGCGAGGCATGGTAAAAAAGCAGCCGTAATTGAAGCGAAGGCAATTGGTGGAACTTGTGTAAATGTTGGTTGTGTGCCGAAAAAAGCGATGTGGTACGCAGGGCAAATTGCCGACGCATTGCACTATGCGCCAGACTACGGTTTCAATGCACCACTGCAAAGCTTTGACTGGGCAACCTTAATTAAAAACCGTGAAGCGTACATTGAGCGTATTCACGCCGCATATCAACGTGGTTTTACCGCCAATGATGTCACCGTTATTCAAGGTTTCGCTAAGTTTGTAAATAAAAATACCGTTGAAGTGAACGGTGAGCTTTACTCTGCTGATCATATTGTGATTGCAACAGGTGGTCGCCCTAGCATTCCAAATATTGAAGGCGCTGAATATGGCATCGATTCAGATGGCTTCTTCGCGTTAACTGAACAACCTAAATCTGCAGCTGTTGTTGGCGCAGGTTATATAGCTGTAGAGCTAGCAGGCGTTTTACATGCGTTAGGTACAGAATCACACTTGCTTGTTCGTAAAGAAAAGCCATTGCGCGGTTTTGATGAAATGTTAAGTGACACGCTAGTTGAGCAAATGGCGAAACATGGCCCAACACTTCACAACCAAAGCGTGCCAACTAAGGTTGAAAAACACGACAACGGCCAGTTAACCGTTCACCTTGAAAACGGTAAGACAGTTGGCCCGGTTGATACCCTAATTTGGGCGATTGGTCGCGAGCCAGCGACTGATCAAATTAACCTTGAAGCGACGGGTGTTGAAACCGACGAGCGTGGCTTTATTCCAACCGACAAATACCAAAACACCAATGTAGACGGCATTTATGCTGTGGGTGATAACACAGGCCGAGTGCAGTTAACGCCTGTTGCTGTGGCTGCTGGTCGCCGTTTATGTGAGCGTTTATTTAACAATAAACCATACGAGCACTTAGACTATGAAAATGTCGCCACCGTGGTCTTTAGTCACCCAGTTATCGGTACGGTTGGCTTAAGCGAGCAAGAAGCGATAGAGCAGTACGGTGAAGATCAAGTTAAGGTGTATAACTCACAATTTACGGCACTTTATCAAGCAATTACCGAAGATTACCGCGACCCAACACGCATGAAGCTAGTATGTGTGGGCAAAGAAGAGAAAATTGTTGGTATTCACTCAATTGGTTTTGGCAGCGATGAATTGCTACAAGGTTTTGCTGTGGCGATGAAGATGGGCGCAACTAAGGCTGATTTTGATAATACAGTGGCGATTCACCCGACTTCGGCTGAAGAATTTGTGACTATGTAGATTTTTCCTGAGAAAACTTGCCACAAACTCGTTTTCTCTCGATTCACTTGAATAACACACTGCCCTCGCTAAGTTAGCTCAATTTAGTGAGGGCTTTTTTGTTCTTAAAAACACTTTTATGGATACCTCTCTCGCTCTCTTCCTTTTAATTTTGAGCTTGGTTTATTCTCATAGTTTCTAACCTGCTAGCAATGAACATTTGGATGATTTGCTAGAAAGTTTGTACGAACTGCCGCCATAGTATTCTGCAAATTTCTTATATTTCTATTCTTAAATCCAGGTGCATCAAGTCACGAATATTCTCTAGTGAATGAGGCCATTAACCTTGAAGAATATGAACATACTTAATTCAAAACTTCTCATCACTGTCTTATTTTTCACACTGATATTGTCTTCGTTTGCCAGTTATTCGTCTGAACGAAAATTATCTCAGGCCATTGCGGTGGATGTGTTAATTGGGTCAGATGATATTGACGGGCTTCGCTTAGCGTATCGACCACATGTTTATCACCTTGAAGATATCTTATTTGTCGATCAGCTCTATATATATTGGGAAGTGAGTGTGAATTTTTGGGAGTATGGTGAATCAAACCAGCATGAGACGAACTATGTACTGGCTTTTTCTCCCGTAATTGGTCAAACGTTTTATCACATCAAAGGAAAATATCCGATTAGATGGGAGTTTGGCGTTGGCATATCACTTGTGGAAGATACTAGATTTGCCGGCAAAGACATTGGCTCTCACTATCAGTTTGAAGACAGGCTCGGTTTGGCAATAGATTTTGGTCAAAACAATAGTCAATCTGCGGCAATTCGGTACATGCATTACAGTAACGGAGGCCTTAATAGTAAAAATCCAGGGGTTGATTTCTTAAACTTATCTTATGCCTATTCGTTTTAGCCTATCGTGTTATTGCCGAATCGCTTTTACGTAGTTTGATGGCACGTTAAAATCATAAAAGCCAGTGCGAATATAAGTAACTTAGGAATAAAGAATGGCCACAGCTCCTCACACTAAAAAACAGCCTCATAAACTGGTAATGCATGGCCATGAACGTGTCGATAATTACTATTGGTTGAGAGATGACAGCAAGCAATCGTCGGAGGTGATTGCTCACCTAAGTGCTGAAAATGCACATTGCCGACAAGCGCTCGCCCACACCGAAGCATTGCAAGAGTGCTTGTTTCAAGAGATGGTTGCTCGGCAGGTAAAAGAACGTCAGTCAGTCCCTTTCAAACACGGTGCCCATTTCTATTGGCATGAGTATGCAGGGGATGCTGAATATCCTATTTACTGGCGCGATGCGTCGGCGCAAAAGCAAAGAGCTCTGCAGATACTCGATGCAAATGTGTGCGCCAAAGACCATGCATACTATGATCTCGCGCCAATTGAAGTGAGTGAGGATGGCACCTATGCTGCGATTGCCGAAGATACCAATGGCGATAGACTTTATCAGGTTTCGGTAAAGGACATTGAAGATGGTAGCTATTTAAACGACAAACTTGTTGATACTTCCGGTGAGCTGGTTTGGTGTAATACCGGTCGCTGCTTTTACTATGTAAAAATGCATCAGCAAACCTTATTACCCTTTCAAGTGTATCGCCACAGGCTTGGCACAACGCAAGATAACGATGAACTCTTGTACGAAGAAACAGATCAACGCTTTTGGACTCAAATTGCTAAAAGCAAAGATAAGGCGAGCATTGTAATTTATCACGGCACCAAAGAGTCGAGTGGTGTTTCTCTGTTAAGTGCAGATGACGAATCTGCCAGCGTAGTTACGCTCTTGCCAAAAGAAGAAAATCACCTTTGCTGGCTTGAGTTGGTTGATGATCGCGCTTTTATTTTAACTAACTGGCAGGCGAAAAATTTCAAAGTTGTCACCACTAGCATAAGTACTATTGCTGATAAATCGACTTGGCATGAAGTTGTTGCGCATAGAGAAGATGCGCTGCTAGAAAACTTTGAAGTGTTTAATCAACATCTAGTGTTTAGCCAACGCGTTAAAGGGCTGCCACAGTTTATCGTTAAGAGCTTAGATTCTGGGCAAGAACTTCAGCTTAAGTTTAATGACTCGGCTTTTTCTGCCTACTTTCAGGACAATCTTGATTTAGCGGCTAAACGGGTGCGTATTAACTATAACAGCATGACTACACCAGAATCGGTACTTGAGTTTGAATTAAGCTCTGGCGAACCAACCCTGTTGCAACAGCACCAAGTTGCCGGTGAGTTTAATGCACAAGATTATTGTTGTGAGCATATTGAAATTGGCGCGCGTGACGGTCAGCAAGTACCCGTCACACTTGTTTATCGCAAAGATAAGTTTAACCCGAGTGAAAATCCGATATTGATTGATGGTTATGGCGCCTATGGGTTCAATGTTGATGCTGATTTTTCTTACAGCCGATTAAGTTTGCTCGACCGCGGTATTGTTTATGCATTTTGCCATGTGCGCGGCTCTGCTATGTTGGGTCGCCATTGGTATGAACAAGGGAAAATGTTAAATAAGCAAAATACCTTCAATGACTTTGTTGATGCTACGCAAGCCATAGTCGCTTTGGGTTTTGGCGCTGCTGACAAGGTGTTGGCAACCGGTGGCAGCGCAGGCGGTTTGTTAATTGGTGCTACGCTTAATCAGGCACCAGAGCTTTACTTGGCGTGTGCGGTTCATGTTCCTTTTGTTGATGTGCTGACAACTATGTTAGACGAAAGTCTGCCATTGACCTGTGGTGAGTATGATGAATGGGGTAACCCTAATGATAAAACCTACTATGACTGCATATTAAGCTACTCGCCGTACGATCAAATTAAGCGACAGGCCTACCCTCATCTGCTCGTTACTTCAGGTTTATACGACTCACAGGTGCAGTACTTTGAACCTGCTAAGTGGGTAGCTAAACTCCGAGAATACAAAACGGATAATAATTCCTTGTTGTTTAAGTGTGATATGGAAGTGGGCCATGGCGGTCAATCTGGGCGCTTTAACCAGTATCGCGAAGTTGCCTTGGAGTATGCTTTTTATCTTGATGTATTAGCTAGGGCGTGTTGATCTTTCAGAGTTGTTTTTGCAGCAGTCTGTTTGGGCTTTATACAAGGCGGCACTTGTGTGGTGTAGTCATTCTCCATAAATAAGTGCCCACACAGTAGAAAATTCAAACAGACGCTGCCCTGCGGGTTCATCTAAACGCTTCCTGCTCATTGTTGCTCGCTTTTTACATAGAACGACTATGCGACAAAGCGAGCGCCGCGATCAGAAAGCGTTTAGATTGAACAAAATTCAATCTCGAAAGATCAACACGCCCTAGAGCTTAAGATAAAAAATTCATCTAACTTTTGCTTAGTTATTCGCCAGCCCTTATGAATTGTGTCTTAGAAAATTTAGTTATTTTAGCCTGTCAAATAACGTTCAAAAAATTTTAATAATCTTCTGGTAATGGGGTAATTATCTGGTAATCTTTTACCCCTTGTTCGAACTTTGGTTGCTTTTTGTACAAAAACCGAAGCAAACAAGTTAAATGTTTTATCCACAAAAATAAAAATAATAAATGTTGTGTGTAAAAAGGATTTCTGCCTCATCTTTTTTATGTATTCCAACAACTTATGAAATGACATCTGATTTAAGTGAAAACTTATCTCGGAGATTTATAATGCTTGTTAACAAACTTATCCACAATAATTACTGAAACTTTCAGCTGAATTAGCCTCTTGTCTATCCACCAACTCGGTGCCTGTGCTGGAGACAATTTTCAGGATATGGCATGCTTAGCTAAATTTACTCTAAGTTGACAACACACTATGGCAAGTTCAGCCCTTTCACCACTCATTTTGGTTGATGGTTCTTCTTACTTATTCCGCGCATATCACGTTCCTTATTTGCAAGCTTTATCCACAGCTGATGGTCACCCAACAGGGGCAATCACAGGTGTGCTAAATATGATCAAAAGCCTGCAAAAAGATTATCCAAACGGCAATATCGTGGTGGTGTTCGATGCTAAGGGAAAAACATTCCGCAATGATATGTATGCCGAATACAAAGCGAACCGCCCGCCTATGCCAGAAGATTTACGCTGTCAGATTGCACCGCTGCACGAAATGATTGCTGCTATGGGCTTTCCATTACTGGTTATTGAAGGGGTCGAAGCGGATGATGTTATTGGCACGTTAGCAAAACAAGCATGTGAAAAAAGTATCGAAACGGTTATTTCAACTGGCGATAAAGACATGGCGCAGTTGGTAACTGAGCACGTAACTTTACTTGATACCATGAAAGAGAAAATTACCGATATTGACGCTGTTAAAGAAAAGTACGGTTTTGCACCTGAGCATATGATTGATTACTTAGCGCTGATGGGCGATGCGGTGGATAACATTCCAGGTATGCCAGGTGTTGGTGATAAATCTGCCAAAGCGCTAATTGCTGGCATTGGTGGAATTCGCGATATTTACGAGCGATTAGACGACATAGCAGGTCTTGGCTTTCGCGGCAGTAAAAGCTTAAAGCCGAAAATGATCGAGCACGAAGAAATTGTTCGCCTGTCATATGAGCTCGCGACAATAAAATGTGATGTTGAACTTGAGCAACAAGTAGATGAGTTACAACCAGTAGAACGCGATCTGGATAAATTGACTGAGCTTTTCACTCAGTATGAATTGCGTCGCCACTTAGCGGATCTGAAAAAGCCAACAGTATCGGCTTCAAGTAGTGACGTTGCCGCATCGCAAGCGCCAGAGACCCAAGAAGAAAGCAAAGAGCAAGGTGAAGATGAAAGCGAAACAGTGACTGCTGAATACGACATTATTCTCACCGAAGCAGACTTCAACACATGGTTAGCAAAGCTCAAAGCTGCCCCTTTATTCGCGTTTGATACCGAAACCACCAGTATTGATTACATGCAAGCAGAACTTGTCGGCTTATCCTTCTCTCACGAAGTTGGCAAGGCTGCCTATGTACCTGTTGCCCATGAGTATGTAGGCGCTCCAGAGCAGCTAAGTCGCGATTGGGTCTTGGCACAGTTAAAACCTTTGCTAGAAAGTGATGAGCATAAAAAGGTCGGACAAAACTTAAAATATGATGCGCATGTGCTAAGTCACTACAACATTAATTTAGCCGGCATTGAATTCGATACCATGCTTGAATCTTATTGCTACAACAGTGTGGCAAGCCGTCACAATATGGATGCGCTGGCGAAAAAATATTTGAACCACGAAACTGTTCATTTTGAAGATATTGCCGGCAAAGGCGCTAAACAACTAACGTTTAACCAAATTGAGATCGAAAAAGCCGGTCATTATGCCGCGGAAGATGCTGATATCACCTTGCGTTTACATCAGGCATTGCACGCAAAACTTGTTAAAGATAAAGGCCCGTTATCCGTTTTTACGGATATCGAGCTTCCGCTTAGCCAAGTATTGCAACGTATGGAAAGCCACGGTGTATTGATTGACAGTGATGTGCTGGCGGAGCAAAGCCAAGCGATCGGCGCTCGTTTAGCGGAGTTGGAAATTGAAGCGCATAACATTGCGGGTAAAGCATTTAATTTAGCTTCACCTAAGCAACTGCGTGAAATCTTGTTTGAAGAGTTAAAAATTCCTGCGATCAAGAAAACGCCAAGTGGTGTGCCATCAACGGCTGAAGAAGTATTGCAAGAGTTAGCACTTGACTACCCACTGCCAAAGCTGATTTTAGAGCACCGCGGCCTAGCCAAGCTAAAATCAACGTATACCGATAAGTTACCGTTGCTAGTGCAACCGAAAACAGGTCGAGTACATACTTCGTATCATCAAGCAGTTGCAGCAACAGGTCGCTTGTCATCAACCGATCCAAATTTACAGAACATTCCTATTCGCAGTGAAGAAGGCCGTAAAATTCGCCAAGCCTTTATTGCACCACAAGGTTACAAAATTGTTGCGATCGACTACTCGCAAATTGAATTGCGAATTATGGCGCACTTGTCTGACGATCCGGGCTTAGTGAAAGCGTTTAGCGAAGGTAAAGATGTTCACAGTGCAACCGCAGCTGAAATTTTTGCGGTTGATGTTGATAGTGTCACTAGCGATATGCGCCGCAGCGCGAAAGCCATTAACTTTGGTTTAATTTACGGTATGTCAGCATTTGGTTTAGCCAAGCAAATTGGTGTTGGCCGAAACCAAGCGCAAGACTATATGAACAAATACTTCGAGCGCTACCCTAACGTCATGCAGTACATGGAAGATACGCGTAAGCAAGCGAGCGAGAAAGGCTATGTTGAGACCTTGTTTGGCCGTCGTTTGTACTTGCCTGATATTAAAGCCCGCAACCAAGCACGTAAAAAAGCGGCTGAGCGCGCTGCCATCAACGCCCCTATGCAAGGCACTGCCGCTGATATTATTAAAAAGGCAATGCTAGCAGTAGATCAATGGATTGCTACGCAGCCAGCTGATGTGGTGAAAATGACCATGCAAGTGCATGATGAATTGATTTTTGAAATCAAGGAAAGTGAGTTAGCACAAGTGACAGCCAAATTGGTTGAAATCATGAATGCGGCAGCTGAATTAAATGTGCCATTAATCGCAGAAGCGGGTAGTGGCGATAATTGGCAACAAGCTCATTAATACCAATTTCAATAAATACTTAATCATTCTGGCTGGTTAAAATGCTCATAAACTGCGTTGTTATTTTTGAAATTAGAACAACTAGTTACTAAAAAATAACGCCTTGTTTATGAACCTTTTTCCTACGCCATAATTGATCAATTAGTTAATTCAATTGGTATAAATCACAAATGTTGTAAATTAACAGCGATCGATCAATAAAGCCGCAAATGCGGCTTTTTTTATTGTAACAATCATCACTTTACGTTTTTTTACAACTAAAATGAAAAAAAATTACAAAATATGCTTTACAGGAATAGAGTCCTTACTCTATAATTCATCCTGTTCCTCGACGTGAACGCTTGTTGTAATAATTGTATATTCTAGCTTTCCCCATAAGCTAATACGCCGGTGATTTTGTTATCACCGGTTTTTTTATGTCTGTAATTTAATTTCACTTACTTGAATATAAATAACAACCACCTTATCAGAAGGTAGCTTCTAACCATTATTCTATTTCACACTTCTTATTTCACTTAGCCTTAACCGCTTGGCCGTTTGTGTCCTAACTACGCTTTTCTATGCATATAAAAATAATCTGTCAAGTTCGCCAGTAATTCGCGTAGACATTCAACTGTGATCGCTAACCAGAGTATTTGGTCAATTTATCGCCCTACACTTTGTAACAAACAAATATTAGCCATCTAACCAATTGTCACTATAATTAATTTCATACCTATCGGTACAGATTTGGCGAAAACTTAATGAAGTCGCCCAATTAGCGCGGCAATAAGAGAGGAATAAGCAGATGACTAAATTAAAAACTCACACAGTAGACAGTGCACCTGAAGCAAGTAAACCACTACTAGACAACTCGTTAAAAGCATTTGGTATGGTGCCTAACTTACACGCAGTATTGGCAAGTTCACCAGAGACGCTAAAAGCTTACCAAGTGTTACACGAACTATTTTCTAACTCATCGTTTGATGCTGATGAACTTACGGTTGTGTGGCAAACCATTAATGTTGAACACGAATGCGGCTACTGTGTGCCGGCGCATACAGGTATTGCCCACTCAATGAAAGTGAGTGAAGAGATCATTAATGCGTTGCGCAACAAAACTCCGCTACCAACAGAGAAGTTAGAAGTACTTCGCGATACGACATTAGCGATTGTTCGCAATCGCGGTCACATTGATGGTGCTGAATTAGAGCGTTTCTTCGCAGCTGGGTATGGTGATCAGCAAGTACTTGAAATCATCTTAGGTCTATCGCAAAAAGTGATAAGTAACTACACTAATCACATTGCTGAGACAGAATTAGATGCCCCGTTTAAGCAATTCGCGTAATCATTAGCCTATCTGGTGTTTAGTGCCTGCGCCCTAAACACCAGATTGCGGATACGAGCATGGCGGCGTAAAATATTCATTAGCGAGATGTGAATGATTATACCAATTCAATTGGTATAAGTAGCCTTAGGAAAAGTACGTGGTAAGTGGTCGAAAACGAGAATTTGATGAACAAGTTGCGCTGCAAGCTGCGATGGAAGTGTTTTGGCAAAAAGGCTATAGCGGTACCTCGCTTAGCGATTTAACCAGCCGAATGGGCATTAACAAGCCCAGTTTATACAGTGCATTTGGCAATAAAGAATCATTGTTTATCAAGGCTACACAGCTATACATCAATAGCAAAATGAAGCCACACTTGGAAATCCTTAATAACCCTTCGCTATCGTTGTTTGAGCGCCTTAAACAATATTTAATGTCGATTATTAATCAACAATGCTGTGTTAACTCTCCTAAAGGTTGCTATCTAGTGCTGTGCCAGTCGGAAATTGTCGGGGGAGATCTACCTGCACAAGCTAGTGCTGTGTTGGCGACAGCTGAGTCTATACCCAAGCAAGTATTTACTGAACTATTTCAACACGATCGTGAAGCTATTTCATTAAACCTCGCCAATCAAGCTGAGCAAATTGCGCTTACCTTATACACTATGCTTAAAGGCACAGCAGCAATGGCTCGCTCTGGCGTAGAAGCAAATGAACTGGAAGTTGTGGTTGATACTTGCTTAAGCGGTTTAGGTTTAACTAGGCCTGAATAAGTAAGAGCTCGCTTCTGTTATTTTGAGTCATTTTACCGGCTTCACTTTAACGGTTACTTGCGTATTAAAGCCATTGCCAAACAACTCACCTTTTAGTGATACTGAAAAGCTGAGCTCATTGATTTCGTAGGCATCAGGAATAATTGAAGATACTTTTGATAGCACTATTTTACCGAAATTTGCTGACAGCACTTCTTTAACATTATCTACCACGCCTAAATTTTCTTGCTCGGCATTAGCGATTTCTAATTTGTTTTTTACGTCAATGGGTAAATCTTGCTCGTTGATTTCCAATTCAAATGAATCCATTAGCTACTCCATATTTAAATAGCGGGTGTAAATACGCTCTGCGATCGTTGTATCGCATTTCATGACATGCTCCCATACAGCAGCAATCGACATTTCTTGTTCTTGCTGGTGAAGCTGGGCGAAATGATGATGTAATTGTTGGGCGTATTGGTAAGGAATAATGATCAGGGGCGACCAAACTTCGCAGCCGTTTCGCTCACATAGTTTGATCGCGATATTGTTGTGATAAGGTGATAGTGATACGCCACAAGACGATAGCACTAGCAGGCTATCTTTACCCTCAAAGCTATATGCGTCTGCTTCTGCGTAATTAATCGTAAGCTTGTGATCGTCAATACTACCGATACTACTTTCGCCCAACACTATGTTGGCATTGCTTTCATCATGATGCCCAACCAAGTGAATAATGCTACTGGACTCTAAATGCTGGTAAAGCTCAGGTAGTGAACTTGGCGTATTTACCGTTTGCTCAATCTCTTCAGCAGGCTGAATGCCGAATGCTAAATATTTATCAGTCGAAAGCTGATAATCAAATGCGGTGAAGTCAATTTTGACAAAATTGCTGTCATCCAACACGTTGCGATAAAGATGCCATGCCTGACCTATTGCTAAGGTTTGGGCACCTGGTTTCGGACGCGGTCTAATCCACTCCCAAGGGATGCCTAGAAGCTCACGATTGATGCACAACACGGCTTTATTCACCATATGCAAATGGGTGGCAAGCAATGATTCGCCTTCAGGGGTAAGAATATTCGACGCCAGTGTAGAACCTGCAACATCAAGTGCGGCATGGGTTAACTTTCCTTGGCTTGCTAAGGCACTAATGCTCGACACTTGTTCGTCCACTAAGCTTTGAAGCGCCGGAAAATCAGCATGTGAGCCGATGATGTGTTCGCTGCAGTCGTCGCCGCCAACAATCGATAAGACAATTTTTAGGGTATTTTGATTCAGGTAAGTGTTGATGATCGCCAGATTCGAACGCACGATATCCTCGCGACTTGGGGTGACTTGCGTTAGTTTGACGTTATAGCGCTGTTTTTCACAGGCTTGTTCAAATGGCAAATTCAAGCTTGGAAAGGTTTGATAATTCCTAATGTACTGAGATTTCTGGTGCGCAGAATTAAAATAGCCGGTTGCTTTCGTTGCGTAATAAACCTCACCTTCACCATCGTTAGCCGCTAATGCGATAAGGTAAGTTGAATCTCTGGTATAGGAGCCATTGGCGTCTACTGCTACTTTGATATTGGTGCCTCCCATACCATTGTCGAGCAGCAGTTGAACATTGGTTTCTTGGATATTGAAGTCTAGCTCGCAATGTTCAAAATTGTGTTCGTTAGTGCACTTGTTAAGGAGTTCTTGAAATCGGTGTTCGCGAAATGAGTGCACCTCTTCAATTACTTCTTGTGCCATTAATTCAATTTCAGCTAACCGCTTAAATTTACTGCCATCTATGCGCTTGAGTAGCGATGTTAGTCCTTCCCAAATACGATCAGTGAGAAAACCAAAATTATGAATCGACTTCGTTAGTTGATATAAAGGTTCACTTTTCGGTTTTGACGTCAACTTAGTTAGTGCTGACTTTTCTAATTCAAATGCCTTTTTTAAGTACTCTTCAATTGAATCAAGTAGGTCAACAAGCCTAGGTGTAAACTCTGTATCGCTTTTGCGGCTATTGCAGTATGTATAGAAGGACTTGTGCTCGGCTTTCACGTCAAGCATTACATTAGTGAGGTAATCTGGTGTGCTGATAAACGATTCCACGTAATAATGCCCGGACTGCGTTAGATAAAAGGCTTCTGGTTCACCTACGCGATCAATCGAAACCGAGGTCGTGCCACGAATTAACAGAGTCAACATCAGTTTGTTTAAGGTCTGTTGGACTAAACGTTCGGAATAGCCCATCAAATTTAAACAAGCGACTATGTTTTTGTAGATGATCACACCATCGGCAATCAGCGATAAAGTACGATATGGCAATAAATAAGATTCTTCATTACCACACTCGACGTATAGCAGGTTTGGAATAGTGATCAACGACGTGTCACTGCGGTAGATATCGTGTTCAGCGCGCATCAAGTAATGCAAAGGATGATGCAAATGCCCTTCTATTGTTTTTTGCAAGAACAATGGGTAAACCGGAAATCCATGATGACAAAATAAGCGCATAATAATTAAGGCTAAATGGCGAGTGTCATCAGAGCTAATGGTTTCCATCAGCTTAAATACATCATCATCAGGTTGGCGACCACGCAGTAGGTGATTCACGCTTGAAAAAAAGTTCAGTAGATTAGTTTTGGTGACCGTACGATTGTAGAGTTTATAGGTGGTTTTATTGCTGCTGCGATGCTTCATAAAGGTGTTGACCACACGCTCACCCAACATGTTAAACCAAACAGTAAAATCAGGTGGTGACAAATTAAGTCGATAACCAAACATAGCTCGGGAATTTCCCCGCAATGCAAGGCGCTGCATACTGTTGGGACGAATGCACACAATAGTTGGCAAGTCGGTTTGAATGCTAATTTGCCGTGATAACGCGGTTGCTTTGGCAATGAAGTCGCAATGCAGATGATCTAAATTATCAAAAACCACGACCAACTTGTCTTTTTGTGGCTTTTGTAACTGCCGGCTCAAATGTGTGAGTGCACCAGTAATACTCTCGGTTTTGTCTTCTTTGAGAATTGCTTTAACTTTTTTCAATAACTCTCGGCCAAAAACCTCGCTAGGTAGTGCTTCAACTGCGTCGTAGAAAAGCTGACACAAGCTGATTTTTCCTTCGCTTTCGATTATGGCGCGACAATCAATATTGAGGAATTGTGAGCCTTCGTTGACCCCTGACTGTTGGATAACCCAGCTAACATAATTGATAAATGACGATTTGCCGACCCCACGATGACCCACTATCGCAATTTGTCTTCTGCCACTGTAATTGGTCAACATACCAATTAAATCAATTTCCTGTTCACCTAATTGATAGTGCTTGAATTTTATGCTGATTTTACTCTTCAGTTTTTCTAACGTTTCTGCTGAAAAATAAGAGCGCCGTTGAATATAGTAGGGAAAGACTTCGCCATTTTTTTGCTGGGCACTTTTAAGCGGTTCTAGTGAAATGGCTTCATTGATAATCGTGTCGAATAACACCCAAAACTCATTTACTTTGCTTTGATTGCGGGTATCAAGCGATGGTCGCCAATGTCTCATGTGCACGTCCTTTGTGGTTAATCTAGTTAACATTGCCTTTCGGCGGCATTGAGTATGGAGGACAGATGGAATGAATCTAAAGCGCGCAACACATCGTAACTCTGCCTATTAACGTTAGTACAAAGTTTGAGCATCTTCATGCTAAATTGTATGCTACTGACAAGACTCAATAAAAAAGCTATTGCTCGTGAGCTGGCTGATAACTAATGGAATGGAATCATGAAATTTGAATTAAACGGTAGCGCCGTAGAGGTTGATGTCGAGGATGATATGCCACTACTTTGGGTACTGCGTGATGAATTGGGACTAACGGGCACTAAGTTTGGTTGTGGCCTAGCGCAATGTGGTGCCTGCACTGTCCACTTTAATGGCACCGCGATGCGCTCATGCCAGTTACAAGCACAAATGGTAGACGGCCAAAAAATTACCACCATTGAAGGACTTGGAACACCTCAAGCGATGCATGCGGTGCAACAAGCATGGGCCGAGCATCAAGTGGCGCAATGTGGGTATTGTCAGTCGGGCCAGATGATGCAAGCCGCCGCCCTATTGGCGTTTAACCCTACCCCGAGTGACAGTGATATTGATGCCGCCATGTCGGGCAACTTATGTCGTTGTGGCAGTTACCCTCGTATCAAACAAGCGATTTATAGCGCTAGTAAGCTTTTGCGCCAAGGGGCTGCTGATGAGTAAGCTTGGCACATTCACCCGTCGCACTTTCTTAATCGGCTCTGCGGCAATTGCCGGTGGTATTGCCTTTGGTACCTATAAATATCTAACGCCTGCAGACAACCCGTTGCTCGATGGATTAAAAGAAGGTGAGGCAGCATTAACGCCATTCGTTAAAATTGATGCCAATGGCGTGACTTTAATAACCCCACGGGCTGACAAAGGCCAAGGAGTATATTCACTTCAGGCCATGTTGCTTGCAGAAGAGCTTGATGTTGACCCCTATCAAGTGACTCTTAGCCCAGGTAAGCCAAGTTTGGCTTACTATAATGGCGCCGTCATTGACGAAGCTATGCCTGGTTTTGGCGATGTTATCGGTAAGTTGTTGGGTTTTCAAATTACCGGCGGCAGTTCAACGGTACCAGATTTATATCAGCGTTTGCGTATGGCAGGAGCGGTTGCTCGTGAAACGTTAAAAATGGCGGCGTCTGTTGTCTACAATGTGCCACTTGAGGCATTAACAACAGAAAATGGCTTTGTGATTTTACCTGATGAACGAGCAATTAGTTATCAGGAACTCGCACCAAGTGCTGCCAATATTGCACCTCAAAATGAGGTGACACTGCGCCCTGCTAGCCAATGGCGGTACTTAGGCAAGCCACATCAACGACTTGATACCCTAGCCAAATCAACGGGAACACAAAATTACGGCATTGATATGCAAGCCGATAACATGGTTTACGCCAGTGTTCGCGCCAATCCTGGTTTGGGGGCACCAGTAAAGTCGTTCAATGCCAGTAGTGCTAAAAAAATGCGCGGTGTTAAACGGGTTATGCCGATTACTAATGGTGTTGCGGTGGTTGCTGACAACACGTGGCGAGCTTTTAAAGCGGTAAATGCGATTGAAATTGAATGGCAACCAGCCCCCTATCCCGCCAATTCAGCGCAAATGTGGCAAGTACTTGAAAACCATATTCAACCTGAATTTGAGAATATTCAGCGCCTTGATAACGGGCGTGTTGAACAAGTGTTAGCGAGCGGCACACCATCAGAGTTAGTCAGTGCTGAATACCGCACCCCCTATTTAGCCCATGCGCCATTAGAGCCAATGAATGCGACAGTGTTGATAACCGATACCCGCATCGACATTTGGACAGGCACTCAAATTCCCCGTTTTATTGAAAATCATGTTGCCCAACTTACGGGCTATGCCAAAGCGAATGTTCACTTGCACGTGCTGCCAATGGGCGGCAGTTTTGGTCGCCGTTTAGAAGATACTTACGTATTACAAGCGGTGGAAATCGCCATGGCAATGAAAGGCACACCAGTAAAAATGACATGGTCACGCGAAGAAGACATGAGTCACGATTACCCAAGGCCAATGACGCTTGCAAAAGCAAAAGGCCGAGTCAGTAACGGACAAGTTGTCGCCATGGATATGCAATTGGTCAGCGCTTCATTAATGGCGTCTTGGTTTGGGCGAATAGATAACGCACTACCAGGGCCAGATGCCACCATCACCACAGGTGCCGACGATCAACCCTATGGTATTGAACACTATCGAGTCACTGGCTACAAAGCACCAGAAATGGTGCCGATCAGTTCTTGGCGCTCGGTTGGCGCTTCACAAAATGGCTTCTACCATGAATCATTTTTAGATGAGCTTATTGTGCAAGCTGGCGCAGACCCAATGGCTGAACGTATTCGCCTATGTAACGACCCTGTTGCCGATCAAGTCTTGGCAACCTTAGCTGAACTTGCTAACTGGCAAGGCAGTAAGCCAAGTAAAAACCGTGGGCGCGGAGTGGCTATGACTCGCTCATTTGGCGTTGCCTGTGCTTATGTGGTTGATGTGACGAACACACCGGCAGGGATTCGTATCGACAAGGTTTATATTGTGGCTGATGTTGGCCTAGTGCTAGATCCGGTTAATGTTGAGGCGCAACTGTTTGGCGCTGCGATTTGGGGGCTAGGGCACGCCATCAATTGTGAGCTGACGTACGATAACTATGCACCTCAGCAGACGAACTATCATCAATATCAAGGGATGCGTCTGAACCAAGTACCGGAATTTCACATTAAAGTACTGGAAAACAATCAGTCCATTAAAGGCATTGGCGAACCGGGCGTACCACCGGCGGCCCCTGCTCTTGCTAATGCGATTTTTGCTGCAACAGCTAAGCGCATTCGCGAGCTACCTATGAATAAGACAGTGAATTTTATTTAGTGATGTTTGGCAGGCTTCAACAGCGCCGATTTTGCTTAGTCAGCGAAAGGAGCAGTATCTAAAAAAGCAGCACCTAAAGCTTTAGGTGCTGCCTTATCGTTATCACATTGCTGCAAGCAAGGTTGCTGAGATTAGTCTAGCAGTGCTCTTAACATCCATGCTGTTTTCTCATGTACACGCATGCGGTCTGAAGCTAGTGCCGCAGAAGATTCATCATCAGCATCTTGAGCCACTTTTAGTGCTGCGCGGCAGGTACGAACCACAGTTTCATGAGCTCGGGTTAAAATGCTGACCATGTCACTTGCACTTGGTACACCTTCCACTTCTTCAATTGAGCTTAGTGCAGCAAATGCTTTGTATGTGCCAGGTGCTGCAACGCCTAGTGTGCGAATGCGTTCGGCAATTTCATCAACCGCATCGGCCAATTCAGTGTAGTGCTCTTCAAACATTAAATGCAGTTCACGGAATTGGCGACCAGTGACATTCCAGTGAAAATTATGTGTTTGTAGGTAAAGCGTATATGAGTCTGCGAGTAAGTGCTTTAATTGCTCCGCTACGTTAATTCGGTCTGCTTCGTTAATTCCGATATTGATTGTATTTGCGCTCATCATTATTCCTTGGGTCTTTGCTGGTCTGAATTCAGCGATTAATTTCTTCTAGTGGTTAAATTAGCAATACTCTGCGGATCTGCTGAGGGGGCGACTGGCACTTGATGCTTTTGCTTTGTCCCAAATTTTTTCATGGAAAAAGTAGGCAACGGTATTAATTGCTGGCTCAACAATGGCAACTAAGCCACCCAATACAAAATCACCGGTAATGGCATAAGTGACGCCAAAGGCGACAGAAAAATGCGTAATTGCGAAGGTCGTTGTTTTAGCCATTGTTGGTTTCCTATTTTGGTTGCTCTGCCCAGTTAAAGCTGAGTTAATTACCTAGCACTTAATAAGTGTTTAATAATTGCTAACGTTTTATTGGAGCAGGGTTTAACCCAACTTCACTTTGCACAATTGATCGCCGTAGTAATTGTTTTTGTAATTACATTCGTTTGCCTTGTTTTTAACAGCTTCCGCTTTAACGGAATGATTGCGGTTGAACTGGCGAATAACTGATTGAATAACATTTTTCATAATGGTTAGCCTTATCTTGCTTGTGCTTGCTATCAATGCCCGTAGAGCGAAATAACAAGTGCCTGTGTTTGTTTGATGAAGCTAGTATGCGACCAAGGTGTTAATTATAAAAATTAATTAAAATTGTTATTACAATCAGTTTTTTCGAACATAATGGTTTTATGCCTGCATTCAACTCGTCAACACATATTACTAACCAACACATAGCAGCTAAGTGAAACAACAAACCTGAGAGTCAGAGCGAGCAAAAGCGCAAGAAAAGCGCAGGAAAAGTACAACAGTGAAATAGAAAGTGAGATGAAAATTGGATCGTTCAGTATTCGGCTTTGACAAGCAAGCCGTTTTAACAAGCAAATCGTTGAGCCTTTGCCAGCAGCATAGGCTCAACGATTACGCGATTTATTTTGATGATTGCGTTTAACGTTGTCTAATTGGCAGCAGTTTTCGGTAACTATTTGGGCTTAGTGCACAGCAACTTAAGTTGCTGACGAAATAGCTTCATCAACACTTCAATGTCATTGGTTTTAACGTAGTTAGGACGAATAATAAAGGCAATGCTACGGTGCGGGCCTGGCTCATTTAAGTGTAATGCGCGCAGTTCACTTTCGTTATGTAGCAATTGTTGTAGTGCCATCTCTGGTACTAACGTGGTGCCTAATTTACCTGCTACCATCTGGACTATTGTATGTAAGCTAGTGGCATCAAAGGTTGAGTCTTTCTCTACGCTTTTATGTTGGCAAGCAGCAAGGGCGTGATCTTTTAAGCAATGTCCTTCCTTGAGCAACATGAGCTTGTCCATTGCCATTTCTTGCGTGCTGATTTCTTTCGTGTTGGCAGGGCATTCTTCGTGGTGGCAAACCATATAAAAGTCTTCTTGCCAAAATTCGAAACTCATCAAGCCATCAATCGCATAAGGTAGTGCTAAAATTGCCGCGTCTAAATCACCTGTGCGCACTCGATCAACTAACTCGTGCGACTGTGCTTCAACAATTTTTAAGCGAAAATCTGGGTAGTTTTTGCGTACTTCCGGTAGCACTTTCGGTAATAAGTAAGGGCCAATGGTTGGAATAATGCCAAGCGTCATTGGGGTACTCAGCGGTGATTTATCCATTTGTGACAGCTGCATAAGTTCTTCAAGTTCCAACTTAACTTGTTGAGCCTTTGCTAACACTTGCTGACCGATATCAGTAATAAAAACGTGCTTGTTATTACGTTCGAATACTTTGAGGCCAAGCTGAGTTTCCATTTCATTAATAGCAGAGCTTAATGCTGACTGCGACACGTTGCACATTTCTGCGGCTTTTTTAAAGTGCAAGGTTTTACCAACCGCTAGCGCGTAATTGATTTGCTTAAGAGAAATCATCTTGTTGTTCTAATAAATCGAATATAACGTTCATTTTAATCAAATTTCGATTGCTTGGGAATCTCCTATACTTTCGCTGAACAGAGTAGTTACACCTAACTATCCTTCTAGGGGGAACAAATGAAATTTAATAAGATCTTATCTGCTGCAGTCGCTGCTGGCATGATGTTCGGCACGGCATCAATGTCAGTATCTGCGTCAGTAGGTGAAGCAAAAACCAATCAATTTTGGTGGCCTGAGCAACTAAACTTAGCCCCACTTCGTCAGCA
The DNA here is from genome assembly GCF_003390395.1 of Thalassotalea euphylliae. Taxonomy (NCBI): domain Bacteria; kingdom Pseudomonadati; phylum Pseudomonadota; class Gammaproteobacteria; order Alteromonadales; family Colwelliaceae; genus Thalassotalea; species Thalassotalea euphylliae. The sequence continues at coordinate 4,216,202 of NZ_QUOV01000001.1, read as the reverse complement.
CAGCCCAGAATCTAACCCTTACGGTGCTGATTTCAATTACGCAAAAGCATTCGCCAAGCTGGACCTAGCAACAGTCAAAAAAGATATTGAAACTACGCTTACCGATTCACAAGACTGGTGGCCAGCTGACTGGGGTCACTATGGTCCATTAATGATCCGTATGGCATGGCATAGCGCTGGTGTATACCGTGTTGCTGATGGTCGTGGTGGTGCAGCAGGTGGTCAACATCGTTTAGCGCCTTTAAATAGCTGGCCAGATAACGCCAACTTAGACAAAGCACGCCGCCTGTTATGGCCTGTTAAGCAAAAGTACGGTGCAAGCCTTTCATGGGCTGACTTAATGGTACTTGCGGGTAATGTTGCACTTGAATCAATGGGCTTTGAAACCTTTGGTTTTGCTGGTGGCCGTTCAGATGATTGGGAACCCGATTTAGTTTACTGGGGTCCAGAAAAAGCGTTTCTAAAAGACAAGCGTCGCGACAAATTTGGCAAATTAAAAGGCCCAATGGCAGCGGTTGAAATGGGCTTAATTTACGTTAACCCAGAAGGCCCACACGGTAAGCCAGATCCACTATTAGCTGCTAACGATATTCGTATGTCATTTGGCCGCATGGCGATGAACGACGAAGAAATTGTTGCCTTAATTGCGGGTGGTCACACCTTAGGTAAAGCACATGGTGCGAAAAAGCCAAGCGACTGTATTGGCAAAGAACCAGCGGCAGCGCCGATCGAACAACAAGGTTTAGGTTGGAAAAACAGCTGTGGTACCGGTAAAGGTGCTGATGCAACCACCAGTGGATTAGAAGGTGCGTGGACAGTAACACCAACCCGTTGGTCAACTAACTACTTAGATAACCTAATGAACTTCAACTGGGTATTAACGAAAAGCCCAGCAGGTGCTAAGCAGTGGATCCCAGATAACCCTGCAGCAGCGAACCTAGTGCCAGATGCACACATTCCGGGTAAGCGTAATGCGCCTATCATGTTCACTACGGATATTGCGTTAAAAGAAGATCCGGCATTCCGCAAAATTGTTGAACGTTTCAGAGCTGATCCAAAAGAGTTTGATTTAGCTTTCGCCAAAGCATGGTTCAAGCTAACGCACCGTGACATGGGCCCTCGTGCGCGTTATGTTGGTGCTGATGTACCATCAGAAGTGTTGTTATGGCAAGACCCATTGCCAGAAGCGAAAGGTAAGCAAATCAGTGAAAAAGATGCTGCGAAACTTAAAAAGCAAATCTTGAAAACTGGTTTAACAACCTCTGAGCTAGTGCGCACTGCATGGGCGTCAGCGGCAAGTCACCGTGTAACTGATATGCGTGGTGGTGCCAATGGTGCACGTGTTCGTTTAGAGCCACAAGCAAGCTGGGCAGTTAACAACCCGAAAGAATTAAGCAAAGCATTAGCTAAGCTAGAAGATGTACAAAAGGCGTGGAACAAGAAGTCTCGCCGTGATGTATCACTAGCTGACGTTATTGTCTTAGCTGGTGCTGCCGGTATCGAGCAAGCGGCGAAAGATGCTGGCATGAAAGTGTCTGTACCATTTGCTGCGGGTCGTGTTGACGCTTCTCAAGCACAAACTGAAGTACCTTCATTTGCTCATTTAGAGCCAAAAGCAGATGCGTTCCGTAACTACTTCACTGACGCTTCATACTTCGGCCCAACTGAAATGATGGTTGATAAAGCCAACATGCTTGGTCTAACAGTACCAGAAATGACGGTATTATTAGGTGGCTTACGTAGCATTAACATCAACTACGATGGCAGCGAGCACGGTGTATTCACTGATAAGCCAGGTACGTTGAACAACGACTTCTTTACTAACTTATTGGATATGCGCTACACGTGGAGCAAAACCAACCAAGAAGGTATTTACCAAGGTAAAGAGCGTGCGTCTGGCAAAGCAATGTGGACAGCAACACCTGTTGACCTAATCTTCGGTTCGAACTCAGAGCTACGTGCAATTGCCGAAGTTTATGCTTCAGCTGATGCGAAGCAGAAGTTCTACGATGACTTCATTGCTGCTTGGGTTAAAGTAATGCAGCTTGACCGCTTTGACTTAAAAAACTAAGTCTTTAGAGTCGAACGAAAATCCAAAATAAAATGTGTGCTCACTAGTAGGTGCTCACACAACTCCACTTAAAGAGCCGCACTTGCGGCTCTTTATATTTTTAGCTTTAATCTTTCTATCCGTAACTTGCTTTGCGTCCTTCCGAACTAGCTAGGTAGCTAATAGATTTCTAACGTTTTCACCGAGCGAACACTTAAATATTGATTGTTCGAAATCGAACATAATTGTTTGAAAACATACATTCAAATCCGAACATCTCAATATTTTTTCACTTAAGTTATTGATATTTAATAACAATAAACTTGGCGCAGATTTTTCATTACCCCTAGCATAATGAATTAAAAATCGAGAAGGGAGCCATTGTGGAAATTCAGATACCGCGTAAAAAGTCCATGAAACTCAAATATGCAGCCGCCACGTTTGTGGGCTTAATTGCCTGTATTTTATATTTTTATCAGGCGGATAGTGTGCCGACAGTGGCTAGCGATAAATTGACTTTACTCAAGGTTGAACAAGGGCAAGTGGATTTATTTAGCCAAGCTTTTGGTGAATTGTATTCTGCACAAGAGCGCATGTTGACTTCACAAGCATCAGGCAAAGTGGCAAATATTCACGTTAAACCCGGCGCAATTGTTACGCCAGAAACGGTGATTTTGTCGTTAGCAAACCCTGAACTGAACTTGGCTTATCAGTCAGCTGTGGGAAATTTAGATGCCAGCAAAGCTCAGTTAGAGTCGTTTGAGTTAGAGCAAGAAAATGAGCGCCTAGATTACCAAGGCCGCATTGTCGATATCGAGTCGGCATTGGAAAGAGCCCAGTTAGAGTTGAGAGTGAACAATGAACTTTCCGAGCGCGGTGTCTCTGCCAAATTGGATATCATCAGAGCGGAATTGTCGGTAAATCAGCAAGGGAAAAAGCTCGCATTTGAACAGCAAAAGTATCAGCACTTTCTCAAAGTGCAGGCGTTTCAGTTAAAACAACGTCAAATTGCTCTGGAGCAGCAAAGCCAAGAAGTCGCGTTATTGCAGCAGCAACTGGATGATTTACAAGTAAAAGCGGGTATTCATGGCACGCTACAAAGTTTAGCGGTTGAAACGGGTGAGTCTTTACCACAAGGTGCGATTTTAGGACGTGTCGGTTCAGTAGATTCTTTGTTAGCAAGGCTGCGAGTACCGCAACATCAAGCGGATCAAATTATTATTGGTGCGCCTGTCGAACTAGCCACTCGCAAGGGAACCATTAGTGGCACAATCGCCCGTATCGAATCTTTGGTAACCAACGGTAATGTGCTTGCGGAAGTGGCGCTAGCGAGCGAGTTGCCTGCCGATGCCAGACCATTAGCACCGGTTACCGGGCAAATATTTATGCACACCAAAGAAAATGCTCTGTATATCAAACAAGTGGCAGGCTTACGTCCAATGTCCCAGCTAGAGCGCTTTGTGTTAACCACAGATAGCACTACAACAGCGACGAAAAGAAACATTCAATTGGGCGATTTAACTAAGGGTAAGCTCATTATCGAGTCTGGCATTAGCGCAGACGAGCAATTTATTTCACAAATGCCTGACACATGGTCGGCATATCAAACAATCAATATCGATCAACAGGGGTAAAAAATGACTAATAACACTGTCGTCAGTATGGAAAACATTCACAAAAAATATGTCGGTACTGAAATTGAAACACACGCTTTGCAAGGGGTGTCACTAACCATTTACCAAGGCGAGTTCGTTGCTATTACCGGCCCATCAGGCTGCGGTAAATCAACACTATTAACCATTATGGGTTTGCTGGATAGCGCGAGTGACGGCAGTTATCAACTGAGTGGTATTGATACCACAGGGTTAAAAGTCGATCAGCGCACTCATGTTAGAAACCAGCATATTGGCTATGTTTTTCAATCGTTTAACCTAATTGATTCAATGTCGGTATACGACAATGTCGCGCTGCCGCTTGAGCACCGAGGTGAAAAACCTGAGGTGATCAAGCAAGAAGTGCTGGCCGCGCTAACGAAAGTGGGAATGCAGCACCGCGTAAACTATAAGCCGAATCAAATTTCCGGTGGTCAGCAGCAACGGGTGGCAATCGCTAGAGCCTTGGTTGGCAACCCAGATCTTATTTTAGTGGACGAGCCAACCGGTAACTTAGATACCAAAAATGGTGATGCTGTAATGAAGCTACTGATTGAGCTTAACAAGCAAGGTTCAACCATAGTCATGGTCACCCATGACAGCCGCTACAGTGGTTTGGCAGATCGCCAAATTCAACTGTTAGACGGCAAAATTGTCGGTGAAAAACAGTTGCAAAGCGATAAGTTGCAAACCAATTGTTTGCAAACAAAGAGTGAAAAGGAAGTGGCATGAGATTATACAGCAAGGCTTTTCAGCAGGGCATCGCCCGCATATTCAACCTGCCACGCTTGAGTTTACCCCTGATCACCACCTTAGGGTTAACGTTAGCTGCTGTGCTAACCGTAATTGCGGTGGCCAATACGCTGCTTTACCAACCACTGGCCGACATCGACGAGAATGATCTGTATCGCATTGAATTGAATCTGGCATTTAATGAAGATTTAACCGTGCCGTTTTTTAGTGAGCCAAGACGTATCGCGGCGATCAAAAAGCTCTATGGCGACGACCTTGCTTGGGGCAATATCGCGTCAGATACTGTGCCTATTGAGCTTGGCGGTAATGAAGTTCAAGTAACGCGCTTTAATGCCACCGCAGGCTCGCCGGAATTGCTAGGTTTATCGCTACTAAATGGTCAAGGCAGTGACATTGATAATGTGGAAGACGGTATTTGGATTTCTAAGGCGTTGTGGCAATCAATGTTTGGCGGCGCTGAAGATTTATCGCAGCAGATACTGCGCCTAGATGGCACTGAGTATCCTATTTTTGGGGTGTTTGACAATTTAACCAGCCTTAATTCAGTGAATCTGAGTGAGCAGTCAAGCGAACAAATCTGGCAATTTCAAAACTTGCAAGCAACCCTGGAATCACCTGATGCAGTTGTACTTAACTTAGGGCCGATTACCTTTGTTAGAGGGGATAAAAGTGCGCTTCCAACTCCTGAAGATCTAGAGTCGTGGTTTGTTGATTACGTGAATGCGGAGATCAGCAATGACCGCGCTCGTGATTTTCTGCTCAGCAAAGCCGTCACAGGTGAAGTCGTAAGCTACCGGGATTCATTTATTGGTGATAGTCGCCAGCTAGTCTTCGTATTGATGTTCGCCATGTTTAGTTTATTGGTGATGGCGAGTCTCAACTTGCTCAATATGTTTATTGCCCACTATCAAAGTAGAAACAAAGAGTTTGCCATTCAAATGTGTATGGGCTCGACCTTGGGTCGACTGCGCGGCTTAATTTTCACCGAAAATCTACCGATGTTTTTACTGGCAACCACACTTGGGCTGATTGCCGCTGGCTGGCTAATTCAGAGTCTACCTACCTTAGCGGGCGATAACCTGCCGCTAGTCGAACAAATATCACTGAGTACTAGCAGTGTACTTATCGCCTTAGCATTGATTGGCATGATCAACTTTATTTTTGCCATGGTCGCTTTAATTTATGTCGATAAAACTGCACTGACCGATAGTTTAAATTCCAGTGGTAAAGGTACGCCAGCTCAGCAAAATCAACTGGTTAGTAAAGCGCTGATGATAGTGCAATTAACCTTGGCTTGTGTATTGCTCACCGGTGCCAGTATTTCTGTTAAAGACAGTTTTAATAGTGCTTATGCAAATCTTGGTTACAGTATGCCCAATGCCTTCGAAGTGAGCATGGCGATTGGCGATGAAACTTGGCAAACCTCATTGGCTGAATACGAACAGTATCGCGGCAGTGAATGGCAACAACTGAGAGCCAATTTGGTTGAGCGTCTGTCGAACTTGGGTGGCGATGTTATCGATATCAATGCCTTGCCCCTGTCTGGTAATGTCTCGATGAGTGCCTTTCCTGATCCTGATACCGGTGATTCTGTGATGATACGACCACAAATGTGGGCGGAGGGGTTATTGGCTAAGTTTGATATCGAGCTATTAGCAGGTAGAGATTTGAACGAGACGGATATCGACTTGCCGCATGTCTTGATCTCACGCTCGTTTGCCATCGACCGTGCTGGCAATGAACCATGGCAAGCAATGATTGGTAAAGAGCTTAAAATGGGAACCGATACAGAAGATATTTTCAAGGTAGTGGGTATTGTTGAAGATACGATTCCACTACCGGGCGGCACCTTGAACATTGATGCCCCAGAAGTCTACTATAGTAACCCATCGCGCATTGTGCTAAATCGCTTGTCTGCCGTGGTGATTATGCCTGACGCGCAAGAGTTGCAGCGAGAAGAGGTTGAGCAGCTGCTTGTTGGTATGGATTCGCGCTTGAGTGACGTACAAGTTGATTCTATGCAACAGCGCTGGAATACGGTGACGGCAGCCACTCGCTTAAATATGTACGTGGTGATGGGGCTGGCGGCACTCACATTAGCGTTAGCTGCGATTGGTGTTTCCGGTTTGAGTCAAATGACCGCGAGCCAAAAACGCTATGAACTGGCGGTTTGCATGGCAACGGGGGCTAAACAAAGTCGCTTGCTACGCTTGTTGCTGCAAGATTCTATTTGGATGTTAGCGTTTGGATTAGGACTAGGCGTATTGGCAGCGGTGACTAGCTACCAGTATTTACTGACCTTCTTTAACAGTGCGCCAGCGTTTGACTGGATGGTAACATCGCTGATTAACTTGGCGCTTGCGATAGTGATGATACTATCAGTGGCACTGCCTGGCTGGTTGGTTATCCGTAAAGATCCAATGCGGGTACTAAGAGAGCTTTAACCAGGTAAATAGCCAAGCAAACTATTTATCAATTTTGGATGCAATAACGGCCTCGAACGTCGCAGTTTGAGGCCGTTAATTTAAGGAGCGCTATTTTAAAGAGCGTTATGTTAAGGAGCACTATGCAAATGAACAAAGGGCTGGTCGTTGTTGTGGATGACGATGAAGATATTCGATTGGCCTTGTCTATGCTGCTGACCAATGAAGGTTATCAGGTAATGGAAGCGGGCTCACCTGCCGAATTAGCGAGCATCACTGCTCGTGTTAAACCCAGATTAGTGCTACTAGACATGAATTTCAGTCGTGATACCACTAGTGGCACTGAAGGGTTGGAAGTACTGTCGCAGTTAGCGCAGCAAAATATCACAACGGTACTGATGACGGCTTGGGGAAATATTGAACTCGCGGTCAAAGGTATGCAATTAGGTGCTGCTGACTTTATTGAAAAGCCATGGGATAACCAAAAGCTGTTGGGTATCATCGATAAACAAATAGTCGACAAGCAAATAGCTAAAATACCTATTGATGGTGAGTCCTCCCCCCAAAAAGTCGCCAATCGTAAAACGAATACGGATTCTATTACTGCAAACTGGATTGCGGAATCTCAAGCGATGCAGCAACTTGAAGCTATGATTGATCAAGTGGCTGACACGCAAGCCAGCGTTTTGATTTTAGGTGAAAATGGCACCGGAAAATCATTACTTGCTCAGCGTATACACCAACTATCTGGCCGAAACTCAGCCCCTTTTATCTCGGTGAATATGGGCGCAATCCCAGAAAATTTATTTGAAAGTGAATTATTCGGTCATAAAAAAGGTGCTTTTACTGATGCGCGTGAAAATCGCCAAGGGCGCTTTGAATTGGCGCAACATGGCACATTGTTTTTGGACGAAATCGGCACTCTGCCTGCTAGTGTTCAGCCCAAAATGTTACGGGTACTAGAAAGCGGCGAATTTGAACCTGTTGGTGCCAGCCAAACTTTGCGTGCAGATGTACGATTGATCAGCGCCACCAATGCCGATTTGGCTCAGTTAGTGGAGACTGGTGCGTTTAGACGCGATCTTAAATTTCGCTTAAATACCTTTGTGCTCACATTACCGCCGCTTAGAGAGCGTAAAGAAGATATTGTGCCGCTGTGCAATAGCTTGATCGAAAAGTTTTCAGCCAAATACAACAAGCCAACGCTAACATTAAGCAAAGATGTTATAGCGATGCTGAATGCTCATTCATGGCCGGGTAATATTCGCGAACTTAGCCATGTGATAGAGCGAGCGGTGATTTTGTGTCGCGAGACAGAAATTTTAAGTGCACATATTATGCTGTCTGAGCCTCTGTCATCAGAGCATGCTAGCAATGAAGTTAGTGATAGAGAACTTCGACCGCTTGATGACATTGAATTTGAGATGATCAGGAAAGCGCTGAAAAAATATCAAGGCCATATCAGTAAGGCGGCTGCAGCACTGGGTATTTCGCGCAATGCGTTGTATCGCCGAATGGAAAAGTATCAGCTCGATAAAGAGGAATTTGACCTTGAGTAGCAGGTTTCGCTCAGTGGAATTTAAGATCAAATTCGCCCTGACCTGCTTTGTACTCGCTTTTATTACCTTAGTCGTGCTATTAACGACTGCGTGGGGCTGGTCCATGCTTGCCACGGTAACCTCAGTGTTTTTGTTGAGTTACCCACTGTGTTGGCTGGCGTGGCGCACATGGCAGTTTTGGTCATCTTCGATAATGCGTTTAACCACCTACACGCAAAGCCTAGCCATGGGAGAGTCAGGTGTCTCGCTTGCTCAGCGTGGTAAATCGACATTGCTCGATGATTTGAGTGATGAGATCACACAGCTTTATCAACAGTCTACAGTGAATAGCGGCGCAAATGCTTCACTGACCATGTTATTTGGTCAGCTCTTTGAAGACTTGCCGATAGCTGTGGTGATATTTGAGCAAGACTACACGCTCAGCTATGCCAACCGAGCGGCATACGACATTGCTGAAATCAGCTTATTACAAGGCATGAGTGCTAAAGCGCTAGGCTTTGTTGAGCAAAATAAGCAGCTTAATCACTCAGCGCTGGCGTCAAATTGGCGTTGTCAGTCCAGTCTGATTAACTTTCAGCAACAACCTATCCATTTGTTTACCGCCATTGATATTGCCAGCGAACTTAAACAAAGCGAGCAGGCGGTGCAGAAAAACCTCGTGCGCGTGCTGAGTCATGAGCTGAGAAATACGCTAACGCCGATGTCGTCAATGGCAGAAACCTTATTGTCGATGCAAACCTTGGATACAGTGCAAACGCGTAAAGTGCTTGAGCGTGTTAAAACCCGCTCGAGCGGCTTGCTGAACTTTGTCGAACGCTTTGCGGAAGTGGCAAAAATTCCAGAGCCCAATAAAGAGCGTTTTGAATTACCTGCCTTGGTTGAGCAAACCAAAGTGCTGTTAACCGAAAAAGATTCACTGACGTTTACCGGTCAACATATCTGTTACGCCGACTCGCAACTGATGGCGCAAGTGCTGATGAATTTAGTTAAAAATGCGGTTGAGTCGAAAGATACTCAGGGTGTGGTTATCAAGGTAAATTATTATCAGCAAGATAATCAGCAATACCTGAGTGTGATTGATAATGGCACCGGCTTTTCCAATATCGACAACGCTATTACGCCGTTGTTTACTACCAAGGCTAATGGTGCCGGTATCGGCTTAGCCTTTGTTGAAACTGTGTTGAATAAACACGGCGGAGTTGTCAGGCTTTCCAATGTGGCTGATTCAGATGTGAAAGTTGGTAATCAGGATAATGCGGGAATCGGCGCGAAAGTTGAGCTGATTTGGCCACTACAAAGCTAACGCTCTTTGCTTCTGTGAAAAGGCGATAGCATTGCATCATGGCTCTCTTTAAAGCTTGAGAAAAGCGTGAGAATAGAGGCATGTTATTCTAGCGCCTTTAATAGTGGTTTAAACTTAGCCGTATTATTAGGCAAGAATTACTAGCCGAAACATTACCAGGCGAAACGGCCATAACCAATTAGGTAAGCGATGAGCAAGCTCCTTTTTTCTCTGTTCCTTCATTTCGTGTTCGTAACAAGCGTGGCAATTGCTGCAACTGAAAACACAAAGCTGTTAGACACTGCTCGCACTTATTTTTCGCCACTTCCAAAGCCACTTTTAGCACAAAATCAAAATACTCAAGCACGTATCGCCTTAGGTAAAAAACTCTATTTCGAAACTGCCCTGTCTATTAACAATAGCCAGTCATGTAATACCTGCCATCGACTCGGTAATGGCGGTGCTGGCGTTGATAATTTGAAAACATCAATCGGCGCACTGGGCAAGCTAGGTACTCGCAATGCGCCGAGCACTTGGAATTCAAGCTTGCACTTTGCCCAATTTTGGGATGCGAGAGCTAAAACGCTTGTTGAGCAAGCGACTTTACCGATATTCAACCCGGCTGAAATGGCGATGACTTCTCCAGAGCAAGTTATTCTTAGGTTGGAGGGTAAAGGTTATACCAAGCTTTTTGCGCAGGCTTTTCCGGCAAGCGCTGAGAATACCAAGCAGATCACGATGGAAAACCTAGCGATTGCACTGGCCGACTTTCAGCGGACATTAATTTCCCAAGATCGCTTCGAACAGTATTTAAAAGGTGATGAAACTGCGCTAAACACGCAGGAAAAATCAGGTTTAAAGCTATTTATCGAGAAAGGCTGTGTTGCTTGCCATAACGGCCCTGCGATGGGCGGGCAACTGTTGATGAAAATGGGCATTGTCGAACCTTACCCCAATAAAGTTGATCTTGGCCGAGCGGAGGTTACTGGCAATGCTGGTGATAAGTTCTTTTTTAAAGTGCCCTCGATGCGTAACGTGCTAAATACCGCTCCCTATTTCCATGACGGTGCTGCCACTACCATTGAACAAGCTATTATCGACACCGCTAAACATCAGCTGGGTATTCGTCTAACAGCGCAAGAAATTCAAGATATTAAAGCGTTTTTTTCCAGCCTAAATAATCAGGCGGCGTTCAGTTTCAATACTCGCCAGTAGTGTGCGTGGAGAGTGCAATCCTAGAGGTTGGTTTCCGCCAACATCAATTGTGTATTGTTAGGCTTATAGGCTTGCCCTAAACAATGGCCGAATTGATAGTCCGTAATAAACTGACAAGTTGACCCGTTCAATTGAGTGAACTGGTTATTGGTCAAGTCAACCAGTGTTGGCATATCGTCTTGATCTTTGAATAACAGCTGTTGACCGTCGACAAACCAATAACTGACGTCCTGACTCATCGCGGAGACTAAGTCATCATCTTTTTGTTTGTGGTATTGCCATAAGCCTGGTTGATAGTACTTGGTGTAGTACAAACGACCATTGCTTACCTTGGCGTCGTGCGCACCAATCAAAAAACTTTTCTTCAGTGTTTGATTTTCAAGGTTTAAGGCATCAATACGATAGTTATCTGAATCGTCATGAGTACTAAATAGCAAGTTATCTTCAAAAAATAATGGTTTGGTACCTGCGAATTGCTGATAACCATCACCACTTACTTTACCGCTAGCTAGTGTGAATAGGCTTATTGTTTTATCTGCCTCAATGGCAACTAGCCCCTTTTGTACATTGTAAGCAATGTGATCAATTTTCTGGGCTTTTGCAAACATTGATAGCTGTTTCTTCGTTTGTGTATTGATATCAACTAACCAAAGCTGTTCAATCCCTGTAACGTCTGAAACGTACAGCACGGTATTTTCGTCAATAAATTGGGCAAGTTTGTTGGATGCACGTGAATCAACAAGCAAGGTTGCTGTGCTTTCGGATTCATTGATAGGCGACATCAATACATCAGTGCGATACATATCGCCTTGTATAAAAGCGACAGAGCCATTATTACCGACAAAATTGTAAAGCTTGCTAAAACCCGACATCTCGATGCTTTTCACATAATGACTCGCATTGAATAAATGGGCGGTTACGCCACCACTTTCGTTGGCGTGAAACAAAGACTGACCATCCCAACTTACTGAATGTTTGGCTTTAGGTGTGTTGGTTTGCCAAACTGAGCGCCAGTTGTCTTGCGTATCTACTAAGTGAATATTGCTGGTACTCCAATCCGTGCTAGTTAGTATCGCAACTAAATTTGAGCCCGCTTTTGATTGAATGTTGTAAGCACCAACACCACTGCTATCAAAACCAGGAATTTTAATGACTTTTCCTGTTTGTATATTCCCTTTGTAAAGAGATGCCGGTGCAATATCATGAGCCGCGTCAGTAAATAATATGGTGTCAGCACTTAATACAGAAAGCCCTTTGCCTGTGGTTAATTCATTGCAGGGAAACATAGCGATCGGCTGCGCATCACTGTGCAACAAATCAAGCTTTTTAATCGCGCAACTATTATCCCCGTATGCTCGATAAATCAATGTGTCATTGTTGAGCCAGTCTGGGGATCTTAAATTAACACCAGCCTCTGATATCACCCTACTTTCTAGCGAATAGGTGTCCAATACTTTCAACTGCCAATTGGCCTGCTCGTTATCACGAGTTGCATAAACGACTTGCGTATGTGTGTCGTTTACCGACAAATCGACTTTTTCAAATTGATCGTCGACAAGCTGTATCGCTTTATCAAGCACAGGTGACACTGAATCTTCGGTTTTTTCAAAAACAAAGGTGGCGGCATAATTGATGAGCAGCACAACAGCAATGAATAGTATCCCTATTATTGGCGTCTTAGCTGCCAATCTAGTTGGTTTAGTGTGCCTGTTTTCTAATTGTACCTTAGGTGTTTGGGCTGATAAGTGATCAACCTCAGCAATTAATGCATAACCTTTTTTGGGGTAATTCTTAATCTCAACATGGAAAGCATCTAGTGTTCGTAGCTTCTTTCTTAACGTTGAAATAACTCTTGTCAGGGAATTTGGGCTAGTTGCGCTAGTTGGCCAAAGATCAAGCAAAGTATCTGTGGCAATAATTTCTTTGGGGTGTTTGGTTAATTCTTCCAGTACTAGTGACTCTAGTGGGTCTAATTTGACCTCTTGTTGGTCAAGCACTAAACAACCGCTTTTATAGAAAAACTGAAGTCTATTATTGATTGTGTAATAAACGCCCGAACTAACCATAAAGCCAGCAAACTGCCTAATTTATATGAAAAATATCATAACATTATAAGCTTTTTATAAAGTCTCGTAACAGTAGTTTCAATAACTTGAATCGGTGTTTCAACCAAGAGGAATGCCGAAAATGAAAACTTTAAAAACACTTACTGTAATCACTATCGCTGCCGTTACTTTCACCTTAGCAAGTAACACTGAATTCACCTCCAATAAAGCATCAACATTGGCAAAAGTCGATAACAAGCCAAGCGAACTCGAAAAATTTGGTCGTTGTTTAGATTTCCCATTGTGCCGTGAACGCGTTCAATAAATTATTTAGGAGTTTTTTTATGACGTGCCAGTGTTGTGGCTTCGAATTAAGTAGTGGAACCGTAATACGCGTTGATGCCGAGTCAGGTCATACTTACAAATCATGCCCACATTGCTCTGCTACCCATGGTAGCGAGCATGTGTTTCACCAATATCCTTATGATTTTGGCATGCCCTCTGCCGATGTAACTTCTGCCAATCCCGATGGTTTTCAAGGTTGCTGCCGAAAATGCCGAACACTAGCAGCCGGCGAATCTTCAAGAAATGTAAAAAAAGGCCGAGTGTGTAGCTCGCTAAGATAAGTAATAAGAAGAAACACAACCGTGAAGAAATAGATATATTGCAATTTATAAAATAGAACAGTCGCAATATACCTACATCAAGCATTTATTTATTTCAAAATAATAAGCTTGGACAGTTTAAACAAAATCAACGTTTATAAATCACCAAATAACCGCTTGCATAAGTAATGTGGGCAAATAACCTCACAGGATAGTATTTAACATGGCTAAGATTACTAACTTCATCATTCATGAACTAATTAAGCACCAGAATTCCGATATCGCAAAAAGTGTTTTAGATTTGAGTGATCCATTAGTTATGTCACTGGCTGAAGATATCTTGAATATATATCGAAATAAGGTGAATGTGATCTGGGGAAAATTTCAGAGTAGTGGCCAGTTTCCTCGGCTACTAGCAGATTACAATGACGCTTATCATCAAGAGGGTTTTTATGAAGTTTCCACAAAAGCTATGGACTTACTGTCTGATGCAATAAGTACGACAAGTGGGACAGGGGGATATATATGCTTCATTGAGTATCAATCTAAAGGTGACAACAGGTTACTAGTAGCCATGATAAAAAATACAGATGGTATAAAACTAACTAACCTAAAACCAGAACAAGAAATTCACGTAGATTTAAGCAAGCTATATCAAGCTTTAGATATTAATGTTTCATACTATTTGAACAATTTAGGGAAAACTGAATTAAAGAAAAGTTACATAGGCTTCATTAGTAAGCGTGGAGAACCTTCAGGTTATTTTCAATTAGCTTTTAGTTGCACAGATAATATTACTCCATCAAAGGCTGTTAAAGCCTCTCCTGCCGCGGTTAGAGTGTTTTTAGAGGGTTATTCACAAAAAGAGCACTTAATAAAAGAAGCTCAACAAAGTGTATTGAGATACTTTAATGCGAATAAAGATAAAACTGTATACTTAAACAGAATAAATGAGATTGCTAATGCTTACTTACCTGATGATAAAATCAACGAGGCTAAAGATGCCTTCCTTAAGTTCGCTAAACAAGATAGATATCAACTTCCTGATAGTTTCCAAGCTTCAAAAGGGACTGTCGAAAGCATGGTTAGATTAGCTTTTAAAACAGATAAAGTAACAGTTAACTTTGAAAAAGATGTTCTTGGCTTAAGCGGAGATAGCGCCTCAAGCGCGAAGCCCGTAATGTTTGATCCTGAAAAAGATCAAATAATTATTCGAGATCTATCAAAAGAATTTATTGATCAAGTTAAGCAACATTTAAATTTATAAAATGAATGATATTGACCAAAAGGAACTGGTATTTAATTTACTGATAGAGCTCTATTCTGTCGGCAAGGGAAATATAGAGGTTTCTTCATTCGACACCTTTAGCTTAACTAAAGAGTTTTCGCTAAACTCGCGGGTTATCAGCATTCTGCAAGAGTTAAACAAGCAAAGTGAGTTGCTTGGAAAATTGGAGCTAAATGTAGATTATGAAGATGTCTCATTTGAAACTTTGGAGCCGGAAGATGTCTGTACTCACCTTTCAATTTCAATAAATAAGCCGCAAGACAAGAAGCCTATTTTTTTTGCCACTTCTGCAATTGAACTTATTGATAAACAGGCTCCTTTTTTGGCTAAAGGTGCAGCCTTACCTGATTATTACTACTTAGTAAATGAAGGCTATAAAAGTACTTCTAAAGATAAACCTGTATGGTTCAATAATCTGTCTGTTGTACAAGATTGGTTTGCTTTATTTCGTAGCTTATCTGATATCGACAAGCCCACAGAAAACGGAGAGCTTATTTATTTTATTGCTAAAAGAGACAAAGATAAATTTCTGAAGCATACCGAACTTGAATTAATAATCGATTATAGCTTTACGAAAATACAGAACATACCAAAATTAGGAGAGTTCACAACACTTTTACAAAGTAAAAGTGATCTCCATACTGAAGAACGAAAAGTGTTTTTTAAGCAAGCCATTGTTCAAGTACTGTCAGATGTTGCAGAAGAAAAAACCTCTAAAGTACCCGTTGTTAAATCTTTGCTGGAAAACATAGATAAATTAACAGCTTCTTACCACGAACAAGTTCAGGTATTCATTCAAAATTTCGCATTGGATGAATTTCATAACGAAGTCGAGAATAAGTATTTCGAGTACATTGAAAGTATCAATAAAACAGTTGGTGACGTGCAAGCTAAAATGTTCGCAGTTCCAGCAAGTTTAATAGGTATAGGTGCATTACTAAAAGCTAGTAGTTGGTTGAGTTATAGCTTCATTGTGTTAGGTATTTTTATCGTTTGCTTGTTTTCTCAATTCATTATTAGTGAGCAGTTTTCTCGGTTCAAACAGATTCAAGACAGCATAAATTTTGTATTCAGGAAACTAACGGAAGACGGAATTCAAAAGTTAGATAGAACAAAAGTTATAAAAGAAATTAGAGAAATGAAAGAGAGGCTTGGAGCAGCAATTGAAAGTAAGAAAGAGCGCTTAGTATGGTATGGCGTTTTTGTTTGGATAAACCTCCTATTAGTGCCACTTCTCCTTTGGTTAAAATTATATGTTGCGATTACTTAAATAACTACAATCAAAAGATTTTTCTACTCTCCTAAAACTAGGGTGTTTCTTAGTCTTAACGGTTGGGTTTTAATCTTAGACTGCGGGATATTCAAACCGAATGAATATTTTTTAATTAATTTAGAGTAAGTACTTTACTTTTGTAGAGTACATGCTCTATACTTCAAATCGTTCCTTGTGAACGCCTGTTGTAATAATTTTGTATATTCTAGCTTTCCCCATAGCTAAATACCCGGCAATGCTTGCATTGCCGGTTTTTTTTGTCCAAATTTCAGTGAGCTACCAATTAAATTAAAGGATTGGTTAACCTAGAGTACTATCTGCGCTTGGAGCGTCATGCGCTTGGAGAGTCAGCCAAATTGATACTGGTATGCTTGTTCTACATTGAATCTATCGATTCTTTATAGCGAATTCATTAGGCGTGTAAGCGTGATTGGCTTCTATTCAAAGTTCAACAGGTATTAAAGCCGTTGATGTTCTCGTGAGCGTGAAAGAAGTCTTTGGAATTTGTATTGAGGGAGTGGGTGCTAAGCTCTAACTTTTTAAGCTAGAGCTTACAATGGATTTATGCAGCTAACTGTGCTCGCAGCTGCCTATCCTAAATAGTCTTACTCTGCAGCGTCTTCGCCTAAACTTTCTTGCTCTAAATCTTCTTGAGCAAACCAGTCACTAATTACTTGCGTTGCTTGTGGCATACCTGACTTTTTCAACGATGAAAACGCTTGTACTTTGATATTCCCGTTCAGTTCAGCCAGTGTTTTCTTCACTTTTAACACTTCTGCCGATGCTTTACCTTGCGATAGTTTGTCTGACTTAGTGAGTAGACATAGCACAGGTAACTCACTGTCTACGGCCCATTCAATCAAATTGTGATCTAGGTCTTTTAGCGGGTGGCGAATATCCATTAATACCACTAAACCTTTTAAGCAGTCGCGTTTTTCTAAGTATTCACCAAGGGCTTTTTGCCATTTTTTCTTCATTTCCATCGGAACTTTGGCAAAGCCATAGCCAGGAAGGTCAATCAAACGCTTGTTTTCTGCTATTTCAAAAACGTTGATCAATTGGGTACGCCCTGGTGTTTTACTCGTGCGAGCTAAGCTTTTTTGGCGAGTCAGTGTGTTAAGCGCACTAGATTTACCTGCGTTAGAGCGGCCAGCAAAGGCAACTTCGATACCTGTATCTTCAGGTAAACGGCGGATATCGGGGGCACTAATGGTAAATTTTGCGTTGTTTAAATTGATAACTTGCTCAGACACAGCAGACATTCCTCTTTTGAAGTGGCGCTATTATAGCGTTTTTTTCATTGTTGCTGACAATAAATAGCTTTGCGGTAGATTTTCACCGGAAATTCATTGCAGCGCTATTTGCTATAAATTGCATTTATATCTAGTAAAAACATTGTGTTAAGTCTGTTTGGAGTGATTTATCTAACGCTTAATTCGCCTATGACTTTGTGCAATTATGAGGATTAATTGAAGAAAACGGTTAAATAACCGGAATTTTTATAGGTTTTTATGCACTAGCCTGTTACACAAAAAGAATATTCGTGTAAAATGTCGCGACTAATCATATTGGGATTCAGTGTGCGTGTGGGCTAAGTTAAATATCACAAGCGCTGAGTATGAAGATCAACAAGCAGAGAGCATTCGATGAAAAAAGTTATCGTATCACTTCTATTGGGCTTGGGTGTGCTAGCGAATGCAAATGCGCAAGGCGACGCTGAAGCGGGGAAAGCGAAAGCCGCAACTTGTGCAGCATGTCATGGTGCTACTGGGCATAGCGCTGTAGATACCTACCCTAACCTAGCGGGTCAGCACGCTGATTACATTGTTAAGCAATTAAAAGCATTTAAAGACGGTTCAACCCGTAACGATCCTGTAATGGCGCCAATGGCAGCAGGTTTGTCTGAGCAAGATATGCAAGACCTAGGTGCTTACTTTGCGAGCCAGCCACTTACCGCAGCATCAGCTTCGGCATCAGCGGGCGATGCAGCCGCTCCAGCAGCCGTTGTGACAGCAGCTATTGTTGGTGATGCAGCAGCAGGTAAATACTTATACGAAAACGGCGACGAGTCTCGTGCTATCGGTGCTTGTGTTGGCTGTCACGGTAAAGACGGCGAAAGCAAAGTATTAATTTACCCAAATCTAGCGAAGCAACACCCTGAGTACATTGAAAAGCAATTAAACAGCTTCAAATCAGGCGACCGCGCTAACAACTACGCAATGGGGCAGTTTGCAGGTCCTTTAACAGAGCAAGAAATTGCTGACTTAGGCGCTTACTTCAAAGACCCTGCAGCTGTTGCTAATGTGGCACCGAAGAAAACTAAAGCCGCTGTTGCTGTTATGGGTGACATAGAGCTTGGTAAAGCAAAATCAGCAACTTGTGTTGCCTGTCACGGTGCTGACGGCAACGCTCAAGTAGCAATCTACCCGAAAATTGCGGGTCAGCACGAAGGTTACTTGTTGAAGCAGTTACAAGAATTCAAATCTGGCGCACGTAACAACGGCATTATGGCTGGTATGGTTGCAGCACTTTCTGACGAAGATATGAAGAACTTAGCAGCTTACTTTGCAAGCCAAACAACGTCTAAGGTTGTGAAACCGGAAACTGCAAACGAAGCGGGCCGCAAGTTATACTTCGGTGGTGACTCTGCACGTGGTATCACCGCTTGTGCAGCATGTCATAGCCCAAGCGGTGAAGGTATGCAGCACGCGAAGTTCCCTGCATTACTTAACCAGCACGGTGATTACGTGAAAGCACAGTTAGAGCAATTCCGCTCTGGTGCACGTGGTAACGATGCTAACGCTATGATGCGTAACATCGCGATCAAGCTATCAGACGATGATATTGCTAACCTTACAGCGTTTATCCAATCGCTTTAAGCTATTGCTAAATTAGAGAAAGCAGCCAGTAGGCTGCTTTTTTTATGTCTCCAATATGCGGGTGATTTTTGTCGTAGACAGGTTGGCTAGCGTTAGATATTGACTTAAACTTGCAGTTAAACGCTCCTCTTTCAGTAGGTTACCTTGGCAAAACCAGCTGCATCGCTTAACAATATTGTGGTTTGTCGTCGCTGTGATGCGGTGTTATCTAAACCTAAAATTGAACCGGGTCAAAAAGCCACTTGCCCTGGTTGCAGCGCCCTGCTGTACGAGCTAAAGAAAAACCCCATGGAGCGCACTATGGCGGTGTCGCTGGCGGGGCTATTACTCTTCTTTCCTGCAATTTTATTACCCATGATAGGGGTAAGTGCCGCAGGTACGCACAATGAAGCATCATTAATTGATTGCATCATCATTTTGCTTAACACCGACTACCACATCGTCGCGTTTATCGTGTTTTTGTTTACCATTGCCATTCCTATAGTTCACCTGTTGGCGGCGTTTTACATTGCTGTTGCGGTGCATTTCAATAAAATTAGCCAGTCATTGCTAGTGTTTTTTCGCAGTTATCACGTGCTAGACAGTTGGACGATGCTGCATGTGTTCTTCCTTGGTGTTGTTGTTTCTATTTACAAAATTGTTGATCTTGCTGAGCTCACTGTTGGCGGCGGCTTAATGAGCTTTGTGTTATTGCTTATTTGCTCAACGCTGGTATCGGTGACCTTAGATCATCACTACGTTTGGGAGAAAATGGAGCAAGCGCTTGAAGACTAATGCGAAAGCGATGGGTTTGGGCTGCTGCCCTTGCTGCCATAAAGTGGTGAAAATGCAGGCTGAAACTCAGCAATGTCCACGCTGCCACCGCAGTTTCAGCGTACGCAAAATCAATAGTTTATCGCATACCTTTGCGTGGACAATTGCCGCATTAGTGATGCTGGTGCCAGCCAACTTATACCCCATGATGATCTACTACACTCTTGGGCAACCAGAGGCATCTACCATTTTAGAGGGGATAGCAACCTTTATTCAGTTTGGTATGTACCCAGTGGCGATCGTGATTTTTATTGCCAGCTTTGTTGTGCCGCTGGCAAAAATTATTGGCTTGTTTATCCTGATGTATCACGCCAAACGCGCGAGTAAGTTAACGGTTAAGCAGCAAGGGCAGTTGTATCACATAGTCGAATTCTTAGGCCCTTGGTCAATGTTAGATGTTTTTGTCGTCGCTATTATGGCGGCGGTGGTCAATTTGGGTTTTCTCAGTTCTATTGAAGCAGCAAAGGGGATCACCTATTTTGGTCTAATGGTGGTGTTTACCATGCTAGCCGCCGAGAGTTTTGATGCCCGATTGCTATGGGATGCACAAGACCAGAAGCCAAAAACTGATGATAGCCAAAGTCAGCTCAACGAAGCAAAATCGCGTTAAGCTGTTTAGCGCCAACACAAATAACCCAGAATAAAGCAGACAAAAGAGAAGCACGATGAGCACAGAATCACATCCAGAGCCAATTGTTGAAGCAAAATCAGGTATTTCTGCTATTTGGTTGGTGCCTATTGTTGCCTTGATTTTTGGTGCTTGGTTAGTGGTTAAAGCGGTTGGTGATCGCGGCGTATTTATCACTATTGAGTTTGACAACGCAACAGGGATTGTCGCGGGTAAAACTGAAATTCGCTACAAAGGCTTAACGGTTGGTGTTGTGCGCGACATTGAAACTTCCAGTGATCTGCAAAGTGTGATTGTTGAGGCGGAAGTAATCAGTGATGCAAAAGATACACTGACTGATGAAACACTGTTTTGGTATGTGACTGCCGATGTCTCTTTGAGCGGAGTTAAAGGCTTAGATACCCTACTTTCTGGCAGCTATATTAACGTTCGCCCAGATATTGACGCTAGTGGCAAGTCGCAGCGCCATTTTATTGGTTTAAAAGAAGAGCCAGAGGTCGACGAATCGGCACCGGGCCTGCATATTGTGCTTTCTTCAGATACGCTTGGTTCGATTGTTAAAGACTCACCCGTTACCTTCAAACAAATTATGGTTGGTCATGTGGCGAGCTATCGTTACGATGACAGACGCAATCAAGTTGATATCAACGTGTATATCAAACCTGAATTTGCTCACCTTGTTAAACAACATTCACGCTTTTGGAACGCGAGTGGCTTAACAGTTTCTGGCTCATTAACCACAGGTGTGCATGTTGATACTGATTCATTGGCGTCGATAATCTCAGGAGGTATTGCTTTTGATACCCTCGATGTTGAAGGAGAAGCGCTTAATAGCAAAAATGGTGCACGCTTTAAGCTACATCAACATTTTCAAGATGCCGAAATGGGTTACGCCATTAACTTACAGCTTGATTGGAACAGCCAGCTCGATGTCGGTGCCGCCATTGTCTATCAAGGCATTACGCTAGGGCGATTAGATAGTTTCACCAATATCAATCCACAAACGCGTGAAATCACCGCGCTTGCCAAGGTTAACCCACGTATTGCTGCGTACCTTAATTCCAGTACCCAATTTTACCTAATGGCACCTGAGTTAGATTTAGGCGGGGTTACTAACTTACACAACGTTATTGCTGGTGCTCAAATTGGCATGCGGCCATCATTAGACGGCGATGTTACCGATACTTTCAGAGTTCATAGTCAAAAGCCTGCTTATCGATACTCCGAACCCGGCTTGCACTTAGTGTTAACCACCAGTGATGTTAATTCGCTAAAAGTGGGCACCAGTGTTTTTTACAAACAGCAAGTGGTTGGTAATATTCAGGCAATTGAAAACACCGGACCAAGCGCTTTCAATGTGCATATTCATATCCAGCCGGAATACCAAAGCTATGTGAGCTCAGATAGTCGCTTCTGGAACGCTAGCGGGTTAAGAATTGCCGGCAATATTCAGCAGTTAGACATTCAAAGTCAGTCAATGCAAGCCATCCTTGCTGGCGGTATCGCCTTCGACAAGGGCATTGATGATGCTCAGCAACCACCGAATAACGGTGATACCTTTGTTTTGCATGAAAACATTGATATAGCCAAGCAACGTGTTGCCATTGAACTGGCACTTGTCAGCGCGAAAGATGTGCGCAAAGGCACACGAATTATGTATCGCGGTGAGCAAATTGGCGCGGTGCATACCATTCGTTATGTAGATGACAGCGCCCGTTTAAACGTGGGTATTCTGCCTGAATTTCGTTGGCTTTTAAAAGACGGTACTCAGTTCTGGTTAGTAAAAACTAAGCTCTCGCTCTCTGGCCTAACCGATACTGAAGCCCTGTTTGGCGGTAACTATTTTAATGTTGATGCGGGCAATACAAGTGATACAAGCACTGAGCTCCGACAGTTTGTTGCCCTTGATAAAGCACCTGCTAAACACGCATCAGCAGAAGGCTTACAGCTTACCGTGATTAGCGAAAACGGTAGTGAAGTTAGCCCAGGGAGTCCCATTAGTTATCGCGGTATTGTGGTTGGTCAGGTCGACAATATTGAGCTTGCCAGTGACGGTGAAAAAGTCGCAATTAATATCTCTATCGACGAGCAGTATCGCCATTTAGTGCACGACTATACGCGTTTTTATCATGCCAGTGGCTTTACCATTACGGGCAATTTAACCGACTTTGTTGTTAAAACCGAATCGGCAGATACAGTGCTAACTGGCGGTCTTAGTTTTTACAACCCAGACGGTGTTGTTAACCCGCAGCCTGCGCAAGAGACGGCGCAATATACCTTGTTTAATGATTTACGCCATGCGGAAAATGCGGGTGTCGCTATTCGTATTGCGTTTAATCAAGTTACGGGACTTAAGGCTAACTTACCTATCCAATATCAGGGGCAAGAAATTGGCATGGTTGAGCGCGTTGTTTTTAATGAGAACGCACATGGTGCAACGGCGTTTGCGTATTTAAATCATTCAGGTCGCAAGTTTGCGGCGGCTGGTACTAAGTTCTGGTTTGCTGAGCCGGAAGTGGGCTTAGTGGGCTCTAAAAATGTGGGAGCTTTGATCACTGGTGGCTTTATTAATACCTTACCTGCTGCCCACGTTAACGGTAAAGCAGCGCAGCAAACTGAATTTATCGCGGAAGATTATGCGCCAGCGGTTACACAACTGCCGTTTGGCTTAAATTTGCAGTTAACGGCACAGCAACTTGGCTCAGTTCGGGTGGGCAATCCTGTTCTTTATCGTCAGGTGAAAGTAGGTGAAGTCATTGGTGTGGACTTAGCGCCAACCGCTGATCAAGTGCATATTTTTATTAATATTGAGCAGCGTTTTGCCAAATTAGTATCACCTGCCAGTCAGTTTTGGAATACCAGTGGTTTTAGTATGGATGCTGGATTATTCTCAGGCGTTTCTGTTGATGCTGAATCAATTGAAACCATCATTGCCGGTGGTATCGCATTTGCGACTCCAGATTCCACTTCAGGGGATTCATCAGTTAGCCAAGGATACAGCTTTACCTTAAAGCAAAACCCTGAGGCCAAATGGCGTAGTTGGGCTCCGAAAATTCAGCTAGCGAATTAACTCTATAAAGCGACTACTGACAAATGGCTTTTAGCGCTCGAACAGCTTGGCGGTAATCATCTGCGCGGGTAATCGCGGTGACTACGGCGACGCTATCAACCCTAGTGCTGGCAACGACTTTCGCTCGCTCAAGGTTAATGCCACCAATCGCAACAATGGGAATATTTTGCTTGAGTGCTAACAAGTGCTGCAAATTTTCCAATCCTTGAATTTGTCCTGTCATATCTTTGGTCACAGTTGGGAAAATCGCCCCAATGGCTAAATAACTAGGTTTTAGTTGCCGAGCTAATAAAAGCTCATAGCAGCCATGGGTGCTGATCCCAAGCCGTAATCCTGCATTAGCAATAGCCTTTAAGTCGGCATCGGCGAGATCTTCTTGTCCTAAGTGCACGCCATAGGCACCGTGTTTTATCGCCAGTTGCCAGTAATCATTGATAAATAACCGAGTAGTTGTGTTGCTCGTTAGCTTTACTGCTTGGGCAATTTGTCTCTCGACTTCATCAATCGGTAAATCTTTTAGCCTGAGCTGGATAATATTGAGCTCAAATGGCAGCAGTTTCTCTAGCCAATCGAGTGAGTCAATCACGGGGTAAAGTCCTAGTTTTTCTTTGCCGGAACTATTGCTTAAACCATTGTTTAACCCTAGCGAAGGAAAGCCAGAGTTAGGTAAATCTGCACTGTTGTTAACTATGTCAGGAAAATACTTATCATCCGTAGGAAAAGCTCCAACAGCAAAAGCGCCATAATAGCCAGTTTTTCCAACATTCTTGCTTAGTCCTTGATTAATAAACGCTTTAGTTAAAGTGAGTGCGTCACGCAATAAATAACCTTGCGCTAATAATAAGGTGAGTGCCGATGTAAAAGCGCAACCTGAGCCATGGCTGTAACTCGTATTAATTCGTGCGCTAACAATTTTTATCGTGTGTAGCTGAGGTTTGTTAGCTGGATCACAATTCTTAACTAGTGAATAAGCACTGTCTAAACAAGTATCAATATCGCTACTGTGCCCGCCTTTTACCACAACGGTTTGAACACCATGGTTTAGCAATTGCAAAGCAGCTTGCTCAGTTGTTTTTTCTGTTACTTTTTCTACACAAGCAAGCGCTTCAAGCTCAGGCAAGTTAGGTGTGATCACATCAAGGTATGGTAATAATTTTTGGATCGCTACGGGATCGATTTGGCTGAACTTACCGCCAACACTGGCACTAGCGACGGGATCGTAGACAGTGATCAGCGCAGGATCTTGCTGTTTGAGCCTTGCCAATAGCGTGATCAGCCAATTAACTTGATGATCGTTTGCTAATAAACCAATCTTGATAGCCGTGGGTGGCTTATCCTTGATAAGTAGTTTGGCCTGCTCATCAAGTATTTCTGTAGCGACTGGATTTACCGCCACTAAACGCTCTGAATTTTGAGTGGTATTGGCGCTGATCAGCGTACAAATTTCAACATTGTCTTGGCTAAGACTAAGGCCAGGTGAAAGGCTAAGGGCAAGGCTATGCATGGTTTTGATATCGGCTGCGATACCCGCACCGCCAGAACAGTCACTGCCGGAAATTGTCCAAACAATTGGTTTGGGCTTTTGTGTATCAAGTGCTTTATCTGGTGCTGGATGGTGTGAACGGGATGTGCTCATAAGAAACTCATACTACTCTTTCGTCTTTACTTAGCTTGTAATGTTCTGCTGGTTAACTTTGGTGCCAAAATGGCGTGTCGAGTGTTGGCGTACTTGGCTGTGCCGTCTGGCGCTCAGGCATAATGCCAGCCTGTTGCGCCAGTTCTCCTGCTTGCATTGCATAGGCAAAAGCTTTTGCCATAGCAACAGGATCACTTGCTAGCGCAACCGCACTATTAAGTAGTACGCCGTCATAACCTAGCTCTAGTGCTTGCACCGCATCTGAAGGTTTTCCAATACCGGCATCAACAATTAAGGTTGCTTGGGGTAAGCGGCTGCGAATCGTGGCGAGGTTGTAGGGATTCATTAAACCTTTACCTGTGCCAATCGGCGATGCCCACGGCATGATCACCTCGCAGCCTAAATCGTAAAGACGCTGACACAGTACTAAGTCATCAGTGCAATACGGCAATATTTGAAAGCCATCATCAATTAGGGCTTTAGTTGCTTTAAGCAATTCAATCGGGTCGGGTTGCAAGTTGTAGTCGTCACCTATCACTTCTAATTTAAGCCAATGGGTTTGAAATAACTCACGCGACATGTGTGCTAGGGTGATGGCTTCATTGGCAGTTTTACAACCTGCGGTATTGGGCAGTAGCTTAATTTGGTGATCATTGGCAAGTTGTTGCAAATACTGCCAAATCATCTGCCCCCCCTGCTCTGCTGGTGATTGGCGCTTCAGTGATAAAGTCATTACTTTAGCGCCGCTAGCGATGACCGCTTGTTGCATAATGGCTGGGCTTGGATAAAGTGCCGTACCGATGAGCAGTCGGCTATCAAGCTCAGTGCCATAGATAGAGAGTGTCATCGCTAACCTCCTTGAATCGGTGAAAATAGCTCAATACTTGCGCCGTTGCTAAGTGATGTTGTCTCGTAGTCTGTTTTGGCAACAAAGGTTTGATCGACGGCTACCGCAAATAACTTAGGCTCTGGGTGCACTGAAAAATACTCGTTAAGCAGTTGGCTCACTGTGATGTCTGTTTCTTTGTGTTCAGCCTCTTGGTAAACAGCTTGATCAAGGGTGAAAGCTTTACCATTCACCAAGTAGGTATGAGCTAGGTAGGTCTTATCTGGGTAGGTATGGGTCATTGTTTTGCTCTTAGATTGTTTTTACCGTCAACGTGTAGCCATTCAAAAAATGCTGGCGGCACTGAGTAAGAGGACTTGCTACTTTTAGCCGTATTAATTTGCTGAGCAGCCAAGTGTAAGCCCGTTGCTAGCATCACTGGCGCGAGCAAATAACCATGGCGATATAAGCCGTTGAGCTGTATCAGCCCTGCTTTGCTTCTTGCTTGTGGGCGGTTGTCGGCAAATGCTGGGCGGCAGTGGCTAAGCTGCTCAAGAATCTGCGCTTCGGCAAAACCTGGATGCAGGCTATACAAGGCAGACAGCAGCTCTAGTGCCGATTGCACGGTAACTTTACCCGTCGCCCCACTTTCTATTTCCGTCGCGCCAATAACGTATTCATGCTTGGCTTTCGGAGCGATATAAAGCTTGTATCTTGGGTGCATTAAACGCACTGGCAGTGAAAATTCGACGTCCGGCGCATACACCCTGATGACCTCTCCGCGCACTGGCCTTAACATCGGCAGTGCTCCCTGGTCTTTGATTTTGGCATCGGTATTCGCGTCGATATTGGAACCAGCTTGGGTGTGAATGGCACTTGCGCCGATGCCACGGCAATCAATGACCAAGTCAAATTGCTTAATACCTGAGTTGGTGTGAACTTGATAAGGAGATACCGTCAGCACTTGCGTTTGCGCAAGCCAATCGACCGCATTATTTGCTTGCAGCGCACTTGCCAGTGCATTGAGCAGTTGATGATTATCAATACAGCCTTCACCTTGCAGGTATGCACCGCTTTCAAAGCGCTCTGCTAATGCAGGTACTTGCTGGGTAAATTCGCTTTTGCTTAGTAATTGAAGCTGAGCTTGCGGATAATGCTGGCTGATATGGCGTGCAAAGCGTTCATAGTCACCTTGGTCCACGCGGTGACTAACGCAAATAGAACCATTCGCTTGAAAGTCGACTGGACTGGCAAGTTCGCCGAGTAACTCCGGCCACATGGTTAGTGCTGCCTCGCCCATGGCGACAATTTCAGGTTCACAGCTTAACGACTCGCCATAAGGCGTGAGCAAACCCGCTGCCGTGTAGGCAGCACTTTGCCGACCATCAATGGCGTCTTTGTCGTATAGGCTGATCTGGTGTGCGTTATTGTGCGTGTTACTCGCTAGGCTCAGCTGCCAGGCCATTAAACGACCTAGCAGCCCCGCGCCAACAATTGCAATATTGGCCACGGTATTTACCTTACTTGATGATAAATTTCAGAGCCAGTTGCTTTAAATTCGGCTGACTTCTCCGCCATACCTTGGGCAAGCGTTTTATCAATGGCATCACGGCTAACGCTGACGGTTTCGTCTGCGAGCTTGATTTCAATGCGTTGCTCAGCCTCTAGTTTTGCCGCATAGTCGCGAACATCTTGGGTGATTTTCATCGAGCAGAATTTTGGCCCACACATTGAGCAAAAATGGGCGATTTTGCCTGACTCTTGCGGCAAGGTTTCGTCGTGGTATTCACGGGCGCGCTCAGGATCTAAACCAAGATTAAATTGGTCGTGCCAGCGAAACTCGAAGCGCGCTTTTGACAATGCATTATCGCGAATTTGTGCACAGGGATGCCCTTTTGCTAAATCGCCCGCATGCGCGGCAATTTTGTAGGTGATTAAGCCTTCTTTGACATCTTCTTTGTTAGGCAAGCCCAAGTGCTCTTTGGGGGTCACGTAGCACAGCATGGCACAGCCGTACCAGCCAATATTTGCGGCACCAATCCCCGAGGTGATGTGGTCATAACCAGGGGCGATATCTGTCGTCAGTGGTCCTAATGTATAAAATGGCGCTTCGTGACAATGTTCCAGTTGCTCGTCCATATTCGCCTTAATCATATGCAGTGGCACATGACCTGGACCTTCAATCATTACTTGTACATCGTGTTGCCAAGCGATTTTGGTCAGCTCTCCTAAGGTATGAAGCTCAGAGAACTGTGCTTCGTCGTTGGCATCGGCAATAGAACCCGGACGCAGGCCGTCACCTAATGAAAAGGCAACATCGTACTGCTTACAAATTTCGCAAATATCTTCAAAGTGGGTGTAAAGGAAGTTTTCTTGATGATGTGCTAAACACCACTTTGCCATAATAGAACCACCGCGCGAGACGATACCGGTCACGCGTTTTGCCGTCATCGGCACATAGCGCAACAGTACACCTGCGTGAATAGTAAAGTAGTCAACGCCCTGCTCTGCTTGTTCAATCAAGGTGTCGCGAAATACCTCCCATGTTAAGTCTTCGGCAATGCCGTTTACTTTTTCGAGTGCTTGATAAATCGGTACTGTGCCAATTGGCACTGGCGAGTTACGCACAATCCACTCGCGCGTTTCGTGAATATAGCGGCCAGTGGATAAATCCATCACGGTATCTGCGCCCCATTTGGTTGACCACACCAGCTTTTCCACTTCTTCTTCAATGGATGAAGTAACCGCCGAGTTACCGATATTGGCGTTTACTTTGATCAAAAAATTACGACCAATAATCATTGGTTCAGATTCAGGGTGATTAATATTAGCGGGAATAATGGCGCGCCCTGCTGCAACCTCTTGGCGTACAAACTCAGGGGTAATCTGCTCGGGAATGTTAGCGTGACCAGCTTCGGTAAATTTGGCTCCAAAGCCCTGCCCCTCATGACGCTGGCTGAGGATTTCGTCTTTCATTTCCGCCCGTTTGGTATTCTCGCGAATGGCGAT
Organism: Thalassotalea euphylliae; assembly: GCF_003390395.1. Classification (NCBI taxonomy): domain Bacteria; kingdom Pseudomonadati; phylum Pseudomonadota; class Gammaproteobacteria; order Alteromonadales; family Colwelliaceae; genus Thalassotalea; species Thalassotalea euphylliae. Next base: position 4,187,196 of record NZ_QUOV01000001.1, on the reverse strand, counting down.
GTATTCCATTTCCGGCGTGATAATACCTTGGCGTGCGTAGTGTAACTGGGTCACGTTTTTCCCCGCTTTGGCGCGGCGCACTTTCGGTAGGTTTTCAAAGCGAATATGATCAAGGCCTTCATCCGCTAAACGCTGCTGGCTATAACCTGATGTCGCGCCCGTAAGCTCTTCAGTATCTGCGCGCTCGGCTACCCATGCACTGCGCAGTTTAGGTAAACCCTCATGAACATTAACGCTTACGTTTGGATCGGTGTAAAGGCCAGAGCTGTCGTAAACACGAATCGGCTCGTTAGGTTCAAAAATGGGGTTTTCTTCGGTGCCACCGACAAAAGTATCGCCAACGGCAATCTCTCGCATGGCTACTTGGATATTGTGCAGCTTGCCCGATACATAAATTTTGCTGGAATTCGGGTAACTTTGTCCCGACACATTGTTGATAAAGGCTTCCGCCTGCTGACGACGTTCACGTCGCGATAATGAACTCATAGCTCTCACCTAGATAATAATTAATTATATTCGGCGGAGTTGACTAGGTATGACGAGAACAACACAAACCCAATGTCATCAAGAACAGTAGCCTAAAATTGTCTACAGCTAATTAATATATTGAGTTTGTATTGCGCTTGTTCCCTTCGCAGCAATTACGCTGATCAGGTTCTACGGATCCCGCTTTCGCGATCTCAGCCCTATGGCACTCCGACAAGTTCGCTGAGCAAATTAATTCGCTTGCTCAGATGCTTTTTAGTCTTACAAGAATTTTTAATTTACGCAAGCGCCAGATTCATAGGTCGGTGACAAACCCACTTTGTCTATGGCTTGCCATCAACTTGCTAGCGACGCACAATATTGCTCATATTCTCAGAGCAAAGAGTTAAAAAATGATGCCCAACAAATGGTTATCAACAGCAATTAGTGCCTTACTCGTGCTGACCAGTCATCAAGTTAATGCGCGGCAGCTTATCGATATTAATAACGAAATTGAAAGCAAGCCAAATACACCTGACATTAGCGAACAAAGGCAAAAGCATTTACGCGGTGCGATTACCGCTGAACGCGCTTGGTGGGATGTAAAGCATTACCAGCTATCGATGGCTGTCGATATTGGTGACCGATCTTTTGCTGGCGAAAACATCATAACCTATCAAGTAATTGATAATGCAAAAGAATTACAAATTGAGCTACAAGCACCTATGAAGCTTGAAGCTGCTGTGCAAGCAGGGCAAATCTTAGGGATTCGCCAAGAAGGTTACAGTTACTTTATTTCGACAAAAGAGCCACAGCAAATAGGTCAGGAATATCAGTTAACCTTGACCTTTTCGGGTCAGCCTCATGAAGCGAAAAATGCCCCTTGGGATGGCGGTATTACTTGGTCGGAAGATGAAGATGGCATGCCATTTATTGCTTCGTCAAATCAAGGGATCGGCGCCAGTATTTGGTGGCCGAATAAAGATCACGGCTATGACGAAGCCGACCGCGGAATTGATATGTTGATTGAAGTGCCAAGACCTTTGTTTAATGTCTCTAATGGCCGTTTAATTAACATTGAAGATCAAGGTGATAGCCGAGTTTTCCACTGGCGCGTCATCAATCCTATTAATAATTACGGTGTGAATATCAATATTGCTGACTACGTCAATTTTGCCGAGCAATATCAAGGTGAAAATGGCGTATTAGATATGGACTATTACGTGCTACGTGCTAACGAAGAAAAAGCGCGCGTACACTTTGGTGATGCCAAGCGTACTATCGAAGCGCTGGAGCATTGGTTTGGTCCATATCCGTTTTATCAAGACAGTTACAAGTTGGTTGAAGCTCCGTATCTTGGCATGGAGCATCAAAGCTCAGTCACTTATGGCAACAACTATCAGCAAGGTTACAAAGGACGTGATCTCAGCGAGACAGGTTGGGGCTTAAAGTGGGATTTCTTGATTATTCACGAAACCGCACACGAATGGTTTGCTAACAGTATTACGGCTAAGGATGTTGCTGATTTATGGATACAAGAGAGCTTTACCACCTACGCTGAAGGTTTGTTTGTTGAGTATCACTACGGCAAAGCGGCAGGGGCAGAATACTTGCGTGGGCAACGTCAAAATATTCGCAACGATAAGCCGATGATAGGGACTTATCACCAACACCAAGTGGGTTCGTACGATATTTACCCCAAAGGTGCGAATATGCTGCACACGCTTCGCCAACTCATTAATGACGACAGCAAATGGCGTGAGATTTTGCGTGGCTTAAACAAGGTTTTTTATCATCAAACCGTTACTACCCAGCAAGTGGAAGATTATATTGCTGAACAATCTGGGCTCGTGCTTAATAAGTTTTTTGATCAGTACCTGCGCGACAGTCGTATTCCTGTGCTGGAATATCGACTAATGGACGGCGAATTTAAAGCCCGTTGGCGTCATGTGGTGGATGGTTTTGCGATGGCAATTCCGGCGAAGTTTACTGGTGGTGTGGCATCTGATCAGCAAAATTTTGCGCTGACAAGCGATTGGCAAACCTTTGAACTACCGCAGGGTGCGACAGGTATTCAGTGGGACAAAAACCACTATATTGCGCAGCTTTTGATTGAGTAGGCGATGGATAAGATATTTGTCAGGCGCTAGAAAAGCAAAAAGCGCTCAGATGAGCGCTTTTGCTAAGCCCACAGTAATAAATTACTTAAGGCTAGCGTAGTACGCAGCTAAGTTAGCTACGTCTGCATCAGTTAGGCCCATCGCCATAGGAGCCATTACTGGATCTTTACGTGCGCCAGATTTGAAATCTTTTAATTGCTTCGCAATGTAAGCTTCTTTTTGGCCAGCAAGGTTAGGGTACATTGGAATAGCAGAAATACCTTCTGCGCCGTGACAAGCTGCACACATTGCTGATTTTGCTTTACCCGCTGCAACGTCGCCCGCGAATGCTGGAGCTACCATCATTGCTGCAGTTGCAATAGCAAGAGTCATTTTTTTCATAATGTCTGTCTCTCTTAATGATTAGATTTTTCTGAGCCTTAGTCGATTATATGGAAAAAGACCTAAGTTGTCCTAGATTTTTTAGTATTATGTAAACACTTACTATGACTGAAGTAATTACGATGTCCGAGCCAATTGCGTTTAATTTCGACAATCGACTTGTAAAGCATTTACCTTTTATTTATCGACCTGTATCGCCGACTCCTTTAGTGAATTCGCATTTGGTGGCGACCAGTGACGCTATGCTAGCAGAGCTTGGCATTGCAAAAGATGATTTACATCAAACTAATTTTGTTGATGTTTTTGCTGGCAAGGTATTACCTAAAGGTGGCTATTTTCATGCGCAAGTGTATAGCGGTCACCAATTTGGCCAATACGTGCCGCAATTAGGTGACGGGCGAGCCATTAGCTTCGGCGAAATTATTGCGAAGTCTGGCCAGCGGTTAGATGTTCAACTCAAAGGGGCAGGGGAAACGCCGTTTTCTCGCATGGGCGATGGCAGGGCAGTACTGCGCTCTTGTATTCGCGAATTCCTCGCTAGTGAGGCGATGGCGGCGCTTGATATTCCCACCACACGAGCGCTATGCATTATTGGTAGTGAACACGATGTTTATCGCGAGCGCGTCGAAAAGGGCGCTATCATGACGCGAACGTCGCCGAGTTATATTCGTTTTGGTCACTTTGAATATTGGTTTCATCAAGGGAAAAAAGATGAACTCAATCAGCTCGCGGATTATTGTTTAGCTGAATACTTTCCTGAGTGTTTAAGGCAGGAAAACCCACACAAAGCCATGCTGGCGGCGATTGTACAATCAACCGCGACACTCATTGCTAAGTGGCAAGTACATGGTTTTGCGCATGGGGTAATGAATACCGATAATATGTCGATTCTTGGCCTGACCATAGATTATGGTCCATTTGGCTTTCTTGATGACTATCAGCCCAGTTTTATTTGCAATCATTCCGATCATACCGGTCGCTACGCCTTTGACCAGCAGCCGAGCATTGGCCTGTGGAATTTAAATGCGCTGGCTATTACTTTCTCTGACTGGTTATCAACCGAAGAAATTCGCGCGGCGCTGAGCCAATATGAGCCAATATTCGTGCAGCACTATATTTCGTTAATGCAGCGAAAGCTTGGGTTGGCAACATGGCAAGATGAAGATCAGGCGTTGTTAGGGGAGTGGTTAACACTGCTGGCCAAGCAAAAAGCAGATTACACTCTAAGTTTCAGGCTGCTCAATCAAGTATTTGTCGATGATGTTGATAATCAGCAATGCCAAAAGTTGTTAGCACATTTTAATGATCAACAAGTTGTTATTGAGTGGCTTAAAAAGTATCGCCAGCGATTAGCGGACGATGACATGGCAGATAGTGCCCGCCATCAAATTCAAAACCAGCATAACGCTAAATTTATCTTACGCAATTACTTAGCTCAGCAAGCGATTAGGCAAGCAGAGCAGGGTGATTACACTGAAATTGAGCGCCTACAAGGCGTTTTACAAACCCCATTTGATGAGCAAGCAGGCGCAGAGCAATATGCACAGCCAGCGCCAGAATGGGGCAAGCACTTGGAAATTTCATGCAGCAGTTAACGCAACCATCATCACTTCTAGTTTCAGCAGTATTTTTGCGTGATGATCATCTCGATATTCGATTTGATGGCGAGTTTGACGAAGAAGATTTCGACATCGCGACCGAGGTGGTATTGAGTCAGTTGACGCAGGTTAGTATCTTGGAAAAAATCCCCGGCGCCGATCGCCATAATGTCAGATTCCGTGCACAAGTCGCGGAAGATTTTGGTTATTTTGTCTTAAATTTTGAAGTGTATAGCCAGTCATGCTGGTTAGAGCCAGAGTCTATTGATGAACAACCTTTGCTGGAACTTATTTGTGGTTCATTAACGGGCAATTAGCAAAGCTGACACTATCGGTTGTTAGAGAGTTTTTACTGCGAAGTGAGTAAAAAAGTTAAGCGGCAGCTAAGCAGGAAGCATAGATACTTGATTTAGGCCTTTTTGCTGAGCATTCGATAGCGCTTTTTGGGTGCGGCTAAGTAGGCTATTTAGTGTTTCTTTTTGCTTGAATTCACTAACGCCAAGTGAAATTGTCATTTGTGGTAAACGGATGCCAGATTTACTGCTAATAAAGCGTATTTTCTCTACGCCTTGGCGAATTTTCTCGGCAATTTCGCTTGCGATTCCCATTTCAACATCAGGCAGCAGAATAAGAAATTCCTCATTACCTGTGCGCACAGGTAAGCCACTTTCACCCACGTAGTTACTTACCTTGTTGGCAATCTTAGACAAAATAACATCGCCAATTAGCGAACCGAATTTATTACTAAACAGATTAAAGTCATCAACACTAACGACCAAAGCTGCGATTTGACGGTCCGGTGATTCACTCACCCATGTATCAAAATGCTTGCTCAGCGCCTTTCGGTTGTATAACCGAGTCACTGGATCTAGGTAGATTTCTTTGCGTGCCGCACTAAATTCTTGATACAAGTTATCTGCTTGCTGCTCGGTTTTCGCCAGTTGCTTCAACAATGACGCTTGTTGCTGCTTAAGCAATTCAACTGTCTGTGATAATCGCGATAGGGCCTGCGCTGCTTGCTCTTTATCACCATCTCGCACTGATGCAATATTAGTGTCGAGTGCAGACAGCAATTTATTACCTTGCGCATTAGCGTTATGACAAGTTTCACTGAGCTGGGCAGTTAGTTGCTTAGCATCATCAAAAATGTCGTCGCGCAAGTTACTTTGACCAAGTACATGGTCTTGATAAAGCTGCTCAATGAGAAAGTTATCGAGGTGATTATTGGCAAATAAATGTTGGTCTATCTTAGTGATAAGCGGTGTGTTTTTTTCGCAAATGTATTCGTAACCAATTGCGTAATTTATTGGGGTTGCAGGCAACTTCCACTGTGCTAACAGCTTAAGTGTTTTTGCCATTTTAACTTGTGCTTGTGCTAAGGAATCATGATGCTTCAATGATTCACCCCAAAAAATCTAACTACTCAGCCATTCTGGCGAAAAATGCTGAAAACTTCTAGCCTTACAAACAACTTTTATCGATTAATAGAGCAAATAGTTTAATGAGTGCGTGTTATTTATCCAGAAAGGCTGTTGTGCGAATCGAAATAGCTTTGTGTTAGCCTTAATTTGCAAGGGCGTATCGCCAAGGTAAAATAAATGCACAATAACCGCTTAATAAAGCTCGATTACGGAAGCAATAAGCTAATGAAATACCCCATTATACTCATGTTGTTCATGCTGACGGCGTGTAGCCAAACGGCGCTAAAAAGTAAGCCTAATGCCGATCAACAACTAGCCAACGTGATTGAGACTTATCACGATTATGAGCAGCAAAGTAGTCCATTCAATAACCCAGAGCCAGGCAAAACTAATGCACAATTGCCAGATTTAAGTGCCGAGACATTAGCTGAAAACCATCAACAACTGACGGATATTTTAGCCAAAGTGAATGCTATTGATGTCGAGTCACTTAGTACTGCTAACCAAATTAACTGGTCGGTACTGCAATATCGCATTCAAAATCAGGTAGATAATTACCTAAATAAAGAACACCTAATGCCAATAACTGCGGAATCTGGATTCCATGCACATATCAGTTTTATTGGCCGTATGGTGAGTTTTAAAACCGAACAAGACTACCTTGATTACCTTAGCCGCTTGGCACAAATGCCACGTTATTTTGAGCAGCAAATGACTTGGATGCGTGAAGGGTTAGCTGCTGGCTACAGCCAACCGCAAGTAGTATTGAAAGGCTTTGAAGAATCAATTACGGCCTTTATCAAAGAAGATGTGACCGAAAGTGTTTACTATCAGCCGTTTAAGTCAATGCCAAAGCATTTAACAACGGCACAACAAACATCGTTACGAACGCAAGCAACCAAGGTCATTAAAGAGCAAGTATTCCCCAGTTACCAAGCTTTTTATGATTTTATGGTGGGCGAATATCAACCCAATGCTCGACAAAATATCGCGGCAAGTAGTTTGCCAAATGGTGCCGCGTTTTACGCCAATCGCGTGAAGCATTTCACGACATTAGATATGACCGCCGATGAAGTGCACCAAATTGGTTTGGCAGAAGTTAAGCGAATTCGCGCTGAAATGAATGCCATTATTGCGAGGCTAGGCTTTGAAGGTTCTTTTGCTGATTTTGTTGAGTTTTTGCGAACAGACCCTCAATTTTACGCGACTACGCCAGAGCAACTGATCAAAGAAGCCTCTTTTCTTGCTAAACAAATGGATGCCAAGTTACCAAGCTTGTTTAAAACTTTGCCGCGCACACCTTATGGGGTAATTGAAGTTCCTGCCAATATTGCGCCTAAGTACACAACGGGCCGTTACTCTGGACCATCGCGAGATGATCAACCGGGTAATTATTGGGTTAATACTTACCGCTTAGATCGCCGCCCGCTCTATGTGTTACCAGCGTTAACCTTACATGAAGCCGTACCTGGTCATCATTTACAAGGCTCTATTGCTCGTGAAATGAAAAACGTACCAGAGTTCAGAAATGAAACTTATATTTCTGCATTTGGTGAAGGTTGGGGCCTATATGCTGAATACTTAGGTATTGAAGCTGGTATGTACCCCGACCCTTACAGTGATTTTGGCCGTTTAACATATGAAATGTGGCGCGCTTGTCGACTAGTGGTTGATACTGGAATGCATGTCAAAGGTTGGTCACGTGCGCAAGCAATGGACTTTTTAGCCAGCAATACCGCGTTGTCACTGCACAATGTTAAAACTGAAATAGACCGCTATATTTCTTGGCCTGGTCAGGCACTCTCATACAAAATTGGCGAGTTGACGATTAAGCGTTTGCGCAAACAGGCTGAGCAAGCGCTAGGCGCTGACTTTGATTTGCGTGACTTCCACGATCAATTGCTAGCAAATGGTTCGATGCCTTTGTCTATGTTGGAGGTTGTGATTACGCAATACATAGAGCAGCAGCAAGAGCAGCAACAGAAAAAGCAATAGCTGAAAGAGCTAATAAGCTAAATGTTGAATGGCGCCAATAGCATGCTGATTACATATTCAATTGATCAGCGGCTAGGTGTCGTTGTTACTGGTGTGCTACTTAGCAGAGAGGCTGCAAGGTATTAATAGGAATAAAAGAAAGAAAAGGGAAAGACACGCAAAGTATACCGTAGGAGTAGAAGGTTAGCTGAATAGCTAAAATAGATAAGCCCCCACTATATCTAAATTTGGCAGTCCCGCTGTCCTAGGTTTCCCCTTAGACCGGTAACTTTGCGTCTCTAGCTTTCACTAGATTTGCCTTTAACGAGCTTTAGTCGCTCGGCGATATTATAGTCAATATTTGCGTAGAGTAAATACTAAATCCAATTTGATGACTAAGGTTAGTCGAAAGTTGGCGCTAATTCATACGATTCGTTAAAATGCCTGCTCTGAAAAAGCTATCGTTTAAGGTTGACACTTGTTGAAACAGATTTGGTTGGTACTGACATTGGTGATGACTTGTTTGCTAAGTCAAGTTGCTAATGCACAAGCACAGTTGCCAAGAGAAGTTGTTACCGCCAATATCGAACGAGTCAGTGGTTTTTATCAGGCAGATAAAGAAGCACTTCCCTACGATGAAATAGTTTCTTTGGCGACTGAAATTGTTCAGTATCGTCATCAATACCCGAAAGACGTTATTGCTAAAGCTTACGTCTTACTTGCCGAAGTCGCAGCGAGTAAAGGTGATGCTGCACGTGCCTTTCAATTTGCGATTGACGGTTTAACTTACAAGCCACTACCTGCTGAGCTGCAGCTTAATTTAGAAATCAAATTGGCGGAAGGTTACTTTGTAAAAAGTAAATATCACAATGTCTTCCACTTTGTTGATCAAGTCTGGGAGCGCGCCACGCAAGAAGGCTTAGTAAAGTACCAACTACTGGCTTTGGGCTATCGTGCAATGGCAAATGCCCTAATTGGTGAAAATCAAAAAGCGGCTGACGATCTCCATATGGTGAAAGAGTTGGTTGAGCAAAACCTCCAATATGCGGAGCATTTACAGTTATTGGAAGTGATTGCTATCTCGTATCACTATTTAGGGGATTATCAAACTGCGATGGAGATACACGAGCGTATTCTAAAATTGCGTTTCGCGCTTAATCGCAAAAATGGTATTGAAGGAACCTATTACAATTTAGCTTCAGCGTACCGAGAGCTCGAACGATTAGATGATGCATACAATGCGTTTTGGCAGGTAAAGCAAATTGCTGAGCAGCGCGTTTGGCCAATAAAACGCGCTTATGCCGAACTTGGTATTGGCCAAGTGTTATTGGATCAACGTGAGTATCAATCTGCTTATCTCGCCCTCGTTGAAGCCGAGCATTCATTTAAAGGGCAGAATTTGAATAAGCCTTATTTGAGCACGTTAATTGCACTAGCTAAGGCGAGCTTTGCAACTGATCGCCAGGCTTTTGCATTGCAATTGCTGGTACTTGCTGAAGAGCTTGCTGAAATCGTCGAAGTAGCAGGTGATCAAGTTGATTTATACCTACTACTCGCTAATCGTTACCAGATTGAAGGTGATAAAGACAAAGCACTAGCAATGCTTAATCGTTACGTAGAATTGCAACATCAGTTTTTCAAAGATGCGAAAGCCAGAGTTATTCGTGCGCCTAGTCGGCTTGCGGTCGAAGATAGCAACAAAGCGCTTGCGCTAGATTTAGCCGAAGCATATGACGCACACACTGAATTCTCAGAACAAGTGAGGATGCAGCAACACTATATTATCGTTTTAACAACATTGAGTTTGTTTCTGCTTGTGGTTTTGATTATTCAATGGCTTACCTATCGCTCTCGCAAACAGCACGATGTGTATGAACAGTTAGAGCGCCCAACGTATTTAGTGCCTAATCCAGCACAAACCAAATATATCTACCATCGCGCATTCAAGAAAGCACGCAAGTATGAGTACCCGCTCACCATAGGTTATTTAACGATTAGCAATTGGCAAGACTTAACGTTTAGTTTTAACAAGCGGGTTATTGCCGAAGTGAACAAAACACTAGCTACATTGATTAATGAGCATATGGGGGAGTTTGATCAGAGTGGGCAGATTAACGATGGTGAGTATATTGTGCTTTTTCCGCATCAGTCACAAAGCCAAGCCAAAGCTAAGTTTGAAAAGCTCATTGATGCACTTAAGGTACGTTTTTTTGCCAATTTGGGCGAATTTTCGGTTAATATTAGGTTTTCTTTAGATACACCCGCAGTGCAGGATATCGATCCTTATATCTTCTTATCGCGCTTGAGTGACGTGTCTTAAATTATTGAAGGGTATTCAGTAGGTTTATGTTTTTTGCATTAGTTGTAATTGCCATTTTTGTTGCCGTTAGTGTTTATTTCTATTTTCGTTCAGAACGCTTACAGCATGATTTAGTTCAACAAAAACGCGATACAGCACAAACCCGAAAAAGTCATAAGCAGCTAGCTGATACGGTGGCTTCAATCGGAGCAAAGCAGCAAGAATTTTTTACTTTTCGCTACAATAAAGTAAAAGAAGAAGCAGAGCGAAAATCACCAGCAATATTGAGCGATGTGAAACGTATATCGCCACTAGTGACCAACTATGCGGCAATCTTCAATGCTTGTGCTGGCGGTAAAGAGCAACTTAAACCGACCGCGCAAACCTATTTTGAAAATCACAAACCAGGTGCTTATAAAGACTTTCTTACCTATATTTCGGGTCGTGAGAAGCATGTTGCGCGGATGTGGAGCAGCAATAATTTAAGCGGCTTTATGTCGCTGATGGAAAGCTTGTTGACTGAGCAGCAACAAGCATTGGCTAAAATAAAACTTGTGAAGAAAGAAGAAGCGCCTGAAGAAAATATCGAATTTCATAAATTCAATTAACGCTAATTAACAAGACGAATACAAACAAAAACAGCGCTATAAAGCGCTGTTTTACTATCTTTTAATGCTTGCTACTAGTTGCGAATTGTAATCTCAGGTTGAGTGTTTATTTCACCATCCCATGCGATAGTTGCTACTTTTCCATCGCATAATAGTATGGCTAAACTACTGCCGGCACTGGCTCTAATAAATGCTAGATCATACCCAAACTGAGTCAGACTGCTGGCTGCAAATTTCTGCGCTAAGGTTAATTTTTCCCATAACGTTGCTTGAATTTGGTCGTGTTGCCTTCGCTCTAACAGCATTTCACGTTTTGAAACCGCCTGCATCCTAGCCTCACATTAACTATTTAAACTGCAAATAACTATTACGTGACACTATAGAATATTGTTTAATATTTCAACAGGTAAATGTGTATATTTTATAAAAATTTAACGTAATCTTAGTGTTAGCTGAGCAGTTGTACTTAATATAACGAACACGAGTGCTGTGGATTTTGGCGGGCGAGTCTACCCTGGAAGATTGGCTGGGGTTTAATACCACTTTGATTAACTATTTAGTCTCTCAGAATGGCGTAAGCAGTATTAGAACAAACGAAATTTTGTTCTACATCTAGTGAATTTTGTGCCGTTATCATGCTGCTTACGCATTCCCAAGAGCGAGTTTTAAAGGCTCATATACCGCGTTATGGCGTTTGCTTTTCGTTCAAAAAAGGGGAGTAACTATTCTCTGCACGCCAAGCCTTGTCTATGAGCCTTTAAATTCTCGCTGAGTGACCAAATAATTATTCAATTTGGTATGATAACCAAAAACAACAAGAAGCAAAGAGGCGAGTATGAGTCAGGTGTTAGACGACTTATCATCACTATTAACACTAGAAACAATTGAACAGGGTATTTACCGTGGTCAAAGCCAAGACCTTGGTTTTAAAGCTTTATTTGGTGGCCAAGTATTAGGTCAGGCGCTGTCCGCGGCGCAAGAAACAGTAGATGAAAAGCGCCATGTTCATTCATTACATTCCTACTTTTTACGCGCCGGTGATGCAACTAAACCCGTTGTATATGACGTTGAAGTATTGCGTGATGGCGGCAGTTTTAGTGCTCGGCGCGTTAAGGCTATCCAAAATGGACAGCCTATTTTCTATATGACAGCTTCGTTTCAACAGCTTGAGCAAGGCTTTGAACATCAAGATCAAATGCCAAATGTCCCTGGTCCTGAAGGCGTTCCCTCTTACCAAGACTTTATTCGCGCAAATCAGTCAGTTTTCCCTGAGCATATCCGCAAAATTTTTCTTGCTGAAAAGCCGATTGAATTGCGCTCAGTTGAGCAATATAACTGGGTGTCACCAGAAAAAGTGCCCGCTAAAGCCCATATGTGGATCAAAACCAACGGTGATTTGCCTGATGATTTACGTGTGCACACTTATATGCTGGCTTATGCGTCAGACTTTCATTTCTTACCTACGTCACTGTTTCCGCATGGTAAAAGCCATTGGGATCCAAATTTTCAGATCGCCACGATTGACCATACCATGTGGTTTCATCGTCCATTTCGCTTTGATGACTGGTTGTTGTATGCGGTTGATAGCCCATCAGCCACTGGCGGACGAGGCTTAGTGAAAGGCCAAATTTTTAATCGCCAAGGCGAGTTGGTTGCCTCAACAATGCAAGAAGGTGTGATCCGCGCTCGCTAGTACTATTGGTATTAGTTGGCGAAACGCTGCCAATCGTGGCCTGTTGGATGTTGGAAAATTCGCAGGCCAAACTCTGGCGCAATAGCATAAATATGGTCAAAGATATCTGCCTGAATACCCTCGTAATTGACCCAATCTTGGTCATTGCTAAATAGGTAAAGCTCCAACGGAATCCCGGTTGCTGTTGGGGCTAGCTGCCTCACCATACAAGTCATTTGTTGATGAACTTTCGGATGACTTTGCAAATAAGCGGTAATGTAAGCGCGGAAAGTGCCAATATTGGTTAACTGGCGTTGGTTGCGCTTATCGGTCGCTGCACTACCCAGTTGTTGTTGGTTTTGTGCCAGCTCCGTTTGTTTTTGTGCTAAATAGTCAGCGAGCAAGCGAATACTGGTGAGCTGTTTGATTTCTTCCGCTTGGTAAAAGCGCACACTGGCGGCATCAATATAAATCGCCCGTTTGATGCGTCGGCCACCAGAGTTGAACATATCTCGCCAGTTCTTGAAGGAGCCGCTGATCAACGCATAGGTAGGCACTGTGGTTACAGTGCGATCAAAGTTTTGAATTTTTACCGTATTTAGGCCAATTTCAAGAACATCACCATCGGCACCATATTGTGGCAGTTCAACCCAATCCCCCGGGGCAACCATTTTATTCGCCGCAATTTGGATACTGGCGACTAACCCTTTAATGGTGTCTTGGAAAATAAGTAACAGTACTGCTGTTAGTGCACCTAAACCGCTCAACAGGAATATGGGTGACCGATCGATAATTACAGCAACAGACAAGATGGTTGCTACTAAATAGATAGCCAGCTTGATCAACTGAATTGTCGCATTTAGCGGCATGTAACGGGTTTTGGCTTTTGCTTGATAGATGGCCTTAATTACGTCAAGCAGTGCCGACAATACTCGGGCTATTTGAAAGATCACCGCGACACGTGCAATCGCCACTAGAATCGTTGCCTTGAGTGACTCATCAGGCAAGAAAATAGGCGTTAGCGCAATAATTAGAAAAAACGGAACCAGTAAACTAATTTTGGTAAATACTTGGTGGGTAACAAACAAGTCATCCCAGGTGTTTTTGGTTCGCTGAACAAGTTTTTGTACCAACACCAATAGACGGTGTTTAACTAAGTAGTGGCTGGCACTGGCAAGCAATAACAATAATACAATGCCCGCAACACTCGTACCCAACTCCAAATATTGGTTTGGTAAACCAAGTAAAATCAATTGCTCAGAAATCCATTGCTGCACGGGTTTACTCCTTTATCATTCTTATTATTGCCAACTTAATCAACGGCTTGATATTGAATCTTTCGAGCTTTTTATAATCGCCAAACAACTAAGTCGCGACTTCAATTGTTGTTAAGACTGATGGTCAGCCAATTCCATTTCCGCCATTGTCTGATCTTTATCGCGCCACAGCTGATTAACCCATTGCTGGAAGTTTTGTTTAAACGCCTTGTCATTGAAGTAATCGCCAATAATTTCGTCTGGAATATCGATAGTTTCAACGTTTACGTGGATCTCGCTGACATCGCCTGAAATAAACTGCTGATAACTTGGAATGCCATTCGGATAATAGATAGTCACGTTAACAATTTTATTGAGGTGTTGACCCATGGCATCTAGCACAAAGGCGATACCACCGGCTTTCGGTCTTAATAAGTGCTTAAACGGCGATTTTTGTTTTTCGTGCTTGGCCTGCGTATAGCGCGTTCCTTCAATAAAGTTCATTACACTCACAGGTTTATGTTTAAATTTTTCACACGCTTTTCGTGTTGTTTCAATATCTTTGCCAATTAAATGAGGATTCCTTTTCAAAAACGCTTGGCTATAGCGCTTCATAAATGGAAAGTCTAATGCCCACCAGGCAATGCCGAGAAAAGGCACATAGATAAGCTCTTTTTTCAAAAAGAACTTTAAAAATGGGATCTTGCCATTTAATAACCGTTGCAGCACCAGAATGTCTACCCAGCTTTGGTGGTTACTCAGCACTAAGTACCAGTCTTTAGTGGTGAGTTTATCTAAGCCGGTGACTTGGTAATTGACCTTGGTGAATAAGTTTTGAATGCCAGTATTACAGGTGACCCAATTACTTGCCATGCGATCGAGCAAATAACTAAAGAGCTTTTGCCAGCCTTTAAGTGGTACTAAAGCTTTTAATAGAGAGCTAACAACAACAGGTAACACCCACAATAATGTGTTGATGGTGTAACAAACTAAAGACAAAAATCCGATCAAAGGTCTAGGTAGAAAACTCAACATAATAATGAACTTAACTGACAAAAATTTGCTTTTAAGGTTGACGATTTTTAGATTGTAAGGGTTTAAAAAGTGTTTGAACACGGTTTTTTCTATCACCAGATAACCAGTTTTTACATCGTAAAAATCACTGGACTTGATGATAACTAGCGAAAGTGAACGGTTGTAAGCTGAACTTATATGACGAGCTATCGCAAATTACGTTTAACTATGTATTTTTAGAAAAGAACCGCTTTTTGATACTAGATTGCACCACAAAAGTGCGGATTTTTACTATGAAAAACAGTGGTATTGAATAGGTTGTCAACCAAGGTGACAAAATAAACACATTTTTAGTTAGCCATTTAAAAATATACATTTTATTAACATTTAATGGGTAAAAATAAAGGCTAGTGTAGCCATATGCTTTAAACCTATTAAAAAGATTCTTTTCGTTGATAAAAGTCGCAAAAGGTGATTGCTATTTAAGCCTTTTTCACGTCATGCTAGGCTGGTAGTAATTGAGGAGGAGTAATGAATTTTCAACGTGTTGTGATTAAAGTCGGCAGTGCCTTAGTTGCCCCTGATAAACAGGGTTGTAGCGGGCAGTATTTATTGTCGATAGCGCGCTTTATTACCCAATGCCAACAGGCAGGGAAAGAAGTGATTTTAGTTTCGTCTGGCAGTGTTGCTGCTGGCCGCGCATTAATACGACATGGCTCTCCCAACCCTTCTATCCCCACTAAACAAGCGATGGCGGCAGTGGGGCAAATGAAAATGATGGCAAATTGGCAGCGCTTTTTCGATGTGCCATGCAGCCAATTACTGATCACCCATGGCGATTTAAAAGATCGCCAGCGCTATATTAATATCAAAAATACTATTCGTATTTTACTCGCCAATGGCGTGATCCCGATTGTTAATGAAAACGATACGGTGGCAACCGATGAATTAAAAGTTGGCGATAACGATAACTTGGCAGCACAAGTAGCGCTGGTCAGTGAGGCTGATTGCTTGTTAATTCTCAGCGATGTTGATGGTTTATATCGTGAAAACCCAAAGCATAACCCTGACGCTGAAAAGCTCAGCGATGTAAGTGCGATTACTCCAGCGATATACCAGATGGCTTCAGGTACTGATAATCACATTGCGACAGGTGGTATGCAAACCAAGATTCAAGCGGCAGAAAAAGCAACAGAAAATGGCATCGCGACCTTTATTCTCAGTGGCGAAGATGCCAATGCGCTTGAACAATTCGGCCAAGGTATTAATGCCGGCACGCATTTTCATGCCCAGCAAGCACCATTTAAAGCGAAAAAACACTGGCTAAAACACACGTTAAAAAGTACTGGGCGAGTATTGCTCGATGCCGGCGCGATTCATGCTGTGACCAATAAAGGCGCGTCGTTGTTGCCTTCCGGCATTGCAGGCGTTGAAGGTAGTTTTGCTGCCGGTGACTCTATCGACATTATTGATGCGGTAAATCAATCGCCCGTTGCCAAAGGTATTAGCCAGTATAGCCATCGTGATTTGGCGAAGATTATAGGGCAAAACAGTAATCAAATTGCCGCCATTCTTGGCTATTGCCCGAGTAAAGTAGCAGTACACCGTGATGATATGGTGATGCTAAAAACGAATAGCAGTGATGTCAGTAATCAAACCAATACCAGCAGCGACAACACTCAGTAGTAAAGGAACGCACATGAATTCTAAAAACTTTGATATGCAATACATGGCACAACAAGCTAAAGCTGCAAGCCGTGAAGTGGCGCAACTAACCACAACACAAAAGAACCAGCTACTCACCGATATGGCGCAGGCCATTCGCGCTGCCAGCGCTGCAATAATTGTTGAAAATGAAAAAGACCTAGTAGCAGGGCGAGACAAAGGTTTGTCGTCAGCCATGTTAGACAGGCTAACGCTGACACCTGAGCGAATTGATGATATTGCCGCCGCCATTATCGACATTGTTAACCTGTCTGATCCGGTTGGCAATATTGCGAATATGCAGCTTCGCCCAAATGGTATGCAAGTGGGTAAAATGCGTATTCCGCTTGGTGTTGTGTCGATGATTTATGAATCACGCCCAAATGTGACCGCAGAGTCGGCAGCGCTTTGCATCAAGGCAGGTAACGCGGTGGTGCTGCGTGGTGGCTCAGAAGCTATTCACAGCAACCTTGCGCTAGCTAATTGTTTGCACCAAGTGTTGGCGACACATCAGCTAAATCCTTACATGGTTTCCGTTATTCCTGATACCAGCCGTGAAGTAATCGAACAACTGCTAAAACAACGTGATTCGATTGATTTGGTAATTCCACGCGGTGGTGAAGGGCTAATTCGTTACGTTACTGAGAACAGTCAAATCCCCGTTATTCAGCATTTTAAAGGGGTTTGTCATCAGTACGTGGATGAGTTTGCTGATTTAAACAAAGCGATTGATCTGCTTGTCAATGGTAAAACGCAGCGCCCAAGCGCTTGTAATGCACTGGAAACCTTACTTGTACACCAATCGATTGCCGAGCAGTACTTACCGAAAGCGGCTCAAGCATTAGCAGAATTTGACGTGAAAATTCATGCTTGTGCGCAATCTCAGCCATATTTTGAGGGGGCGGAACTGGCCAGTGAAGACGACTTCCAAGCAGAGTATTTGGCGCAAGAAATTGCAGTTAAAATAGTCGCGGATTACGACGCAGCGGTTGCTCACATTAACCAATACACCTCAGATCACACTGAAGTGATAGTTAGCCAAGATACCTCCCGTTGTCAGCAGTTTATCCGCCGGATCAATTCATCTGTGGTGATGGCCAATGTGTCTTCGCGTTTTTCTGATGGTGGGCAGCTTGGCCTAGGCTCAGAAATTGGCATTTCTACCAGTAAGCTGCACGCCTATGGGCCAATGGGGTTAGAGGCGCTAACCACAGAAAAGTTTGTGGTTTTAGGGGATGGCCAAGTTAGACCTTAATTGAGTCGAAGCTAGTCTGGCATTGATATAAAGAAAGCGCCGTTACTGTTTTTGCATAACTAACTTTGCAATAAGTAACGGCGCTTTTTAGTTGCTACACTAAACGGTTATTGACCCGTTGAAGACCAGCTGTAATAACCCGTATCTTTAAAGTCTTCGCCTTTTAATTGGGTTAAGGCATTCATAAATTTACCTTGAATAAACATATCTTTATAAAGCGCAAGTAAGTCAGCTTTTGTGGTCGCTTTAATATCGCGAATTTGCTGTGCTTTGGTGCTAAAAGAGTGCTTATTTTGCTCCCAATCTTGAATAAAATGGCCGACTTCAACAAAGATATTTTCAGGCTTTTTACTGAGTTCATCAGCGACTGAGTTAGCCAGTTGAGTAATCGCTTTTTCATCTACTTGCTCCAGTGCGTTGTAAAAGCCAATTTGGAAAGATTCGATTCTTTCTTTTAGCTGTTGCAAGTTTGTATTGTCACTAACAATCATCACTGACAATGCCGGATAGTCGTGAATATTCTCTTCGTAACTTCTGACCACATAGCCAACTTGTTGATTGGTTCTCAACTCCTTAAATAATGGTGTTGATGACAAGCGATTAAGCAAATGTAGCTGAGCTAGCACTTTTGCTGATTGCTCTGGGTAAATGTAAGTATCGACTAGACCAACGCCGTCTTGTTTTACCGACACTTTTTTTACGACTGCGCTACCTTGTTTAACAGAAAATTCTGAAGCTATATACCAAGGCTGCATTTCACTTTTACCCAATAATTCACGTGTTTGTTTCGCAAATTCAATCAGCTTGTTTGGTGCAAAATTACCATGGGCATAAATATCAACAAAGTTGTTGTTGAGGATTTGCTGATGCATTGCCTGTACTTTTTCTAAAGAAGCATTGGCAAGGGCTTTGCGCGTTGCCTTGACCGAATATTGATAAGGGCTACGGCGAGTTAAGTTCATTGCATGGAATGACAACTGATCGGAAATTTTCAACTCTTGCATACTTTCGAGTGAGTCATTCACAAGTTTCAAGGCTGATTTAAAGTCACGTTCAGTAATTTCTAATTCTTTGAACTCTTCTACAAGCTGAGTGGCTAACTTAAATTGCTTACTGCTACGACCAAACAAACGAAATACCGTGTTATTGGCATTGTTTGGCGCAGGGCTAATCATTACACCATTACGCTGCTGAGCGCGTTGTAACAAACGTTGATTTTCTTTAATAAAAATGACGTTAAGTAGTGATGCGCTGACTGCATTGTCGATATTCTCAGATGGGGCAGTTGAGGTTAGTGCAAGGTTTAGCACTCCCTCTTTACCCTTATGGTGAGTACTTTGTGAGTAAAACACTTGAGTGCCCGCTTCACTAAAAATTTTCTTCGGTGAAGAGTAATCGCCGTCTAGCACAACTTCTACAGCTTCTTCTTGCTCAATAATTTGCGCCGCTGGCAATTTCACCGCTAGTGGCGAGCTTTGCCATTTTACCAACTCTTGCTCGGTTATTGCTGCAACGCGGTAGCCACCCTCAGCGTAAGTTAATTCAGTATCGACTTTTTCTTCAGGATTAATGTGGTAAATACGTGCGCGTTCTGGCGTTAAATGATCGACAAGATCGCCAATCTGTTTAGCATTAAACCGCTTAGCGACAAAGTTGTGATCAATTAAATGCTCACTTGGTACATCAAAAATAGGTTGCGCTAGTTGCATAGCAAGTGGCAGTGCTGCAGGCGCTCGGTAATCTTCGTATTGAAGGTTGAGCAAGCCTTTTAGCTCGTCAAAGTGTGCTTGGCTAATACCTTGGCTTTTAATTTGCTCTAGGTAGCTAAAGGTACTCGCCAGAATTGTATCTTGCTGGGCCTGTCCTTTTTCGGTTAAAACAAATTGAATAAAGGCGCTGCCATTGTTACCCCATGCATTTGGCATAAACATTACATTGCCAAATTGAATTAGCCCTTGCTCGGTTAACGTGGCAAGCAGCGAGCCTTCTTCTTGTGAAGCAATAAGTTTTTGCACATAAGCGTTAGCTTGGCTTTGCCATTGCGACATATTGTTGGGGATCGCAAACTCTACTGCCAGTAGCGGCACTTTAACCTTACTTTGCACATAAATGTGTTGGCCTAAATGCTCTGTCTGGTAGGCCGGTAGTAGTGTGACTGGGCGCTCGACTTTCTTGTTTTTAATATTCGAAAAGTATTTTTTCGCTAACTTCTTTAGCTGCTTAGGTGTTTGGTTACCAACCAGTACCAACTTCATGATATTGGCAGAGTAAAAATCTTGGTGGAAGTTACCTAGCTCAGCTAATAGTGCCGCTTTGTCTTTGTTAAGCGTTTCTAGATTACCAACACCTAGTTGCACTCTTGGGTGCGCTAAGTTACCTGTGCGAGCTGCAGCGCGTTGCTGTACAAACTGATCTGATTGGCGATGAGTTAGCCATTCGGAATTTACCGCGTTGATTTCCTTTTGCACCATGCTTGCGTCAAACAATGGCTGCTTGATGGCGCTACTTAATCGATCGAGTGCAGGTGCAAACTGCTTGCTGTCGATTGTAAATAAGTAGGTAGTTTGCTGCTGTGCTGTATAAGCATTGGTGCGACCGCCGTTTTCACTAACGAATGCCATAAACTCATCAGGGGTAGGGTATTTTTCTGAGCCCATAAAAATCATGTGCTCAAGAAAATGCGCTAAACCTTGAAATTGCGTTGGATCTTGATATTGGCCGACTCCGACAGATAAAGTGGCAGCCGACTGTTTCAAGTTGGGGTCAGATACCGTGATAACTTCCAGTTGATTACCTAAGGTGAAGGTGTGGTATTCACGCGGGTCATTTGGGCTTTTGTTGACTGTGCCTGCATAAGTACCAAGTGCAGCGCCAGATAGCACAAGTGCGGTACTGAGCTTAGTCAGTTGTTGGGTAAAGGTTTTCATAAAGCACACGCTTCCTTGTTTTCCATGTTGTTATTAGTGAGTGTTTTGTGGGCATATCGACGAAAATACTCGGCGCTTGTCCTACCTCAAGTCTTATCAATGACGAAGACTAGTATGGCAAACTTGATTTTGAATTGCTGGAAATTCGAACTGATAAGGTTCAAGGGCAACAAACTTCACTAATATTCACTATTTACCGAGGGTGGATATCGCTATTTGAAGATTTTAGCGAACAGACACCCTATTAAACTCCGGTGAAATTAACAAGTATTGTGTGCTATATATTGATGTAGATCATTAGGTTAAGTGACTTTTGCGCAGCGATAATTAGGTGTTTGAGTGCAATGAAACGCTAATACTGGTATGGATTAAGCCCTCTGTATGAGAATACTGTCACCGCTAATTGCGTTCATCAAAGGCTCTAGTTCATGTGGCTGAGCATTAAACCAGTAGTCGATATGTTCTGGCTGAATTAGCACAGGCATGCGTTTGTGAATCTCGCCACATTTCTCGTTCGGACTGGTGGTGAGTGTGACAAGTTTAGGGGCAGCAAGATCATAGAGTATGCCCGCCATTAAAAAAGGCTGTTCATTGGCGTGTGTAAAGGCATACTTAGTTTTTTGATTATGCTCTGTTTTCCATTCGTACCAACCAGAGCAAGGCAGTAAGCAGCGGCTATGACCAAATGCTGCTTTGAATGTGGGTTTGGTGTTCACCGTTTCCGCTTGTGCATTAATTAATAACCGATTTGACCACTCAGGTTGAATGCCCCATGTGGCATTAAGCTGTTGAAATTGCCCACTAGGGCGAATAATGGCAGCAATATCCTGCGAAGGGCGCAAATCAGGGTTGGTTTGCGTGTTAAATTCGATTCCTAACACGTCGTTAATAAACTGTGCGATGGGATCGTCAATAATGTTTAATCGGCCACACATAGCTGCTTCTTATCTGCCAAGTTAATGCTAATACTAGCATTTTTATCTCGCGACTTAACGGTGAACGCTAACGCAGCTGAAATAATCACCAACAGAGGATAATTCGCTATTGATTCTTGGCGCTAGATCACTAGAATACCCGCCGGTTTAAATTTCGACGCCTATTGTGCGTTTTCTAATCATTAAATTCTGCCAGAGGGAAGTTAGCGACTTTGAGTCGCTAACATGGTCTAGTCTCCAAGGAACCGCGCCAGGTAATTACATCGTTTAGGAGTAAGAATGTCTCTTAGTTTATTTGCCGATATCATCGGTATGTCAGGCACGTTTTTAGTGGTGCTTGCTTTCTTTTTAATTCAGTTAGAAAAGCTTAGCCCAAAAGGCATGGCGTACAACTTATTAAACTTAACCGGTGCTATTTTACTACTGATCAGCCTGTGTATTAACTTCAACTTGGCGAGCTTTGTGATTGAAATCTTCTGGATTGCGGCATCACTGGTTGGTATTTACCGCTATTATCAGCGAGAACCAGTACAAGCCAGCTAATTGCTTTGTAGTTTAAATAGCAGCAGTCAGTTTAAAACGCCGTACTGAGTTACGGCGTTTTTGTTTTTACCATAAAGCAATTTGGCTAACTTTCACGAAATATAAATAGGGCTTCTGTGCAAATGTTTCGAGATTAACCTAGTTAAGCAAACATCAAGTAACATTAGGTATAGCGAAATAAAAGCTTTTATTACTTGTCCACTGATAAGGTATTTTAAGCTTTTTGCTTCGGTATCGCTGAGTTCTAGTTCCGTAGAGTTTGATTTACATGAGTTGCCCTGTATTGCTCAGCTAATAATTCCAGATTAAGTTTACTATAACGTTCGTTTGATGAGACTGGATATGTAGAATAAACAAAGTCTATAAACTCATTAAAATACATAGCTTTTGTTTTGCTTATTATTGCGTTGAGAATATCTAATTCACTCTCATTAAATAGACCTTCAACATTATCTCCGTTATACGAAATAACGAATTTATTTCCACCATAAGTGGTCCTCTGTGGAGTAATTGAAAAGTCACCATCAAGACTGGCTAGATCTGTAATGTTGTCTACATAAGGCCCATAATGGTTAAAAACCCAATCAATATCTGTCATCCTATGGTTCCGCATAAGGGCAGAATACCAATCAGCTAAATAAACTAACTTCGTTAATCGAGCTTTGGAAAGTTCGCTTTTATGTGGGTAGTTCGCACAAAAATATGCCATTATTGCTCGCAATTTATTCATGTTTCCCCCCTTTAGTTAATGACTCCATAAAGTCCTGATCAACGTGCAGATTATGATTTTGTCCTACCTTAGCAGATTTATCGTATTGAATTGCGCCCTTAACAAAGTCAACCATATAACTTTGATACTCAGTGCAATAACGTTTAATCTGCGACACCTTTTGAGATTTAAAAAAATCTGCTCGTACGGACTCTATTACTATAACACCTATATGCTTATCAGCGTCAATAATTGATATTGCTACAAATCGACTACTTTTCATTGCTAAATTATCAATTTTCTCGGAGTCGTATTGATAATGCTCCTGCATGTAGGCTTTGTATCCTTCAGGATCATCTTTGTATAATGGACAGTTCTCAATATCGACACAAATTTTATGTTGCCATGCCTTGCTTATTACACCCTGATTTCGAGAAAACTTTTGTCTGTGTTGCTCGGCGTAAATCGGGTTTTGAGAATGTCTAGCAAGTAAATAAAAATGATTGTCAACATAGTAATAGATCGAAACCCTCTCTTGAGTGCTCAACTTCCATTGCCTTGAGCTACCTTTTAGCCATGTTTCAACAAGCTTTACTTGCAAGTCTGAAAGCTGATTTTGTAATGATTCAGAGTCTTCAGAAATGCTATTTATTTGATTTTTTAATTCGGGAATATTTGTATTTTCTTTTTTGAGTTTTGCATTTATATCGTTAAGGTTTTCTAGGTCGTTAAATGTGCCTTTACCACCATATAGAATTGCTAATACACCTAACAATATTCCTAGCCATGGGTTCCAAATAAATAACCATAGGCATGGCCAAAAACCGATAGTAGCTTCCAATTTAGTAGAAAAATCAAAGCCAGCAGCGAAAGAAGCACAGATACTTATCAGCGCAGAACCGGCTGCAGCAAAGAATATATACCACCACTGTCCAATTTTATTAGAAAACTGATTGAGTACTTCAGACTCACCAGTAAAACCGAATTGCAGCTTATTCACTCAATTCCCTATCAAATTTAAAAGGTAACTATATGAAGTTTAATGGACGCGAAATTCACAGTAAACTGTTAATTCAATTGGAATTTATAATCTTATTTTTATGCTCTAATTATAGATAAAAATGTGCCCAGTTGGCTTTATTCAACTGTAATTGACGATACTTATGCAGCGAATATATAAACTAAGCAGTCAATCAATTTGCCAGAATATTAAAATTTAATAAAGAAGGGCTAATTGAATAGACAATAAATTAGCTTTAGAGCTTAATTCTATTGGTCTGATAGTTTGTTTAGGATTGTTTTTTAGAGCAAGGAAAATAGTGGGGTGGCATATGGGACTTGAACCCACGACAACTGGAATCACAATCCAGGGCTCTACCAACTGAGCTAATGCCACCATCAAGGAAATCTAACCCGCCTGTGCGAATCAGTGCGCGGATTCTATATCAGTTTACTGGGCTTTGACAAGCATCAACTCGTAATTTCTTTCAATACCAGTAAAATTAATACTATTAGCTGAATAAAGTGGTGAAAAAGGCATCATTATGTCGTTAGATAATTTGTTTGCGCAGCTCGATGGGCATATTTGTGGCGAAGAGAAAAAAGGGCCACCGGTTGATTTGTGGAACCCAGCGTATTGTGGCGAAATTGATTTACAGATTAGGCAAAACGGTGATTGGTTTTATATGGGCACGCCATTTAAACGTTTGTCTTTGGTTAAATTGTTCGCATCGGTGCTGAAAAAAGAAGATGGCGAGTACTTTTTAGTCACTCCTGTAGAGAAAGTAAAAATTCAGGTGGAAGACAGCCCGTTTTTAATTACGCGCTGGGAATGGAAAGATGAGCAGCCTCATTCTGAGCTGTTACTCGCGACCAATTTAGGTGACGAGTTTGTGTTAAACGAGCAGCACCCCCTTCGATTAGATAGCGAGGGCAATATTTACATTACGGTGCGCCGCAATTTAGAGGCGAAAGTACATCGCAATGTTTATTATCAATGGGTTGAGGCGGCGAAAGAGGTTGCAAGTGATAGTAGCACTAGCCTATTTATGCACAGCCAAGGGCGAGGGTATGAAATAGGGCGTTATTAAAACGCCCTATTGGTCTAAAGTTGAAATTGGCATTAATTAGATAACGCGTGAGAAACGTTGTTGGTTAATGTGTTGCTTCATATAAGCATCAAAGCTCATACAAATGTTACGAATGAGTAGGCGAGCTTTGGCATGAACGACAATTTCATGCTCTCGATTAGTCACTAAGTTGTCTTCAATAAAGGTTTCTAGCGAGACCAATTCATCAGCGAAGTAGTCGTCAAATACAATATTAAACTCTTGTTCAATTGCGCGTTTGTCGAGCGACATATTACACATTAGTGAGCGGATAACTTTGCCGCGCAATACATCGTCGGTGTTCAGCGTTACACCTTTCTCAACGGCATGGCTATGCTCGTCAATCATTTGGTAATACTGTTTCAGCTCTTTGTTGTTTTGGCTGTAACAGCGGCCAACAGCGCTGATTGAAGAAACCCCTAAGCCAAGCAAATCACAGTCACCTTGCGTGGTGTAACCTTGGAAGTTGCGGTGCAAATTACCTGTGCGCTGCGCTATCGCTAATTCGTCATCGGGTTTGGCAAAATGATCCATGCCGATAAAGTCAAAACCTTGCTGACATAGGGTTTCTATCGCTAACTGCATGAGTGCTAACTTTTCATTGGCATTCGGTAGCCATTCGTCTTTGAGTTTGCGCTGCGCGGCAAAACGCGATGGCAAGTGGGCATAGCTGAACAGCGAAATGCGATCAACGGCCATTTCTTCAACACTAGCGAGTGTGCGACCAAAGGTATCAAGCGTTTGGTGCGGTAGCCCGTAAATTAAATCGATATTAATGGACTGGAAGCCGACGGCTTTTGCATGGTGCGTGAAGTCGGTAATAAACTCGGTAGATTGCTCACGGTTGATCGCTTTTTGCACTTGTTCATCAATGTCTTGTACACCGATGCTCATGCGATTAAAGCCTAGCTCGTATAGATGATCTGCTAAATCTAGCTCGATTTCACGTGGGTCAACTTCAATGCTCATCTCCAATTGCTCAGCAAATTTGAAGTGTTGCTTGAGTAAGTTAACCAAATGGGTAATTTGCGTTTTGGTTAAAAAGCTTGGTGTACCGCCCCCCCAGTGAATTTGTTTAACTTGATACTCGTTAAACAACGGCGCGCGTTGGATGATTTCTTTGGCAAGGTAGTCTAGGTAGATATCGGCTTTATCGCGATGACGAGTGACAATTTTATTACAGCCGCAGTAGTAACAAAGACTGTGGCAAAATGGAATGTGCACATAAATAGACAAATCACGGGTGTCTGAGCCAGCAACGGCGTCAATAAAGGCTTGATCGTTAAATTCGTCGTGAAACTCTAATGCCGTCGGGTAAGAGGTATACCTTGGGCCACTGGTATTGTATTTAGCTAAGAGTTTTTTATCGAATAACTGTGCAATTTGCATGATATCTCCCGAATGTTAACCGAAGTATTTTATCAGAAGACATCATGGCAAAAGTTGATCAAGCGCAAAGCCTGAGATGAATGGTTGGCTGTTTAGTCAGCGCAGTTGATGCACTTGATAGCTGCGGGCTGGACGGCTAAACGCTTAGGATTTATTTGTTCGCCGCACTTTTGGCAATAGCCATAGTTGCCGTTGTCGATAAGGGTAATGGCGTTAGAAAGTTGTTGTATCTCAACTTTTGCTTCTGACTCTAACGCGTTAAGCACTTCGTCGTTTTCTCGTTCACCCGCTTGCTCAGACCAATCGGCATGGCGCCCGTCGGCAAAGTCTTGGTGGATAGAGTCAATGCGTTGTTGTAGCTCAACGATACGCTCGGTAAATTGTTGTTTTAACTGCTCTGACATTATTCGCTCCTTAGCATGAGCGAATAATCGTTATGAAGATTCGCTTATACTGGCTCGTTGTGCGGTTGCCGTTTCATATAGGGTGTCGAGTTCCAATGAAATTTGCTCCGTTAGCTTTGCCTCGGCTTGCATGCGCTCGACATCTTGTTTCATGCGTTGCTGTTTGGGCAATTTTTTGCGCTCGGCGAGTATTGAGTGATGTTTAATACTCTCGTATAACTCAACTATAGCAGGAAATTCTGCCGACATAGTGGGTGTTAATTTCAATGAGTCCATCAGCACAGTTAATCGCCATGCGCCTTCACTATATTCACATTGCTGCTCTTGCATCGCTTTGACGATGATCAATAAACTGTCGAGCACTTTGCGATCATGCTTTTGCAGTTGCGCTTGGCGCTCTTGCTCGGCCTTAGCTTGGGCGACATT
The DNA here is from genome assembly GCF_003390395.1 of Thalassotalea euphylliae. Taxonomy (NCBI): domain Bacteria; kingdom Pseudomonadati; phylum Pseudomonadota; class Gammaproteobacteria; order Alteromonadales; family Colwelliaceae; genus Thalassotalea; species Thalassotalea euphylliae. Next base: position 4,159,988 of record NZ_QUOV01000001.1, on the reverse strand, counting down.
TTGCTGCTTTAGTTGCATTAACAATTTACCTGCGTAAATTGCTAGGGCAAAAATGATCAGTGCGCCAACAACGGCTAACACAAGCCATATGTTTTCGGTCATTGATGATTACTCTTGTGTCTAATCTTGGTTTTAGTCTTGGTCTTAGCTTTCGTCGGAATAGTCTGAGAAATCTGAGGTATCGAGCTTATCCCATAAGTCATCGTCATCTAACGCGCCATCCGGCGTATTCGAAGGTGCCGATGTCGTATCTTCTTGCTCAGCTAACTGTGCAGATAAACGTTCGTATTCGTCCATTAGTTCATTGTAAAGATCGACTTCTTCACTGCTCAACGCCTCTTCTTGTTCTTGCTTGGCAAGAATAAGCTGGAGCCGCTCGTCGTTTTCAATCGCTGCAAGTTGCTGAGCTAGGCTTGGCGCTGCATCAATAACACGAACGTTTGCGATACGAGGTTTATTTGGCTTGTGTTTTACTGCTGGTGTCGCCGTTTTGGTTGAGGCTAAGGTGCCCAACTCAATAGGTTTTTTACTGCCAATACGTGGATCTTTAGCCGGCTTGTTTGTGTTGCCAGCTTTTTTGGATTTTGTCCCTTCGATTTGGCGACTGCCGGCTGCTTTACCTGTTTTTTTCTTTGGCTTTTTATCAGAAACAACGACTGAACTGTTTGTTGTGTCAGTTTTGCGAATGCCACTAGAGCCTACGCCAGGCTTTCTTGATTTCTTTTTACGTGTCATGAAATTTAACTTGAGCGGGATTAATGGTGGTTATTTTACGGGAATTCAGCAGATATGGAAAACATCTGGCTGATCTAACTTGTTAACTAAACTAGTTTGACCTAGTTGAGCTAAGTGAAGACAAACTGCTAGCTCTTAGAAAAGAAAAAAGCGATGCAATTGCATCGCTTTTGGAGAGTCACTGTGGCTAGTGCCATCAATATCTTTTCCGATCCTGAATTGGTATCCTACCTAATTAGCACAGTCCCTGTAATTCAACTATATCCTGTCTTATTTTTGTTGTTTCCGTACGTATTTTGTTTTTTTCGGTCGTCCTAACGCTTTTTTAGCTATCCTTACGAGCCCTCCTGGACTAATAATCGTATCATCCTGATAACCAAGTTAACCATCCGTGTTTCAGATAAGGTCTTCACCTGAGCTACGACGCTGGGGTCAATTGCTAATGGTGAATGACATCTTGCTTCCTGTGCAAGTCTAGCTGAGCTAGTGTCCTTATTCTTAATATTGGCTAATTATCGTTATGCGCTAACAGCGCCACTAACGTAGTAGCTGGTCATTACTTTACGCTGTTATCCCATAACAGCAAGTTATATTTTTGCACTTTTTTTGAGCATTTTGCGTCTTTGTTGCTAAGTGCTTGTATTGAATGTGTAATTAAAATGTAATTTTATGTTAACCAAATCAAAAAAATTAATAAAATGGCAAATGTCTTACAAAAAAGATAGCTCTTGTAGTACAGATTGGCTTTGTTTTGAACCAAAATTGATCATTTGCAGTGGAATATTTACTCAATTATCTTTTTTTGGGGGAGTGGATTTGCGTGTAAAAGAGGTGAAGTGCTATTAGCTAGCAGGAGCTTCACTGAACCTAAACTAAGGTTTAAGGTTTTTAGGTTTTTAAGTGAAAGTAGTAGTCTGATGTTTACCGCTAGCAACGCTAGCGTATTTAGCCAGCGTATATCGATGTATGGTTCCTAGCGCTGAGCCTAACCGTTGGGCTAGGCTAAAATAACCGTTTTATCACCATTTAAACAAATGCGCTGTTCGGCGTGCATTTTTACCGCGTGCGATAGTGCAGTGGCTTCAAGGTCGTGGCCCATATGCACCATTTGTTCGATGGTAAAGGTATGGTTGATGGGTTTTACTTCTTGCACAATAATCGGCCCTTCATCAAGATCAGCGGTGACATAGTGCGCGGTTGCGCCAATGACTTTAACGCCGCGAGCATGGGCTTGATGGTAAGGTCTTGCGCCCTTAAAGCTTGGCAAGAAAGAGTGATGAATATTTATCGCCTTGCCTCGTAACTTCTCACATAAATCGTCAGACAAAATCTGCATATATCGAGCGAGTACCAGTAATTCCGCTTCATAATCATTGAACAGTTTCAGCATTTGCGCTTCCTGTTCGGCCTTGGTGTCAGCGGTAATCGGTAGGTGATGAAATGGAATACCGTGCCACTGGGTTAACGCCTGGCAGTCGGTATGGTTAGATACCACCGCTACGATATCGATTGGTAGCACACCGGCTTTCCACTTGGTTAGTAATGACACTAAACAATGATCGTCTTTTGATACCGCAATCACCACTTTCGGCAACAAATCTCTGCTGCGTAGTTGATACTGCATATTCAGTGGCTTAGCCAGTGTTTCGATACCAGCGATAAATTCTTCAATCGGAACCGTTAGCGATCTGTCATCAAAGGCAATGCGTGAGAAAAAGGTGTCGCTATAGGGATCACTATACTGTGCAGTTTCAGTAATAAATGCGCCGTGTTCATACAAGTTTTGGGTGATTTTTGCCAATACCCCAGAGGTATCAGGGCACTGCCAAGTAAGAACATAATGATGATGAGACTGCATAAACACTTCCTAACTGCAAAAGCCGTATCTTGCCAGTATTCTTGCTGATAAAGCTAGTAGAAAAAAATATAAGTACTGCTTTGCTGAAATATGGAAACATATGGTGTTATTGGACTGGACATTACTGCCGTAGCCTAGCGACTTTTATCGTGTTATAAGAAGCTGCGCGTGTCTGAGCGACCAATAGATTTAAAGCTATTTAAACCCTAAAAAAACACACTGCTCAGCGTTAGACGCCAGAGAAAAATCAGAAAAATATTCATAACAAAACATTTAGTTAGACATTTAGTTAGGCATAGTTGAGATGTATATGTTCGCGAAATTAAAGTTTGCCCATAAAATTAATTTAATTGCAGCCGTATTGATTGTACTTGCATTATCAGTACTCACGGTTCGAAACTACACTGCGGCGAATGAAGAAATTCATCACCAACTGCAGCAAAGTATTACCGAAATTGCATCGTCAGTGTCTGGCAATATCGCCAACTGGCTGAACGGCAAACTCGCGATTGTTGAAGCCGTGGCAACAGCAACCACCGCGGACACGAGCAGTGCTGAGATGTTTAACATTACTAAGCAAGCAGATAATGCGGGTGATTTTAAAAACGCATATATCGCTGTTGAACAATCCGGTGAATTTATTCTCGATGACCCTAATATTCAACTACCTGCAGATTTTGATGCAAGGCAACGTCCTTGGTATCAGCAGGTTAAGCAAGAGCGCATGCCTTCGTTTACCGAACCTTATGTTGATGCCACGATTAATCAGTTACTTATTTCTGCGGTAACGCCGATTGAGCAGCAAGGGCAGTTTATTGGTGTTGCTGGCGGCGACATCTTGCTTGATAAAGTGGCCGATATTATCAACAGCATCGAGTTTCTTGGGCTCGGCTATGCTTATTTAGTTACTGAACAAGGCAAGATCCTAAGTCACCCAGAAGCTCAGTATATTGATAAAAATATTAGCGATTTATTGGGTTATCAGGCGCCACTCAATAGTGAGCTTGTTGATGTTGATGAGCAGAACCAGATTGTTGCCTTTATGCCCGTCAAAGGGATTTCATCGGTAAACTGGTATTTGGGCGTTGTGCTTGATCAGGAAAAAGCCTATGCACCGTTAGCAAGTGCTAGAAACAGCGCTATTGTTTTTGGTGTAGTGAGTGTGGTGGTGACCGTTGTGTTGTTAAACCTATTGCTCAGTCATTTGCTTAAACCTATTCAGCAATTATCGTATGCGATCAAAGATATCTCTGAAGGCGACGGCGATCTGACCAAGCGTTTAGCGGTTAAAAGCCAAGATGAAATTGGTAAATTGTCACATGATTTCAATGGCTTTATTGATACCATCCATCAATCCATGACCCAAGTACATACCGTTGCCACAACGCTAAACAGCCAAATTGGGCAAGTTCGCAGTAGTACTGCAACGGGTATCAATATGGCTGAGCAACAATTAAGTCGGGGCACGAACGTTTCTGCCGCGGTAACCGAGCTCAATAGCTCGGCGCAAGAAATTTCCAGCAATGCAGCCACGGCGTCATCGCTAACGTCTGCCATGCACAATCAATCTCAACAGGGGGTTGATGCTATCAGCGACAACATTGTTGCGATCAATACGCTGAGCAATATGATGGCGGGCTCAAGTGACGACATCACAAAACTCAGCCAAGAAACGCAGAATATCGGTAACATTCTTGACGTTATCAAAGGCGTTAGTGAACAAACTAATCTGCTTGCCCTTAATGCGGCCATTGAAGCAGCTCGCGCAGGGGAAGCAGGGCGCGGCTTTGCTGTTGTTGCCGATGAAGTGAGACAGCTTGCGCAGCGCACACAAGTGGCAACAACCGAAATTGAAGTGATGATTGCTAGCTTGCAACAAGGCTCGTCGGCGGTAGTTGATACGATGGCCGAAAGCCAAACGAACAGCAGTAATAGCGTTGCGTTAGCCAATGTTGCGGGTGACAAAATGCAGCAAGTGATTGGCGCTTTGGCGGATGTTGAGCGAGAAAATCATTCGGTAGCTGTGGCGACAGAGCAACAAGTCAATGTAATTCAAAGTATTGATGAAGATATTTTACAGCTAATGAATTTAAATCAGGAAGGCGTTGGCAATTTGCAACAAACTCAGCATGCCTGTGATGAACTGCAATCGGTGTTTGACGATCTTAACCTGTTAGTGCGCCAATTTAAGGTGTAAGGCGTTTACTCATCGCAGCGCAAGGTAACGCGGCTCCACGCAATAGCTCAGCGAAAGTCGTGTAAGTTTTCGACGTATATCTGTTGCCATTGTGAAATATTTTTGCATCTAACAAGGTCAATTGCGCTGATTAGAACTAAAAGAGAAAATTTATGATGAAGTTATTTGTTCCTGCGGTAATTGCATTGTCGATGTTGTTTACCTCTGCCAGTATGGCCGAGACTAATACCATGAAAACAAAGCCTGTTGCTGAAAGTGCTGAGTGGGTAAGCCCGCTATTGAATGGTCAGATGGTACCTAATGTAGATGCGGTAACGATTGACGGTAAAAGCAAGCCTTTAAAAGACGTACTAGCTGGCAAAAAGACAATTTTGTTTTTCTATCGCGGTGGCTGGTGCCCATTCTGTAACACGCAAATGGGTCAGCTAAAGCAGTTAGAGCCTGAGCTTAAAAAAGCAGGCTTCCAGCTTATCGGTGTGTCAACTGACGCGCCAGCAGACTTAAAGAAAAGTGTTGATAGCATGTCTTTAGAATACCAACTGCTTTCAGACTACAACTCAACGATCAGCCAAGCATTTGGTTTAGCTTTTTTTACATCACAAAAAACCACAGAGCGTTACTTAGCGGCGATGAAGTTGTCTAACCCGCTTCAAAAAAATGCTGATGGTGAAGAACGCCTAGTATTACCAGTACCAGCGATTTACGTGATTGACGGCAAAGGTCTAGTACAGTTTAGCTATGTTAACCCGAACTTTAGAGTTCGCTTACAGCCTGAAATCTTGCTAGCTGCTGCAAAATTAGTGAAGTAAGTAGTTACTTACTGCTTTGGCGATGCCTATCAGTTAATTGATAGGCATTGCTAAAAACCTGTAATCAGCAGGTCGATTGTCGTCGATGAGCTGGTTACACTAAGGTCATATATACCCAAGCCACTTCAAAATGCTCGTTTCAGTTGAAATTAAAAACGATTTAGGCAAGGCATTGATTGCCAAGAATGGTTGTTCCCTTGTTAAGATCAATAACGCGGCATAAATCGTTTTTAAATCAACCCTTCGGGCGCTTCACAGGAACTTACTCTCATCGTTACAGCTAATTGCAAGGGAGTTACCATTCCTGCTAGCTGCGCCTTGATACTAAGCTCCTGTGATAGCGCTGAAACATGTATCTTGAAGTGGTTTGGGTATACACAACCATTATCTGTAAAAGGAAAGGTATATGACCAAAGGAACAACTCTGGTTTGCGTTATCGCAACCACCTTACTATCGTTAAGCGCATGTAGTTATCAAGCCCCTGTTAACTCAGTGTCTCAAACCCCTGAATCCGCCAATAGCCAAGAACAGACTGGACAAGTTAGCAACGAGTCTGGGCTCGCACGCTTATATCAACGCCAATGGCAACTTGTGCAATTAGCTGGAACTGAAACGCTCAAAGGCAAAGGTGGTAAACCCGTTAGCCTTCGCTTTGAACCCCAAAAACAGCAAGTCAGTGGTTTTGCCGGTTGTAACCGTTACTTTGGGGCATACACCATCAAGCAAAATGCACTGAACTTTGGTCATTTAGCCATGACGAAAATGCTTTGTCAGCAAGGGATGGAGCTTGAAGCTAAATTTGCTAAAGCGATAACGCAAGTGTCTACCTATCGATTTAGTGAGCAGTTTTTAGAACTTATTGATCAACAGGGCGAGACAATCGCACGCTTTAAGCAAGATTAACTCAAGCTCAACACGCCTCAAGTAATCCCAGAACAAGCGCTGAACTTTTCGCAATGCCGAAAGTTCGGCGTTTTTGTTGTTGCGCACAGTTAAAGGTTATTAGCGTAAGTTGCGTTGCTTCTGAGCGGCATGGTAAATTAATAATACAACTTGTATATACAATTTCATGTGATGACTGAAAGCTATTCGCTACACCAAGGTTTGACGCCACTCTTGATCAGCATGCCGCACAATGGTCAAGCCATTCCCGATGATATCGCCGCCAATATGACAGCCGATGGCCTAGCTGTTCGCGACACCGATTGGCACTTGGATAAACTTTATGATTTTGCCGAGGCGATGGGAGCAAGTATTATTGCGCCTAAATACAATCGTTATGTGATTGATTTAAACCGTGATCCTAAGGGTGTAAACCTATACCCAGGCGCGAATAGTACCGAACTTTGCCCGACCAGTGCGTTTGATTTATCACCTCTTTATGTCGACGGAAAAGTGCCGTCGTCAGCTGAAATTGAGCGCCGTGTCGAGCTTTACTGGCAACCTTATCATCAAGCGCTTGCTAACGAGCTGGCGGCGATTAAGCAAAAATTTGGTGTCGCGGTGTTATTAGAAGCCCACTCAATATTGTCACATGTGCCGCGTTTTTTTGATGGCCGCTTGCCGGATTTCAACTTTGGTAGTGCTGATGGCAAAAGCTGTGCACCGGCATTAATCGAACAAGTTGAAGCAATCAATTTCGCGCCGTATAGCCAAGTAACCAACGGCCGATTTAAAGGCGGCTATATTACCCGAGCGTATGGCAATCCAGAGCAAGATATCCATGCATTGCAGCTAGAGTTGTCACAAATTACTTATATGGATGAACAGAGCTTAAGCTATTCGCCAAGTCGCGCTGAGCAAGTACAGCCTAAACTTAAATCTTTAGTGAGCGCCTTAATCGCATTTGGTGCCCAAATTAGTCGTAATAAATAGCGTGGTGTTGCAATGAAACTTTTTGCTAAACAAGTGTTAACCAGCAAGGGTTGGCAGGAAAACCAAATTATCACCATCGACAATGGCTTGATCACCGCAATGGCTGAAGGCTGTGAATCCTACGCCGATGTCACTAAAGGTATTGTGATTCCGGGTATGGTGAACTGTCACTCTCACGCATTTCAACGCGCATTTGCTGGCTTCAGTGAGCAAGGGAGCGAAAATAGCCAAGGCGAAATGAAAGATAGCTTTTGGACTTGGCGCAATATTATGTACCAGTTCCTTGAACAACTAACGGTTGACGATGCACAGTTGATTGCCGAGCAGCTATATATTGAGATGGTCAAACAAGGCTACACCCGTGTTGCTGAATTTCACTATTTGCATCACGATCCCCAGGGGCATGTACATGCAAAACCTGCGGCAATGGCTGAAGCTATTTTTAATGCGGCAAAGGCCAGTGGCATTGGCCTTACGATGTTGCCAGTGCTTTATCGCTTTAGTGGTTTTGGCGAGCAGACGCCAAATGATGGCCAAAAGCGATTTATCCATTCAATGAATGCGTTTAATGCTTTGGTTGATGATTGCTTTGCACTTGCTGAGCGCCAGCCTAACAGCAATGTAGGTATTGCGCCTCACTCGCTGCGTGCTGTTGATAAATCTTCTTTGCTTGAAGCTGTTTCATATGTGCGAAGCAAAGATAAACACGCACCTATTCATATTCATATTGCTGAGCAGCAAAAAGAAGTGAATGATTGCTTGGCACATTATGAAAAACGCCCTGTGCAGTGGCTTTTAGATAATGCTGAACTCGATCAGCATTGGTGTTTAATTCATGCTACTCATATTGATGCTAAGGAACGACAAGGTATTGTTGCCAGTGGTGCCATTGCTGGCATTTGCCCAACAACAGAGGCTAATCTAGGTGATGGAATATTCCCGACCACGGAATTTATTAACGAGCACGGGAGCTGGGCGATAGGATCCGATAGCCATATTTCGGTTAGCCCAGTGGAAGAATTACGCTGGTTAGAGTATGCCCAGCGCTTAACGAAGCAGCAGCGTGCAGTTTTGGCTACACCTCAGACCCCGTCGGTCGGTCAATATTTATGGCAAGCGGCGGCTAAAGGCGGCGCGCAGAGTACTTCGTCCAATACAGGGGAGTTGGCGGTTGGTAAACAAGCTGATTTACTTGTTTTAGATGAAGCTAAACTTTCCGTATATGCCAGTGGCGCAAAATATTGCCTTGATAGCTTAGTGTTTGCCACACACGCCAATGCTATTGCAGACGTTATGGTGAATGGCCAATGGGTCGTGACTGAGGGCAAGCATCCTAACGAGCAAGCAACACACGAGAAATTTAGCACGTTACTGGCACGATTAAAGCGCTGAACATTAACCGTTAACCTAGAACTACTGACATAGATAGAGAAATTAATTGCCCAACGTGGAATCAACGAATCAAGCGACTGTTATCAATAAAACCCAGCTAGTGATCTCGGCTCCCAGCTTCGAGCAAATAGGCTCTGACCAAACTAACGCGGGGCGAGTCAATTTAGCGCCAATGAGCGATAGTGTGGCAAGCGAACAAGCCCTGCAAATTATGCTGAACTATTACCAGCAGGGGCGGTGGCAACGTCGCTCGCTAGCAGTCATCATGCGCACACCTGGCGATGATAAGGCATTAGTCTTCGGTTACTTGGTTTCACAAGGCGTAGTTAACACCTTGGTAGAGGTTGAGGCGTTAATACTTGAAGAAGATAACTTAGCGGAAGTGAAGCTGAAGCAGCATATTGAGGTTGACTGGCAGCGTTTTGAGCGGGTATTTGTCAGTCAGTCTGGTTGTGGTGTTTGTGGACAAAGCCAATTAAAGCAGTTGGCGTTATTATTTGAGCCGCTTAACCCTAAGCGTAGCTGGTTAAAGCCAGAACAGTTGCTTTCACTGCCTAGTGAGCTTCGAGAGCGACAATCATTATTTCTGCAAACTGGCGGCAGTCATGGTACAGGACTTTGGCTTGCTAATTCAACAAGTGAACTGGTTATTGCGGAGGATGTTGGTCGTCACAATGCCGTCGACAAAGTGCTGGGGCATGCCTATCAGCATAATCTATCGTTAGCACAAAGCGTGTTGGTACTCAGTGGCCGTATCAGTTTCGAGCTAGTGCAAAAGGCAGTAGCTGCACGTATTCCTGTTATTGTCGCGGTCGGCGCACCCTCTGATTTAGCGATAACAACAGCTAAACATTTTAATATTGCACTCATTGGTTTTACAAAGGCGCAACAAGCCAATGTTTATTGTGGCCAATCTCAGTTGGCGATGGAAAATTAGCTATGTCAGATAAATCGAATGCCAATCAAAAAAAAACTTATAGCCAGTATCAAGGCAGTGCCGGCGGCTGGGGAGCACTGGCAAGCACAGCTAAGCATTTGTTGCGTAGTGATAATGTTGCTAAAAACATTAAAAACCTACTAAAAACCAATCAAACTCATGGCTTTGATTGCCCAGGTTGCGCTTGGGGTGAAAAGGATGAGCCCGGGCGTTTTCGCTTTTGTGAAAATGGCGCAAAAGCGGTGAATTGGGAAGCAACTGGGCGCCGCGTAGGTGAACAGTTTTTTACTCAGCATACGGTGAGCTGGCTGGCAAAGCAAAGTGATTTCTTTTTAGAAGATCAAGGGCGGCTGGCGCAGCCGCTAAGCTATGATAGCGCCTTAGACAAATACCTAGCGATTAGCTGGGATGAGGCATTTGCCCTTGTTGCCGAGCATTTAACACAGCTAGAAAGCTCAAATCAGGCAGAATTTTATACTTCCGGGCGTACCAGCAACGAAGCGGCATTTTTATATCAGTTATTTGTGCGCGCTTATGGTACGAATAACTTTCCTGATTGCTCCAATATGTGCCATGAAGCGAGTGGCGTAGCGTTAAAACAAGCAATTGGTGTCGGCAAAGGAACTGTCACTTTAACTGATTTTGAACACGCTGATGCAATATTCATTTTTGGGCAAAATCCGGGCACGAACCACCCGCGTATGTTGGATACGTTAAGTCAGGCATCACGCCGTGGCGCTACGATAGTCAGTTTTAATCCGTTAAAAGAGCGAGGTTTAGAACGCTTTACGAATCCGCAATCAACTACCGAAATGCTTACTGGCGGCGCCACCCAAATATCCAGTCATTATTTTCAGCCGAACCTTGGCGGTGATATGGCGGCGGTGCGCGGCATAGTGAAAGTGCTAGCTGAACGTCATCAACAGGCGCTAGCAAAAGGCGCTTCAGTATTCGATCTCGATTTTATTGCGGCGCACACCGAGGGAATGGCAGATTATTTAGCCGCAGTTGATGCCACAGATTGGCAGCATATCGAGCAGCAATCTGGGCTTAGTCGGTCGCAACTAGCACAAGCGGCAACGCTCTATCAAAATGCCGACAACGTGATTTTTACTTGGGCAATGGGTATTACGCAGCACAAGCATTCAGTGGCCACTATTCAGGAAATGACCAACCTGCAGTTGTTATTTGGTCAGATTGGTAAACGTGGTGCGGGGTTGTGTCCGGTGCGTGGGCACTCGAATGTGCAAGGTGATCGCACCATGGGGATTAACGAAAAGCCAGATCCTGCATTTTTAAACAAATTAGCGGCGGTTTTTGACTTTGAACCCCCACGAGCCCATGGTCACAATACCGTGCAAGCGATTGAAGCTATGCTGTCAGGTCACAGTCGAGTATTTGTCGGTCTCGGTGGTAACTTTGTGGCGGCAACACCCGATACCGAATTGAGCAAACAGGCGATGGCGAATTGCCAGCTAACCGTTCATATTGCCACCAAGCTTAATCGCACCCACGTAACGCCGGGTAAACAGTCATTAATATTGCCTTGTTTAGGGCGCACAGATATTGATCAACAAGCGAGTGGGCCTCAGCAAGTTACGGTGGAGGACTCGTTTTCTATGGTTCATGCCTCGGCTGGCGTGGTGGCAAGTGAGATAGGGGAGATGCGCTCAGAGCCGGCAATTGTCGCGGGTATTGCACAGGCGACGCTAGGTAATTTACCCGTTAACTGGCAGGAGTTGATTACAGATTATCGCAATATTCGAGAGCTGATCAGCCAAGTCATTCCTGGGTTTCACAACATGAATCAGCGACTAACGGCGCCAGGTGGCTTCTACTTGGGGAATAGCGCTGCTGAACGTTTGTGGCAAACATCGCAACAAAAAGCACAAATTTTGTCTCATTCATTACCTGAGGCGATAGTGCCTGCGTCGGTGCGGGCATTATCTAGCGATCGCGTATTTACCTTACAAACACTGCGCTCGCATGATCAGTACAACACCACGGTATATGGCTTTGAAGACAGGTATCGCGGTATTTCCGGTGATCGTAAAGTACTGCTAATCAATTCAGACGACATTAAGGCACTAGGTATGCAAGCCGAGCAATTAGTGGATATTGAGTCGCTTTGGCCTGATGAAATCACGCGCAAGGTCACTGGTTTTCGCTTAATTCCTTACGATATGCCAGCGGGCAATACTGCCGCGTATTTTCCTGAGGCTAACGCGCTAGTGCCGCTTGCCAGTGTTGGTCAGCAAAGCTTTACGCCAACCTCAAAATCGATTGCTATTGTGATCACGCCACATCAACCAATCTTAGAAGAAACTCGAATACTTTGACATGGTTTGGCAAACAAGTGCCTGATTCTTTGCGTATAGCTTAGTATCACGTTTATTGGCGCAATATTCATTGTAATAGCTAACGATAGCTTTGCGTGAGCTGGTGATTTGTTCCACGTGCTTGATTTCGCTGGGTCTGAATTGATTGAATTTAGGTTCAATATCTTTAAAAACACGATCGGCTTTTAGGCGCACTTTGGTATCTGTGGCGTCTGAGAACATCTCAAGCACCGCTTCTTTTTTTTCTTCATACCAAGTGGTTACCTCAGGTTGCGGGTAAAAGTGAAGAAAAACAGCGGCGAAGACGATTAAGATCAATATATTTTTCATGGCTTATCATATAATGGTGAAGTGGCAGTAGCATAATCAAAATTCATCAAAGAATAAATTCCAAACAGCGATTACATTGCGCGCTATTGCATAACGAAATTCAATCATCCCAGGGGGCTAGGGTTTAGAGTGAGTGACAACAAGAAAGAGCTAGGCGGCAAATCAGCAATTCCCGTCAAGAATGTAGAAATTCATCAACCTAAAAGTGGTAGCCAAGAGCACTATAAGCCGCGCGACCAAATTTATGTGCGCAAAGTCACAGGCTTCTATCAGCAGTTAAGACAAAAGATGAATTTCGTCTTTTTGTTTATGTTTGCAGCCATTCCTTGGGTGAACTTTAATGGCCAACAAGCGGTACTCTTCGATATTGGCGAGCAGCGCTTTAATATTTGGGGCCTAACCCTATGGCCGCAAGATTTAACCTTGCTGGCATGGCTGTTTATTTTAAGTGCTTTTTTACTGTTTTTTGTCACTACCTTTTTAGGGCGTGTGTGGTGTGGATACATGTGTCCACAAACCGTATGGACCTTTATTTTTATCTGGTTTGAAGAAAAAATTGAGGGTACAGCCAATCAGCGTAAAAAGCTCGATGCGCAAAAAATGGATGCCACTAAGCTGCGCAAAAAGGCGCTAAAACATTTCTGTTGGCTCTTTTTCTCCGTGCTGACCGCGCTCACTTTCGTCGGCTATTTCACTCCTGTTCGTCAACTGTTTATCGACTTTTTCACACTCGAAACCTCGCTGATGGCAGCGGGCTTTGTTTGGTTTTTTGCCTTTTGTACATACGGTAACGCCGGTTGGATGCGAGAGATTATGTGTTTGCATATGTGCCCTTATGCACGATTCCAATCAGCAATGTTTGATAAAGACACATTGACGGTTTCATATGATTACAATCGCGGAGAAAATCGCGGTGCACGTGGCCGTAAACAAGACCCTAAAGCTTTAGGATTAGGAGATTGTATTGACTGCAATTTATGTGTTCAGGTGTGCCCAACCGGCATAGATATTCGCAACGGCTTACAATACGAGTGCATTAACTGTGGTGCTTGTGTCGATGCCTGTAATGGCGTAATGGAGCGAATGAACTATGAACCTGGCTTGATTCGTTACACCACAGAACATGAGCTTAAAGGCAAGAAAGTCCATATCCTGCGTGGCAAATTAGTTGGCTATGCAACCTTGATGATCATTATGACCTCATTGTTAGGTTATGAAATTGCTACTCGTGTCCCCGTTTCGATGGACATTATTCGCGACCGCAATGAATTAGCTCGCGAGAACTTTAACGGTGAAGTGGAAAACGTTTACACCCTGAAAATTTTGAACAAGTCGCAGCAAGACAACACTTATCGATTGTCCGTTGAAGGAATTGACGGCGCCAAGTGGATTGGTGAAAGCGAGGTGTTTGTTAAGGCGGCATCAGTATATACTCTGCCAATTAGCATTGCCGTTGACCCATACGAATTGAAAGACTATATGACTGATATTACCTTTGTTGTTGAACTTGCCGAGCAAGATAGTGATGTGCGTTTAGCTCACGATAGTCGCTTCTTTAAGAAGCGCTAATGGCGGTTTTTGATTTTTCTTCACTGTCGCCCGATCTCATTTTAGACGGCTTAGAAAGCATTGGCGTTTATGCTGAATCGGGTTTATTAGCACTTAATAGCTATGAAAATCGTGTTTATCAGTTTCAGGATGAACACGGTGAGCGCTGGGTCACTAAGTTCTATCGGCCGCAGCGCTGGCAGCTGGCGCAAATTCAAGAAGAACATGATTTTGCGCTAGAGTTAGCTGAGCAAGAAATTCCAGTAATTGCGCCGATTTTGCGCGATGGTAAGAGTTTATTTGAACACCAAGGGTATCACTTTGCGCTTTATCCATGCCGTGGCGGGCGCATCTTTGAAGTAGACAACTTAGATCAATTGGAATGGATGGGGCGTTTTGTTGGCCGCATTCATGCCGTGGGTAGCAAGCAAGCGTTTGCGCACCGCCCATCATTTAACACCAATGAATTTTTGCTTGAGGCACGTGAGACGATAGCCAATAGTGGCTTTGTGCCTATGCACATCGAAAATGCTTTTTTTACGGTACTCGATCAAGTGATTCAGCTGGCGTTAAGTCAGTACCAACCAAAATCGAGCATACGCTTACATGGCGATTGTCATGCCGGTAATATTTTGTGGCGTGACGAGCAAGGACCACACTTTGTTGACTTAGATGATTGTCGCCAAGGCCCAGCAATCCAAGATTTATGGATGATGCTCTCTGGGGATAGATCGCAACAATTTTTACAATTAGACACCATGTTAAGCGGTTACGAAGAGTTCTTTTCATTTGATGCGCGCGAGCTTGTCTTGATAGAATCTTTGCGTACAATGCGATTAGTCAATTACATTGCTTGGCTAAGTAAACGTTGGCAAGATCCAGCGTTTCCGCGTAACTTCCCGTGGTTTAATACCGATAAATACTGGGAACAACAGGTGTTAGTGTTGAAAGAGCAACACGCTGCCTTAACGCAGGCACCGCTAAGCTTATTACCGTAAAGGAACAGAGATGAAAAAAATTTTTGCTAGTTTGTTAATGGTTATGTTGTTGCCATTTGCCGCACAAGCCGCGAATTACCAAGAAGGTAACCAGTACACTAAAGTCAGTGACCAGTTATCTAAAAAGCCTGAAGTTCGTGAGTACTTTTCTTTTTATTGCCCACATTGTTTGCGTTTTGAACCTTTCTTTGCAAACGTGAAAAAGAACCTGCCAGAAGGTGTGTCTTTTGAACGTAACCACGTTGATTTCTTACGCTTTACAACGCCTGAAATCCAATTTATGGTCACTAAAGCGTTAGCCACTGCACAACAATTAAAAGTTGAAGACAAAATTGCTGCTGCGATTTTTAACTACATTCAAGTACAACGCGGTGCTATTACCGAAGAAAAGGATATTCGCAACATCTTCGTATTAAACGGTGTAGATGGTGCGGCATTCGACAAGGCATTTAAGAGCTTTTCAGTGAATAGCAAAGCTAAGTTGATGAAGAAAATGCAAAACGACTTAGTGAAAAAACGCGCACTAACGGGTGTTCCAACAGTCGTTGTAAACGGTAAATACCGTATCAACGCTGATAAGTTAGACCGCAATAACTTCGAACAAGACTACATTAACATTGTGAAGTACTTGTCTACGCTAGAGGGCTAATGGCGCTTTTTGGTGAAATTATGATTTCGAAAAGCTTAGCCTTGGCTAAGCTTTTTTTTCGCCTGTAATTTGTGTTTATGCTTTATGTAGAGCATGAGCATTAACCCTAGCGCTAACCCAGCTAGTGCGACGCTCATTTGCTGTTGAGTTTCTGCTGCTAATTTAATGCCTGCACCCGCCAGTGAAAAAATCACCATTTGTGGAATAAAGCCCAACGCAGAGCCAGCAATATAGGGGGTAAAAGGTAATTTTGTCGCACCTGCGACAATATTAGTGATGAAGTTACTACCCAGCGGCAAAACTCGAATGATCAGTGCTTTTGTAAAAGTATTAACTGATAAAAAGCGATGTATAACCAAAGATTTACTTGGAAAACGCTGGTAGACCCAACGGGCGAATAAATATCGGCTAGCCAAAAACGTTAGCATACAACCAGAAATTGTGGCGGCTGTAGCCACCATAAAACCTACTTTCGCGCCAAACAGCATACCTGTAGATAACGCTGCTACTTGTCGTGGTAACCCCATCCCAGTCGCTAAACTTAAGATGAGATAGCAAAGTAAAAAGCCTGATGGCGTGGCGGTGAACCAGGTGCTACTCGTGATTAATTGGCTTAGGCTGTCGATATTGGCGCTCTACTACTTTTCGTGGTGTAAATGGCAGTGCTGCCATTATATGAGTGGAGTGCTAAAACATAAAGCAGGGGCATTAAGGGAGCCCGCTAAGTGCAAGCTTCAGAATTTTGATTTATTAGTTACACGCTTACATCAAGCCGTTAAGTAACTTAGCTTTTGCTTGTTCAAACTCTTCTTCAGTGAGGTAGTTTTGTTTTTTTAGGCTGACGAGTTTTTCTAAAGCTAAAATGATTTGCGTATCAGTTTGGCCACGGGTTAGTCCACTGTTTTCGGCAAGGGCTCCTGGCTCTTCAGTTGTATTCGTTGTTGAAAATAAATGGAAATCATCAACATCAGCTTTTTGAGCATGGGTAGTGTCTGCTATTTGCTCTGTTTTGGCTTCCACTTTACTTTCTTCTACACACTTTTCTTCATTCTCGTTGTCTGAATTGTTTACGGTGTTTTCGCTAGAGAGCGGACTACTTGCTTTTGCTTTTGCGAGTGCAGAGCAGTTTAAAAACGTCTTTCGCGTTTTTATAGGTCTTGATTTATCGATAATTACATCCGATGACGTTTCCCTTTGCTCCGTCGTTTCAGGTGCAAGTAATGCAGACAAACGCCATGCCCAGTCTACTGCATTGACCAACGCTGCCTGATAGCTCGCTTTTGAAATACGATTATCACCTTTGCGTAGATACAGACTAACTAAATATATTTGCCGCTCACTGTCAGTTATAGCTAATTGAATATGCCTTAACTTTCCGTCAGTCATTTTCTCTCGCTTTTCGACATTACATGTCTGACGCCAAATATTATCAAAGTCATTGGTCATGCCTTGTTGAATGGACAACTCAACCACGCTGATATTGTTGATAAGCAGTTTAATCCCTGCAAGGTTTCCAATTGCTAAGCTTTTACTAGGGACGGATTGGTGCGGTTTAAACAGATGAATTACACTGTGATCACTGGATAGTTCTAGGTGATTAAACTGTTGTTGGTAAAAACTGGTAACAGAGAATCTACGCTTATTAATTCGACGATAGGTATGCCATAATCCCCAACTTGTCAGCGATAGCATTATCAGAAAAACGATTAATTTATCTAACCCCGTATTGGAGTCTGTTACCAATGTTTCTTTTGAATCGGCAAGGTTATTGACTAAACGAGACAATATGCCTGTCGAAGGTTGATACATCAGCACGCCGCCAACTGCATCGTGAAACAATTTTACTGGTAGCTCTACGCCGAGCGGTATAATTGGTGTTAATTGATAGTCACTGCTACTGGCATGCTTGGTTAGGCTTACTAGATATGGTTGGTCTTGATGAACACTTACCACTAGAGTGGAGCCAAAAAGCTGGTCTGCTTGGTTCCCGTAATAGGGAAGTATTTGAAAATCACTGATCTCAAGATTTTTGTAACGAAACACGGTGGATAAAGGGTTAGAAGCCCGGCTGATCTTGTGTGTCTGCTCGTCTTGATGATCAATCCAAAGTGTTTCATTAACTCTATCAGGCCAAGTGAAATGACCGAGTTGTGACAGTTTGAACCTAAAAATTTCTTGGTTAACCTCTGCGTTTTCCACATAGGGATTTGTTGGAGGAACCGTGTAAGGTTTTAAACCAAATTGTTCGGGTTTGATACGCAATATGCTGCCCGAATAAAGTGGTGAAGTTGCGAAACCTTTAATTGCACTTAAACCTATATACAGCAAACCAAAATTATCATCCCACGCTCTATGGTAAGGATTGAATGCCAGTTGTACTTTTGCAGTGGTCGATGTTGGTAACCCAATTCTCAGCACCTCTCGTACAGTGACCTCTTCTAGGTCAATGCTGTCACTTAATTGCCACTCTTTAAGCACAATATCTTGCTCCAGGGAGTCTTTGTTGAATTGCCGACCTACAATTCGACTGGCTTTAGTGTTGGCTTGATCAATTGCAGCTTGATGAGCACTATAAAACTTGTGGTAGCCGTTTTGCTCGCGTGTGTCGAAATTAGGGTGTAGTGCAATGGCAAGAAGTCTTGAGTTATCTTTTTCGGTGAGTAATTTGTGGTTCAGCGGTGTCAGCTCAGGCTGGCGTTTACTCGCATTAAGAATAAATAACTCTCCAGATGCGCTAGCGACTATAAAATGTTGATAGTATTTCGAAATGGGATATATAGCGATCACCTGCTCGGCAATATGCTTCGGCAAGGTGGCAAAAGGTTTGAAGCTTAATTCTGCGCTTGAACTCCAAGCGACTAGCAAAAAGTAAAAGGCTAAAAAAATTATAATACGAAGTGTATTCATACTTACAGTGTCGTTAAAGTTGACCCACATATGGTCTTAAAATTGGCACCTCAACCGACTGCAATCTACTTGAACTGATCTTGTTGGTAGCTTGTTATTATCCTCTAATAATCGTTGTTAATGACCGAAAAATCAACAGTTTCAATAGATTTATTTGAGTAACACGTGAACGCTTTTGGCGGTAATTTGCTGTGTTTTTTCAGCGTCGTTAGCATAAGTGAGTCGCCCTTCAATTACTAAGTTTGCACCCAAGCTCGCTTGTTGATGAAGTTGGCTAGCGGTGTGCCCCCAAACTTGTACTGTTCGAGTGATGTTGTGATCTATAAGTTGTTGCTTTTGTTCGCTATAGGCTCGGTGCGAGATGGCGACATTAAAATGTGCGAGGGGTTGACCACGTTCGCTGGTGACTAATTCTACGTTTGAAACCAGTTCTGCACTGCAAATTACTTGGTTAATATTGGGAGTAAAACCTTTCGCAAAGTGCTCAACAGTTGTTGCGTGAACAATCTCACTGCGGTTGATTGAATTTGTTGCTAGGTAACCACTTACCAGCAGCAAGTCTCCTTTATTGGCCTGTGCGATCGCCTCTTCAACAGCATTACCAACAACTTTGATTTGGTGGTAGCTGGTCCACTCTTTGGTTTGTTGCTGCTTGTCTTGCCATCGATGAGTTGTCGCCAGTGTTAACTCTGTAACAGCAAGTACGGGATTCGCTTGATAGCGAATTTCAGGCTTAGCGACTAGGTTGCCCAGTAAGGTTACCTGACATAACTGATGGCGAGATCTAGACATAGGTTTTAGCTCTTCAACACAAACAAAAAAAGCCGTGGTTACGGCTTTTTAATTAAAACATAGTTTCATACCAATTGAATTAATTAATTGATATTAGACGGTTAATTGTTTTATTGGTTAAGGCAGTGCTTAATTGCAATCGACAGTAACTCTTTCGCTGACTTATCGTTGGCTGGCAGCTCTTCATCACAGGTGCTCACTGGTGTCACGCGCTCGCCCCACTTAATATAACCTGCACCCCATGTTAAACCCGCACCAAATGCAGCTGTCATAATATTCGCGCCAGGTTTTACACGACCAGATTCAACGGCTTCACAAAGTGCAATTGGCACCGTAGCCGCCGATGTGTTGCCGTAGTTGTGGATATTTACCATGACCTGATCATCAGTTAGCTTAAACTGTTTTTGTAGGGATGCGATGATGCGCAAGTTTGCTTGGTGCGGGACTAAAAGGTCAATATCTTCAACATTAAGCTGTGCTTGTTTAAGCACGGTTTCAGAGC
The DNA here is from genome assembly GCF_003390395.1 of Thalassotalea euphylliae. Lineage (NCBI taxonomy): Bacteria > Pseudomonadati > Pseudomonadota > Gammaproteobacteria > Alteromonadales > Colwelliaceae > Thalassotalea > Thalassotalea euphylliae. Next base: position 4,140,119 of record NZ_QUOV01000001.1, on the reverse strand, counting down.
CTTGTCCCATTGCACGTACAGCACGTTTAAAAATGTCAGGCCCCATAAAGTGCACATCTAAGGCTGACGGTGGGTTTTCGTAACGATCCATATCAGTACCAAAACCGCGAATTTCAAGAATATCTCTAGCTTCTGAATCACAGCCGAGCTTAGCGTGGACTAATCCTGCTGGTTTATCGCTAGCTTCAATCACGACTGCGCCTGCACCATCACCGAATAAAACTGCGGTTTCACGCAGCGCCCAGTTTACCCACCAGCTCATGCGTTCAGCACCAATAACAACCGCTTTTTTGATCATGCCTGAGCGTACTTGTGCTGTCGCATTTTGCAGCGCATATAAAAAGCCAGTACAGGCTGAATTTAAATCAAACGCTGCGGCGTTTTTAGCGCCAATCAATTGCTGCACTTTAGAAGCTGTATTCGGCACTATGGTATCTGGACATGAGGTAGCTAAAGCAACTAAGTCAACTTCTTCTGGGCTAATACCGGCCGCTGCCATAGCACGCTTTGCGGCAAGCGCTGCTAATTCAGCAGTATTTACATGTGAAATGCGACGCGATTTAATGCCGGTACGTGTGGTGATCCACTCATCGCTGGTATCAACAAATGTAGCTAAATCATCATTAGTTAATTCAGCTGGTGGTACACATTTACCCCAGCCGGTAATCTCGGCATAGGTTGCGGTATTTTGTAGGGCACTGTTTTCAGCGAAAGTGTCTGCAGACATAGCTTAATACTTCTATTGATCCTGTTGTAGTTGACGGCATTCTACTCACCTAAAACGTGCTTTAAAAGCCTTGATACAAATTAGTACAAAGTGAGGTTTGTCAGTGTTTCATACCATTGACACCGAACTGTCACCGAACTGTCAATAACGTCTTCTAAGCTGACGATAAAATTGGCAAAGTGTATAAGTTGTTATGTCTCTTTCGTCACTAAAATTTTCTTTATCTGAACACTATTTACTGTTTGAACATATTGAAAATTTAGTTAATCGCCCCTCGATAACGCCGATGGATGCTGGTTGTCAGGACTACATTGGTGAGGTTTTGCGTAGGCTAGGTTTTAAAACACATCAATTTACCGATAACGGTGTCGCTAATTTAGTCGCGACATTAGGGGAAGGTGATACGAAAATTGCTTTCTCCGGTCATACCGATGTGGTGCCTGCTGGCGATGAAGATAACTGGCGCACCGACCCGTTTATTGCAACGTTAAAAGGTGATGAGATTATTGGTCGCGGTATTGCCGATATGAAGGGGGGAATCGCCGCGATGCTCGCGGCAATAGAAGCCACAATTAATCGCATTAATACACAAAAAAACACGTTTTTAGTATTGATCACTAGCGATGAAGAAGGCGAAGCTGAATTTGGCACAAAATCGATAGTAGAGCACTTAGCGGCACATGATTTATTGCCTGATTACTGTATTGTCGGTGAACCTACGGCCAGCCATAAAACAGGTGATGTGATCAAAGTTGGGCGGCGTGGTGCAATTTCTGCCGAATTGACCATTAGTGGCCGGCAAGGTCATGCTGCTTACCCCCAATTTGCTGATAATGCCGCACATACGGCGGCAGATATTGCCTCTTGGTTGAATCACTTATCTTGGGATGAGGGGAGCGATGATTTTCCAGGTACAAGTTTGCAAATTACCGGCATTGATACTGGTCGTTGGACTGACAATATCATTCCTGGCCAAAGTAAATTGTGTTTCAACATTCGCTATAGCCATGTTTACAGCGAACATAGCATAGTGCAACGAATAGAGGATGGCTTACGCCAGATACAAAAAACGATCGCGATTGAATGGTTGCGCCCTTGCCATCCTTACTTGACTGAAGTGGTGGATGATAAGCAGAACTTAATTGGCGTGGTCGAACAAGCGATTTATCAAGTAACCAAGCGTTTTCCAAGGTTATCGACTTCAGGTGGTACTTCTGACGGGCGCTTTATCGCTCAGACTGGTTGTCAGGTTGTTGAATTAGGTGTGCCAAATTGCACAATTCATCAAGTTAACGAGCGTGTAAAAATTTCTGACCTGCAACAACTACAAGCAATCTATCAAACGTTATTGGTACGCTTGATGGGCATTGATTAATAGACGAAAAGTGTACTGTATTTACGTTGTGTAAGATTTACGGCAGCTTTATGGTAGCACTTAAATTGCACCTAAATACTGCCAGTCAATCGGTGTTATTAAGTAAACCTTTGTGACGCTTTATTCGTTTTCACCCAGATAGCGCTCGCGTTTTTTTCGTTTAAGTTGAGTGATATCTAGCAATACTAAACCATCAATACAGTCGTTAAAGTCTTTGTCGACGCCAAAGTCGATAAATTTCACTCCGCCAGCTTCAGTTAATTCACTGTATTGTTTATAAAGTGTTGGTACGCTTGTTCCCATATTAGCAAGTAGGTGTTTAAGTTTGGCGAAATCCGCTTTGTAATCATCGCCGACAAATTGTGACTTTAGCTGTTCCATCGCTGGCTGGTTTAAAGTAAATGGAGATCGCGACGGCGCGATCTCGCGGTCTGCACCAAAGTACAATTGATAGAAATACACTAGCAGTTCTTTGGCCGATTGCGGCAGTGCATTACTCATGGTTACTGGCCCAAACAAATAGCGATAATGTGGGTACTTTTGCAAGAAAGCCCCGATGCCATACCATAAATAATCTAGGCTGCGCTTACCCCAGTACTTAGGTTGTACAAAGCTGCGACCAAGCTCTAAACCTTGTGTTAAATAAGGTGACATTTGTTCTGTTAGTTCAAAGAGCGAGTGAGTGTATAAACCGGATAACCCTTGCTGATCAAGTACCGCTTGCGTGTCTGCTAGGCGATAGGCGCCGACGATCTCTAGCTCCTCGTTGTCCCACAAAATTAAGTGGAAATAGTGGCTGTCGTATTTGTCGATATCACGTCGTAAGTTGCTACCTTCGCCGACCATACGAAAGGCAATTTCACGCAGTACACCTACTTCTCGCATGATCGGGTCATTCTCAACTGCGCGATGTAAGTAGATTCCTTTGCCATCTTGAGTGGTGCCAAGGTATTCACATTGCTTAATGGCTTTTTTCAGCACTTTTCTATCTTCAATCGGGGCGATCGCGCTTTGTGTTTGAAATATATCGGCTTTATTATTTTTTAAACGGTATAAGTGCTTCTTAAACAGCTTCGTTTTGGTTTTAATATCAAGCGGCATACCATGGTAGCTATCAAATGGAATTTGCTTCCCAATGCGCATCGGGATGTCTTTTTGCTGTTGTTTAAACATTTCGTTGACTAGGAGCAAAGTTGATGCCGGTTTATACATCATAGAAACGCCATAAAAGGCCGCTGAATTTTTCGCCTTGATATAAACAGGTACGATGGGAGCCTTCGCCGCTTGTGCAAATTTTAGAAAGCCAGCGTGCCACCTGGTATCTCTAACACCAGCTGGGCGAATACGCGACACTTCGCCAGCTGGAAACACAATAATAGCGCTGTCTTGCGCTAGGTGCTCGTGAATAGCTTGCAAGTTTTCTTTGGGAGTTTTACCGCCCATATTGTTAACAGGTAATAACATCGGGCTGAGCGGTTTGATGTTCATCAGCAAGCTGTTAACTATTACTTTGACGTCACGGCGAATATCGGCAACCATTTTGATCAGTGCAAGGCCGTCGAGCGAGCCAATAGGATGATTGGCTATGATAACGACTCGTCCTGTCGAGGGGATGTTTTCACGCTCTGAATCACGTACTGAATAGCTGATATTGAACATATTCAGCACTTGTTCAACAAAATCTAAGCCGGTGAGGTGAGGATATCTTTGCTCGAAATCTAAGAACTCTTTTTCGTGCAACAAGCCTCTTAAGGCTGCTTTTACGGGTTTTGCTAACCAAGGCTTATCATTAAGTGTGGGTAGGTTTTGTGCAACTACATCATCAACTCGAAACATATTCTTTCCTTACACCTGAAATACTCACTCTGTGGCAAGCTTTTGTGCACGTTAAGTGAAGCAGATGAATAAAAGGTGACAGCTAGATGATGCTTTTATGACCATTGTTATTGAGACTCTAAAGGGGCTGTTAGCTATGCCTAAAAAGTGCTTAACAAGCACTCAGCTAAAACTCTTAGCACAACGATTAACTCGCCATAGAGACAACGGTCAGCTTAGGTTGCATTGTTGTCCAGTAGCATAAATTAAGTTCTCCATACGCATTTTCAGTAAGGGCGCTGCAGCTTTCAATCCAGTCACCGTCATTGCAATATAGCAAGCCATTTTGCTCAACAATTTCGGGGTGGTGGATATGGCCACATACCACGCCATCTAAATTATTTCGGGCAACTTCCTTAAGTGTTGCGTCACGATAGCGGGCGATGGCTTCGTTTGCTTTTTTAATGCGTTTTTTAATGTAAGCGGCCAGCGACCAATAATGAAAGCCACGCATTCTGCGACAATGATCGAGGTTGCGGTTTAGCCAGAGCAGCACATCATAAAGTTTGTCGCCAAGCCAAGCTTGCCATTTACCCAAACAAACTTCGCCATCAAAGTCATCACCGTGTAATACCAATAGTTGCTTACCTTGTGCTGTAGTGTGCACAAGGCGTTTTTTAATTTCGATTTTGCCGAATAGCATATTGGCATATGGCTTAATGATTTCGTCGTGGTTGCCTGGTAAATAGACCACATGTGTGCCATCAAGTGACTTTTGGTACAAGGCGTGAAGCAAACAGTTGTGGCTTTCTGGCCACATAAACTGACGCTTTAATGCCCAAAAATCAACAATATCACCCACTAGGTAGAGTGTGTCCATGGTGTTATATTGAAGAAAATCGAGCAGCAAGTCTGCTTTGCAATCTTTGCAGCCTAGGTGAATATCAGATAACCAAACCGTGCGATGATGTTGCTTCATAGTGCGCCCTGCTCAATGCCGTTGGAAAATAATGCTGTCGGTAAATTTGCTGGTGTCGTATTTCCGATAACCGAACTTACGGGGGCTATGCTAGAAGTGATTTATGTCAGAGCTGTGACGTTTTTTTAAACAAATGCTTACGGTTTACTTACGAGTTAGTGACGAATGGAATCATTGAAGAATTTATGAAAGCTAAGCAAGAAGAGAATAATAGAGCGATGGCGCACCCAGCAGGAGTCGAACCTGCGGCCTCTGCCTCCGGAGGGCAGCGCTCTATCCAGCTGAGCTATGGGTGCAGCGGGCGAAATAGTATAGATAATGAAGCCATGTGTCTAGGCGGTTACTGCAATAAATGTTATTTATTGATAGCTCTTATTAATGAGATTACTATACTAAAAGTCAGTGAATTAACTACATTTAGTGTCAGTAATTTTGACAATTTAGGGGTTCTAAAAATCGTTATAGTTGTTGAAGCGCTGTAGTTATGCGTTATTCATGACATGGTTTGTTTTTTGCTTGAATTTTGTAAAAGTCGTTGCCCCCAATAGTCATTAGCGGCATTTAGAGTTGAGAAGGTTTATGAGCGTTAAAAAGTCTACAGCGGAAGTGAATTCAGCATCACAGAAACAGAAAGGGCGTAGAAGCCTTTTCAAAAAGGCTGTGATTGGTACGCCTTTGGCTATTACGCTAGCTAGTCGCCCAGCTTATGGTGCCGTTTGCAGCCTTTCCGGGTTCCAATCTGTTAATCCTTCGGGGGTTGCTCGCCATAATGTTGGTTGTGGTGGAATCAGCCCTGGTGGTTGGAAAGAAAATGGTTACAAGACTGGAAACCAAGATGGCAGCAGAGATAATTGGATTAAGGCTGGTTTTTACCCTAATCCACGAAAAGCTGGCTCGTTAAGCTACAATACTAAGAAAGGTATATATCCCGACGATCCCGATGGTACTTTGTTTTATGCATGGGAAGCCTTTAGTGGTGCAACGCCTAGTGTGTATGTAGACCCTTCAGATACATTGCACGACGTATTATTAAAAAACCCTGGCACTTTAGAATTCCATATGATTTCTAATTTCCTTAATGCCAATTACTATAATTGGGGTAACGGGGACGGTAAAATCAATGCCATTGATATTCGTGGTGTCTACATGGCTTACACTTCAATGCAACAAACCTACACAACAACAACTGGTGCTGTGTTGAACTTAGATACACTCGATCTACAAAAGTTCTTTGCTCAGTTATACCATTAATCAGTATTTTGAGAGTTACAAAAACCAAGCATAGACAGCTTTTATCATATGCTTGTCCCCCTGAATTGGTGTTATTTGATACGTTATCGAAAGAAACTATATTGCTGCCAGCAATTGAAACAGCGGTTTTTTTTGCATTGGAAGATGAGCGTTTGTTGACTCTAGAGCAGTTACTGATGTCGTTAGAAAATCATCAAAGGTTTGAACTGGATTCTTTGTCACAATCTCTTGATACACTGGAGCGATTGCAGTTGATTGAGCGTATTGAGTGATTATCAAAGATTTACCAGAGAAAGAGTTAATTTGTCAATTAACAACAGCTGGATTGAGATTCGAAGCAGGATCTTACGCGGTTAAACTTTCGTCTAACATAGTAAGTGTTGCACGAGGTATTAAAAAGCTTTATCGCAATGCCGCCATTGTTGATGGAATGGTTGATTTTAATGTTTCTTTGCAACGATCGTCAGGTATTCGTGGGCTTCTGAAGCCACAAGTTCAATTCAGCTTTAATGGAATAGAGCCTTTTAGTCCATTACCATGCGCCCAAGCCTTCCCGCTATTTGAATGGGGGCTGAATTGGTGTGTGACGAGTCATGATCACCGATATTTGATTATTCATGCCGCTGTCGTCGAAAAAAATGGTAAGGCGTTGATTCTTCCTGGCAGTCCTGGAGCCGGAAAAAGCACATTGTGCGCAGCCTTGGTCGAATTAGGCGGCTGGCGCTTATTATCTGATGAACTCACTATGGTAAATATAAATGATTCATATATTCACCCCAACCCCAGACCAATCAGTCTAAAAAATCAGTCTATTGATTTGATTAAATCTTATATTGGCAATGATCCTTTTTCTTCCGTAGTTAAAGATACTATAAAAGGCTCAGTTGCCCATGTCAGGGCTCCTTCTGAAAGCCTTAAAGCAAAAAGTGAATTGGCGATTCCGTCAATTGTTGTTTACCCAAAGTTTCAACGTAACATTGAAAATAGACTAAACGAACTCTCTAAAGGTGAGAGCTTTATGAGACTAGCTGAGAATTCTTTCAATTATAATGTGTTAGCTAACGATGGATTTTGTGCCTTAGGCAAACTCCACGACCAAGTGGAATGTTTTAGTTTTCATTATGACGGTAATTTAGAGTATGCGATTAGAGTAATGGACTCTTTGGTGGAATGAGTATAAAGATAACTCCTCTGATTAAATTTCTTAGCACTCCCACTGAAGTGGGAGCTTGGCGACCTGAACAGTGGCAACAATTGATTGAGCAAAGCTATTATACGGGCATGCTAGCTCGAGTATATGCCATGCTTATTAAGCGACAATTGTTCTGTCATGTGCCGAATGAAATGAAATGGCACTTTGAGTCAGCAAATAAAGTTTTCATTGCTCATCGCGACGATGCGGTAAGGGAGGTTGAAAAAATTAACAATACGTTAGGTATGGTAGGCATCACACCTGTTTATTTAAAAGGCAGTGCGTATCTGCTGGAAAAGCTCACTTGTAGTGAAGGTAGATTGTTCTCAGATATCGATGTATTTGTTAAAAAGGAAGAGCTCAAAGCGGCAGAAGAAATACTTGGTTGGAATGGTTGGCAAGTCAAGTCACTTGATGAGCATGACCAAAAGTACTACCGAGACTGGATGCATGAGCTACCGCCGATGGTGAACACCAAAACTGGTATGACATTAGACCTTCATCATCATTTATTACCAATTGTTAGCCGAGTTTCATTTAACTCAGATAAGTTATTGGAAATTGACACCGAAAATAAGCATAGCACCAACACATTGTGTAATGAGGATAAAGTACTTCATAGCATAATTCACTTGTTACTTGATGGTGAGTTTAATCATGGCTTTCGTGATATTCATGATATCTATCTGATGCTAATTGAATTTCAACAAAGAGATGATGATTTTCAAATGCGACTTTGTCAGCGTGCTGAAGCGCTGAATGTTAGCTTTCTTCTGTATTATTCTCTTAGGTTGCAACAAGCCTTTTTTTCATTTCAAGTGGATGCATTCGTTATGAAAAATCTAGAGTCAGGGTTGCCATCAAAAACTATTGCTAATCGAATAGTTAACGCATTTACTACCGTGTTGAACCCTGATCTAAAAGTGAGGCAAAACTCTAAATACAAATGGGCGTCACTGTGCTTATTTGTGCGCTCTCATTGGTTAAAGATGCCGATTAATATCTTGCTGCCACACTTAACATATAAAGCATTTGCTGGAGTATTTAAGAAGAAAGATGAGGCAACTATATCATTGTAGTTAGCCTGTAACGTATAGGGATTAATATGAATTGGGTTGCTATTACTGGCTATGGCGCGGCGTCGCTTGCTTATTTAGTCTTTTTCTTTTTACTTATTGTTATTCGAAAGAAGTCACTCATCGCGGTGTTGATTGCCAGCAGCGTACTCTTTACTTTGGTTGCTACCGTCACAGGTTTTGTTCAAGTTTATTATAGTAACTCGCTGAAGCCGGTTTTGCTTGCAGAAAATGTTAAATTATTAAGCTTAATCATATTTTTGTTTGCGGCTCGTGCGAGGTTAACTGCATGGTCACAGTTACTTCAACAGCCTTGGCTGCTCAAGTATGTAGTGAGTCTAATAGTATTATCAGCAGTTACTTGGGTTCTTGCTCATCAAACAGAGCTCGGCAGTAACTCGCTCTTTTTATTATTTCTCGTCTTAAATCTATTTGTCATTGTGCTCTTAGAGCAGCTTTATCGTAACGCCGAATCACGAGAAAAATGGATGCTGTGGCCATTAGTGATTTCGCTTGGCGTAATTACGGTGGTTGATTTTATTATCTTTGCGCAAGCCTCAATGCTCGACCAGCTTGATTTTAATTTTTGGTATGCACGAGGGTATGTTATTGCACTAGGTATGCCATTTTTCTTGGTTAGTGCTCGCCGTATTAAAGACTGGTCTGTTGATGTTTTTGTTTCGCGCGAAGTCGTTTTTTACAGCTCAATGATATTAATCGCCGGTGGCTACTTACTTACGCTGTCATTCGCAGGCTACGCGTTGAAATTGTTTGGTGGTGAATGGGGCAATGTGCTCAGTATCTCTTTTGCGGCACTTGGAATGGCTGTACTGGCAGCCTTGCTGCTAACTGAGAAGCTACGTCGTGAAGTTAAAGTTTTTATTACCAAACATTTTTTTGCCAATAAGTATGACTATCGCATTGAGTGGCTTCGCTCTATTGAGCAAATTGAAGCAAGTGAAAGTGAAGACAGCTATCAAACATCGTTAAAAGTTATTTGTTCATCGATCGATGCACCTGGCGGTTGTTTAATTAAAAAAACTGCGGATCACCACTTTAAAGTAGTCAGTACCATCAATATGGATATGCAAGTTGATGAACAGTTACATGAAAATTTGATGACTATTGCTGATTTTTGCCATCAGTCTGGCTGGATCATCGATGTGCAAGAGTATCTTTTTGTTGAGGATGCGTATCAGGGGTTATCACTTGAGTTAACTGTACTTCGGGAAGCCAATGTTGATTTGATTATTCCTGTAATTCATAACAATGAAATATGGGGATTGTTCATGTTGGCTAGAGGCAAAAATCAAACATTCCTCAATTGGGAAGATCGCGACTTGCTGTTTGCGGTCACTAAGCAGCTAAGCAATTTTATCTCGTTGAATGAAGCGAACAGTAAGCTCGCCGAATCTAAACAGTTTGAAGCTTTTCACCGAATGTCGGCATTCTTGGTACATGATCTTAAGAATATTCAGGGCCAACTAGCTTTGATCAACAGCAATGTTTCGAAACATCGTGATAACCCTGCTTTTGTTGATGATGTATTTGAAACCGTGTTATCAGCCACAGAGCGGCTTAATAAAGTGCTTCAACAACTGCGTAATAAACAACATTCTGAACATAGAAATCAAAATGTTTTGTTGTCGTCTTTGGTCGATAAAGTGCTCGCACAAAGAAATATAAATAAACCTAGTGTTGACGTTCAAATTGATGGAGAATTAAACATCGAAGTAAATGAAGAGCTTAGCCCTGTTTTAAACCACATCGTGCAAAACGCGCAGGAAGCGACAGACGATGAAGGTTGGGTGAAAGTGCAGATCGCTTCTAAAAATAATAAAGTAGAGGTCATTGTTAGCGATAATGGCATAGGTATGAGTGAGTCATTTATCAAGCACCGTTTGTTTAAGCCCTTCGACACAACTAAAGGTAACGCTGGCATGGGTATTGGCGTGTTTGAGGCGAAGCAATTTGTTGAGTCTCAAGGTGGAACAATTTCGGTGACGAGTGAAGAACACAAGGGAAGTACCTTTATATTGAACATACCATGTGCGTGATTGAATAAGGCAAAACAATATTTATGGAAAAATTACTAATAGTTGATGACGATACCGGTATTCAAAAGCAACTAAAATGGAGCTTATCGGATTACGACGTGGTGTTTGCAGAAAATCGTGAGAAAGCGATTGCCGCCGTTCGACGCTTTGAACCTAGCGTAATTACCTTAGACTTAGGACTACCACCAGATCCTGCTAATGCGAGCGAGGGGCTAGCTGCTTTGCAAGAGATTTTGGCAATAGCGCCACATACCAAAATTATCGTGATAACAGGTAACGATAATCATGATGTTGCACTACAAGCTATTGCACTTGGCGCATATGACTTTTATCAAAAGCCTATTGATTCAGATGTGATTAATGTCATTGTTTCTCGTGCGATGTCACTCGCCAATTTGGAGAAAGAAAATCGCACGATGAAGCAATTTGCCGGTGCTGAAACAGGGATTATCGGCAATAGCACCTTGATTGATCGCATGCGAGAAATGATTTTACGGGTTGCACCAACAGAAATCTCTGTCTTGTTATTAGGCGAAAGTGGCACAGGTAAAGAAGTCACCGCAAAGGCTGTGCATAGTGTGAGTGATCGCGCCAAGAAACCTTTTATTGCGATTAACTGTGCATCAATTCCTGAAACCTTATTAGAAAGTGAATTATTCGGCTTTGAAAAAGGAGCGTTTACTGGCGCCCATCGCACCACAAAGGGAAAAATAGAGTGTGCACAGGGTGGTACGTTATTTCTAGATGAAATTGGGGATATGCCATTTAATTTGCAGGCCAAACTATTACGTTTTTTACAGGAAAAAGTAATTGAACGTATTGGCGGGCGGCAGGAAATTCCTGTCGATGTCAGAGTGGTGTGTGCAACCAATCAAAACCTTCAAGAAATGGTTGCTAATAAAGAGTTTCGAGAAGATTTATTTTATCGTATCAGCGAAATCACGATTAATATCCCACCACTACGTGATCGTGAAGAGGATGTTATAATTCTTGCCCAGTTTTTCCTTCAACAATATGCGGCTGAATATAAGCGCAACATCAAAGGGTTTGCCGATGATGCAATACAAGCGCTCAAACAGCATCGCTGGCCAGGAAATATTCGCGAGCTTCAAAACAAGGTCAAATCTTCAGTCATTATGGCGGCAGGCAACCAAGTTAGTGCGATAGATTTAGGGTTATTAAATTCAGGTGACGATAACTATGAGCTGTCGTTAAATTTGCGCACTGTACGAGAACAGGCTGAAACCATTGCAATTCAAAAAGCCTACGCGTTAACTGACGGGAATATGTCTAAAGCATCAGCATTACTGGGCATTACTCGCCCAACCTTATATAGCTTAATTGAAAAATATGGCTTGAACTTGCATGGCTAAGCTTTTTACATTGCTGGCAGGAATAAGGAGTTAAAGTTCTATGAAAATCTACCCTGCAATTATGTGTGGCGGCAGCGGAACCCGTTTGTGGCCATTGTCACGTCGGTTATTGCCTAAACAATTCATAGCGCTAGTCAATCAAACGACTATGCTGCAAGATACTTTAGGGCGACTGCCTAGCAGCTGTCAGCAGCCAATCTTTATCTGTAACGAGGCCCACCGATTTACCGTTGCTGAGCAAATTAATGCTGTAGATAACCAAGGTAGTATTTTATTAGAGCCACAAGGAAAAAATACAGCACCTGCGGTAGCGTTAGCTGCATTTAAAGCAATTGCCGAAGATGACGATGCAGTGTTACTCGTTTTAGCGGCTGATCATGTTATTCATGACCAGCTTGCCTTTCAAAATACTGTTGTGCAGGCACAAGCAGCTGCAGAAGCAGGCAAATTGGTAACATTCGGCATTGTGCCTACCAAGCCCGAAACCGGCTATGGCTATATTAAACATGGCGTGCTAGATCAGGGAATTGCTGATGTTGATACCTTTGTTGAAAAGCCCAATCTAGCTACTGCTCAAGCCTATTTAGCTAGTGGTCAGTATCTGTGGAATAGCGGCATGTTTATGTTCAAAGCAAGTCGCTATTTGGCAGAATTGAATAAATATCGACCGAATATTTATCAAGCCTGCCAAGCGGCAATGTCTGATTGTGTCACGGATTTAGACTTTATTCGTCCAAATAAAGCGGCGTTTAAACAATGTCCTGATGAGTCTATTGATTATGCTGTAATGGAGCATACCGAACAAGCTGTGGTCGTGCCGCTAGATGCAGGTTGGAGCGATGTGGGCTCTTACAGTGCACTTTGGGAAGTTAGTGAGCAAGATCAAGATGGTAATGTTTGCAAAGGTGACGTGCTGACACACGAAACTTCCAACAGTTATTTGCATAGCGACAATAAGCTGATAGCAACTGTTGGTATCGACAATTTAGTTGTGATTGATACCTCAGATGCGGTGCTAGTGGCTGAGAAGTCTCAGGTTCAACAAGTAAAGCATATTGTTAATGAACTCAAACTGAAGCAACGCAGTGAGGTTGATCATCACCGTCAGGTCTATCGACCTTGGGGTAGTTATGACTCAATCGACAACGGTTCACGCTTTCAGGTGAAACGAATTGTCGTCAAACCTGGCGCTAAGTTGTCTGTACAAATGCATCATCATCGCGCAGAGCATTGGATTGTCGTTTCTGGCACGGCAAAGGTGACAATTAATGACGACACCTTTTTGATGACTGAGAATGAATCAACTTATATTCCTGTAGGCGCTGTTCATGCCTTGGAAAACCCAGGCAAGTTGCCTTTAGAGATGATTGAAGTGCAATCGGGAAGCTATTTGGGAGAGGACGATATAGTGCGCTTGGAAGATCGATATGGCCGTGAACAGGAGCAAAACTAGTGTCAGTACTGACCTGTTTTAAAGCATATGATATTCGCGGCAAACTCGGCGATGAACTCAATGAAGATGTTGCTTACCGTGTTGGGCGAGCGTTTGCACAACACTTAGCTGCCCACTCGGTTGTTATCGGGGGCGACGTTCGCCTGAGTACAGAATCGCTTAAGGCAGCGCTTGCAGAAGGGTTAATGGATGGCGGGGCTGATGTCATTGATATAGGCCTGTGCGGGACAGAACATATTTATTTTGCGACTTCTCACCTAAACTGCGATGGTGGCATATGCGTGACAGCGAGCCATAACCCAATTGATTACAACGGTATGAAGCTAGTACGTAGTGAAAGTAAGCCAATAAGCGGCGATTCTGGACTGTTTGATATTAAAGAGCTAGCTGAAGCCAATAAATTTGAAAAGCCTGAACGCCGTGGCACTAAACGCGACTTGAACATTGAGGCAGCGTTTACTGAGCACCTAATGACCTATATTGATTCAGGGCAGCTTTCTTCTTTGAAAATCGTCGTTAATGCAGGCAATGGCGCTGCAGGACCAACGTTAGATTTTATTGAACAGTATTTTCGCACTCACCAAATACCAATCGAATTTATCAAAGTTCATCACCAACCAGATGGTACTTTCCCTAATGGCATTCCTAATCCATTGCTGCCCGAGAATCGAGATTCAACTCAACAAGCAGTGATTGAGCATCAAGCCGATTTTGGTATCGCTTGGGATGGAGATTTTGATCGGTGTTTTCTGTTTGACGAGCACGGGCAATTTATTGAAGGTTATTACATCGTGGGTTTGCTGGCAGAGAACTTTCTTGCCAAGAATGCTCAAGAGGCTGTAATACACGATCCTAGGTTGACTTGGAATACGATTGATATTGTCAGTAATGCTGGTGGCCACCCCATTCAAAGTAAAACAGGCCATGCCTTTATCAAAGAACGTATGCGCAAGGAAAACGCTGTCTATGGCGGTGAAATGAGCGCTCATCATTATTTTCGAGATTTTTTCTATTGCGATAGTGGCATGATTCCTTGGCTCTTGATTGCTGAGTTAGTCTGTGTCAAAGATAAAAGGCTATCTGAGTTAGTTGGCGAACGAATTGCGATGTTCCCTTCTTCTGGTGAGATTAACAATCGGGTAAAAGACGCTCCTCAAGCCATTAACCGAGTGAAAGCGTTTTATCAGCCAATGGCTATAGACTTTGACGAAACTGATGGCATCAGCATGGTATTTTCTAATTGGCGTTTTAATCTTCGCAGCAGTAATACCGAGCCCGTTGTGCGCTTAAATGTTGAGTCTAAAGGCGAGATTGGGCTGATGAAAGAAAAAACACAAGAAGTGTTAGGGATATTGCTCAAAGACTGATGATTAATTTTAGCAGTAGCTATACAATTAGCTCCTATTTGCTTGTCAAACTTGTTCAAAGGAAAAATAGATGAAAATTGGGATTATTGTCGGCACGCGCCCAGAAATAATCAAGATGGCGCCTGTAATTCGTGAGTGCCAAAAGCGATCTATCCCCTACTTTATTATTCACTCTAATCAGCACTATTCACAGGAAATGGATAGTATTTTCTTTGATGAATTAGAGTTACCAGCTCCCAACTATAATCTGGGTGTCGGCTCTGGGCTGCATAGTAACCAAACGGGTAATATTTTGATCGAAATGGAGCCTATTTTGGTTGAAGAGAAACCAGATATAGTGCTTGTTCAAGGGGACACGAATACGGTTCTTGCCGGTGCACTTGCTGCGTCAAAGCTTAATATCAAAGTAGGTCATATTGAAGCGGGCTTGAGAAGCTATGATCGTATGATGCCAGAAGAAACAAATCGCATTCTTACCGATCATATGAGTGAGTTCTTATTTGCTGTAGGGCCAAATCAAGAACAAATCCTTGATAAAGAGGGTATCTCAGCAGACAAGATTCACACGGTTGGCAATACCGTTTCTGACTCGCTATTTCAGCACCTAGAAATTGCCGCAGATAAAAGCCAAATCCTTGATGAGTTGCAACTTAACAAAAAAGCCTACTTTCTAGTGACGGCACATCGAGCGTCTAATGTTGATATTCCGGCTCACTTAAAAGAACTGCTGGTTTTATTTGAACGCTTACATGAGAAGTATGAGCAACCAATCGTGTGGCCAATTCATCCTCGTACTCAAGCGAAACTAACAGAATTTGGCATAACGATTCCTAGCTATCTTAAGTTAAGCCCACCAATTGGCTATCTCGATTTTATTCAACTTCAGAAAAATGCTGAGCTTATTTTGACTGACTCAGGCGGTATTCAAGAAGAGGCATGTTTGCTGGGTGTTCCTTGTATTACGCTAAGAGAAAATACAGAACGTCCTGAATCGATAGAAGTTGGCGCTAATGTTTTAGTTGGCCGTGATGCTGATAAAGCGCTTGCTGCGGCAGATAAGTGGTTAAATACTGAGGGTAGTATTAGCTGGGAAAACCCATTTGGTGACGGCCATGTTGCTAAACGCATTATTGATATTTGCTTAGGAGAGAAGGCAATAGCAAGTAACGAACAAGCAGAAATTGTTCGCAATGGAGAGTCGATAACCGTCGTTGGCATGGGGTATATGGGCTTACCTATTGCTTGTTTGCTTGCGCAGGCGGGTTATCAAGTGACAGGTGTGGATCTAAATGAAGAAAAAGTGGCTGCTATTAATAGTGCAACTTGCCCATTTGATGAAGTTGGTTTACCTGAATTATTAGATAAAGTTGTTAGCCAAGGTTTGTTAAAGGCGTCAACCCAAGTAGTGAACAGTGATACATATTTAGTTGCTGTTCCTACTCCACATAAGGAAAATGCGTGCGACCGTTCATATGTATTTAGTGCTGTTGATGCAATTGCGAAAGTAGCAAGCAATGGTCAAACGGTTATTATCGAATCGACGATCTCGCCGCAAACCAGTTTGGCCGCGGCAGATAGGTTTAAATCTGCTGGTTTATCGGTTGATCTTGTTCACTGTCCAGAACGTGCAATACCTGGGCAAACACTGCATGAATTGGTCAATAATGATCGCATTATTGGCGCGACTAGCAGCCAAGCTCAACAAAAAGTTAAGGGCATTTATCAAAGCTTTGTCAAAGGTGAAGTCTTTTTAACCGATTTGACTACGGCAGAGTGTGTGAAATTGGTTGAAAACACCTCACGAGATGTCGGTATCGCCTTTGCGAACGAGTTGGCTGAGATATGTCAGGAGTTAAACGTCGATGTTTACGAAGTTATCAAACTAGCGAACCGTCACCCAAGGGTAAATGTGCTGAATCCTGGCCCAGGTGTTGGTGGTCATTGTATTCCAATTGACCCTTGGTTCTTGGTAGAAAACACGAAATCTGGTGAGCTAGTACGCAAAGCTCGAGCTATCAACGACGAAAGGCCTGCGTTAGTCGCTCAGCAAGCTATCGCAAAACTCCAACCTGGTCAGACTAAGATAGGTATACTTGGTGTTGCATATAAGGCAGACGTTGATGATTGTCGTGAAACACCCGCGGAACCTATTCTGCATTACTTCAATCAAGCAAGTATAGAAGTGAAATATCATGACCCTTATGTACCAGAATGGCTATGTGAGCGTGAAACAGAACTTTCACAACTCGATAGTTGGGCAGATGTATTAATTCTTGTGACAGATCATTCTGACTACCGAGAGTTGCAAGTTGACTCGTATTTAATCAATACTAGATCTTAATGACATAAAATTTTAAGAAGCTCATCACATGATGAGCTTTTTTGTATAAGAGAGTACATGGAAATAAATAATAATGAATAAACGTACAATTATTGCCTTAGCCGTTGCTGGGGTATTAGCAGCAGGTTGCAGCGAACAGGAGAATGCGGCTAGCTACCTTGAACAAGCTAAAGCTGCCAAGCAAAACCTGCAACCGAGTAACGCAATAATTGCTTTAAAGAATGCGATTAAACTTGAGCCTAATAATGGCGAGGCGCGTTTTCTTCTTGGCCAACTTTATTTGAGTCAGGGCAACGCAATCAACGCGACCAAAGAACTTGAACGTGCACAAAAGGCCAAATATGACGCCAATTTAGTTAGCCCCCTCATCGCGAGAAGCTATTATTTAGTTGAAGATTTTGAAGCGGTTTCAGCATTATCTCAGTCGTCACTGACCCCTGACGCTTTATTAACCACCCATTTTTATAAATTACTAACCTTTATTCGACAGGGTAACTTAGAGCAAGCAACTTCAGTCCAGCAAGAAATGCAGCAGGCCAATGAAGCACATGGCTACACCGCTCTGGCCAATGCATTTATCCATTACGAACAGCAAGACTTGGCGCAAGCAGAGCAAGAAGCGTTAGGGGCATTATCAAAAGTACCAGGTCAGCCAGAGGCCATCTTACTGCTTGGTAACATTGCTGCAGCTAACGAAAATTACGTACTCGCGAGTGAGAACTTTCTTAAATATTTAGAACTTCAGCCTCACCAGCGAGTAGTAGAGTTACTTGTTGCCAATGCATTTTTAAAGGCTGAAAAGTTTGAGCAAGCTGAGAAGTACGCAGATCGCATGTTAAAAGCGTTACCTAACCAACCACTGGCAAATTATGTTAAAGCTATGGTTAGAGTACAAGATCAAGACTACGAATTAGCGCTGCAACATGCTGAAAAGGCAATTAATAACAATTTAAACCAAGCTAATTTAAGACTAGTAGCAGGTGTTAGTGCTTTTTATCTAAGTAAATATGAACAAGTGATGCTTTACATCAAGCCGTTAGTTAAATACCTGCCTGAAGATCATTTTGCGCGGAAAATGCTGGTAGTGAGTCAAGTTGAACTCGGTATCATTGAAGATGTTGCGACAACGCTTGGCAGTGTTGATGAAAACGCAGTAACTGGGGCAGATTTTTATTCAGCGTTAAGCTTTAAATTGCTGCAAGCGGGCGCGCAACAAGAAGCTAAAGCAATTATTGAAGCGGTCAATATTGACGAGAACTCGCCCCAGCAGCTACTCAAAGATGGCATGCTAAAGCTAATGGTGAATGATGAAAAAGCCCTTGTATCATTAGAGCGTGCCGTTGAGCTTGACCCAGAGTTGATAAAAGCAGAATTAGCTATCGCCTATATGGCGTTAAATGCTGGTGACTTCGCTAAAGCGGAGAGCATCGCTAATAAATGGCAAAAAGTTTACCCTGACAAACCGGACGGGTTAAACCTATCCGCAGCCATCGCTTTAAAACAGGGCAAGGGTAAAGTGGGTAAAGCGCTCTTAGAGCAGGCAATAACCGTAGAGCCCAACGTTTATGCCTTGTTGCAATTAGCTCAACTTTCGTTAATCGAAGACAATCAAGCAAAAGCACTGGAGTTGCTGCAACAAGCAAATACTATTTCTCCTGATAACATTAGAGTTTTACGTTCACTTCTTCAGCTAGACCATACTGATGCTACGCTTAATGAAATAAAAGCAAAGATAAACCAAAGTGTTGAGAACACTAACTTGATTCTTGTCTATGCAGAAGCGCTATATAGAAAAGAACAGATTGAAGTCGCGTTGACCCAGCTAAACACAATTACACCCAATATCCAGACGCCCAAGTTTTATTGGCAGTTAAAAGTTGCTGGATATCGTTACAGCCAAAACAGCAGTTTAGTAAAAACAACGTTAAATGAATGGCGAAAGGTCAATCCATATCACATAGAACCTTATATTTATTTAGCCGAAGTGTATGTGTTGGAAAAAGACTTTGACGGTGCTCTTCGTACAATCGAAAGTGGGCTGATAAAACAGCCAGAAAGTTTACCTTTAAAGTTAATTAAGACAGAAGTGTTAATTAATGCGCGTAAGGCTAGGGATGCTCGCGAATTACTTGCTGAGCTAGAAGAGGATATTGCTAATCGTCAAATTAGACATGGTTTATACGGTCGACTAGCGCTACTCGAGCGTGATTTTACAACCGCTGAATCGCATTTATCTCAATTTTATAAAGTTCAACCAAGTGCTAGAAATGCGTTATTGCTAGCTGGTGCTCATACTGGAGCGAAGCAAAAGCCACAGGCAATTGCTATATTAGAATCTTACTTGGCTGAAAATGCTTACGATTCGCGGGTTGGCTCATTGCTTGGTAGCTTAATGTTAGAGTCAGGTCTATCGACAGATGCGTTAAGCGTTTACCAGCAAATGGCAGACAAAGAACCGGGTAATGTCATTGCTCTTAACAATACTGCGTGGCTTTTTATGGAACAAGGGCAGCTAGAGAAAGCACTTACGTATGCTGAAAAAGCGGTTGCTCTTGCACCTGAAGTGGCAAGTGTTATTGATACTTACGCTCAAGTCTTGCTTAGATTAGGGGAAAGCGACGAAGCACTTGCTAATTCGAGCTTAGCTTACAAAAGCTCTAAAGGTAAAGATGTAGATATAAAGCTAAATTATATAGAGGCATTGATTATAAATGAGCGAATCCCAAGAGCTATTCAGCTATTAGAGGAAACAAATGTTGAAACAGCAGAGCAAAGTCAAAAAAAATCACGAATTGAATCTATGATTAAATAATTTCTATAGGTTTATCTGCGAGGATATATGGTTTCAGACAAGAAAGTAGCAAATCAACCTGTCTCAGGTAATGCAGAATCTTTTTGGCAATCTATTCAAGAGTTCTGCCAAATAAACGAATGCTCTGCCTCATGCCAGCAGGATGATGTTGCTAATTATGGCGATGTTACTACGGGTTATACGTCAGAAATTCTAGGAATTTTTTGGCCAACGACCACTAAGCATGTTCAGTTTATAGTTCGCGTAGCTAATGAATATGGAATACCTTTGTACCCTATAAGCGCTGGAAAAAACTGGGGTTACTCTGATGCTATGCCATCCAAGTCACACATGGTTTTGATTGATTTATCAAAAATGAACAAAATCGTTGAAGTAGATGAGGAGAACAAGCTAGCGATAATTGAACCAGGGGTCACCCAACGTCAATTAAGTGATAGACTCAAAAATACGAGTTTATTTATGGATTGTACTGGGGCTCCAGAATTTACCAGTATCGTTGGCAATATTTTAGAGCGAGGATTTGGCCACACTTTGACCGGAAACAGGCAGTTTAACTCATGCTCTTTCGAAGTCGTCCTCGGTAATGGTGAGATATTGCGAACTGGCCATTTAGCATATGAAAACTCAGGCCCGCATGGCGTCAGAAATTGTCATACAAAACCAACTACAGGGCCAATTGTTGATGGATTATTCTCTCAATCAAACTTCGGTATTGTGACAAAGCTTTGCTTTTGGCTGATGCCAAGACCTGAGTCAATACTTCCATATATTGTTATATTTAATAGCCATGAAGACTTTCTAAATGCTATAGAGCCTCTCTCTGCCTTAAAGCAGGCTGGCGTTGCCCGCAGTGTTATGCATGTTGGCAATGATATGAGAGCAATCTCGTCAAGTATTGCTTATAACCTAATTCAACCAAACACCGACGAACTATTAACTAGAAATCAAATTAGCGAATCGTTAGCCAACTTAGGAATAGGCCCATGGGCTATGTCTGGGGCACTATACGGTAGCAAGAAAATGGTGAGTGCATACAAGAGTGAGTTAAAACGCGCACTTAACGGCGCCTGTCATTGTAAAATTCACTTTTTGCCAGAAAGCTTGGTTAAAAACGCAATGTTCGTTGCTAATGGGTTACTTCCTATTTTTAGTAGCCTGAACAAGCTTTTACCATTGCAGTTTGTCGTCAACGAGCTTGCTAAGCTTAAAGCTAATTTAATCTCAGCAAGTGCGTTAATTGATATGCACTCAGGAACCCCAACCAATTACTTTTTGAAAGGGTGCTATCACAAGCACAGTAGTGGTTTTCCCACTGATTTTGGGCCGTCTATTGATATCGCAAAAGATGGCTGTGGTCTTATTTGGATGTCACCGACAGCCCCCACGTCTAAGCGACATATAAGTGAAGTTCTTGAATTACTGAGAGATGCATATGAATCTGAAGGATTTCATTTATATGCAACCCTGAGTTTTATCGATGACCGATCCACCGCGATTATCTGTAACCCTGTGTTTGATGTTACCAATGAAGAGGAAACTCGAAGAGCAATAGAATGCAGTAAAGCGGCAATGGTGCGGTGCATTAGGAATGGCTTTCCACCTTACCGGGTTGCCAATGTGCATTGGAAGGCTTGGCACGACGAGCTTAGTCAACAACACAAGAATGTATTAACTGCACTGAAGCAGGTGTTTGACCCAAATGGTGTCATAGCAAATGGCCGTTATGGTATAGAACTAGATTAATCAAAATTTGCGTTTAAAAGGAAGAAAACAATGGATATTAAGGTATCTTGTAAGGTTTTGTTGCCATTTATAGTGGCTTTAGCGCTACAAAGCTGCAGCGATATTGGAAAAACTGCGGATGAGCATTATCAGCAAGCCTTTGTTTATTATAATCAGAATGATAGAGAAAGTGCGGTTGTTGAGTTAAAAAATTCATTAAAAAAAAATACGAGACATATTGAATCTAGAAAACTACTTGGGGCTATTTACTTAGAAAATGCCGACTTTGAGCTTGCTGAAAAAGAACTAGAGCGAGCAATCGCATTATCTCCAAAAGACCCTGAAATAGAGATACTATATGCTAAAGCCTTAATCGAGTTAAGAAATATTAGTGAATTTGAGAAATTGTTGCAGGATGTTGAAGGGTGGACTCTTGATGACCAAGCAACAGCAGTTTCATTGAAAATTGAAGTGTTCTTGCAAAAAGGTGAATTAGCAGAAGCCGAGTTGCTGTTGGATATGGCTTCAACCTTGCCAGAGAATTCAGCACTATTATATGCAAATGCGTTAGTTCTTAGTAGCCGACAACAATTTGCAGTAGCAAATGATTACTTAACCGAAGCACTTAATAAGAAGCCGAGTTTTATTAAGGCAATAGTTTTAAAAGCAGATATTGCAGCATTTGAAGGTAAAGCTGATAAAGCGCTGTCTTTGTATCAAGAAGCATCGTTGTTGCAACCAAATAGCAACCTGTTGAAAATGAACGTAGTTCGTATCTTAGTGGCTAAAGAACAACTAGATGAAGCTAAGAATTTGGTTGGTCAAATATTAAATAGAGCACCAGATTACCCTGAAGCCAATTACTATGGTGCGTTACTAGCATTAAAAGAGAAAGATTATACAAAAGCTTATAACTTGAGTGATAAAGCGTTGTCATATGTCCCGGAACATATGCCGAGCAACTATGTCAAGGCATCCGCTGCATACTCTTTATCTCGATATGAGCAGGCACTAAGAAGCATTACAAAAGTTTATTCAAATAACCCTATGCATATTCCCTCGGCAAAATTGATGGCTGCAACTCAATTGAAATTGGGAATGCATGAAAAAGCAATCCAAGTCCTGTCAAAGCTTGGGGAAGATAATTTTGATGTGGATGATATTGATTTACTCTATGCCGCTAGTAACGCAGCATTTAAGGAAGGTTTTACGGATAGTAGAAAACTGTTTCTAAATAATGTGCGAGAGTTGATGCCTGATGCGATTGAGCCAGATTTAGACATAACGCTTGCATACCTAAGTGATAAAGACATTAAGGGAAGTTTAGAAAGTGCTCAACAGGCAATAAAGAAGAACCCTAAATCTGTAAGCGCCCGTTTACTATTGATTTCAATATACATGTCAGACAGAAACTATGAAGTTGCTCAACAAGAGATTGACGGGTTTCTTCAAGACTTTCCCGAAGATACAAATGGTCAAGTCCTTCAGTCTGTGCTTTGGATAGAAAACGGTCAATACGAAAAAGCGGAAGTGTTACTGAAAAAGGTATTAGCCAAGCAACCAAGCGATGTTAACGCGAGTCACAACCTTGCTGTCATATACTTACGACAGCAAGACTTTGAAAAAGCAAAGGCTGTATACCTAGCCTCATTGCAGCATAACGCTAAGCACATTCGCACATTGAGACAACTGTATTCAATCGATTTAACTTTAGATTATGAAAATGCATTTGAGTGGCTTCGGCTAGCGATTGAAAGCGGGGATACGAGTTTATCTGCCGCTCTCGCTGCTGCTGAATATTTGTATCTTGCGGAGGAATATACAAAGTCAGCAGAATATATATCACCATTTCGTAAAGAAGCTAACAATAACTATCGAGTGGCAATATTGTTTGCACAGTTAGCAAGAACGGACAAACAACTAGAAGAGTCAGTTGACTACTTGAGCCAAGCAATAAATATAAACTCAGAAGTATTTTTTCCTTACTATTGGCGTGCTTTAAGTTTGGAGCAACTAGGCCAGTTTCAAAGTGCACTCAGTGACTTAAACAGAGTACTTTTACTAGAGCCAAGTTATGTAGCAGGGTATGAGCGAAAAATTGCATTACTACTGATGTTAGGTAAACAAGTTGAAGCCAAACAAACAATAGATCAACTAACACTAGTGGCACCAGAACAAACATCAACTCGTATGTTGTACGCAACCTGGCTGGCTCGAAACAAACAATACGATCTTGCTATCGATATTTTTCAAGACCAGTTAAAAAAGCAAAAAAATAATCAGTACCACAGAGAGCTCAATAATGTATTGCTTGAAGTAGGCAGAGAAGAAGAAGCTATCAACAATATGAAAGAGTGGCTTAAGGAGCATCCAAAAGATTTGCTAACATTAAAAGTTTTAGTGAATGCATATTTTAAAGCCGGTCGTAACAGTGAGGCGATTCCTAGCTTAAGAAAAATAATTGAAATTTCTCCAAAAGACGTTCTTGCACTAAATAATTTGAGCTATTTACTGCTTCAAAACGATGAGGCTGAAGAGGCGTTAACTCATATTGAAAGTGCTATGACTCTTGAGCCACAAAATCCGTTTTTAATTCACACTCACTCTCAAATATTGATGGCTACAGGTAAAATTGAGCAAGCCTTAAAGCAAATTTTAAAGGCTGATGCTATTACCCCATTAAACATTGCCATATTGTATACCAAAGCACTGATTCAAATTGAAAGCCAAAACCAGCAAGACGCTATCGTTTCATTAGAGTCAATAATGGCCCAAAGGCCCAAATCTGAAAAGGATCTTTTAATTATTAAAAAGTCTACAGAGAAACTACGCGAATTAAAGAGCTAGTCGCTGTCAATTTGCTTTACAAACCTTAAAGGTTGTAGCAAATAAACCACATCAATTGTTTTTAGTGCATTGCTTTTAAAGGTTTTTTTATTTTTGGTTTATTATTTGCTTTGTTTACTGTCAGCGCACATCTGTTATACAAAGTCGCTATCAAACGTAAGGAATAACGTACAGCAGTTTTGATTACGGTAAATAAGTGAATAGGATTAACAAAATGAAAAAATTATCAAAATCAGTGTTAGCGATAGCATCAGCAGTTGCACTGTCGGCGTCTTTTTCAGGAAGTGCGTTGGCAGATTCTTATGCCTTTGCAAACCTAAATATTAACAACTTGGTAATGTCTGATGGTAATGGCAATCCATTAACTACCAGCTTTATCGACCCTGCAAGCGGAAATATCCAGTTACCAAATGGTGTAAACGATACACAGGTTAATAATGCTAATTTAGGCGGAGTTTTCACACAGGAAACTGGTACACCTGATAGTGCAATGGCGTGTATTGGTGATTGTGCAATTGGTGGAAATACCTTCACTCAAGTACCATTGGGAACTAACTTCTCTCGTTCAGACAGCCTTATAACTGGTGCTGTTGTAGACATTGATGGAGCAGGCGCTGGTGCGACTGCTAATAGTGTGGCCGAGACCCAATTAACAACGAATACAACGAGTAACTCACAGTCTACTGTTGCGACTAATACTCAGTTTTTCTTCAACCTAAACCAAGCCTCTCAAGTGCAGTTTGATTTTACTGCTTCTGGTTTAGTGGAAGCTGAACAAACGCCAGACAACAACGTTCCTCCTTCGTTTGCGCAGGCCAGTACAGCGTTTTCAATTGTAATTAGAGAAGTTGCTACAAATGCGATAGTATTTTCTTGGGCACCAGACGGTTTTGTTGGTGTGAATGCTACTACAACAGAGCTACAAGATGATATGGCGATTAACCTTACACTTGCCGCAACATCTGCGGGTCAAGTTGCATCACAAGCAATCATGGGCTCTTTCTCAGCAGTCTCTACTAATGCACTTCTAGCAGGTGTTAACTACACGCTGAGTATTAACCACCAAACGAATGTGGTCGCGACTAGAGATGTGCCAGAGCCAGGTATGTTGTTTGCTCTAGCATTAGGACTGATGGGTTTTGCTGCACGAAAAAAATTGCAAAGTTAATACACCATTTATTCTTTGATTAAAGGCTTCTACTAAAGAAGCCTTTTTTATTTTCACTCAAACCTACTAGTAGCAGCTATGCCATTAAATAGATGGCTTTTCAGTTTGTTGGTGTTGACCTAAGTTTTTTGTTTTTAAATGAAATATTTCATGCTAATACCCTATTTAGCTGCGCTACTAATCTTTATTTCTCATATCTATTTTGCTTCGACATTACTATTTTAACGACAGGTTCAGAATCGTATTATCTAAGATAAGTTTTCTATAATATTGGTTTAACTAATAGACCATAATAAAAACAATTTGCTGTTTCTGGCTATTGCCTATTTCAGCGTCTGGGTAAAAGTGATTTTGCTGCTATTGATAAAGGTGGCTTCAAACGAAGACAGTAAACTTAAAGTAGGGGTCTAGTAGTGTGAAATCCCCACTTAATATAATTAAACGGGGTATAAGAGCGTTGGGTAGTTATTTATCTTTCGGATTTGTAAAAGGAGTTAGAAATATTTGATTCGATAGATCGTTGAATATATTTTGATACAACTCGGCCAATTCAGGGCTTAGATGAGAGCTAAAACCTGAACGCTCAAGGTGAAACATAGCACGCATACCGTGATAATCCATCTCTTCGCCGCACTGAACAAATGGCAAGCCAAAACGCGTTAGGCGACGGTTAAGCCTAGGCTCCATCATAACGAACGCCCCTTGATGATTACAAATATCTGCCAACGCTACGGCAGCTATGTATAGTCCCATTGCTATATTGGGGAAGTTACGACGCTCTTCTTCTGTATATACTGTTTTAGGGTTGATGCTCTTCAGCACAAATGGAACGTTCTTTTCATTTTCCCGGCGTCTAAAGCTAGAAAGCACTGCTAACCTTGATATTTCACCAAAACTACCGCGTGGCAGTTGAGTCGAATCTATAACGTCCTTGCGAGCGCTCTCTAGGCAATGAGCTTCAAACGGGAGCTTTTTATCAGGTTTATTGGTTGGAGGAATCACTAATCTTACGCAACCTGCGTGCACACCAGTTCTTTTGTGTTCGAGTAAACAGTGGAAAGCGTAATCGTCACATTCATCTGTTTCCATATGACGGTCGTTTTCAGGTTCCCATCCAAGTTCAGCTGCGTAAACACCATACCTAATCTTGAAAGCTTCTTGGCGTAACGCTTTAGTATTTGCGAACTTTACCTGAAAATATTGGGCGAAATTTTCTGCTAATGAATATCCGGCCATACTTTTCCCACTTTTGTTACTTCGAAAATTGACGCTTGTTTGTGCGCCTTTGTTTAACTATAACAAGTTATTTTGATATTTCACCCATTAATCTGCAAATGTCTGAAAATTTTACAACAGCCTAAGCTAATGATATTAGAGTAAAATTTCACTCAATTCTGGTTGACTTAGAAAGCTTTGTGGGCTTGCTGATGCGCCGTATGCTCCAGATTGATAAACGGCAATATAGTCACCAATTTCGAGTGCTGGCAATTGAACTTTATCAGCAATAATGTCTAGCGGTGTGCAAAGTGGACCAACAACAGTGACGGTTTCCGTATCAGCGCTTTGTAAGTCCATTTTGTTGCCAACAGCGACTGGGTAATTTTTCCGGATCACTTGGCCGAAGTTACCTGAGTTTGCTAAGTGATGATGCAAGCCGCCATCGCAAACTGCGTATGTCGTTTCTCTAGAGGCTTTTATATCGACGACTTTACTCACATAAACACCTGCTTCGCCAACTAGGTAACGCCCTAATTCCATAATGAGCTCAATATCAAAAAGTGATGAGTGTTGAGCTATTAGTGTGGCTAGATTATCGGCAACAGGGGCAAGATTGAGTCGTGTTTCACCGGCAAAATATGGGATGCCTAAACCACCACCAATATTTATGTAATCAATTTGAACTGGAGTAATGGAAACGAGCCGCTCTGCTAGTGCAAAGGTTTTTTGATGCATTTCAATAATGGCTTCAACTTTGAGGTTTTGTGAACCGGCATAAATATGAAAACCACGAAAGTTCAGCATTTGGTAGTCTAACTCTGCCAGAATGCCTGGTATTTGTTCCTCGTCTATACCAAATGGCTTGGCACCGCCCGCCATTTTCATGCCTGATGCTTTTAGCTCGAATGCAGGGTTAATGCGAATCGCAATATTGGGCTTAATCGAAAGCTGTTTACCAATATTTACCGCTCGCTGAATTTCTGTCGTCGACTCGGCATGCAAGGTAATACCGGCAACAATAGCCGCGCGAATATCATCCTCGGTCTTTCCGGGGCCAGCAAAGCTAATCTCATTGGGTGACATACCTGATTGAATAGCCAACAGCATTTCTTTGGCTGAGGCAACATCAAAGCCACTCACTAGCGGGCGCATAAAATTTACCAGTGGTGGGTAAGGGTTCGCCTTAATTGCGTAGTGCAGTGAAATTCGCTCTGGTAATGTTTCTTTAAGTGAAATAACGGTCTTTGAAAGAATTGCGCGATCGTAAGCATAATAAGGGGTGCTGCCGACTAACATTTCAATCTGTGAAAGCGTTTTATTGCCAATTTTTAATTGATGTTCTTCTTGCTCGAACGGGGTTAGCGTGTCATGTGCTTTCATAAAGTTAATCCGTAAAAATTCCTTGGTAATCTCGGTTAAGCGCAGCACGGTCTATCTTACCGTTGGCGTTGTGAGGCATGCTGTCGAGCACGATAACTTGTTTGGGTATCATGTAATTTGCTAAGTGTTTTTGACAATGCTTAGTCACTAACTTAGCTAAAGCTTCTTGTTCTTCAGTACCTTCAGTATCGCTTGCTAAGATCAAGGCAACAATGGCTTGACCAAGTTCTGGGTGTGGTGCGCCGATGACTGCCGCCTCTGATATGTTAGGATACTGATAGAGTATCTCCTCTACTTCCATAGGGCTGACGCGATAACCTGAGCTTTTGATCATTTCATCAGCACGGGCAACAAAATACAAATAACCGTCTTTATCTTGTTTTACCGTGTCACCTGACCACACTGCCATTTCTTGCAGCATAATGCCCTCTGGCTTTCCCGGTGCTGGTTTAAAGCGTGCTGCGGTTTTGTCTGGCGCGTTCCAATAGCCTAAGCTCACCAATGGCCCCATATGAACAAGTTCGCCTGGCTCCTCCGGCTCGCAATAGCTGCCATCAGGACGGACAACGACTACTTCGGCATTTGGGATTGCTTTGCCCATCGAACCTGGCTTTTGATCCACTTGCGCTGGCGGTAAATAAGTTGAGCGAAAAGCTTCGGTCAAACCATACATTAGGTAAGGATTTGCTTGCGGCAGCTTTTCTCGCAGGGTTGTTAAATTGGCTTGGGTTAATGCCCCACCACTATTGGTAAAATAGCGAATGGATTGACCGCTGTTTTCAGGCCATTGCAAACTACATAATTGACTGTACAAAGGGGGCACCGCGGCGAGGCCTGTAACTTGGTATTTATCAATGGCACTGAGTACATCTCGAGGCAATAAATAATCCAACAGCACACAGGTGGCACCGACAGAGAAACTTGTCGTTAACTGGCTCAAGCCATAATCAAAGCTCAGTGGTAATACCGCGAGAATAACGTCGTCTGCGGTATTTTCTAGGTACTCTGCCACTGAGTGTGCGCCAATAACCATATTACTGTGAGAGAGCACAACACCCTTCGGCTTTCCAGTGCTGCCAGAGGTATATAGAATGGCAGCCATATCGTTAGATGTTTGTGCAGGTACTGATAATTGCTTTGCCGCGTCAGCATAGAAATTATCCCAGCTAATGACCTGAGCCTGCGCTAATTGGCGTTCGTCATTTGGCTTTCCGTCAACAAGTACGATGTATTTTAGGCTGGGCAGTGACGCTAAATTTTCGATTAAAGGCGATAGTCTTGCTTTATTAGTGACTAATATTTGAATGTCACAATCAGCCACTATATGACTTACTTGCGGCGCTTTGAGTACTGGGTTAATTGGAACAAAAACACCTGCGGCTGCAGAACAGGCGAATAAAGAGGTAACTGTTTCTAGGCTTTTGGGGAGATAAATGCCAACACGGCCGTATCGAGTAAGCCCTAATGATTGGTAGCACTTTGCTATATGCTTTATTTCTTGCGCGAGTTCTTTGTATGTCAGTTGCTGATTTTTATGGTGCAGCACAATCGATTCTGGTGTTTTCTTAGCACTTAGCTCAATCAGTTCGTGTAATAGCTTGGTCATTCTTCATCCTGAAAACAATGTCAGTCAAAGCGCATTAATTCGCACTTTTGCCTATTATTATGACCATGTTCACAGGCTATTAACAAGGCTTTGACGCTGCTAAATTAACCTTAGATTTGGATAAGAAATAGTGAATAATAAATTAATTCAATTAGTTATGCTCAGCGCTATCTTCTAGCGAGAAATTTTTTCTGATATCAAGGCAAATTTGCGCGTCAATAGCTGGTCTATTGCAAGTAAATTTAACGCTGGTAGCAGTAAAAATAGTCGCTAGAAGCGCATTAGTTATCTAGAACTGAGGTTAAATTAGCCATTGATACCTGATAAGTGTTGCAGTGGCGCCGTCTTAATTTTGGTTTTGATGGGGATGATGTCCATTGCCGTATGGTAACCCGTTTCAAACAGTTGATTTTTTTGGTCGCTGGTCAAATTGAAGTCGACAGCAGAGCACTCCCCAGTATTAACAACTATTGTGTTGTGCCAAAAAGCCTCATTGATGTACTCACGCGAAAGGGTGGTCATAAAGGTGCGAATTAATAGCGTAATGTAATTAAAAATGGGCAAGAAACCCGTTACCTTTAGATCTTGATATTCGTGTTCACCGCGCAGCCTAAAGCAAAGTACTGGCGTCGCCTGGCCATCCCAATCACGGTGCAATGCGTCTTCGGAAAGAATACTGCCATCAACCATAATACGTTTACCAAATGGCTTGAAACTAAAGACTAGAGGTATCGACATCGAAAATCGTACGGCTAGAGACACTTTCATGTCGGGCGAAGTTTCTCGATCGAAAACAACGGGCTGGCCGCTTTTTACGTCGGTAGCAACAATGTGTAGTGACTTGTCCATTTGTGCGAAAGTTTTCCCGTCCAAGAGGTTATCTATCCAGCGCTCGAAAACGTCTCCAGAACTTAAGCCGCCATTGCGAAGCAATTTTAACAATGAGAATTCTCTAAACTGATTGTAATCGGTCTCAATCGCTATTTGCTTCATTGTTTCCAATGAGTGACCGGCTGCATATAGGCTGGCGACGATGCTGCCACCAGAAACACCGACAATATCACCAAATTCTACGCCCAGTTGCTCAAGCGCTTTTAAAATACCGATATGAGCAGGCAAACGTGTGCCACCACCTGCCATGATAGGAATAATTTTTGTTGTCATAACTCTACCTCGCCAACAATTACAAATATTATGGTTTATAGTTGGAAAACTTGCCTAAAATTGACAGACTTACAACTGAACGAATAACGACACAAGGAAGGTTTATGCGCCTTTTTGCTGCACTGCTTGCATTAATTTTTACTGTAAAAACAGCTTATGGACACGACATGGTTAGCCTAGTAAAGAAGGTCAAGCCATCTGTGGTGGGTATTGGC
Organism: Thalassotalea euphylliae; assembly: GCF_003390395.1. Classification (NCBI taxonomy): domain Bacteria; kingdom Pseudomonadati; phylum Pseudomonadota; class Gammaproteobacteria; order Alteromonadales; family Colwelliaceae; genus Thalassotalea; species Thalassotalea euphylliae. Next base: position 4,108,981 of record NZ_QUOV01000001.1, on the reverse strand, counting down.
GTTTATACGCCACTTGGACAACCTAAAAATGAATTGCGTGGAACGGGGTTTGTGATCAGTAATGGTCAATACGTGGCGACCAATCACCATGTTTTGCCTGAGGTACTTGATACTGAACGTTTACAGGAAATGGTGGTATTTGTTGGGGTTGGTAAAAAAGCCAAGGCACGCAAAGCAAAAATTGTCGCCTCCTCTCGCTATCACGATTTGGCGATTCTCAAGGTTGAAGGTGACAAGTTACCGGCTATGCCATTAGCTGGGGATGAATTTTATCCAGAAGGCAGTGAGGTTGGCTTTACTGGCTTTCCAATTGGCGCGATTTTAGGATTGTTTCCAGTAACGCATAAGGCCATGTTAGCGAGTATTACGCCCGTGGTGATTCCAGTGAAAGATACACGACAAATGTCGATAGCCATGTTAAAGCGATTACGCGATCCCTACATGGTTTATCAATTAGATGGAACGGCTTATCCAGGCAACAGTGGTAGCGCACTTTATGATGAAACGGGCAAGGTTATCGGGGTGATTAACAAGGTTTTTGTGCAAAGTACCAAAGAGGCGGTGATTTCTAATCCGAGCGGTATTACCTACGCCATTCCCGTGCGCCACCTACGCAAGTTAATGCGTGATAATCAGGTACCTGATCAATAGTTTAGGGAAAGCAAGCCGCTATTCGGTACTCGCGGTTAATGGCTCGCTAAAGCTGGGCTTTTGGTAAAGTGCTGACAATGGCACTAAGTCGATATTATGTTGTTTTAGTTGTGGGATAAGCTTAGTCAATGCTGCCACGGTTTCAGGGTGAGGGTGAGCAATCGCGATTGCTGTTTGTTGGCGTTTCGCTTTGTTAATCAGTTGTTTAAATTGGCCTTCGATATATTGGTGAGAGAGCTGGTTATCGAGAAACACATGGCGGCTCATTGCAGGTACGCCCATACGATCAGCGATGGTTCTTCCTAGTGTTTTTGAACTTGTCACACTATCTAGAAACAATAGCTCGCGCTCTTTAAGAAATTTCATCGTCCACAACATTGGCTTAGCCAACGTTGTGAGATGACTGCCCATGTGATTATTAATGCCGACAGCAAAGGGAATTTCTTGCAGTGATTCATTCAAACTGGCTTTAATTGCCGCTTCACTCATATCAGCAGTCAACGCTCCAGGACCAAGCTTTTTCCCTTGGCTTGATTCCATTGGAATATGCAATATGACGTCTTGGTTGCGGCGGTTAGCTGCCTCGGCAATACGTTTACCATAAGGGGTTTGTGGCAATACAGCATAGGTAATATTGCCGGGAATGGTGAGCACTTGTTTGTCAGTCATGCGATAACCGATGTCATCAATTACAATGGCAACCTGTGCGGCGTTAGCAAACGCAGCAGAGCCTGCAATAAACATTAAAAATGAGAGAAAACGAATCACGAATGTAGTTATTTTTTATTTTTGTAAGACTAGCCTAGCAGCTTTACCGAAACAGGTCGACGCATTATTAACGCACACAGCTGGCTATCTACACCAAAGCTTCGGATTAACTGCTTTGCCGTGATGGCGAATTTCAAAATAGAGGCCTGGCTCACTTTGTCCACCACTTTGGCCAACAATTGCTATTGCTTCACCTGGTTCAACAGTATCACCAACATTTTTTAATAAAGCTTGGTTATGGCCGTACAAGCTCATATAGCCCTTGCCATGATCGATCACTGTGACTAAGCCATAACCTTTTAACCAATCTGAAAACAGTACTTTGCCAGAATATATGCTAGTGACTTGCCTACCAACAGCCGCCGAAAGTAATACCCCCTTCCAGCGCAAATAGCCTTGTTTTCGAGTGCCGAATGAGTGCTTAATGCGACCAGAAACTGGCCAGCGCAGTTTTCGTTTTAGCCTATCTAGACCTGGTAAATTTTTTGCCAGTGCGCTTTGGCGTGCCAAGCGTTCAAGTTCAGCAACTAAGTTTGCTTCTTCTTGTTCTAGCTTTGCTAATTGTTGCTTGTTTGAAAGCAGTTCTTTGCGTAATGCTGTTAACGTTTTCTTGCGCTGCGCTTTATTTTTCTCTAGTGCAGCGCGTTGTGATTGTTGAGTTTGCTGAAGTTGGGTTAATTGTTTAGCTTTTTGCTGTTGCTCTACCTCTACCTCAGACAGTCGCGCAATGGTCGCCTGAAACGCTTCAATTTCAGCTATTCGCGCTTTACTTAAATATTGATAATAGGTGAGCGAACGCTGAACTTGGCTTGACTCTTCTTGATTAAGCAGCATTTTTAGGTAGTCATGCTGCCCAGTGGTGTAAGCAGTTCTCAGTTGATGCGCTAATGCATTTTCTTGTTGTACTTTATCTCGATTGAGTTGTGCTTTTTCTTTCGCTAGGCTGGTGAGTTTATCTTGGGTTGCTTTGAGCGAATTGCGCGTGTTATTCATCGCTTTTGCCACCTTCGCAATGGCAAAATCATCTTTTTTCAGCTGGGCATTGAGTTGACGGCGTTTTTTACTCACTTGCACGATTGCCGATTTTTGTTTGGCAATTTCACTTTTTACCGTCGATAACTGCTCAGTAGAACGCTGCTTCTTTGCGTCTTCTGATGAAGCAGATTGAGCTTGTGCAGATACAAGAGTAAACGCACTGGCAATGACGAGCAAGGCTAGACATTGCACAGTGGTTGTTAGTTTTTTAAATAAACGCACGACAGGGTTTAGTTTAACTGCATTAATACCTTGCCAGTCATCTCTGCTGGTTGTTCAAGCCCCATTAAATTTAACAGTGTTGGTGAAATATCACTAAGCGCACCATCGTTAACTGGCGTCGCTTGGCGACCAACATAAATCAAAGGCACAGGCTCGCAAGTATGAGCAGTGTGCGCTTGGCCTGATTCTGGATTGACCATTTGTTCAGCGTTACCGTGATCTGCAGTAATTAAACATTCGCCACCGACTTTTTGTAGTGCTTCAACCACACGTCCTATGGCGGTATCAACCGCTTCACAAGCTTTTACCGCTGCTTCAAATTTACCGGTATGGCCAACCATATCGCCATTAGGGTAATTACAAACGATGAAGTCATGCTCACCACTTTCAATTGCAGCAACAAGTTTGTCGGTAAGTAAGGGTGCATTCATCTCTGGCTGCAAGTCATAGGTTGCTACTTGTGGTGATGGCACCAAAATACGCTGTTCACCGTCAAATTCATCTTCTTTGCCGCCACTAAAGAAGAAAGTGACGTGCGCGTACTTCTCTGTTTCCGAAATACGTAATTGTGTTTTGTTATGTTTAGCTAACCACTCACCCATAACATTGTTCAGCGGCTCAGGTGGGAAAGCACAGCTCGTATCAATGTCGGCGGCATATTCCGTTAGCATGACAAAGTCACTGATAGCAGGCACTTTATTGCGCTCAAAGCCATTAAAGCCAGGCTCTACAAAAGCTCGTGTAAATTGACGTGCGCGATCTGCCCTAAAATTCATAAATACCAGTGCATCGCCATCTTCAATGGTAATAGCTTGGCCTTGAGCGTCAGTAATCACGCTTGGTTGTACGAATTCGTCGTTTTCATCGCGCTCATAAGCTGCGGCTAGCGCGTCAACGGCTGAGCCAAATTGATATTGTGCTTGGCCGCTAACCATTAAGTTATATGCCGCTTCAACTCGCTCCCAGCGTTGATCTCTGTCCATTGCGTAGTATCGCCCCACCACTGAAGCTACTTGGCCATTGCCAAGCTCGTTAAATTTTTCTTGGGCTTTAACCAATGATTCGTGAGCGCTACGTGGCGGAGTATCACGACCGTCGAGAAATGCATGCAGGTATACCTTTTCAGCGCCGCGAGCTTTTGCTAATTTCATCATCGCAAAAATATGATCTTCGTGGCTATGCACGCCACCGGGAGACATTAAGCCACAAATATGGAGCGCCTTGCCGGCTTGCTGTGCTTTATCTACGGCATTGCAGAGCGCAGCGTTTTGGCTAAAGGTTTGATCGTCGATTGCTTTGGTGATGCGGGTGAAGTCTTGGTAAACAATACGGCCAGCACCTAAGTTAACATGTCCGACTTCTGAGTTACCCATTTGACCTTCAGGAAGACCAACTGCCATTCCTGAGGTGCCAATTAGCATATTAGGAAAACGTGCCTTTAAGTCATCTAACACCGGAGTTTTTGCGTGAAAAATGGCGTTTGACTCTTGGTGCTCACGATAGCCCCAACCGTCAAGAATAAGCAGAACCATTGGCTTCTTAGTTGGCATTCGAAATTTCCTAAATCTAGATTGGCGAAAAACTGAGATTATTTTACACAGTTAGCGGCGAATAGCACTAGCCAAGCCCGCAAAATTATTGGTGTTTATTTCGGGCGTGTTGATCTTTCAGGGGTGCTTTTGCTGCAGCCTGTTTGGGGTTTTATACAAGGCGGCACTTGTGCAGTGTAGTCACTCTCTATAAATAAGTGCCAACACTGTAGAAAGCCCAAACAGGCGCAGCCCCTTTATTTTGTGTTGAGTGGGTTCACCTAAACGCTTCCTGCTCATTGTTGCTAGCTTTTTACATAAAACGACTATGCGACAAAGCGAGCGCCGCGATCAGAAAGCGTTTAGATTGAACGAAATTCAACCTCGAAAGTTCAACACTCCCTAAGCATTCTGTTGCCATTTGGGTTTGGTTAATGAAGTCTGTATACTGTGCCCGTTTTAAAATTTCATTCCACCATGGTACGTATTTATGGATCAATTAATGGTTTTTGCCGCAAATCACCCATTGTTAAGCACCGCTTGGGTTGCGCTTGTGGTTGCGATTATTGTTATTACAGTGATGATTAAAATGTCGCCGGTAAAACAGGTATCACCGCAAGAGTTAACCTTTCAGGTGAACAAAGAAAATGGTGTTGTTGTTGATATTCGCACTGACAAAGAATTCAAAACAAGCCGTATTATTGATGCGCTGCACCTGTCTCAAGAAAAAGCTAATAAAAATGACTTTGCTGCCCTTGAAAAACATAAAGACAAACCCATTATTGTCGTATGTACTGCTGGCTTAACGGCAACTAAAGTGGCAAATCAGTTACTTAAAGCGGGTTTCTCACAAGTAAGTTTGCTAAAAGGTGGCATGAATGCCTGGGTTGGTGCTGGCCTGCCAGTAACCAAGAAGTAGGCGAATATTTTAAGAGGTCGTTATGGCAGTAAAAATTGAAATTTACACGAAAGGTTATTGTCCTTACTGTAGCCGAGCAAAATCATTGCTTGATTACAAAGAAGTAGAATACACAGAGTTTCGCATTGATAAGCAACGCGAATTGCGTGATGTGATGATCAAACGTGCTGACGGTGGTAGCACTGTCCCTCAAATTTTCATTAACGACAAGCATATTGGCGGCTGTGATGACTTAGTAGCATTAGAGTACGCGAAGAAATTGGACGCTTTGCTTGAAAAGTAAGCTTGTCTAATACCAAAACAGATTTTAGTTAGAAAACGCACAGTGAACCTTGCCGTGCAGTAAATTATAGGAATATTTCAAATGGCTGATGAACATCAAAACCCAGCAGAGCAAGCGGCACCACAGTTCGCGATTCAACGTGTTTACACTAAAGACATTTCTTTTGAAACGCCTAATTCTCCTGCTATTTTCCAAAAAGAATGGAAACCAGAAGTTAAGTTAGACATCGACACTCGCTCAAACAAGTTACATGATGAAACTTACGAAGTGGTTTTAGCAGTAACCGTAACGGCAACTGTTGAAGGTCAAACAGCTTTCTTGGCAGAAGTTCAGCAAGCGGGTATTTTCACTATTGGTAATATTGACGAAGGCCAATTAGCGCATATGATTGGTGCATTCTGCCCGAATACCTTATTCCCATATGCTCGTGAAACCATTGCTAACCTAGTTAACCGCGGTTCATTCCCACAACTTAACTTAGCGCCAGTTAACTTCGATGCATTATTTGCTTCTTACTTGCAGCAGCGTCAAGCACAACAAGAAGCGGCGAGCACAGAAGCTCACTAGTTGAGGCGATGACTGTGCAAACAGCCAAAATTTCTGTGATAGGGGCAGGGTCTTACGGCTCTGCCCTTGCTATATGTTTTGCCCGAAATGGCCACCCAACGGTATTGTGGGGGCGAGATCAGGCGCAAATGCAAGCTATGGCATCTTCTCGCAGTAACGAAAAGTATTTGCCTGGCAGCAAGTTTCCTGAAAGCTTAATTATCGAACCTGACTTTGCCAGTGCGGTAAAGGCTAGCGATATTGTTTTAGTGGTGGTGCCAAGCCATGTTTTTGGCGATATGCTACGCCAAGTTAAGCCGCACCTGAACGACAACGCTAAGCTAGCATGGGCAACCAAAGGGTTAGATCCTGACTCTGGCCACTTATTGCAAGAAGTGGCGCGCGATATTCTTGGCGATGATATTAGCCTTGGTGTGTTATCTGGGCCAACCTTTGCCAAAGAAATGGCTGCGGGCTTACCTACAGCTATTTCGTTGTCATCAACTGACGATAGTTTTGTTACTGAGCTTTCTGAATTGCTGCATTGTGAAAAGGCATTTCGAGTTTATAGCAATAACGACTTTATTGGTGTTCAGCTCGGTGGCGCGGTTAAGAATGTGATTGCCATTGGTGCTGGCATGGCTGATGGTATTGGCTTTGGCGCTAACGCTCGAACGGCGCTTATCACACGTGGTCTTGCTGAAATGACGCGTTTAGGGGCAACTTTGGGAGCCGAACCTGCAACCTTTATGGGCATGGCTGGCTTAGGTGACTTGGTGTTAACCTGCACTGATAACCAATCGCGCAACCGTCGTTTTGGTTTAGCATTGGGACAGGGTAAAGATGTTGATACTGCGATGGCTGATATCGGCCAAGTGGTAGAAGGGTATCGCAATACCAAAGAAGTTTTTATGCTGGCTGAGCGACAAGGGGTTGAAATGCCAATTGTTGAGCAAGTTTACCAAGTGCTTTATCAAGGTAAACCCGCCTTAAAAGCAGCCTCTGATTTACTTTCTCGCGAAAAGAAATTTGAGTAACAGCGTTTGCTGTTACTCTCTTTATCTCACTAACTCTCTCATTCAGCTTTTCGTATCTTTAACCACATTTAGTTATTTGAAGCTGACTAGATCCCATTAGCAAAATCAAGCTGACGCCACGCTTCATAAATAATCACTGCCGCTGAATTAGATAAATTCATACTGCGACTGCCAGTGACCATAGGAATGCGAATTTTGTGCTCGTCGGGAATTTGATCGCGCACGACATCAGGTAAACCTTTAGTTTCTGAGCCAAACATTACATAGTCACCTTGTTCAAAGGAAACTTGATGATGATAACGTGTTGCCTTAGTGGTAATGGCGTATAAATTCTTGGGCTTTTCGCTAGCGAGAAATGCATCAAAGTTTTCATGGCGCTTCAGGTTGGCAAATTCATGGTAATCAAGCCCTGCACGCTTTAGTCGCTTGTCTTCTATTGAAAAGCCTAGTGGCTCAATTAAGTGCAAACGGAACCCAGAATTAGCACATAGGCGAATAATATTACCAGTGTTTGGTGGAATCTCTGGCTGAAACAGCACAACATCTAACATAACAAATAATCAATAAGCGAATACTGCGACGCATTATATCGTTAATCCGCCGCTTAAGTTAATGGCTCGTTTTATTTAGGGCGTATTGCACCAAATCGGTATTAGTTGTTTACTTGCTCGAACCAGTTAAGGGTTTTAACAATACCATCAACACGGTATTCATCTAGCTCAAAAAAGATTTCATGGCGAGCGCCAGCAATGACTTCTGGTTTGCCATTGGGGCATGACTGCGGGTGAGCTGCATGCAATGCTCGGCAGAAGTCATCCTGAGCACTATTATCAACAACCGTATCACTGCCAGCTTGAAGTACTAGGGTCGGCGTGGTTAGTTTATTGATATCGGCAAATATGTCTTTATTCGCTTTTACTGCTTCATCCAACCAGCGGAAGGTGACACCACCCAACTGCAACTCAGGCGTCGATTGGTATAGGTTAGTAAAAATTTCATAGCGCACAGAAGATTGCATCAACGCATTGTCGGCAAACGGCCTGCTGCTGTAACCATCTTGACCAAGAAAATACCAAGAGTCATCGCTCAACCATTTAGATAAGGTATCACCGCCGCTAATAATAAATTCGCCGAGCCAATTCGGGATGCCGCCGCTGTTTATTGCAATCATTGGCGAGGCTAATACTGCGGCTTTAATTGGCGTTTGGTAGCGCTGCATATAACGCGCGCTGATTGCTCCACCCATGGAGTGAGCAAGCAAATAGATATCTTGTTGGCATTGTGTCTGAACGATGTTACTTACGAAGTAGTGGAGGTCGTCGCTGTAATGATCAAACATAGCGACATAGCCTTTGTGTTGATCTGCTTGCATGCGCCCAGATAACCCTTGGCCACGGTGATCGATGATAAATAAGTTGTAGCCCGCATTGGTAAGATCAAAAGCGAGTTCTTGGTACTTCAAATAACCTTCAGAGCGCCCTGGCACTAGTACTAAACATTTGTCGCGATTAGGCGATACAAATTGCGCATAACGAATATTAATGTCGTCAACACCGCTAAATTGGCTAAATTGGCCAGTTTGCCAAAAGCTTTTTATTTCCCGCTCGTAGCGAGTGGTAAGCTCTTGCTCTGAGGTAATCGACCAAGGTGAGCTCATGGCTGATGCCTTTACTGATAATAGCGTCATAGAAATTGCGAGTAATCCTGCCAGTAAATCTTTCATATTGTTATTAATATTGTGAAATGCCTGCATTATGTTACGCAATTTTGTTGAAAAAAACAGCATTGCAATCTGTTAAATTTACGTCCCCATTTATGCCCCAATTTACGCACACTTCAATGAGCTATTTGCCGATCTATTCGGTTTTATTCAAAGTTCATTATATGGTCAACACGCCCTGACTAAACCTTAGGTAGGCAGATAGTGACCGTTAAGCCGCCTTCACTATTATTTTTTGCGGAAATTTCACCGCGGTGAGCTAGCACTGCTTGCTTAGCAATTGCCAATCCTAATCCTGTGCCACCTGTTAACCTATCACGGGCAGAAGCGACTCGATAGAAAGGTTCAAACAACTTACTAAGTACTAAATCAGGCACGCCATTACCTTGATCAATGACACTGATCACAACGTGCTCGGCAGTTTCGGTTAGTTCAACTAGCACCTTACTCGCTGATGGTGAGTACTTAATAGCATTACAAATAATGTTTCCTACGGCACTCGCTATAAGGGCTTCATCAAGGTTTAATTGCGGGTTGCCTAAGGCATTAAGGTTGACTTGAACCTGCTTATCTTGGCCAAGGAAGTTACCGTCATCGACTAAATGATCGAGTAAAGGCTTAAGGTGGCAGGGCTGTTTACTTATCGCTTGAGCACTATTTTCAAGGCGAGATAAGGTAAGTACATGTTCGATCATTTCATCTAAACGAGCGACTTCGCGCTCACTGCGCGCAATGTATTGCTCTAAGGTTTCGTGATCGTCCTTGTGTTTTTGCGCAAGTGCTAATGCCATTTGTAATCGGGTTAATGGCGAGCGTAACTCGTGCGAGACATCGCCGAGCAAACGTTGATGCGCTGAGACGTTGTCAGATAGCTTATCCGCCATTTGATTAAAGGCTTTGGCGAGTGTGCCTAATTCATCACTGCGTTTATCGTCATTTTCTACTCGAACGGCTAAGTCTCCTTGACCAAAACGGTCAGCCACTCTAGTGATGTTTGACAATGGCCTGCTGAGTGAGCGAGCGAGCAGCCAACATAGCGCAAAACTGACAATGACTGGCGTACCAATTCTTGCCCAATAAGGTAATTGCTGCATAAAAAAGCCTATGGTGCGAATACGGCTGGTGTGGCGTTTGTAAAAGGCTAAATACTGTTGGCCGCGTACCTCTAGTTGTACAGGCCCCGTGATTTGTGAATGTGGAAATATCCAAGTCGTGGTGTTATCAAATACATTTGCCTGAATAAACTGGTTTACGTACGGATGTTCAGGATGACCGCCTATGACAGGTTGATTGTTGTTCAGCGGCTTAACCATTAAATGTTTAAAACTGCGCTTGGTTCGGCGGTGACGATTGTCGTGAATAAACTTTGCCAAATTTCTGGGCTGAGCTTGATGTATGACATCAGTGATTCGCGTTAGCCGGCGCAAATCGCCTTTATCTGTATCAATTTCTACATACTGCTGGCTCAATTGAATAGAAACGAATCGCGTGGCGGCAATTGCACAAATGGTGACAATCCAAAACCAGAGAAACAGCTTTACTTTGATGGAGCTCAAGTGGCGGCGAATACCACTAATCACATTCGTCTTGGTAAGGCTATACAAGCGACTCTCCTGCTAAAAATATATAACCTGAGCCGCGTACGGTTTTAATCTTGTCGTCACTCGTATATTGGCTTAATTTACGGCGAATATTACTGACATGCATATCAATACTGCGATCAAATGGACTAAGCTTTCGCCCTAGTACTTGCTCTGAAAGTTGCTCTTTACTGACAATCACGCTGTTTTGCGTCATCAACTCGAATAAAATTTCGAATTCCGTGCCGGTTAGTTCAATAAGTTGTTCTTCACATTTAACCTGACGTGTCGCATTGTCAATGAGTACACCATTAACATTGAGTACGTGCCCTGTGCCTGTTTGTTGCTGAGTGATATCAATACGTCTAAATATCGCCTTGATGCGAGCAAGCAACTCTTGATGGTGAAAAGGCTTAGGTAGGTAGTCGTCGGCCCCTAATTCAAGACCGAGAATACGATCACTGTCATCCCCTTTGGCGGTCAGCATTAGAATGGGGATATGGTGTTTACCGCCCAGGGCTTTTAAGACATCAAAGCCATTCAACTTAGGCATCATAACATCGAGCAAAATCAAGTCGATATCCTGATCAAAGGCTTTTGCTAAACCACTGGCGCCATCGTGACGGCAAGTGATAGTGAAGCCTTCTGCAGATAAATAACTAGTGAGCAGCTCACTTAATTCAATATCATCATCAATAATCAAGATATGCTTTGTCATAACGTTTTGGTATTACCCCATTGTCGATAGCCATCATTTTATCAGTTTATTAATCCAACGATTGTTATCTTTACACAGTTTTACACTGGCTTTGCGCATCTTTGCATTGCAGTTTTTATACTGAATTTGAACTAGGGGCTGCTGACTTTTATTTAATAATTCATTAGCCCCTAATACTTGAAACAGATTGAGAGGCATAAGATGACAACAGCAATGAGAAAAACAACAGTTAAGGCAGCAGCGTTATTTACAGCGTTAGGTTTACTGGCAGCTCCTGCTGCGTTTAGCGATGAGCATCAACAAGGCTACGAACACCAGCATAAAAAGGTACATAGCGGTCATCGCATGAAGCAGGGGCAATACGGTGTAAAGCTGTTGAGGAAAATGACGCGCTATCTTGATTTGAGTGATGAGCAGGTTGCTCAAATTAAAGAAATTCGCCGCCAAAGCAAAACAGAAAACGAACCTCTTCGCACGGCAATGAAGGCGTTTAAAGCAGAGGTTAAAAATCAGCAATCGGGTAGTGAATTTGATGAAACAGCTTTCAGCGCCACTTATCTACAATATCATGAGACTTTTGCACAACTCGCACTGCAAAAAGCGAAAACTCGTCATGCTATTTTTCAAGTGTTAACGCCAGAGCAACAAACGAAATGGCAAGCATTTCAGGAAAAACGTAAAGCTCGTAGAAGTTCAGAGCGAAGCTAATAGAGGTTAGAGCTCTCTAACCAAAGCAATTTGAGCTAGCTGACGGTAGTGCTAGCTCAATCAAACGCGCCAACTTTAGCTCATACTAAATGAGAAAATTTTTGACATTTTACTGTCTACTGGTTCGCCATTTGCGCGAGCAGGCTCAAAACGCCATTGCTCGATTGCACTAATAATTGCCGAGCGGAAATAGCTAAGCTTGCTTTGCTGCTCAAATTCAATATCAGTCACTCGACCAAATTCATCGATGGTGAAGTTGACTTGCACATCAAGTTCAATTCCTTTTCGTTTAGCGACTGATGGATAACGAGGATCAATGGCATTCATCAGTTTGGCAGGCGCCAAGTTTTGAATGACATCCGATTGTGGGGTAGGAGTGCGCTGGTAGCGTTGTTCAAATAAGCTTACTTTTGATACCGGAGCTTCAAACAGTGACTGATGTGGACTGCTCAATGTAGGTACGATTTTGGCTAGCGTAACGTGTTCACTATCATCATTAGCTAAGCTATTTTCAGTTGTGCCGATGCTATCATTTTCATTAATGACTGAAGACTGAGCCAATGGGTTTTGCTCACCGTCTGACCTAATGCTTGTTGATGCTAACAGTGCTGTCGCTGGGGCGCTCGATTTATTTATCTCAGAGCTTTCGACTCTCTGTTGCCCATATGCGTTAGCATTTACGTCGATGTTAGTGTTCGCGTCGATGTTCAAATGAGTTGCTGCTGTTTTAATATTTGGATTAGCGCTAGGCAGCTCTTCGCTAGCAAGTGATTTTTGTTCTTTTTGTTCTTTCCTTGGCGATGCTAAGGCAATTTCACTGAGGGCGTGTTCGCGTAAAAGAGAAGCCGTTGCGTCCTTGCTTTGCTGGTCGTTTTGCTGCTCTTTTTCCATTTTGGGAGCTGAAGCGAATAACGATTGCTCTTGGTTTTTGTCTTGTTGCAAGTTCAATTCTGTTTTTGCCGACCAGCTCGGCAGAGCCAATAAATGATCTGCCAATAAGTGACCAGCAATAGAGTCTTGTTTCAGCGTAGCGTCGTTAAAGCTTTGTTGGTGGCTGTTATAACCTGAAGATTGGCCATAGCTATCTGAAAAAGCAGCCACTTTTAGACCTGATATTTCTAGCAAGGGTGAATTCACTAGCTGCTTAATGCTTAACACTAGCAGCGAGCCAATAATGACCAGTGCAGCAAGCAATCGCCCAGGGGCTTGTTCGTTAGTACAAGAATGATCAACTAAACGAACCACGCGTGCTTTTAAATCGCCGCCAGATGCCGCCACGGCCATCGCTGGAATAGTCTCATGGCGATGGTTCTGACAATGGTGGCTCTGGCATAATGACGCCGTGTCGGCCAAGGTGTGAGCATAAGCAACAGCATTGCCACAATGCGCCACGGCAATGTCATCAGTACAATATTCACGTTCTTGGCGCATTTGCTTAGACACCCAGATCACCGCGGGATGGAAGAATAATAATATTTCGATCAGTGTTTGCAGGAAGTTAACAAGGTAATCATAACGGCGAATATGGGCCAGTTCGTGCAGTAGTAGCATTTCTAACTGTGCTTGGTTTAGCCCCATTAGCATTTGTGCAGGCATCAGTACAACGGGTTTTAGCCAGCCGATAGCCATTGGTACTTGTGCTTTCAGTGAAATAACTAAACGTGGGGTATGGTTTAGCCCAATTTGCGCTGCGAGTTCACTAAACCTTGCTAATAGTTTGGGATCTGTTGGTATTGTTTGATTACGTGCTAACCGCCCCGTAGTCGTTACTTCAATTAACAGCTTGCTGGTTAAGAACAGCACACAAACAAACCAAGCGACGGATAGATACGGCAAATAGTCAAGGCTTTGGCTGTACCAAGTCACCCCATGCTGTTGTTGCAATACATGTTGGAATTGCGCAATGGGCATAGAGTTTGTTGGGCTGAGAATCGAGCTATTCGATGGCTGGAATAAATAGTTAAAAGTCGCTATGGGAAGTAATAAATTTACCCCCATGGCTAAACAACTTAACCCGTATCGCAATCTAGAACGCTGCACTGAAATCAGTGACAATGCAATTTTTAGCACACCAGCTATCACTAGCCCTTGCCACAGAAAGTGTAGCAATGTCATGGTCAGCGCTTGTGTAAACGCTTGAACCTCAGGACTGTTAGTGATCAGTGTTGATATCATGTTGCTCTAATTCGCAATATTTTTAATTTGTATTAACGATATTGTTGTGTGCCCGTTCGCTTAAAAGTAGTACATATCAAGCATTACTTATTAAGTATTGCTGTTATTTTAACTTTTCGTGTTATTTATCTAAAGTGTCTAACAGCTGACGGATATCTTCAATTTCTTGTTTGCTGGTTGATTCGTTTAAGGCACGCATTACCAGCTTTGACGTTGAACCACCAAAAGCTTTACTGATCAGGTCTTTGATCAACGATGATTGTGTTTGGGTTTCGCTGTTCGCGGCGGCATAAACATGAGCACGATTACTTTCGTCGCGAATCACCAATGCTTTTTCGTGCATGATTTGCAAAATTTTGAGTACAGTCGTGTAGCCAGTTTTTTGCGTTTCGCTTACTGCTTCATGTATTTGTCGAACGGTTGCTGGGCCTATTTTCCATAACACATTGAGCAATGTGAGCTCAGCTTCAGTCGGCTTGATACTAGACTTATCTCTCGCCATGTAAACTTCCTTCCATTTTGTATATTAAGTACACGTACGAGATTAATCGTATCCTCTGCCGAATAAATGAGCAAATTATTTTCATAAATAGTGTTTATGAAAGGTTAGCTTGGTCGAAATTAATCCTAGGACCTCAGAGTTTGCAAATACTGCTGAGTTCTTGCGGGATAATTAGTAAAAATAGCATCAACACCTATTTGGGCACAAAATGCTAAATCTTGCGGGCGATCGACGGTATATACCCAAACGGCTAAGCCACGCTGGTGAGCGTCATCAACCAGCTCTTTGTTGAGGCAATCAATACTTGGGTTAATACTTTTGGCGTTAAGTGACTGGGCGCTAGCGGCAAGGTCATATGGGCAATGAGCAATTAAGGCACCAATTGCTAGCGTCTGCTGTTGTTGCTTTAAAGCAGCTAAGAAGCTGTGATTAAATGACGATATTAAGAGTTTTGGCCAATCATAAATCCCTTGTTTTACAACAAGGTGTAATTCAGCAGTTAAGTGCTTTGCAATGTGTGCCAGCTCTGTGGCGTTGCCATTAGCGATCTTTACTTCGATGTTCACAACACAAGCACCATTAATGATTTTGAGCGCTTGCGCTAATTGCAATATGGGCTGGTTATCTTTGGTGCGTAGCTTAGCTAATTGCGTATTTGGTAGGGTTTGTAATTGGCCTTGGCCATTGGTGGTTTTGTCCACGTAAAGGTCGTGCATTAACCACCAAGTGCCAGTTTCGGCGTGAAACTGAATGTCTAATTCTATGCCATCAGCTTGCTGGGCTATCGCCTGCTCAAAGGCGATTTGGGTATTTTCGGGGTATTCACCACTAGCACCTCGGTGCGCGATAACCAGCATAGTTGAGCTTCCTGCTATGTGCTATTCGGCTGCTTCTTCTGATTGAGCAACCACATCCGCATAGTGCTTACCTAGACGTGTTGTCATCCCTGAATGCGCTTGGCTGTTAAATTCCACCATATTAGGCGAGAAGGTTGAAACAACGGTTGAGCCCAGCTTAAAGCGGCCCATTTCGTCACCTTTTTTAAATTTAATGGCGCCAGCGCCGTCCGCTGGATACTGCCATCTAAAAATATCTTTGCCTGCAGGCGGCGTAATGGTGCCCGCCCAAGTGGTTTCGATACTCGCAACAATAGTTGCACCTACCAATACCATGGCAAGTGAGCCATGCGGGGTATCAAAAATCGTTACCACGCGCTCATTGCGAGCAAACAAGTTAGGCACATTGTTGGCCGTTAACGGGTTTACCGAAAATAGCTCGCCTGGCACATAAATCATTTCACGCAAGGTGGCATCCATTGGCATGTGAATGCGGTGGTAATCTTTTGGCGCTAAGTAGATACAGCTAAATTTACCATTTTGAAAAGGCGCTGCTGTTTTTTCATCACCACCAAGTAGCGATTGTAGGCTGTAATTAAAGCCTTTTGCTTGAATAAGCTGGCCTTGCTGAATATCACCTTGTTGGCTAATGGTGCCATCAACGGGATAACATAGTGTCATCGGGTTGTCGTCAATGGTACGTGCGTCATCTTCTAACTCGCGGGTGAAGAAGTCGTTAAAGGTGGCAAAATCTTCAGGGCGCTTTAGCTTGGCCTCTTCCATATTAATGTCATAAGCCTTAATAAAGTGCTTAATTGCCTGTGTGGTGAACCAGCCAGCTTCTGCTGCGGCAAATTTGCCGACCAAGCGTGAAATGCCGTGCTTCGGTAGCAGGTATTGAAAGGCAATTTTGATTTTGTCTATCACTGAGTCTTCCTCTTTACTTCTTATTTATTCGTTAAATTTAATGCTGTTGATGTTCGGCTAAGCTTAGTTTTTAAAACGGGTCGTTAGCGTATTGCTCGATAAACTCTCGACAATGCGCTGGAAGCTCGCCAATCGCTCTGGGTGAATCTCGCCACTTTCAACGGCGGCAATCAAGGCACAGCCGGGATCGTTAACATGCTTGCAGTCACGGAATTTGCAGGTGCCCAAATAGTCGTCAAATTCAATAAAACCATCTGCCACTTGTTCTGGACTTAAATGCCATAGGCCAAACTCGCGGATGCCAGGCGAGTCAATTAAATCGCCCCCTTGCTCAAAGTGATAAAGACGGGCAACTGTTGTCGTATGTTGACCGAGCCCCGAGTTTTCTGAGACTTGCTTTGTTAACAAGCCAAGCTCTGGCATTAACGTGTTAACCAAGGTGGATTTGCCAACACCGGACTGGCCAACAAAAATACTGGTTTCATCGACCAGCTGGGCTCTAAGTTCTTTGATGCCATCACCGGATTCACTGCTGGCATATAACACTTGGTAGCCAATCGCGCGATAAATATCGAGCTGCTCTTCAACGATTTCCGCTAACTCTTCGTCAATAAGATCCGCTTTATTCATCAAAATAACGGGCTTGATGCCGGTTTGCACACAAGCCACGATGTAGCGATCGATAATATCTGGATTAAACGCTGGCAGTACCGTGGTGACAATAATGATTTGGCTGATATTGGCGGCGACGGGTTTTAAGCCATCGTAAACATCGGGGCGGCTAAGTGCGGAGCTACGCTCATGCACAGCCTCAATCACGCCAGAGACAGTATGCTCTGATGATTTACCTTGGCGAAACATCACTTTATCGCCACAAACTAATGAATCAACGCCGCGACGTATATTGCAGCGAAAGGTATTGCCCTCGCTATTTTCAATATCAGCGTGTTGGCCAAAACGACTGATCACAACGCCTTGCTCTGGTGCGCCTAGTTCTTCATCTTGCCATTGTACTTCTTCCGCTTTATTGCGAAGCTTTTTTGCCTGATTGGCTCGAATTCGGCGCGCTTGCCCTTTGGTCAGTTTTTTTGCTTTTGCCACGTTATTTCGCTGTTATTAAAGTCATGATGTTCACATCAGCTTTTCAATACCGGTAATTGTCACGTATTATACTGACTTATCGGCTAATCAGCTAATCTTTGGGCAATCATGGCATTTATACACAAGCATTGTGATTAATGACGCCCTGTTAGCGAATTATAAAAAAGAGACTTTGATGAGCGTAAATGAAACGAATTTAGTGTGGTTGGATCTGGAGATGACGGGTCTTGAGCCTGAGCATGATGTAATTTTAGAAATTGCCACCATAGTGACTGACAGCCAGCTAAACGTATTAGCAGAAGGACCAGTGTTTGCGATCCATCAAAGTGATGATGTGCTCGATAATATGAGCGAGTGGTGTATTGAGCATCACGGCAAATCTGGTTTAACTGAACGCTGCCGAAAAAGTACTACTGATTTGGCGACAGCAAGTGCCGCAACCATTGAATTTATTAGCCAATATGTACCTAAAGGCAAATCGCCGATGTGTGGTAACAGCATTGGCCAAGATCGCCGTTTTATTAACAAGTACATGCCGGAGTTTGAAGATTACTTCCACTACCGCAATTTAGATGTCAGCACAGTAAAAGAGCTGGCACGTCGCTGGAAACCTGAAGTGTTGGATAAGGTTGAGAAAACAGGGGCGCACTTGGCACTTGATGATATTCGCGAATCTATTGAAGAGCTAAAAGTTTATAAGGCACATTTCTTTAAGCTTTAATTGCTTAACTTACCTAATTAATGCGCATCCAATCAGTGCGCGCCCAATTAATGTGTGATTAAGTAGCGCAGGAAAAGACGAAAAAGCGACTTATGCCAAAAGCTGTAGGGCATAAGTCGCTTTTTATATCTAGAGCGTGTTGACCTTTCGAGATTGAATTTTGATAGCGTCTGATTCACTAAGCGCCAGTTTCTCTAGCCCAAAGCCCTTCGCCAAGTTGCTGGTGCTGCTGCCAGTCTCCTTTTAAGAGCCATTCGACAATATGTTTAGCGACATTGGGTAATGGTTTTGCTTCATTCTGCTTGGCAACATCTAACCAGTCACCAACTTTGGTGGTGGTGATTTTATCTATTACCGTCGCATAATTTAGTTGCTCAAGTGCTAGCGCATTTGAGTGTTGTTCCATTTGGCCATTAAGTGGTTTGGTTAGTATGGGTTTTCCTAGGTGTAAGCACTCACTAATTAGTTCGAACCCGCTATTGCAAATAACGGCTTTTGCACCTGCTAAATCTTGCTTAAACGCCTGATAACTCGTTTTTCTCAGGCTAACATTGCCTTGCTCACCGTTTTCAAGCTCTGGTGAATATTGCACAAACCGATAATGTGGTAGTTGATTGAGTACAGCGCTGACTTGTTGCTGATTCTCAAATGGCAGATAGACAACGATAAGATCGCTATTGCCTGTTGCTCTTAATGTGGTATCGATGATCGGCGGCAGTACATTGTCACTGTATGGGTGCCAGTGTAAGCCAATAGCGTTAGTTACGGGCGCAAAGTTACGCATAATCCACTTAGCCATCATGGACTCGCCAGCCAGAGGCGTATTTTCGCCAAATGCATATTGATGGCCAATACCTAGAACGGGTTTGCCTTGTAATTTTCCTGCCCAAGCGGTGACAGGCTCAAAGTCGGTGATCACTAAATCATATTCTGCTAGTGATAGGGCACGGATATCACGATAAAAACCGAACAGACTGTTTTCCAAAAAGGTACTGACATAGTCAATTTTACCGTTCTTGGTAACAAAGGTGAGTCCTTTGCGGTGCATAAAGTCACCAAACACTTCCATATCAAACAGCTTTTCTCTTTCTCGACCTGAGATCAGATAGGTAACGTCGACAGCATGTTCTTTGAGGTATTTTGCTAAGATTCTTGCTCTTGAGATGTGACCATTACCTGTTCCTTGAATACTGAACAGTATTTTCATACGACTTAAATTACTCCGAGTAAAATGACCGAGCCTAACGTAGCTCCGGCTAGAATATCCGATGGAAAGTGAACGCCTAAAATAACCCGTGAAGCACCAACTGCACTGGCCCAAAAATATATGGGTAAGGCAATTAAACCAAGTTCTGAAACCACCAGCCCTGCCAGCAAAAAGGCCGCCATGGTATGGCCTGACGGAAAGCTGAACTTGTCTGATGGTTGCACTAAACAGGAAAAGTTTGGCACGATATCTGGTGGACGGCGACGCTTGAGAATATTCTTTAAAATAAAGTAAATAGGGCGCTCAATAGCAAAGGCAAAGAGTGCTAACAAAAAGAAGTTAACGCTTTGACTGCCAATGGCAATAAGAACAGGCAGCAAAACCTGCATATAGCCATCACCTGTGCGCGAAACGGCGCGAACACAGCTAATAAACTTTTGATGGTAACGCGATTTAACACACCAACGTAAGATGCGTAAATCGTATTGATACATGTCGTTTAATACCGTCATACCGCTAATCTAGATGGCTAATATGACCGTTGCTTGACAAAAATGTGTCTATTTAGTGAACAAATAATAAAAGTGGCTTAAGAAAAAAGCTTGCAGGTCTGACCAGTATCAACAACAATAAGTTTTTAATATTCATTTACGCGATAAAATGACAATAACAAGGATAACAGATGGCAAATAAATTTAGTAAAGCGGTGGCGGCAATATACAAGTTACCTGAGTTTTGTCATGGTTACTTGCTCACTAAACTATTCTGCACACAAGTAAAATATGCAGGTACTTCACGCATTAAATTGCAAAAAGTTTCTAATCAGGAAGTGGTACTGACGATTGCTAACATTAAGCGCGTCCAGAACCATATTGGCGGTGTTCACGCAATTGCTGCTTCGTTATTGGCTGAGTCAGCCACGGGTACTTTATTTGGTATGAATGTGCCAGACAGTCATTTACCTTTATTGAAATCTATGACGGTCAATTACAATCGCCGCATGCAAGGTGGGCTGACCGCTAAAGCTCAACTCAGTGAAGCGCAAATAGCAACCATTAATAGTGAAGAAAAAGGCGACATGCTGGTACCAGTGACCATTACGGATGAGTCAGGACAAGAGCCTATTGAGTGTTTAATGAATTGGGCTTGGGTACCTAAAAAGCGCAAGTAAACCATCCTTTATATACGGTAAAGAGCCTAGGCTCTTTACACGAATTCCTGCATCTTGCATGATGATGGCTAAGTGATTTTGCCTTACACTAAAACCTGCCAGCATACTGTTAATCTAATAGTGCTTCTGGGGCAGTAGTTTATGTGTGAGGCTTTATTTTTACAGCGCTAGCAAAAACTTAAACTAAAGCAAAGTAGCAGCAATGGCCGTAACAATAAGTAAGGGATGATTGGGTTTATTAACATGACTGAAATTGCGTATACGAAGCCAATCACTGCTAAAAAACTCAATTCACTTTGGTTAATTGCGTTGTTTTTTTTGCTGTTAAGCATTGCTCTAATCACAGCTTCGTTTTCTATTGTTCAACACAGCTCAGATCAACTGCGTGAGCAGCATTTACCCAATGTATATCGAACAAACGATCAATTAATCATTTCAAACCAACTGTTAGTGGCTGTCAATTCGCTAAATCGCCACAGCCCATCTCCCCAAATTGTAGAGCAGCATCAAGCATGGTTGACTGTTGCAGAGCCAGCAATGAAGTCGCTGGTAAAAAGTGGTCAAAAATTTCCAAAACTGAGCGCATTAGTTAATTATGAAAAAGCGACGCTAATTCGATTAAGTGATAGTGCCAAGCGCAATATTAAACTCACTCAATTGGCAATTGAACGAACAGACGTTGCCTTGACCATGCTTGCGAGCCAAACACCGCAACCCAACATGGCACTTAATTCTGCTTTGTTGCTATTAAAAGCATCGTTGCAAGATACTGTCGAGCAACCTTTTCCTGCGACCCAGAGCTCAATTAAGGCGCAAGTTGAACAGCTATCCCAATGGCTTTTCCTGCAAACAGAGAATCAAACGAGTAGCTCAGATGAATTGTTAACGAATGCCGTGAAATTGGTGGTCGGCATATTCACTACAGAGCATGCGTTGTTCGGCAAATGGCAGGGCCAACAGCGGCTTTATTCACTATTCCAACAGCAAATAGATGCTGCAATAGTTGAGCTTAATCGATACCAAGCGCAGCTAAGCAAACAAGCAGCATTGACGATGAAAAACATTAACGCCAGCAATAGTGTGACTGCTGCTGTGGCAGGGTATTCGGTTTCAATACCGTTAAAGCCAGAGTTGGCTGTATGGCTGATGGCAGCTGCATTGTTATTTTTCGTCATTGCTTCCTTGTTGCTTTATCGCCTCCATCGTCGTCACCACGCAAGGTTAGATCAACTGGTGAGTTTTACCACGACAGTGCTTGCTGACAACGACGGTACCTATTTACAAAGAGCGATAGAAGAAAGCAAGCACAATGCGGTAACAGAGCGGCAGCAGGAAGTGGCAAAAGCCATTACCGCAAGGCTGAATAACACCTATTCTGCACAATTTGTTGAAAGCCTGACAACTGCGCAGCAAAAGCAATGGCAACAACTAGCGCAATGCGCTGCGACTTGGCAATGGTCTTTTGAAAGTGGGCTTATCTCGTTATCAGAGCACATAGATAGTGCCGCGCTGTTTGCTTCAGAAATTGTGCCTGAACGCTCGTTATCTAAGTTTGCTTTACGCCGTTTAGTTGGTAAGCAAAATTTTCATACTCTTGCCTCGTCAGTAAGAAAGATTGAATCGCAAGAAGTAAATGAGCAAAGCCAGTTAAGTTCTGTTGAAAATGTATTGCTAGTCTTCAGCGAAGAGCTTTTTGTTGATGTCGCCATATGTAAAGAAAGCGGCAAGTGGTCAGGTACGTGCACCGATTGCTCGATAGTCTACCGTGAAATAAACCAGCTGAAAGCTCAAATAAGTGTGCAAAAGGAGTCACTGGAACAACAGCGAAGTTCGACGCTTAAAGGCTCACACAGCGATTATCAGGTATTAAGCAAAATGCTTATTCAAGGGCTACTGCAATCACAAAATAGTATGCTGAGTGAAACTCACGGTCATCCTCAGTCATCACACCTGCCATCGCACCAAACGTCACACCAGTTGCCGTACCTGCCATCATACGATAAAGCCATAAATCGTGCTTTAAAGCGGCTAAACGAATTGCAAATCATGGCACAGTTAGCCACTGAACAACGGGTAAGGATGCCTCAAGATATCAACATTTCTCAGCTAAATGCGGCAATTAATGGCAATTTAGCGCGCGAAAATGCTGCACGTAAAAATAACGTGGTGATTTGTCAAACGGCTAATGTTTGGCACAAGGTTCACCTTGATACCGGCCTTTACAGCCGCCTAATTGAAGGTTTTTGCAACTTAATGTTAGCTGGTCTTCACAAGCAAGAGTTATTGATTACGTTGAGCGTTGCCGATCAAGCAAGAGGCCAACAAACCTGGCAATTGAGTTTTTCACTACTCGACTTGGCTGGTAATAGCACTGAACACGCCAATTTTGATCAATCACCTATTGCTGAATTAATGAAAGACCTTGCTAGCGAAAACAGCCATGACACTGCGTATTGTCAGAAGCTTTTGCGTGCTCTGCACGGGCGGTTAGTGGCGATTAATCAAGGCCAAATGCAGAGCGCTGCTCCAGACCATACTATGAGCAGCAGTAAAACGATCAAGGCCGACAAGCTTGCGTTGGAATTGGTGTTAAGCTTTCCTGTTGCCATCATCGAAAATGCAACTAAACACCAAGTTGATACCAGTCTTTCTCTTACTCAAGTACTGGTATTAACTTCAAGCTTTGCTCAAAGGGAACGTATTACTCAGTACTTAACATCAGCTAAAGCTGAGTGTCGTTTGGTTGATAATATTGATACGCTTAAAGCGCAGTGTAGTGAGTTTGCAATTAAGCAAAAAGCGATTGATGCGGTAGTTGTTGGTGGCGATTTTGCAGCGCATCATCACGTAATTCAAAACTCCCTTGCCCTATTGCCTGACAAAAGGCGTCCGACATTAACCGTGATTCACAAGCAGCAAGACGATTTAGCTAAAATCGATTTGTTTTCTCTAGCGGATGCTTGGTTAACAAGAGATTCGCTTGTTCATGCTATCAGCAAAGGTCTTAAGCAAAAACAAAGCAGCAATCAGCTTGTCTCATCAAATGCGATAAGCCAGCACCAATTTACGCACACCAGTGTTGAGCTACTGTTGGCAGTAAAGCAAGTTGACCAGCATCATGCATTGCTAAGCCTGCTTCATTGGCTTGGTTTTCAAGTGACAGTGGCAGTTGATGAAACTTCAATGCTTAATCAGTGGCGTTTAGGGCGATTTTTGGTGCTTATTAATGAATTTAGTGCTTCGCCAGTTATTGAATTGCTCGCCGGCAAAGGTATTAGCCGCGGTATTTTTAGTATCAAAGGTGAACTAGGCGATCAGGATGAAACGAACACTCCAGAAGGAACTCATCAAAACGAAGGCGAAGCACCACAGCATATCAGCGCTTGGCAAGTTAATACGGTGCCTGCCGTATTTGAGCTGGAAGCATGGATACAAAGGCTGTCACCTTGGTTGGTGTCGCGCAAAGTAGCAGTAAGTCAGCATTTGTCCTTTTCAGCACTAGCTTCAACTGGCCAACTTAATGAGCTATTACCTGCTGCTTTTGATATTGACGTATATGCTAAAAATCAAGGTTCGGCTGAACTAGCTGCCTTTATGTTGGATGATTATGTTAATGAACTCATAGGCCACGCTCGTATGCTTACTGAACAATTGAAGTATGCAGATGAGCAAGCGATATTGGGGACGTTGAAAGAGGTTGGTGTGATCGCAAACATAATGTCAGCTCAAGGGTTAAGCCAATTAGCCTTGCAATTCGAACATGTGTTAAAAAATAACGCGATTGCTTCTACAAGTGGCATTATCAGTGCCAATACCAAGCGCTTGCTCGAACAAATGAAGCAAGAGGTCTTGCTGATAAAACAAAATGCAGAGGCGATATAGTAAATTGTCTATGCTTACAAAGCCTACGAATAAAATCAGTGAAAAAGCCAGTGGCGAAGCTATTGATAGCGAGGTACATAACGTGACTAATTACGAGATGGCTAGCCCTTGTGTACGTAATTGTTGTTTGAATCAGGTCGATTATTGCTTAGGGTGTAAGCGCCATCTTGATGAAATCGTTAGTTGGCGGTCTTATAGCAACGCGCAACGTCAAGCGATTATGACGCAATTAGCGGCGCGCGATATAAGTGATTCGCATAGCGCCGATCCTGCTTAGCCTGGTTAACCAGGCTAAGTCTTTGTAATACGTATTTGCCCTTGTTTGTTATGCGTCTCTGGGCAAGCCTTTTTCGATAGAGCGAATTAAGCGTTGATTTAAGCGTTGAGCTTTTTTGTCACACTCAGTGATGCTTGAATCAATAGTCACTAGTTCAACAGCAATTGCTTTCGCCTTGTTTTGCTGCTCAGCAAGTGCCCAATCAATATGCTCAATAACCATAACCGATAGTGCAGTATTACTCGCTAAATCGGCTTGCTGCTTTTTCGCCGTAAGTACTTCAACGATTTGTTCCTCATAAGGTGCATTACCAAGTGCTACCGCTAAATTGCGCAACCAGCTTTGGTAACCTATTCGTCTGATTGGGCTACCTTCCGTGCGCGCTAAGAATTCGTTCTCTTGCCAAGTGAATAGGCTTACTAATTCACTGGCATCGAGTTGCTGGCGAGGATGAAAATCGTCTTCCAGCGTAATCGAGCCGAATTTATTCCATGGGCAAATTAATTGGCAGTCGTCGCAGCCATATATACGATTTCCTAAGGCTTTGCGGAATTCGAGCGGAATAGCGCCTTGGTTTTCAATGGTTAAGTACGAAATACAGCGCTTGGCATCGACAACATATGGGGCGACTATCGCGTTTGTTGGGCATATTTTTATGCAAGCGACACAACTGCCACATTGATTTTCGGGAGCACTGTCGACTGGCAACGGCAAATTCACCAGTAGTTCGCCTAAGAAAAACCAAGAGCCAGCTTGTTGGTTGATTAACAAGCTATGCTTGCCAACCCAGCCAAGCCCAGCTTTTTCCGCTAGCGGTCGTTCTAACACTGGCGCAGAATCAACAAATGGGCGAAAGTTGAATTCACTACAATAGTCTTGAATTTTTTTACCTAATTGCTGCAAACGCTTGCGCATTAACTTGTGATAATCACGCCCTAGTGCGTATCGACTTACATAACCAAGTTTTTTGTTTTTAAGCGTTTGTGCAAATTTCGCATTTGGTGGCAGGTAGTTTAAACGGGCACTAATGACTCGAACTGTTCCAGGCTCAAGCTCTTGCGGGCGTGCGCGCATCATGCCATGACGCGCCATGTAATCCATCGAACCATGGTATTGATTGTCCAGCCAAGCCTGCAAGTATGGCTCATGGGATTTGAGATCAATATCGGCAATGCCTATTTGTGCAAAACCTAATGATTCTCCCCAAAGCTTGATTTTTTCTGCAAGATCTTGATAGTTGATAGCGGCAGTCATCAATGGCGAGTAAAAAATGGAAGTAATGAAATTGACGGCTAGTTTACCACAGCCAGTATACAGTGCGAATCAAGTACTCTCGAATGAAGCTGCGGCAGCTGACGCTAAGGGTATTCCGCTCTTTGAATTGATGAAGTCGGCAGGGCGAGCAGCTTTTGAGCTGCTCAGCCAACAGGCTGAACAAGCAAGCTCTGTGCTGATTGTGGCGGGCAAAGGCAACAATGGTGGTGATGGCTATGTGCTTGCCCGTCATTGTGCAGCGGCTGGTTTTATGGTGTCTTTATTAGTCCTTGCTGACGAAGAGAAGATCACTGGAGATGCAGCTAAAGCCTTGGCAATGCTTGATCAAGACAGTGTTAACCTCAGGTTTGAACCGGATTTGGCGAAAGCGAACAAGATGATCGCAGCATTCGAGGGAGACTGGCTAGTCGATGCCATTTTTGGCATTGGGTTAAAGGGGAAACTTACTCGCGCATGGCAGCAACTGCTGACGACGATCAATGAGCACTACAGCCAAATTATTAGTCTCGATATTCCATCAGGTCTTTGTGCGACCACAGGGCATGTCGAAAATGTGGCTGTCGCAGCCGATTTTACGGTGACTTTCATTGTTTTAAAACAAGGGTTACTGACCGGTAAAGCTGCGAATTATATTGGTGATTTATGGCTCGCAACCTTGGACGTGCAAACTGAGTTTGTGCAAACCATTCCTGCGCAGGCATTTGCTCAAGGAACATCTGGGCTGCCAGCTATTACACCAAGACGGCCAACCATTCACAAAGGCAGTATTGGTTTGGTGTTGGCAATGGGCGGAAACTTAGGAATGCCTGGTGCGATACGTATGGCCGCCGAATCATCACTTAGAACAGGTGCCTCTCTCGTCGCAGTGGCTTGTCATCAAGAAAACCAAGCGATTGTGGTTCAGGGGCGACCGGAGCTAATGCTGGCACCAAGTGAGCCAGAGCGCTTGATCTCCTCTTCTTTTGTTGAGAAAGCGAAAGTCATTTTGATCGGTCCGGGTTTGGGGCGTGATGCTTGGGCAAATCAGCTGATGCAGGCAGCACTCAAAGCCGACAAGCCAATGGTTGTCGATGCTGATGCTTTGTTCGCGATGAAATCACTGCGCGCCTTCAGCAATAATTGGGTGCTAACGCCTCACCCAGGCGAAGCGGCCTTTTTACTCGACTGTGATATTGCGACAATTGAAGCAGATCGCTTTGGTGCGGTAACGGCCATAGCGCAAAAATATGGTGGTATTTGCGTGTTGAAGGGCGCGGGTAGTTTAATTGGCGATGGCCAGAAAGTGATTGTAAACACCACGGGTAATGCGGGTATGGCATCGGGTGGCATGGGCGATGTATTATCAGGCATAATAGCGGCATTGATATTACAAACAGGCTCGATGATGGACGCAACAAGGCTTGCGGTTAGCATTCACGGTCAAGCTGCAGAACTCGTTACTCAAAACATCGGTATGCGCGGCTTGCTAGCCAGCGACTTATTTGAGCCGATAAGACAATTAGTAAACCAATATTAACTCTATGAAAAAACAATATTTCCTTGCTGATGAAGCGGCAACGGTAGGCTTAGGTACAGCATTAGCAGAGGTCGTTAAACGCGATATCCAAAAAGGTATTACCGTTTATTTAAACGGTGACTTGGGTGCTGGCAAAACAACGTTAACCAGAGGCTTTGTGCGTGGTATGGGCCACCAAGGGAATGTAAAAAGCCCGACTTACACCTTAGTTGAGCCCTATGAATTATCACCTTGGCAAGTCTATCACTTTGATCTTTATCGATTAGCTGACCCTGAAGAACTTGAGTTTATGGGGATAAGAGATTACTTTAGCGACAATAGTTGTAGTTTTATTGAGTGGCCAGAAAAAGGCCAAGGGCTGCTGGCAGGGCCAGATCTTATTATTGATTTAGCTTATCAAGCGGAACAACGTACTGTTACCTTAACGAGTCAATCTGAGCTGGGTAACCAAGTACTCAATACCTTAGCTAGTCATTATCAGGGAACTCACTTGCAAGGCACTCGTTTACAAGGTACAGACGAATAGATGATTGGGCAGCGCTCTAGCTGGATGTATGCATTGCTGCTAACCCTCTGGTTAGTGAGCTTAAATGTTCTAGCCAGTAACAAAATTAATGGTGTTCGGGTGTGGCCTGCACCGGAAAATACCCGTGTCGTTTTTGATTTGTCAAAAAAACCAGATTACAGCTATTTCAGTTTATCGGGCCCTAACCGTTTAGTTATCGACTTTAAAAATAGTGCGAATGCCGTTGAGTTAAGCAAGCTGGCAAAAAATGATAAGCGCATTTTAAAAATACGTACGAGTAAAGCTAAGCACAAAGGTGCCACTCGCGTCGTCATGGAATTAGCGCAAAGCTATCAAACTACCATTTTTCCATTAGCCCCTGCAGGCCAATACGGAAACCGTCTTGTCGTTGATTTATACGATAAAAAATCATTAGAAAAGCGCACGGTTCGTGTTGAAAGCAAGAAGAAACGCGACATTGTGATTGCCATTGTTGCTGGCCATGGTGGCGAAGATCCCGGCTCAATTGGCCCGCGGGGAACGTATGAAAAACACGTTACGCTTAACATCTCAAAAAAGTTAGCCAAACTGATTAACAGTAAAAAAGGCTTGAGCGCTAAGCTTATTCGAACTGGCGACTACTACATTAACCATAATCGTAAGACTCAGCTAGCCCGCAAATACAAAGCTGATTTACTTATTTCTATTCACGCTGACGCCTTTACTTCACCACAGCCAAGAGGCGCATCTGTGCTGGTGCAAGATCCGCGTCGCGCAAACTCTGAATTTGCCAAGTGGATTGCTAATCGCCAGAAAGAGTCTGAGCTGCTTGGCGGTGCAGGCGATACCATTAGAAAAACCAAAGACAAAAACTTAGCGCTCACGCTTGCTGATATGAAAAAAGAGCACACCATGGCAAGCAGCTATGACTTTGCTGAACAAGCGGTTAAAGAGCTGAAGAAAGTGACCAGAATGCATAAGAAGCGTCCTGAAGGCTTGAGCCTTGCCGTCTTAAAGTCTTCTGATATTCCATCGGTGCTAATTGAAACGGGCTTTATCTCTAACCCTGCGGAAGAGCGCAATTTAAATAGTGACAAACACCAGCAAAAATTGGCAAAAGCCATTTTAACAGCAGTCCATAATTACTTTATGGATGCACCCCCAGCTGACACATTATACGCGTCAACAGGCTATAAAAAGCACCGTGTTGCCAAGGGAGAATCGCTGTCGGTACTTGCGCAGCGATATAAGGTCTCTGTTGGTCAGCTAAAATCAGCAAATAATCTTAGCAGCAATACAGTACGTATTGGGCAAACCCTAAAAATTCCTCGAGCTTAACAATGGCGATTGAGATTTTACCAGCCCGCTTGGCAAACCAAATTGCCGCGGGTGAAGTGGTTGAGCGTCCGGCATCAGTAGTGAAAGAGTTAATAGAAAATAGCTTGGATGCTGGCGCGACCAAAATAGCCATCGACATCGAAAAAGGCGGGGCTAAGCTGATTCGCATTGCTGACAATGGCAAGGGTATTGCGAAAGACGAGCTGACGTTAGCTTTAAGCCGTCATGCAACCAGTAAAATTAAAGATCTTGATGACTTGGAAGCAATTGCCAGCCTTGGTTTTCGCGGTGAAGCGCTAGCGAGTATTAGCTCAGTTGCACGCTTAACCTTAACTTCAAAACCAGCAGAGCAGGAAAATGCGTGGCAAGCTTTCGCAACTGGCCGAGATATGGCTGTGACGGTGCAACCCGCCGCGCACCCCAATGGCACCACCATTGAAGTTAATGATCTATTCTTTAACACACCTGCACGCCGTAAGTTTTTGCGGACCGAAAAAACCGAGTTTACTCACATTGATGAAGTGTTGCGCCGTATCGCGCTGGCGCGTTTCGATGTGAGCTTCTCGCTCACTCACAATGGCAAAATGATTCGCCAATACCGCGCAATAAAAAACTCGGCGCAGTATGCTAAACGTGTTGGGATGATTTGTGGGCAAAAGTTTATCGAGCAAGCGGTCACTGTTGATTGCCAGCATGATGGATTGCACTTGTGGGGCTGGCTAGCGCATCCTGAGCAACATCGAAGTCAAAATGATTTATGTTACAGCTACGTCAACGGACGCATGATGCGCGATAAGCTGATTAATCACGGTATTCGCCAAGCATTTTCTGATTGGATCCCTAACGATAGTTATCCAGCATTCGTACTGTTCTTAAATTTAGATCACAAAGAAGTGGACGTGAATGTTCACCCAGCCAAACACGAAGTGCGCTTCCATCAAGGGCGCTACGTCCATGATTTTATTTACACTGTTTGCCAGCAAGCTTTACAGCAAGCGCTCTCGCAGCAAGTTCCTCTAGCTGGTGATGAAACCTTTATTCAAGAAGGTACAGAGCAAGGCTTGGCTGCACTGGCCCCTGAGCAGGGCGCAAATGCCAATGATGATTCGCGAGACTATGTTGCGCCGCTAAGACGGGCAGAGCATGTGGGTGAAGCTTCGCCGATGGGCTATAGTTCTGCTCGGTTAACAGGAAATTCGTCAGCTAGCTCATCAGGCTATCACGCCTCTCATTCATCCAATAGCGCAGATATTCGCCAAGCCGCGCAGAGTTATCAAGCATTGATGACGCCTAAAGTCGTCGAAAGCAAAGCCAATGAAAACCAAGCCGTCGAACATAAGGCAGCCGAAAACTCGCCGGGCGCTCAGCCTGTAATTGAGCATCCACAATTTTTGCATCTAGTTGATGAGCAAGTCGCCTTAATAAATCGTAAACAATCGTTGGCCGTGGTTAAACTGGCTGATGTCGCAATGGCCGTTAACCAAGTGCTGGTGGAACAACGTTGGCAGCAAGGGTTAACCAGCCAACCATTGCTGTTGCCAATTGTACTGAACATGAGTGAGCAATCGGTTAGTTGGCTGAATAGCCATATGGCATTAATCGAACAAGCGGGCATTGGCGTGCAGATTCAGGCGGGTAAAAAGGTGCAAATTCGTCAATTTCCGGCCATGTTACGCGAGCACGATGTTGCTAGTTGCATGCAAACACTAATTGAGCAAATGCTTGATTACACAAGTAGTAGTGACCCTTCAGACGCAGAGCTTAGCAATGCATTTAGACAACAATTTGCCGCTTTAATGACGCCGAAAAACTTTGATACAGCCAGTGCCAAGCAATTGTGGTTGCAAGCAGAAACCGTGCTAGGAGACCAATTAAATCAAGTATGTGACTTGAAATCCGTCGCGGTTGACCTTACTTCTGCGATATCTCAACTACACTAGAAAGATATGACAAACCTTGATAAACAACCTCCTGTTATTTGTTTAATGGGGCCTACGGCTTCTGGCAAAACGGCACTTGCAATGGCACTTTATGATGCCTTACCGTGCGAGATCATTAGTGTTGACTCGGCGCTAGTTTATCAAGGAATGGATATTGGCACCGCTAAACCAACGGCGGAAGAACAAGCACAGTACCCGCACCGCTTGATTGATATTATCGATCCGAGTGAAAGTTACTCTGCGGCTGATTTTTGTCGTGATGCGCTGCGTGAAATCGCTGATATTCGCGCACAGGGTAAAATTCCACTGCTTGTTGGTGGAACTATGATGTACTTTAAAAGTCTGATTGATGGCATATCGCCATTGCCAGAGGCATCGCCAGCAGTGCGCGCCGAAATTAATCAGCAAGCGCAAATTAACGGTTGGGAATATTTGCATGATGAGCTTAAGCAAGTCGATCCTGTTTCGGCTGAGCGTATTCATCCCAATGACCCGCAGCGATTAACGCGTGCATTAGAAGTGTTCCGTTTGACGGGAAACACTTTGACACAATTAACGGCAATAAAAGGTGATACCCTACAAGGAGATGTTTTACAATTTGCGATAGCGCCTGCAGATCGCGCAACCTTGCATCAGCGTATTGAACTGCGTTTCAATCAAATGATTGGACAAGATTTCAAGCAAGAAGTAGTTAAGCTTAAATCTCGGGGAGATTTGCACGAAGACCTACCATCAATTCGATGTGTAGGGTATCGTCAAATGTGGCAACATCTTAATGGTGAATGCGATTTCGAAGAAATGGTGTTCCGTGGCGTCTGTGCCACTAGACAGCTGGCAAAAAGACAGCTAACTTGGTTAAGGAGTTGGCCAAATTTACATCGGTTAGACATGGAAGATAGTACTAACCTACAACAAGTATTGTCGGCAGTGAGCAAACTTTAATCTTTGTATTATACTAAGCTTGTTACTGACTATTTGATTAATAAAAACTTTTTAGCTTAATTTATCTAACAATAACAAAAGGGGCCAAAGAATGGCAAAGGGGCAATCTTTACAAGACCCATTTTTAAATGCGCTTCGTCGTGATCGCATTCCTGTAGCAATTTACTTAGTTAACGGTATTAAATTACAAGGGCAAGTTGAGTCGTTTGACCAATTTGTTATCTTACTTAAAAATACCGTGAGTCAAATGGTATACAAACACGCTATTTCCACCGTAGTTCCTGCTCGCGCAGTAAATACAGCACCTCAAGGGCAGCCTGACTTTAATCAGGACAGTTAATTTCCATGATTGCATTCGGTATTGTATGGAGTTGCTCATTTGTTTGATCGCTATCAAGCAGGTGAGCAGGCAATACTTGTTCATGTAGACTTTCCCGACGAAAGCAGCAGAGAAGACCTACAAGAATTCAAAATGTTAGTCTCATCTGCTGGCGTTAATGCGCTATCAGTGGTTACTGGTAAGCGTAATTCGCCTCACCCGAAATATTTTGTTGGTAGCGGTAAAGCAGAAGAAATTGCTGATGCAGTAAACCTCTATCAAGCTAACGTAGTGCTGTTTAACCATGCACTTTCACCTTCCCAAGAAAAAAATATTGAAGCTTTATGTCAGTGTCGCGTTATTGACCGGACAACGCTTATTCTTGATATTTTCGCGCAAAGAGCCCGAACCCATGAGGGTAAGTTACAAGTTGAGCTTGCTCAACTAAAACATATCAGCACCCGCTTGATCCGCGGTTGGACTCACTTAGAGCGACAAAAAGGTGGTATTGGTTTACGTGGTCCGGGTGAGACCCAACTTGAAACGGATAGACGTTTATTGCGTGAGCGCATGAACAATATTGGTAAGCGCCTTGAAAAAGTTGAAAAACAACGTCAGCAAGGTCGTCGCTCAAGGGTCAGAGCTGAAATTCCAACACTATCCTTGGTTGGCTATACCAATGCAGGAAAGTCGACTC
Source organism: Thalassotalea euphylliae (assembly GCF_003390395.1). Taxonomy (NCBI): domain Bacteria; kingdom Pseudomonadati; phylum Pseudomonadota; class Gammaproteobacteria; order Alteromonadales; family Colwelliaceae; genus Thalassotalea; species Thalassotalea euphylliae. Next base: position 4,075,934 of record NZ_QUOV01000001.1, on the reverse strand, counting down.
TGTTCAATTTGATCACTCAAGCTAATGTATACGCTGCTGATCAATTATTTGCCACGCTTGATCCGACACTTCGGAAAATTGAAATCGAAGATGTTGGCCGTGCTATTTTGGCGGATACAGTTGGTTTTATTCGCCATTTACCCCATGACTTAGTCGCTGCCTTTAAAGCAACATTAACCGAAACCAGAGAAGCTGAGCTTTTACTGCATGTTATCGATATTGCTGATGAAAGGCGCTCTGAGAACATCCATGAAGTGCAAAGTGTGCTGGATGAAATTGAAGCGGGTGATGTTCCACAGTTATTAATTTGTAACAAAATAGATAAACTAACTGACTGTCAGCCTCGTATCGACAGAGATGAAAACGGTCAGCCAATTAGGGTGTGGTTGTCAGCGCAAGCGAATATTGGCGTTGACTTGTTATTTGAAGCATTGGCAGAGCGCATGGGACGCCAAGTGGTCAAACACAGTCTCAAAATCCCCCCTACTGCAGGCAAGTTGCTCGGTGCCTTGTACCAACTTAATTGTATTTCACATGAAGATTATGACGAGCAGGGCAACTGCTTAGTCGATATAAAATTGCCAGTGCGAGAGTGGAATCGGTTGATTAAACAAGACAAAGCAAGCGTGGAACGCTTTATCGAAAGTTAACAGGCTGATATATTATTGGCTTTCTTTATAATTTTAATATCAAAGTCACATTGTTGCGGAGTGCGTCATGGCGTGGAATGAGCCGGGGAATAACGATAAAGATCCCTGGAAAAACAAAGGTGGTAACAATCAAGGACCACCGGATTTAGACGATTTATTTAAAGATTTAGGCAATAAATTCAATGGCCTGTTTGGTGGGAAATCAGGCGGCGGAGCTAGTGCTGGCGGTGCAGGTAATAATTTCTCAGGCATTGCTGTCACCTTAGCGCTAATTATTGCGTTAGTCGCTTACCTATTCACTTGTGTTTACACCATTAAAGAAGCTGAACGTGGCATTAAATTGCGTTTTGGTGAATATGTTGGTGTTGTTGAGCCAGGTTTGAGCTGGAAGTGGACCTTCATTGAAAACATCATTCCAGTGGATGTACAAACGACTCGCGACATTCGTGCAGAAGGCTTTATGCTGACGCAGGATGAAAATGTTGTACGTGTTGAAATGGAAATTCAATACCGCGTTATCAATCCTCGTGATTATGTGTTCAGCGTAACTAATGCTGACAACAGCTTGAGTGACGCGCTTGACAGTGCCCTTCGCTACGTTGTTGGCCACGCGAAAATGGATGATGTGTTAACCAGTGGTCGTGAAGTAGTGCGCCAGAAAGTGCGTGAAGAACTTGACGGTATTATCGAGTCATACAACTTAGGTTTACTGGTGGTTGACGTTAACTTTAAAGATGCACGTCCACCAGAAGAAGTCAAAGAAGCATTTGATGATGCTATTGCGGCTCAAGCCGACGAAGAACGTTTTATTCAAGAAGCTGAAGCTTATGCGCGTAGTATCGAACCACGAGCACGTGGTCGTGTAAACCGTATGGAGCAAGAGGCACTTGCGTATAAAGAACAAACCGTGCTTGAAGCAGAAGGTGCCGTCGCTCGTTTTGAGAAAATTTTACCTGAATATCAGGCTGCGCCAGACGTGACTCGTCAGCGTATGTACTTGGCAAGCATGGAAAAAGTATACGGCAATACCAGCAAGGTAATGGTTGATGTTGAAGGTGGTAATAACATGATGTACCTACCACTGGACAAAATCATGCAGCAGCAAGCCGCACCAACACGTATCGTTCCGTCATCAGTGAGCAGTGTACCTGCTAGTACGGGCAAAAACTCGTCACCAACTAGCAACACTGGTCGCAATGACCGATTCAACAGTGGGAGAAACTAAGCAATGAAAAACTTTATTGTGACAGCAATTGCACTACTGTTTATTTTGGTTGTATCGTCAGTGTTCGTAGTGCCTGAAGGCCAACGTGGCATTGTTTTCCAATTCTCAAAAATTAAGCGAGACGCTGCTACAGGCGAAATGCGTATTTACGAGCCAGGTTTGCACTTCAAAATTCCATTAATTGAAAATGTAAAACGCTTAGATGCTCGTATTCAAACGCTAGATGAAGCGCCAGATCGCTTTGTTACTGCTGAGAAAAAAGATTTGATGGTCGATTCATACGTGAAATGGCGTATTGTTGACTTTTCAAGATTTTACTTACGTACTTCGGGTAGCTTTGATCAAGCCTCCATCTTATTGAAGCAGAAAGTAAACAACGGCCTGCGTACTGAGTTTGGTACTCGCACTATTCAAGAAATTGTTTCGGGTGACCGTGACGGTTTGATGGCGAAAGCGCGTGAGAGTGCTGAGAGTAGCCGTGATGACTTAGGTATTGAAGTTATTGACGTACGTGTAAAAGCGATTAACTTACCAAATGAGGTGAGTAACTCAATCTTTGAACGTATGCGTGCTGAACGTAACGCGGTAGCTAAAGAACACCGTTCGAAAGGCCAAGAGCAGTCAGAAATCATTCGTGCAGAAATTGATGCAAAAGTCACCGTAATGTTGGCTGATGCGCAGAAGAATGCTCAGCAAATTCGCGGTGATGGCGATGCGACTGCAGCAAAAGTTTATGCTAATGCATACAGTAAAGACGCCGAGTTTTATTCATTTTTCCGTAGTTTAGAAGCATACGAGAACAGCTTTAACAACAAAAGCGATATCATGGTTGTTAAACCTGACAGTGACTTCTTCAATTACCTGAAAAACGGTAAACAAGGTAAATAACTTAAGGTTAAAAACTGGGGTTTAAGCCTTGGGTTAAAACTTTGTGTTAAGTGAGTTACTTAATTTGCCTAAAAGGCCACATATTTTGTGGCCTTTTTTATTGCTTGTCGCTTATTACATCAAGAGCTTTGCTATCATCTGAATAGGGGCTTGCATACTGCAAGCTATTCTTGCTTTAACCTAATTTATGCGCAAAAGGATTTGTTTATATGAGTAGTAGAATAATGGACAGTAATAAAAGCACTGGCTTTACACTGATTGAGCTTATTGTTGTTATCGTTATTCTTGGCATCATTGCCGTAACGGCAATACCTCGATTTATTGATCTAACGGATGATGCAAATTTAGCGGTGATTCGTACGCTTGCAGCTAACTTTGAAAAAGCGGTGGACGATGCTCATTTGCGCTGGCAAATATCTGGTGAACCTGGGCGCATTCAAAATATGCCAGATTTTGGTGATGGCACTTTGGATATGAGCACTAATGGCTGGCCCATTGGGATTAACAAAGGAAATGCCAATGATAATATCGGCCGAGGTAATGCAGGATGCCATTCGCTGTGGAATTATCTATTAATTGATGGTCCGCGAGCTGATGCTGATACCTCTGAAGACTTTCAAAGTTTTCGTCATAGTGGCAATACATCTTGCTCTTTCGTCTACCGAGCGAATGGCGATACGGCTGGAAGAACCACAGCTCAGCTCGGTGTGTTATACAACTCGCTTAACGGTCAGGTCAGCGCTTGCGGGTCACAAACTTCTACTTCATGTTGAGTTTATATGATTTTTCTCAACTAATTGATTGAGTTGATTAATCGCAAAATTAGCTTAGGTATCGTACGTGTTGAGCGGCAAACCTTTCCGTTTTATGCTGTAAAATTAACCAATAAAACTTGGACTCAATTTTGATCTCTGGTAGAATCGCCGCCTAATTTTCTTACCAACATGTAATCATGGGAAAAAACGTTGTAGTTCTGGGCACCCAATGGGGTGACGAGGGTAAGGGTAAAGTTGTTGACTTACTCACAGACAAAGCAAAGTACGTAGTACGTTATCAAGGCGGCCACAATGCAGGCCATACACTAGTAATCAATGGTGAAAAAACCGTTCTTCATCTTATTCCATCTGGCGTTTTACGTGACAATGTAAAATGTTTGATTGGTAACGGTGTTGTGCTGTGTCCAAAAGCCCTGATGGCTGAAATCACCATGTTAGAAGAGCGCGGCGTACCAGTGCGTGAACGCTTACTTATCTCTGACGCATGTCCATTAATTCTGCCGTACCATAATGCACTTGATGCAGCACGTGAAAAAGCACGTGGTAGCAAAGCAATTGGTACAACAGGTCGCGGTATTGGCCCTGCATACGAAGACAAAGTAGCGCGTCGTGGTTTACGTGTTGGCGATTTATTCTGTGCTGATTCTTTTGCTGCAAAATTAAAAGAAATCGTTGAGTACCATAACTTCGCATTAGTGAACTACTACAAAGCTGAGCCAGTTAGCTATGAAGAAGTGCTAGCAGACGCAATGGCTGTTGCTGATGTTATTAAAGGTATGGTTGCTGACATTGCAGAGCTTCTTGATCAAGCACGCAAAAACGGTGAGTCAATCATGTTTGAAGGTGCTCAAGGTACCTTACTTGATATTGACCACGGTACTTACCCATACGTAACGTCTTCAAATACCACTGTTGGTGGTGTTGCGACAGGTTGTGGTTTTGGTCCGCGTTACCTAGATTACGTATTAGGCATTACCAAGGCTTACACTACGCGTGTAGGTTCAGGTCCATTCCCAACAGAATTAAACGATGAGATCGGCAACCATTTAGGTACCGTAGGCCACGAGTTTGGTGCTACTACAGGTCGTGAGCGTCGTTGTGGTTGGTTTGATGCAGTAGCTATGCACCGTGCCGTGCAAATTAACAGTATTTCAGGCTTCTGTTTGACTAAGCTTGATGTACTAGATGGCTTAAAAGAGTTAAAAATCTGTACTGGCTACAAAACAGCTAATGGTGATGTGATTACTGTACCGCCAACAGCAGCAGAAGGTTATGAGCAAATTACACCTGTTTATGAATCTATGCCAGGTTGGGATGAATCAACGGTAGGTGCAACGTCTTTTGATGAGCTACCAGCAAACGCTGTTGCTTATATCAAACGTTTAGAAGAAGTGACGGGTGTTCCAATTGATATCGTATCAACAGGCCCAGATCGTAACGAAACGATGATTTTGGTTAATCCATTCGACGAGTAATTCGTTGTCTTAAGTTTTGTTGTATAACAGTTTTAAAAACCAGCCTTATAGCTGGTTTTTTTGTGCCTGTGAATAGTGCCTGCGAAAAATGGTTTTTCGCTAACGCCTTAGCTCCTAACTTTAACCTCTCTATAAAAAGCGCACTTGGCAGTTATCCATTGCTAAGGCCGATTCAATCCGCCATTAACGGTATAGTAATCTTTGAACCGTGCATAGATTCAAGCTATGTCAAAATTTGTACAAAAAAATGAAGTTTTCTTTGCAATTTTAGCGCATTATCGAGATTTTAAGTCAAAATCCGAGTAGGCGTAGCATCATTAAATATATGACTTGTAGCAAGTTTCTTTGAAAAAATAGCCTTGTCAGCATCATCTTAATTCAAATACCATATAAACTATAATAATAATAAACATAATAAGTATCTGATTTACAAATACAGTTATATCCATCAAGTTAACACCATGTTCATGCAAAGGAACGACGATGACAGATTTAAAACAGCAGGCATTGGATTATCATGCGCTGCCAAATCCGGGCAAGATCAGTATTGCCCTGACAACTCCCGCAGAAACCAGTAAAGATCTGGCATTAGCCTATAGCCCAGGGGTCGCAGAACCCGTGCGAGCAATCGCTGAAGATCCAAACAACGTTTATAAATACACAGCGAAAGGTAATACCGTAGCGGTAATTTCAAATGGAACGGCTATTTTAGGGCTAGGTGATTTGGGGCCGATGGCATCAAAACCTGTAATGGAAGGCAAAGCATTACTTTTTAAACGCTTTGCTGACATTGATTCGTTTGATATTGAAGTCAAACACCATACGGTTGAAGAATTTGTTAACACTGTCGCCAATATTGCAGACTCATTCGGTGGCATAAATTTAGAAGATATCAAAGCGCCTGAGTGTTTTGAAATTGAACGTGCGTTGGTCGAGCGTTGTCGTATTCCTGTTTTTCACGATGATCAACATGGTACTGCGATCGTTACTGCTGCCGGTATGCTTAACGCTCTTGATATTCAAGGCAAAGAAATTCAAGCGGCGAATATTGTGTGTATGGGCGCAGGTGCAGCGGCAATCGCTTGTATGGAGCTATTAATCAAATGTGGCGCGCAGCGTGAAAAAATCTACATGTTAGATCGCAAGGGTGTGATTCATACTCGTCGTGACGATTTAAATGAGTACAAAAAGCTTTTCGCTAACAACACCGACAAGCGTACATTGGAAGATGCTATCAAAGGCGCTGATGTTTTTGTCGGCGTATCTGGGCCTGATCTACTGTCGGCTGACCATTTAGCCTTGATGGCACCTAACCCTGTCGTCTTTGCCTGTTCAAACCCAGATCCGGAAATTAAGCCAGAATTGGCTATGGCAACGCGTGATGATGTCATCATTGCCACTGGGCGTTCCGATTACCCGAACCAAGTGAACAATGTACTTTGTTTCCCGTTTATTTTCCGTGGTGCATTAGACGTGCGTGCAAAAGCCATTAACGATGAAATGAAGGTTGCTGCGGTACATGCTATTCGCCAATTGGCGAAAGAAGAAGTGCCAGCTGAAGTGCTTAAAGCAAGCGGTGATAAGAGCTTAACTTTTGGTCGCGATTATATTATTCCTAAACCTATGGATAGTCGCCTGAAAGCAAGAGTTGCTAAAGCGGTTGCCGAAGCGGCTGTTGAATCTGGTGTGGCGGCATTGCCACTGCCTGAGAACTATATGGTAAGTTAAGATGACAAGCTAAGATGGCTAATTTAGTAATGAATTAGCGATTGCAATAATTGCATTAAAAAAGGCGCATTTTGCGCCTTTTGATTCGAATTTATGTGCAGCGTTTTTCGAGCGATTTACTCTTCGTCATCTGCTTCGAATTCAGAAAAGTCAGTAATACCTTGTGCAATCAAGGCTTCACGAACGGCTTCTGGTAATCGGTGCTCATTATCCTTGGCCAGATCGTTATCGTTAGGCAAGGGTTGACCAGTGAAAGCGTGTAAGAAAGCTTCACATAGCAGTTCACTATTGGTGGCGTGACGTAAGTTGTTAACTTGGCGTCTAGTGCGCTCGTCAGTTAGTACTTTGAGTACCCGAAGTGGGATAGAAACGGTGATTTTCTTAACTTGTTCGCTTTTTTTTCCATGCTCTGCGTAAGGATTAATATATTCGCCATTCCAATCAGCCATTTAAGTACCTCATACATTGTTATTAGTTGGGTGATGGTCAGCGTTTTGTAATGCGCTGTAATGTCTTTTTGATGCAACCCAGATATTAACGTTAAATTGTACTAGGTGGCATATTTCAGTCAACCTATATGTGTAGAAGTTTAGATGTCTAAAACTTCTTGACCACAAAATTTAAAACGGATAGATTTATAGACGTCTAAACATCCATTTAATGGCTTGCTCACTTTTAGCACTCAAAATCTAAATTGAATAAGCTAGCTAAACTCAGTAATTACTAGGTGAATAGTATGACTAAGCAAAAAACCGCTACTATCGCAGCACGCGCCGGTATTAACAGCGATAAACATCATGGTGCTGTGGTGGCGCCTATTCACCTATCAAGTACGTATTCACTCAAGGGCTTTAATGAAAAGCGTGATTTTGATTACTCACGCACAGGTAACCCGACAAGAGCGACTTTTGGTAAAGCTATTGCTGACCTTGAAGGTGGTGCTCTAGGTATTGTCACGAGCACTGGTATGGCAGCGGTTCACTTGATTTGTCAGCTACTGTCAGTCGGCGATAAAGTTGTTATTCCACACGATTGTTACGGCGGTAGCTATCGCTTGTTTGTGCACTTGGCAAAACGCGGTCAATTCGATGTTATTGTTGTTGATCAAAGCGACGAGCAGGCACTCAATGATGCGCTTGCACAACAGCCTAAATTGGTGCTGATTGAAACGCCAAGCAACCCGTTATTGCGCTTGGTTGATATTGAAAAAATCGCAGCTGCAAGTAAAGCCGTTGGCGCACTGGTTGCGGTTGACAACACTTTCCTATCGCCAGTTCTGCAGCAGCCATTATCACTGGGTGCTGATATTGTTTTCCACTCTACGACGAAATACATCAACGGTCATAGCGATGTGGTTGGTGGCGTTTTAGTGACTAAAGAACAGGCTCTCGGTGAGGAGCTTGCATGGTGGGCAAACTGTATTGGAATTACCGGCCCAGCCTTTGATAGCTTCTTGGCATTACGTGGCTTAAAGACCTTGCCGCTGAGAATGGCTGCACATCAAGAAAATGCTAATCAAGTTGCTAGCTTCTTGGCAAATCATCCTTCAGTTGAACAAGTGTACTTCCCTGGCTTGGCAGACCACCCTCAGCATGAGTTGGCAAAACGTCAGCAAAAAGACTTTGGTGCGATGTTAAGCTTTGAAGTGAAGGGTGGTGAGCCAGCAGTGCGAGCGTTATTTGACAATCTGTCGCTATTCACGCTTGCACAATCTTTGGGTGGCGTTGAAAGTTTGATCAGTCACCCATCCACCATGACGCATGCGGGAATGGACATCGAAGCACAAAAAGCGGCAGGTATTAGCCAATCATTGGTGCGCTTGTCAGTTGGCATTGAAGATATCAGCGATATTCTAGCCGATCTTGATGCTGGCCTTGCCGCTAGTCAGCAAGCTTAACTTTGGGCGTATTAACATGAGCAGTAATTTAGTCCCAGCCCATTTGCCGCAAGATAGCCTTCCGGAAAATAACTTAGCGCAGAATAAGCAACCACAGAATAATTTAGCCAAACGCGCTATTGAAGTGCATAAGTTTGGTGGTAGTTCGTTGGCATCTATTGAATGTATTAATCGAGTTATCGACATTATTCAGCGCAATTGCCAGCTTGATGACATCGTTGTGGTCTCAGCTTCTGGTGATACGACGGACGATCTTATTGAAATATTTCAGCTTGCCACTGAAAACAGCGATCAGCTTCATCAAACGATTGATGCGTTAAAGCAAAAACAACAAGCGTTAGCAAAAGGTTTGTTGAGTGATTCAAATGTTGAGCCATTAACCACTGCCATTGAGCAAGATTTTGCGTTACTGGCAAAATGGCTACAGCTGGATATTCGAGCGCATGAAGCTGAACTATTAGCTTTTGGCGAAGTTTGGTCGGCAAAGTTGCTTGCTGCAGTATTAGCGGAGCGAGTCTGCCCGAGTTATGCGATAGATGCACGTGAATTTCTCGTGGTCGACAACGACGTTAATTGCCAAGTAGATTACAAACTTAGCCGTGACAATTTGCAGCAACAATTAAATAGCCAGCAATTAACGGTGATCACCGGCTATATTGCTCGTGATAATCAAGGCTTCCCTTGCACATTGGGTCGTAATGGTAGCGATTACTCCGCAACCATAGTGGCTGCATTAACAGATGCGCAAAATGTGACTTTGTGGACAGACGTTGATGGCATTTATAGTGCAGACCCCAGAGTTGTACCGCTATCAAGAAAGCTGCATCGTGTACCGCGCACCGTTGCAAAAGAACTCGGTCGTTTAGGTAATCCAGTATTACACGCCAAGACGCTTCAGCCGTTGGAAAGAGTTGGCAGCCACTTGCATGTTGCCAGTAGCTTTGATCCAGCAACGCCAGGCACAGAAGTTGGTGATTTTGGTCATATTGCGCAGCGAGAGTTGTCGGTAACGTATTTAAACGACTTGTTGCTTGTGCAGTCGCCAAGTTTAATCGGTCAACAAGGGCAATCGGCATTTGAGCAATTTAATGCCATTACTGGCGATATCACCGCTGGCGAACTAGTGATCCAGCTATCGCAGCAAAAAGCCGTCAGTGAATGGTTAGCGAGTTACGGTACTGAAATTAAGTTTACGCCGGTGTCGCTAATGGCGGTTGTAGGTCATCAAGCCTCAAAGCGCGCCAATGTTAAAGCGCGCTTTAAACGTGCATTGAAACAACAAAAAACCATAGCGATTTATAATAGCTTGCACTTAGATAGTATTGTTGCTGTGCTGCCACATGCGTGTAGTGGCGAACTACTTAATAGCGTTCACCAAGCTGTTACTAAAGATGCCAAACATATCGGCTTAGTTGTCGCTGGTTTAGGCAATATTGGTGAGCAATTTTTGGCGGGCTTACCGACGCAGTTAGAGCGTGTTAAAGCGCTAGAGAATGTGCACTTGGTCGGTTTGTTGTCATCACGTAATAGCTTATATCAATTAGATGGTATTGAACCTGAACAGGCGGTTACTTGTTTTGAGCAATCAGCGCAGCCATATCAACTTGACCAAGTTGTTGAGCAACTAGCGAACCACCCATACGATGAGTTAATCGTGGTTGATATCACGCCGAGTGAAGCGTTCAGCAAATTGTATCCACAATTGTTTAGCCATGGTATTCATGTGATTGGCGCCAATAAATGGGCGGCCTCAGCACCGCTTGCTGATTACCATGAAATGCTTGATTTGGCACAGCAACATCAAGCCTTATGGTTAGGCAATACCACGGTTGGGGCAGGGCTACCGATTAACTATGCAATTGAAGATCTACAACAAAGCGGTGATCGCATTGTTGAAATATCAGGGATATTCTCTGGTACGTTATCTTGGTTGTTTGAGCATTATGATGGCAAGCAAGACTTTGCTAGCTTACTTAAAGAAGCGCTGGCGCAAGGCATTACTGAGCCAGACCCACGTGAAGATTTATCTGGTCGAGATGTCCAGCGCAAGCTATTAATTCTGGCGAGATTAGCGGGTTTTAGCTTGTCGTTAGATGATATCAGCTGTGAAAACTTGGTGCCTGAATCGCTTCGCAGTATTTCGTTAGCTGAATTTCTCGAGAGAGCAGAAGAGCTAAATGAGCCGTTTTCACAGCGCTTACACGCAGCGCAGAAACGAAGTCAGTGTATTCGCTATGTGGCAAGGTTTAGCGCAACGTCCGGTCAATGTCGTGCCGAGGTGAGTCTAGAAGCTCTGCCATTGAGCGACGCATTTGCAAGTCTAACGCCTTGCGACAATATTTTTAAAATCGTAAGTGAGTGGTATCAAGAAAATCCACTTATTATTCGTGGCCCTGGCGCAGGGCGTGAAGTCACCGCAGGCGGTTTGCACTCAGATCTAGCCAACGCTTGTAAACAGCTTTCGAGTAAACAACATCAAGTAAAATTAAAGGGGATAAACTAATGACTTATAGCCATGCGCGACAAGTAGAATCACTGAATCAAAGTTTGAGTGAGATCAGCAGTGATATTAATGTGTCATTTGAATTTTTCCCGCCAAATTCCCCTGCAATGGAAACCACTTTGTGGAATTCGATTGAGCGTTTAGCGCCACTTAAGCCGAGCTTTGTCTCAGTGACATACGGTGCTGGCAGCGGCACGCGCGACCGCACACATGATGTCATCAAGCGCATTCAAAAAGAAACTGCGCTGTTGGCAGCCCCGCACTTAACCTGTATTGATGCTGGGCGTGAAGAGCTAGTGCAAATTGCCAAAGATTATTGGGACAGTGGTGTTCGCCATATTGTTGCACTACGTGGTGACTTGCCAGACAGCAGTGAAAAAAAGCCGTCCATGTATGCTGCCGATTTAGTTGAGTTGTTAAAATCAGTCGCAGATTTCGATATTTCAGTAGCAGCTTACCCAGAAGGGCACCCAGAAGCGCCAAATCCGCAATTTGATTTATTAAATTTAAAACGCAAAGTAGACGCTGGCGCATCACGTGCAATTAGTCAGTTCTTCTTCGATATCGAGTCTTACCTAAGATTTAGAGATCGTTGCGTGTCTGTCGGTATTGATGTCGAAATTATTCCAGGCATTTTACCGGTAACTAACTACAACACGTTGAAGCGCTTCGCTGGTTTAACCAATGTTCATGTGCCTAGTTGGATGCCCAAAATGTACGAAGGTTTGGAAGGTGACGAAACGACGCGTCGCTTAGTTGGCGCCAATATTGCCATGGAGCAGGTTAAGGTACTGCAAAAAGAAGGGGTGAAAGACTTCCACTTTTACACGCTAAATCGCGCCGAGCTTACTTATGCAATTTGCCATACGCTAGGAATTCGTCCGAAGTAGATTTTTTACTTTTCCTTATACTTTTTTGCTAACGCATACAAAAGGTTACTATTTAGGTAACCTTTTTGCGTTAAGCTAGCATGATTTGAGTTTAAGGTGCTTTTCACTTATGGTTAGCTGAAAAGCTACATAGCTCCGCAAGAATCAGCCACGTTTGTCGCATGAGTAAAAAGTCGAATCAATCCATATTAACTGCTCAGGTCACTAACTTACTCGACCGCATGTTTAAAACCAGTCCGTTGAAAGACACGATCTTAGATGGTGCGCTTGAGTTTTATGAACAAGATCATGCGGTTAATCAAGCTGTCACGGCACTTGAAGAAAAAGACAAACAGACCTACACCAAACAGGTGCAAGCCCATAGTCCAGCATCCGATCGCAGGCGAGCTGAGCAGGAAGCTAATTCGACACATCAACAACAGCAAGTGCGCTCTGCTCGTATTGCTCGCCATGAGAGATTCGATAATTTGTGTCTTGAGATCCTCGACCTGTGTGAAGGGGAGTCTTATGAAGAAACTAATCGGAAATCTGCGCAGCTACTGGGAACAGTACAACTGTTAACGCCAACCGAGGGAACTGGCATTGCGAAAATAAACGAGCAATATAAACCCTTATATAAAACCGTATTGATGTTGCGCCTGCTTGATCGGCTGATTATTGATGGCGCGGTCAAAGATGCCTATATTCAAGAATTTCTAGGTGAATTCAGTGGTGAGCAGTTTATTCAATTTGCTCGCCTTGACGAAGAAGGCTACAAACGTTTTCGCGATCAAGTAAAAATGCCCCTAATGAAGGCGTCTTTGATTCAAGATATTGGTACCTATCACCCTGAAGCTCAGCAGATTCTGTTTGGCCCTGACGGAGATAGCGATCCTTATCGCACGCTGTCGGTAGATGATCGCAAGCAGTTACTGCAAATTAACTATCGAGAGTCGATTAAGTTTCTCGTCGATGGGCTAGGTGCTGGAGAATACTTTGGTAACTCAAAAAAAGACCGCGAGATATTTCATCACCAAGAGTTGAGAAAACTTAAGTTTATCAAAAACATTCTCAAACAAGCGATTAACCCGAAAGAAAGCTTGGCGAATGTGATTAAAGTACCGCAAATTTACTGCTCAATTGTGTTATCAACCAAGCAGAACTATAAATACAAACTGATCCCTAAAGTTTATCAGGCGTTATATCAAAATGCTGAGCGCGGTGTTTGTAGCGAAAAAGTCGTGGACAGCTTATATAAAATTACCGGCATGTTTCCACAAGGGTTTGGTATTACTTACCTAGCGCTTGACGATGCAGGCAATTCCCTTGAACGCTATGAATACGCGATCGTTAATCAGCTTTATCCTGAAGATCCTGAAGAGCCTATTTGCCGAGTCGCCACTCGACAGCTCACGTTTATTAGCCATGGCGGGGATATTCTGATCCGTAAAAGTGAAAACCTGTATTTTGCTAATTCTGCTAAACGACTTGCCAATATGAGCCGAGCGCGTTTGCAGGAAATACTGGAAAACCTCGTGTCGAATTATCAAGAACGTGCCGATCTCGATCTCATCCCACGTTGTTGGCACCCCAAAGAATACTTTTCAATTCGCAACAATCAAAAACTTTGGAACAAAGCGTCTTAACAGTTCGCTTGAACAAAGGCTAACGCTCGATAATAAGATTAACATGGTAATAGTTTGCCTTCACCATGAGTGTTCAACGCTAACTTTTCATACTTAAATACCCTTTAGATACTAATTTTCTACTGCTAGCTGCGCTTAATTCAGCAAAATTTCTCACCTTAAGCAGGGCTCAAATTCGGCTCACTAAGTGTTATTGCCTATCTCTTTAGGCTAACTAACCTCAGGTTTGGATAAGAAATAGTGAATAACAAATCATTTCAAATGCTTATGTTAATCGTTGTCTTCTAGCGAGAGATTTTTGCTGATATCAAGGCAAATTTGCGCGTCAATAGCCAGTCTATTGCAAGTAAATTTAACGCTGGTAGCAGTACAAATAGCCGCTAGAAGCACATTAGTTATCCAGAGCTGAGGTTAACTATTAATCAGCAAAACAAAACCCAGATTTAGTAATAAATTATTCATAAAATATTTATGTTGAAATGTTGCATAAAAATTCATGCGGTGTTACTTTTCTCGTCACAGTGTGAATAACCTGATTGAAGCAGGCTACGGAAACATCAACATGTATTCAAAGCTCCGACGATAAAGCACCAAGCTATGACCTAATTATCGCTGTTGGTCATTGCAAGATTGAGAATGTTTTGTCTGTTTGCGCAGTACCAAGTAGTCAAGAAAACAAGTTTAGCGTTAGTTTTGTACTGAGTTTTTTGTAAGTTAAATGAATACAATTGCAATTTTGGTGTTTTGATATGAAAGTCGCGGTTATTGGCGCAAGCGGATATGTTGGAGCTGAGCTGATTGGTTTATTGCTACAACACGACAAAGTTTCGATCTCGCATTTAGTGGTATCGGAAAACAGTACTTCCAATGGATCATTATTTTCAGAGTTACATGCTCGCTGGCTGGGGATCTGTGATGTACCCCTCCAGGCTTTTTCAAAGCAATGGTTCGAAGCGGCTGTTGATGAGCTAGATGCGGTCTTTTTTGCGACCCCTCACGAATTTAGTGTTGAGTGGGCGCAATCGTTTATTGAACACGGCGTTCAAGTCTTCGATCTTTCTGGTGGCTTTCGCTTAAAAGAGCCTGCCGATTACCCGACATTCTATGGTTTCGCTCATACGAGCTTACGTGCATTAGCGCAGGCGCAATATGGCCTTGCTGAATGGTTGCCGGAAAATTTCACCGACAGTGAGCTAGTTGCGGTGCCAGGCTGTTACCCAACGGCGAGTTTACTGTCGCTTAAACCTGTGATGACCAATAACTTGCAGCTTGAGGATAGTTTGATTGTTGTTAACGGCATTAGTGGCGTTAGCGGCGCTGGTCGCAATGGTTCGTTAGCGACTAGCTTTAATGAAGTCAGCTTGCGCCCATACAATATTCTTAAACACCGTCATCAGCCGGAAATCAGCCAAGAAGCTGGCGCGCAAGTGATTTTCAATCCGCACCTTGCGCCATTTAAACGCGGCTTATTGGCAACTGTTACTTTAACACTGAATGCCAATGTCACTAGTGAGATGGTCGATCAAGCTTTTGTTAATGCTTATCAAGATCAGCCGCTAGTGCGCATTAAAAAGCAATGTCCGCAAATTGACGATGTTGCGCATACGCCATTTGCTGATGTTTTCTGGCAATACGATGAAAGCAAGCAAGTGCTGGTCGTGACTACGGCAATAGATAACCTACTTAAAGGCGCTGCCTCACAAGCGGTGCAGTGCTTAAATGCTAAACTTGGTTTACCACTTGGCTATTCTTTAGTTGCTCAATCAACAGTTGCTCAATCAGCGGGAGTGAATGCATGAAACCCCTAGTGATAAAAATTGGCGGTGCGATTTTAGAGAAAGCCGATGCGTTAACGCAATTACTGACTGTTATCGCCCAATTGCAGCAACAACAAAATACGCCTGTCGTGTTAGTGCACGGTGGTGGCTGTGTGGTTGATGATATGCTCAAGAAAGCAGGCTTTTCCAGTGAAAAGAAAAATGGCCTTCGCGTGACGCCAGCTGAGCAAATGCCAATTATCAGCGGCGCTTTAGCGGGTAGCGTGAATAAACAAATCGTCGCGACAGCTAGCCAAGTTGGCCTCAATGCGGTCGGGCTTTCACTTGCTGATGGCAATATGGTTAGTTGCACGTTAAATCCTGATGGCCTTGGCGCTGTCGGAATTCCAAAAGCACAGCACAGTAAATTGCTAGACAGCTTATTAAAGGCTGAATTTTTACCTGTGGTTTCCTCAATTGGCATGATTGGTACGGTTAATAATGAAGCGCACGCTGGCGAGCTAGTCAATGTGAATGCCGACGATGCGGCCGTGGTCATCTGTCAGTTACTCAATGCCGAATTACTGCTACTAACCGATGTCAATGGCGTGATGGATGACACGGGCAGCTACCTTGCCGAACTCACCGAAAACCAAGCTTCACAATTAATTGAAGCTGGGGTTATCTCCGGCGGTATGACCGCTAAAGTCAATGCGGCTTTCTATGCTGCCAATCAATTACGACGAAGTATCGCGGTCGCCAGCTGGCAAGCACCAGAGCAGATTTTAACTTTGCTCTCTGGCGCTGCTATTGGTACCCGCATTATTCCCAGCAACGCTGCTTAGTTAGAACACTGTTACCCAAGCAATGTATCGCAGCCTCTTACTCAGTTAGCCACTAGGCAACCGAGTCAAAGAACAACTAGCTAAATACGAATATTTGATACTTTTTTAGGGCACTTTTACTCAGTGCCACGTTAGGAATTTAAGATGACAATCTCACATTTTTTAGCCGACGATTTGCAAAGCAAATCGCAAATTTTAGATCTAATTGCACTCGCTAAAACCATTAAAAGCAACTCTGCTGAATACAGCCAAGCGCTAGCGGGCAAATCAGTAGCGATGATTTTCGAAAAACCATCGCTGCGCACCCATGTGAGTTTCGATATTGGTATTGCCAAGCTCGGTGGCCACGCTCTGTATTTAGGCCAGCAAAATGGCAAATTGGGTGAGCGTGAGCGTGTCAGTGACTACGCGAAAAACCTATCTTGTTACGCCGATGCGATTGTTGCGCGTGTATTTTCCCATCAATCAATTACAGGTCTTGCTGAGCATGCCAGCGTGCCGGTCATTAACGCGCTGTGTGATTTGTATCACCCGTGTCAGGCGCTAGCTGATTTTGTCACGCTTGCCGAACAGTTTGATGATTTGACTCAGGTCAAGCTGGCTTATGTGGGGGATGGTAATAATGTCTCTAACTCTTTGATGTTAGTAGCGGCCATTTTAGGCGTTGATTTCACCCTTGCTTGCCCAGAGGGTTATGGCCCAAATAGCGAGATGTTTGCCAAGGCACAAGCACTCGCTGAACAATCAGGCAGCAAGCTAGTATTAACCCACGATGCTTCAGCCATTGGCGCGCAAGATGTTATCTATACTGATACTTGGGTGTCTATGGGCGACGATACAAAATTTGCCGATATTGAAGCGAGCTTTATGCCGTTTCAGGTCAATCACGCCATGATGGAAACCACAGGTGCAACTAAGGTATTACATTGCCAACCTGCACATTTAGAGCATGAAATCACCACTGCGCTATTTGACGACGAAAAATACGCGATTGTTTTTGAGCAAGCGGAAAACCGTATGTGGGCGCAAATGGCGGTACTGGTCACACTATTTGCGAACCAGTAACTCACTATTTCGACGAACAGATTAAATACAAATTCAGTAAACACAGATTAATAAAGAATTTTTAGGTAACGAACATGGCATTAGCAAAGAAAAAACAAATTAAAAAAGTGGTATTAGCATACTCGGGTGGCTTAGACACCTCGGCAATTATTCCGTGGTTAAAAGAAAACTACGACGGTTGTGAAGTCGTCGCCTTCTGTGCCGATGTCGGTCAAGGTGATGAAGAGCTTGAAGGCATTAAAGAAAAGGCGATTGCCTCAGGTGCCTCTGAATGTCACGTGGTTGATCTCAAAGAAGAGTTCGTTAAAGACTACATTTATCCAATTTTAAAAACGGGTTCAGTGTACGAAGGCCAATACTTATTGGGCACCTCAATGGCGCGTCCTGTCATTGCCAAAGCGCACGTTGAAGTGGCGCTAAAAGTCGGTGCCGATGCGGTTTGTCATGGCTGTACCGGTAAGGGTAATGACCAAGTGCGTTTCGAGTCTTGTTTCGCGGCACTAGCGCCAGAGCTTACCGTGATTGCGCCATGGCGTGAGTGGGACATGGTTTCGCGTGAAGACCTGCTTAATTATCTCGATGAGCGTGATATTCCATGCTCAGCGTCACTGACCAAAATCTATAGCCGTGATGCGAATGCATGGCACATTTCACATGAAGGTGGTGAGTTAGAAGACCCTTGGTGTGAGCCGTCAAAAGAAGTGTGGACCATGACGGTAGATCCGATGGATGCACCTGATACGCCAGAGACAGTGCAATTAAGCTTTGACCAAGGTGAACTGACCGCCGTTGATGGCAAAGCCCTGTCAGCGTATGAAGCACTGGTTTACCTAAATGATAAAGCAGCTGCACACGGTGTGGGTCGTATTGATATCGTTGAAAACCGCTTAGTTGGTATGAAGTCACGCGGCTGCTATGAAACGCCGGGTGGTACGGTATTAATGGCCGCTTACAAAGGCTTGGAAACCCTGATTCTTGATAAAGAATCGCTGAAGTTTAGAGAGTCAATTGGTCTTGAATTCTCACACGTGATTTACGATGGTCGCTGGTTTACGCCGCTGGCAAAAGCACAACTAGCTGCTGCGGCATCCCTATCCGAAAAAGTGACGGGTGATGTGGTCGTGAAACTTTACAAAGGTACCGCGACGGTAACCCAACGTCGTTCACCAAACAGCTTATACTCAGAAGAGTTTGCGACCTTCGGTGCTGATGAGGTTTACGACCAACAGCATGCAGAGGGCTTTATTCGCTTGTTTAGTTTATCGAGCAGAATTACTGCCATGAACCAAAAAGACAAGTAACTAGAAAAGATATAAGTAGCAGCGACATTTAAAGATAAGGTTAGGAGAAAGACTATGGCATTGTGGGGCGGCCGGTTTAAAGAAAAGGCGAGCGTACAATTTAAGAAATTTAACGACTCATTGCCGGTTGATTACCGCATGGCGGTGCAAGATATTGTTGGCTCGATTGCTTGGGCTGGGGCGCTCAATCAAGTAGGCGTGTTGTCTGATGACGAAGTCGCACGCCTTGAGTCAGCACTATTGGAGCTTAAAGCATCGGTAGAAGAAAATCCGAAACAGATTTTATTGTCTGATGCGGAAGATATTCACAGTTGGGTGGAAGTTCAACTGATTGAAAAAACCGGTGACTTAGGTAAAAAACTGCACACAGGCCGCAGTCGTAATGACCAAGTAGCCACTGACCTTAAGCTTTGGTGTAAAGAAACGGGCGGCGAGTTACTTATTGCCTTAGTGAACTTACAGCAAGCGCTAATGAACCTCGCCGATCGTGAATCCAATACTGTATTGCCGGGTTACACCCACTTGCAGCGTGCTCAACCAGTGACTTTTGGTCATTGGTGTTTGGCCTATGTTGAAATGTTTGACCGCGATATTGGTCGCTTAAAAGATTCACTCTATCGTTTAGATGTTTCGCCATTAGGCTCAGGTGCGCTAGCGGGTACGGCCTACCCGATTGACCGCGATAAGTTAGCACATAACTTAGGCTTTCGTGCTGCGACACTAAACAGCTTAGATGCAGTTTCAGACCGTGACCATGTCATTGAGCTATTGTCGACTGCCAGCATCAGCATGATGCATCTGTCGCGTTTTGCCGAAGACTTAATTTTCTATAATTCAGGTGAAGCAGGCTTTGTGGAAATGTCTGACTTGGTTAGCTCTGGCTCAAGCTTAATGCCACAAAAGAAAAACCCCGACGCTTGTGAGCTGATTCGCGGCAAAGCGGGGCGTGTCTTTGGCTCACTCACGGGCATGTTAACCACCATGAAAGCTTTGGCGCTCGCATATAATAAAGATATGCAGGAAGACAAAGAAGGCTTGTTCGATGCCTTAGATACTTGGCAAGAATGTATGGAAATGGCGACGCTAGTGGTTGAAGGGCTGAAGGTAAATAGCGCGAGAACCCTAGCTGCTGCGCAGCAAGGTTATGCTAATGCCACTGAGCTTGCCGATTATCTTGTTAGCAAAGATATTCCATTCCGTGAAGCGCATCATATTGTCGGTGAAGTAGTACTGGCAGCCATTGATAAAGGTGTACCGCTGGAAGATTTGACGTTAACCCAGTTACAAGCCTTTAGCGACAAAATTGAGCAAGATGTCTACCAACACTTATCAATTGAATCGACGCTAGATAAACGTGAGGCGCTGGGTGGCACTTCGCGCTCGCAAGTACAAAAGGCGATTGCCCAAATGCAAAAAGGCCAAACAGTACAAACCGATATTCTTAATGAGCAAGTGGTTGGTGCGCCAGGTAAACAGCAAACTAAGCTGGCGCTTAAACAAGTGCAGCAACGCTTAAATGCACAAAAAGCGGAAGCTTTCTCGGTCCGTCGCGCGCGCATGTCAGATATCGATAAGATCCATCAACAAGTTGCTTACTGGGCGGATAAAGGTGAGATCTTAAGTCGCACTCGCGAAAATATTATTCACGATATTCAAAACTTTGTCGTCGCTGAAGTGGAAGGGCAAGTGGTTGGCTGTGCCTCGCTGTATATTTATGAACCAGGGCTGGCAGAAATTCGCAGTATCGTGGTGGACGACAGCTGGCATGGTCAAGGGCAGGGGCAGGCACTGACACAATACTTGCTGGAATTTGCCCATATGATGGAGCTCGAAACCATTATTGTGCTGACTTACATTCCTGACTACTTCACAAAGTTGGGCTTTAGCACCATTGATAAGTCGACTCTTGCGGATTATATCATTGAAGATAGTGAGCTAAGCCCAAATCGTCATCCAGAAGATGAGATTGCTATGGCTTATCAAGTGTGCCGCGTAGCTAGCTAGCTCACGTTTGTTATCGATTAAATTGAACAGGAAAAGTCTTTAGTGCCAGCTTCACACGCGCGTCAGCAATTAAGTCAGAACGCTAATACTGAAAAGAGCGAAAAAAACCAAGACTACGTAAAGTGGTTTAGAAACGCTGCTCCCTACATTAACGCCCATCGCGGTAAAACTGTGGTGTTAATGTTTGGTGGTGAGGCGGTGCTGCACCCAAACTTTGCCAATATTATTCATGATATTGCCTTACTGCGAAGCCTTGGCGTAAAGCTGGTGATTGTGCACGGTGCGCGCCCGCAAATCGCCGAGCGTGCCGACTTACTCGGTGTTGATCAGCAATTTGAACAGCATCTGCGTATTACCGACCCGAAAACGTTAATGGCGGTTAAAGATGCGACGGGTTCACTGCGGGTTCATATTGAAGCCCTGTTAACCACTGGCTTAGCAAACTCGCCAATGCATGGCGCACAAATTAGGGTCAGTACAGGTAACTTTGTGATTGCTCGCCCGATTGGTGTTAAAGAGGGCGTAGATTATCAGCATACTGGTCTTGTGCGCCGTATTGATACGGAAGCCATTAATCGCCAATTAGACTATGGCTCAATTGTCTTGCTTTCACCTGTTGGTTATTCCACCACAGGTGAAGTGTTTAACTTGGCGCTGGAAGATGTTGCTACACAAACGGCGATTTCATTAGGGGCGGATAAGCTGATTACTTTTACCGAAGATGATGGCTTACTGGATACTGATGGTTCGCTGATTCGTAGTTGTAGTGTCGGTAAAGTCAAAGAGTTATTGGATGCTTATGGTAAGCAAGAAGTGGATCATGTGCGCCAGTTATTGCTGCGCGCCATTATCCAAAGTGGTGAAAACGGCGTAGAGCGTTGTCACTGTGTGTCTTATCAAAGTGATACGGCGCTGCTACAAGAGCTGTTTACCCGTGATGGTGCTGGCACCTTGATTGCCAAAGATCATAAAGAGCATATTGCTACCGCCTCAATTGATGATGTTGGTGGTATTTTAGAGCTTATCCAGCCACTTGAAGAAGAGGGCGTACTCGTACGTCGCTCGCGCAAGCTGCTAGAAACAGAGATTGATCGCTTTATCGTCTTAAAAAAAGAAGAAGTGATCATTGCCTGTGCCGCGCTATATCCCTATCCCGAAGCTAAAGCGGGGGAATTAGCCTGCGTGGTCATTCACCTAGATTACCGCAAAGGAAATCGCGGCGAGCGATTGATCGCTGCCGTTGAAGCCTTTGCCAAACGTCAAAAGTTGGAGCAATTATTTGTCCTCACTACGGTCAGTGGCCATTGGTTTAGAGAGCAGGGCTTTATTGAAACCAGTATTGATGAATTACCAGAAGAGAAAAAACAGATGTACAACTACCAGCGTAAGTCTAAGGTTTTGGTAAAAGGCATTGCGTAACACGTTCTCTTAGCGCGTTTATACTTTGCCCAAGTGAGACTTTCGGTAGAGTAAGTAAACTTAACGTGGTGACAATTTAATAGGGCTGCTTTGCGCAGCCTTTTTCATTTCTAAATGCATACCCTTTATACCAAATTGAATAATTATTTGATCACTCAGCGAGAATTTAAAGGTTCATAGACAAGGCTTGGCGTGTAGAGAATGGTTATTCCCTTGTCAAACGGCATAACGCAGTATATGAGCCTTTAAAACTCGCCTTTGGGAATGCATAAGCAGCATGATAACTGCACAAAATTCACTTGATGTAGAGCAACTATATCGTCATAAATTTCGTTTGTTCTAATACTGCTTATGTCATTCTGAGAGACTAAATAATTAATCAAATTGGTATTAGGCACTATATTTGCTATAAAAGCGATGTTGCTTTTCAGCGTCAATTCTAATTAAAAGTGCTAACTAAAAGCAGCGATAAGTGTCATTAAGTGCGAACAAAGATAGTGGTATTGTGCGTTGTGGTCTATGACAGCCCCTCACAAATTTACTGTACCCATGATTCTGCGCTTAATTGAGCTTCTTATAACGATGGAAAATTTAATAAGCAGTTAAGGTAGGATTTCCTTATGAATAAATTTACTAAGTTAGCGCTTCCCCTTGTTTTTTCTACAATTGTGACAACGGCAAATGCTGGACTTATCTCTGGAACACATGAGTTTCAAAACGATTTTGGTCAAGCTCAACAAGTTGAGCTACAAGACTTAGAGTGGTTATCACTTGATAGCACCTTTGGTATTGCGCGTTTGGATATTGAAAACCAATCGTGGACTGATAACAACGGTGCTATTTGGCAAGCTGATGACTGGCGTTTTGCAACGCGTCAAGAAACCAACACTCTATTGAATTCACTGTCAGGTGGATTAGTCGATGGGTACAGTGTGAGCAACTTCTATGGCGCCACTTGGTTTGCTGAAAATTTTGGTACTAAATCAATATTCAGTAATAACTTTAATGATGCACAAATAGCCTGGTTTAACTATGGTGCAACGAACGCCTGTAGTGATGATTCTGCTCGCACGTGTCAAGGGCAGATCAGAGCCTATGCTGATGCCAAAGATCCCTCTAGCACAGTAGGTCTTCCAGCCAGCCAAAACATTCTAACGGGCAATATTTTTAGCTCTATTTTTGACCCACTAAACCACGCTGGTGTTGGCTATATCGCTGAAAATGATGGCGCTGAATTTGGTCTTAGAAGCAGTGCAACAACAAGTACAATTAGTGAAAGACATTTCGCTGTTGCCAACTTACTCGTTAGAAATGCACCTGTCGATGTACCTGAGCCTGCCCCGATCGGTCTATTAGCGAGTGCATTAATAGGATTAGGAATTATGCGTAAACGAAGCGTTCAAAAATAACTTTCTAATGCTAGTTTTATAATTGATGTAAGCCGAATAGAGCAATCTATTCGGCTTTTTTAATGTCAAAATTCTTAGTGATTCAATTATATTGGATAAGGAATAGCAGGTAGATTTGGCGTCGCTAATGACCACAAAAACTACCAATATAAACGGCTACAGGTAGTGGTTATCTAGTCTCCGCGATTGCTTATCCATACTGTTTGATAAGGTGCTAACTCGATCGCTTGAGTGAGATCATCAAAACTTTGCTCTGAAATCAAATCGACCCAGTGCTCTGTGATAATCAAGTTTAGCTCAGAAATAGGTAATTCTTGTGACTGATCGGTCACATTGGTTATGCAGAAGATGCTTTGTCGACGATCTTGGCTTTGACGCCAAAAGCCAAATAAGTTGAGCCCTAAATGCAGCGTAAACTGCGTCGCATTGGGATGAAACGCCTTTTGTGCGGTGCGAATATCAATTAGCGTTAGCATTTGTTTTAGTACATTGGCGTGCGGATTTGTTTCATCGGCGAGTTGTTGTTCTAACGCCTCATAATCCCAACGGTGGCGATTAATGGCGCGATTATGATGGGTGTTTTTTAGTTTTTCATAATCGTTGCGCGTACCAAGTAAGCTGTGAATATAAATACCTGGAATACCTTCTAAACCAAGCATAATTGAATGCGCACAAATAAAGCGCTGCATGCCCCACTTATCAGGGCCATTAACTGTGCCTTGCAGTGCGTCAAACAAAGAAATATTCATCTCATAGGCTTTCTGCTCGCCCGACTCACTAGTGCGCCACGAAATGGCACCACCAAAATTTTTCATAGTATTGATCAGCAATGATATTTCTTGATCGCTTAATAAGCCTTCCGCGGGTCTTAAGCCGATGCCGTCGTGTGAAGCGATAAAGTTGAAGTAAGTGGTGCCATCTTGCGCGGGTGGCATACTCATTAACCAACGCTTTAAGTACAAGCAGTTGCCTGTGATCAGGGTATTAATCAACAGTGGTGGCAATGAGAAATTGTAAATGCAGTGGGCTTCGTTAGCATTGCCAAAATAGGTCAGATTCTGGGTGTTTGGGATGTTGGTTTCGGTAATAATTACCGCATCGGGTTGCGCATGCTCGATTAGTGTACGCAGTAAACGCACGACTTCATGGGTTTGCGGTAGATTAATCGAAGGTGTACCTGCAATTTTCCATAAAAAGGCAACGGCATCCATACGAAATATACGCACACCATTGTCTAAATACAGGCGAATAACTTTAACGAATTGGCTAAGAACTTCAGGATTGCGAAAGTCTAAATCCACTTGGTCGTGACTAAAGGTACACCAAACATATTGTTCACCTCTGGCTGTTTCCGTTTTACGCAACAATTGGGAAGTCCGCGGGCGAACTACCTGACTTAGTTCGTCATGCGGAGAAGCAGTAAAGAAGTAATCATGACCTTGTCCTTCACCTTTAACAAAGTTGTCAAACCACAAACTGCGTGAAGAACAATGGTTAATTACCAAGTCCGACATTAACCGCTTTTTATTGGCAATGGCGGTGATATCTCCCCAGTCACCTAATGCTTCGTTGACTGATGAGTAGTCAATGACAGAGAAACCATCATCGGAGCTATAGGGAAAAAATGGCAAAATATGAATGCTATTGATGTGATCTTGTAGGTAATGGTCGGCAAAATGTTGCAATGTCACCAATGGTTTTTCATTTTCTTTGAGTAACGAGTCACCATAGGTGATCATCACTACATCTTGTTCAGACCAATGATTAGAGTAGGGCGCCGGCGGCTTACTTTGCTCGCTCAAACGCATGATTTGAATAAGATTCAAGGCAAGCGATTGATAACTGATATCGAGCTCAACATCAGCATAAATTACCGCTAATTGTTGCGTTAGCTTGTTAGTTAACACCTCCAATGTGCTGTTGGTACACTCTGCCATTTTATTGCCTACTTTTTACTAAACTAAGAAGTTAATTAAGGACTGAACTACTCACTGAACTAAGCATTGAGCTAAGCACAGAATAAAGCCCATTATTTTGGGCTAAATTCTAAGTTGTCTTGCTCTACCGCTTCTTTGAGCTCATTTAAAATATTGGGTTCTGCGCTGATCACACGGTTCCACGTTGGAATAAATGGCGTTTCCATTGGGTTCTCAAGGAAGGTTTGGCCAGCATTCATAATGTTTTTCGCGAACATCTCTACTGCCGCCTCTTCATTGTGAATATCTAGTGATAAACCGTTCATTAGCGCATCGTGGCGATAAGTTTCTACGTAGTCGAGCGCAATACGGAAGTAGGTTGCTTTGATTGAGCGGAACGTTTCAGTGCTAAAAGTATGACCTTGAGTAGCAAGTTTACGGAAGAACGCTTTGGTAATATCGATCGACATTTTTGACAGGCCAGCTTCAGCGTTATCCAGTGACAAGTCTTGATGCTTATGATCATAAACATCAGCGATATCAACCTGACAGATACGGTTGGTGGCGTAATTGCGGTGCATTTCACTTAATACACCAATCTCTAGGCCCCAATCACTAGGAATTCTGAGGTCATTTAATACATCGCGACGGAATGAGAATTCGCCCGCTAATGGGTAACGAAAACAGTCCATATAGTCGAGATATTCATTCGGACCAACAACGCGTTTTAGTGCACGAATAAGTGGCGTAACCAATAAGCGAGAAACGCGACCGTTTATTTTGCCATCGGCAACGCGAGCATAGAAGCCTTTACTGAATTCATAGTTAAACTGAGGGTGTGCAACTGGATAGAGCAAACGGGCGAGTAAGTCTTTTTCGTAGGTCAAAATGTCGCAGTCGTGCAAGGCAACAGATTCGGCGCGATTAGATGCCAAGATATACCCCATGCAGTACCAAACATTACGCCCTTTACCGAGCTCTGTTGGAGCCAGACCTAAAGCTTGCAGCTTGGCATCAATCGCTTTTAATCTTGGCCCATCATTCCATAGTACACGATGGTGTTGTGGCAGCTTGTCAAAAAACTCTAAGGCGTAGCGATATTGGGCTTCATCGGCGCGATCTAGGCCGATAACGACCTCTGATAAATAAGGCACTTGCGCTATTTTGTCGATAATTTTTGCCAGCGCCGGCCCTTCTAATTCGGAAAATAAAGAGGGTAATAATAGACCTAATGGGCGTGTTTGATTAAAACTGACAAGCTCTTTTTCCATGTCTTCGTATGAGCGTTGGCCTAGATTGTGTAACGTAGTAACACTGCCATTTTGATAAAAGTCAGCCATGAGAAAGTTCTCCCGTTGGTTTTGTGGGGTTGGTGGCAAGCGCTGAAAAATCGATGATGAAGTTTAATGCTTCACTCCAACCGATTGGCCCATAGCCTTGAGTTTGGTAGATAAACTTTATTTTACTGGTGTTTAGTAGCGGGTAGGTGTGAGTCGGTGATTTAATTTGCACGGCGATATCTGCTGCCTCTAGCATCGCAGTATCGTTGCCACTATCACCAAGTGCAATCACATTCACATTCGCCAACTGAAGTTGGTGTTGATATTCGCCTGCTAGCCAGTTCATGGCTTTACCCTTATCACATGCATCACACAGATGAATAAAGCGGCCACCCAAAAGAATGTTGGCACCTAACGCTTGAGCGGCATTGATAAAAGCGTGCTTTTCATTTTCGCCGCCACGCCAAAGCACAGGCTCGCCATATTGGCGTTGATTTGCCAGCTGCGCATCGGCAAGACTTAGCCCTGTGACCTTGGCAATTTCTTCAATGCTCATTGCTGCAAAATGGGTAAAATATTGACCAAACTCTGGCTTTAATTGCTCTGCTATTGCAATGTAATTTGAGCGCGGAGAACTAAAGGTTTTTACCCAAAAAGGCGGTTGTGACTCGCAGTCTTCAGGCTGCTTAGTAAACAAGGATTTTGGGATATAAACGGCCGCACCATTCTCAACAATAAAGGGGCCATTAATAGCCATTGCTTCATACAAATGTGTGACTTCCTGCACTGTTTTGCTGGTTGTTGCAATAACTGGAATTTGATGCGCTTTAAGCTTTTCCAGTGTCGGCTCTGCCGCAGCGAAACTGTAGTTGTGATGGTCGAGTAAGGTGCCATCAAGGTCAGTGAATACCATAGGCAAGGCACTATTTGCCGTTATTGTCATCTTAAATCCGTCCTACGATGGCGTTAATATTACGCTCTTGGTCTAATTCAAACACGAGATCGCAGCGTTCGGGTAATGTCGCTAAGGCGTGCTCTGTTAAGCGTTGAAAGTACGCGATAAAGTCCATCACTTGTGACTTAGACATTACCTTGTTTGCCGCTTCTTTAGTATTAATGATAGCTTGTTGGGCTGCCAATTTTTGCTCTTGTTGCCAGCGCCACTGGGCAACACAATCAAAGCTAGGTGCTTTAAGCATCAGCCAACTATTCATCAACTGGTAAAGCGGTTGATAGTCGTTAGCAAGTTGCTCATTCACATAGTTACGCCAAGTAGCTGTCGCATCTGACTTTGCTTCAAGTGAGTTAATTGCTGGCGCAAGCTCTGCCATAGCTTGCGCGGTAACGCCCCAGCACCAACCTTCAAAAATAACGACATCAGTATTTTCTGGTGAATCCAACCAGCCTGTCTTTGGCGAAGGATTATCTTGGGCCTTATCAAACCTAGGAAGTAATGTTTGTTTGCCAGTTTTTAGGGCGTGCAGCGTATTGGCGAGTAAGGTGATATCGTGCGTGCCGGGGACGCCACGTGTTGCTAATAACGGATGAATGTCGCTTGCCAATTGTTGTCGAGTGATTTGGTCATAATAAAAATCATCTAGCGATAAATTCACAACTGAAAGTTGTGCTTGCTCGGTTAAATAGTGAAATAGAAATGACGCTAAGGTTGATTTACCTGAGCCTTGGCAGCCATTAATACCTAAAAAAAATGGCTTGGGTGAGTTTGTAACTTTATTCGTTAGTTGCTTGGCAAGTGGCATAAAATGCAGCCGAGCTGTTTGCTCAAAACTCGCTGGTAGTTGGTATTGCTCAATAAAGTTGCTAAGCATTGGGGCCTGATAGATTTCTCACAGTTGTAAATATACTAACAAGCTTTATGCCAAGCGGTCGAATAACAGCTTTATCTTTTATAAACAGATGGTTATCTACTTTTCAAAAAGAGTGGATATCAACAAACAACACTCCTTTGCACTAATGTTGTGCAGCACCAGTTTGGTGCTGGTAAATCGCATTGCACGAAAAGAGTAACGGAATTTGTTAATAAACTGGGTTTTTAAATATAATTTGAGAAGCACAGTAGAGAATCATAGTAGAAAGGCGCACAAGAAAGGTTTAGCAGAGGGGCGTATGGGGAAGGTATAGAAGATATAGATAGCAGAGAAGCTCAGCTGAAGCATATCACCTAACAGGTACTGCAAGTGAACTAGGCTTTTCTCGCTTATTCATACTAGCGTTACTAAGCCAAGCTGGTAACAAAACCTTGATTAAAAGCTCTGGCCAAGAAGCGTATTCGCTTTTTATACCGTGGTTAAATTAACGTTAAAATATTTCTTGCTCAGCGGTTTCGTCACCATCAAGAATAATACTGCTATCGTCAACCTTGATATACTCGGTTGGTGCTGTGCCGACTTCAAAATATTCGAATATGCTGCTCTTATCTGTTTTGGTGGTCAGCATGCCTGACTGCTTGTCGATACGAACAGAGACAATATCCTCTGGGGGCTCAAATGGTTCAACTGGCTTATCAGCAAGCGCAGCTCTCATAAATGTGATCCAAGCTGGCTGTGCTGACTTCGCACCTGCTTCGGTACCTGTGATTTGGTTTTTGCCTAAATTATTGTTGTAGCGGGTTTTACCTAAGTTACGGGTATGATCGTCAAAGCCAATCCACGAAGTTGCCACAATGCGGCGACTGTAACCTGAGAACCACGCATCTTTCGCTTCATTTGTCGTTCCCGTTTTACCAGCAATATCTCTGCGTTTAAGCGCTCTTGCGCGCCAACCTGTGCCTTGCCAGCCAGGTGTTACAGACCAGTCTGCACCCCATACCGCACTGTTGAGCGCTTGGGTAATTAAGAAAGCATTTTGTTTACTAATAACGCGCTCCGCGGTTTGCAATGGCTGCTCTGCTGCTAAGTCAGTATCAATAGCTTGTATTGCCGTGGGGCGTTCGACATCGTTTATTATCTCAGTTGCAATCGTTTCAGGCGCAACTGGGTTGGCGTATTCATGGCAAGGTGGGTCACAGGCCAAAGCAGGGTTGGCTTGATAGATAATATGGCCAAATGAATCTTCAATACGTTCGATAAAGTATGGTTCAATTAAGAAGCCACCATTAGCGAAAGTCGCAAAGCCAGTTGCTACTTCAAGCGGTGTTAGCGACGCTGAGCCTAACGCTAATGACTCGTTTTCTGGCAGCTCGTCAGGGACGAAGCCAAAGCCCGACAAGTGGTCAATTATCTTGCCAAGACCCACATCACGTAACAAGCGCACGGAAATAACGTTTTTAGACTGTGCTAAAGCGCGCTTAACTCTGATTGGACCGTTATATTCAGCCGGTGAATTTTTTGGTCGCCAAACAACACCTGAACGACGATCCCACTGATTGATTGGCGCATCATTGACTAAGGTAGCAAGTGTGTGATCGTTTTCAAGCGCTGCTGAATACACAAATGGCTTAATGTTTGAGCCCACTTGACGTTTTGCTTGTGTAACACGATTAAATTGACTTTGTTTGAAGCTGAAGCCCCCAACAACGGCTTGAATTGCACCATTGTCAGGTGATAATGCCACCAATGCGCTACTAACTTGTGGTAGTTGGCTTAAACGGTATGTACCTGACTGCTCAACAACATAGACAAGATCGCCAACATTAACGACCTCACTAGCTAGTTTAGGTGCTGGGCCTTGTTTCTGATCGCTAATAAATTCACGAGCCCAGGATAGTCCTTGCCATGGCAGTTCAATAGAATTACCAGAACTCAAAACGGCAATAGCGCTTTGCTCGAGCACACCAATCACAACCGCAGGTTGTAAGTTTTGGTAGCTAGTAACGCTCGCCAATGCCTCTTGAATTTCTAATTCAGAAAGTGGGGTATTGAGCTGTGCAAGCTGTTCTTCGGTTAGCGTGTTTTCTTCTTCATCTAAACGTGGGCGCAATGCGTTAATAGGGCCGCGATAGCCATGACGCTGATCATAACTTAGTAAGTTACTTTGTACCGCGTGTTGTGCTGCCTTTTGCAGTTTAGCAGGAATGGTTAAATAAACTTTGTAGCCACCAGTGTAGGCTTCTTCTTTGCCAAAACGGGTGATCATTTCTTGGTGCGCCATTTCAGCTATATATGGTGCGTCTAATGTAATTTCTGCACCGTGCTTTTTAGCGGTAATCGGCGCAGATTTAGCAATTTGGTATTCCTGTTCATTGATATAGCCGCTTACTAGCATACGCTGTAGGACCACGGCGCGACGATTTTTGGCACGTTCAGGTCGGCTAATTGGGTTAAGTGTCGACGGGGCTTTAGGTAAGCCTGCTAATACCGCAATTTGCGCTAACGTTAAGTCATTGACCTCTTTACCGTAATAAACCTGTGCGGCTGCGCCAAAACCAAACGCCCGATGACCGAGCTCAATTTTATTCATGTAAAGCTCGAGGATCTCGTCTTTGGTGAGCAAGCTCTCGATATGAAAAGAAATAAATATTTCTCGGATTTTACGCGTGTAGGTAACTTCTCGGGTCAAAAAGAAGTTGCGAGCAACTTGCATGGTGATGGTGCTTGCACCACCTTTATTTTGACCCATAAGTTTACCCACTATAGCTCGGCCCATGCCGATGGGGTCAACACCAAAGTGGTTATAGAAACGGTCGTCTTCTGTGGCTAAAATCGCTTCAACTAGCTGTTTAGGAAATTCATCGAGCGACAAGGGAATACGCTTTTTTTCACCAAATTGTGAAATCAATTCACCGTCGTGGCTGAAAATCTGCATAGGTGTTTGCCAGCGCATATCTTTAAGCGAATCAACACTTGGCAAGTCATCTTTCATTGACCAATAAAGGGCAAAAAGAGATACAGCCCCTATGGCACTTAGCGCAACAGCGACTTTCGCTAAATTTTTAAATGAAAACACAGAAAAAGCTCAAAAATTGACAAAATTTTATAGGTTAGGGCTAGTATATCGTGTAAAACCATGTAATAAATGTATTTATGCGTATATTATGACTAAAATAATTACAACTATAGATTTAGTAGGAAGTTATGCTAAGCAACTTATGGAAAAAGAAAGCATCAATGATGGTTGGGATCGATATCGGTTCTCACGCTGTCAAGGCGGTGCTATTGAGTCAAGGAGATGATGGCTACACCTTAGAAGACTACGCTATTGAACCTATGCCTCGCGGCGCTATCATTGACCGCGAAATCCAAGATATTGAAGCTGTTGGCAAAGTTATTGCCAAAATTCGCAAACAAATTTCCTCTTCCGTCAAACAAGCTGCTGTTGCTGTTTCTGGTCAAACGGTAATTACCAAAGTCATTTATATGGATGTTGCGCTAAGCGATGATGAACTCGCTGGCCAAATTGAAGTTGAAGCTGACAGCCTAATTCCATACCCCCTTGATGAAGTTAGTTTAGATTTCGAAAAACTAGCGGTTAACGAGTCAGATCCTAGCAAAATTAATGTGCTGCTTAGCGCCGCCCGTACAGAATCAGTTGAAGCGAGAGTTGCCGCGCTCGAAGCTGGCGGTTTTGCGACAAAAGTTGTTGACGTTGAATCTTACGCGATTAGTCGAACGTTTGATTTGTGTATGGCACAGTTGCCAGAAGATGCAGATAAGAAAATGGTTGCCATGGTTGACCTAGGCGCGACGATGACTTTGTTCTCAGCAACTAATCAAGGCGAGCATGTTTATAGTCGTGACCAAATTTTCGGTGGTGAACAGTACACGCGTTCGATAGTGTCTTATTACAATCAGTCGTTTGAAGAGGCTGAATCAGCAAAAGTAAAAGGCAAATTGCCACCTAACTACCGATTTGAAGTGTTAGCACCATTTCATACCATTTTGGTGCAGCAAATACGTCGTGCCATTCAAATGTTCTTAACCTCTAGCGGTCATGAAAAAGTTGATTATTTAATTATTTCTGGCGGCACTGCCTTGGTTGAGGGCGTTCAAGAATTGCTTACCGAGGAGTTGGGTATTTTCACTGTTGTTGCTAACCCATTTGAAGGCTTAGACGTGGGAAGTAATGTGAATGAGGGTGAGTTAAAACAAGTCGCGCCTCAGTTAATGGTAGCAGCAGGATTAGCGTTAAGGAGTTTTACGCCGTGGCATATATAAACCTTCTGCCTTGGCGCGAAGAAGCGCAACAGGCCAGGAAAAAAGAATTTATCAGCATATTAGCCTTTGTCGGGCTTTTTATGTTTTTAATTGTTTTTGCGATCAGCAGCTACTACCAAGCACAAGTTGATGGCCAGTTGGCTCGTAATCAATTTCTTAAAAATGAAATTCAAATTCTTGATGTACGAATCGCTGAAATCAAAACTCTGAACGAGAAAAAGGATGCCCTTCAAAAACGTATCAGTGTAATCGAACAGCTGCAACGTAGTCGAAACGTTGGTACGCAAGTGCTTGATGAAATTGCCAAGATCATTCCTAACGGGATTTACCTGACGAAACTGGAAAAGCAAGGCAACATTATTCACTTAACTGGTAAGAGTGAGTCAAACAACCATTTGGCGAATATGATTCGTGAAATTGACTTATCTGACTTGTTCACCGATGCGACACCTGAATCAATTATTACCGATGAAGAAGCAACTAAGTTACTTAGTGATTTTAAAATGCGTGTGACCATCAAAGGCCTTGTGGGTGACCTTGATGCCGCTGTTGACCAAGCGTTTCAAGGAGGCAATTAATGGAGTTTGATTTTCGCAATTTTGCCGAACAGTTTGACAACCTTGAACTAGATAATATCGGCGAATGGCCAATTGCAGCTAAAGTAGTGTTGACTATCTTTACAGCTATAGTTGTCTCGGCCTTATCTTATGTTGCTATGGTCAGCGACAGAATAACCACATTAGAACGTGTTCGTGCGGAAGAAGTTACGCTGAAGCAAGAATATGAGTCTAAATATCATGTTGCGGCTAATCTTGAATTATTCCAGCAGCAGATGGCAGAGGCAGAAAGTATTTTTGCAAATCAACTGCGTAGCTTGCCAGAAAGTCATGAAACACCGGGCTTACTTGACGATATTACCTTTGTTGGTACAACCAGCGGTTTAGATTTTGTCAAATTAAACTGGCAGCCTGAAATAACCAAAGAGATTTATATTGAATTGCCTATCGATATTGAAGTTATTGGCGCATATCACGAATTTGGTAGTTTTGTGAGCAAAATCGCTGGCTTGCCGAGAATTGTAACGCTACATGACTTCACAATAAATATTGCACAAGTCAGTAACGAAACGCTTAACTTAAAACTACAAGCGAAAACTTATCGTTATCAGGAGGCCGGTCAGTAATGAAAAGATTAGCCTTATTGTCGCTGTTAGTGCTTACTGGTTGCTTTGATGATACTAGCGACTTAAAAATTCACATTGCTAAGGTTAAAGCCAATGCGAAAAGCTACATTGAGCCGATGCCAGAAGTACCGACTTTCAACCACTTCGAGTATGCGGCAATAGACCTAAGAAGTCCCTTTGTCGCACCGCGCCCTGAGGTCATTCAAGAAAAGTTACAACAAATCTCTGGCTGTTTAAGCCCTGATCCTCGCCGCCGTAAACAGCCTCTGGAAAAGTTTGCTCTGGGTGACTTAGTGATGCGTGGTACCTTAGGTGAAGGTGGTGTTACTTGGGCTTTAGTTGAAGCCTCAGATAGTACCTTACACAGAGTGTCGATTGGTAACTATGTCGGTTTATACAATGGCAGAATTACAGAAGTCGACTCTCAAAGTGTAAAAGTTATCGAATTAACCCCTGATGGTGCAGGCTGTTGGGTAGAACGTGAAACCGAAATTGAAATGATAGAACTGGACAGTCAAAGGTAAAGGAAGTAGTGATGCTATTTAATACAACAATAATTAATAAGGTTTTTGCCCTTGCTAAACGGGCAAAAATTGTTATTGCTATGTGCTTTTACCTCATTAGCTCTACGGCCGCCAATGCCTCAGATCTTATCGGTATTGCATATAACACGATTCACAATGATCAAATTGAAGTGGTTTTCTCTTTCTCGGAAGAAATTTTAGGGCAACCGGCAGTCAAAACGTCGCTAAATCCGGCAGTGATAGAAGTCAACTTTGGTAACCCTGAATTTGAAGAAGATTACGCTGAAACCATTGTTGATCATGCTGGTGTAGAAACTATTTTACTCAGTCGTGTTGATGGCGACATGGTCGCAACCATTAACTTGGACAAATTGACCGTTTTTGATGTATCAATCGAAGGCGACCAATACGCTATCACGTTAACATATGGTCAAGCTGCTGAAGTTGTTGAACAAGTCGCACCTGCTGGTGAAGAATTTATTAACAGCATTCAAGCCATTGACTTCCGTCGTGGTGAAATAGAAGGCGAAGGACAAGTCATTATTGAGCTTGGTGATAGCGTTGTTGCTGCTGACGTATCAGATCAATTGGGTAAAGTTGTTGTTGAGTTCTACAACACGCAAATCCTTGAAGATATGCTGTATAAATTGGATGTTACAGACTTTGCTACCATTGTTAAGGGTATCGAGACGTTCCGTGAAGGTCGCAATGCTAAATTAGCGATAGAGGTTGATGGCAACTTCACTTTTGAACATGACCAACAAGAAAACGTTTTCTTGGTTAATGTGCGCAAAGAAGAAAAACCAGTCGGCTATTTGGGAGCTGAAGAAGACTTCAGTGGTCGAACAATCGCATTAAACTTCCAAGATATTTCGGTACGTACCGTGTTGCAGATTATTGCTGACTACAACGAATTCAACTTAATTACGAGTGATACGGTAACAGGTAACATTACCCTGCGTTTAGATGGAGTGCCTTGGGATCAAGCGCTTGATATTATCTTGAAAGTTAAGGGTCTTGATAAGCGCATGCAGGGTAACATCTTAATGGTTGCGCCTAGCGATGAGCTTGCCGCGCGTGAGGCTAAGAACTTACAGGCACAGCAGCAGGTAGAAGAGCTGGCGCCATTATACTCGGAATATCTGCAGATTAATTATGCCAAAGCATCTGAATTGGCTAATTTAATCAAGAATGAAGACACTAGTATCCTATCTGGACGCGGAACCGTGTCGGTTGATGAACGTACAAATACCCTGCTGGTTAGAGATACCGCTAAGAGTATTGAAGATATCAAACGAATGATCGATATTTTAGATATTCCAGTGCGCCAGGTCGTGATTGAAGCACGTATGGTAACGGTAACTGACGATATCAACGAGCAATTAGGTATTCGTTGGGGTATCACGGATACTGACGGCGAATATTCTACATCAGGCAGTTTAACTGGCGCAGATTCAGCCGGTGGTGGTGTCGTACCTGATATTGCTGATCGCCTTAACGTTAACCTTCCGGTGCCTAACCCAGCTGGTAGCATTGCGTTCCAAATTGCGCGTTTAGCTGACGGCACAATTCTGGATTTAGAGCTAAGTGCGCTTGAGCAAGAGAACAAAGGTGAAATCATTGCTAGCCCACGTATTACCACGGCTAACCAAAAAGAAGCCTTTATTGAACAGGGTGTTGAGATTCCTTACCAAGAGGCTGCATCTAGTGGTGCGACGTCAACTCAATTTAAAAAGGCGGTATTGAGCTTAACGGTTACACCGCAAATTACTCCTGATGACAACATCATTCTAGATCTAGGTGTGACACAAGATACGGTTTCGGATGTTACTAGCGGTCAAGCGCCAGCGATTGATACACAGCGTATTGGCACACAAGTACTGGTTAAAAATGGTGAAACGATTGTTTTAGGTGGTATTTACCAGCAGTCAATTATTAGTGCTGTATCAAAAGTTCCTGTATTAGGTGATATCCCATACTTTGGCTGGATGTTCAGAAATACTAATAACTTTAATGAAAAGAAAGAGTTACTTATTTTTGTGACGCCCCGCATCGTTACTGAACATTTTTAAAAAGCCCTCAAAAATCAAGTAAGTGGCGTAATTTTTGGTCACTTACTTGCATTCTCCCGTCAACAATTGCGATAATTACGCCCTTGAAATTTTTGAGAGGAGTTTCCTCTTACCTATTTACACTATTTTTACGAGAATTAAGTAAGTCTAATGGCAGAAAAACGTAATATTTTCCTAGTAGGCCCGATGGGCGCTGGTAAAAGCACTATCGGTCGAGAATTAGCAGATAAGCTTCACTTAGAGTTTTTCGATTCAGATCAAGAAATTGAACGTCGTACAGGTGCTGACATCTCTTGGGTTTTTGACTTAGAAGGCGAAGAAGGCTTCCGTAAAAGAGAAGAAACTGTCATTGATGACCTTACCGAAATGCAAGGTATTGTGTTAGCTACAGGTGGCGGTTCAGTGATTAGTGCACAAGTGAGAAACCGTTTATCGGCTCGTGGTATTGTGGTTTACCTTGAAACGACTATAGACAAGCAAGTGGCTCGCACTCAGCGCGACCGTCGTCGTCCATTACTACAAACGTCTGAAGATCCTCGCGTAGTACTTGAAAACTTGGCAGTAGAGCGCAATCCGCTTTATGAAGAAATTGCTGATGTGATCATCCAAACTGACGACCAAAGCGCTAAAGTTGTTGCTCATAAGATTGTAGAACGTTTAGATTTCTAATGGCTACCTTACGTGTTGAGCTGGGTGAGCGCAGTTACCCAATATACATTGCGCCGAGACTACTTGAGCAAAGCAGTCCGCTCGCTCAACACATCAAATCAAAACGTGTTTGCGTTATTTCAAACGACATTGTATTTCCCCTATACGGCGAGAAGCTGCTCGCTGCACTAACCGATTTTCAAGTAGATTACTTAGTATTATCTGATGGTGAGCAAGAAAAAAGCTTAGCCAACTTCGATCGCATCATGAGCCACATGCTAGAGCATGGTCATGGTCGAGATTCAACTTTGGTTGCACTCGGTGGTGGAGTTATCGGTGACATTACAGGCTTTGCAGCTGCTTGTTATCAACGTGGTGTCGATTTTATCCAAATACCTACTACGCTGCTATCGCAAGTAGATTCTTCGGTAGGTGGTAAAACTGCGATTAACCACCCGCTTGGCAAGAACATGGTTGGTGCATTTTACCAGCCTAACGCTGTACTGATTGATATTACATCTTTAAATACACTACCTGCTCGTGAGTTTGCTGCAGGTATGGCGGAAGTTATCAAATACGGTATTTTAGGCGATGCCGAGTTTTTTGCCTGGCTTGAAGAGCATAAAGCAGGAATCAAAGCACAAGAACCAGAGCTCTTGCAGCAAGTTATTGCTCGCTGCTGTCAATGTAAAGCAGATATTGTTGCCGAAGATGAGAAAGAAGCGGGTAAGCGTGCTTTGCTTAATTTAGGCCATACTTTTGGTCACGCCATTGAAGCTGAGCAAGGCTACGGGGTTTGGTTACACGGTGAAGCTGTAGCCGCTGGTATGGTTATTGCTTCGACACTTTCAGTAGAACGAGGTTTGCTGTTAGCGCCAGAACTACGTCGCATAGAGCAATTGATTGCATATTTTGATTTACCGACAACATCTCCATCCGATATGGGGCTTGATGCTTATCTTAAGCATATGAAGCGGGATAAGAAAAATGTCGCTGGTCAATTGCGGTTTGTCCTGCCTACCGGCATTGGTAGCAGTGAAGTTGTGGGTGATGTGACGATTGAGGAGCTAAAGCAACTTTTGGATTAATAGATACCCATGCTATTTCAAAGTGCTTGTTTCAGTTGGAATTAGAAGTGGTTTAGGTAAGGCATTGATTGCAGAGAATGGTCGTTCCCTTGTTAAAATCAATGACGCAGCATAAATCGCTTATAAACCAACCCACTTTTTTAAGGTGGAAAAGGCGCTTCACAGGAACTCACTATCAGCGTTGCAGCTTATTAAAAGGGAGTAACCATTCCTGCAAGCTGCGCCTTAATATTAAGTCCCTGTGACAGCGCTGAATTCAAGCATATTGAAGTAGCATGGGTATGATAACTGAGACTGCTCAGTACGGATGGCTCCATGATGGCTCTAGCAACCAGCGAAAATCAAACAACGGATAAGAATGTTATGTCAATAAGCACCAATGCTCGCATTGACTACATTTTGAAGTTTTCCCGCCATATGGTGGTGGTGCTAGACGATCAGCAATCTGGTTTTGGCTCAATTTCCGGCACTTACCTAGAATCTCTTTCTGAACAAACTAACGCAGCCCTTGTACCTGTCTCTAGCAAGTTGAATGATGTACAGGTGCGAGCTCGCATCAATGAACAACTTTTCCCAGGTGAAGCATTCGATCCCGAAATATCGCTAACTCAAAGCGTTGTTGAACACTATATCAACCAACAATTACCGATCGCGATTGTCATTGAACATGCCCATCATTTGTCCCTACAAATAGTACATGAACTGACGTTATTGTCAGAGCTTGCAAAAAAATCGGGCCGAGATATTGCAGTTGTATTGTTAGGCCAGACGGCTTTGGGCAAGCTGGTCGTTACAAACTACAGCTTATTCAATAAAAAGCTGTCGATGATCTCTGCGGCCAATGGGCAATTGATCTCAGTAAATGCCGAACTCTTCAAATCGAAGGTCAGCTTTTTAACCTTAACACCGTTTAATAAACTAGTGATTGGGCTAGTTGTGT
This sequence comes from Thalassotalea euphylliae, assembly GCF_003390395.1. Lineage (NCBI taxonomy): Bacteria > Pseudomonadati > Pseudomonadota > Gammaproteobacteria > Alteromonadales > Colwelliaceae > Thalassotalea > Thalassotalea euphylliae. The sequence continues at coordinate 4,036,713 of NZ_QUOV01000001.1, read as the reverse complement.
TACTGGCACTGACCTTTGTTACGCTTTATGTCTTGTATCAACGTGATGCCATGACGTTTAGTCAATTACCTGAACAAAATGATTTGAGTGAAGGCACAGCGACTGTTGTTAAAGCCAGTGAATTGATTGTTTCTAGTGAAGCTAGCAAAGAACAGTCTGCAGAAGCTGCAACGGCTGAGTATATTGGCGAGGCTCTTGTTGGCGCTCAAAGCCTGCAAGTTGAACTACAAGTTGCAAACCCACAAGAGATTTTAACTGCGTTATTGTCATTAGGAACATCACCAGAAACGTCATTAGATATGACACAAGATATGTCAGCAGAAGAGGTAGTCCTTAATGCAGGCCCAGCGGCGCCAATTGACGTGTTATCAGCATTAGCGGCTGTTGAAACGAATAACAAAGTTGTAAATGAAACTGTTGTATCGGAGCTAAAGGGTGATGCTAAAGAGCTTCTTGCAGTACCAACAGCAGCTGCTACTAAGGTACTGGATGAATACAATACCAACGACGATTCAGCAAGTAATAACGAGCAATTGGAATATGATTCCAAATATTTTGACACAGGAATTGAAGGTGTTGTTATTCAATTTGCAAACTTAGCATTAACAAATGTTAGCGATAATCTAGAGAATACTAAGCAGCAAGCGGAAAGCTTGGCAGCGAGCTTTGCCCAACGATATCAACTAACGCAATACCAGTACTACACGCGTCTCTTGAATGACCAGCCTTATGTGGTAGTGACTTCCATGACTTATGCACAACGTGCTGCGGCGGTAAGTGCAATGAAACAATTAAGTGAAGAATTACAACAGTCAGGTATTTGGATTAAATCAACAAAAACCATTGCTACCGAAATGGCCGCAAGCAACCGTTAGCCCTTAAAAAACATTGGTCTTAGCAGGGATTCAAGCTACAATCCCCAGTCGATTTAATGGTAGTAGTGGAATTGTTGGCTGAATGACCAATAAAAACAGAGCATTTTTAAAGTGGGCGGGTGGCAAGTACACGTTGTGTGACGTCATCAACAAAATGCTCCCCAAAGGTGAGTGCTTAATTGAGCCTTTTGTTGGTGCAGGTTCAGTCTTCCTAAATAGCAACTTTTCACGCTATATCTTAAACGATATCAATCGCGATTTGATTAATCTGTATCAAATTCTTAAAGATACGCCAGAGCAATATATTAATGACGCCGCCAAGTTGTTTGTTGAGCAAAATAATCAGGCTGACGCTTATTATGACTTGCGTAAAACATTTAATGAAACTGACGATATCTATCAGCGTTCACTGCTATTCCTTTACCTAAATCGCCACGGCTATAACGGTCTTTGTCGTTATAACAAGTCAGGTGGTTACAATGTGCCTTTTGGCAAATATAAAAAGCCGTACTTTCCTGAAAAAGAGCTTCAGGTATTTGCTGAAAAAGCGCAACGGGCGACGTTCGTTTGTGAGAACTATCGAGATACCTTTGCTAGGGCGCAGCAAGGGGATGTGATTTATTGCGATCCGCCATATGTACCACTAAGTAAAACCGCTAGCTTCACTTCCTATGCTGGTAACGGGTTTGGTCTTGATGAGCAAGCGGATTTGGCTAATGCTGCGGAGGAAACTGTCGCAGAAGTGAAAGGGACGAGTGTTCTGATCAGCAATCACGACACGATTTGGACACGTAAAATTTACGAGCACGCCCATCGTATTCGCAAGCTAAATGTGGCCCGTACCATTAGTCAAAAAGCAACTAACCGCAAAAAAGTGGGCGAATTAATGGCGCTTTATAAGTAGTCGCTCCATTTAGGCCGGCATAACAAAGGTAACGGCCAACACTAGACTCATCACAAATAAGATCACGGCGAAAAGCCCAACTAAGATAAATTGAATTGGTCTTCCTTTATTGAAATCTTGTTTGTGGTTGGTACTGCTTTGCACGCCAAAAAATGCCGCGCCAACACTTTTAAACGTTTGCCACCAGCTTAGGTCTTTTTCATTGTCACGCATTTTTTTATCCCTCGCCAATGTGACGATCGCTTGGTATGAGTATGCAAAATTGTATAAAAAATGACAATAACGTTGGGGTTGGCTAAATAATATAAAAGAAAAGGCACTTACATGAAGCCATGTAAGTGCCTAGTATTAAGTTTTGTTGTGCTTGGTTTAGCTTAGCTCAGTATCGCTTAGCTTAGAAAGTTGTCCCCCAGCTCACAACAAATTTGGTGTCATCATCGCCAGAGTCTTCATCAGCTCGTGATACCGTAAAGGTAAAGTCACCTTTGCTCACATCTAACTGGAAGTGACCGTAATCGCTGTCGCTACCGGCATCAAAGTCGTAGTAGCCATAGGTAAGGCCTACGCTGTATTCTTTCGCTACTTCAAATCCGTAGCCAACGCTGTAGTAGATGTCACCTGTGTCGAATAGTGAACCATCGTCAACTTGGCTGTTTACAGTGTAAGCAACACCAAAGCTGAAGTCAGCGTAACTACCATTTAAGTAAACTTCACCGAAGTCACCGTCATCTAAGTCTGCATAGTGGTATAAGATGTAGCCGACGTCATAGCCGAAATCACCTGCTTCACCACCATAACCTAGATAGAAGTCAGTTTCTGCACCGTTACCGTCGCCTAATGAACCAACCCATGTACCGGCATAAAAGCCACTGTCATTGCTGTAATCGATACCGCCCGATACTGAAGCAGAGTCAGAGCTCTGGCTTACGCCACGCCATAAGTAGTTGCTTGTTGCACCAATATTAGCCTCGACAGCTGCTTGTGCTTGATTAGGTACTACCACCATAGTTGCTAAGCTTGAAGCAACCGCCATTCCCATTAGTACTTTTTTCATGTGTATACTCTCTATGTTTTTATTGTTGCTAAAGATATAGCAAAGCAAGTGCCTAATTTGAGTAATTGCTTGAAAATCATTTATTTCTAATAATAACAGTGGCTTATTGTTAATGTGAATAAGGTTTTACTTACCGTAGAGTTGAAGGTTGCTCATAAATAGTGCAGATGAACGCGAAGTGTGTCCAAATGAGTGCATAAAAATCGAACGTTTGTTGTGGCTTTCGCTTCAATATTGACTGTGGTTTAGGTAAAGTAGCGCAGATTTTCTGGTAGGGTACATGTATGTCTTCATTTTTAATTGCACCGTCTATTCTTTCAGCTGATTTTGCCAGACTTGGCGATGATGTCGCTCACGTGTTAGCAGCGGGAGCTGATGTGGTTCACTTTGATGTGATGGATAACCACTATGTCCCAAACTTAACCTTTGGTCCTATGGTATGCCAATCGTTGCGTGACTATGGTATTACCGCACCTATTGATGTGCACTTAATGGTTAAGCCTGTTGATAGTTTAGTGCCTGAGTTTGCGAAAGCAGGGGCTGATATTATTACCTTTCATCCAGAAGCAAGCGATCATGTTGATCGCACATTGCAGTTAATTAAAGATCATGGCTGTAAGGCTGGCTTAGTGCTAAACCCTGCAACGCCATTGAACATACTTGACCATGTGATGCATCGCCTTGACGTTATTTTACTCATGTCGGTAAATCCAGGCTTTGGTGGGCAATCATTTATTCCTACAACGCTGGATAAGTTGCGCGCAGTGAAACAGCGTATTTTAGCAAGCGGTCGTGATATTCGCTTAGAAATTGATGGCGGTGTTAAAGTGGATAACATCGCTGAAATTGCGGAAGCAGGCGCAGATATGTTTGTCGCTGGTTCAGCAATATTTTCACAACCCGATTACCGCACGGTGATTGAACAAATGCGCGCTGAACTAGCATCGGTAAACAGCAAATAATCCAGTATTTATACTAATTTAGTCAGCAAGTACTAAGTAATTTAGAAATAAGAGAGCAAAATGAGTAAACCAATTGTATTGAGTGGCTGTCAGCCATCTGGCGAATTGACGATAGGAAACTACCTAGGCGCACTGAAGCAGTGGGTTAATATGCAAGACGATCACGAGTGTTATTACATGCTGGTTGATCAACATGCCATTACTGTTCGTCCAGATCCCGCAGCGCTTAGAAAAGCGACTTTAGATGGTTTAGCACTGTACCTTGCATGTGGTGTTGACCCACAAAAGAGCACCATCTTTATTCAGTCACACGTGCCAGAGCATGCACAGCTTAGCTGGGTACTTAACTGTTACACCCAGATGGGTGAGTTAAACCGCATGACGCAGTACAAAGATAAGTCGCAAAAGTCAGAAGCTAATATGAATTCTGGTTTGTTTACCTATCCGGTACTAATGGCGGCTGATATCTTACTTTACAACGCAGACCGTGTACCTGTGGGTGATGATCAAAAGCAGCACCTAGAATTGGCACGTGACATTGCAACGCGTTTTAATAATTTGTATGGCGATATCTTTACGGTACCAGATCCACATATTCCAGAATTTGGTGCGCGTATTATGAGCTTGCAAGATCCACTGAAGAAAATGTCAAAATCAGACGATAACGCGAACAACTTTATCGGTTTGCTAGAAGACACCAAAAAGATCACGAAAAAAATTAAGCGTGCGGTAACAGATTCTGATGAGCAAGCGCGTATTTACTTTGACGTGGCAGAAAAGCCAGGTGTGTCTAATTTATTGTCATTGCTATCATGTGCAACGGGTAAGACGGTTGAAAGCTTAGTGCCTGACTATGAAGATAAAATGTATGGTCATTTAAAAGGTGATGTTGCTGAAGCAGTAGTTGCCTTACTTGAACCAATTCAAACACGTTACAATCAGTACCGTGAAGACCAAGCATTTTTAGAGCAAGTGATGCGCGATGGCGCAGAAAAAGCTTCTGCTCATGCTAGCAAGGTGTTAACTAAGGTATACGACGCGATTGGCTTTGTTGCTAAGCCATAGTCTACGCAATAATAGTCTGCTCAACCCATTGTTTAGATAATGAAGCATTAAACAATAAAAACCACATAAATAAAAAAGCGAGTCTTGGTTCTCAAGGCTCGCTTTTTTGATCTTAATGATATTGCTGATTATTTTTCCGTTAACGATTGCTGACGTGTTTTCTCAAATAATTTCTCAGCATCGTCAAGGAAGCTATCAACATCACTGCTACTCGAGTATAAATAGCTCGGTGGCATGATGGTGGCGTCGTATTGTGGTCTAGGATTGAATTCTGGCTGTCTGCTGAAATGAACTAAAGCACCACCACCGAAGAATATTAAGGTTAAGGTTGCTGCCGCAGCCATACGTCGACGCTCGCTCATATGAAAGCCGATATAACAGTTTAGCCAAAATAGAGTAAATGCAACGCCAATTGGCAGTGCATAGGTGAGCCATGCGATAGGCCAATTGCTGGAAGTATTAAAGCTAACCAAGGCTTGCACTATATCCGTCAGCATCAGTAGCAAGAAAAACACAAAACAAGTGCCGATTTGATGCATTACTCTGGCGTCGTTCTTGGTTAAATGCGATACCAAGGAAACGAGCGCTGGCCATATGCTAAACACCAAGGCCATCCCAATGGCAGGCACAAGCAACTGGGTAAAGTTAACTTCTTTGCCTTTATCAAGGTAAGTTAACCAACCGGAGGCCAGCGTAAAGAGCAAAATACTTAACCCTATGACCAGAGGATTGCGGGCAAGATTGATTAACGTTTCAAAGGCGCTAAATGGCACACTTTCTGGCACGGGATGTTGTGGAAATAGCAGGCGGATTTGGCTGTTGCCAAGGGCAATCACATCGCCTGATTTTACAATGTGACCATGAGCTGTCTGTTTACTTTGCCCTAAAAAAGAGCCGTTAAGACTATTGTCATCCTCTACTACCCAGTGCTCGCCGTTGTAATTAACCGACAAATGCTCAGGGCAAACATGAGGGTCGCTAACAATAACATCGTTATTGTAGGCTCGGCCAATTTTTACCGAGCCATTATTATACTTTTGGCGGCTGATAAGCTTATGGCCTTTGCTCAACTCTTCGATAATTATTTCCATGATACTGACTCCATAAACTGCTTAGTAAAGGCCAATGCCATGTTTTTCTCGACACCTGCAATGGTGAAGTGACTGATTAATGCTTGCGTATCACGGTCAACCGATAAACCTAAATAAAGTACATCAAATAAGTCGGGAAACTTTTTATAGTTGCGTGTGCACAAAATACTTTTGTTGTTAATTTTGCTAGATGCTGGCATCACAATGTCGTGATGGCAGGCAAATTCGGTAACATCGTCTTTCGTCGCTTTGTTACTTGCAACTGCACGTGCGACTTGGCGCTGATACAAATGATAAAACTTAAAATCGCTAATTTTACTGGTTTCCATATATTGGAACTGCATTTCGATGCCACCAGTAAAAAAGTTGTTATCGATAAAAGTGTCTTCATCCATTGCACAATTGGCGACAACTGATTGAATAAGCGCATCTTGCTTATCGGTATTCGACTCACCCCAACAGCGGATAAAAGGTACATCTATGGTTGGAATTATACCGTAGCCTAGCATTTTGGGCTGCCACTGGCTGGTCAACAGGGTATCGACCATGGCTTTTTGATTGGCAATAAGTTGCTCCGCCATTTGTTGCTCTATGGTTTCAGGAGGCGAGCTTTTATAGCCTTTAAACAGCTTAGCTAGCTTGTCATGAGGCACTAAAAACCCGATCTGATTACCCGAAGTGGCAACATTTATACCAACGACTTGCTCTGCTTTGTTAACCACTGGGCCGCCACTCATGCCGGAATTCACTGAACCCGTAAAATGGATTTTGTCAGTAAAGGATTCTTTTTTTAGACCGTTGTAGGTACCGGGAACGACAATCATTCCAAGATCATGTGGGTTACCTAACGAATAGAGTTTTTCACCTTTGGTTGGCGCATGATCTGCAATCGAGAAAAATGCCATTGGCGCAGGTACTTCGCGCTTCACCAAGGCCAGATCATTGATAACATCAACACTGGCTAAGCTTAGCTCGCCTTTATTGCCTTGATGATCTAAATATTGAATGTGATATTTCTCAGGGTACTGGGCATGGCCTGAAATAACGTGATAGTTAGTTGCGATTAATCCGTCGGCGGTAATTTGAAAACCTGAGCCAATTGTTGATTTTTCACCACTGGCCTTATCAATTAGCCGGATTTGGTATAGTGATGGTGCTAACTGTTTAAAAATTGTGCCCGCTTGTTCAGCTGCAGACAGCTTAAACACAGAGAAAAGTGGGCTGAAGATTAACAGCAGAGTAATTAATACCTTCATTAAGACTTCCATTGCTTCTAATTCAATTCATTGTGCCAAGTATTTGAGGTAACCAACAGTACTTAAATGAAAAAATCATTAATTGCATAAATTGGTTGAGTACTCGATTTGACGCTACAGATAAAAGTACGATGCAGCAGGCGTTTTCTTTCAGTTTTCCACTATTTTTATTTTATAATCATAAGTGATTGAAAAATAAACAGTAAGTTGTCTGTAATCTTTACAGCTGACTTGTTGGTTGAGATTTTATTTGGTTTAAGGTGTTGAAATTGTTAAATAAAAATTTACTGGTACTACCTTTGCTTGCTAGAGCTCGTTTTATCAAGTAGCAAGGAGCAATAAATGCTTAAAAAACAAAAACTAGGACTAGCCTTTCTCTCTTCTGTACTAATTTTCTCACAACAAGCCTCGGCTTCTTTAATTGATGGTTGGGGGGTGTATGTTAACTCGCAAGTTGTTGGAGACTGCGGTCATAGTAGCTGTAGTGTGAATAGTGACTTTTTTCCTAATATCATTGCCTACGATGAAGAAGGTGGTCAACACCACAGTTCAGGCTCAGTGAGCGGATACAGTGATTTTGGTGAGTCTAGAGCCTATGCAAATCTTGACGGCTTTGGCTTTTTGCCAACCTTAAAAGTCTACGCAAGTTCTGAGTTTGGTGAAAACAGTATTGCTCGAGCATTTGCTGTTCAGCATTACACCTACCAAGGAAGTGATGATCACAACATAGATTTAAATTTCAACTTGCATGGTGTTGTGTCACCTTCTGGAGTTGATGTTACTAATTATCTCACGGCTTCTGTCGCAGTACTAACCGGCTCAAGTGATCGATTTTTACGCTGGGACCCGTTTGATATTGAGTATCTATACGAAGAACTGGGTGGAAACTTTGAGCAAGCGGGCATTGAACAAGTTGGTATTGAGTTTGGTGAGCAGGATGTCCCCGGCAATCTGTCATTTAATATCGATAATGGCCAGTCATTTTATGTATTGACTGAAATTTCAGCGTCTACGTTTGCAGGTACTGCCGATGGTTGGAACACGCTGTCTCTTAATTTTACGGACACGAGTGGCTTAACTGCGGCCTTTGGTGGCAGCTTATCTAACAACCAGCCTGCGGTTGCGGTGCCATTACCGACAACTTGGGTAATGTTAATTTTAGGTTTAGGTTTAATTGCTCGTCGTCGCACATAACGCTTTTGCAACGACAAATGTTAGGCAGCTTGCAGCCCGTGCTGCACTGTTTACGTCTATCGTTAAGGTTTAGGGTGGTGTTATTTCCACCCTAATTTCTCTTCAAAATCATTATCGAGCTTTTTAGCAAAGTCTTTCGCTTGAATTGCCACTTTTTCAAGCTGCTTATCTTCGTCGCTTATCGCCGTATAAGCAGGAACTGGCGTTGGATAGCCAGTATCATCGACCGCCATAAAAGTAATGAAACATCGGTTGGTAACCGCTTGTTTACCTGTTTTGGGGTCGCCAGCGCGCACAACCACATAAATATGCATACTCGATTTTCCGGTATGAACAATTCGCGCTTCAATGCTAATTAATTGACCGACAAGAATTGGTCGAATAAAGCGTATCGCGTTAGCCGATACCGTTACACAGTAGTGTTTACTCCACTGAGCAGCACATGCATAGGAAGCTTGATCTATCCACTTCATCACCATACCGCCATGTACTTTGCCACCAAAGTTAACATCGGTTGGCTCAGCCAGAAAACGAAACTCTACGGTATTACTTGTGGGGGTGTTATCTGTTGTCATAAATAGCCCTATTTATGCAATTGCTGAATAAATTAAATCTGATAATCATCTAGTTATCATATAAATGCAAATGCTTCTGGTGGGAAAGCCGCCATTTTTAATCGTCATTCACAAAATGACACCTGTGTGACACTTGTTAGTCTAGTGTCAACAATTGTTCATACGTCAGTAATAAACACGCCACCTAGCTGTCATTTTTCTCACCTATATTCGGTTCGCTGTTGGGCAACTTCTGCGGCAAAGAAGAATACCAATTTCAATAAATACTTGATCATTCTGGCTGGTTAAAACGCTCATCAACTGCGTTGTTATTTTTGAAATTAGAATAACTAGTTACCAAAAAATAACGCCTTGTTTATGAACCTTTTTCCTGCTCCATAATTGATCAACTAATTAATTCAATTGGTATAAAAAAAGCCCTCCAAAGCAACTTCAAACTAAAAACAAACTTCAGAGGAACGAGACATGCATTCTCGATGGATTCTTCGCTCGCTAATTGCTTCGGCACTAGCAACGAGCGCACAGGCGGCAGTGCTACCAGATGTGCAAAAATCAAGTAGCTGGTACAGCAATGCCGAGCAAGTGATCACAAACAAGCTTGCGCAAACAACCAAAGACAAAGCCAAAAATGTCATTTTATTTGTCGGTGACGGTATGGGAATTTCTACCTTAACGGCAGCACGTATTTTACAAGGGCAATTGGCAGGGCAATCAGGCGAAGAAGGTTATTTGTCGTTTGAAACTTTCCCGTATTCTGCGCAGGTTAAAACTTACAACGTTGACGCGCAAACCCCTGATTCTGCGGGCACAATGACGGCAATGATTTCAGGTGTAAAAACCGATGTTGGGGTTATCGGTGTTGACGAAGATATCGAACGTGGCAATTGCGCAACCGTTAAGGGTAATGAGCTAGTCAGCGCAGTTGAGCTTGCAGAAATTCGTGGCCTATCGACAGGTGTTGTTTCTACTGCTCGTATTACGCATGCTACACCAGCCGCTACCTATGCCAAATCGGCTGATCGCAATTGGGAAGATGTATCAGACATGCCAGAGTCTGCTGTTGCTGGCGGGTGTGAAGATATCGCCTCTCAGCTCGTTAATTTTGAGAAGAATTTAGAAATGCGCTTTCCTGGTATTGATGTAGACGGTATTGAAGTTGCCATGGGCGGTGGCCGTCGTCACTTTCTACCTAAAGATGCGGCATTTAACAGTGCTGATGCACGCAGTGAGGTAGAAGGCGATCGCACCGACGAGCGTGATCTGACTGCCGAATGGCAAGCCACGTACAGCAGTGGCACTTACGTTATGGACAAAGCGGGTTTTGATGCAATTGACGCTTCAACCGCAACCAAAGTGCTGGGCTTGTTTAACGAATCACATATGCAATACGAAGCCGATCGCGCCAACGATATTGCCGGTGAGCCTTCATTGTCTGAAATGACCAGCAAAGCGATTGATATCTTAGACAATAATGACAAGGGTTACTTGTTAGTGGTTGAGTCTGGTCGCATAGATCACGGTCACCACGCAGGTAATGCTTATAACGCGCTTTACGATACTGTTGAGTTCGCCAAAGCTGTGCAAGCAGCTGCTGACGCGACAGACCCTGAAGAAACTTTGATTTTAGTAACAGCGGATCACAGCCATGTATTTACCATTGCCGGTTACCCTAAACGTGGTAATCCAATTTTAGGAAAAGTGGTTTCAGTAGGCAGCGACGAGCCAAGTTTAGCCTCTGACGGCATGCCCTACACCACACTTGGTTACACAAATGGTCGTGGTTTTGCTGATTTAGGCAGTGAAACAAATGCTGACGCTATTTACGGCATTGACCCAAATTCGGGCCGTAAAGATATTTCCGCGGTTGATACTAAGGCCCCAGGTTTTCACCAAGAAACCACTATTCCGTTAAGCTCTGAAACCCATGCTGGTGAAGATATTTCACTTCATGCTAAAGGTCCAGGCGCACATTTAGCCCAAGGTGTTGTTGAGCAAAATGTTGTGTTTCATTTAATTAATCAATCCCTTGGCTTACTGAACGACTAGGAGTAGTGACATGAAAACTTTAAAAATTTTGTCGTTGTCAATTTTGGTCGCACTAACGGGCTGTGACGGTGACGATGGTAGCGACGGTACAAACGGCACAAATGGTACCAATGGTTTAAACAGTTTAGTGCTGCAAACCCCGCTAGCGGTGGGTAACGCCAATTGCTTAAACGGCGGCGTTCAAATTGACTCGGGTTTAGATGACAACGGCAACAATACGCTTGATGCTGGCGAAATTGATGCCACGGAATTTGTCTGTGCACCAACCATTACAAATGCTAACGGAGGTGCCGCTGATGTTACCAGCACCAATACTTGGTTTACCCAAGCTAAGCGTCGCGTTGAAATTGCACAAAACCGTGCTGAGGCAATTGAAATCGCCAAAGGCCAAGCGAAAAACGTAATCTTGTTTGTCGGCGATGGCTTAGGTATTTCAACCATTACTGCAGCGCGAATTATGGCGGGGCAGCAGGCCGGCTTAGCGGGTGAAGAGTACGAGCTAAGTTTTGATAAATTCCCATATTCTGGTTTTGTTAAAACTTACAACGTTGATGCGCAAACTCCAGATTCTGCGGGCACGATGACAGCGATGATGTCTGGTGTTAAAACCGATGTTGGCGTGATTGGTGTTGCCGAGGGGATATCGCGCAGTGATTGTGCCTCAGTCGCTGGCCAAGAGTTGGTTACTGCGCTTGAAATGGCCGAAATTGTTGGCAAATCAACGGGGGTTATCTCTACGGCTCGTATTACCCATGCAACGCCCGCGGCAACTTATGCAAAGTCGGCGGATCGCAACTGGGAAGATGTTTCCGACATGCCTGCCGATGCAGTTGCCGCTGGCTGTGAAGACATTGCTTCGCAACTTGTGAATTTTGAGAGCAATCTAGAAGCCCGTTTTACAGGCTTAGATGTTGACGGTATTGAGGTGATGTTCGGTGGTGGTCGTCGTCACTTCTTGCCAAAAGATGCAGCGTTCAATACTGGTGACGCGGTAAGCAGTATAGAAGGTGATCGCACCGATGGCCGTGACCTAACTGCTGAGTGGCAAGCTAAATACAGTGCTGGTCAATATGTTATCGACCAAGCTGGCTTTGATGCCATTAATCCTGCCACGACAGAGCGTGTTTTCGGCTTGTTTAACGAGTCGCACATGCGCTATGAAGCAAACCGCAGTGAAGATGCTCTAGGCGAGCCGTCGCTCACTGAGATGACAGCGAAAGCAATTGATGTACTGGATAACAATGATGAAGGCTTCTTCTTAATGGTTGAGTCGGGTCGCATCGACCATGGTCACCACGCAGGCAGTGCCTATAACGCGTTAACCGATACCATAGAGTTTGCTAAAGCAGTTGATGCAGCGGTTAAAGCAACGAACCTAGAAGACACCTTAATTATTGTCACCGCTGACCACAGCCATGTCTTTACCATTGCCGGCTACCCGAAACGCGGTAACCCAATTTTGGGTAAAGTGGTAAGTGTTGGTAATGAAGAGCCAAGCCTTGCGGCAGACGGCTTACCATATACCACTGTGGGTTACACTAATGGTCGAGGCTATAAAGACTTAGGGAGTGAAAACGATGCCGATGTCGCCTACAGCATGGAAATCGTCAATGACCGTCAAGATTTAACGACCGTTAACACCGAGTCTTCAGGCTTCCATCAAGAAGCTTTGATCCCGCTAAGCTCTGAAACGCATGCGGGTGAAGATGTTGGTGTCTATGCGATGGGGCCAGGTGCACACTTAGTGACAGGGACTAATGAGCAAAGTTTGATCTTCCATGTTATGAATCATGCTGCCAACTTTGTTGAGCAAGCGGACGAAGCACTAGAGTAGCAGTACGCAAGCGTTGAGCTTTTGGAATACCGAAAGCTCAGCCTTACCAATAAGTAATACAAGAAAGTAACAAAAAATAAGCAATAAAAGGAATTGGAAGGCGCTATGCGTCCTCCATCGTCAATGATGAAAATGACAAAATCAGTTAGTTTTATTTTACTGTTAACAAGCTTACCGGCTTTAGTACTAGCGGGTGAGGATGATAAGACAGACTCAGGGTTGCAATCATGCAATGCTGACTATTTAGTCGCGCATTTTGAGCAAAGCTTTGGTGATTCAAATGCGTATGCGAAGCATCACGCCGCAGCGCATGCTTTTCATGGTGAAGCGCATAGCAATCACAATACTCAAGAAAGTGCTCAGGAATTAGTACTTGTTCGCAAAGGCCAGCGGGTTGCTCATTATAATCCCAAACACCAAATTGCTAATATCTGGTATTTAAGTAAGCACAATCAACAGCAGTTAACCCGTGTTTTCGAACAGTACCAACAAGGTATTGAGTATCAATCGGATGAACTGAAAACTCCGAGTCAGTGGCACTATGTTCGCAGCTTGATCAAGCAAGATTTATTAACGAGCATGAGCCTCGAACAAACAAGCGAGCAAGGCTGCCAGCAAGTGAAACACTATGCACTAGAAACAGCAACACATGAGTATCAGCTTAAATGGTTATCTGCTGTGGAGTTACCGCAAGAGCTTGTTGTGACGAATAAAGACAATGGGCAAACAAACCGTTTGCAGTTAACTAAACTCGAAAACGATCAAGTAGTGGCTAAGCAAGCTGCTCATCAACAGTTTGCCAAGTGGGACGCATTGCCAACAACTGACTATGCGGATGTCGGCGACAACGAAAATAACCCGTTTTTAGCGAAGATGATCAACCAGGGCTTTTCCGGTGCTACGAACCAAAGTGGTCACCATCATCACTAGTAGTTGCGCCCTTCATCATTGTTTTTTAGCGAAGCGATTGAATGCCAAATATGCCGCTAGCCTTTTTAGCAAAAGGATTTGGCATTCAAGTCAGTCTTCTAATATTGTTAGCAGACTCAGTGGTTAGCTGCGCTGGGCTAAAAAATAGAATCCGGGTTTGAGCTCAGACTTGACACATGTATGCTTGGCTTTTTTTGAACCCAAGGTTTTTACTGGGCGACATTTAAGCTTTTGCGCCTTGGCACCATATTTTTCAACATAATCGGCAGCCTCTTGATTAGCTAATGCTAAAAAATCCGCGGGTAGCTTTTCATCCAGCATTTGCAGTGGCTTTTTCCATGCTTTGGTTTTTTGCTCATTGGCAACGGTAAGCCAAGCATAGCTTTTCTTTAAGTCTTGCGCAGTACCTTGGCTATTCAAATACATAGTGCCAACAATGTATTGCGCTCTCTTATCTCCTCGCTTTGCTATTTCCTCAAGTGCAGGCAAGGCTTTGGTAAAGTCTTTTGCTTGGTAAAGAGCTAATGCTTGTTTGATATCTTGCTGGTAGGTATCAATAGCAATTAAATCGTTTTGGTTTGAACGAGCATGGCTGGTGGGGCTTATCACTAGTATTAGCGCCAGTGAACTAGTGATCATGACTTTGTTTAAATACAGTAGGCTGGCTTTCATCTTGATACTCTCTGGTTAACTCCATGTCAGCCTGTATTTTAATGAAGCAAATTCACGATAGAGATGTCGAAATGTAACAGGGTATTTAATACTGTTATTCTTGACACAAATCTTGATAAGATCTTGATTCTTCTTAGCTACCACACCTGCATTCTTTAATGAAAAATTTGCTCCGAATTCTGTGCTCAAGCGCCTATGCCGCTATCGCGATTGCTTTTGTAACTAGTGTATTTATAGCAAGCTCGGTTAAGGTGTTTGCAGCAGCATCTTTTGAAGTTGACCATCAACCTGATTTTGGCCAACTAAAAGGCTTTAAGGGCAGTGAATTGTGTATCGTTGCTGACAATACGCAGCAATACATTGTGCAAAATCCTGATGACGAAAAAGCGGTGCACCATGGTGCTGTGATTGGCAATAACGTTTCTCTTGAGCGGGTTAACGAAACTCTGGCATTTTTGTGCGAGACCTACCGCAGCGACGTCAGAGCAGGGCGGCCGAGTCGATTGCATGATAACGCCTTTGTTAAAGCGAACTTTGATTTTGTTCGTTGGTATCCAGATAAACCAACAGCGACTAAAATTGCCAGCAGTAGCACGAATGAAGTGAAGTCGCGATTACTTAATAATATCCCTGAGCGGCAGTTATTTTTAACTAAGTATTATGCCAAGTTGCTCGATGGCAGCAGTGTGCAAACTGCAACCTTTGATCAAGCGCTTTACCAACTCCCGTTTGACGAAAAAGGGCTCTCTAAGCAAGCTGCAGAGCTCAAAAAAGAACAGCTCACTCGCTATAAATACACGCGACAAGAGGTAATAAAAGGTGCTTTGCTAGCAGGCAAGCTTGCCAAACCACTTGTTTGGATGACCGAAGAAGCATTACATGATGTGCTTTTGCAAGGTACGGGCGTGTTGCAGGTCGATGGAAATACGCGCTATTTTAACGTTCATCGCAATAATGGCATTGCTTATGACTACCATATCGGCAAGCGCGAACAAGCGCGTTATTGGTATTTCGCCGAAGTGCCAAGTATTCTCGGGTATGGGCAAGATTTGCCGAATAAAATTGCGATTAAACCGCAAGTCAGCTTAGCAGGTAACGTCAGGCAGCTCGGCTTAGGCAAATTGATGTTGCTTAACTATAAAGTTCGCGATAACACCACTCAAAGCGTTAACTCTGAAGGCACTAATTCTGAAGCTCGCTTAGCTATTTTGGCTGACGAGGGCGGTGCGTTTGACAATAATCTATTCCAATTAGACTTGCTCGCAGGGAGTTACCGCGGCTGGCAAGATTACTATGCTGCCAATAAACATTTGCCCGACTATGCAGATGTTTGGATTCTTCTTAAAAAAACTAATAAATAACACATGTAAACTATGGCTCGCTTAAAACAAACTTATGCTCAAAATGGCTTCTTCGGCATTGGCATTATGAATAATGTTGATGAAATCAATATTGGCACCCTATGGCGCTCTGCTTATATTTTGGGTGCAGCATTTATTTTCACCGTTGATAAAAAGTACAAAAAGCAAACCACCGATGTGGTTAACGCGTGGCAGAAAATTCCCTTGTATCATTACGACTCTATTGATGAGTTAGTAGCAAACTTGCCTTACGACACGCCATTGATTGGCGTAGAGTTAGACGAAAATGCGCACGATATTACACGCTTTGAACACCCTCACCGTTGCGTGTATTTACTTGGCAACGAACAATCTGGCCTGCCACCACAAGCGCTGGAAAAATGTCATCGACTAGTGCAATTGCCGGGTGATTACAGCCTTAACGTGTCGGTTGCGGGTAGCATCGTGATGTATGATCGACTGGCAAAACTTAGTTAACCTCATTACCTATTTTCCTTTTCAAATCTGGGGCGTCCCTAAACAGTTAAACGGAGTTATCCATGAATTTTACCCAAGAGCTGGCGTGGAATAATCGCCATATGGTGCGTACCGCCAATGTTGTTAAGCAATTAGGTGATTGCTCAGGCAAGCGCATGGCAGTGAGTACCCATCTAGATATTAAAATGCTGGCGTTCTACGAAGGGTATTTGCGCCAAGGTGGTGAATTGTTTGTCACCACGTGCAATCCAACCACAGTGCGTAATGAAGTGGTCGAATACTTGGTGTCGCTCGGTGCAGAAGCCAAAGCATGGAAAAACATGTCTGATCAAAAGTGGCAACAATCACTATATGACGCACTGGATTGGCAGCCACACTACTTGTGCGAATTTGGCGCGCAACTCGGTAGTATTTATCATCAAGGTGCTGGCGAAAGTGTGATTGCTAGCCTTGAAGGTACGGGCTCTGGGGTATCGGCGCTAAAAGATTTGTCACTTAAACATCCGGTGTTTAACTGGGATGATCTAGATGCTAAAGAAGGTTTGCATAATCGCCATATGGTGGGGTTAACCGCATGGCAAGCCTTTATGGAGCGAACTCATTTGTCGTTACATGAAAAGAAAGTGCTTATTGTTGGCTATGGTTTAGTTGGGCAAGGCTGTGCGGCTGCCGCTAAAGCATTTGGTGGCCAAGTGGTTATTGCAGAAAACGATCCTTCACGTGCATTACTTGCCGCCTATGACGGTTGGCACTGTCAGTCGTTAAATGAAGCAGCTTTGCAAGCCGATGTGATAGTAACCGCAACAGGCGTTGCTGGTGTACTTTCTGCTGAACTGTTAAATCAGTTAAAAGGTGGGGCGTTTGTGATGAATGTTGGTCATGTTAGTCATGAAATCAGGCTCGATGCATTAACCGATTATCAAGTGAATGAACTGATGCCAGAAATTTTCGAGTATCGCCGAGGTGAGCGTTACTTTTATGCGCTATCAAATGGTGCAATGTTTAACTTAACCGCTGGCTACGGTGATAGTTTAAATGCCTTTGACGTCTCGCTGGCATTGATGGCGGCCGGCGTTAAGCATATGTTTTCAGACAGTGATAATTTTAATGCTGGTATGCATATGCTACCTGAATATGCATGGAAGCCTTTTTTAGCATAACCAGCCTAACCAGCCTAACCAGCATAACTAAACTCTCTTGTAGATTTAAAGTCTAGATACATCTGACAAATAACACGCTAGCCGAACTTGTTAGCGTGTTATTGGCATCAAACAAGCAGCGGCGCGGATGAAACTGGCTGTATTGTATTTTCTGTACTTGTGCTCGCTGTTTGAACATGATCAACACTTTCTATTTTATCAGCCGCTTTGTCAGTTACTTTGGCAGCAGGCTCAAGGCTATGAGCGCTGTGCTCTGCGGGGACAAAACCTAATGGCGCTTCGATAAGCAATTGACGAATTTCGTCGATGTTGTCATCTTTCATTGCTTCAGTGATTTTATTGAGTAGCACCATCACTTCCGCCCAACTAATTGAGCGCTCGTTTGCGGTAAGAATACGCTGATGGTCAGTTGCCTGCGCATGGTCATCAATTAATAACTCTTCGTAAAGTTTTTCACCAGGGCGCAAGCCGCTGTATTGTATTTCAATATCGCCAGCAGGGTTGTTTTGGTCTTTAACGGTAAAGCCCATCATATGGGTCATTTTCACGGCTAAATCGACGATTTTCACCGGCTTACCCATATCTAGCACAAATACATCGCCACCTTTACCCATAGCGCCTGCTTGAATCACTAACTGAGCGGCTTCAGGGATGGTCATAAAATAGCGAATGATATCTGGGTGAGTCACGGTAATTGGGCCACCGCTGCGAATTTGCTTTTTAAACAAAGGAACAACAGAGCCTGACGAACCTAAGACATTGCCAAATCGCACCATCACAAAGCGCGTTTGATGGTCGCGCTTGGCGAGTCCTTGTAACACAAGCTCTGCCATTCGTTTGGTAGCTCCCATAACATTGGTCGGGCGTACCGCTTTGTCGGTTGAAATTAAAACAAAGGTTTCAACTTCACAAAAAACTGCCGCTTGGGCAATTTCATATGTGCCTAAAACATTATTGGTAATGCCTGCAATGACATTGTTTTCCACCATAGGGACATGCTTGTAGGCCGCCGCGTGATATATGGTTTGTACCTGATGAGTGCGAATAATACGGGTCATCAGCATGCCGTTTTGCACATTACCAATCGTCGGAACAAGCTCAATGCTTGTGTTGTGGCTTTGTTGGAACTCGTTAAGTTCTTGATTGATCTCGTATAAAAAGGCTTCGCTGACATCCAATAGAATGAGCTTGCGTGGGGTTTGGCTAATGATTTGACGACAAAGCTCTTTACCAATCGACCCTCCTGCGCCTGACACTAATACGACTTTCTCTTTTATATTGTCGCTAAGCAATGCTGGAATGGGCTCTACTGGCTCGCGGCCAAGTAATTCATCAACCGAGACTTCTCGTAACTCGTCAATTTTATGCTTGCCCGAAACCATATCGTGCATTGAAGGCACAGTGAGTAGCTCTAGCGCATAGGGTTCAAAAAAGTTGACGATTTCTTTCATACGCTCAGGGTTGACTTGCGAGACCGCAATCAGCACCTTAAATTGACCGTATTTTTTGATAAGCAGCTCTAACTGGTCTAGGCCATAGATTTTTGTGCCGTGCAGATTACGGCCTTTGTAGCGGGTTTTTTCGTCAACAATCGCTAATACATGGTATTTGTTACTTTGGTTTAGTGCGGTTGACAGTTGCCTACCAGTGCTACCTGCACCATAGATCACTACTTGGTCACGCTCTTCAAATAAGCGCTCTCCCACGGTAATTCCTACTAAGGCACGAGCCCCTGCAATAAGCAAAGTTGATAGTACGAGAAAAGAGAAAGGAATAGAGCGTGGCACAAACGCGTCGATCACTTGCGAAGAAAGGTAACAGACACACGCGGCACCAATTAAAATGCCTGTGATTTTAAGCGAGGCTTTGGCATTAAAGTAACGAACGATGGAAGAGTAGACGTCGAGCAAGTAAAAACAACTCAAAGTAAAGCCTGCGGTTAAGACAAATACGGAGAGCTCAGCAAGCGTGAACACATGCATATCGCCCCCTAAACGCAAGAAATACGACAGGAAAAAAGCGATGCTCAGCGCTCCTAAATCATAACTTAGGGCAATAACAAGCTTGATCTGGCTTGGGATCAGATCGATACGTCTACTCATGGGTTATACACCTTTTTATTATTTTTGTACTTCCGTTTTGGGGTGTATCCTTTTGAACCATGATGACAATATTAAATTAACTTGTCATTACAAATATTTACAATTTGGTAACCTTTTTGTTGCTTTGTTCCGCAAATTGTTCGCCAAGTTGCCTGATCGCTAAACAAGTTTGCGCAATTTCTGCTTCTGTTAAGGCTGGATGAACAAGGAACATCAAGCTGGTTTCGCCAAGCGCTTTGGCATTGCTGAGGGGGCTTGCTGGGCGAAAGTGAGTGTTATCAAATGCCTTTTCTTTATAAACTTCGGAGCAACTGCCTGAATAACAAGGGACGTCCAACTGGCTTATCGCCTGAATAACCTTATCTCTTGACCAGCCCTGAGGTAACTCCTCCAGTACGATAGTCACATAGCATTTGTAGTAGGCGTGCTGATAATCGTTTGACGGTTTTACCACGGTAAGCCAAGGTTGACGCTCACATTCTGCTAGAATTTTTTCCGCATTAGCTTGTCGAGCTTGCTGCCACGCAGGCATGCGCGTCAATTGAATACGACCAATGGCAGATTGCATTTCAGTGATACGCCAATTAGTCCCAAAACTTTCATGTAGCCAACGATAGCCGGGCGGATGTTCTCGTTCAAATACGGCATTGTAAGATTTGCCATGGTCTTTAAAGGCCCAGGCTTTACGCCATAAGGCTTCGTTGTTCGTGGTGAGCATGCCGCCTTCACCACCTGTGGTCATAATCTTATCTTGGCAGAACGACCAACAACCGACATCACCAATACTACCGACTGAGCGGCCTTTGTATTTGGCGCCATGCGCCTGCGCACAATCTTCGATAACAAATAACTTGTGGTCACTTGCCAATGCCATAATTTCATCCATATCGCATGGCCAACCCGCCAAATGCACACATATAATTGCTTTGGTTTTGTCTGAAATGACTGGCTTAATGGTTTGAGGTGTAATATTTTGGCTGGTTAAATCAACATCAGCAAATACAGGTGTTGCGCCTGCATTAATGACACAGCTAATTGATGCAATAAAGGTACGAGGGGTGACGATAACTTCATCGCCTTCGCCAATATCGAGCGCATGCAGGGCTAAATCGAGCGCTAGCGTACCATTAGCAACAGCAACGGCATGTTGGCAATCGGCAAACTGCGCAAACTCTTGCTCAAACTTACGGCCTTCTTGTCCTGTCCAGTAATTGACTTTGTTGGATAATAATACCTTTGATGCCGCATCCGCTTCTTCTTGGCTAAAGCTCGGCCATGGGGAAAATTTAGTATTTAACACGTAAAACCTTATAACTTTCGCGCTGGATTACCGACATAGGTGCCAGCTTGCTCAATATCTTTAATAACAACCGTACCTGCACCTAGGTAAACGTTATCCGCTAATTGGCGATTTTGAATAATAGTACTACCGACACCTGCCCAGACCTTATGGCCAAGTGTTACACCGCCTGAAATATTAGTTCCAGGTGCGATATGACAGGCGTCACCGAGCTTACAGTCGTGGTCGATAGTTGCGTTGTGATTTACTATCGTTGCGAGACCTAGCTGACAATTAACACTAACAACAGCATTGGCAAAAATTGCCGAGCCATCGCCTATGTTTGCGTAGGGGCTAACTACTGCAGCAGGATGAATCAAGCTAGCCAACTGACCGCCTGCTTTACGAATTTCCTCGATCATCTTCAGTCTTGCATGGTTATCACCGATGGCGACGATGAATTCGTATTGGTTCAAATATTTTTGCCATCCAGTATCCTGAGCAACAATAGGCCAATGGCTATTGAACTCTCTGTTAGGATAACTGGCGTCAGCAAAGACAATTTCCTCAAATCTCCCCATCGCCTGCGCACAATCGGCAACCACACGGCCATGACCCCCTGCGCCAATAATCATTAGCTTAGTCATCAGCTATTTCCGGTAAATTTGGTCATAGTGGCTTGACCTTGCGCTGATATATCACTGCGTTTTAACACTTTGTAAACGGTTAAAAACAGAATTTTAATATCGAGCCAAAATGATTGGTTATCTACATACCAAACGTCTAAATCAAACTTCTCTTGCCAGCTCAGTGCATTGCGGCCATTAACTTGCGCCCAACCTGTAATTCCAGGTTTAACATCGTGACGACGGGCTTGTTCTTGTGAATAAAGTGGCAAGTATTCAACCAATAAGGGCCTTGGCCCCACTAAACTCATATTGCCGATTAATACATTCCAAAGACCTGGTAGTTCATCCATGCTCGACGCACGTAGAAATTTACCAAATCGAGTTAAACGCTCAGCATCTGGCAGAAGGCTCCCTTCAGCATCTGTTTCACTGGTCATTGAACGAAACTTGGCCATATGAAAGGTCTTACCGTGCAAGCCAGGTCTTGGTTGTTTGAAAAGAATCGGGCTGCCTAAATTGATGCGAACTAGTATTGCGACGAGGATTATCAAAGGCGATAAAAGCAGCAAAACAGAGACTGCAATCGTGCAATCAAATAGTCTTTTTATCATTATTATTCTTATTTTGAGTTCAGCGCTAGAGTGCTTTATTTTAATTTTTAACCATAGTAAATTGATTACATAATAAAAATCAAAAAACTTATTCCTCTATGCACGCAGTTGTTCGCTGGTATTACTTGGCGCGGTATCTTTATCTCAAACGCATCCCTTTAATTCCCCAGATTATTTATAAACTTAGCCGAATTATTTTTGCCTGTGATCTTAAATATACCGCTGATGTTGGTAAAAATGTTGGCTTCTTTCACAATGGCTTAGGTGTTGTAATTCATCGTGATGCACAAATAGGGGATAACTGTTTGATCTATCAAAATGTCACAATAGGTGGCAATGGTAAAACAGGCAGCGAAAACGGTGTGCCAACTATAGGTAAAGGGGTATTTATCGGCGCTGGTGCTGTAATACTTGGCCCCGTGACGATTGGCGATGGCGCTAAAATTGGCGCTAACTCGGTTGTGCTTTCGGACGTGGAGTCAAACACTACGGTGGTAGGAATACCTGCGCGACGAGTTGTGAGCGCATGATTAGAGTGTTGCATTTATTCGCCAACCTTAACTTAGGTGGCGCCGAGAGTCGTATGATGGATATATATCGTACGCAAGAAGGCACAGGGGTTGTCAACGAGTTTGTGATTATGACGGATGAAGTCTGTTACTTTAGCGACGAAATTTTAACCTCTGGAGGCACAATTCATCACATTCCTAATCCTAGGCATGGCCTGCTGTCTAATTTGTTAGGCTTATATCGTCTACTAAAATGTGCGCCCCAATATGATGTGTTGCATGCCCATACTTCATACTACTCTGGTATAGCGGTTTTCATTGCGTGGTTAGCAGGTCTAAAAGTACGCGTTGTTCATGCGCGCAATAAAAGTACTAACGAAATTAGCTTCAAAACTAAAGTCATGTTTGCTCTTGGACGCACCTTAGCAAATATTTGTGCGACCCATAAGTTTGCGATTTCAAACGATGCAGGGCGCTTCTTATTCGGTCATAAAAGCCAGTATGATTGTCTTCCCAATGCTTTTAACTTTGAGCAAGTTCAACATCGAACAAACTTTAGCGACTCAGATAAGCGTCGCCTTGGACTGCCCACTGATACTTTGAACCTAGTTTGTGTCGCTCGATTTTCCCCAGTTAAAAACCATCAGTTTTTAGTTGAATTACTGCAATTTATAACTGAGCGAAACCTTAAGATAGCTGGTAAAGCGGTACGTTTGCATTTGATCGGGGACGGAGAATTGCGTAATGAAATTGAACGCAAAGTATCAGCGAACGGGCTTCAAGGTAAAGTAAGGTTCTGGGGAAAGCGCAACGACATTGCAGATATTTTGGGCATGTTTGATGTTGCTTTGATGACCAGTTTTAACGAAGGGCTTGGTGTATTTGCTTTGGAGGCTCAGGCCGCAGGATTGCCCTGTGTATTGTCGACAGGCCTACCAGAAGAAGCTGATATTGGTCTAGGAATGTGCCAATTTATTGATTTGAAGAGGCCGTTAAGTGATTGGCAAGTTGCTATTGAGAAGGCGGCAAATATTCCCGTTTTACCCAAACACCGAATTGATAATCAGCTTAAGCAGCGTGGTTATACATTAGAACAAACCCGTTCTACTTTGATTAGTGCGTATAACGCTCATGGCTAGGCATCATGTATTACAGGTTATCCCCAGCTTAGCGTTAGGTGGCATTTCCTCTGTGGTCATGAACTGGTATAGAGCGCTAGATAGAAACCTTGTGCAGTTTGACTTTATTAGCTTTAATGACGGCCCGCTAGCGCAGGAAATTACTGCTTTAGGCGGCCGTGTTTTTATTCTTCCCACTTTTAGGCAGCAACCGCTCAATTATATGGCTGCATTTCGAAAAATACTAAATAATGGCACACGCTACCAAGCCATTCACGTGCACAACAGCTTTAAGAATGTGGTTATGTTATGGCAAGCAAAGCTCGCCAATGTACCAGTAAGAGTTTGCCATTCTCATACTGCAGGTTTGGAGGCAAGATGGCTACGACCCTTATTTGGGGTGATTAAGCAGCTAACGAGAGCAGCTAGCAATCAATATGTTGCTTGTGGTCAAGAAGCAGGAAGCTTCTTATTTGGTCAACGTCGTTTTGAACAATTAAACAATGCTATCGATGTAAAAAAATATAACCTGCCCAATTTATCAGATAATAGTCGAAAAGCACTTTACGAGAAATATCAGCTACCTAAGCACAAACATTTGGTTTTACATGTCGGCCGATTTTCCAAGGTAAAAAACCATCAGTTTTTGCTAGCCTTGGCGCAAGATAAGAATTTATATAACGATATTCATTTTGTTTGCGTAGGTGATGGCCCGTTAAAAACAGAAGTCGCGAAGCAAATTGAATCTGCTAACCTTAATCAGCGTTTTTCCCTGCTGGCGTCAAATAATGAGATTGCTAAACTTATGGCCATCGCTGACGCTTTTATTATGCCGTCAGTTTTTGAGGGTGTTTCAGTTGCCCTACTAGAAGCGCAAGCAAGTAATCTTCCGTGTTTAGTGTCAAACACTGTCGCAAAAGAAGTAGACATGGGAATGGGCAGTTTGAAATTTCTGTCATTGTCAGAGCCTAATCGCTGGACTGAACAATTAAATCTTATGACACCCAAAGCAGCAGATAGCAAGGCGCTGGCGTGTTTTTCACGTCATGGTTATTCCATTGATGAAGTCGTCGATAAGCTTATCGGTATTTATCAAATCCAATGAAGTTAACTTTGGGGTCAGTACAGAAATTTCCCGTCGAGCTTATGCTAATAGGCTTTATTTTTTTACTTTTGGCGATCACGCAACAAGCTGTTCTAATGTTAGGTGTAGTTGCTATTGGGGTTGCTGTTGCAGGCTTGTTGCCTTTCTCTCGCAGCATACAATTGATAATTTTCTTGATCCCATGTTTGGCACCGTTTTCGACAAATCCTTATTTGCCTGTATCTCTAGCCACTTTGATTTATTTAGCTGTGTTAGGGCGTTACCTGCTAACTGAAGGCGGAAGGAGCCAATACTACCTTCCTGGCATTATTGCTGCACTTGTACTGATTGGCTTTGAATTGCTGCATATCATCTACAATCCAGTGGTGTTCTCAAGCAAAACTATTCGTTGGCTATTACTATTTTTGTTGGTGGTCATGCTGATCTTTGACAAGAGAAAATATGCCAGTTTTGCGCAATTGCGGTTTGCATTTCTACTTGGCTTTGTATTTTCGACGTTATTTGGCCTGCTTAGTCAGGTATTTCATCCCGAAGTGGTATATAACACTAATGTTATACAACGCTTTTCTGGTGCTGCCGGCGACCCGAACAATTTCGGGTTATTTTGCTTGTTATTGGTATTTTTTTATTTACCCAGTCAGCCCAGAGAGCGGATTTCAATCTCCCAATTGGCGCTTTGCGCGGCATTATTAGGAGTTGGGGCAATAACTGTTTCTAGAAGTTTTTTCTTGGTCACGAGTTTTAGCTTGTTGCTTTACTTTGTTTTGTATTTTCGCACCGCTATCGGGGAAATGGTCTATCGGAGTGTTGTATTTTTTGCAGTGTTAGTGGTACTAGGCTTTGTGCTCTATTGGCATGGTGCTGCTACAGAACTGGCAATTTTCGAGCGTTTCTCTAGCGATAATGCCGCCGATCTGACTGGAGCTCGTAGTACTATTTTTGTGGAATACTTAACGCTATTTACGCAGTTAGATTTAAGTTTTCTGCTCTTTGGTGCAGGAATCAATGGTTACCTCGGTTACTATAACCATTTCTTTTTGAACAATAACGTGTTTACAGAGGTTGTTGGCCCCCACAATACTTATATAGAGTTGCTTGTCAGTTTTGGTCTGCTTGGCAGTTTTATCTTTCTTTATTTTTTTTATCTGTGCTTTAAAGCTGAAAAAATTAGAACATCGACTCAGCAAATTTATGCGATCAGTTTGTTACCGCTTATTGTCTTCAGTTTATATTGCTTGAGCTTACAGAACTTAGGTAAATATACCAGCTACTTGTTGTTACTAATGATCATCTTAAATACCTGCCGAGCCAAACATGAATGACGCTAAACAGCGCAGCCTAGGCGTGGCGTTAGGCTACTTATCTATCTCGCTAAGAAACATTCTCGGTTTATTGCTTATCCCTTTTATGATTCATCATTTGGGGGTCAGTGAATACGGGATCTACAGCCTAGTTTCTTCATTAGCACTTTATCTCGTAATACTTGAGCTTGGCTTATCAAATACAACTGTTCGATTCATTGCAAAGTATCGTGCTGAAAATGACGTACCAGCTCAACATCAGTTTTTGGGTAATGTGCTGTTTATCTATACGTTAATTGCGATGCTTGTCTTTGCGGTGGGCAGCTATATTTGGTGGCATTTACCCAACATGTTTGCTGAGAGCTTGACCTTAGAGGAAATAAGCCTACTCAAACAAAGCTATGCGCTATTGCTACTTAGTGTGATTGTGACTCTAATGAGTAACAGCTTTACCGGCATAATTACTGCGCACGAAAAGTTTGTCTTTGAGCAAAGCTCTCAAATTTCATTCTTTTTGCTCCGCTGCTCGCTGGTTGTTGGTGCATTATTGCTTGGTTACGGCGTGATCGAAATTGCGTTGATAGACCTTGTTATTAATGTTTGCCAAGCGGTGATGCGTATCTATTTCGTTTTCTGGAAACTTAAGTTCAAAGTTTCGTTCCAAGGCTTTAATTTTGCAGCTTTGAAAGAGGTAGCTGTTTTTAGTGGGTTTGTAGCACTTGCTGTGATTGTTAATCAAATAAACTGGCGTGTTGATAACCTTATTATTGGCTACATGCAAGGCAGCGAAGCGGTAGCTATTTTTAGCGTTGGTATTCAGCTTATTCTATGTTTTATTGCCTTTGCTAGTACGATTTCAAACGTATTCGCACCGAAAATAATCAGCATGGTGACAGCGAAAGCAACGATGACACAATTAACTGATGAGCTTATTAAAGTCGGTCGAATGCAGTTGATCGTTCTGGCGTTTGTACTCGGTATTTTTATTCTATTTGGACAGCAATTTATCCAACTATTTGTTGGTTCAGAGTTTCAATTAGCTTACTGGGTCGCATTACTTCCTATGATACCTTTCACCCTTGTACTAACGCTCAGCGCTAGTAATGCATTACTGCACGGAATGAATAAACATAAAACAAAAAGTCTTATTTTACTGGCTACTGCATGCCTAAATATCATGCTTTCCGTGTTCTTAGTCAATATTTATGGGCTGGTTGGCGCCGCAATTGGTACTGCAGCGACTTTACTTATCGGTGAAGTTTTATTAATTAGCCGCTACTTAGGTAGCCTAGGTATAGAGATTAAGCGTTTTTACTATGAAACTGCTGTTCTTATGTTGCCAGTACTAAGTATTGCCGTTGTAGGCTCTGCGTTCATCATACCTGAGCTTAGTGGCTGGTTTGGCTTAATCTGCCAGTGCCTTCTTTTTCTTATGGGTTATTTGGTTCTGATTTATTGGCTATTCATTGATAAACAAGAAAAGCAATGGATTAAAGGTATTTTGAACAATGTGTTTGCTAGGGCAGAAGTGAGAGGTGTTAAGTAAATGAAAGTAATGATTCTTGGCGCTTTCCCTGATTCCATTATTAAATTTCGCGGTGTCTTAATTGAGCAATTAGTGCTTCAAGGGCATGATGTTGTGGTATCAACAGCATATGCCACTAGCGATATTATTGAACAGATAGAGGCTATCGGAGCTCGTTTTGTTGGTTATAAGGTTGAGCGTAATGGCCTAAATCCCTTAGCGGATCTCTCGACACTCTGGCAATTGTTAAAACTGTTTCGTGCTGAGCAGCCTGACAAGATCCTCGCATATACTATCAAGCCAATTATTTGGGGAGGCATTGCGGCCAAGCTAATTGCCAGAACTCAGTTCTATGCGATGATAACTGGCTTAGGTTATGCGTTTGAAAAAGGCTCGTTTAAAAGGCGACTAATACGAGGCTTGGTTAAATGTTTGTATCGTTTTAGCTTATGTTCTGCGAGCAAAGTGATTTTCCAGAATAACGAAAACAAGCTGATATTTATTGATGAAAAGTTAGTAAATATTGAAAAAACTGGCCGAGTTCATGGTTCAGGCGTATCGCTTACCGACTATGCTCAACAACCGTTGCCTGAAAAGCCTATAACTTTTCTTTTGATCGCCCGATTATTGGGTGACAAAGGCATCAGAGAATACGCCCAAGCTGCGCAACAAGTTAAAGCTAAATATCCTGAAGTAAATTTTCAGCTTGTAGGTCCTTTTGACCCCTCACCTGACGGGCTTAAATCCGATGATGTTAGACAATGGCGAGAGTACATTGATTATTTGGGTGAACAAAAGGATGTGCGCCCATTTATCGAACAATGTCATATTTATACACTGCCTTCTTATCATGAAGGTTTGCCCAGAACTGTGCTGGAAGCAATGGCCATCGGCCGCCCCATTTTAACAACCGATGTTCCAGGGTGTCGCGATACTGTAATTAACGGCGAGAATGGCAAGTTAGTGGCAAGCAAAAATGTGGATGCGCTTGCCAACGCTATGCTTTGGTTTATTGAAAACAGCGATGAATGGCCTGTGATGGCTCAAAAGAGTCGAGAATTTGTCGAAACTTACTTCGATGTTAATCGAGTGAATCAACAGTTATTTTCTTTGATGGAACTCAATGTTAAGTGCGACAATGCAAGCGATAATACGGCGCAGTCTGCTGACATCATAGTCGAATAGTGAACGCGCGATACCCCTTAATATTTTTACAATCAAAAATCGAATATTGATCATAAACAACAAACATAAAGTTATTGATGATATTTATTCGCATTTGCATTTATCTTTGTGCTAGTATGCTTTACAAAATTTACATAACTTTACGCATGAGCATTTAATAACCTATAACTTATGGGGATGCGCTCAATACTAACAACAAGGTTAATCTCGAAAATGAAAAAGTCTCTAATTACTACAGCTATTTTAGCGTCGTTAACTTTATCTGCCTGTGGTGGCAGCAGCGGTGGTTCTGACGATACAGGTCCCGTAACGCCTACGCCAACACCAAACACAGCACCAACAGATATTGCTATTGATAACAATACGGTTGATGAAAACGCAGCGGGTGCAGTAGTAGGTAAGCTTTCAGCAACAGATGCTGAAGGTGGTGCAATGACATTTACTGTTGATAGCGATGTGTTCGCAATTGATGGTGATGAGCTTAAACTTGCTGACGGTGTTGCAGCAAACTACGAGCAAGCAATGTCAATGGCGGTTAACGTAACCGTATCAGATGCTGATGGTGCTACTTTTTCAAAAGAGTTAACAATTAATGTTAATGATTTACTCGACACATATAAGTTCAACAGTAAGTTTGTTGATGGTGAATCAAGTGTGTCTTACACCGGTCAAACAGCTCGCCATGCTTTGATTGCAGAATTTAATCATTACATCTCAAATACACTGAAAGACGAGTTAGATGATGGCACGTTAACCAGCCGTCAAGACGTGATGGACGTATTAAATAAGTTCTTCCGCACAACAGAGCTTCAATACGATAACTTCCCAATCACTTTCACCAATGCAAAAGAAAAATTCTTAACCGACATTTCAGGTAGCCACAAAAACCTTGTAGGTAAACTGGCTGGTAATGATGAAAAAGGCCAGCATAAGTTATGGAACGATGGTGACTTTGAAGGTTGGGGCGCGAAAGGCTCGACAACACCTGAAGGCCTAGTTGATATTTTCTTTGGTCAGTTAGCTGATAACGCTGAAGCACATATCAACGGTACTATTCGTCAAGCCGCAACTGGTGAAGATATTACTGATATCTATTTAAACACCAACGGTACTGACCTGAAGCAACTTATTCAAAAGTTTTTATTAGTGGGTATTACTTACTCTCAAGCGACAGACGATTACTTAGGTAACGAAGTTGTTGATGCAGCAGGTAACGACATTGATGGTAGCAAAGGTTTATTAACCGATAACGTATCAGCTGTATCTGGTAAGTCATACTCAACGCTTGAGCATCAATTTGATGAAGGCTTTGGTTACTTCGGTGCAACCGTTGATTACCTTGAATACTCAGACAACGAAATTTCAGGCAAAATTGATGCTGATGCTGGTGACCGTGAAGAATACAATGGTAAGCATGACACAGATGGTGACGGTGAAATTAGTTTAAAATCTGAGTTCTTATTCGGCCAATCAGTTAATGCTGGTAAGCGTGATCGCGCAACAGCGGGCAACACGAACCCAACAGATTTCACTAAACAAGCCATGGAAGCATTCCTTGCGGGTCGTGAAATTATTAATGCTAACTCAGGTATGGCTTTAACAGATGAGCAAATGGCGGAACTATTAACGCATCGTGACGCAGCTGTTGATGCTTGGGAACGTGCAATTGTGGCGACCGTTGTTCACTACATTAACGATACACGCGCTGACTTAGATAAATTAGGCACAGCTGATTTCAATTACACTGACTTAGCGAAGCACTGGTCAGAAATGAAAGGTTTTGCATTGGGTATTCAATTCAACCCTTACTCAAAAATTTCTGACGCTGATTTCACTCGATTACACGAATTAATGCAGGATGCACCAGTATTAGACGCAGCAAATGTAGAAGCATACAAAGCGGACTTGTTAGCAGCTCGTGATATTATTCAAGCAGCAATGAGTTTCGATGCAGAAAACGTGGCGAACTGGTAATAAACCAAAAACAAATATAACTAAAACAATTAGTTAAAAATATAAAGCTTGGCTGATCTTCAGCCAGGCTTTTTGTCGTTTAATAACAACATAAAAAGCTTAGGAGATTTAATGTCTCAGTCGAAAACTGTTAAGTCATCAAAGGCGATTAAAAAGCTTAGTGCAATAACACTAGCGATAGTGAGTAGTGCGTTACTAAGTGCTTGTGGTGAAGATACAAGTGCCGAGGCCGGCCCTGATTTTGGTGGTAGCACACAGCCACCGACACAAACTGAATTCAATGAGCAAGCATTGATCGCTAATCTTGCAGATAATGTGATTACGCCAACGTTCCAGCAGTTCCAACAAGATGCTCAAGCACAGGCTATCCTTGTTGATGCTTACTGTCAGGCTGAAACGGCGTTAGAGCAGTTAAGTGTCAGTGAGCAAGCGGTTGCCGATGCACGTTTAGCTGCTCAAAATGGCTGGAGTACAGCAATGGCAACATGGCAACAAGCGGAATTAATGCAGCTTGGTCCATTGCTTGAGAATGACAGCTTATTGAAAAATAACATCTACTCTTGGCCTATTGTGAACTCCTGTGCCGTTGATTTTGATGTCGTGTTTTTCGCCGAAGGCACGGTCAATGGCCGTCCATACGATATTACTCAGCGCACACCGTCACGCAAAGGTTTGGCCGCGTTAGAATACTTGCTATTTAATAATGAGCTGGCTGATAGTTGCCCAACAGGATCACCTGAAAACTGGAACAATCAAACCGAAACTTATCGTAAAATTGCGCGTTGTAGTTTTGCGGTTGAAGTAGCGAACGATATTGTCAACTCGAGTGGTGAACTACTGAGTTTATGGACGGGTGACAATGGCTATGCGCAGCAACTTAAAACCGCTGGCACCTCAACAAGTAACATCGCTAGCGAACACGATGCGGTTAATCGCATCAGTGACGCTATGTTCTATCTCGACACTGTAACAAAAGATGGCAAGTTGGCGACACCACTGGGTTTATTCGCGAATAGTTGTGGTTCACAAGCATGTCCAGAGGATGTTGAATCAAGCTTTGCTAGCCAATCAATTCAGCATGTGATGAACAACTTACGTGGCTTTGAGCAATTATTAACGGGTAAAGACGGCATTGGCTTTACAGATTACCTTATCGATGTTGGCGATCAAGCAACGGCAGACACCATCACGGCAGATGTACAAGCTGCGATTGCCGATGTTGAAGCTTACCAAATGAGCTTAGCGCAAACGTTGGCGGATAACGAAGCACAAGTGACTGAAAGTCACGCGCGTGTGAAAGCCGTTACCGATACGCTAAAAGCTGATTTTATTAATAGTTTAGCGCTTGAGTTACCGCAAACTTCAGCAGGGGATAACGATTAATCATGGCTGTTTTGACAAATAACAATAAAACAATCAACCGCACTACGCTTGCTTTAGCGGTTGCGACAGCGCTTTCGTCTGTTGCTATGCCAGCTTTTGCTGATGAAAACCCAGATGATGACAAGCCTGCTGAATATTACGAACGCATTCAAATATTAGGCAATGACAACCGCTTACGTACTGAACCAGGTTCAACTACGGTAATTGGCGAAGCTGAGCTCGAGAAGTTCAAGTTTAACGATATTAACCGTGTGCTTTACAGCGTACCAGGTGTCAATATTCGTGAAGAAGACGGCTTTGGCTTGCGTCCCAATATTGGTTTTCGTGGTGCAACCCCTGAGCGTAGCCAGAAAATTACCGTGATGGAAGACGGTATTCTGATTGGCCCAGCACCTTATTCAGCGCCAGCAGCTTACTATTTCCCGATGATGAGTAAAATCACTTCGGTTGAAGTATCAAAAGGCCCTGCGGCTACCAAGTATGGCCCCAATACTGTGGCGGGTGCCATTAACTTAGTGACTCGCCAAGTCCCACAAGCCAAAGAGGGTTCGATTGATTTAGCGGCAGGTAGTGATGGTTTTGGTCGTGCCAAAGCTTATTTTGGTAGCACTAATGGCGACTTTGGTTATGTGGTTGAAGGAGTGCACTTGCGCTCTGATGGCTTTAAAGAATTAGATGGCGGTGGTGATACTGGTTTTGAGAAAAACGATATCATGGCGAAGTTTAACTACGACCTTTCTGGCGGTGGTTACAGCCAAATTGTTGAGTTGAAACTTGCTTATGCTGATGAAGAGTCTAATGAAACCTACTTAGGTTTAACGGACGCAGATTTCGCTGAAAACCCGAATCGTCGCTACGCTGCTGACCAACTGGCATTGATGGACTGGGAACATAAACAGTTTATGTTTACCCACTTTATTGGCAACGATACCTTTGATGTCACCACACGTATTTACCACAACGATTTTGATCGCTCTTGGTTTAAGCTTAATAGCTTCAAAGGCGGCTTGGTTAATCGCGATCTGCAAGAGATTTTGGCGAATCCTGAAGATGAAGTGAATGCGCGTTTTTATCGCATTTTGACCGGTGAACAAGACTCAGTACAAGAGTTTGAAAAACTGTTAGTCGGTGATAACTACCGCGAATTCTACTCGCAAGGTATTCAATCAGAGCTTTACTACAATGTTGAGCTAGCGGGTCTTAAGCATCAAGTTAACGCGGGTTTCCGCTTTCACAAAGACCAAATTCGCCGTCGCCATACT
This sequence comes from Thalassotalea euphylliae, assembly GCF_003390395.1. NCBI lineage: Bacteria > Pseudomonadati > Pseudomonadota > Gammaproteobacteria > Alteromonadales > Colwelliaceae > Thalassotalea > Thalassotalea euphylliae. The sequence goes on along the minus strand of NZ_QUOV01000001.1, from coordinate 4,003,274 downwards.
GAAGATGCATTCTTTATGCGCTCGGGCAACTTAGTGTCTGATGGCTCGCCGCAAGTTGCGACAACCAGTAACCGTGAAACAAGCGAAGCATTAGCGGTATTCTTGAAAGATACGATTTACGTAAATGACTTTGAATTTACCTTAGGTATTCGCGGTGAGTTTATTGATTCTGAATATCAGAATGAAGCACCGGGCAGTGAAGGCGACTACCTGAATAAAGATTCAAGAATCTGGTTACCAAGTGCGAGCGTATTCTACAAATACTCTGACGAACTAGGCTTTTTCGCTGGTGTACACGAAGGCTTTGTACCGACTCGCCCACAAGAAAGCCCAGAAGTTGATATTGAAAACAGTGTTAACTATGAAGTTGGTACCCGCTATCACAACGGTAATTCTCAGTTAGAAGCAGTTGTCTTTTTCAACGACTTCGACAGCTTGAAAGAAAGCTGCTCATTCTCAGCGGCATCTGCCTGTGGTGGTAACTTAGATGCCGAGTTTAACAGTGGTGAAGCCAGTGTACTGGGGCTAGAATTAGCGGCCTCGCACACTTTTGCAACGGATTGGGGTATTGATGTACCAACTTCAATTACCTACACCTACATAGACGGTGAGTTTGATACGAGCTTTGTTTCTGACTTCCCGATGTGGGGCGCTGTTGAAGAAGGCGACGCATTGCCTTACCTGCCTGAAAACCAGCTTTCTGTCAGCTTAGGTTTAGCTAGCAACGACTGGGAAGTTAGTTTAGTGGCGCGTTACATTGATGAAATGCTAGAAGCTTCTGGTGATGGCGTGGTGCTATCAGGTGTAACAACAGAGTCATTGACTGTGGTTGATATGTCGGCGAGCTACGACTTTGGTGACTATGGTAGTGTCTACCTAAAACTAGACAATGTGTTTGATAAACAAGAAATTGTTAGTCGTCGCCCGTTTGGTGCACGCCCAACGAAACCGCAACAAGCGATTGTTGGTTATCAATACAGCTTCTAAGTTGTTATCAAGCTTTTGATCATGCTTTTTATAAAGTGTTGATTAATTGAGCTTTAAAGATGCGCTACTAGTCGACTTTTTAACTGAATAGTAGCGCTAGAACACTCAGCTTCTAGCATGACGCTAGAGGCTACATTTTTAGCGATTAGCCATTGGCCAATTTTTATTACGGCCAATGTGCGTATTGATACTGGCGAGAGTATAGTGATAACAAGGAGCAGCGCCAGTATTGGAATTGAGAAATGTTAGATTTTTTTCTAAGCAATTTTAAAGAATTATCCCTATATGTGTTTGACGCGAACAAACGCATTTATTGGGGCTATGTCCTTTCTTCTATCGCGCTAGCTGCTTTTGTTTTTTGGCGTGTTGGCAAACAGCGTCAAACCTCGCCTCTAGCCGAATCACATTTCAATGCAGAGCAACTTGCTGGAAAATCTGCGCTTAGACGCTTTTGGCATTTCCTTTTCCCTGCATCCATCTACTTTAGCCAATCAGCTAAAAACGATTATGCGCTGTTTGTCCTCAATAAGTTGCTAAAGGCGGCGTTATTTCCATTGGTGATGGTCACTATGGTGCCCATTGCGCTTGGCATTTCGTCAGCGCTGGAAAATGTGTTTGGGGTGATTGAACATATTCAGTTGTCTGCCGCTGCGACCATGATGGTATTTACTGTTTTGCTGTTTATTGTTGATGACTTTACCCGTTTTTTATTGCATTACATGTTGCATAAAATTCCGTTTATGTGGGAATTTCACAAGGTGCATCACTCGGCAAAAGTGCTGACACCCTTTACCATCTATCGCTCGCATCCGGTGGAAAGCTATTTGTATGCGTGTCGCATGGCTTTAACACAAGGCATAGTGGTTGGTTTGTGTTATTTCTTATTTGGCCCAACGCTGAAAATGATTGATATTGTTGGCGCTAATTTATTTGTCTTTGCCTTTAATATTATGGGCTCGAACTTACGCCATAGTCATATTTGGTTAAGTTGGGGAGATAAAGTAGAAAACTGGTTTATCTCACCTGCTCAACACCAAATCCACCACAGCGACAGCCCTAAGCTATTTGATGTGAATTTAGGCTCAGCTTTAGCTATTTGGGATCGCTTGTTTGGCACTTTGGTACGAGCATCAAGTGTAAAAACCTTGAGTATTGGTATTGGTGACGAATATGCAGAGCATCAAACGCTGCGCGGAATTTATTTGCAACCTTTCGCAAAATCTTGGCAAGTGCTGGCTCGATCATTGAGTTCTGCCGCGTCCAAGCCCAAGTCCAAGCTCAAGTCCAAAGTTGGTAACCAAGCAGAGCATTAGCTCAATTATTTGGCTTGCCCTCAAAGTTTTAATAATCGCCCAATCCTTCCTACACTTAATTGTTGATAGTTTTCTAAAACCAACGAAAAGATCAACAATTAGGGGAAGGTTATGACGACACAAAGCAGTGAGCAGGGTAGCGAAGTCAGTGCTGTGATTGATGAAACAGCACAAGCGATGAATATCGATGTTAATCAGGTTGAGCACTATATGCAGCTGATTGGCGAAATGGGGATTACCTTTGGTACTAAGCTAGTACTGGCGATAATTGTTTGGATTATCGGTTCTTGGATCATTGGCCGTATTGTCAAATTACTTGATGTCGCGATGACTAAAAAGCAGGTGGAAGTAACCCTGCATCAATTCCTTGTCAGTATTTTCAATATTACCTTCAAAGCTGTGTTGGTGATTATTTTCGCCTCTATGATTGGTGTAGAAACGGCGTCGCTTATTGCTATGCTGGGTGCCGCGGGGTTAGCGATAGGGTTGGCATTGCAAGGTAGTTTGGCAAATTTTGCGGGCGGTATTCTAATTCTTTTCTTCCGTCCATTTAAGGCAGGCGACGTGATTGATGCCCAAGGCTATGTTGGTCATGTTGTCGAAATTCAAATCTTTAACACTATATTGCGTACCCTAGATAATCAGCGGGTGATTATTCCTAACGGCCTGTTGTCTAACGGTTGTGTGAAAAACGTTTTTGTCGAAGAGACACGCCGTGTCGATATGACCTTTGGCATTAGCTACGACGATGATGTTAGAAAAGCCAAGGCAGTTTTACAGGAAGTAATGGATAAAGACCCTCGTGTCCTTAAAGACCCTGTGGTTGATATTTTTGTTTCTGCCCATGCTGACAGTTCAGTGAACTTTTTAGTGCGCCCATGGGTGAAGTCAGATGATTACTGGCCAGTGTTTTTTGACAGTCACGAGGCAATAAAAATAGCCTTTGATGAAGCGGGTATTACAATTCCATACCCACAACGAGATGTGCATCTTATTCCAGCATCGGAATAAGCCATTTCGGTCTGTCTCAACGGCCATTGGTTAGCGTTCATTAGCCAAAGCCAACAGCAGCACTCTCGAAGCAAGTTACCCTGTTGTTAACTGTAAACATCGGGGTAGCTTGTTTATAGGCAATATCACGAACATTAATTATGTATGTGGTTGAATAATAATTGTTAACCCCTATGTAATTGATAGGACTTATCAAATCTGCAGCAAGGCTTGTGCAATATACCCGCTCAAAATTATTCACCCTCGGCATGAAAGACTGTGCTCCGCTGATTTTGGCGGCGATCCCGTTTGGCATTATTTATGGGGCACTTGGCCAAAGCACTGAGCTTACTGCTTGGGCTGTGGTAGCCATGTCAGTATTTGTTTTTGCTGGCTCGTCACAGTTTATCGCCGTGGGGTTACTAGCTGGCGGTGCTGCTTGGCCGGTGATCGTGCTAACAACCTTTTTTGTTAATTTTCGCCATCTGTTGTATTCCGCAAATTTACTGCCACATGTAAAACCTTATTCTCAAGCTATTCGCGCTCCTATGGCATTCCTGCTAACGGATGAGAGCTTTGCGGTAGCCAGTAATTACTTAACTGACCACGGTAAACAAGCCAACTTTCATTGGTATTATTTTGGCGCTGCGCTGTTTATGTATATTAATTGGCAAGTATGTACCTTGGTGGGTTTGTTTATCGGTCAAAGTATTCCAGACATGGCGAATTGGGGCTTAGATATGGCTATGGTAGTTGCCTTTATTGGTATCGTGGTGCCCTGTTTACACGATCGTGCAACGCTAGCATGTGCCTTAACCGCTGGCGTTTTGTCGTTAATCACTTATGACTGGCCACATAAAACAGGACTATTGTTCTCTGCGATAGTAGCTATTTTGGTGGCGATGTATTTAGAAGCTAAAAAGGATGGAACGCAACCTGACGAACAATCAGATGCTGACTTCAGTGAAGGAGCAAGCGAATGAACGAAGTCTTACTGATTTTTGGTATGTTTGTTGTTACTTTTGGTATTCGTTACGTGCTGTTTGCGGTCGCAGACAACATTGAATTCCCCGACAAGCTTAAGCGGGCACTTAACTATGTTCCCATTGCGGTGTTAACAGCGATTATTTTTCCTGCTGTTTTTATGCCGAAAGGGGAATTCTACGCCAGCATTGAAAACCCCTACATCGTTGGCGCAATCGTTGCTGTTGCTATCAGCTTTTGGCGCAAAAATATGCTGCTTACCGTGGTTGCCGGGCTAGCCGCCTTTGTAGCATGGAAGTGGTTGATTGTTGGTTAAGGCCCCAGATAATTGCTTAAAGGCCCAGATTATCGTTTAAGTTCAGGGGCTATCCGCTAAAATACCTTACTTAACACTAGTGAATACTAATAGTCACTAATCATAGTTACTATTAATAATCATAAATAAATAGATTCAAAATGAACGAATTAGAGCAAGCTTGGCAGAATTTTGCACCAAGCTGTGAACGCAACAAAGCCGTTATCTGGCAAACGATAGAGCCGTATTTGGCTGACAAACAATCATTACTCGAAATTGGTAGCTTGAGTGGTCAGCATGCCTGTTATTTTAGCGGACAATTGCCTCAGCTTAGCTGGCAGTGCAGCGATATTGCACCTAACCTTCCACCACTAACGGCCAACATCAAAGCTCACGGTAGTGCGCACATGCTTTCACCAATTGAGTTAGATGTTGCCAATGCTTTGCATTGGCCTAAAACACCATTCGACGTTATCTATACGGCAAATACGTTACACATTATGAGCTGGCAGCACGTGATTGAATGTTTCGCGAATATGTCGGTATCGGCCAAGTCTGGCACTTTATTTATTGCCTACGGGCCATTCAACTTTAGTGGCAATTACTCCAGTGAAAGTAACGCCGAATTCGACATTTGGTTAAAAGAAAGGGATTCGCAAAGTGCTATTCGCGATTTTGAAGCCGTTGATGATCTTGCCAAACAGGCGGGTATGGAACTAGTGGCAAATATTGATATGCCCGCGAATAACCAACTCCTGGTTTGGCAGTTCAACACATAAATCAGATAATACTTGCGCATTGGCGAGGTGGGGGTAGCTATTGAGTGACGATGGCTGTGAATAATACCGCCTATTCATAACAAAAGTCATAACAAATTAGCACATCCAATGTTGGATTTTATTCGTTATACTTACACCCGCTTACTTTAATCTTAGGTATTGTTTTCTATGGCTTTTCGTTCGCTTAAAATTTCCATCACTTGCTCAGCATTATTATTTGCAAGCAATGGCTATGCACAATCTAAAATGAGTGAAGAGCACAAAGCGTGGTTAATGAAAGAATTTGCCCCTAAGCACCAAGCGATAATTCCTAAGGTTGCTGTTGCTGATATGTTTTTTGGTTGTAACCTTGAACGCAAAATTGATCCTGTTCCCTACCAATTGGGCCAGATAATCGAGCAGATGGACAAGGGCTTACTAGCGGAAAAGCTCAGCACCTGTTTACAGGGGGAAAATGCACAATCTGACACTGCTCTTAATTTCGGCTTAGTTGGCTGCTTTCACGATCAATTTGCAAAACTAAGTGATGCTGATCGCGAAAAACGAATGGCACTTGTTGAAAATGCGATTAGTCGATTATCGCGAGAGCAACGACAAAAAAGTTTTACTAAATGTGTCACGGAGCAGGCAATTAAATATATAAAGTAGTGTTAGCTATTGATACGACATTAGTTAATAGCTAATTTATAAGGCAATTTTCTACCCATATGTATTTTCTTAGTTATTTGTTTAATAACAACATTATTTCTAAACGAAAGGCATAAATAGGGTCGTGTAACATCCAAAAAGGACTTTTATTATGGTGTTTTTACGCACTGTTGTTGTGTATCTGGTTATTTTCTTTTCGTTGCAATCTTATGCTCAAGCATCAGCAATTGAGGCGCTTGGTAAGCTGCCACTGATTGAAGCATTACAAATCTCCCCTGACGGTAAAAGCATTGCATATCTTCGAGATGTAGACGGGCGCTATGGAGTTGTTAGCCAGTCTTTGGTGAAGGGAAAACCTTCTTTTTTTGGTGTAGAAAAGGCTCAAATCCGCAGTTTTACATGGGTGAGTAATCACCATTTACTCGTAAATATGACAATTCCTCATTACTCGGATGCCGACCATGAAAAATTTACATTACATCGTGTAGGTATACTCAATACCATGACCAACAAAATGGACTTCGCCTTCAAGAGTATGCAGTTCCGTTTCAACATTGGTGCGCCTGAGCTGATTAGTAAATTACCTCAAGAGCCTGACTTCATTTTACTGTCAAATTATCACGGTGATAAACGCACCGTTTACAAAGTAAAATTATCTGACGGCAGTCGAGAAGAGTATTTTTCAAAGAAAAATGCGGAAGATTGGCTAGGCGATAAGAATGGCAATATTTTGGGCTACCAACACTACATCGGCAAAAAAGATGGTTGGCTCAACATGTATCGAGCGAATCCTGAAGCTGATTTTGAAGTGCTCAAATACAAAGATGGTGAAGAAGAGAAGCATTTCAAAAAAATAATATATGCAGCCAGCAAAAGTGGGAAGTATGTTTATTATTTGCAGCGAAATAAGAGTACCTTGCTTGAGTTAATGAAAGCTAAAGTTGAAAGCGGATTCATTAGCGGTGAATCGACACTGGTTGGTTATGAAGGGTTAGATGTTAGTAATATTCTGTTTGATTATAATACAAATCGAATGGTAGGAATTAGTCACGTCAATCATGTTAAAGAGTTTGAATATTTCGACCAAACGTTAGCTCAAGTGCAACTTGACCTGTCGGCTACATTCACTGGAGCAGAAGTTGAATTAACCTCCTATGATGCTAGTAAACAGCGCTTTATTGCTCGAGTCTCTGGGCCTGAAAATCCTAATGAATATTATTTATACGATACCCAGAGCGTTTCACTCTCATTGGTTGGACAAGGGTATTCGATTAAAGATAAGTCGCAACTTGCTAAAGTTGAGCCGTTTGCGTTCACTACTTCCGATAAGGTTAAAGTTCATGGTTATTTAACTAAGCCGAATAAAGCTAGTGGTAAATTGCCATTAATCGTGTTGCCCCATGGTGGGCCAGAAAGTCGAGACTCAATGGCGTTTGACTGGATGCGACAGTTTTTCGCGCAACAAGGTTTTGCTGTGTACCAGCCAAATTTTAGAGGCTCCAGTGGCTACGGTAAAAAGTTTGTGAAATTAGCCTATGGTGAATGGGGCAAGAAAATGCAAACGGATGTTGACGAGGGAGTACAGCAGTTAATCGATCAATCTATTGTTGATAAAGACCGCATTTGCGTTGTCGGTGCGAGTTATGGTGGTTATGTTGCGCTGTATAGTGCAACAATGCGCTATGATTTGTATAAGTGCGCAGTTTCTTTTGCTGGTATCAGTAACTTAAGTGATATTTACTACCATGAAAAAGAGCAAAAATCTTCACCTAAATATTGGAAGAAATTCATTGGTATTGGAGCTGGAGAATATGAAAAATTACACACCTACTCCCCTTATCATCAAGTATCTTCAAAGACACTCCCCATTTTGTTTATCCATGGAGTTAACGATACGGTAGTCCCTGCCTTTCAGTCCGAAAAGATGTACAAAAAGCTCGATAAAATGGGTGACAAAGAGAGTCGCTTTATTAAGTTAGAAGGTGAAGACCACTGGCTGTCAAATAGTGAATCAAGGACGATTTTTCTGAAGGAGTCCCTTGCCTTTATTCAACAACATATCTAACTCACTTCGTTAAGCTTATTGCAGGAGTCTCGATTCGAGTCACTGCAATAAGTTCAGAGCATCTGGTTTTACAAGGTTTAATTAGCTAGTTTTCAGTTGAGTGTTGAAGGCATCTTTTGGTCTAGCTTCTCTGATAACTCAATATAGTTTTCTGGCATATAAAATGTTTCGCATTGATTCCATTTGGATATATGTAAATAGTTTACATATATCCAAAGCTTAATACTTTGTAACATTCTTGGTTTTTATTCGCAAAATTTATCACTTATAGTGAAGTTATTACGACAGCTATTGAGGCCAAAACTATGGGACAGGAAACTCAAAAAATACTGGTAGTTGATGACGATATGCGTTTACGCGCGCTGCTAGAACGCTATTTGGTTGAACAAGGGTTTGTAGTGCGTTCAGCCGCAAACTCTGAGCAAATGGATCGCCTGCTTGAGCGTGAGAATTTCCATTTACTAGTGTTGGATTTAATGCTGCCAGGTGAAGATGGATTATCTATCTGTCGTCGTTTACGCCAAAATGGGAATAACATCCCAATTGTGATGCTAACGGCAAAAGGCGACGAAGTTGATCGCATTATAGGATTAGAGCTGGGGGCAGACGATTATATGCCAAAGCCGTTTAACCCTCGCGAATTGTTAGCACGTATTAAAGCGGTTTTACGTCGAAAAATTCAAGAAGCGCCAGGTGCTCCTTCATTGGAAGAAAATGTCATTTCGTTCGGTGAATATACGTTAAATCTGGCAACGCGAGAAATGGTCAAAGGCGACATTAATATGCCGCTGACCAGTGGTGAATTTGCGGTATTAAAAGCGCTAGTTACCCATCCGCGAGAGCCGCTTTCTCGTGATAAATTAATGAATTTGGCACGGGGTCGAGACTATTCAGCGTTAGAGCGTAGTATTGATGTGCAAGTGAGTCGCCTGCGTCGCATGTTAGAGGAAGATCCAGCCAAACCTCGCTATATACAAACGGTTTGGGGCTTAGGCTACGTATTCGTGCCAGACGGACAAGAAGCTGCTTAGGCTTCTTTTGCACTCCAGTTTTCGCCTTGCTTTAACAACTAGTTGATACTCTCTATATGAAAATATTGCCGCGCAGTGCTTTTGGGCAAACGGTTTTACTTATTGGCTTTTTGTTGTTGATTAACCAAGTGGTGTCGTATGTATCGATAACGCTCTACATTATTCAACCCAATTTTCAACAAGTGAATGAATTACTTGCCAAGCAAATTCGCGTGGTATTTATTGATATTAAAGACTCTGAGCTCAGCCCGGCCATGGCAGAGGCCTTTCAGCGAGAGACTGGCATCGGTGTGTATCGAGAAAAAGATGCGATGCGCCTTGGTCTTGCTGATGCGGTGTACTTAGAATTTCGTTCCGCGCAAATGTCAGAATTACTTGATGGCCCTGCAGAAGTTCGTATCACACAAGGCGATGAATATTTATTTTGGATTCGCCCCCCACAAGCCCCCAGTTTATGGGTAAAAATTCCCTTTACTGGTTTAGAGCAATCTAATTTTGTGCCTTTATTCTTTTTCCTTGTCATTTTAGGGGTGTTATCGGTTGCTGCTGGTTGGTTGTTTGTACGTAACTTGAATAGACCACTGCGTGCGCTGCAACACGCCGCTGAAGACGTCGGCCGAGGTGATTTTCCTGAGCCTTTGGAAGAAGAAGGTACCACTGAAATAATGGCGGTGACTCAGGCATTTAACCATATGTCGAAGGGGATAAAGCAGTTAGAAGACGATCGTAACTTACTGATGGCGGGGATTTCACACGACTTACGCACACCGCTAACACGTATTCGTTTGAGTGCGGAAATGATGTCGGAGCAGGACGACTATCTAAAAGACGGCATCGAAGGCGATATTGATGATATGAACGCCATTATCGATCAATTCATTGATTACATTCGTCACGATAGCAAAGATAAAGCGGAACTCACCGATCTGAATGTTTTAGTGGATGACGTGGTTCATGCTGAAACACCTAGTGATCGACAAGTAACCTTTATGGCAGGTGAAGTGCCGCAACTACCACTTCGTTATGTTGCAATAAAACGGGCGGTGGCCAATTTAATTCAAAATGCGATTCGCTATACTCACGGCAATATTCAAGTGTGCACAGGCGTTGAAGGCAAGCATTACGCCCATATCAGTGTCTGTGATGAAGGGGCTGGTATTCCTGAGGCTGATATGGAGCGCTTATTTCAGCCATTTACTCAAGGCGACAAAGCACGCGGTACCGAAGGCAGTGGTCTTGGTTTAGCGATTATTAAACGGATTGTTGATACTCATGGCGGCAAGGTGCAGTTAATTAATCGCGATACCGGTGGCTTACAGGCGAAACTCTTGCTCCCTCTTAGTCATAAATCAAAATAGAAAAGGAATCTGACCGCGAAATAGCCCAATAGCGCAGCCATTATGTAGGAATTAGGATTTAAGAACTCTGATGCTTTAGCGGCTAGCTATGACGAAAAACTACCTTTTCAATTTGCTGCTCAAGCAACTTATGCGCAAACGAATTGCCATTGAGCTTGGCCTGTTGGCGCTTATTCAACAAACGGCGGACTAGTGCTTTTCGGCTTGCTAAATTGAGTTGCGACATCTTGATTGATGTTGGCGAAAATCGCTGAGCTGTTTCTGATTTTATCTGGCTAATACGCTTATCGACATCTAAAAAGCGCGTGGTTAAGCGATGCGGACGGGTTTGTTTTTTCAATTTTAGGTAATGGGGTAAGCCACTGATAAGTTGCTCGTCGCTCCAAGTTTTTACCGCGACATTATTTCGTTTGGTTAGCCATGCACAAAGTAAAAGAAATAAGGTGAACTTTATTAGCAATATGTAGAGCATATTTACTCCTTTAAATTATGCTGTGAACAAATAAACCTTAGTCGATAATTCGCGATAATGGCAAACAGGTAAGAGGTGTATTTACTTAACCTCAGCTCTGGATAACTAATGTGCTTCTAGCGGCTATTTCTACTGCTACCTGCGTTAAATTTACTTGCAATAGGCCAGCTATTGACGTGCAAATTTGCCTTGATATCAGCAAAAATTTCTCGCCAGAAGATAATGATGAGCATAACTATCTGAATTAATTTGTTATTCACTATTTCTTATCCAAACCTGAGGTTACTTAAAGTATCTGGCTGTAATTTACAGTTTTCGATTTGCGACTTGCCTGTTGCAGTTTTCTATCTAGCAGGCGAATGATGCTAAAGGTGAAAGTTCAAAATGCTCAGTTGCTCAACAATAAAAAAGGCCGCTAATGTTAGCGGCCTTTCTGTTTCTTGCTATGTGGTTTTTGCAATAAGGTACTGGCTATAGCTGAGGACCAGAAGCTACTAGCGATTGACCGTGTTCAGTATCAGTGAACTTGTCAAAGTTGTTAACAAAACGACCCGCTAAGTCTTTTGCTTTTGCTTCCCAATCAGCTGCATCAGCATAAGTGTTGCGTGGGTCTAAAATGTTGCTATCACAGTCGTGCAATGCTGTTGGTACGCTTAAGTTGAACAGTGGTAGCTCAACCATTTCCGCATCTTCAATTGAGCCGTCAAGAATGGCATCAATAATCGCACGAGTATCTTTAATTGAAATACGTTTACCTGTGCCATTCCAACCTGTGTTAACAAGGTAAGCTTCTGCGCCTACCGCTTCCATACGCTTGCGCAAAACGTCAGCGTATTGCGTTGGGTGTAAGCTTAAGAACGCCGCACCAAAACAGCTTGAGAAAGTTGGTGTTGGCTCAGTAATACCGCGCTCAGTACCTGCTAACTTCGCCGTGAAACCAGACAGGAAGTAGTATTCTGTTTGCTCTGGCGTTAATTTCGCAACTGGTGGTAGTACACCAAACGCATCAGCCGTTAAGAAAATAACTTTCTTGGCATGGCCGGCACGAGACACTGGTTTAACAATGTTATCAATGTGATGGATTGGATAAGAAACACGCGTGTTCTCAGTTTTTGAGTTATCGTCGTAATCAATTTTACCGTTTTCATCTACCGTTACGTTTTCAAGTAATGCGTCACGGCGAATTGCATTGTAAATGTCTGGTTCGTTTTCTTTGCTTAGGTTAATGGTTTTTGCGTAGCAACCACCTTCAAAGTTAAATACGCCGTTGTCATCCCAACCGTGCTCATCGTCACCGATTAGTTCGCGCTTAGGATCAGTTGAAAGTGTTGTTTTACCTGTACCTGATAGGCCGAAGAATACCGCAACGTCACCATCTTTGCCGACGTTTGCACTACAGTGCATTGAGGCAATGCCTTTCAGTGGTAATAGGTAGTTCATCATTGAGAACATACCTTTTTTCATTTCGCCGCCGTACCAAGTACCGCCAATTAACTGCATTTTCTCAGTTAAGTTAAAGGCAACGAAATTTTCTGAATTTAATCCTTGTTCTTGCCAGTTAGGGTTAGTGGTTTTAGCGCCATTCATTACCACAAAATCTGGCTCGTAATCGGCAAGTTGTTCATCAGTTGGGCGGATAAACATGTTTTTCACAAAGTGTGCTTGCCACGCGACTTCGGTAATGAAACGTACTTTTAAACGCGTGTCTTCGTTGGCACCACAGAAAGTATCCACAACAAATAAGCGCTTGCCAGATAATTGCGTGGTCACTAAGCCTTTTAGTGAGTTCCACGTTTCAGTAGTCATCGGCTTGTTGTCATTCTTACCTTGGTCAGCCCACCACACGGTATCGCGTGTAGTATCGTCGCGCACAATGTACTTATCTTTTGGTGAGCGGCCAGTGAAAATACCCGTATCTACCGCTACGGCACCTGACTCAGTGACAACGCCTTTGTCATAACCTGAGAGCTCTGCTTTTGTTTCTTCTTCAAATAAAAACTCATAAGAAGGATTGTAAACAATCTCCGCAACATCAGTGATACCGTATTGAGATAGATCAATCTTGTCTTGCAAAGCAGCCATGGCTTTATTTCTCCAGTGTAAAGCAATTAGGTTATGGGGTTGCTCAGAGTCGCTCTGAGGCCATCGATAATAGGTGATAGTCGGCTAAAAAAAAAGGAAAAAATTATTGTGAATGAAAGTTTTCATCTTTTATTACATTAAGTGCCTTAATCAGCAGTTTTTTTATGTAATAAAACGACAAAAAGGTAAATTGATATAAATTTATGTTCGCTATAAGTGCAGTAAATATAAGGCGTGAGCAATAAAAAAGGGCGCTTATTAGCGCCCTGAGTTTAAATTAATGATTAACTAGTGTTTTACTTCACTTATGTAAGGTGAAAGTTGCTGCTCATCAAAGGCATAAGTGGTTAAACAATAATCACAAGTCATGCTAACACTACCTTGTTCTGCGATAATGCTTTTAATTTCGCTCGTGCCTAGTTGAGTAATAGCGTTTAAACACTTCTCTTCTGAGCATGAGCAGCGGTAAGTCACTTGCTGTGGTTCGAAAATACGCACTTGCTCTTCGTGGTAAAGGCGGTGCAGTAATTCTTGTGCTGGTAAATTAAAGATTTCCTCTGCTTTAATCGTGCTGGTTAAATGACAAAGGTGTTCGTAATCTTCGTGCTGCTTAGCTTTATCTTCACTGTCTGGCAGCAATTGCACTAGGCTCCCAGCCGCTTTTTTCGCAGCTAAGTCAGTAAATAACCATACTGTGGTTGGAATTTGATCCGAAGTTTCAAAATAGTGCGCTAAACATTCCGCGAGCGTTGGTTGCTCTAGTGGCACGACACCTTGGTAAGGTTCGCCTTTATTTGGGCGAATAGTGATCACCATAATGCCTTTGCCAATGAGCTCTTGTAACGAAGTCGCATTTGTTTCAGCTTGCAGTTTAGCAACGCCGCGCATTTCTTGCTGGTCGTTACCATTGATTGCCATATAGTTGATTGGCGCATCGCTGCTGCCTTGTAACTGCACAGCAATTTCACCTTCAAACTTTAAGGTGGCGGTTAATAGACACGTTGCCGCTAACAATTCACCCAGTAATGTTTTTACTCCATCAGGGTATTGGTGATTGGCAAGAATGTCTTGGTAAGCTTGGTGAATTTGCACTAATTCACCGCGCGCATGCTTATCGTCAAATAAATAGCGATTTAACACATCTTGATTGGGCATGAGCTTTTATATCCTTTCTTTGAATTGACGGATTTGTCGGCGTTGTTTCTTATCCGGTTTTGTCTCTGTTGCTGGGCTAAAGTAAGCACCTTGCTTTCTGGCAAGAGTGTTGCGCTCGCGAGTTTCGATACTCGCATCCGTTTCTTGATATAGCGTTTGTGCAAAAGTTGCATCGCGGCGCTTATCTGCGAGCTCAACAATAATGACTTCTTTTTCGTCGAACCCTTGGCGAACTTTAACGCGATCGCCAATAGCTACCGCTTTACCTGATTTGGTACGCTGGCCGTTATAAAAAACTTTACCACCGTCGATCATTTGCTTAGCGATAGCACGGGTTTTATAAAAGCGTGCAGCCCACAACCATTTGTCTAATCGCGTTGCACCAGATTGCGATGAAGTTTGCTGTTTAGCGGCCATAAAAGACACAAATATTTACCGAAAAAATTGGCTGAAATTTACCACAAAATCTAATTTTTAGCTATGCAGTAGAGGGCTTGAATAACAAAATATCAGCGCTAGGTTACATATAAGTACGAATTTTACTGTAATAAGAATGATATTTACTCGTATATACAATAAAAGTGCCTAGGCTCTCTTGTTGCTTTGCCTTTGCTCAAGTATCATCACTGCTAATATGGAATTAAAATAATATGTTTTACCATGCAGTTGCCTGACAACTTGGCGTCATTTAGCGAGTATTTCAATAAACTACCGCAAGTGCAGATCGCAAAAGCGATAAGCCTCATTATTCTTCTTTATATCGCTTATTTGCTGGCGCAGATTACGTGGCAACTTGTGCCCATTGAGCAAACACCAACATTATCTATTCAAGACTCACCGTCTTCCCAAAGCTCGTCTTCATCAACGCGATTTAATGTTGAACGTTTTATCTCTCTCAACATTTTTGGCCAGTACAATACAGAGCAAGTGGTTGAAACATTGCCAGAAGTGCAGGATGCACCTGAAACTAAATTGAACTTAACGCTGTCTGGGGTGGTCGCAGCTAGTGACCCTAAAAAAGCGGCAGCCATTATTGAGCATAATGGCAAACAGCAAACTTATGGTGTTGGCGATAAGATAATCAATACACGTGCTCAGCTTCATCAAGTGTATGCTGACCGAGTGATATTAAAGCAATCTGGTCGCGTCGAAACCTTGATGCTAGACGGTTTTGACTATAACAAGCAGCCAAAACCAAGTGTCATCAAAGCTTCATCTAATCGTGATAAAAACCGCGCGTCATCAACTAAAAGTCGCCCTAATCGAAGTACAGTCAAGCGCGGGCAAGCGGTAGATCAGCGTAATAATGCTGAGCTGAGCAAAGCGATGAAAGCATTAAAAACGGATATTGCGTCAAATCCAGGAAAGTTGAGTGATTATTTGAAAATATCACCCAAGCGCGCACAAGGAAAAATACAAGGCTATCGCTTGATGCCTGGCAAAGATCCTGCATTTTTTCGGGCTTCTGGATTGAAATCTGGCGATGTCGCCGTGCAAATGAATGGCTTGGATTTATCGATTCCAAGCGAGTCAGCACAAGCATTAAAGTTATTACGAGAAACCAGTGATCTGGCTTTATTAGTTGATCGCAACGGGGAGTTAACAGAAATACTGTTTAGCATTGCACCATGATATTAAGAAATAAAAATAACCGTCGTTCACTATGGCAACAAGCCACTCAGTCAAACAAATATAAGCTAAACAAATTGAAGCGTGTATTGACCCCATTAGCGATGGCATTGGCGCTTAGCCAAGCGCCAATGAGCAGTACCGCTTTTGCTGCGCAGTTTTCACCGAATTTTAAAGACACCAATATTGATGAGTTCGTTAATATTGTTGGCCGCAATCTGCAAAAAACCATGATTGTTGACCCAAATGTGCGCGGTAAAATTAATGTACGAAGCTACGATTTATTAACCGAAGAGCAGTACTACCAATTCTTTCTCAATGTGTTGGAAGTGTATGGTTTCTCGGCGGTTAAAATGGATAACAACATTGTTAAAGTTATCCGTAATAAAGATGCGAAAACCTCAGCAATCCCTGTCGTTGGCAGCGCTGGTGAATTTGTCGGTGACGAAATGGTTACCCGCATTGTTGAAGTTAAAAACGTCACGGTACGTGAGCTTGTACCTTTATTGCGTCAGCTATCCGATCAGGCAGGTGGCGGTAATGTGACCAATTATGACCCTGCTAACGTGATTATGATCACAGGCTCTGCAGCGGTCGTTAATCGTTTAGTAAAAATTATTGAACGTGTTGATCGCGCAGGCGACCAAGACGTACAAATTATTAAACTTAAGTATGCATCTGCGGGTGAAATGGTTCGTATTATCGAAGCGATGAATAAACCTAAAGCAGGTACTAAAGCTGGTACGCCAACCTTCCTTATTCCCAAAATTGTCGCTGATGATCGCACTAATAGTGTGATTGTCAGTGGTGAATCGCAAGCACGTGAGCGCATTGCTAAATTAATCTCGCGCCTAGACAGTGAATTAGAAACCAGTGGTAATACCCGTGTTTACTACCTGAAATATGCCAAAGCAGAAGACTTAGTTGATGTGCTTGAAGGGGTTAGTAAATCAATTGAAGCGGAAGAGAATAGCGCGAAAACCACTAAATCGCGTAGCCAAAAACGCAATGTCAGCATTGATGCTCATGAAGATACCAACACCTTAGTGATCACCGCACAGCCAGATATGTTGCGTTCACTTGAAGCAGTCATTCGCCAACTTGATGTGCGCAGAGCGCAAGTGCTGGTTGAAGCGATTATCGTGGAAGTGTTTGAAAGTGACGGTGTTAATTTAGGCGTGCAGTGGTATCACGAAAATGCCGGCTTTACTCAGTTTACCAATGGCCCTGTGCCAATTAGTGCAGCTGGTGCTGCGGCTATTAATGCCCGTGGCGAAGATGGCACGACTGTGACCACCATTGATGGCAACGGCAACCCAGTGACTACGACTAACCCTGATACTGATGGCGATTACACCTTACTTGCGCAACTGTTAGGGTCAGTTAACGGTATGATGTTTGGTGTGGTTGATGATAATTGGGGCGCTATTGTGCAAGCGGTCAGTGCTGATACGAATTCCAATATTTTGGCAACACCAAGTATTACTACATTAGATAATGAAGAAGCCTTTTTCATAGTTGGTCAGGAAGTGCCGATTATTACTGGCTCGACAACTGGTAATAACAACTCAAACCCATTCCAAACGGTTGAGCGCCAAGAAGTTGGGATTAAGCTAAAAGTTACGCCGCAGGTCAATGAAGGCTCTGGTGTGCAACTAACGATTGAGCAAGAAGTTTCATCTGTTAGTGGTGCGACCGGCGTTGATATCTCGATTAACAAGCGTGAAATTAAAACCACGATCATGGCAGACAATGGCGATACCGTGATTTTAGGTGGCTTGATTGACGAAGATGTGCAAGAAAGCGAACAAAAAGTACCGCTGCTTGGCGATATTCCAGTACTAGGCCACTTGTTTAAATCAACCAGTAACACGGTGCGCAAGCGCAACTTGATGGTATTTTTACGCCCAACCATTATTCGTGATGGTACCTTGATGAATGAAGTGACCAAAGCGAAATACAACTACATTCGTGCCGACGAAATTCGCAAGCAAGAAGAAGGCTTGAGCTTGATGGACGGCAGTAAGCTTCCTATTTTGCCTGAGTGGAATGATCAATTATCACTGCCGCCAAGCTACGAAGAGTATATGAAGCAGCGTGAACAAGACAAAAACGAGTCTGAAAATGGCTCTGATGGTGGTGTTAATTAGCTATGTCGCAAACGCTTGAATCATCGTCTAGTGACGCAACTGACGAGCCAAGTACTGGGATTAGTGCAGGAATGAGTGCTGACATGAGTACTGAAATGCGTGACGAGGCTGCACTTGCTGTGAGCACTAAGCAATTGCCGTTTGGTTTTGCCAAACGCCATCACGCTTTGTTGGTGAGCGCTGAGCAAGGTTACCAACTTTATTGCATTGCCACCACTGAGCCTGAAGTGTTAATGGAAGTGCGCCGCTTTTTAGCTGAGCCATATGAGGTGATTGTTCAGTCTCCTGAAGACTTTGAGCAGCTGTTAACCGAAGCGTATCAGCGCGACTCATCTGAAGCGAAACAGATGATGGAAGATATTGGCAACGAAGTCGATTTATACTCGCTTGCCGATGAAATGACCGAAACCGAAGACCTGCTCGAAAACGAAGACGACGCGCCGATTATCAAACTAATCAACGCCATGCTGAGCGAAGCGATCAAAGAAAACGCGTCTGATATTCACATTGAAACGTTTGAGCAAGTTTTGCAAATTCGCTTTCGTATCGACGGCGTATTGCGTGAGGTATTAAAGCCAAACCGCAAACTGGCTTCGCTGTTAGTGTCGCGTATCAAAGTCATGGCGAAACTCGATATCGCTGAGAAGCGCATTCCGCAAGATGGTCGTATTTCCCTGCGAATTGCTGGCCGTGCCGTTGATGTGCGTGTTTCGACTATGCCTACGGGTCATGGTGAGCGCGTTGTACTGCGTTTATTAGACAAAAATGCCGCCCGTCTTGATCTGCAAGACTTAGGCATGACAGATCTAAACCGTCAGCGTTTTGCCGAGCTAATTGATAAGCCGCACGGCATTATTTTGGTGACCGGTCCAACTGGCTCCGGTAAATCAACCACCTTGTATGCAGGTCTTAGCCAGATTGATAACCATCAACGCAATGTATTAACGGTTGAAGACCCGATTGAGTATGCCATTGAAGGTATTGGTCAAACCCAAGTGAACACTAAGGTTGATATGACCTTTGCCCGTGGTTTACGCGCAATTCTTCGTCAAGACCCTGATGTGGTGATGGTTGGTGAAATTCGTGATTTAGAAACCGCACAAATTGGCGTGCAAGCCAGTTTAACGGGTCACTTAGTGCTATCAACACTGCACACAAATACCGCTGCAGGTGCTATTACTCGTATGGAAGATATGGGGGTTGAGCCTTTCTTATTGTCTTCAAGCTTACTTGGGGTGTTAGCACAGCGACTGGTACGAACGCTTTGCCCGCATTGTAAAGAAGCTCATTTGGCAGATGACGAAGAGTGCAATTTATTGGGTATCAGTGACAAACAAACCCCAATTTATCGCGCCGTTGGTTGTAGTGAGTGTAACTTTAAAGGTTACAAAGGCCGTACTGGTATTCATGAACTGTTGTTTGTTGATGACAAAGTGCGTGAACTTATTCACAACGGTCAAGGTGAGCAGGTGATTGAAAAATACATTCGCCAAAGCACACCAAGTATTCGCCGCGACGGTTTCGACAAAGTGTTAGCGGGTATAACCACGTTAGAAGAAGTGCTGCGCGTGACGCGTGAAGATTAACGGAATTTATTTATGGCCGCATTCGATTATTTAGCCGTAAATGCTAAAGGGAAAAACGTTAAAGGCGTGATTGAGGGCGATACCCCGCGCCATGCCCGCAGTTTGTTGCGCGAACAAGGCTTAATGCCAATCGAGATTAATGCCAGTCTAGGTAAAAAATCAGATCGCAGTGAAGGTAAAACAAGCCGTAGAGACAAAGTATCTGCTGCCGATTTAGCCTTATTGACTCGCCAGCTAGCAACCCTCGTCGAATCTGGCCTACCGCTAGAAGAGTCGTTAATGGCGGTTGCTGAGCAGAGTGAGAAGAATCGCCAGAAAAGTATGATCATGGCGGTGCGCACTAAGGTAACTGAAGGTTATAGCCTCGCTGAGAGCATGGCAGAGTTTCCGCAAGTATTCTCACATCTTTATCGCGCAATGGTCGCAGCGGGTGAAAAATCAGGCCATTTAGACAACGTGCTAAACCGCCTTGCCGATTACACCGAGCAGCGTCAGCAATTGCGCTCGCAAATGACTCAAGCCTTAGTTTATCCGGTGATTATGACCTTTGTTGCCATTGCCGTAGTCGCGGTTTTACTCACCGTGGTGGTGCCCAAAATCGTCGGGCAGTTCGAACGCATGGGGCAGGGCTTACCCGGCACCACACAGTTTTTGATCAGTGCTAGCGATTTTCTGAGTAACTATGGTTTAGCCATATTACTGATGTTCTCATTGATGATGCTAGGGTTTAGTCAATTGTTGAAAAAGCCGAAATTTCGTTTTGGTTTTCATCAGCGATTAATTGCGCTGCCAATGATCGGAAAAGTATCTCGCGGTCTTAATACTGCGCGCTTTGCGCGAACGCTAAGCATTTTAACCGCCAGCGCCGTACCGCTATTGGAAAGTATGCGAATTGCCGGCGAAGTGCTAGACAATCTGTATATTAAACAAAAAATCAAAGAGTCAGCTGACATGGTGCGTGAAGGTACCAGTTTGCGAGTTTCGCTTGAGCAAACGAAACTTTTTCCGCCAATGATGCTTCATATGATAGCCAGTGGTGAAAAAAGTGGTGAGCTAGAGCAAATGCTTGGCCGCGCCGCTGACAACCAAGACAGAGAATTTGAAGCCTTGATGAATATTTCTATCAAGGCGTTTGAGCCTGCACTAATGGTCACCATGGCAGGCGTTGTACTCTTTATTGTAATGGCGATTTTACAGCCGATATTACAGCTAAATACGTTAGTAGGAAATTAGATATGCATTCAGCAAAACAATCACAAATTCGTGCCACAAAAACAAGCAAACAAGCGGGTTTTACGATTCTAGAAGTCATGGTGGTTATCGTTATTATCGGCCTTATTGCCACTATGGTCGTACCGAACATTATTGGCAGCCAAGATCGCGCGAACGTGCAAAAAGCCGTGGCCGACATTACGTCACTAGAAACTAACTTAAAAATGTACAAAATGGATAACTACAACTATCCAACAACCGAACAAGGCCTAGAAGCCTTAGTTACCCAGACAGATGTTGAGCCGTTACCGCGCCGCTTCCCTGAAGAAGGTTACATCACGCGTCTACCTAGTGATCCTTGGGGTAACGAGTACCAGCTATTGAATCCAGGTGAAAACGGTAAAATTGATATTTTCTCAATGGGACCTGACGGTGAAGCAGGCACAGATGACGATATTGGTAACTGGAACTTAACTGACTTTCAATAACCATCAGCGCCAACAAGCACTAGGCTTAAAAGGTTAGTTTAGTGCTTGCAAACTCAATTTATTTAGTACTCTCAACTTATCAGTCATAGCTTGCCATCATCATGTTAAATCGTACTCCTTCATCACACTCAACTGGCTTTACGCTAATTGAAATGATGATGGTGATTGTCGTGGTGGGTATTCTTGCCTCAGCAATTCAATTCACCTTTCGTGGTAATCAAAGCGATAAACAGCTAGCAAAAGAAAGCCAGCGTTTTGCTGGTATGTTCGAGTTAGCCAGCGAATATGGCATGCTCAACAATATCGAGCTTGGCCTGTATATTGAAGAACAAAGCTATCAGTTTTTGGCATTCGATGGTAAGCAATGGATTGAGCTGAGCGATACGGAAACCCTAGTACCTGTTGAATTACCAGAAAACATGGGGCTATCACTCACGCTTGATGAACTGCCTGTCGAACCTTCGTTATTAACAGAATTGCAGTTAGTGTTAGCAGAGCAAGATGACTTCAAAGAAGATGAAGACCTGCCACCACAGCCACAAGTGCTGATGTTATCTGGTGGCGATATCACGCCATTTAGTGTGTCGTTTTATTTCCTTGATGAATTTGCCGACTCTGACATCGAGTACAAGGTGACAGGGCTATATCATACGCCGCTGACCATTGAAGGCCCAATCAACGGGCAGGACAGGTAATGCCAGCTAGACGTTTCGATAAATCAGAGTTTTCCCAAAAACGACCAACAAGCAAGCGTGGCTTTACCCTGATTGAAGTGATGCTTGCCATGGCGGTTTTTGCTATTGCCGGTGTCGCGCTTTTAGGCGCAGCACAAAGTAACTTTGACAATTTATCTCGGCTTGAGCAGAAAACGGTGGCCAATTGGGTGGCTGCTAATCAATTGACCGCAGCCAGTTTAGATACGCAAACTTGGCCGCCGCGCAACAATCGTAAAGGGCAAGTGGAAATGGCAGGAGCCACTTGGTATTGGCAGCAGAAAGTTGTTCGTACTCAAGATGCTAACTTGCGCCAAGTAACCATTGAAGTGCGCCAGCAAGCCAGCGATGAACAGCCACTTTCTGAGCTAACCACCTTTTTGGCAAGGACGGCCAAATAATGAAATCGCGTTCAGTGCATTTATCAGTTCAATTGAATAGGCGAAACAAGGCTTATCAAGCGCAAGGTTTTACGCTCATTGAAGTGCTCATTGCCATGGCAATTTTTGCGATGGTGAGTCTAGCCAGTTTTACTATATTTGATACCGTATTTCGCAGCGACGAACAGTCACGCATTAAGAATGAGCGTATTAATGAACTTAACCGTGCGTTTATTGTGATTGAACGCGACATGCTGCAACTGACTCGCCGCACTATGCGCATTAATGGCGAAGCACCCAGTAGTCGTTTTATTCATTTAGACGATCAAGGCTTTTTCTCTGAAACCAATGCCTTAGCTTTTATTCGCTCTGGTTGGGCAAACCCTAATTTATTATTACCCCGCAGTGATTTGCAGTCGGTGGCCTATCAACTTAGTGACAACACGCTTAACCGATTGCACTTTACCTTTGTTGATCCTGTGGTTGGCAAGGAGCCGAAAGTTAGGCCACTGATCACGCAAGTTGATGATGTTAAATTCGAGTTTTACCAAGCGGGAAAATGGCAAAAAGAAATTAACGGCGACAGTCTTCCGCAAGCCATGGCACTTATTATTCAAACAGAAGACTTAGGTGAAATTCGCCGTCAGTTTATTATTGCTGGTGATGAAGCACAAAATGGTGCAGACGAAGAAGGGGGAGGGGATGCCAATGGCTAACAGCTCCTTACTTAAACGTCCACCTAGCAAGAACCCCTTAGTTAACGCCCGTGGTGTCGCATTGATCACTGTGTTGTTGGTTGTTGCACTCGCCGCTATCTTGGCAACGGAAATGAGTGCCCGCCTACAAGTACAGTTGCAGCGTAGCGCCAATATTCAGTTTAATCAGCAGGCATATTGGTATGCGATGAGTGCCGAAGCCTTGGCAAAAAGGGTGTTACAGCTTGATAACGAACAAGATGAAGACGTCACCCATTTAAGCCAGCAATGGGCGCGTGGCGAAAATACTTATCCAGTTGATAATGGCCAAATAACTGGTGCGATTTATGACTTGCATGCATGCTTGAATTTGAACGCGCTGCGCAGTGAAGGTACAGACAATGCTGGCGACGGCGAAAATAAATCACCTCAGCGACAAACCCTAGAACGCTTGTTAGTTAAATTAAATATTGAAGGGGTTGGTGATTTTGAAGCGGAATACATGGCAGATGCCTTAACCGATTGGCTCGATGAAGATGATCGCCTAGTGAGCAGCGGTGGTGCTGAAGATAATGATTATGCTGGACGCGAATATCCATATTTTGCTGCTAACCATTACCTTGCCAGTGTCAGTGAATTACGTGTGATTGAGCACTTTACGCCAGCGATTATCGCGGCAATTTTGCCTTATGTTTGTGTGTTACCGCAAAATGAAAGCCACAAAATTAATATCAATACCTTAACCGATGAACAGGCGATTTTGTTGTCTGCAATGCTCGATATCAGCCAAGACGAAGCAAACAATATTATTCGTGCCCGTGATGAAAAAGGTTTTGACGAATTAGCCGAATTTTACAACTTACCAGAAGTAACCCAGCTCAATATCAGCGAGCCACTAAAACAACAGTTTGTTGTTGATAGTGAATACTTTACACTAAAGGCCAGTGCTGAATTCAATAGCAGTTATTTTAACTTAACTTCAATCTTGCAAGTGATTGACAACGAAAAGGTAAGCGTTGTGAGTCGCACCATAGGACGTTTTTAAATGAGCGAAATATTATACATTCGTCTCGCCAGCAAACCTGAGCAAGCTATTGCTTGGTTGGTCTGGTCGACTGGCCAGCAAGAAATCATTGCGAGCGGCGAATTACCGGATGCACAGGCACTAGCTACGATTAGCGACAAAGCGCGTCAACGCCAAGTTATCGCAATTGCACCGGGCAGCGATGTATTATTGAAAGCGTTAACTGTGCCAGCTAAATCGGCAAAAGCAATGCGCCAAGCGGTGCCGTATATGCTCGAAGACGAACTTGCGCAAGACGTTGACGAACTATTTTTTGCCTTTGCCGAGCGAGCACCAGCAGATAGCGAGCATAACTGCCATGTCGCTATTATTGAGCGTCAGCTTATCCAACGTTGGCAAGCACAATTGAGCGACGCTGGCATTACCTGTCGTGTGATGATGCCAGAAACCTTACTTATGCCACTTATAGCGGATAAATGGAGTGTTATTGCGCATCAAGGGCAACTGGTAGTGCGCCAAGGCGCATGGCAAGGAGCGAGCTTAGATGAAAGCCAATGGCAGTTTATGACGCAACATTGGCAGCAGCTAGACCCAATGCCAAGTTTTGTAAACTATTCGCCAATTCCATCATTGCCAGTAAGCATAGAATGCGAAGAGGCTCCGGCAGAATTACCTTTGGCCTTGTTTGCCGCTCAACAACAGCGCGATATTAACTTGTTACAAGGTGACTTTGCGGTTAAAACCAAGCGCTCACCAGCAATTAAATACTGGGCAGTTGCGGCTTCACTTGCAGCCTTTACCTTGTTATTGCAGCTTGGCGTTAAGGGCAGTCATTGGTATCAATTGAATCAGTCTACTGAGCAGTTGGAACAAGAGATTATTGCAACCTATAAGCAAGCCTTTCCGAATACCAAACGCGTGCGTATCGCGACCATTCGATCGCAGTTAAAACGCAAAATCGCAGAGGCAAGTGGTAGTGCCAGCGAAGGAGATTTTCTACCAATGCTTGCCAAATTAGAAAGCGCATTTGCGTCAGTTCCTGAACTGCAAACGAGCTCATTACGTTATGACGGCAAGCGCAATGAATTGCGACTGCAAGCAGAGGCAAATAGCTACCAAGCATTTGATAAGTTTAAAAGTGCGCTTGAAAAGTCTCGTCTAGCCGTTACGCAGGGCGCTCAGAACAATCAGGGTAACCGTGTCACCGGTTCCTTTAGTATCAAGGAGTCGTAATGAAACAGTGGTGGCAACAACTACAAAGCAGAGAGCAGCAACTGATTTTGGCGATGGCAGGTGTGCTCTTGGTGTTTATCCTGTTTCAAGGGGTATGGCAGCCGATTCATCAAGGTGCTGACAAAGCAGAGAAAAAGCTCGCTCGCACACAAGAACTTTATCAATACGTTAAAACCAATACCGCAAAAATAAGCAGCAGTGCCGCAAGTGTTCGTCAACCAAGCCGAGGTGGCAGCCTTTCGGGTTTAGTGAATCGCGTTGCTGGCCAATATCAAATATCAATTGCTCGTATGCAACCGCAAGGCGATCAAGGCGTGCAAGTGTGGATTGATGAAATTCCGTTTGAACAATTGCTTCGTTTGTTAAACGCTTTGACCCAACAACACGGCTTAGTAGTGAGTAATATTGATGTGACAACTGGTAATAGCCCAGGTACGGTAAAAATTCGCCGCTTAACGCTTAGTCGATAAACGCTAGCTTTTAAACTTCAAGCATTAACCTAAAGCAGTAAAAAATAATTCGTAAAACATTGAGCCGTTAGCGGCCATAGAAAACTAACACGCCAACGATAGACCACGAGACATATGACGTTAAAAATCAAAATAGCATTGGCTGCGGTAATTGTTGCAGCCTACCTTGTTTTTGTTATTGCCTTAACACCGGCAGCACTTCTCGTGGAGCATAGTAAACTTCCGAAAGGGTTAGCCCTAGGTGAAGTAAGCGAAACTATTTGGTCACCGCAGATTAGTGCGGCTCGCTACCAAGGGGTAACAGTTAATCAAATTAGTGCCGACGTGTCGCCGTGGTCGTTATTAGCGTTATCACCTGCGGCAGAGGTGAAATTCGGCAGCCGTTTGAGCGATGGACCCGAAGGACAAGGGTACCTTGCTTTAAGGCGTGATCAGGTAGAAATCACCGATTTTACCGTGCAAATGCCTGCAGGCGAAATTGCGCCATTGCTGCCACTACCAATCGAACTTGATGCTTTTGGTCAAGCTGAGCTTACCATTGATGAGCTAACCTTAGCTGGTAATCAGTGTGTTAGTGCGAAAGGGCGATTAACGTGGCAACGCGCTGCTGTTAACGCATTTGAACAAAGTATTGAGTTAGGAAGCTTTAAGGGCGAAATTTCTTGCCAGCAAGGGAAATTGGCTGTGAAAGTTTTGCCAGATAATCGACTGGGTTTACAGTACACCGCGTTGCTTGGCTTAGATGGCCGCGTTAGTGGTCAAGGTTACCTAACGCCGGGTAATAACTTTCCGGCACAGCTGCGCGACACGCTGCCATTTATTGGTAACCCTGACGCCCAAGGGCGCTACGAACTTAAATTTTAGGACCTGTCGCTAATATCTCTGCGGTCATCACGCGGTAATCTGTAATTGCTGGGTAATCTGTGATTTCACGCACAGGTTGTTGACTGTCGGGGTTTGCGACCGCCAGCAAGTGCTTAATACCAAACGTTTTGGCCGAATCTAAAATCGGCAAGCTGTCGTCGACGAAAAGCGTCTTTTGGCAATCAAATTTTTCCACGGCATGCAGTTGCTGCCAAAGTGACTGTGACTCTTTACTAACACCAAACTCATGGGTTGAGTAAAGCTTGTCAAAATACTTATCGAGCTGTGTGCGCTCAATTTTTAACGACAAACTACCCGGGTGCGCGTTAGTCACCATCACCACTCGACGACCACTGGCTCTTAACGCTTGTAAAAACTCATCGGCATCTTGTCGCAAGGCAATTAAATGCATTAATTCACGTTTTAACTCGGTAATCGGCAGTTGGGTTTGTTCAGCCCAATAATCAAGGCAATACCAAGCAATAGTGCCGTGGACTTTTTGGTAATGTGCAGTAAGTTTTTCGCGCGCAGCTTCAGTTGAAATGCCAACACTTTCACCATAGCGCTTTGGTAAATGTTCTAACCAAAAACGATTGTCGTAGTGAAGATCCAAAATCGTACCGTCCATATCGAGCAGCACAGTGGAAATTTCTGACCAATCCAGCATAGATTTATTCCAAGAAAACATCTTATTATGGCATTATAACGATAATAGTTTGTCTACATAACCAACTTTCTCTGAGCTTCGCTTATTAGGTGTGACTACGTTGAAAAACCGCTTACCTCAAATTACCGATAGCCGCATGGTGGCCAAAAGTCGCTTTTTTGCGATTGAGCAAATTGATCTTGCCTTTAGCAATGGGCAAACGCGTGAATATGAGCGCATGGCGGGGAGTGGCCGAGGCGCTGTGATGGTGGTACCTATGCTTGATCACGAGACTATGTTGCTAGTGCGAGAATATTGCGCTGGCACCCACAGTTATGAATTGGGCTTTCCTAAAGGCCTAATTGATCCGGGTGAAACAGGTGAGCAAGCAGCTAATCGTGAGTTGCAGGAAGAAATCGGCTACGCAACTGAGCAGTTACAGCATATTCACGATGTTGCCATGGCGCCCGCATTTTTTAATGCTCATATGAAAATCTATCTCGCTTCAGGTTTATATCCTTCTAAATTAGAAGGTGACGAGCCGGAGCCTTTGGAAGTGGTGCCTTGGCCAATTGCCGACTACCAAAACCTGTTAAGCCAACCTGACTTTAATGAAGCTCGCTCGATTGCCGCATTGATGCTAGTGCGTGATCAATTAGCGCAGCAACAGGAGTTAAAATGACCGAATCACACTCGCTAAGCCCACTGTTAAAAATTGCTATCGACACTGCAAAATTGGCGGGCGAGCAAGTCATGTCATTTTATCGACAGCGAAATTTTACGTCAGAGATCAAAGCTGATGACAGCCCAGTCACGAGTGCTGACCTTGCTGCCAATGAAACGATCATGGCAGAGCTTCAGCGTTTAACGCCAGATATTCCCATTATTTCTGAAGAAGTCGGCCCACTACCTTTGGCGCAACGTGGCAAATGGCAGCGCTATTGGTTACTTGATCCGATTGATGGCACCGGTGAGTTTATTATTGGCAGTGGCGACTTTGCAGTAAACATAGCGCTAGTGGAAAATGGCTGGCCGGTGATTGGGGTGATTCATGCTCCTGATCATCATTTAACCTATTATGCTGAAAAAGGCGCGGGGGCGTTCAAAGATAATGGTCAGTCGAGCAAGCAAATTCACGTTGCTCGTTATGATGAAAAACGACCTGTTAAAGTGGCCATTAGCCGCCGCCAAGAATTAAGCTTGATGGGACAATATTTAAATACTGATTTTGAATTTGAGTATATTGCCCTTGGTAGTTGCTCATTGAAAAACTGCTTAATTGCTGAAGGTGGCGCGGACTGCTATTTGCGAATTGGGCCTACAGGTGAGTGGGACACAGGTGCCAGCCAGTGTATTTTAGAACAAGCGGGTGGCACTATTATTGACAGTGAGTTTCAGCCACTTAGCTATAATGAACGCCACTCATTAATGAATCCTGATTTTTTAAGCTTGGGGGCTGGTGAGTTTCCTTGGCAACAGATCATTAAACCACATCGCGCAGATCGCGAGTTTTAACGGTCGCTATTGTGTAGCGATAGCAAGTCATATTTCCAAGCAATAGCGATAATTAAATTCAAGGAAGAGTTATGCGACGTTTACTTATTCTTACCGCTTTAGTTAATTGTTTGAGTTTGCTGTTTTCGCTACCAGTGTTTGCTGGCTGGCAGCTCAACAGTAGCGAGTCTCAGCTAAGTTTTGTTACCACGAAAAATAGCGAAGTCGCAGAAGTTCACAGCTTTGAAAATCTGACTGGCGATATCAATAAACAAGGGCAAGTAAGCTTTAAGATCAGTCTAGCAAGTGTCAATACGGCCATCCCTATCCGCGATGAACGCATGCAGAAGTATTTATTCAAACTTGATACCTTTGCTAGCGCAGACTTTATTGGTGAGGTTGATATTCGCTTTATTGAAGCTTTGCCAGCTGGACAAGTGAAATACTTGCCGTTATCTGGGAATATTCACCTTCATGGCAACAAGCAAGCAGTGACGATGAAAGTACAATTGATTAAGCTTGCGAGAAACCGTTTTGTCGTTAACACGGTAAAGCCATTAATAATGAACGCTAACCAATACAATTTGGCGGCAGGTGTTGAAAAGCTCAGGACAATCGCAGGTCTTAGCAATATAAGTAATGCGGTACCGGTAACATTTAATTTATTATTCGAATACCAAACAAAGTAATTTAGCGAAACGCAAAATTCTCTTCCATCACTACCTATTAACCATGTTTAGCTTCAGCAAGCGGGCAAAATAAAACACTGTGTTCGCTTTTTAACACCTTTCCAATTGGCATTGGGTGAGCGTATACATAACCTTGTATTGCATCGCAGCCTAGTTCTTGTAGCTTGCTTAATTGAACTTGCGTTTCAACACCTTCAGCAACAACACTAAGGTCCATATTTTTCGCTAGCATTAAAATATATTCGACCAGTTGCTCGTCTTTGTCGGATTTATTGAGTTGATTGATAAAGTGTTTGTCTATTTTTAGACGGTCAGCCTGCAGCTCGCGTAAGCGAATTAAAGAAGAGTATCCAGTGCCGAAGTCGTCGATGGCAATTTTAATACCAAGCTTTTTAAGCTCAGATATTTGGGTTATCGCTCTTTCAAAGTTGCTCACTATAGCGGATTCTGTAATTTCAAGCTCAAGCTGATTAGCTGGAAAGTGCAGCTTGTTGAGTAAGTTACTAATGACGGGAACTAGATTATTTTGGTGAAACTGGCGTGGAGAAAGGTTTATTGATAACGATTGGTCACTAGCGAGTATAGGCTGCATTTCAGATAGTGCTTGCTTTAGCACCCATAGGCCGATTTGCTCAATTTGGCCAGATTCTTCGGCAACATGAATAAAGTCTTCGGGGGAAATAAACTGTCCAGCTGTTTGCCAACGCAATAATGCTTCATAACCTATTAACCTACCTGTTTTCAGGCTAGCTTGAGGTTGGTATTGAATATGAAACTCATGCTGATCAATTGCCCCTTTTAAGCCTGTTTCTATGTTATACCGTTGCGTTAATTGTTCACGTATTTGCTCATCGTAGAAGGTAATGTCTCCCTTTCTTAGCTTTTTCGCATGATACATTGCAGAGTCAGCAGCTTTAAGCAACTCAGCTTGGCACGTTGCATCTTTTGGGTAAAGCGCGATACCAATGCTAAATGTCACTTTGACTTCATTTAAATCGAGCAAATAGGGCTGTTGCTGCACTTGGTACAATTTATTGGTGATGGCCTCTAATTGAGCCAATTCCTTATACTCGATGAGCAGTAAGAATTCATCTCCTCCCAGTCGACCAACCGTATCATCAGCCCCGACACATTGACTTAATCGGTTACCAACTTGTTTTAGTAATGAATCCCCTAAAGCATGGCCATACGTGTCGTTGATGACTTTAAAATTATCAAAATCAATAAAGGCAACTGCCAATTTATTACTGGTCTTTTCATAGGTTTTCAGTAATACCGCAAGCCGTTCTGTCGCAAGGGCGCGATTTGGTAAATGAGTTACTCCGTCGAAAAAAGCAAGATTTGTTATTTCTCGATTCAGCCTTTTGATGTCTTGCATACGTCTGAATGTATAGATACTGCCGACTGCACCCAAATAAAACACAAAGAGTAATATTTCGTCGAGATCCCAATCTTCATATGCTCGAGTAAATTCAAATAACAATTCAAAGGCTTCAATTTCTGATATTAAGGTTAATAGTGTTAACCCCGACACTAAAAAGAGAGCAATGAACAGTTCAACTTGAGCGCGTTTTCTTAGTTTTTTAGAGAGTGTTGTTTGGCTTGGCAACGTAAAAGCGCTCCTTGCTAAGACTATTTAACCAGTATAGGGGATTCATTGCGAAAGTGATAAAACAGGTTATGAGCTGATACTTAATGGCAACCTAGTTCAAATAAATTAGTTAGCGCCATTTACCCTTTGAAGTAAAGCCAATAAGCCACGTTATTTACCTTTCGAATTATCTTTAGCCCAGAGTTTTGGGTGTTTTTTAAAGAACTCCTTATTTTTCATAGCTGTTTTGATGACAACTTTCGTTCAGAAGGCGAATAGTTAGCTATTAGTGATGCTTATTTGAGCAATTCAATTCGCTATGCTACAAAATAATTCATGTATGGCATTTGGGGAAATGCCTGCATCAATCTAAAAAAATAAATATATACAAAGACATACAACAAGGCATAAGCAAAAGAGGAACGTATTTTGATATCACTAAACTCACCTGTAAAAGGTTTGAGTAAGCTCAGGCTACTTAAGCCCATCTCATTACTGTCTTTTTCAATTTTATTGAGCGCCTGTGGAAATGGCGATTTTAAATATAATAGTCAACCAAGTTTTGAACCGCCGACGCCAGAAGTACCGCAGCCACCAATGCCAGTTGATGTCGTACCGGCATTTGCACCTGACGGTCAGCTTAGCGCCAATATTCGTTGGACAGACTTTGGTGTGCCGCATGTTAAAGCCGATAACTTAGAGAGCTTGGCTTATGGTGTTGGTTATGCATTTGCCAGAGATAATATCTGTATTTTGGCGGATCAAATTCTTAAATATAACTCTGAGCGCGCTAAATATTATGGCCCTGATATGGTGCCTGGATCTGGCGATTCCGAGCACTTAATTAGTGATTTTGGCTTCCTTACTCTAGATATTCGAAATATCGCTCAAAATAGTATTCGTGGCATGTCGGCTAATTCACAGGCGATGCTGTCAGGCTATGCGCAGGGCTACAACAAGTATCTTGCTGATACTGGCGCAGAGAATATTGACCCTGCGTGTGCTGGGCAGCCGTGGGTACAGCCAATCAGTGACCTTGACATGTTAACTTACTCCTTGGGGATTGCGCATTTACCTGGCGCTGCGAACTTCTTAGGAGCAATGTTTGCTGCCGCGCCTGAAGGTGAATCATTTTTACCCTTTCCAAAAGGTAGTAAAGCGGCGAAAGCAGCTGCTGTAGAGCTGCCTTTTAAAGTTAACCCGAAAGTGACGATGCCAGAGATAAACGAGCAAGAGCTTGGCTCAAATGGCTGGGGGCTAGGCAAAGACAAAACCGCCAATGGTAAAGGTATGGTTTTGGCAAACCCTCACTTTCCTCATACAGGCAATCTCAGATTCTGGCAATTTCACTCAACTATCCCTGGCTATATGAATGTCATGGGTGGCTCGCTGATGGGCGTGCCAGGGGTTGTGAATATTGGTTTTAATGAAAACGTTGCCTGGACACATACGTTTTCTACCGCTGAGCATTTTGTCTTGTATCAGTTGACGTTAAACGATGGCGATCCTAGCCAATTGTCACAAGTCGTCGATGGGGTAAACCGTCCGATCACTCGCCGCGAATTAGTGATTGATGTGGCAGTGGCGCCGGGGCAAACCATTCAACTAGCGAAAAACAGTTATTCAACTCATCAAGGGCCTATGGTTGTTGTGCCCGGCGCTTTTGAATGGGGGCCAGATGGTGATGCATACGCGATTAAAGATGCTAATACCGCTAATTTAGACATTGTCGATCACTGGCTGGCGATGAACCTTGCCACCAACATGGACGAATTTAAGCAAGCGTTTAGAGATCATGACGGTGTTATTTTTAACAACACCATGGCGGCAGATCGTGAAGGTAATGTCTTTTATATTGATGATTCAACCGTACCGTTTTTAACCGATACTGCGATAACTGAGTTAACAACCAACCCGTTATTGATCGGCGCCAAACAACAAGCAGGTTTTACCGTTTTGCCAGCGTTTATTTCGGCGTTTGATTTTGACCGACCTGTTCCTTATGAACAAGCACCGAAATATTCAGGCACTGACTATGTGCAAAATTCTAACGACAGCTTTTGGCTAACGAATGCACAAGCGCCAATTACTGGTGTATCGCCGCTTTATGGACAAGTGGATAATCAACAATCTTTGCGTTCGCGTATGGCGCATAAATTGTTGGCAGACGCTGCTGGCAGTGATGGTTTGTTTACGCCAGAAGAAGTGGAGCAAGCACTGCTCGGTAATCGCAATTATTTGGGTGAAGCAGTACTGAGTGACTTATTAGCAATGTGTCAAAATCAGGGCAATACTCCCGTCAATGTTGATGGCCAAAATGTCGATATTAGCGCAGGCTGCAGTGCCTTGGCGCAATGGGACGGCACAATGAATCTAAACAGCAGTGCCGGCCACCTGTTCCGCGAGTTTGCTTTTCAATTTAATCTAGCGCCACAATGGCAAAATGATTTCGATCCGGCTAATCCTATAACAACGCCAAATACATTGGCTGCAACCCCTGAGGTGTTAACTCAGTTTGCACGGGCAATTATGACGGTGGAATCAGCAGGCATAGCATTGGATGAGGTACTAGGCACGGTTCAGTTTGTTGAGCGCAGTACACCGGATGGGCAAGCAACTGGCGTGAAAATTCCATGGGCAGGGGCGCATAATATTGAAGGTGGTTTTAATGTCTTTAGAGCTGCTACCAGCAATAATGGCACCCTATTGCCACGCCATACTTACCCTACACTGCCAAATACCATGATGAGTGTCGAAGGTGAGGGCTACCATATTAATTATGGCAGTAGCTGGATGACAGTGGTGAACTTTACTGATGAAGGGCCAGTGGCTCGTGGCTTGTTAAGTTATTCGCAGTCGCATGCGTTTGGGGCGGATCATAATTTAGATCAAACTATGCTGTATTCTCAGCAGCCGCAATTAAGACCACTTCGCTTTACCGAAGAAGACATTGAAAATAATAAAATAGGTGAAATTACAATCACTTCTGGGCAATAATAGCTCAAGTGGCTAATAAATGTTCTAAAAGCCAACGTAAAGTTGGCTTTTATGTATAGGACATACGGTATGCCACGGTGACAGGACGTCAATGAGTGGCGATGTATAGAACATACGGTATGCCGCACTGGTGGACGCTAGAGAGACAGGAAGTCAATGAGTGGCGATGTTATAGAACATAAGGTATGCCACTTTAATGAAACTAAAGATGATATAGACAGGATGTCTCTATGTGATCAGATGGTCACGGCTTCAATTAAAAAATAACAATAATAAAGTTTATCATGACGCCATTGCTTCAGACACCAGCACCGAAGTTTCGGTTGCTAACGAGATTACTCGGCAATTTATTGATCAGCCGAGCACAACTAAAAAAACATGTTAGCAGCTGTGAACTGGCGAATAACAAGCTCGTTAATCAGCAAAGTGATTCACCTGAAAGATCTGTGCCGAAAAGTGATTTATCTGCTTGCTTGCCGAGTAATAGCTTTGCGCCGCTCGCCATTCGCCTTAATGGATTGGCAGCTGATAATTCGCGCCAACAAAGCTTTAAGCAACTCTTTAATTGCCAAACTTTACCAATAAGCTACTTGTTTATAGAAAGCTATCGCTATCTTGGGCAGTTGTTATTGCAGGCTAAACTGCCGAGTGGTCTGATTGGTTTGATTCATATCAGTGCTAGTTTTGAGGAACAACAACCAGTAAGTTGGCAACAGCCGTTTGACTTAATACTGAGCATAATAGGCTGCCAGGCAAGCGACAAAGGCTTGGTTTATCATACTCGAATTGAGATGTTGCAGAACAACAATGTTTGTCTTGTTAGCGAACATCAGTTGTTAGATAAATTTAAAGACTATCAACGGGGTGAAAGAAGACGGCAGTTCGATGTAGCGAGTGCACTTTCAGCAGTGGCTTATCAAACACTGACGCCAGCGCTAGCACGCAAATATGCTAAGCTATCAGGCGACTATAACCCCATTCATTTGCAGCCTTGGCTGGCTAAAATGGTAGGAATGCATGCTTGTGTAATACACGGTATGTACCAGATGAATTGGGCGCTAGTGAATACTGAAAAGCCTTATCAAAAAGTGACCGCACGTTTTAACAAAGCTTGTTATTTGCCGCGCAAGGTGAGTTTAGTTGAGCAAGCAGATAACAAGCTGGCGGTATTCTCAAACCACTTTACCGAGCGTCATATGCAGTTGACGCTTGAATAGTCCTCATGCCGATTAGCAAAAGTGCTTTACTCTGACGCTGACAAATATTGCTCAACTTCCGTATGAGGGATGATATTGACCGTTTCATAGAGCTCTGAATAGACGATCACGGCTTCTCCGCTCGCTAATTGTTGCTTTACTTGCGCAATTTTTTGCGTGAGTTCAACATCTTCTAAACCGTAGTCGGTGCCTTCTCGCAGCACAAATTCTTGGATTAACTTTGTTAATGTCTCGGGCTGAATTTCTTGATGGGGAATAATCATAAAAACTGACTCAAATAGGCAGGTGTGCGTTGCTCTAACCAATAAATTGGGTTTAACGGGTTATTGCCAGTGATAAAACCAACATGCCCACCTTTTTCGCTAATCTCAAAATCAATATGCTCAGGCAGTGGCTGATCGGGTACGATATGCTGATGATCCAAAAACGGATCGTCAGCGGCATGAATAAATAGACAAGGAACATTAATCTTGGCCATCACGGGCTTACCACTGGCACGTTGATAGTAGTCTTCAGCGCTAGCAAAACCATTTACAGGAGCGGTAACCATATGATCAAAATCCCATAGCTCTTTGACTTTTTCCAGTCGGCTTGGATTGATTTCAGGTAACAATTGCTGTTCAACTTTAACTAAGGTGCTGGCTTTTAACATATCGACCAAGTACTTCTGATAGATACGTGAACTACCTTTGGCAATACGACGGCTGCAACTGGTTAAATCTAGTGGCGCACAGATCACGGTTGCAGCTTGATAAGGGTGATCTTGGTGCTCGGCTAAATAACGGGTTACCACATTTCCGCCTAATGAAAAGCCAACTGCTGCTTTTGGCGCCTGTGGGTAAAGATTTTGCAGCCAATTTGATAAGAAGTTGATATCACGTGTATCACCTGAGTGATAAGAACGTCCATGGCGATTAGGGCGCCCACTGCAGCCGCGAAAATGCATCAGCACACCTATCCAACCCGCATTCTTAATTGCGGTTAACATGCCTTTCGCATAATGGCTATCGGCTGAGCCTTCGAGGCCATGCAATATAACCACAATCGGTTTTGCACTATTTCGCTCGGGCAATTCTGTCCACGCTAAATCGATAAAGTCATCGTCGGGCGTTTCTAGGCTTGACTTGTGCAGTGCGATGCGCTGATGCTTGCGAAAATACTTTGCCAAAATAGTTTGCAAGTGAGCGTTGCTAAGCCACCACGCTGGTTTAAATGAGCTGTTGATTATCATCTTGGCTGTATTTTTGAAAATAAGTTATGAAAAGAAAAAGCCTACCCCATGACACTCATGGGGTAGGCTTGATTATACGGATATTAGCTTGAGATAGAACAGTTGTGTTTGTATTAAGGTATCTGCTTTACAGGCAATTGAACTAAACCAACTGATTCACTAACAAACCACGACGAGAGTCCTCTTCACGGCGCGTAATAATGGCAGCTTGCAACTGAGCTTCAGCTTGTTCTTGTTCTGAACTGGCAGAAGCGAAGTCTGTGTCTTGGATACGTGAGCGTGATGCACTAACGTTTACCACAGAGGTTTCATAGGTACTCACTTGGCTGCCCAAGCTATTGCTGTCTGCGCCTAATGCTGTCGCTTGCTGACTAACACTTTCAAATGCAGTTTCAAGTGCCGCTTGTGTTGCCGCTGGGTCATTTGCATCTAAGCCAGATAAAAAGTTTGGATCGCCTAACGCTTCGCCTGCAATAGCATTTACTTGTTCCGTTAACTGATCTAATTCACCTTGAATAGCATTTGGATCATTGAAAGCACTGCCAGATTGAACTGAAAGCTCATTGGCGCGTTGCAGGCTATCAGAGATAGCTGTAAGGCTGGCTTCTTGAACGTTATTTAAATTGATTTGATCTTGAGCGTTAACGCTAAGTTGACTGCTCGCATTAATTTGAGAAGTAAGACGTTCAGATATTTGTAGACCAGCAGGGTCATCAGCAGCACGATTGATACGGCGTGCAGAAGAAAGTTGCTCGCGCTCTTCATCCTGACGTTGGCGTTGCTGCTCAATAAAACTGAGAGAAGTAGATTGTTGGTTAACAGAGATCATAACGACGACACCATATTATCTGAGTTATGCTCCATTATAGCAAAGCTAGCGCAGAAAATGTTTAAAAATTGTACGTGAAATTTATGCTTGTTAACCAACCTTGAAGACAATAAATAACTCTATGTTTCGGCAGATAAAATTAATTGGTGCTACTTGTCTTCAGCAATGTTCTTCATAAAGAAGTAAACGTAGTAAGCACAAATAGCCAATACGATAGTCAAGCCACCAAACGAGAACCAGAATACAGGATCGTTAAAGAAAGATTTTAGAATGTCCATGACATGCTCCTTATTTGTTACTGACGACCATTGTAAATAAGGAGCAAAACGGCATAGTGATATAGATCAATAATGCCAGTTAAAGTTGATTAATTATTGACTGTTCTTTGCTCTGATTTCGGCTTGAGCAAGCAAGTTACGGTAAAGACTGTCAGCTTCTTCTCGTGCTTTTTTAATTTCTTCAACAGGAAGCTTTCGCTCATCTAGCACGCGGCTGCTCTCAGCGGGTTGATAGCCATTGCGTGATGCTATGGTATTCCAAATATATGACTGAATAATGTCTTTCTCTGTGCCTTTGCCTTCAAAGTGCATTAACGCAAGATTGAACTGAGCCAACGCGTAATTTTGTTTGGCTGCTTTTTCGTATTCACGCACAGCTTTACGATTGTCGCGATAGGTTCCTGTGCCTTCTGCATACATTACGCCCAAATTAAATTGTGCGCTGGCAAGGCCTTTTTCTGCTGCTTTTTTAGTGAGTTCAAATGCTTTTTTCGAATTTTTTTCGACCGGTTCGCCTTCGGTATACATCAAGGCGAGTTCAAACTGAGCATCAGGGTAGTTTTGATCGGCAGCAAGTGACAATAATTCATAAGACTTTTGCAGGCTTTTACGCATTCCCCAGCCATTCTTATACATCATAGCCACTTGATACTGGGCAGGAGCGTAGCCTTCTTCTAACAGAGGTTGAAACTCTGCCATCGCGGCTTTAAATTGGCCGCGGTTAAGTTCATAAATGCCAGATTTTAAATCGGCGGCGACGCCAGATAACGAGCTTAAAGATAGCGCTAAGGTTAGGCTAGCAAGGGTAAGTTTGTTCATAATAACTCTCTTGTCGTAAATGAACGTGTTATTGATAGTTTAGCAAACTGCATTAAAAGTGCTTAAACTGCAAGGGCGTGTTGGTCTTTCGAGATTGAATTTTTGTTCAATCTAAACGCTTTCTGATCGCGGCGCTAGCTTTGTCGCATAGTCGTTCTATGTAAAAAGCGAGCAACAATGAGCAGGAAGCGTTTAGATGAACCCGCAGGGCAGCGCCTTTTTGAATTTTCTACTGTGTTGGCACTTATTTATGGAGAGTGACTACACTGCACAAGTGCCGCCTTGTATAAAACTCAAACAGGCTGCTGCAAAAACAATCCTGAAAGTCCAACACGCCCTAGAATTCACGTTACAGATCATCGCTTTATGCTCATCTTACCCGATTGGATTCATGATCGCGTCAATTTTTTCTTCTAAATCAAGCCATTCCATTTCAGCTTCGCTAATTTGCTCGCTCAAGCTCGCTTGCTGTTTAAGCAGGCTAGATAATTTGGCCTTATCGTCTGATTGATAAATCTCACCATCGGCAAGAATGGCCTCAACCTCGTCGAGTTCTGATTGCCATTGCTCCATTTGTTTGTTGAGTTTATCCACTTGCTTTTTCAGTGGCGCAGCCTGCTTTCGCAACTCAGCTTGTTGCTGGCGTTGCTGTTTTTTATCTACACCTGAATTTTGCGCTTCTTTGGGTTCGGCTGATTGTGCTTTGCTGAGTTTTTTATCGTCATTTAACCATTGCTGGTAATCGTCGATATCTCCGTCAAAGCTAGTGACTTTGCCTTGCCCAACCAATAAAAATTCGTCAACACAGGATTCTAGTAAATAGCGATCATGGGCAATAAGGATTATCGCCCCTTGGAAATCTTGTAGCGCCATCACTAAGGCTTGGCGCATCTCTAAATCTAAATGGTTTGTCGGTTCATCCAACAGCAGGAGTTGTGGTTTTGCCAATACAATCAGGGCGAGTACTAGGCGTGCTTTTTCCCCACCTGACATCGTACTGGCTTGTGCTAATGCTTGATCGCCGCTAAAACCGAAACGCCCTAAATAGTTGCGAGCATCTAACTCCCCAAAATGCGGTGCATCACGCAATATATGTTCAAGCGCTGTCGAGTTGCCATGAAGTTGCTCTAGCTGATGCTGAGAGAAATAGCCAATATTTAAGTCTTGTGCACAAAAACGCTCGCCGCTCAGCAAGGCAAGCTCACCGGCTAACGATTTGATTAACGTTGATTTACCCGCGCCATTTCGCCCCAATAGCCCCAAACGTGTGCCTGGAACTAAGGTGATATTGGCTTGCGCTAGAATTCGGGTGTCGCCATAACCACAGTCGGTATCGGTAATGGAGAGCAGTGGATAGGGCAAATGCTCAGGTTGCTCGAAACTAAAAGTAAACTGACTATCAACATGAGCAGGCGCTAAATCAGGTAGCTTTTGTAATCGCTTCAAACGGCTTTGCGCTTGCTTTGCTTTACTCGCTTTCGCGCGGAAACGATCAACAAACTTGGTTAAGTGCGCGACTTCGCGTTGCTGTTTTTGGTAAGCGGCATCTTGCTGCGCTAAATGTTCAGCGCGCTGTCGCTCAAACGCGGTGTAGTTGCCAGAGTACAGCTTGGCACTTTGGCGCTCAATATGCAGAATTTGACCGACAACATCATCAAGAAAGTCGCGATCGTGAGAAATTAACACTAGGGTGCCATCAAAGCGTTTTAACCAGCGCTGTAACCAAATAACCGCATCAAGATCTAAGTGGTTGGTTGGCTCATCCAGCAGTAATAAGTCGGCTCGGCTAATCAGCGCTTGCGCTAAATTCAGGCGCATGCGCCAACCACCAGAAAAGCTTTTAACTGGCTGCGAAAGTTCAGTTTGGCTAAAGCCTAACCCATGTAAAAGCTCACCAGCACGTGCTGGTAAGCTGTAGCCATCAATGGTTTCTAATTGGTTTAGCAAGGTGGCTTCTAAGGTGCCGTTTTCTGCTTGTCGCGCTTGTTCAAGCTCTGCTTCAATGGTGCGATATTCGGTGTCGCCATCAATCACATAATCAAGCGCGCTAGCATCAAGCGCTGGTGTTTCTTGTTTTACCGTGGCGATGCGCCATTTGGCAGGCATTTTGAGCTCACCTTTATCAGGTGATAGGCCACCGAGAAAAACAGAAAATAGTGATGATTTACCGCAGCCGTTGGCACCAACTAAGCCAATTTTGTGCTTGGCGTGCACCGTAAAGGTGGCATTGGTAATTAAGGCTTTTGAGCCTCGGTAAACATCTAAGTCTTGGGCAGTGATCAAGCGCGCGTTCCAATTAGTACTACTTTATAAAATTGGCGCTATTGTCGCTTTTCCCCCTAGTGGCTTTCAAGTTAAAATGCTGGCTAAGTACGGTAAGAAGTTTAGTAAGAAGCACAATAAAGAGAACGAATGTGAAAAAACGATTTATTGCAGGCGCAGTTTGCCCGAGCTGTAAGGCGATGGATACCATGGCACTCACCAAAGAAAATGGTATTGAAAAAGTGACCTGTGTGAGCTGTGGAGAACAAATGACGCAGCCTGAAGCGCATGTTGAGAAGCAAGTGCGCGAGAGCGAGCAAATGATTGGTATATTTAAACCTGAGTAGCGGCCACGAGTATCAGCTAATAAAAAGCCAGCACTATCGCTGGCTTACCAAACACTTATTGTGACAAGTCGCTCGCTTATTCCATTAATAATGTGGCGGCGGTGGCTCATCTTCCGCTTTCATTACATTACTTGGCGCCATGTCTTTTACGCGCTGTGCCACGAGATGCAAATGCTCTTTCATTTCAGCCAATGTCGCTTGATGAATAGTAATTTCTTGATTTAATTGTTCGATTAAATCTTCCTGAAAAGCGTTTTTTGCTTCCAAGGTTTCAATACGTTGTTCTAACGTACTTATTGCTTGATTTGTATCGCTGGGATTATCAGCAGTTATTGGGGTAGTGGCCATAATTCGGCAAATCCAGACGAGCTTTCGGTAATAAAGTGGTTATTATCGCGAAAAGCGGCGCTGTAAACAACGGCGCCGGCAGGGCGAATGTCTTCGCGCGGTGTTACGCGCCAACTGGCGATACGTTGCCCAGTGCCAATATTCCACAAACTGACTTTACGCGTTGGCGCGCCGGTGAGTAGCTGTGTGCCGTCGGGTGAGAATCGCACTGAGCTAAACACTTCTTGGCGATTAGTATATTTTAAGCTGTTAACCAGTTTGCCAGTTTTTAAGTTCCAAATATGCGCATCTTTTTTGCTATCTGCGGTAAAGGCATAACGACCTTGTGGATCAAGCGCGACTTTAGTAACACGGCTGGGGTGGTTAAATTGGTAAATCACTTGCCCTGATAGCGTATCCCAAACATAGGCGACAAAGTCGTTACCACCAGAGATGGCAACGCGGCCATTGGGTAGCATATCAACAGTATTGATTTTTTCGCTATGGCCTAAGAATTCGAGGCGTCGCCCGTTTGCCATTGTGACGTGAGCTACTTTGCCGTTGGACTTACCAATAAGTAGATAATTACCGTTGTTAGCAATAGCGATATCCCGAATGCGTGATTCACTGACTTGATAAAAGCCTTCTGATTCACCTGTTTCTGCGTTCCACAGCGAGAAAGCTTCGCTGTTGGCGGTGACCACATGTGAGTTATTATCAGCAATATCAATCGCTAACACTAAATTATCGGCGTTGTCTTGTTGTTGTGACCAAGTAAATTTCAGCGCATTTTTATCGATATCCCAAACGCTGATGCCATGATGAATTGATGAGACAACACTCAATTTTCCATCATTGGAAATATCGGCTGCTCTCGCACCTTCAGCAGCGTGTCGCCACCGTTCAATTGGTTGTGAATCACTCGGCTGACAAGCGCTTAAAAACCATGGCAAAACGGCAATTTTACAGAGTGAAAACAATCGATTAAGCGACATCAATATTTAATACTTTTTTCTGACCACAATAGCCGTTAGTATAAGTGTTTTTTCACGCGATTGAACAAAAATAATAAAAATCACCGTGGTCTTTGTTATGTTCAACTTTGGAGTATTAAATGAAATTGTTTAAACCGACTTTGGTTGCAATTGCGATGGTGTCTGTATTTGGCTGTCAGGAAGCTAAAAAAGAAGAGCCTGTTGTAGCGCAAGCGCCAGTATTGGAAGCAGAAATTGACAAGCAAGCTTATGGTTTAGGCGCGTCAATTGGTATGTACATGGAGCGTAACCTAGCAGAACATGAGAAGTTAGGTTTAGCGTTAGATAAAGAGCTGATCGTAAAAGGTTTTGTAGAAAGCTTAGAAGGCAAATCACAATTACCACAAGAAGAAATTCAAGCTTTATTAATGTCGCTTGATCAGCAAATGAAAGAAAAGCAGCAAGCGCAAATTGCTAAGCAAGCAGAAGATGCGTTGGCAGAAGGTCAAAAATACCTTGATGAAAATGCAAAACGCGAAGGTGTGATGACCACTGAATCTGGTATTCAGTACGAAATCATTACCCCTGCTGAGGGTGAAAAGCCAACCGCAACTGACACTGTAAAAGTACACTACACAGGTACTTTGATTAACGGTGAGAAATTCGATAGCTCAGTAGATCGCGGCCAGCCAGCGGTATTCCCACTAAATCGCGTAATTCGCGGTTGGACTGAAGGCGTTCAGTTAATGTCGGTAGGTGCGAAGTATAAGTTCACTATCC
The DNA here is from genome assembly GCF_003390395.1 of Thalassotalea euphylliae. Lineage (NCBI taxonomy): Bacteria > Pseudomonadati > Pseudomonadota > Gammaproteobacteria > Alteromonadales > Colwelliaceae > Thalassotalea > Thalassotalea euphylliae. The sequence continues at coordinate 3,960,190 of NZ_QUOV01000001.1, read as the reverse complement.
CTTCAGATCTTGCTTACGGCCCTATGGGTAACCCACCACGCATTCCTGGTAACTCAGTATTGAATTTCGAAATTGAATTATTAGAAATTCAAAAGCCTGAGCCAGCACCAGAAGTAGGTGAGCAAGCAGAAGCAGCTGCTCAGTAATTTTCTGCCAGTTCTTGTTACTAAAGGCCAGCATTTTTGCTGGCTTTTTTTTATAAAAAACTAGTTATGTTTGGTTTACTTTGCGATATGAGTAAGCTTTTAAACTGTGGCGATAGACCATGTACCTATCGTAAAATAGCGAGATTCTCCTTTTCTGCTATTTTCTATGAAATCTTTGCTTATTATTGGTTGGGTTTGGCCTGAACCCAATTCTTCCGCAGCTGGCAGCCGCATGGTTCAGCTTATTCGTTTATTTCAAACGTTGGATTATCAAGTAACTTTTGTAAGTGCGGCGAATAAAAGTGATCATATGATTGATTTGGCAACGCTCGATGTTGCTGCGCAGGAAATCACGCTGAATTGCGATAGCTTTGATGCCTTTGTCAGCGAGCTAGCGCCTGATGCAGTAATGTATGACAGATATATGGTGGAAGAGCAATTTGGCTGGCGCGTTGCCAAATACTGTCCTAATGCATTGCAAATTCTCGACACAGAAGACTTGCAGAGCCTGCGCAACGCTCGTCATCAAGCTTATAAAAAAGATGGCCATCTTGATAATACCGAGCTAAATACAGAGCTTGCGATTCGCGAAGTCGCGGCCATTTATCGCTGTGATTTAACTATTATGATCTCGCCAGTGGAAATGGCGCTATTGGTTGAGCACTACCAAGTGCCTGCCTCACATCTTTGTTACTTGCCGTTTCTATATGATGAACAAGCGTTAGCGAAACCCAGCTTGCCTTATGCTCAGCGTGACAATTTTATTGCGATAGGCAATTTTCGCCATGCACCTAATTGGGATTCTGTGCTGTGGCTTAAGCAGCAAATTTGGCCGCAAATTCGTAAGGCTTTGCCGCAAGCTGAGCTGCACATTTATGGCGCTTATCCGCCGAAAAAAGCGACTGACCTGCATTGTGAAAAATCCGGTTTTCTAGTCAAAGGTTGGGCAGAAGATGCTTTTGAGGTAATGGCGAAAGCTAAAGTGTGCTTGGCACCATTGCGTTTTGGTGCAGGTATTAAAGGAAAGTTAAGTGATGCCATGTTGTGCAGCACACCGTCGGTTACTACCGCAATTGGCGCAGAGGGAATGGCTACTGATTTAGCTTGGCCTGGGGCTGTTAGTGACAAAGTCAACGAAATAGCACAAGCAGCTGTTGTGCTTTATCAAAATGAAGAACAGTGGCAAATGGCCAGTGAACTTGCTGAGCGAAATCGCAAACTACTGTTTACCAGCCAGCCGTTTATTGAACAATTTAGAGAGCAGTTAACCTGTATCGTCAATCAGCTAACAATGCATCGAGGGCGGAACTTTATCGGCTTAATGCTCAATCATCACAGCCACAAAAGTACCCAATATATGTCGCAGTGGATAGCGGCTAAAAATCAGCTCACAAGTTAGCTGCATTTAAGCTCAGCGCTTTTCGAGGAAAGTGTCGCTGAGCTAAATGTCGTTGGAAAAAATATCGCGGCGCTGAGTATAGTTTATCTTAGTTGAAGCTCGTGTTGAGCTGGTGGGCAAGTCGAACACTTGCCATCAACATACGAAGGTTAATTTGCTGTGACATTAGATCTAACTCTTTGCTAGTCAGCTTCACTGGCAAATTACGCTCTTGGCAGGTATGGCTTGCGTTAGATTGGCAATACTTAGTTGCTGGCAAACGCGCAATAGCAAAAGATTCGTTCGCCCAATCAAGCACTGAGGCGTTTTGCCACTTAACCATATCAGCACTTGGTGTACTGGCAAGTTGCTTAGCCAGTAGGCTGAACATTTGTTGGTATTGTTCTGCTAACTTTTTGTGTTTTGTCTGGCGAGTCAATAAGCACTCATCCCATAACCAATGCATGCTTGAACATTTTACACCTTGAACTTCAATTTTCGTTTTATTTCCACCCCAGTCGCTCGCAAAACTGACGTGCAGCGGCTGGTGAATATCACCCAGCCAATGGCCTAAAAACATCAGTGCTTCAGTGCGCTGTTTAACATTTTTACCTTGTGTGACTTGCTTGGCGTGATAAGGAATTGCTTGAGTAATGCAGTCTTTTTGGCAAGTGCTGTGGGTTAACTCTTGCTCATCACGGCCAAGGTTAACGTAATGCCACGGCTTATATTTATCGTAATGATCAAGCTTTTTAATGGCGTCAGGCCAAGTGCAAGCTTTACCTAAAGTAATAGGGCTATTTTTCTTGGCAAAGTTGTATTGATTAATGCGCTTTCGCTCTGTTTTATTAAGGCTAGCGAGTAAATTGTCAACTTGGCTTTTAGCGTCGGGGGTTAATGCTTGGTAAGCGAGATCGCACACTAGCTGGTGACCAAGTTTGCCAAGTGCGTAAGCGGGTTGAAAAGCTGAGCCAATAAGTAAAATTGCAGCACTGGCTAAATAAACGATTGTTTTTGCAGTCATGAGGTGTTTTGCAGATACGAATAACTAGCGGGCTATGCTGTCACGGCAGTCGGTATGGTGCAATGATTTTTCACTGCGATTAATGGTTTTATCTGAGGTTATTCGAATGGGAGGTGAGAGAATAAGCGACAAGCAGCAAAGAGCTACTTGTCTGGTTATTCTTATTGTTGCAATTGCCGTTTGAATGGCAATGGCGTGCGATATTTAGCAATATCACAGGCTAGTTAGCCGCAGATACATAGATGATTTTGGGCTCTTGACCCGCTTTGGCAACGTCGCGAATGGTTACAGAAGCATTAACCTTGTTCTTACCAATGCTGTACTTGTTCAAAAAGTTGAACGTGTTATCTGCTTGATACTTATAAGCAAACTTGGCAGGCGCTATGTCGTTACAGCGAATTGTATTGATGTTTACCTTGCGATCATGAATGCCCATTTTACGTAATGTGCTTTTAACACCTTTTACGTCGTTATTACCTGCTCTAACGCATAGGCGGGTTTCATGCGAACTGTCAGTGGCAACAAATTTGTATTGCTGCGCGAAGCTAGCTGGCGCATATGAGCCTGCAACAATGGCGCTTACGGCGATACCAGCGAGTAATTTATGTTTCATTGTTCTCTCCTAAACTAATATTGTTAGCCAAGACAATGGCTAAGCATTTGATACCAAGCGCTAGCTAAGTATTCACATTGTTCCGTTTTTAAAACTTGGTGTTCCTTGTTACTGTATTGCTATTGCAATGTGCTAATAAGTAGACAAGGTCATACTGCTGTCACCATAAAAGCAATTCCGTTTTGCTTGACTGTATTTTTAGCAAAAGAGTGTGTGCGACTGATGTCGTAGCTTTGTCGAAATGTAAACGAGTGTAGAAAAGCATGACAAAGATCACTTTTCTAAGCGTGCTGTTTATACTAGTGCTTACAACTAAGTTGTTATTCTAATTAGGATTTAAAGATGAACGAGCAAGAAGTAAGGGCATATTTACTTGCTAAGCCTGAAACAATTAAAGATTTTCCATTTGGCGAAGATGTTGAAGTTTATAAAGTAAAAGGCAAGATGTTCGCCACCTTATCCTTGGGTAAGGGCAACGAAAAAGGCACTGACGGTAAGCTAGAGGGTCATTACTGCATGAACTTAAAATGTGACCCCGAAGAAGCGGTTATGCTGCGTGATATATTTCCTAGCGTGATCCCCGGCTATCACATGAATCGCGCGCTGTGGAATACGGTGATTTTAGATGGCTCTGTACCTGTGGGTGAAATTGAGCGGATGATAGATAATTCGTTTAAGTTGGTGGTCTCAAAAATGACCAAAAAAGACCAAGCGTCGATATTGATTCATTTATAGCAGGGTTTAAATGCAAGGAATAAAAAACCCAGCGTTAACGCTGGGTTTTAAGTATTTAGAAAAGCTTATTGGATTAAGCTAATGAATCTTGTAGTGGTGGAACTACTTGCTTCTTACGGCTCATAATGCCGTCGATCCACACTTTACCGTCAACAGAAGCTGCGCCGTAGGCTTTTTCTGTTAAGTCGTCGTTGTTGCTGACAACGAGTACTTCTGAGCCTTCTTTCATAATGTCGGTCAATACCAACAATACGCTGTGGTAGTCACCTTCCGCTTTTAATGCCGCGATATCGGCTTGTAAGTCAGCTTTCATGTCGTCAACTAGAGCTAAGTTGATCAGCTCTAACTGACCGATACCTACTTTGTTGCCGTGCATGTTGAAGTCTTTAAAGTCGCGCATCACTAGGTCACGTACTGGTGTGCCAGCAACCGCTGATTTCACTTCAAACATTTCCATGCCAAGTGCTTTGTAGTCTTCTACACCAGCGATTTCCGCCAATGCTTCAACACACTTGATATCGGCAGTCGTACAGGTTGGTGATTTGAAGATCACGGTGTCAGATAAAATTGCACACATCATAGCGCCAGCGATGTCTTTTGGAATTTCAACACTGTGGAAATCGTACATCATTTTAATAATGGTATTAGTACAACCTACTGGGCGAATCCAACACTCAAGTGGTGTTGATGTCGTGATATCACCTAGTTTGTGGTGGTCGATAATACCTAAAACTGTGGTGTCGTCGATATCGTCTGGACCTTGGATGCGATCTGAATGATCAACCACGTAAATACCGTCAGTATCAGCAAACGTCATTTTTAATTCAGGTTGCTCGAAACCAAACTTGTCTAAGATAAATAAAGTTTCTGGTGATAGCTCGCCTAAACGTGCTGGTTTTACGTCTTCACCAATTTGGTTTTTTAGGTACGATAGGGCGATTGCTGAACAAACTGAATCAGAATCTGGCACCTTGTGTCCGACCGCGTAAGCTGGCATTGATAATTCTCCAAGCGAATAAATTTAAATAACGTTAATTGGCGCGTATTCTAGCAGTTTTTGGTGGATAAAAAAAAGCCGCAGTCTTATTCGAATAACCTCGAATTTGATGCGGCTTTTACTGAGCTATGAGTGAGCTATGAATGAGCTTTTATAGCGTTTTGAAATCGCGTGATATGAGCTAGTTATAGTAGCTCAAGCATTTCTCAACTTCGTTTTTAGAGCCCATGATCACTTCCACACGCTGGTGAATATCATTTGGCTCAATCTCCATTATCGGCCCTTCGCTAGTCATCGCTAAACCACCCGCTTGCTCCACTAAATAACTCATTGGATTCGCTTCATACATTAAGCGCAGCTTGTAAGGCTTTTCGGGGTTTTTGTTATCGGCAGGGTAAGTGAAAATACCGCCGCGCGTCAGTACTCGGTGAATATCGCCAACCATCGCGGCAATCCAGCGCATATTAAAGTTCTCGCCGCGCGGGCCATCACTACCAGCAACTAAATCATTAATATAGTTTTGCATTGGTGCTTGCCAGAAACGTTGGTTCGACATATTAATCGCGAATTCGCGGGTATCGGCTGGCACTTGTACATTGCGCTCAACCAACAAGTAACCGCCGTGGGTTCTGTCGAGTACATAAAAATGCGTGCCTTTACCTGTGGTCATTACCAACATGGTTGACGGGCCGTAAAGCACATAACCGGCACACACTTGCTTGTGGCCAGGTTGTTGGAATTGTTTAGGATCGTCAGCGGCAAGCTCAGGAATGGCTTCGTGAATCGAGAAAATTGTGCCAATTAGCGAGTTAATATCAATATTTGAACTGCCATCGAGTGGATCGAACGACACTAAGAACTTGCCGTTAGGGTCGCCAGCCACTGAGGTATCTTCTTCCTCCGACGAAATAGCGCGAACAAAGCCTGATTCCAACAAAATATCTTTGATTAATTCGTTGGAAACCACGTCTAACTTTTTCTGTACTTCACCTTGAATGTTTTCATCTAAAGTCGAACCCATTAAGCCACCTAATTGCGCTTGGCTAACGCGGAATGAAATTTCTTTGGTGGCGGCAAGAATGGTTTTAATTAACGAGATTAAGTCTAAAGGTACGTCGTCTTCGCGTAATGCTGGCGCTAGTCGTTGCATAGGGTTACCTAATTGCTTGTTGTTGATGGCAAGTTATTGTTGGCTGGTCGATTTCTATTTGATCCTCCTTCGCCAACTGTATATTGTAGGGCGTGTCGAGCTTTCAATCTCTAAAGTTCAATACGCCCTAGCTAGAGTAAATCTCTCGGTTGCCAAAAAGCTAGTTAAGTCATGCATTTCGCTATTGGCACGGGTGATCAATTTATTGAAAGTTTTCACTCTAACTTTTAGCCGATTATAACTCAATTTTGTGACCGTTTTTAGTAAAAATAATAAGGAATTAGGATGAAATTAAATCGTCTGTTAACCGTGCTTTTACTTTGTCTAAGCTGGCTCTCCAGCGCGTGGGCAGAGCCTGCTGACTTCGCAGAATTTAGCAAAGACAAGCAATACCAATCAGGCTATTTTTCGTTTTATCACGAAGAAAATAGCGGCAAGGTTTACCTAGAAATTGACAACTTTGAGCAGCCGTTTTTATTTCAAAGCAGTATGCCACACGGCATCGGCTCTAACGATATTGGCTTAGATCGCGGCCAGTTAGGTAATACTCGTTTAGTGCAGTTTGAGCGTGTTGGCGAAAAAGTCTTTTTACGTCAGCTTAATACTTACTATCGCGCGAATAGTGACAATGAACTTGAACGTCAAGCCATTGATGAAGCCTTTGCCAGCTCAATTATCTGGGGCTTTAAAGTGGCGAAAGCGAGTAAAAGTGGCAAAGTTGTGGTGGATTACACGCCGTTTTTACTTTCTGATATCCACGGTGTTAGTGAGCGTTTAAAACAGCGCAAACAAGGCAGCTTTAAAGTCGATGCCACCCGCAGTGGCTTGTACGCTAAGCGCACTAAAGCTTTTCCTAAAAATACCGAATTTGAAGCTACGATCACCTTTAAAGGCACGGGCGCTGGCACTTACTTAAAATCAGTTACGCCAGAAAACACAGCAGTAACCGTTAACTTCCATCATTCCTTAATTGAACTGCCAGACGATAATTACCAAGAACGTGCGTTCCACCCCTACAGCGGCTACTGGGCAATAAGCCATGCTGACTACGCCACTAAAATTGATGAGCCGCTGATTCAGCGTGTTATTCCGCGCCATCGTTTAGCAAAGCAAAATCCAGAGGCTGCTTTTTCGCCGGCAGTTGAGCCGATTGTTTATTACCTAGATGCTGGCGTACCAGAGCCAGTAAAAAGTGCCTTGTTAGACGGTGCACGTTGGTGGAATCAAGCGTTTGAAGCGATTGGCTACCAAGATGCGTTTCAGGTGAAAATGTTACCAGCAGATGCTGATCCTATGGATGTGCGTTACAACGTGATCCAGTGGGTACATCGTGCGACACGTGGTTGGAGCTATGGTGCGTCAGTTATTGATCCACGCACGGGTGAAATTATCAAAGGCCATGTGACCTTAGGCTCATTGCGTGTGCGCCAAGACTACTTGATTGCCCTTGGTTTAACTTCACCTTTCGATATGAACGAAGAGAGTGGCGAACAAACGGATACCAGCAAGCAGCAGGAAATGGCACTGGCACGTATTCGTCAGTTATCTGCACACGAAGTCGGTCATACATTAGGCATTGCCCATAACTTCGCCGCAAGTGTTAATAATCGCGCCTCGGTGATGGATTACCCACACCCCTACATCACACTTAATAACGGTGAAATTGATTTATCTAACGCGTACGACACAGATATAGGCGCGTGGGACAAATACGTGATCGCCTATGGCTACAGTGACATTGCCCCTGAACTTGAAGATGAAGCACTGGCAGGTTTGATTGCTCAGGCGAAAAGCCAAGGCTTGCAATATATGTCGGATCCCGATGCCAGACCAAAATCAGGTGGTCATGCGACAGGGCATTTATGGGATAACGGCAAAAACGCCGCTACTGAGTTGACACGTGTATTAGCAGTGCGTGAAAAAGCATTGCAAGATTTTGGTATTAACTCAATTGCCAATGGCACTCCGCTGTCGGAAATCGAGCAGGTATTAGTGCCAATCTATAACTTCCATCGCTATCAAGTGGAAGCGGCAGTAAAACTAGTGGCTGGCGTTGATTACAGCTACGAAGTTAAAGGTGAAGGTGAAGTGGTTGGCGTGTCAGCCGTGGCCGGTGATAGCCAATACCAAGCGCTAGATGCCTTACTGGCAACCTTGACACCGAAAACGCTCACCCTGAGTGACGAATTAATTGGTTTAATTCCACCGAAAGCCTACGGCTATCAGCGTAATCGTGAAAGTTTTAAAGCTAATACTGGGCTAACTTTTGATCCGGTCAGCGCGGCAGAAGCGGCAACGAAACATACGGTTGGGCTGTTATTAAATGCCGAGCGTTTAGCGCGATTACAACAGCAATCGCTAATGGGCAAAGATATTCCATCAGTGGAAAAATTGTTAGATATGCTGCTAGAAAGCACCATTAAACAAAACAGTGAAAAGGGCTTAGGCTTGCTTGTTCAGCAGCGCGTTAACCAACAAGTGGTTGAGCACTTACTTACCCTGTGGCACAGCGATAAAGTGGTGACGGAAGTCAGAGCAGAGCTTTATGTTGCGCTCAAAGATTTAGGTGACTGGTTAGATGACAACCGTAAATCACGTAAGCACCAAGGTATGAAAGCGCAATTTACTTTATTGGCTGAGCAAATCGACTTTAGCTTAGCGCAAGGCAAGCGCGTCACTCCGGCATCAAGCATTGTGCTGCCGCCTGGCTCACCGATTGGTCATGAGTAAGTTGCCTACATTTAATTCGTTAGCATTGCTGGGTGTTCCGTTCGACGATAATTCATCGTTTGAACGAGGCCCAGCCAAAGCGCCAGCCGTGATCAAAAACGTGCTGGCGCACGGCTCGCTTAACAAAGGCACTGAGCTTGGGGTCAATCTTGCCGATAACCCCCAGTGGCAAATTGCGGACGATGTAAGCTTTTCAGCATACAAGTCGATGCCATATGGGTTTAATCACGATATTGAACAGGCGGCATTAGCGCAGCTTTCGGCAGGCAATTTATGCTTGTCGCTCGGTGGCGATCACAGTGTTTCCTATCCACTGCTAAAAGCCTACGCTCAGCATTTTCCTGAGCTGACCATACTGCATATTGATGCCCATTCAGATTTATACGACAGCTTTAAAGGCAACCCGTACTCTAACGCTTGTCCGTTTGCGCGGGTGATGGAAGACGGGCTATGTCAGCGTTTAGTGCAAGTGGGTATTCGCACCTTAAATGCCCACCAGATTGCTCAAGCGGAAAAGTTTTCGGTGGAAATGTTCGAAATGCGCCACTGGCCGCTGGCTAAGCCATTGTCATTTGAAACACCTGTATATTTATCGCTAGATATTGATGGCATAGATCCAGCTTTTGCACCGGGGGTGTCGCACCGCGAACCGGGCGGCTTAACGACACGTGAAGTGATTAATCTTATCCATCAAATTGATGCGCCACTTGTCGGTGCTGATATCGTGGAATTTAACCCCAACCGCGATATCGACGGTGTTACTGCGCAAGTTGCGGCAAAACTGACAAAAGAGCTGGCCGGTAAGATTATTCAATCGAGCTTAAATGGGTAACTGAGCATGTGGGGATTTGGCATGATTGGTTTGGCGTAGATGATTTGGCATTAATAATAAAATTTAATTAACACTTTCACTTTTTTACTTTAGTTAGCAGTCAAGGAATTGAAAAACTAATTTCACTGAATTTAAAAGGGAATTTATTTTGCGAATTAACACATTGATACTGCTTGCGCTGCTTTACCTAGGAGCTACTTCAAGTACATACGCGAGTGAAGCAAAAGCATTTATTGAGCTACTGCAAAAGCACTACCAGCAAACTTCATCAATTAATGCATTTTCACTAACTCATAGTTATTTTGGCCGCAGTGACCCATACCAGTCATGGGACTATCAAGCGCCCAGCCGCTACAAAGCCTTTAAAGTCACAGATATTGATATGGAAAAGCAGCATTACTATCAAAATGTTGTGCATCACCTTACTGGTGGCTTGTATTTAGATGAAGTGCACTTTCAAAATGATAGCGAGAGTTTGCGTTATGAACGCAATGGTATTTCCTTGGGTAATAGCGCCATCGCGCAGAGCATGAATAGTTTCTCACGCTATAAAAACTTAACCTTAATGAATCTTGATTTCTTGGCGGTTAGGCCTTTGCTGCAAGCAATTAGTGTTAGTCAGGATATTAGTGAGACCATCGACATTCAGTCAGACAAAGCCGCTGGAAAAGTGACCTTAGTGCATCGACAGGCTGAGGGTGCTGAAGGTAAAGAAATCGAGTATGTGTTTAATCTAGCGCCGCTGCGTTTAGAATCCATCAATAACAAAGCGAGAAAACGCATTTTTCTCTATGGCGATTACCGAACGAGCAATGGCTACCATTTCGCACATTCCTTGATTAAGCACTACAACGGCGATGTGATTCCCAGCTTTATAACCCGAATTGAGAAGTTTGAGGTGATTGAGCAGATAACACCTGAGAAGCTCACACTGCCTAATGATTATCGCATCAAGCCTGCTGAGCAAGATTTAACTTTGGTTGCTTCCGCAATTGCCGAAAATCTTTACCTCGTGACCGACGCTTCACAAAAGCACAATACGTTGTTGAAGGTAAACGGCAGCGATATTATGGTGTTTGGTGCACCAAGAAGTAGTCGCCTATCTGAATCCGTGCTGACAACCATTAAGCAGCAATTTCCTACTAAGCACATTAGTGGCGTTTACGTTACTCACCCCTACCGTGAACATATCGCAGGACTTTTACCCTTTGTCGAACAGGGGGCGAAAGTGTATGCCGATAATTATACGATTGCGGCAATAAAAGCCTATCCGCGCTTTACTGACAAGGTTAAAAGCTTTTCTTTTGAAACAATCAGCCATGAGCAAGTGATCAATGGCGTGCAATTTTATGTGCTAGAGAGTACTCGTTCAAAACGCCAAAGCTTTGCCTACTTTGCAAAAAGCGGCACGATTTATCAGTCAGATTTTCTTGAAATTGCTCGAGATAATACCGTTGCCAATATCCTGCCCAGCTACAGCAAACAGTTTATTGATTTTGTTCGAAACTCAAAGCTCAAGGTTACGCGCATTGTCGCGCAAAACAGGAATAGTAATATTTCGCTGGCGGTTATGAACAAGGCTTATCAAGCGCATACACTGTAGGGCTATGGTGTTTTTATGCTGAGCTTTCTATGCATTACTGTTTAATAAAACCTTTCAATAAACAAGTGAACATAGTCTGCCGACTAGGTTCACTGGATAACCTGAGCTTTATCAACTCACTTAAAGTCTACATCATGGCGTTATAGGTTTTATTCATCACTTCGACTGAAATATTGTTGTTTTTGTAGTTGCCGACAATACGTTTTAATTTCAGTTGTTTGCTACGGACAAAATCAATAAAAGTTCTAGTGTAATTCGGTATCACCTTAGGGATAGTGTTATCAAATGCGATATTAAGAAAGTTTGCTTGAAAGATAATTTCGCTTTCTTTGAAGTGCACAAAGCTTTGTCGTTTAGCGTGCATACTTTCGAGAATATAAAAACTCGCACCATTAATAACTTGTTCATGCTTAATCGTACGGAATTTGAATGAATCGATAGTGTCGGCAAAGTCTGGAAAGGCTTTGATAGCGGCAATGGTATAGTTATCTGCCAATATCTCGATTCCTTGCTCCGCATAAACATTAAGGCCTGCTATATCGGGTGTTTGCGGGTGGGTTACGTGAATGGCAGTAATTGTTTTCTCTGGGAATTGCTCGCGAATAAGCGCAATGGTTTTCGTTGCTTGTGCTGGCGAGCCACTTGCGCCAAAGACCATAATTTTATCGCCATTAACTTTAAATAAGCTGTTACGCCAAGCTGAAGCGTCGGTGACAAGAAAAAGGTCTTTGGCAATTTCTGTGGCTGTTAAAACGCCATCTCCCCTTTTAATTTCGGGACCATAGCCTGCTGGAAGCTTTAATTTTGAGGCATCTACGTGCTCAATGATATCGAACCTATCATTAAAACTAATGTAGGCAGGCACGGTATCGCCGTTGTAGAACTTGTTTACCGACCGTGCAAAGGTGAGACCTCTGGTTGTTTGGTAATCATCGTAGACGTAGATCGCTTGCCTTGATTTATTGCTTAGTTTTAGAAGCTGTAAAGGCGCATTACTAAATTGGTAGTCAATAATGCTGTTGTCCGAGATTGTATGGGTAAGGGTAGTGGTGTTTGATTGGCTATCGTGAGTAAGCGAAATGTTTTCGTCAATATTTGTTTCGTCTAGTAACGGCCTTACTGCCAGAAAGTCGATATTCATTGCCATAAAACTCATAAAGCGATCAAAATTTCCCATGCCTCTGTTTAAATACCGCTTACCTAAAAAGTTACCATTTTTTTCGTAGTAGTAACTTTCCGTGTCATTTTGGTACTGCGCTCTATCAAGTATTTGACCGCCGGGAGAATACAGAATGTCATTGTCGTAAAAGTGCTTTTTCGCCATATCTACTTCGACCATCCTGACTGACAAAACGCGATTCGGTGCTTGATAGTCCCAATAATCATGAGATCGATACTGTTTGTTTAAGAAGTGGTAGCTCAATGAAAAAGTGCTAATTGATCTGGTGGGTTGATAGTGGGTTCTCAGTTTTTCAACGAAGTCTACCGTTTCGCCTGCCCATGCGTTTGTAGTTAGTAATGAAAAAGACACCATAGCGACACTTAGTACGAATTTTATGTGGCGTGTCTTCTTAAATAATTTCAACATAACGATTTTCCCTTCTTCCTTGCATCAATAATCTAACTGGCTGAATAATAAGCTATAAAATATTGATAAAGTGTTCTGCTAATAAGCGATGACAAGTCACTATTCTGCGTCTAGTTGCAGCTTTTGTGTTCTTCACTTTTTTTCAGCTTCTCACTTTTTAGCGAGGGAAGGGGAATTAGCAGACTAGGCTGTTGGGCAGGTGAGCGTAATGCCCACCTGCTCGTTTCGGTTTATTCAGCGGCGTGGTTGTTAAGTGTTTGCTGATACTTGCTGAGCTTTTCTTGATAAGTGCGTTGCCAATAAGGGACTAGATCTTTAGCGTGCGCGACCGCAAGTTTTTGCTCTGCCACTGCTTGTTTATAATCTTTTAATTGAAAATAGCTGGCGGCTAGTGCTTCGTGGGCAAAAGCGGATTCAGGATAGTGTTTAACGGCTTTTTGCAAAATTGCGATGGCGCTTTCAGGATCATTATCCAGCTTAGACTTCGCCAGTGCTTTTAACGAGTTAAGCGCTGAGACTTCAAAACCGTATTTTTCATTGGATAAAAACTGATAGTGGGCAAGAATGGCATCAGCACCTTGTTTGGCGATAGTAGAATCAGGTGTTAATGCTTGGTGAACATCGTTAAATATTTCTTCAATGGCATAGCTAGTTGCTAGCACGGGCTGAGTCATATAGTAGTTGCCGTCAAAGCGTCGAACACTGACTTGGGTATGCTCAGGTGCTAGCAGTGTCATCTGCGCGGTGACTTGTTCAAAAGCCGCAAGGTGTGACTTGTCGTAGCTGCTATCACTCATCGAAAGTGCTACGTAGCGAGGTTGGTTGGGTAACTTACTAAACTGCTTTTCTATTTTTTCTGCCAGCTTAAGCGGGTGATTGTTGAGTGTCGGGCTGGCAAGAATATAGGCATTAAACAAATCAGGTTGATCCAGTAGCAAGCCTAGGCCAACAGCGGCATTGCCGGTAAAACCGCTGTATATTTTAAAGCCATTAAGTCGGTAATTTTTGGCGATATTGGGCAGTAAATCTTGGGCAAAGTAATCTAATAGTTTGGTGCTTGTTCCTTCCACATACTCTGCATAAATAGCTGCAAAGGCTTCGTTATAATTTTTTGGCGTCACAATAATCGTCTCCAACCATGGCCAAGCACCGTTATGACTCATCCAGTCGTGCATGCCTGCGTGCATTGGCTGGCTGCGCGGGTGAATATCAAATAACAGTACATAGTGCTTGTCAGCTTTAGATTGATAACTAGCGGGCAGGGTAACATTGTAGATAACTGGTGCATCGACTAACTCAGAGGAAATGGTTAGCTCTTCAATTGGGTTTAGGGCGCTGATCTCTGTTGCGCGAACTGACAGTGATAAAAGCGAAATAGCACCCAATATCACACAAAGTATTGCCAGCATTAGGTAACTATCAAACTTAACCACTCTACGTGAGATGATAGGAAATGCTTTGTTGACAGTTTGCATTAGGTTCTTCCTTGTTTTTGTTGTTATTTTTAAGCCGAGCTTAAAATAATACGACTGGTTTCGTATATTGATAACACACCAAAAAGCATTGTGCAAAATTTAAACTGAACCTTATAGGGTCGTTCAGAACGAATAAGGAAAGAAAAACGGCATGGCAGGAAGGAGTGCCATGCCGGCGGCAACAAAAATAGATTGAACTAGTCGTTTTGTGTTGCCAAAACTGGTGTTAATGAAAGTGATTAGTTAGCGGTTACTTCGTCTGTGTCGATATTGTTTGGTTTTTCTGCGCCATGTTTTATGGTGCCATGCTTTTCGCTGCTAGCCTTGTCATTACTAACTATCATTTTATCGCGCTTTAACGTCCGTGGTTTTGAGAGCACAACAAAGTTACCCACCATAATGGCAATAAAGCCAAATACCGTGTATTGATCCCAGACAAACCCTTCAACCACAGTTGAAATAGCTACTGCAACCGCAGGGAATAGGATATTGGCATACGAGGTTTTATGTGGGCCAATACGCGTCATCAACGACAAGTAACAACCAAAGGCTATCACTGAGCCAAAAATGGATAAAAATAACAGTGAGCTGATATAAGATGCAGACCATTCAAAGGTAAACGACTTACCCTGTGCCAGTGCTAACACACTCATAAAAATAGTGCCGTACAGCATGCCCCACGCATTGGATTGAACCACGGGCATTTTATGGTTTTGGTTGCGAATCGAAATCATATTACCGGTTGATGCCGATGCGGTGCCAATCAGGCATAACACTAGGCCATATAACGTCATATCAGTAAAACTCAAGGTATTCACTTGTGGCCAGAACAAAATCACAATGCCGATTAAACCCAAAGCACCACCGATAACCACTTGTGAATTCACGGGGGTTTTATACCAAATACGGGCGTTAATAATGTTGAACAGCAGCAAGGTTGAAAAGGCTATACAGGTTAGCGCTGAATTAATATGTTGCTGTGCTTGATAGAGAAAAAAGTAGTTACAGCCAAATAACGCCATGCCGAAAAGTGCTAACCACAGATGCTGCTTAGCATTCATTGCCAGCGGCAACTTTCGCAGCCAACAATAGATAAATAAAACAGTTGCGGCTAAGCCAAAACGATAGGCGACCGAGGCTTCAGGCGCGACTTCGCCCAATTGGTAATTAATGGCTATCCAAGTGCTGCCCCAAATCAGCACAGTTAGGATGTAAAGCATGGTGTTGTTCATCGAATGTCCTATCACAATTGGGTAATTGAATATCGTTTTTTAAATACGCGACTGACTGTTCCTCACTTCACTGACCTTATTTTAGTTGTGCTGCCAGAAACAGTGTCGAAAACTTTGTTTGAAGGCAATGTCTAAAATTAATTGCCAGATAGACAGTGTAGCGAGTGTTTGTTTTAATAACATATACAGAAAAATGAAAATGTAACCTATACAGTTTGTAATGAAATTACTTAACCGTCAGTCGTCTGATTTTCTCTATCAGCAAATTATTGAGTTTATTGATGATCAACAACAGCAAGGCTTATTGCGTGCCGGTGACAAGCTACCCAGCTTACGCAAGCTCAGTAAGCAGCTGGAAATTAGCGTGCCTACGGTTAAGCAAGCGTATTTAGAGTTGGAAAAACAGGGGCGCGTTTGCGCTCGCCCACAGTCCGGCTATTACTTACAAGCCGAGCAAGCACGCACTTTGCAACCAACACGTAGTAAGTGGATGGGCAGCAAGCCTGTGGAAGTCAATTGTCGTAGCTTAATTGAGCAAGTGCATGATGCGGTTCACTTGCCAAATACGGTTGCGCTGGGTATTTCAAATCCCGTGAATACTCACCCGCCAGATAAAGCGCTAGCGAGGTTAATGCGTTCAGTGCTCAGTAAAGTGGCGGAAAAGGCGGTTAGCTATGGGCCGGTTAATGGCGATCCTAAATTGCGTATGCAGCTGGCATTTCGCTATCAAGAGTTGGGGGCTGCGGTCAATTATCAGGACATGCTGATCACCAATGGCTGTCAGGAAGCCTTATCAATCGCATTGCAATGTGTTGCTGAAAAAGGTGATGTGATTGCCATTGAATCACCTTGCTTCTTTGGCTTAATCGAATTGATTGAGAGCTTGGGGATGAAAGCTTTAGAAGTGTATACCTGCACAGAAGACGGTTTGTGCCTTGATGAATTGGAGAAAACGCTCAATCAATACCCTGTCAAAGCTTGCCTGTTTTCAACGGCGATCAATAACCCCTTGGGATCACTGATGCCAGATAGTCGCCGCCAGCAAATGGTCGAGCTATTAGAGCGCTATGATGTGCCATTAATTGAAGATGACACCTATGGTGATTTGCATTTTGATGGCGAGCGGCCAAAGCCAGCCCAGCTTTATTCTGAAAAAGGGTTAGTGCTGACTTGCTCTTCATTTTCGAAAACAGCAGCCCCCGGCTACCGAGTTGGCTGGTTAATTCCGGGACGTTTTGAAGAGCAAGCAAAGCGCATTAAACGCGCACAATCGTGTTCAACCCCAATGTTGCAGCAATGGACGCTAACCGAATATTTGCTGTCGGGTGAATATGATCGCCATTTAACCGTGCTGCGCAAAAAGCTGATCTACAATTGTGAGCGTATGCGAGCGTTAATTGCCGAGCACTTTCCCAGTGAAGTGTGTATTGCCAAACCGCAAGGGGGCAGTGTGCTATGGGTACGATGTCGTTCACATGTGAATACTGGTGACTTCTTCCATGAAGCTATTGCTCAAGGGGTAAGTTTTGCGCCAGGTGGGATTTTTTCGCCGTCGGGTAAATATCAGCACTATATGCGTATTAGCTTTGGCGTGCAGTGGCACCAAGATATTGAGCAAGCAATTAAAACCTTGGGGCAGTTAGTTGCTCAACACCAGCACCATTAAGCCCATAAGCTTTACATCAAAAAAATAAATTTGAGAGCACTGTGACCAAAGATCCGTTCACTATTTCTAAGAAAATCCTATTGCCTTTGCTGGCGTCAATTATGGCGGTCTCGCCGCTAGCGATTGATTTATATTTGCCTGCAATGCCGCAAATTGCCGATGAGCTCACTACAACCATGCCGAGTGTACAAAATACGTTGAGTATTTACTTAGTCGGTTATGCGCTTGGTTTACTGTTTTTCGGTCCACTAGCCGATAAATACCCACGTCGCAATTTGGTGATGATAGGGCTACTCGGCTTTACGCTCGCCACCTTGGCGCTGCCCTTTGCTACCAGCATTGAAGCTTTTACCGGCGTTCGCTTTGTCCAAGCTTTTATTAGCAGTGCGGCGACTGTCGTGGTGCCGGGCACAATTCGCGAGATTTATCAGAAAAACACCGCCAAGGGCTTATCTTATGTCAGTATGATTATGATGCTCGCCCCCATGATTGCGCCCAGTATTGGTAGTGTGATTTTAGCGCTCCATAGCTGGCAGGCGATTTTCTTTGCACTCGCCTTTTATGCCTGTTTGATTTTACTGTTTGCCTTCAAACAATTACCGAATCGCGCAGAATCCATAGCGAATAAAGAAAGTGAGCAGCAAGCCGAGCCGCAGATCACAACTCCTAGTTTTCTTGGCCGTTATAAAATTGTCTTAGGCAATAAACCAGCGCGTTTAGAGCTGATCGCTTCAATGATGATTTCACTGGCATTTTTCGCCTATATCACGGCGGTACCGTTTGTTTATATGACGGTCTTTCAAGTCAGTGAATTTACCTTTAGTGTGCTGTTTGCAGCGACTGTTGCAGCCTTGATGACTGCGCATTTTATTAACACGCGTTTGGTGGTGCGCAAAGGCTCGCGCGCTATGCTAGGTTACGGGCTATTAGTGGCGGTGGTTTCGGCGAGCAGCTTAGTGATAGTCAACTACTGGCAATTACCCATTGCCTACACAATCGCCTCAGTATTACCACTGATGGGCAGTATTTCCATGATAGCGGTTAATGCGGATGCCATTATTTTGCAAAAATTTGCTGAACAATCTGGTACTGCTACCGCGGTAATTGGCGTATTACGTTTTGGTATTGGCGGTTTAGCGGGGCCAATTTTAGCCTTCTTTTATGATGGCTCTGCTATGCCGTTTAGTTTGCTGATGTGGTTATCAGTGTTGGTGGTATTACTGGTGCAATTGCCGCGCTTTCTTGGAGACAAAGCTATGAGCGATAAAACTAGTCAGCAAGAAAAGGCAAGCAAAAGAGCGTAAAAGATTAACTGAATTAGCAATCAGGGTTGAATGGCTTAATGTACAGGGTCAATTAACTTGCTAAATTTAACGAACAAGGAAACAACAATGAAAAAAGTAGCAATTATTTTAAGCGGCTGTGGAGTATTTGACGGCAGTGAAATTCACGAGGCGGTGATCACTATGTTATCGGTTGAGCAAAATGGTGCTCAGTACCAGTGTTTTGCTCCAGATGTTGCACAAATGCACGTGGTTAACCATTTTACTGGTGAAGTTGCTGAGCAAGAGTCTCGCAATGTGCTTGTTGAAGCTGCGCGTATTGCCCGTGGCGAAATTAAACCTGTGACGGAGCTGAATGCTGACGACTTTGATGCCTTGCTATTACCGGGCGGCTTTGGCGCAGCGAAAAACTTATGTGACTTTGCTGTAAACGGCCGCGAAGCTTCAATGAATTCTGATGTGTTAGCTGCTTGTCAAAGCTTTGCCAATGCAGGTAAGCCCGCGGGTTATATTTGTATTTCACCTGCTATGATCCCTATGGTTTATGGCCAAGGGGCAAAAGCGACGATTGGCACTGATCTAGATACCGCAGCAGGCGTTACTGCGCTCGGTGGTGAGCATATTGAATGCCCTGTGTCTGAGTTTGTTGTTGACGAAGCACGCAAAGTGGTGAGCACGCCTGCCTATATGCTGGCTGGTAATATCTCAGAGGCCGCTGACGGTATTGGCAAGCTGGTGAAGCAAGTGCTGGCAATGGCTTAAGGCTACCACCTGATTGCTAGCGCAGAAATTTTAATCTGTTTGGTTTTTGCGCTAAGCTATTGAATAACAGCAGGAACAGGTAGCAGATAAGCAATGAAAATCGTTAATAAGTGGTCAACCTTAGGTATAACTTTCATTGTCCTGCTGCTGTTGTTGATGTATGCCAGTGCGCCACTGGTGACTTACTTTGCCAATAAACCGCTGGCTGAGCAAAACCTTGCACTTGAGATCAAACAGTTAAGGTTTAACCCGTTCACTTTTTCCATCGACGTTGAGCAACTCTCTCTTAATCATCAGCCTACCAATGGTGAAGAAACAGCAGCTAATGCTCAACAATTGTTATCATTACAACAGTTAGCACTAAACCTGGATGCATGGCGGCTTTTTAGTGGCGAGATCCATATTGAATCTGTTGATTTAAATGGTATTGGTGTGCAAAGCGAGCTGATTGAGCAAGAACTTTCTTTTGCTGGTTGGCAGCCAATAGCGACAGGAGAAAGTGATGAACCAGTATCCACACCAAGTGATGATAATAACCAGCCTTGGCTGATGCGTGGTGACAGATTAATACTGGAAGATTTCACTTTTACGCTACAAGCTAAGCGTCAACACAACTGGCACATCAATAAGCTGGTGTTATCCGAAGTTGCTGTTAAGCCAAACGCAAATAACCACGGCCAAGAGATCGCCTTAAAACTGCTGTTAGAAAGTCAGTTAAACCAGCAGCCTGTAAACCTTGATCTCGCTTTAACTCATAGTGCTGATAAAACGCAATTAACCCTTAACAAGTTGCAACTTGCTGCTCAACTCGATGATTTTAGTGAATGGTTACCTCAGGAATTGCAGTTGTCAGGGCAAGTTGAATTAACGGCAGAGGCCAAACTCAATAAATCCAATAAATTCAGTGAACAGTTACAAACCAACTGGCAATTTTTTGACTTAAAAAGTCAGGTCGCGACTAGCGATTTACATATCACTGTACCTGTTAGTGAGCCGGTCGCGCTTCAAAACTCCACGTTAAAGCTGGGCAATATAGATCTAGCTATCTCTGCTGACGCACTCAATGTTGTACAGCGAGAAGATGATGGCACTGATAGCAAGGTATTCGATATTAATAACCTAACAGGGGAAGTATTAGCCCAGCTGGCTATCCAGGAGCTCGACTGGCAGCTAACCAATGGCGACACTCTAGCGACAATAGCGTCAATAACTGCTAGCGATGCTAAAGCTGTGTTGCCTGAACAATCATTTCAGCTTGCCTCACTAAGCCTGACTGACGGCATTATCTCTCAGGCGCAAAAGTTACATTCCATTGATTTAACAGACCAACAACCTAACGCTTTAGCTAATTTTGAGATGCTCGACATTACGGCAATAGCGTTAACGTCAGAAGAAGTAAATATTGCGGATATCGCCATTAACTTAACCCAAACCTCGGTTTATAAAAGTAATGTCTTGGCGGCGGAAAACTGGGTGCTAGCTGAGCCAAATAAATCAAGCAAGCCAAGCAAACAAAACACAGCAGAGCAAACAAAAGAATCACAAGAAACTCAAGCAAGTAGTGGGCAGGCTGACGTTGATCAGTCGTCAACTGTTGCTGAGCCTACGTCTGACGATGAGCAAACCTCTAACAGTGAGCAAGCTTCTAACCAAGATAAGAGCCCTGCGATTCGTATTGGGCATATTGCCGTTACTGGTGAAGGTGCGATTATTATGTTTGATTACACGCCCAGTGAACCCGTTATTCAGCGTTTAACCTTAAACGAACTTTGGTTAAAAAAAATAGATTCAAGCCAGCCGCAATCCGCTAGCTCATTTTTGTTGAATAGTCAGTTGGGTAAACGTTCGAGCATTGAAATTGTGGGCGACATTTTTCCATTCACTGAACACGGCGATTTAAACGTAAAAGGCAAGATGTCAGCGGTTAATTTGGCGCCATATTCACCCTATGTAGTGGATGCAATCGATCATAAAATTACCCAAGGGCAGCTCACTGCCGACTTCGCATTTAATTTAAAAGATCAACAAATCGACGGCGAAGTGACGACCTTGCTTAAAGCGATGGAGCTGGCGCAAGCACCTAATACACAAGGTTCTAACGAAGAAAAGAGTAAAGCGAGTGGTAGTCTTATCCCAATCAATGCCGCCATTAGCCAGTTAACCGATAGCCAAGGTAATATCGAACTGACTTTTCCATTAACTGGTGATATTAATCAGCCGAATTTAGGTATCGGTGGCTTGATTTCCTTAATTACGGAAAAAGCGTTAAAACAAGGGGCGAAGAATTATATGATTCAAACCTTTTTGCCTTACGCCAATATCATCACTGTCGCTATGCTAGCCAGTGATAGCTTATTTGAAATCTCAATGGAAGACTTGCCATATCAGGCAGGGCAATCTGAGCTATTAGCGCCTCAACTAGACTACGCGAAACAACTTGCTGCCGTGCTAACACAGCAAAAAGATGCGCAGGTTGTGATTTGCCCGAAAGTGATTAAACGTGATATTGCAGTTGATGACGAAGCAACATTAAGCGGCGAGCAAAAAAAGCAATTATTGGCATTGGGTGAGTCACGACTTGATCTGTTTACCGACCATCTAATTGCAACGTTAGGGGTAAATGCTGAACGTATTATTCATTGCCAGACGGTAGTGGAACCAAATAATAATGTCCAGTCTAGGTTGTCGTTTGCAATAAAGTAAATACTTACTTAATGATACTGAAAAGGGCTATATGATCATATAAGTATATGTGCGCAAGCATAAGTGGGGAGGTTTAGCCTTTGGCTTCTTGTGCTCTAAGCTGCGCCTGCTGAATACGCCACTTTTGCAACTTTTCGTAGTACTCATCCCAAACACAAGGGCAACAGGCACCGCCACCACAACAGTCGTCATCTGCTGGCGGGTTTGGCTTTTCAAATTGTTCTTGTATAGGCATCACTGTCGTTTCTTCAGACATTCTTGGCACTCATTCTGGGTAGGCAGCAGTATACGTAATCTTATCCTGCGCTTCACTAACAAAAAACGCTAACCTAAGTTAGCGTTTTTTATCAAGAAACAATAGGTGAATGAGCGTTATTCTTGCTCAGCCAGTTTCTTTTCAAGGTAGTGAATATTCGCACCACCGTTAACAAAGCCTTCATCACTTAAAATGTCTTGGTGAAGTGCAATGTTAGTTTTAATGCCATCTACCACTAACTCGTTTAACGCATTGCGCATGCGAGCAATTGCTACAGCGCGGTTGTCACCGTAGGTGATTAACTTGCCAACCATCGAATCGTAATGCGGCGGTACTGAGTAGTCTGCGTAAATGTGAGAGTCCCAACGAACGCCTAAGCCACCTGGTGGGTGGAAGCGAGTGATTTTACCCGGTGAAGGAATAAAAGTGCGTGGGTCTTCAGCATTGATACGACACTCAATTGCATGGCCCGCAATTTTGATATCGTCTTGGGTGTATGAAAGCGGCTGACCTGCAGCAACGCGCAGTTGCTCTTTGATCAAGTCAACACCTGTGATCATTTCAGTTACAGGGTGCTCTACCTGAATACGGGTGTTCATTTCAATAAAGTAGAACTCGCCATTTTCGTATAGGAATTCGAATGTACCTGCACCGCGGTAATCAATTTCGATACAAGCATTGCAGCAACGTTCACCAATTTTAGCGCGCATTTCTGGAGTAATACCAGGTGCAGGTGCTTCTTCTACAACCTTCTGGTGGCGACGCTGCATTGAACAGTCACGCTCACCTAAATGAATCGCATTCCCTTGGCCATCAGCGATCACTTGAATTTCAACGTGACGTGGGTTTTCAAGAAATTTCTCCATGTAAACCATGTCGTTGTTGAATGCTTGGCGTGCTTCAGTTTTGGTTAATTGAATGGCATCAAGTAGTTCAGATTCTTCGCGAACTACACGCATACCACGGCCACCACCACCACCAGAGGCTTTGATGATCACTGGGTAACCGATGCGTTTACCATGAGCAAGGTTAGCTTCATTATCGTCAGTTAATGGGCCATCGGAACCTGGTACGCAAGGGACGCCAGCAGCTTTCATGGCGCGAATAGCGGCCACTTTATCACCCATGATGCGAATGCTTTCTGCTTTCGGGCCAATAAAGGTGAAGCCTGATTGTTCAACCTGCTCGGCAAAGTCAGCGTTTTCCGCTAAGAAACCATAGCCAGGGTGAATGGCTACGGCGTTGGTGACTTCTGCGGCCGTGATAATGCTTGGAATATCTAAGTAGCTTTCAGTTGCAGGTGCTTTACCAATACAAATGGTTTCATCAGCGAGTAGAACGTGCTTTAGATTACGATCTGCTGTTGAATGCACCGCTACCGTTTTAATACCGAGTTCTTTACACGCACGCAAAATACGCAGTGCAATTTCTCCTCGGTTGGCGATAACAACTTTTTCTAACATGAAATTACCCTTAATGGTTGGGCTTATTCAATGATGAATAGCGGTTGGTCAAATTCAATAGCGTCTTCGTTGTGCGCTAAGATCTCTTTAATGACACCAGACTTATCTGCTTCAATTTGGTTCATCATTTTCATTGCTTCAACAATACATAGCGTATCGCCAGCGTTAACATGTTGGCCTACTTCAACAAATGACGGTGCATCTGGTGATGGAGAAGCGTAGAAAGTACCTACCATAGGTGAGCGTACGATGTGACCAGAAAGTGCCGCCGGTGCACTTGCAGCTTCTGCAGGCGCCGTGGCTGGTGCAGCAGCTGGTGCTACTGGCGCAGGCGCTGCCATTGGCGCAGCTTGCATAACTGGGGCTGCCACCATAGTGCCGCCTTTGTTAATGCGAATAGATTCTTCGCCTTCAGAAATTTCAATTTCATTAATACCTGATTCTTCAACGAGTTCGATCAGTTTTTTGATTTTTCTAATATCCATGTTTACACCTTGTTGTCGCGTGTGGATTCTTGTGTATCGCCAGCGCCTAAGTAGTTAACTTGATGCTGACTTAAGTAATTGTTTATTCGCGCTTTCAAGCGCATAAAAATATCCCTGGCTACCCAATCCACATATCACACCAACGGCAATATCGGAAAAGTAAGAATGGTGTCTAAATACTTCACGCTGATGGACATTTGACAGGTGTACTTCAATAAAAGGAATACTCACTGATAAAAGCGCATCGCGCAGCGCAACACTTGTATGGGTATAAGCTGCAGGGTTAATAATGATCAAATCAATTTTTTCGAATGACTGATGAATTCTATCAATCAAGTCACCTTCAGCATTTGATTGAAAGTGCGTAAGGTTAATATCTTTCTGCTCGGCTGCTTGGGTTAAACTTGCCATGATTTCTGCTAGTGTTTCGTGCCCATATACATCGGGCTCACGCTTACCTAGCATGTTCAAATTAGGGCCGTTTAGTACCAAAATATTAAATTTTGCAGTCATCTTTCTTAAATATGTCGTAAATTGTTGCTATGTGTTGATATTGTCACAAAGCATTTAAGATGAAAACAGGGTTGAACAAAAAATCACCTTAAAAATTAATTTTCGTCACATTATAGTGATTTCGCCGAATATAGCAGCAAAATACTGGTCTAATCACTGAAGTATACAAAACGCTTTGCGCGGTCGAGTAAATTAACTACAATTAGCTTAATTGCTCGCATTTAATTGTTTGATTATCAACCAATTGTGGAGCAGTACGTGTAGCGTTTTTGCTATCCCGTTAAAATAGTGAAGTACACAAGGACGTTGTTATTAACAAGCTAATTATCCTCGTTGTTTTCCTCGCTTTATTTTCTGCTTCTTCGTTAGCAGCAGACGTTTCAGCTGTGGTGAATCCATCAGTTGAACACACTAAGCTGTCTAAGCTTGAGCTTAGAAGGATTTTTTCAAAGCGTATCACTCGTTGGCCTGATGGTCAGCCGATCGTGGTATTTGTGCTTGCCAGCAATAATCCAATTCACCAGCGATTCTCAAAAGAAATA
Organism: Thalassotalea euphylliae; assembly: GCF_003390395.1. Classification (NCBI taxonomy): domain Bacteria; kingdom Pseudomonadati; phylum Pseudomonadota; class Gammaproteobacteria; order Alteromonadales; family Colwelliaceae; genus Thalassotalea; species Thalassotalea euphylliae. The sequence continues at coordinate 3,935,014 of NZ_QUOV01000001.1, read as the reverse complement.
TTAAAGATATTTCCTTATCAGTTAGACAGAATTTGGAACAAGATGATCTTTTCCGGCGTTGGGAGTGCGCCAATTGTAGTGAAAGATCTCGAAACCTTACTCGCTGAGGTAAAAAATACGCCAGGCGCCATTGGCTATGGCGAAAACATTGCAGAACAAGGAGGCTTGCATGTTATTGAAATCATTAATTAAAGCCCGAAAGATGTTGGCGCTAAGCCTAGCCCTCGCAACTGCAACCAGTTGGGCTGATGAACAACAAAATGTGCAATTTCATGGGTTTATCGCTCAAGGCATCGCAAAATCGCAGGGCAGTGATTTTGTTAATGATGATCAAGATGTGTCAGCAGAATTAACCGAAATTGGTTTCAATATTTCCTACCAAATAAATGAGCAACTCAGATTTGCAGGCCAAGCTGTTTACTTGAACGCCGGCAACCGACTAGCAGAAGGTGGCAGAATTGATTATGCCCTCTTTGATTGGTCAGTATTTCAGACACCAGAAAGCCAACTAAACCTTTATTTAGGGCGCTATAAAAATTATCACTGGCTTTACTCGAGCACGCGTGACGTACCTATGACCAGACCGAGTATTGTGTTGCCGCAGGCTATTTATTTTGATGGTTTTCGCGATATTGCCGTAGGTGGCGACGGCGTAGCACTTTCCTATAAACAAAACCATGCAACTTGGGGCGATTTTGACTTTAACCTCAGTTATGGCACATCAAGTATCTCGGATAAACAGACTGAAATTATTTTAAGCGAGCTGGCGACGGGGCGGATGAATCATGACCTTGATTATCAAGGTAGCATTTTCTGGCAGCCTCAAAATAGTCAATGGCGCTTTGGCATTGCCGCACTCGACAGCGAGTTTACCTACGATAAAGGTCAAAACGATAGCTTCCGTGATGCGACCATTATTTTTCAGCGATATTTGCTCAATGGCAGGTATGAAGGTGAATTATGGGAATTTAGCGGAGAAATCATTCAAGAGCGGTTTTTACTGGAAGGATTCTATAGTGAAAACTTTCGACAAGATAATTTCGGACAAGGATTCTTTGTTCAATCTCGCTACTTACTCAATGAAAATACGCGCTTATTAGCGAGGTTGGAGCGCTTTTATGCGAATAAAGATGACCGAAGAGGAAACCAGTTGACGGAAAATACGGGTGGACAAATACCTCATTATTTTGGCTATCAGCATGATACTGTCGTGGGGCTGTCGATACGCCTAGCAGAACACCTAGAGTTGCAATTAGAGCACCATTGGTTTGAGGGAACGGCACGGTTAACCCCTGTTGTTGTGCCTAATACCGCGATAAACAACGACAAACACTGGCAACTTTGGTCTGCTCAACTTATGTATTGGTTCTAAAATGAATCGCACGTTTATTAGTGTTCCATTAAAACTACTGGCATTAATTGTTGGTACCTTGCTGCTGGTGAGTGCTGGCTTTTCAAGCCTTTCTTTGTGGCGGCTGGAACAAGAATTTACTCAGTTTCAGCGCGATAAGCTGAACTTGGGCAGTGCGCAGTTCAGTGTTGAGAAAGCACGGCTCGATAACCAGCTTCGTATTTGGGTCGAGTCTTTCTCTGATATTGTTGGTGTCAATGAAAGACCAAACTTTGATGCGTTAACCAATGCGGTTGCTGAGCAGTTCTATGCTTTACAATTACATTTAAACGTAGAAAATCTATGGTTGATTGACGAAAATTTACAAACCCTTTGGTTATCACCAGAGAGCACGCCAAGGCTTGTTCGTGAACACGCTAATGAAGTGTTACGAATGCAAGAGCCGCTTAGTACTATAGACTGCCAAGTTGATTGTCAGCTTTTTACTAGCGTTCCGGTGATCAACGAAAATGGCAAAATCGCGGTGGTTACAATGTCGGCATCGTTAATCGACATTATCTTTTCGCTGCATCAAAGTTTGAATAGTAATGTTGCGGTGATCAGCTTGCCGTCTAGCCAAACCCTGTCTTTGCAACAAGTGTCTTTTATTTCTGCTTCCAATCAAGCGCAACTTAAAAAGTTGTTTGCCCAGCATCCAGAGCAACTTCCGCTCGCGCAGGTGATGGATGAAGGCATTCAGCTTAGTCAAAACCATTCACATTATTTGTTAAATTTTATGCCGCTTGCGACCACATCGACACGCGAATATTTTTTAGTGCTTATAGATGATGTCAGTGACTTCAAGGAAAAGAATGAGAATTATCGCAATTATTTCTTAGTGACTGAGCTATTTATCTTTATTACGTTGGCGCTCTTGGTCTTCTTCGTGACAAGCCCATTTGCGCGCCGTCTTATTAATCTTGCTAATGCACTGCCAATGCTGTCGCGCAGAGAGTTTAATGAGTTCAGGAAAGTACCGTTAAAGCGACGTAGCTTGTTTGTGGACGAGTTAGATATTGTAGCCAATGCTGCACAAGACTTAAGTTTTGAACTTGAGCAATTGAATATGGAAGTTGAGCAAAAAACCCAAGAGCTTGAAAATATTGCCATGTATGATTTGCTTACCGGCCTTCCTAATCGCAATATGTTGAATCTTCAGCTACATAAGCAAGTGGCGAGTTTACATCGCAGCAAGGAAGGTATCGGTGTGCTTTTCCTTGATTTAGATGATTTCAAAAAAGTCAATGATAGCCATGGTCATGGTGAAGGTGATCGTTTACTTGAAGAAGCAGCTAATCGTATTCGCACCAGTATTAACAAAGCAGATCTGGCATGCCGTTTTGGTGGTGATGAGTTTGTTATTGTCTTGCCGCAAATTGCCTCAGTAGACCAAGCGGTTTCGGTGGCACAAGAAATACTCGGTCGCTTTAAACTTCCAATCAAAATAGGCTCAGGTGTTTTCTATGTTTCAACCAGTATTGGTATTGTTTATAGCGATAATGAAGCAATACGAGCGGAAGACTTAGTCAGCTTTGCCGATATTGCCATGTACGAAGCGAAGAAAAGTGGCGGCTCGCAATACCATATATACAAACCTGAGATGTTCACGAGAGTTGCACAGCGCGTTGAACTTGAAGGCGAAGTGCGCCAAGCCTTATTGAAGCAACAGTTTAGCTTGAGCCTTCAACCTCAACTCAGTGCGAAAGATAAGAAGCTGATTGGTTTTGAAGCGCTACTACGCTGGCACCATCCTGAGCGAGGTATGATCCCGCCTGATGAGTTTATCCCAATCCTTGAAAACTCTGAGTATATGATTGAGTTGGGTTACTGGGTGATGCGCCGCTGTTTTGAACTGGTCAGTGAGTTTATAGAGCAGGGGCTGATTGATGTGCGCGTTGCCATTAATTTATCTGCGATGCAGTTTTTAGACCCACATTTGAGTGATTATTTACGCCAATTAATGCGTCGCTTTAATCTATCTGCGAAGCATTTTGAACTAGAGTTGACTGAGCAAACACTTGTTTCTGATATTGATACTGCGATTGGGGTGATGAACAGCCTGAAAAAAATAGGCTTCAGTTTCGCTATCGACGATTTTGGTACAGGTTATTCTTCACTTGCCTATTTGAAAAAAATGCCTGTCGATGTCATTAAAATCGATAAAAGCTTTATTTTTGGCATGTTAGAAAATCATTCTGATTATCAAATTATTATGTCGACCATTGCGATGGTAAAAAATCTTGGCCTTACTGTTGTGGCAGAGGGCGTTGAAAGTGGTGCACAGCTGCGTAGTTTAACCATGAACGACTGTGATATTATTCAGGGCTACTATTTTTCCAAACCTGTGCCTGAAGTTGAATTAAAATCCTTTTTGGCTGAGCGCTTAGTTGATGGTTACTGGAAAACCCAAGCAAAGCAGCATTAATTTCAAAATAAGAATACATCTATGACAACTTGGTCTGATCTGCTCGCCGCAGAAAAGCAACAGCCTTATTTTCAAGAAACCCTAGCCTATGTTGAACAGCGTCGTGCTGAAGGCATTACTATTTATCCACCGAAAGACGAAGTCTTTAACGCCTTTCGCACTCCAGCGTTTGACGATATTAAAGTGGTCATCTTAGGGCAAGATCCTTACCACGGCCCTGATCAAGCACATGGCCTATGTTTTTCGGTTAAGCCGGGGATCAAGCCGCCACCGTCGTTGGTGAATATGTACAAAGAGCTGGCTACCGATATCGATGGTTTCGAGATCCCTAGCCATGGCTATTTGCAACCATGGGCAGAGCAAGGTGTGCTGTTATTAAACACTGTATTAACGGTGGAAGCTGGGCAAGCACACTCGCATAAACACTTAGGCTGGGAACAATTTACTGATCGCGTAATTCAAACGTTAAGCGATCACGGGCAAGGGATTGTGTTTCTGCTGTGGGGCTCACATGCCCAGAAAAAAGGCAAAACCATTGATGGTAGTAAGCACCATGTGCTTAAAGCACCACACCCATCGCCACTATCAGCGCACCGCGGTTTTTTTGGTTGCCGTCATTTTTCACAAGCGAATCAATTGTTAGTTAATCAGGGTAAAACGCCCATTCTATGGCAGGTATAGCGTGGCAGGTATAGATTGGCTGCTATAACTTGTTAGGTGTAGCCTGACAGCTACTGTCGCTTAATAAAGCCTAAGGACATTAGTCTGCATCAAAACAAAAACGCCGAGTTAGCAATAACTCGGCGTTTTTCATTACTTGAATGATTAAGCTTTAAACGATTAATCGTTTAAGTTACTTTCAAACTAATTAAATGTTGAATTTACATGAGCAGCAAATTCAGGTGCGCCCATAAAACCGGTTACACGCTTGTTGCTAACTTCATTACCTTGCTTATCAAAGAACAGAATTGATGGGAGGCCGAACACATCAAAGTGTTCCATTAATTCCACTGAGCTATCAGCGCCTGTATCCGTTAAATCAATTTGAACTAGAAGAGTATCTGTTAGTGCTTTTTGTACTTCTGGTTTCGGGAATGTGTACTCTTCAAATTCTTTACACGCGATACACCAGTCAGCGTACAAATCCAGCATGACGGTTTCACCACGCTGATTTGCCTTAGCAATCGTCGTTTCTAATTCTGCAAGGTTTGCCACACGAACAAAGTGTTTAACATCAGATTCATGGCTGCTGGCAGCAGCGGCTGGTTGTGGGAATACTTGCTTGTAAAGCTGGTTTGCACCGACGAATAGCGCTAGGAAAATCACTAAGCTACGCGCACCATACCAGAAGTTTTTATTGGTATTTTGATTCGCTACATAGAAGTAAGTAGCGGCACCTAGAATAAGTAGCGACCATAGCGCACCAGAAATGCTTACCGGTAAGAAACGCTCCAATAAGAAAATTGGCACAGCTAGTAGCAAAATACCAAAGATGTTCTTGATGATGTTCATCCAAGCGCCGGCCTTCGGCAGTAATTTACCGCCAGAGCTACCTAGTACTAACAATGGTAAGCCCATACCAATACTTAGCGCGTATAGTGCTGCTGCACCTAAGACGATATCGCCAGTTTGCGAAATATAGATTAAGGCGCCAGTTAATGGTGCGGTGGTACAAGGTGAAGCCACTAAACCTGAGATTGCGCCCATTGACGTTACGCCTGTGTATGAGCCACCTTCTTGCTTGTTGCTCATCTCGTTTAGCTTGTTCTGCCAGCTTGCAGGTAGCGCTAGGTTAAACATGCCGAACATAGAAAGTGCCAAGAATACGAATAGCACACTCAAGACAATTAATACCGCGGGGTGTTGGAACATGGCTTGGAATTGGGCGCCAGCGAGGGCTACAACAACACCTAAAATCGTGTAGGTAATCGCCATACCTTGCACATAGAAAAACGATAGGCTAAAGGCGCGTTTCGTTGATAAGTTATCGCCTTGGCCAACAATAATACCCGTTAAAATTGGGTACATAGGGAAAACACAAGGGGTGAATGACAACAGTAAACCACCCGTAAAGAAGGCGATTAAAGTCACTAGCAAGCTTTCGTTTTGCAGTAGTGATAATAATTCAAACTGCTCGCTGCTGCCAGCTGTGGTCGTCTCGCTGTTAGCTTTTGGTGTTGTCTCAGCATTGCTTGGCGCCGAGTTCAATGCAGCTAAAACATTGCTCGTGTCACTCGCTTTAACTTCATTTAAATCAACCGTTTTGGTGGTTGGTGGGTAGCAAAGTCCCTTTTCCGCACAGCCTTGGTAACGAATGGTGACACTTGAACCGTCGGCTGCTTCAATAATTGGCAGCGTAAACTCTACATCTTTATTGAAAATTTGTTGAACGCCAAAGAATTCGTCTTCGTGCTCTTTACCAGCAGGTAATTCAACTTCCGCTAGCGTTGCCCCTTCGCTAGTGAAGCGAAATTGGTGGCGATATAAGTAGTAGCCGTCTTTAACGTTAAAGCTGACTAATAACTTGTCTTTGTTTTGGTGAAAATCAAAAACAAAGGCTTCATCTACTTTTAGGAACTCATTGTCATTGCTAAACAAGCTTGACGCTGAGGTATCAAAAATACTGTCTTGTGCGTTTGCATCAGTTGGCGCTAGTGAAAGCACAAACCATGTCAATAAGAGTAAAGCGAACTGTTTCATAAACTACTTTAACGAACCTGCAATCCAGTCTAAATATGCGTTATTGCCTTGCTGGATATCTAGGGCAATAACTTCCGGTACCTCGTAAGGGTGGAGTGCTTCGATACGAGCCGATAACTCGTCAAAGATCTCAGCTGTTGTTTTGATAAGCAGCATCACTTCATCCTCTTTTTCAATTTTGCCCTGCCATTGATACACAGAAGTGATCCCCGGCACCAAATTAACACAAGCCACTAACTGCTCGGTTACCAGTTGCTCGGCAATTTGCTCTGCAACCACTCTACTTGGGCAATTACATAATACGACTTGAAACATGGCTGTGTGGCGATTCTTTCAGGCAAAAATAATGGGCTATTTTTACCATATTTAGGCCAATAATGCATCGTACTAGGTCGCGAATAACCCAGCAATGCAGCCAGCAAGCGTATCGTGTGGTTGAAAATGACCCGACAACCCTCATATAAGTTTCATCTAATTTAAAAGGCGCTGATATGTTCCGAGTTTTATTTATTCTTTTTGTTATTGTTCCCATCATTGAAATTGCGGTGTTAATGCAAGTGGGCTCGCTGATTGGCGCATGGCCAACAGTGGCGATAGTGGTTATCACTGCCTGGTTGGGGGCAAAGAATGTTAAAGCGCAAGGAATCGCGACTATTCAAAACTTGCAAACTAAAATGACGGTGGGTGAAGAGCCATCACAAGAAATTGTTGCTGGCTTATTGCTACTAGTTGCGGGCGTATTGTTAGTCACTCCAGGCTTTGTGACTGACGCTTTTGGTCTATCATTGCTTATCCCACAAGTACGTAGCGGTTTAGTGGCTAGTGTGCAGCAGCACTTAGCAACGCAAACCGTTCAAGGCATGCAAGGTATGGGTGGTGCGAGCTTTACCTATCGCCAGCAAAGTCATCATACTTCAGACCAACCTCATGGCTTTGAACAACACACTGATCCTTTTGATAAAGCGCGAACTAAAACAGGTAACGTTGAGCAAGGTAACACCATTGAAGGTGAGTTTGAGCGTAAGGACTAAAAAATTTAATTATCAGGGTTGTATTGGCAAAATACGGCCCTATTTAATTCTTCAACAATTTACATAAACACTATTCTCAGGAGAGAACATTCATGAGCATTCGTCCATTACACGATCGCGTAATCATCAAACGCAAAGAAGTAGAGTCGAAATCTGCTGGCGGTATCGTATTAACGGGTAGCGCTGCTGAGAAATCTACGCGCGGTGAAGTTGTTGCAGTTGGCAACGGCCGCATCCTTGAAAACGGTGAAGTACGTGCTTTAGACGTTAAAGTTGGCGACCAAGTTATCTTTAGCGAAGGTTACGGCGTAAAAACTGAAAAAATCGACGGTGAAGAAGTACTTATTCTTAGCGAAGGCGACATCTTAGCCATCGTAGAATAACGAGCAAAGTTGACGAATTATTACCGCGCGTGCTGTAGCACAACATGCAGCATTAGCGGTGAATAAACTATTGCCATACCTGCTGTAGCACAACATGCAGCAACCAAGGGCGATAAGACGATAAAAGATAGGAATTAATATCATGGCAAAAGACGTATTATTCGGTAATGACGCTCGCGCTAAGATGCTTAACGGTGTTAACGTTTTAGCAGATGCAGTAAAAGTTACCTTAGGTCCAAAGGGCCGTAACGTAGTATTAGACAAGTCATTTGGCGGCCCATCAATCACTAAAGATGGTGTTTCTGTGGCAAAAGAAATCGAACTTGAAGACAAGTTCGAGAACATGGGCGCTCAAATGGTCAAAGAAGTAGCGTCTAAAGCAAATGACGAAGCAGGTGACGGTACAACAACTGCAACAGTTCTTGCGCAATCAATCGTTAACGAAGGCTTAAAATCAATCGCTGCGGGTATGAACCCAATGGATCTTAAGCGTGGTATCGATAAAGCGGTTGCTGCGGCTGTAGAAGAATTAAAAGCGATCTCTACACCATGTGCTGACAACAAAGCAATCGAGCAAGTAGGTACTATTTCTGCAAACGCTGACACTAGTGTTGGTGAAATCATTGCAACAGCAATGGACAAAGTAGGTACTGAAGGCGTTATCACAGTTGAAGAAGGTCAATCGTTAGAAAACGAATTAGACGTGGTTGAAGGTATGCAATTCGATCGCGGTTACCTATCGCCTTACTTCATCAACAACCAAGAAAGTGGTGCGGTTGAATTAGAAAACCCATTCATTTTATTAGTTGATAAGAAAGTATCAAACATCCGTGAATTGCTAACAACATTAGAAGGCGTTGCAAAAGCTGGTAAGCCACTACTGATCATCGCTGAAGATGTTGAAGGTGAAGCGTTAGCAACACTTGTAGTTAACAACATGCGCGGCATCGTTAAAGTAGCAGCGGTTAAAGCACCTGGTTTTGGTGATCGCCGTAAAGCTATGCTTCAAGACATCGCAATCTTAACAGCGGGTACTGTGATTTCTGAAGAAATCGGTATGGAGCTTGAAAAAGCGACTCTAGAAGACTTAGGTCAAGCGAAGAAAGTTGTGATCTCGAAAGACAACACAACCATCATCGACGGTATCGGCGAAGAAGCTGACATCCAAGGTCGTGTTGCACAAATTCGCGGTCAAATCGAAGAAACAACTTCAGATTACGACAAAGAAAAACTTCAAGAACGCCTAGCAAAACTAGCTGGCGGTGTGGCAGTAATCAAAGTGGGTGCTGCAACTGAAGTTGAAATGAAAGAGAAGAAAGACCGCGTTGACGACGCACTTCACGCAACTCGCGCTGCAGTTGAAGAAGGTGTAGTTGCTGGTGGTGGTGTTGCGCTAGTACGTGTTGCTGACAAGATCAAAGAACTTAAAGGCGACAATGAAGACCAAAACCACGGTATCAACGTAGCGGTTCGTGCAATGGAATCACCATTACGTCAAATCGTTGCTAACTGTGGTGACGAAGCATCTGTAGTGCTTAACGAAGTACGCAACGGCGAAGGTAACTTCGGTTACAACGCTGGTAACGGTTCATACGGCGACATGTTAGAAATGGGTATCTTAGACCCAGCGAAAGTAACGCGCTCTGCATTACAATTCGCCGCTTCTGTTGCAGGCTTAATGCTAACCACTGAAGCAATGGTTACTGACGCTCCGCAAAAAGATGCAGCTGCTCCTGCTATGCCTGATATGGGCGGTATGGGTGGTATGGGCGGTATGCCTGGCATGATGTAAAATTTACTTGATTAAAGCGGCTACTTCGTCGTTAGTTCTCGCTCACATACAAAGTAACGTATGCTTCGCTCGAACTGCCTTGAATTAGCCATTTTTCTCAGCGTAAATTAGCGCAGTTAAACGTTTAGAAAAGCGTTTTATTCTGCGCAAAATGTGCAAAACTCTATTTGATAAAACCCGCTTCGGCGGGTTTTTTATTGCCTTGAATTTGTGCCTGTGATGTTGATTATGGCGTTGTTACTGATAAAACTCGCTTCGCTGTTTTTTTTACTGTCTTGAATTTTTTGCCTGGAATTTAGATTGCGGCATTGTTATTTCGCTCACAAACCAATGCCCTCGTTGCTATTAATATTTATTTGGGCGGGCTGACATTAACTTCAGTTGCTTGCCTTCCAGTCCTTATTTGCATACAACGAGCTTGCCGATAGACATTTGACGTAAATCACAACTTAACGTTTCAAAACCAACTAATTAACTTATTGCTAGCATGAGTCATTAATCGTACATAATGTTGCAAAAATAATATGAAAATCTTGACGATTATCAGTACAATGCCGCGCATTAATTAAGCAGCAAATGCCAGTGTGATTAATGCTAAGCCGATAGTGCTTTTTTATTGTTCTGCTGTGCGATAGCCTTTATCTAAAGGGTTGGTGAAGTTAAATGAATAAATTGTGCTACCCACTTATGCTTTTTTGTACTTTACTGGTTTCTGCTTGCGTGCAGACAGTTCAGCTAACAGATAAAGATCAAGTTAGGCAATCTCAACTCGCGATTTCATCAGTTCGAGATATGCCCATCAGCTATGCAAAGGGCGCTAAGTTTTCGTTGTCGCCCAAATTTATTAATGCTTCGTTTAGTCAAGCAGAGCAGGCCAGCATTTACGAGAGCTACAGTAAAGCTGTTAATCAAGCGCTAATAGCCGCAGGCTATCAGCCAAGTGATAGTGAGCAAGCCGAGTTTACCGTTGTTTATGGCTTAGCATTACAGCAAGACCTTCCTGATAGCAAAATCAGTGAAGAGTTTGGTGTATTACCTGGTTTGAGCAGTGCTGAACGTTTGGAAAAAGGCAGTTTTCTTATCTATATTGAAGATAATATTACTAATCAGCGTATCTGGCGCGGTGCAGTGCAAGGCTTTGTTCATCAAGATTTTAGCCCTGCGCAGCGAGAGCAACGTGCCGTTACCGTCGTCAACTCAGTTCTTTCATCGTTTCTCAGCATGAAATAACAATTTATCAGTCGTTTATATTTACTATGATGCAATTTATCCCTGTGTTCACTTCATGTTTTCAGCGTTGTACTCGTGGCGCGATGATGATGGCAATTTTGTTCTCAACCATGTCTAGTCAGTTATTGGCGGCATCAGTAGAAGTAGAATGGCGCGAGCCTGATAACTATCGTGATATTCACCCCGGTGGTAATAGTCGTGAACAATTTAGAGCAACAACCTTTGCTGATCTAGAGCGTAATTTTGGTGAACTCGCTAAATCGCTGCCTGATTCGCAAACACTTAAAATTGTTGTTAGAGACCTAGATTTAGCTGGTTATGTGAACGTTGACAGCAAAACACAACGCCGTCGCTTTATTTCTAGCACTTACTTCCCACGTATGAAGTTTACTTACAAGCTATATGATGACGCTGGTCAGGTGATTAAAGCGGGTGGTGCGTATTTGAAAAAGCCTGACTTTATTGCCACAACAGCCAATATTTATAAAGACAAAACCTTAGGTTATGAAAAGCAAATGATTGACCAATGGTATGCTGAAACCTTTATGCCTTCAGAATCTGAATAAATCTTTGTTATTAATTGTAAAGCCGCTGAACCAGCGGCTTTTTTATTGGTCACAATTAGTACAACAGAGCAGTAGGTACAAGAATGAAACATACAAAATTAGTTGTGATTGCAGCAATAGTCGGTACGACGTTAAGTTTTTCATCATTGGCCTTTTCAGCGCAGCCTAATAAGGTAGAGGTCAATTGGAGTAACGCTGAAAAGTACCGTGATTTGCGCTCAACGACCGAAACTAAGCGGAATTTTCAGCAACGTTTCTTTAAAGAAATATCAGCGTATTTAAATGAGCTATCTCAGTCGCTACCGCAGGGCTATCAATTGAATATGGATGTCACCCAAGTTGATTTGGCGGGGCGAATTACCTTTGTCAGAGGACAACAAGTACGAATTATCAAAGATATCGACTATCCTAATATGGCGTTTAGCTACCAATTGAAAAATGCAAGCGGCCAGATAATTGCCGAGCAGCAAGCGCAAGTTAAAGGGAAAGCTTTTTTGGCTGGCAGCCAACATCAGAGTCATCGTATGAAGCCGTTTGCTTATGAAAAACAAATGCTTGAAGATTGGTTTGATAAAGAAATTGTCAGTAAATTCTAACTTGAGCCATGCTCTTCAGTTTTATATATAGGAGTACAGCACATGAAATCTATCACTTATAGTTTATTTGCCTTGTTAGTCTCGGCCAGTATGACTTCCGTTCATGCGGGTACGGCAAAAGTTGAATGGACGAATCCTGACGATTATCGCGATATTCGCCCGGCCAATGAATCCCGTGAACGATTTAAGCAGCGCACGTTTAAAGAGCTTGAAACATTTGTGACTAAGCTCGCCGCTAAATTACCTGAAGGGTTTGAGCTTAAATTAAACGTGACCAATTTGGATTTAGCTGGCAATGTAGAATTTGGCCGAACTCAACAAATTCGCATTGTGCGCCAAATTCATTTTCCTAAGATAGACTTTGATTACCAACTGCTTGATGCAAACCAGCAAGCACTGGCTGCTGAGCAGGTTTCGCTGAAAGATATGAACTTTTTACACCATATCAAAACGCGTTCGAGCACCGAGTCGCTAGGGTATGAAAAGCGTATGTTGGAAGACTGGTTTAACAAAGCGTTTGCCGCACAACTTCAGAAAACCTAATCAGTCAACAACAAATAATTAATAAACAACTACTTAAAAGTAGTTAATTATTTTTTGATAGAATGATATATAAACTGTGTTGCACTTTCATTTATTGGCAAACAATGCAGTTTTTATCATTATTCTTTTGTTTTTCCCTTATTTCTTTTCAGGTATTTGCCTTCGACTTTCAAGGGCGATTGGTAAGCATTCAAAAACTCGACAAAGCGGCTCAGTTAGCACAATTTGAGCAATTACTAGCGCAACCGTCGTTATCTTCTCAGCAACGCTTCGAAGCACTTAATGCCGTCACTATGTATTATTTTAGGCAAAGTGAGCTTAGCAATGCGCTTAAGAAAGGGCAAATTACCTACCAGCATACCCAACAGCACCAACTTGCCGCGCCACAGGCTGCAACCGAGAAACTGCTCGGTATTATTTATTATTACCAAGGCGATCTTAATAATGCCTTGACCTACTATCAGCAAGCGCTAGCTTACTATGAACAGTCGGGCAATAAAGTGCAGCAGGCAAATGTGCTAAATAATATAGCGCTGGCACAAAGCGCCCAAGGGCACTCACAAGCGGCACTCGCTAGTTATCTAGAAGCTGAACCTCTGTATTTAAAACATGGCTCAGAATATGATGCTGTCGATGTTCGGGCAAATATTGCGGGCTTGTATATTTCGCTGCGTCGCTTCGACCAAGCCATAGCTATGCTTGAAAGTGCAGTAACGTATTATCAAAAGCATGGTCATGACAATGACCTAGCAAGGGCGCAGGCTGATTTAGGTGTCGCATTAAAATACGCCGGAAACTTGCCGGATGCGTTGGCACGTTTACAGGCGTCATTGTCCTATTATCAGCAAAAAGAAGAAGCTTATAACTTAGCCGCGACGTTGCACAACATTGCTGAGGTTTACTTGTTAATGAAACTGCCTATTAAGGCACAAGCTTACGCAGAACAAGGGGTAAGCCATAGTCGAGCAAGTGACCACAATAAAGCGCTAGTTGGTAACTTGCAGGTGCTGGCAAAAGCCTGGTATTGGCGCGGCGATGCCTTGCAGGCGCAGCTTTATTTGCGCGAGGGGTTAAAACTTGCGAATGAACTAGATTACCAGTCATCGCTTGCTTCACTATTCATTCTCAATGCACTAATTGAAGCTGCACTTGAGCAGCCAGAAAAAGCAATTGCTGCTGAGCAAGCTTATCAAGCGCTAGAGCGCAATCGGTTTAATACTGAGCTAAATACTATGCTGGCAGAGTCTGAAGCACTTCAATTGCAGCAAAAACTTGAGGTTGTGCAGCAACAAAAAGCCTATCAGGCAGAACTGAATCGAAATAAAACAGTTGAAGAGCGCTATTTATTTGCGGCACTCACATTACTATTTCTAGTCATGTTTCTGGCGTATAAAAAGTTACGCGATTTTCACTTAAATAAAGAGTTGGCGCTGCAGGTAGAACTGCAAACCGAAAAACTTACGCGTGTTAATCAACAATTATTGCAAGTATCGTTAGAAGACGGCCTAACTGGCATTCAGAATCGACGAAGTTTTGATGCTGATATTCGCAAGTTATGGCAAAAATTTACCGAGCATCATCAAAACTTTGCCTTAGTGTTTATCGATATTGATCATTTTAAGGCATTTAACGATATGTTTGGTCATGTTGCTGGCGACAAGGTCTTGCAAGAGGCGGCGCAGGTATTTAGTCAAGCTATGCCAAACGGAGCGGCGGTTTATCGTTATGGCGGGGAAGAATTTGCGGTATTAATTGACGGTCTTGACGAAACTATTTGCTGCCATGAGGGTGTGTGCAGTATTTATAAGGAGATTCAATCTTGCCTAGTGAGCTATAGTGCGCCTGAGCAAGCATCCATCACGGTGAGTGCCGGCACTTGCTTTGCTGATGAACAAGTTGAATCGCTAAATGAGCTTATTAATGTGGCAGATAAACGCTTGTATCAAGCAAAACGAGCTGGCCGAGATCAGCTCGTTTGCCAATAACCAGTATGTGTAAGAACGACTATGTGTAAGACTGTTCGAAGTTTGCTAGCACGGTAAAAAGTTGTTCAATTTTCTTTACCAGCGCGACCAGTAACTCTTTATTTTGTGATTGTTGCCATTGCAAAAGGTCGTCAGCGACTTCTTCGACATAAGGTTGGAAGGTATTTGCAGATGACTTAAAGCCTGCATCTGCTGTGAAAATTGCTGAAAAGCCAGCTTTTTTCTCTTCGCGCAGTTGCGCAAGGGTGGCGTCAGCAGCCAGAGATTTCTTTAAAATAATCGAAATATTATCAATCAGTTGTTGGTTTACAGCGTCAGACATAACAAATGAAGTAATGGGAGTAGTTGGCGTTATTATCGCAAATTAATCGGGGTTTTGTTAGGTTCGCCGGCAATTTCCCGTACCAGTTTGGGCATTAGGTAACCCGGCAGTATGGTCATTAATTCATTTACAATGCGAATAGCACGCGCTTCACTAATATCAAAATGCGTTGCACCTTTTACTTTATCTAACAAAAACAGGTAGTAAGGCTGGATACCAGAATCAAACAGGCGCTCACTTAACTCAGCCAGTGTTTGCACATCATCGTTTACTCCTTTGAGTAAAACGTTTTGATTAAACAAAGGAATGCGTTTAGCACGCAGTTTTTCAATGGCTTGTTCAACCCGTTGGTCGATTTCATTCGGGTGATTAATATGAAATACCATAGTGGCTTTTAGGCGCGTGTTAGCAAGCATGTTTACTAAGCTGTCAGTGATACGCGCTGGGATCACCACAGGTAAGCGAGTATGTATACGCAATCTGGTAACATGTGGAATTGCCGATATTTGTTCAATTAGCCATTGCAAATGTTGATCATTAGCCATTAGTGGATCACCACCGCTAAAAATCACTTCGTTTATTTCACTGCGCTCGGCAATATAGTCTAGGGCTTGTTGCCAGCGGGCTTTATTAGGGCTGTTATCTTGGTAAGGAAAATGGCGACGAAAGCAGTAACGACAATTCACGGCACAGCCACTTTTAACAATCATTAACACCCGATGTGTGTATTTATGCAATAACCCTTCAGCAGCCGTTTCGTGCTCGCCGAGCGGATCACTAACAAAGCCGTCAAGTTCAGTAAATTCATCACTCAGTGGCATGACCTGCCTTAGCAGTGGGTCATTAATATCACCTTTTTGCATTCGTGAGATAAACGGCCTTGGCACCCGCACAGGAAATAACTTACGGGCGTTAAAGTGTTCAAGATATTGCTCAGGGTCTATGGCTAACAACTCAAGTAGCTCACGGGGATCGGTTACGACATCAGCCAACTCTTTTTGCCAAGAAGTGTGCAATTCTGGTTGAATTTGAGTTATTATCTGCGGCATTTGTTAATCTAATCTCTCGAAAGTTAAGCGAGTATTTATGGCTTCTTTTAGTACAAACCAATTTAAAGCTGGTCTGAAATTAATGATCGACGGCGAGCCTTGTAACATTCTTGAAAACGAAATCGTTAAACCAGGTAAAGGCCAAGCATTCAACCGCGTTAAAATCCGTAAATTAATCTCTGGTAAAGTACTAGAGAAAACCTTCAAGTCAGGTGAATCTGTTGAAGGTGCTGATGTAATGGATTCAGATCTTGGTTATTTGTATGCCGACGGCGAATTCTGGCATTTTATGAATAACGAAACTTTTGAGCAAGTTGCTGCTGACGAAAAAGCGATTGGCGACAATGCGAAATGGTTAGTAGAAGGTGACATTTGTACGATCACTTTCTGGAATGGCAACCCTATTTCAGTTGCGCCGCCTAACTTCGTTGAGTTAGAAGTGACTGAAACGGACCCGGGCCTAAAAGGTGACACAGCCGGCACTGGCGGTAAGCCTGCCACACTAAGCACAGGCGCTGTTGTACGCGTACCTTTATTCGTACAAATTGGCGAAGTAGTTAAGTGTGATACCCGTAGCGGCGAATACGTCTCTCGCGCTGGTAAGTAATCTAAGTTTACCGCTGAACAAACGCAATAAAAGCTCGCTTCGGCGAGCTTTTTTTAGCGCCAATTTTTGCATCAGTCCGCGTATTAGTTTCGTAGTAATATTCACATTAATTTCGGCATTAGCTGAGTTGAAAAGCACAGCATTGACCTCATAATTACTAACTCCATAAAGTTAAGGTTGCGTTCATGACCCCCGCATTAGAAATCAAAGATTTACAAAAAATATATAAAGGCGACTTTCACGCCTTAAAAGGTATTAGCTTGTCGGTTGAACAGGGCGACTTTTTTGCCTTGCTTGGCCCTAATGGTGCGGGTAAATCGACATCCATTGGCGTGATCACGTCGTTAGTGAATAAAACCTCTGGCACCGTTAAAGTGTTTGGCCGCGATATTGATAAAGAGTTAGAAAAAGCGAAAAGCTTTATCGGTTTAGTCCCGCAGGAATTTAACTTTAATCAGTTTGAATCGTTAATGCGTATTCTGGTCAACCAAGCGGGTTACTATGGGGTTGAGCGCAGTGTGGCAGTTGAGCGTGCGGAAAAGTACCTAAAGCAATTGGATTTATGGGAAAAGCGCGATAACGCTGCCCGTATGCTCTCGGGTGGTATGAAGCGCCGTTTAATGATCGCCCGTGCCCTAATGCATGAGCCAAAAGTACTTATTCTGGACGAGCCTACAGCGGGTGTGGATATTGAGCTACGCCGTTCAATGTGGGAGTTTCTGCGTGAGCTGAACGCGCAAGGTATTACCATCATTCTAACCACTCACTACCTAGAAGAAGCTGAAATGCTGTGTCGTAATATCGCTATTATCGATAGTGGTCAGATTGTTGAAAACACTAGTATGAAGCAGCTACTAGCAACCTTAGATATTGAAACCTTTGTCTTAGATTTGCCTGCTAATAGCGTAACACCAAGCCTTGAAGATTTTACCTACCGTGTTATTGATGACCATACACTTGAAGTGGATGTTAAAAAAACACAAGGGCTAAACGGCGTATTTGCTCAGCTATCCGAGCAGGGCGTACAGGTATTAAGTATGCGTAATAAGTCAAACCGATTAGAAGAGCTTTTTGTGCGACTCGTTGCCACCAACGATTCACAAAGCGATGCATAGGCCGAGACAAAGGCATAAGGAGTAACAGATGAGCTCAAGTACAAACTTTATTGCATTAAAAAGTATTATGCACAAAGAAGTGCATCGCTTTATGCGAATTTGGGTACAAACTTTAGTACCACCTGCGATCACGATTAGCCTATATTTCGTCATTTTCGGCTCACTGATCGGCTCGCGTATTGGTGAAATGGGCGGCTTTGATTATATGTCGTTTATCGTGCCGGGTCTGATCATGATGAGTGTCATTACTAACTCCTACTCAAATGTGGCCTCGTCGTTTTTTAGTGCCAAGTGGCAGCGAAATGTCGAAGAAATGTTGGTGGCACCAGTGCCTAATTGGGTGATTGTTGCTGGCTATGTTGGCGGCGGTATGACGCGTGGTATTTTAGTGGGCGCTATTGTCACTTGTATTGCTATGTTTTTTACCAATATTCAAATTCATAACTTTGCCGTGATCATTATCACTGTAGCGTTAACTTCTGCGGTATTTGCCCTTGGTGGTTTGATCAATGCAGTATTTGCCGGCAGCTTTGATGATATTTCGATTATTCCGACCTTTGTGTTAACACCGTTAACCTACTTAGGTGGTGTATTTTACTCGATCAGCTTGTTGCCTGAATTCTGGCAAGGTGTTTCGCAACTCAATCCTATTGTTTATATGGTTAACGCGTTCCGCTATGGCTTTTTAGGCATTAGTGATATTGACCTAAGCGTTGCTTTTGCTGTGCTGGGTGTTTTCATCGTTGGTTTATGGTCAACGGCGATGTACTTGATTCGCAAAGGCATTGGCCTAAGAAGCTAATGTCTGAGCAAATTATGTCTGAGCAAGAAACACAAATTGACGCGCTTAGTGGTGACTCAAAAGCGATTGTTACTAATCAAGATGGCGTGCATGAAAAGCTAGAGCAGATAGTGCAAAAGCACTTATCACACAGTTTTGAGAAACCTTTCCAGCAGCACACGCTAACCGCTTTTGAAGCGCTTGATGCGAAAGTCAAAGCATGGGGTCGCGACGTTATTCTTGATGCCTGTTGCGGCGTTGGGCAAAGTACCCGTTTACTTGCCAAGCAAAATCCAAAGGCGCTAGTGATTGGCGTGGATAAGTCGGCACATCGCGTTAACCGCAATGTCGAAGAGCACTTTCCGGTAGATTTAGCAGGCGTGACAAACTTTGAGATTATTCGCGCCGACCTGAATGACTTTTACCGTTTAGTGGCAAAAGCAAACTGGCCGATCGCCAAGCATAATATTTTGTACCCAAACCCTTGGCCTAAAGCGAAACATATTCAGCGTCGCTGGCATGGTGCAGCAGTCTTCCCTAGCATTATTCAAATTGGCGAAACCATTGAGCTACGCAGTAACTGGCGCCTGTATTTGGAAGAGTTTCTAATCGCCGCTAAGCTGGCTGGCCGAGAAGGGCAGATCACCGAGATCAAATTAGCACAAGGTGATACGCCAATTACACCATTTGAAGCTAAGTTTATTAACAGTGGCCAGCAATGTTGGCAATTAACCATAAGCTAGTGATTTTCACTACTTTTATTTGTAAAAAATACTAACACTGTTTATTTGTATTTTAGCTTCTTTAACAAAAAACCAATATAACCATAGAGTTATAGAATTGGCGTAAATATTGATGTACTCCTTGTTCAATGCAAGGAGAACTCAATGTCTAACACCATCAAAAAAGATGTACTTACTAAAGCATTTGTTTTAATTAGCCTTTCTCAAGCCTGCCTGATCTATATCGGGTAGCACCTTCGTAACACCCCCGTAGCTCAGCGCTATGGTGGCAATAACACAAAGAAACGAGACATTTTCGACGATTTTGATTAAACTGCCGCATTCGTTTTGAACATAGAAAAGCTTTATTTAACGGTAATGTATGACGGCAGGTAAACGCGCGGCGGAAGTATCATTAGAGTCGATGCACCGTATCTTTACAATTCCTGAAGCCCCAGACTCGACTTTAGGTCGAATAGAGAAAGAGATCTCAGAAAATCTGGCGGGCTTTTTAGGTAATCATATCGTTGCTACGGAGCAAGCACTCACCGAGATTGAAAAGGACTTTGCTGGCGCGAGTATTCCAGAGCAGCCGGCCTTTGTATCTGATCACACCCATCACTTGCTTGATAAGCTAGTGTCGCGCTCGGTTCATACTTCAAGCCCAAGCTTTATTGGTCATATGACCTCAGCTTTACCGCATTTCTTGTTGCCATTATCAAAGCTGATGGTGGGCTTGAACCAAAACTTGGTAAAAATTGAAACCTCTAAGGCTTTCACGCCATTAGAGCGCCAAGTTTTAGGCATGATGCATCGCCTAGTGTATCGCGATTCTGATGACTTTTATCAGTCGTGGATGCACAGCGCCAATCACTCACTCGGCGCGTTTTGCTCTGGTGGTACAGTAGCAAACCTGACGGCCTTGTGGGTTGCCCGCAATAACATGCTAAAAGCTGACGGCGACTTTAAAGGCGTTGCCCGTGAAGGCTTATTTAATGCACTTAAGCACTATGGTTACGATGGTTTAGCAATCTTAGTATCTGATCGCGGTCACTACTCGTTGAAGAAGTCTGCAGATGTACTGGGCTTGGGCCAAGATAGCGTGATCGCTATTCCAACCGATGAATACAATCGCATTGACTGCCAGCAATTGGCGGCGAAATGTCAGGAGCTAACTGACAAAAATATTCGTGTGCTAAGCATTGTGGGTGTTGCGGGTACTACGGAAACCGGCAATATTGACCCACTCGCCGATATGGCCGCAATTGCGCAGCAATTTAAGTGTCACTTCCACGTCGACGCGGCTTGGGGCGGAGCAACTCTGCTGTCGAACAAATACCGTGATTTACTTGCGGGTATAGAGCAAGCGGATTCCGTGACAATTGATGCTCATAAGCAAATGTATGTGCCAATGGGCGCTGGCTTAGTGGTCTTTAAAAACCCATCATCGGTCGCGGCCATTGAACATCATGCTGAATATATTTTGCGTAAAGGCTCAAAAGACTTAGGTAGTCACACGCTAGAAGGTTCACGCCCGGGTATGGCAATGTTAGTTTATGCCAGCTTGCATATTATTAGCCGTCCAGGTTACGAGCTACTCATCAATCAAGCGATCGAAAAAGCGAAATACTTTGCCAAGATCATTCGTGAACACAGTGAATTTGAATTGGTGACAGAGCCTGAGCTGTGTTTGCTTACTTATCGTTATGTACCATCTCAAGTGCAAGCGTTTATGGCGGGCGCTGATGTTGAAACCAATCAAGCACTAAATAAAGTCATTGATAAACTCACCAAGCATATTCAAAAAACACAACGTGAAGCGGGTAAGTCGTTTGTTTCTCGTACGCGTATTGAAGTGCAAAAATACGGTGGTGAGAAAGTGCTAGTATTCCGTGTAGTACTGGCAAACCCGTTGACGACGGAAGAAATATTGCATGATGTGCTTACTGAGCAAGTAGAAGTTGCACAAAGTAGTATTAAATTTTTACCAGAACTATTGGCAAAAATTGGCAACTCGAATTAGATTAATTCAATTAGTGTAAATACCTCATTGATATCAAAAAGCCGCGTTTATACGCGGCTTTTTAGTAACATAAATACTTAGCTTAATTTTGCGCTTTGATAGCTTCTATATTTTCATGGCCTTTACCTGCTGAAAATAAAGCGCTGATCGCGCATCGGATAAAATCAAAGACTGAATAGCCAAGAATTATCCCTCCTGCAACTAATATGAGAGGTAAAGCCCAGTTCTGCTCAAAGAGCCCTTCGGTTAATGAGTACAATACACTGAGCATATAAAATAAGAACGCGAGTTTTAGCGTGCGCTGCGGTGGTTTAATTTCTTCTACCCATTGGCTTTCGTGACCTTTGAAAATAAGTTTTTCATCATGATCCCCCAATCGCTTATCGAAGAAAAATTGACTTTGTTTTTCGATAATTCGCTTAGTGTTGGTCAGCGTAATTTGATATTCACCACTGCTCCACGATGAAATAGTGCGATGCAATTTCAGCGTTTCGTTATTAATGTTAATGGTTACTGAGTTAACGGACTTAAACCACTGTGTTGGCTTTGCAATCAGTTCCTCGTTTAAATAAACTTTTTCACGGCCCATAAAATCAACGGTATAACGAATTTGGTGTTCTTGGTAGGTAAAATCAAAGCGTAACATTAGACTTCCTTTTCCACATGGTTGGGTGAGCTAGAGTCTTCTTCAAAAGCAAGAATATCGCCCGGTTGGCAGTTTAAGTGCTGACATATGGCTTCTAGCGTACTAAAACGGATTGCTTTGGCGCGCCCTGCTTTTAGCACGCTCAAATTTTGCGGGGTAATGCCAATCGCCGCCGCTAGGTCATTTAGCTTCATTTTCCGCTGCGCAAGCACTACGTCTAAATTGACAATAACAGGCATAATTAAATGGTTAACTCCTGCTCTTCTTCTAACTCTCGTGAAATTTTGGTTACGGCAGCGGCAAGGTGCAGGCAATAACCAATAACGGCGACCACAAATTCCGCAGAGCCAAGGTATAGCGTAGTAAAGCTAAAATCTTCACCTTGATTGGCGAGTGCTAAGTATTCTGTTGCGACCACAATGCCAGGCTTGATAATAAGCCCATATGAGATGGCTAGCTTAGCGATGGTTTTAAATACGTTAAGTACGTTGGCGGTAAAAAATTCTCCTTGAATGTATAAGTTGAAGATTTTGTGCACTAACAAGAGGAAAATAAAAGAAGTGGGAACGGTGATCATAAGATTAAAGAAAACAGGATCACTAGCAAACTCTGCGACTCCTTTTTTACTGATAATGGCAATGCCGCCAACCAAGCTCATTAGGGTCATAATGCCCATAAAAATAGTAAAGCCCATTATCTTGCCTTGATTTAGCTGGCAAAGTTTTTGAAATGCAATCATAGAAACCTCCTTTTGGTGATAATGTAGACATTAAAAATTTATTTTTCAATAATAAGTTATCGAAAAACGATAACTTATTGTCGTTAATTACATGATTAGAGAAATGCGAATGTTTATTTTTCATTGTGAATTAGTTAGCGTAAGGTGTTTGAACTTAGGTTGCTCAATTCATTAAAGGAGTTTTCATTGAGAAAAATAGCAATTTTGTTATCACTTTTACTTCAGGCCGTATCGATAGGTTATGTGATGGCAAAAGAAGTGTCGCTAAAGCCTGGGTTATATGAAGGCATTAGCGAGCATGAATTTGTCTTGCTGCAGTTAAACGAGAACGGCAATCACAAGATCTTCAAAATGAACATTCCAAGTGCTTTTCAGCATGGAAAACAACGGGATTTTAGTGAGCAAAATATACACTGCGATCAACTGCGATGCCTTATCACGTTTGATACTGAAGGTACGGACTATATTGATTACCTCAGCTTGGCGCCAGAATACGAGGATTCGTCGAACGTTATGGTGTTCGAACAAACTAAGAGCCGAGCGGGAGAGCCTATGGTTTCCCAAGCATATCAACTAAGTTATCAGAAAAATCGCTCAACTATTCGTGAATATTGGAGTAAATATCGAGAAACCATCGACAAACTGTTAGCGCTACCTGAGCAGGGCATCTATGGGTTATGGGTCGGCACTATTAGGAAAGACGATAAAGTTGAATTGCTGAGCTTAGCTGTTTATCCGGATCAGCCAAGCACGCTTACCAAATTCTTTTTGGGCATGGGTATCACCAATGAAACCAGCTTTGAACCACAGCAGTTGGTGAAAGAAAATGGCGCCTATCGTATCCAAACATCGCACCCTAGCTTTGCCAATCATTTATTGCTGGTGCCAATGTATGAAAATGCATTAAATGGATATGCCTTTCACACTGCCAAAACCCATTCGTGGATCGATGGGAGCTTTCAACTTTACCGAGTGAAAGAAGAAAAGCGTTAGTTTCGTTTATACGAACACTAACGCTTTGGTGATAATTTAATAATTTGTGGTTATCAGGCAACAAGTCGGCATCAAAACAACAAGGTTTGATGATTCATTACTTGCTATATGATTTGTTATATTACTTGCTACATCACTTGCTAATGGTGACCTGCAAATTATCAATCAATCTGGCTTTACCGCAGTAGGCGGCGGCTAAAATAACCAGCTCGTTATCGTCTTCGCTGGCAGGTTGCAGCGTGCGGGCGTGAACAATATTGAGGTAGTCAACCTGCATGCCAGCGGCATTGATTTTCGCTTCGGCTTGTTTGGCTAGGCCAATAAAGTCGTCGTTATTTTGAATTTGCTCGGCAAGCCACTGCATGTTTTGGTAAAGCGCAGGCGCATTAGCTTTTTCTTCTGCCGTTAGATAGCCGTTGCGTGAGCTCATGGCGAGCCCACTGTCTTCGCGTTTGGTTGCAACAGGCACTATGTCAATCGGCATGTTCAAGTCTTCAACCATGGTCTGAATCACTTGTACTTGCTGGTAGTCTTTTAAGCCAAAGCATGCAATGTCAGGTTGTACTAAGTTAAAGAGTTTACAAACAACCGTTGCTACGCCGCGAAAATGGCCAGGGCGACTTTCGCCGCAGTAACCGTCAGACACTTGTAATACTTCAACATAGCTTTGTTTGTCTAATCCTTTCGGATAGACAATATCAGGTGTTGGTGTAAAGAGCAGATCTGTGCCTTCTGCCGTTAGTTTTTCTTGATCGGCTTTCATTGTACGCGGGTAATTATCGATATCTTCCCCCGCACCAAATTGCATTGGGTTGACAAAAATACTCGCCACTACTTTGTCGGCGCGTTGCTTGGCTGCTTTGACTAAGGCTAAGTGGCCTTGGTGTAAATTACCCATGGTCGGCACAAAACCAATGGTTAAACCTTGTTGTTGCCACGCTTTTATTTGCGTTCGTAACGACTGAATATCACTAACAACTTGCATCGAAATTCTGTCCTTACCTAGCTAAAAATGTGGTCTTCGCCAGGGAAGTTACCATTTGCCACTTCATCGATATAAAGTTCGATAGCTTGCTTAATATCGCCAGTATCTTTGAGGAAGTTGCGCGAGAATTTTGGCATGTAGCTGCACGAAATACCTAATGCGTCGTGCATTACTAAGATTTGGCCATCAGTATGGCGACCTGCGCCAATGCCTATGGTTGGAACACTAACCGCTTCACTAATCGCCTTGCCGAGGCTTTCTGGAATGCACTCTAGTACCAGTACTTGAATGCCTGCGGCTTCCAATGCTTTAGCTTCTTCAATCATAGCTTGTGCTTGCGCTTGTTCGCGCCCTTGTACTTTGAAGCCACCAAATACATTCACTGACTGGGGTGTAAGGCCTAAGTGACCACATACTGGAATACCGCGCTCTACTAAACCCTTAATGGTGTCAACCAACCAGCTACCGCCTTCCATTTTGACAATTGAAGCGCCCGCTTGCATTAACTTAGTAGCGTTTTCAAAAGCTTGTTCTTTGGTGGCATAGCTCATAAATGACAAGTCACTAATAATCAGCGTGTTTTCAACGCCAGCTTTAACACAGCGTGTGTGGTAAGCCATATCTTCAACGGTTACGGGCAAGGTATCGTCGTTACCTTGTAATACCATACCGAGTGAATCACCAATAAGAATAGCGTGGATACCCGCTTGATCGAAAAGCTTAGCAAAGCTGGCATCGTAGGCGGTAATGGTGGAAATCTTCTCACCATTTTGTTTCATTTTTAATAGCTTAGATGTTGTAATTTTAGCCATAATTTTTTCCGAGTAAGTGACGTTACACCTTAGTCAATCAAACCACTAGCTTAGCTAACGGTTAACACTAGCTTGCTCAGCTAGTTAAGTTGCAACTTACCATAAATTTTTAACCCGTTAGTTGCAATCGCTTTACTTAATTCACTAACGAGATCACCATCAGGTAACACAAGTTGAGGGGCAATTTCTGCCAAAGGGTATAGTACAAATTCGCGCTCTTTCATACCGTAATGTGGAATGGTTAAGCGCTCATTATCAATAATTTGTTGGTCGAATAAGATGATATCCAAGTCGAGAATACGCGGACCCCAGCGATCGTCTTTACGCACACGACCGGCTTGCTTTTCTATCGCCTGCAGCGCATCTAATAATTCAATTGGCGTCAGCTCTGTATCAAGTGCCAGCACTGCGTTCATATAATCTGGCTGGTCTTGAGGTCCCATAGGGCGACTAAAGAATAGGCTTGAAAGTGCAGCAATACGCGAGCGCTCTATTGTGCTTATCGCATCAACCGCTTGTTGAATTTGCTTTGCGGGCTCTGCAAGGTTACTACCTAAACCAATATACGCGATTGCCATGCCTATTCAGCCTTGCCAGTACTTGCTTTACGCGGCTTACGGCGTTTTCGCACGGAACGGCGTGCCGGGCGGCTGCCAGCAACCGACTTAATCATCATTTGCTGTGATTCTGGTGACGCTTCTTGGAAATCGGTCCACCATTTGGCGAGCTGGGCTGTTTCACCGCCTTCAATTTCACCACGCAATAGCAAGAAGTCATAACCGGCTCTAAATTTAGGGTGCTCAAACGCTTTGTAAGCGCGCTTGCCTTCGCGACGAGCAAGCTTGTCTTGCAGTATCCAAATGTCTTTCATTGGTGCTTGGAAGCGTTTCGGCACGGCAATACTGCGTTGCTGCTCTGACATCACTTCATGTAGCGCGGCGAAAAATGCGTCTTGCGGCGTTAATTGCGTTGTTTGCCTCAATTGTGTGACTTGACGAGACAATGGGTACCATAAGAAGGCAGCGAGTAAAAATGCTGGCGTTACTCTTTGGTTGGTATTAATGCGCTGATCTGTGTTGCTCATCGCTAGTTGAATAAAGCGCGACATATGATCTTCAGCTTGCGCTTGTTCAGCTATTAAGTTTTGTTCAACAATTGGGAATAGGTATTCAAATAGCCCGTAGTCTCTGAGCATGTGAAAATTTGCTAATGCTTTGCCTGAAACAAATAGCTTTAGGAACTCTTCAAACATACGTGCTGGCGGGATGTTAAGCAGTAAATTAGCCAGAGGCTTAATGGGCTGAGCCGTTTCTTCGCCAATTTCCATATCTAATTTAGTGGCAAAACGCACTGCGCGCAGCATTCGCACAGGGTCTTCGCGGTAGCGTGTTTCAGGGTCGCCAATTAAACGAATTAAACGTTGTTCAATATCGGCAACACCACCGGCAAAATCGTAAATGTTGAAGTTTTCTACGCTGTAGTACAGGGCATTGATGGTAAAGTCGCGACGCTCGGCATCTTCATCAATCGAGCCGTAAATATTGTCGCGAAGAAGCATACCATCAGCACTTTGCTTGGAGGTTTTCTTACACTCTTTTTGCTTGTCACTCGCGCTGTCGTGGTGACCACGGAAAGTGGCAACTTCGATAATATCGCGGCCAAAAACAATATGAGCTAAGCGAAAGCGTCTACCAATTAAGCGACAATTGCGAAATAACGCCTTAATTTGTTCTGGCGTTGCGTTCGTAGCGATATCAAAATCTTTGGGCTCGATGCCGAGCAACATGTCACGCACACCACCGCCGACAAGGTAGGCGTCATAGCCACCCTTTTTCAGGCGATAAAGTACCTTTAGCGCATTATCGCTAATAAATTTACGTGACACAGTGTGCTGGTCACGAGCAATGACAATAGGAAATGACTGATCAGCCGTGCTAGCACTTTCTTGCTTAGCTTTGTCTCGACTCAGTACTTTTTTACACAAATTGATAACGCGTTTAATAATAACAACCTCGGAATACAAAGAACGTCTAAGACGCAAGTCTCAAAACGGCGCAATTTTAACCTAGCCACCAACAAAAGAGAATGAAAACTATCGGCAATTAGAATAAAAGTTCTAATACAATGAATGCTATGCAGGCAATGCGATGCTCGCTTGTTTAGGCACATTCGTTAATTGCCAGTGTTCGACTGCCCACGCGAGTATTTCTTCAGGTGTACCATCGTTTAGCTGCGCTGGGGGCTGCTGGCCTAAATAGTCTAACGCACTGATGATACTGGCTTGTGGCGCTTTGCGATCAATTGCTGGCGCCTTATTTTGCTTACTTAGCTTATAGCCATCATGTGTAGTTATCAGCGGCACATGCGCATATTGCGGTGCAGCAACACCAAAGGTTTGATAAAGCGTAAGCTGTCGTGCGGTTGGCTCAAGCAAGTCACAGCCGCGCACAATATGGGTGACGCCCTGATCTATATCGTCACTGACCACTGCCAATTGGTAGGCGTACAGGCCGTCTTTGCGCTTGATAATAAAGTCTTCTCCAGCAAGTGCAGGGTCACATTGCACCTTACCTTGAATTAAATCTTGGTAGTTGTCTGCTTTAATTTGATTGCGAATGCGAACGGCGTGTGCAGGATAAGGCAAGTCTAAGTGTTGGCAGTGACCGCTATAAATACCACCGCTAGCCTTTATCTGTGCACGAGTACAGGCACAGGCATAGGTTAGGTTATGCGCTGCAAGTTCACTTAATACTTGTTCATAAAGGGCGGATTGCTGGCTTTGGTAACGTACTTGTTCATCCCAATGCAGGCCATAGTCTTCAAGGGTACGCAGTATTTCGTCGGCAGCGCCTGCTTGTTCACGTGGTGGATCAATATCTTCAATGCGTAATAGCCACAGGCCGTCATTGGCTTTAGCGTCTAAATAGCTAGCCAGTGCCGTTAATAAAGAACCAAAATGAAGTAAACCAGAGGGAGAGGGAGCAAAGCGGCCGCGATATTGGGTACTCGGCCGCTGTATTAGCGAAAACGCCATCGATTTTTGGTAGGTTGCTTAGCGCGTTAGCCCGCCATTTGGCGTTCTTTGATTTCTGCTAGCGTTTTACATTCAATGCATAAATCGGCAGTAGGGCGCGCTTCTAAGCGGCGAATACCAATTTCAATGCCACATGAATTACAGAAACCAAAATCGTCTTCTTCGATTAGCTGTAGAGTTTTCTCAATTTTCTTGATCAGTTTACGCTCGCGGTCACGGGTACGTAATTCTAAGCTGAACTCTTCTTCTTGCGCTGCACGGTCAACTGGATCAGGGAAGTTCGCTGCTTCGTCTTGCATGTGAGTTACTGTGCGATCAACTTCTTCACGCAATTGGTTACGCCAAGCTTCTAAAATCTTTTTAAAATGCTCTAGCTGGTCAGCGTTCATGTACTCTTCACCAGCTTTTTCCTGGTATGGCGCTACGCCAGCTAACGCGAGAATGCCTAATGCTTTTTGTTTGTCTGGCATGCTGAATCTCCTAATGCTACTAGTCCAGTATGGGGAGTAATGTTACTCACTTGCTAAGCCATCTGACTTCAATTGCCAAAATCAGGTCTTACGACCTAGTCACCATTTTACTATCAAGGCTATATTGTGCTTCGAGCTATGGTTTTCAAGAGAAAGTTACGAATAAATAAGGTAAAGCAATAAATTCAATAAGTTAATCCATTAAGTTACACTTAGTTGCTGTCCATTTCTCAACAAGCAAGCTCTTTTAGCAATATTTACTAGGTTTAGTCAATCTTTTTGTGTACTTGGTTCCCATAGGATGGGATCTGGATCAAGGGGCTGTAAGACATATTCCCAAAGGGCATAGCTCGCAGATGTTGATGGCAGCAGTTAACTTTCTATACGCCATTAATGCGAAAGGGCGAAGAGAAAAACAAGTGAATACAAAAGGTAATGAACATCACAGAACAAATGTTGCTGTTTATTAAAGAATGTAAGCGTTTGTTTATAAATAGATAATTGACACAGTCATTTACATCTTGTCATTATTTTTACATATCACATCTTCTTTAATAGCTGAGGTTTAATTAATCAGCATTATGGAAAATGACAATAATAAATAGTGATAGTTCAAATATCGATTTCTCAGGTAATGATACGTCAAGCAACACTTGCTCAAGCAATCGAGTTTCAAAGAAGGCTGTGCAGCCTAGTAGTTCTGCTCAATCCGCAACTCAAGTTCAGCGAGACAACCTCACTCAACCAATATTGGTCGACGAAGATAGGCCTTTAAATCAGGCTAATTATTTACTGCATCGCTTTGAGCCAGCCACAGCTTTGTTTACCTATATTAAAACCTCACAACCGAAGTTAAATGCGGCATCCTTTATAGACGGGAGAGAGGACTTCTCTGTTGATAAGACTTGTTATCAAGTTCCTGCGGCGCAAATCGTGTCATCATTCACTGCTAACGAAACACCTTTCGCCAGATTTATTTTTCATATTGGTTTTTGTGGCTCAACACTAATGGCGAAAACTTTGGCATATCATCAGGCGAAAGTGCTGTGTTATAAAGAGCCGCAAGTACTTATCGATTTAGCTGAGCTTAAAGCGACTAACCATCTACTTTATCGACAAACTGCAAGTTGGCAGCGTTATATCACCTTTACCTTGCAGCAATTAGCCAAGCGCTTTACAGCAGAACAGCAGGTAGTCATCAAACCATCAAATTGGGCAAATTCTTTGCTGCCTGACCTAGCGGCACTGATACCTGGCAGTCGGGCTGTATTTATGTCTATGCCCAAGCAAGCATACTTAGTGGCGATTTTTCGCGGTGGCAAAGAGAGAATCGCTTTTATTTACCGTTTACGTGCTCATTTGTTAAGGGTATTGCCGGAATATCAATCACTGGCCGTTAAGATCGACAATAGTGGCCAAGATATATTATGGCAAGTGGCAAAATCTTGTTTACTGGTATATCGCTTGCAACATTTACTGTTTTCTCGAGCGCAACAGTTATTACCAAGTAAACAGTGGCAAACACTGGATTATCAGGAGTTTGTGAATACGCCACACGAAACCTTGTTGCAAGTTAATAACACACTGCAATTAGGATTAACGAGCAATGAGCTAGAGTTAGCACAAGCTGCAAGTTTTCAACGTCATGCGAAAGCACCATCAGAAAGCTATCAAAGTAGTGAAAAAACGACTATTGATGAGCAAGTTTATGCGTATTATCAGGACGCGATAGAGGTGAGTTTAACTTGGGATGCTAATTTAAATCATGAGTTGACCGATGCTCGCCAGCAAATTGCTTGATTGCGCAAATTTATAGTTTGTATTAGCTAGTGCGTAACGTCAGCGCTTGATTTAATACCATACCCTCAGGTGACATTTCGGCTTTATAGACTAGAACTTCAACCCCAGCAGCGATGGCTTCATTGAGTAGTTGAGCATACGTTGGGTCAATATGGGCAGCGGCCGCGAAACTGGTGATACCGGAATGTAATACCGCAAAAAGTAGTACAGCGCGTTGTCCTTGTGCGGCAATATGCATCAGCTCGCGTAAATGCTTTTGCCCACGTGTTGTTACCGCATCTGGGAAATAGCCATGTCCTTGCTTTTCTGAATGTGTATAAGCTTGGGCATCTAATAGGGTGACACTTTTCACTTCAACGTAGGCATCAGCTTGTTGCCCTTGTGACAGCAGAATATCAATTTTGCTGTTTTCTTCACCGTATTTTACTTCTCTTTGGAGCGTTTGATAGCCCGCAAGCTCTGGAATTAACCCAGCGTTAATGGCTTGCTCTGCCAATTGATTGGCGCGGGCGGTATTAACACAAATAAAGTCGCCAGCGTGCTGAGTTTCGGTTAGCTCCCAACTCAAGGGATATTTGCGTTTTGGGTTGTCAGAGGTACTGTACCAAACACTGTCACCTGGCTCTGCACAGCCTGTCATGGCTCCTGTGTTGGCAACGTGAAGCGTGGTTTCGCTGCCATCAGCCAAGGTTACATCGGCAAGAAAGCGCTTGTAGCGTTTGATAAGGGTGGCTTTTTTTAATGACAACAGCATGATACGGCTCAGTTTTTATTCGGCTGGTTTAATTCTGATGTGATTGCAGCCTTGATTGTATGTTGTTTGTTGTTCAATAGAAAGATTCCAACAACCGCTTTAGAGTGGTGAGTTGGCATACAACGACACTGCCGTTAATCACTATAAACAAGCCGCTAGTCAACCTATCCTGTCGCTAAATCAGCGCGACTGCTATTTTTTACTAGCCTCAAACAAAAATAACAAGGTTGTAAAAATGATGGTATTAACCAAAACAAGTTTGCCAGAGCAAGCTTCATTAAAAAGGTTATTAGGCGCAATAACTGTGCTGATAGTAACCTTGCTGTTGAGCAGCTGCGGCGGCTCGCAAGTGCGCCCCTGTGAGCGCAATATTGATGATTGCCTAGTCGAGATACCACCACCTGTCGAGGTGTGGTGGGATGCCCCCCTTCCTGATTTTAGCGACAACCCCGATCGCCCTGTTATTTCATTACTTGGTGAACGCACTCAAGTTTTTTCAGTGGGCGAATTTTATCTTGAAGAAGGTGCACTGGCAGCAGATGAGCAAGATGGTGACATTTCTGAGCAAATCATCATTACCGGTGATGTTGATACCAGTCGTGTTGGTGATTATCTAGTGCGTTATGCTGTCACTGACAGTGATGGACAAGCGGCTATTGAGCAGGCACGCGTTATTCGCGTAATTGACAACAACGCTCAGCACTTAACACGCAGACCACTTGGCACAACGGCTGCAAATTTCGGTTATTTTGAACATTTACCGACAAACTATGGTGAACAAGTTCAGCAAAAGCCGCCGCTATTAATTTATCTACATGGCAGTGGTGGCAATTTGGAATTTACGACAGATACAGATCCGGTTACGTCACTTGATGCTGTTTTGGAAAACTATGGTGTGCCTCGACTTATTGATGATCGAGAGTGGAACAATGACTTACCATTCGTTGTTGTGGCACCGCATTTGGGCACTATTCCAGGCGTAGGCTTTAAAGACCGCCTTGATGCTTTTGTCGATTATGCGATCCACACCTACGATATTGACGTTAATCGCGTGTATTTAACGGGTTGGAGTAGCGGTGGTTATTTAAGTTCGGCTTACGCGGTCGATTTTCCTGAAAAAATTGCCGCTATTGCGCCTATTGCATCTGGCTTAGCCACCGAGATTGAAGACTTACCTGATGACTTCTGTAATATTGAACAGGTTCCTGTGTGGCTGTTCCACGGCACGGGTGATCAAATCACGCCGTTTGTTCGCTCTATTCGCGCTTACAATGCGATTGTCGATTTATGTCAGCCTAGGGTTATTCCCAAGCTATCGCTAATTCTTCAGGCGAGACACCATATTCACCATGCCGTTTACGATTTGTCAGCGCTTGTCGGGGGGAGCCAAGAAGCGACTTATGATCCGCGCTATGAACCGTATGACGAAGACATTTTCCAGTGGCTACTCAGTCATAGCTTGCTTGATAGGTAGTGTTTAGCCAATGGTTGAACGCCCTTGTGTTTTTTTCACCCCATGGCGATAGAAAATAAGATATAATCTTGGCTAAAATTATTGGTCAGGAAAGTTGATGTTACAGCATTTTTATAGTGAAGAAGCCGTCAGATATAACAGCATGGAAATTGCTGTTATTCTGCAAAAATTTCGAGAGCTTCTACATTATAATCAAACGCTTAATCAGCACCTGATCAACAATACTTATTGGCTAAAAATTACCGAGCAAGGGTTAGTCGATTTATTTCCCTTCATTGAAAAAGGCAAATTACTTCGTACTCTGTACCGGATGAAAGAGCTTGGCATAATTCTGCAAAAGCAAGATCAAAGTAATACCTATTGGTTTACGGTAAACGACATTCCCGTTGAAACGCCAGCGCCAGCCAATCACTCGGTGAGCCCGCAAGCACAGGCGTTTGTCAATGGTCAGCAAGTAGAGCCTGCGAGCAAACGATTATGGTCAGATGTGAACCAAGAATTTATTGCCGAGTCAGTTGCTAAGTTAGTGGCCAAGCACGGATACGATCAAAACCACTTCTTTGAGATATGGCATACGTTTGCCTCATCAATGGATGCCAACGGTGAACAGCCTCCGGCACGCATGGATCTGATCCAAAAACGTTTTATTGCGTACGCTAACAAAGTACAAATGAACCTAGCACATGGTAATAGGCGTTATCAGCAAACTTATAATCAAACAGCCGAGAAGCGCGAGCAAGCAGTGGAAGCATGGCTTGGGTACATTGACAAGATGCCACCGGAATTTGTTTACAAGGTTGACTCTAATGGCCTGCAAGCTTCCTTAGACTTTGTTTGG
This sequence comes from Thalassotalea euphylliae, assembly GCF_003390395.1. NCBI lineage: Bacteria > Pseudomonadati > Pseudomonadota > Gammaproteobacteria > Alteromonadales > Colwelliaceae > Thalassotalea > Thalassotalea euphylliae. The sequence goes on along the minus strand of NZ_QUOV01000001.1, from coordinate 3,901,209 downwards.
AATTGCTTTATTCGCAAGTCTTATGAAAAGCAAATTCCACTTAAAAACAGCTATCAGTTAGAAAATGGTTTTTCAGTGTTTGTAAATACATGGCGCCAAAACGAAGTCAAAGATCAGCAAAAACAAAACTACAAACCTCGCAGTGGTTATCAGAAAGTTGATCATAACGATACTTCTTGGGCCGACGATATTGATTTGGAAGGGTTATAGTCAATGAATAAGCGCACTATACAAAACAAACAAAATACGCAACAAACGTTAAGACCAAACTACCCTTCGCAAGGCAGTTCGCTACAAAACTATTCGCTACAGACTAAGTCGCCGCAAAATATGTCTTCGGCGATGTCTGATTTTAGGCAGCAATACCAACAGCAAGGCAATGCTAATCATAACTTAGCTCAGCGTGGTAGTGCCGATGTACCTACCGATTTACAGATCAAAATCAACAAGGTGGTTGAAGCAATTGACGGTATGTACCAGTTTTCTGGCTTGAGAGATACCGAGAAAACTAATCGCTACAAAGCTGAGCTTACCAAAGGTTTGTACAGTATTCGTGATCGTATTGATGAGTCGAATTTAAGAAATGCACTTAACTTTTTCCGCACGCAAGGGGGGAAGTTTCCACCAAGTGTACCTGAGTTTATTCAAGCAGTGCTTGGTCAGCACGAAGAACAAACTAAGCCCCCTGAGTTAGTTTGGTTTGATGCGTCAAAAGCCTTACCCAAACACAGCGCTGAACAAATGGCGGAATTTGCGAAACAAGGTATTGCCAGTGCTCGTGCAGCATTAAAAAAACAACCTAAGCGTTAGTGTCTATTTATCAAAGTCTTTACGGATAAGGCAGTAAATAAAAAGCTCATACAACAAAATAGCTAATCAGCAAGCGGACAAAATGGGAGGTATAGAGTGATAACGAACATCATTGGTACTTTATTTTATCCCCTCTGCTTTTCCATAGTTTTACTGCTTTTAACTACGTTACCCAGCCATGCGCAACCAACAAGTATGCGTGTCTGTATTGACGATCAACTTTATATCCCCTATTTCGATAAAGACAATAGCATGCGATCCGATGGCAAAGTGATTGAGCTTGTTCGCAGGAGTGCCGCGAACAATAGTTTAGTGATTGAAATCCAACGTAAAAGCTGGGCGCGTTGTTTAGCTAAGCTTATCGATAATCGCGTAGATGCCGCTATGGCCGTTATTTACAACGCTGAGCGCGCTGACTTGATGGTGTTTCCCAAAGGAGCAGAGCAAGATAAACCAGCCTTGTATTTGATGCGCCTTCGTTACCCATTTTTTGTCAAAAAAGATCAACCTTTTCGTCTAAGTGAATATCAACGGCAAGCAGGGCATGGCATTAGTGCGCCTCGGGAGTATGTTGCCTATCAGATGTTGGCCGACATGAAGCTGCTATCGGCTTATGATTACAGCTTGGACAATGGCTTAAAAATGGTTGCGGCAGGGCGGCTTGATGCCTATGTGGTGGAACAGGCGTCAGGGCAGCATGCACTTGCTAGGCTTAGCTTAGAGCAGCAGGTGGAAGCGGCTGGCGAAGCCTTAATTGATAAATATGTACATATCCCTGTTAGTAAACAGTTTTATCAAGCGCATCAAATACAAGTTGATGGCTTTTGGCGCGACTTGGCTGCAGCTAGAGCTGCTGTGCTAGCTGAACACTAGTTTTTGTTTTAGGTTGGCTTTTTAAGCCATTAGATACCTCAGTTAGCATTGAGGAAGTGTTTTTATCTCTTAACACTAAGTTATCGTGTGCTAATCAATAATTAACGCCCAATTCGCCAATACTCTTCATTTTCAGAATATAATATTGTAATAACAATGACATTTTTGAGGTTAGTAATGACGACCACAACTTCTATTTTTCTTTCCAATGAAGCCCCTTCAACAGGCTGGCAAAGCAACAACCTAGTTCAAATAATTGATGAGCAAATTCATATCTACGTTGAGCCTGACAGTTTATATCCATTGCGTGATTTGCAACGAGCAGGCCGTAAAGTTGATGGTTTAGGTGTTAAACATATTAACTTTGTGGGCGACAACTGGTCGGCCGAACAACAGTGGTCGGTTGCGCTTGGTTTTACCAGTGTTGGTAAGCTTACCAGTGTTGATTTTTGTGGTGATCAACAAGTAGAGCTTACGAAAAAGCTCGCGGTTTATGCATGGGCGAGAGACTTAACCAATCAAACACCTGCAGAGCTATACCCAGCGTCAATTGCAGAAAAAACGATTAATTACCTATCACAGCTCGCGGGTGACAAAATCACGACTGTAGTGACATCGGGCGAAGCGTTAGTTGAACAGGGTTGGCTCGGCATATACAACGTTGGTAAAGCGAGTATCAATCCGCCGTGCTTATTAGAAGTTGATTACAACCCAAGCGGAGATGCAAACGCTCCTGTTGCTGCTTGTCTAGTAGGCAAAGGGATCACTTTTGATAGCGGTGGCTATTCTATTAAATCGAACGCTGGCATGTTCGACATGAAATGCGACATGGGCGGTGCAGCCGTTGTTGCGGGCGCATTAGCACTAGCGATTGAAAGTGGTTTAGAAAAGCGAGTAAAGCTATTTTTGTGCTGCGCAGAAAACATGATCAGTGGTCATGCTTATAAACTTGGCGATGTGATTCGCTACAAAAACGGCGTAACCATGGAAGTTGCAAATACAGATGCCGAAGGGCGAATTGTGCTAGCAGATGGCCTGTTAGCGGCCGGCGAGACTGGTGCGCCACTTATCATTGATGCAGCAACGTTAACGGGAGCTGCGGTTAGTGCAACCGGTGGTGATTACACCGCGTTATTTGCCTTAGATCAGCAAGCGGCAGATCAAGCAATAGCAGCGGCGAAACAAGTGAATGAGCCAATTTGGCAATTGCCACTTGAGCAATGGCATCAAAGTAAATGTCCGTCTGCATTTGCCGATACCGCCAATAGTCGTCCTATCCCTGGCGGTGGCCCTGGCGGTGCAAGTAATGCAGCAGGCTTTTTGAGTCGCTTTGTGCCAAATCAGGGTAAAGGCTGGTTGCACTTTGATATTGCAGCGGCATATAACGGTAAGGCGAATGAATGCTGGGCAGTTGGTGCAACCGGTATTTCCATTGAGACCATTGCGACGCTGATACGTTAGCATTTTGATTAAGGCCCAATCGATTTAGGCTCAATTGCAGCCGAAATATATGAGCTTTTGAAAGCCATATGTAGGCTAGACATCATTGTGATGTCTAGCCTATTTTTTTGAACTAACTACAATTTTCTAAGAGATGGTAGTGAGGTAGTAATGATGAGTTAGACGACTTGCGTTTGTTCCTTCAAGTAGTCTTGTAGCCAAGCCTCGGCACTGTCTCTGTCGCTAAAAACAAAGAATGGTAGTTGGCAGCTATTGTAGATACGACGTAGCTGCATTTGTTGAATATCGGCATGTGCGGTATTGAGCAGCACTGTCGCGTTGGCCACCATATTGTTCTTAACACGAAATTTAGTGATGTCGATAATGTGCTGTTCAACTTCTGGCGTAAAAACACCACTGCCTTCATAGCAAATTAATGATGCCCAAGGTTGGTGCTTCATTTCCAAGGTCAAATCGAGCATGTCTTGATGATATTGCTCAATACTATCTTCATCGAAGATGCGTTTGGCATCGACCAACAAAATATTATCTTTTTTGGTGATGTCATAATGAGAATGGAGCTGCCTATTCATCATACCGAATCCATTTTTTGCCGGAACATACAAGTAACAGGCTTTACTCGGTTTGCCAAGTAAGCACATTTTTTTCAAGTTACAAGTTTTTATATTTATTAAAAATCATAAGGTTAACTGGTTGGTGCAGTTGGTTTTATAATGGGCTCTCAACATAAAGAGATCAAGTTAAGCTAAAGCGCTCTATGGCTTGGTAGCAAACCCCGTTTGTAGTGGAATCTGAGCGATACAAGCTAAAACTGGTAATGTTTAGCGTGAGGGGAGGCGAAAGTGTTGAACTTATCTCGCTGGGTAAAAAGCTTACTTTTCGACTCAGAGTAATATGTGGTGTGAAAGCTCGTTCAACGAGTTTTATATCGTTATCTTCTGCTGTTTTAGCTAATGCTTGTTCAAGGTATTGCAGCCAATGCGGTGTATGGGCAAGGCCAACATAAAGCACCTTAGCATTGGGAAAAACTGCCAGATGATCTGCAATGAGCTGGAATGATAGCTGTGTTTCACTTGCAACGATATTGGCTGCTTGTCTTGCCGCTTTATTTATTGCTGAGAGCTGTGCCTCTGATGCTTGACCGAGGAAGGTAAGTGTTAAATGCAGGTTTTCAGGTTTGGTTAGACGAGGTAATTTATGTTGCTTGGCTGATGCTGTTACTGATTTTGCCAAAGTTGGCATGAGGCTTTGTTGAACCGCCACTAACGCTTGGCGATCAGCTGAGCAAAGGTCGAGTGCATAAAAATAACGAGCCACTGGCAAGCTTATACCTTAAAGGTACCACCAAGTTTATAATCAATTCACTTGATGTTAGCCGATTTTGTGGCTCGAAAGTATTTATAGACAGAAAGTAATCGTATTTTACTCCGCAGGTATTACTGTTCGGTAATCTCCCATACACTGACGGAACCAGAAATTTCATGGCCAACAATAAGCTTTGCCGGCGCACTATCGGTTGCTGGGATAAATGCCATCCCCTCTGGCGCAAGATCTCCGGTAATATCTGCCCCTTCTATGACACCTCGATTGTTGAAGTAATCAACAAAAGTCACATTAAATGGGTTGGTAACATCGTAAACCATAACGCCGCCCATGCGCTCTAAACCGATAAATGCAAGGGTGCGGTCACCCACTTTACCAACGGCTAATGCTTCCGGCTCAGGGCCTTTCGCATCAGAGCGCGTGTCACCTTCGTTTTCATCTTCTTCATTGTTAAAGGCTGGACCATAAATAGCGGCAGTAATGCGCTCCATGTCGTCACCCGAGTCGAATACCAAATTACCTTGTGCATCCCAAATTGAAAATGAACGAGCGCCATAGGTAAATAACTGCTCAAAGTCACCATCATTGTCGGTATCTCCGCGCTCGATACTGACTTTTAAACGTCCTAAATCGTTATCGTCATTATTGATGTCAGCAAACGCGTTGGCATCCAAGCTTAAGTCTTCAGCGCGTGATTCATCGGTATAGCTTAAACAGCCATCATCCTCGTCGTAATCTAGGCCACCTGCGGCACTGCAAGCAGCTTCGTCGGCAACATCAAAGAAATATTCACGGCCATCACCTTCATTAGCGGTAACGACAAATGTTGCGCCGTTCCACTCGAAACTGGCGATAGTGTCTGGTTGGTACATGCCGTATAGATTGTTGTACTGTTTAAAGTTGACGCCGCCATCTTTGTCAGAGGCATCAAGCAATAACTGGCTCCAGTCTTTAAAACCTAGGCCGGTAATACCACTAATTTCCATGGCGTCTAAATCGACAATGACAAGGCCATTGTTTTCTTGCAAGCTAACAAAGGCGGTTTTCGAGTCATTGCTCACGGCAACGTATTCTGGCTCTAAATCCATCGCCACTGTGGTGTTAATCAGTTGACCATTGATAGTGCGGCCACTTGGGTTAGGGAACATCATCCCTTGGCTTTCCAGCATGGCTTGCTGGCTATTAAAACTTGTAAATGTTAGTGAAACTGAAGTGTCGCTAACAACGCCATCAGCAATATTGATGATTGAAATTGAACCTTCAGGATCGGTGGTGTAATCGCCACTTGGTTCACCCTCATTGGCGACAACGACTTTGCTGCCATCAGGAATAAAAGTCACCATATCAGGTAGTACGCCGACTTCGACATTTTTAACAAAGCTCGGTGCAGCGCCGCTAATATCGTAAAATGCAATGTAACCGTTTTTGTCCACTTCGTCTGCTGCCATGGCAACAGCGAGTAGATTTAATGATTGTGAAATGCTGATGCTGTTGGCATCACCTGGGGTATTTTCTGATAACGATAATGTCGTGGCGATGGTCAAATTGGTATTGTTGATAACACCTTCAGCATCAGCTGTTAATGCAGCTGGATCAGCACCATTTAAATCGAGGAGTTCAACAGTTGCGGTATCGCCAGAGCTATTAATGGCGTAAATCATGCCGCTTGCCTGATGATATTGAACGATTTCAGCGGCTCCCTCTGGTGATTCAGCGTTAAGAACGCCGCGAGCCACTAGCTTTGTGCTTATGCGTGTTGGCGCATCTTGGCCATTTGTACCATCTTGACCTCCAGGGCCTTGAGCACCTTGCGGACCATTTGCGCCTGTTGCACCGTCGTCGCCGTCACAGCCAGTTAGTGCTAATAATAGTGCTGTGCTAAGTAGCGAAGCTTTTAGATTAAGTTTCTGTTTGTTATGCATTGTCAGATTTCCGTATTGTCTTGTCGGTATAGTTTTGTAGGTATTGTTTTTGTATTTTAAGGAGCTGCTTAATTTTCAAGCCAATACGCTAGAGTGCCAATCTGACAAATTTGTGACCATGCGGTGACATTGTCGTGACTATGCTGTTACGGTCGCATGACTAGGCTATTACCGAGCTATGACAAAGCTATGAATGAGCTGTGATGGTGTAATTATTAGTCTATAAGTGAACGACGAAAGTGTGGTGATTAATCCGTGATTTAGATGTGCTCTACTTTCTAAGAATAGCCAATTAAGAAGATCAGCCAGCTAAGAGAATTAACCAGTTAAGAGGACTAGCCAATTACGAGGGTTAGCCTCTTGTTAGCCGCATTATTTGTAGTTTGAGTCTCATAGGCAGAAAGCTGAGTGAAGCGCTTTATGGCTAAAGCGCTTTTAGTCTGGAGTTAGCCTTTAATTTAAGCCTCTAACGTTAGCCTCTGACGTTAGCCTTTAAGATCAGCAGTGTTTAACGAGCCAATAGTTTGTTCGATAGCAGGTAAATACTGCTCTGCCTGCTCAAAGTCATATTCATTTAAGGCATTGGAAAGGCAAGCATCTACATCGGGTGCTAAATGACTATTCAACTGTTTACGCATGGCGCGCCATGTTTCTTGTGCTTCGGCATCAAAGTCGGCAATTTCACTGCACAACTGAGTATGCAGTTTTGCTAATGCTTTGCTGTCCAATTCAGTGGTTAATTGGTTATCTTCTTGTCGCAATTCGTTTGGGAATTCAACGGAATTGATGGCGCCGACAATCGCTAGCAACTGTTGGTGTAATTCCTCGATGAGTTGTGTGGCGTTTTGCTCGTTTGCTAATGCTTGTTCGAGCCTAGCGACATTCGCTGAAAACTCCTCAGCCCCTATGCTCGCAGCTACACCTTTTAGCGTATGAGCCATACGGATTGCTTGCTCGTTATCACCTTGTTCGATTAAGTCACTAATCGCGACCAAAGACTGGCCGTGGTTGTGGACAAATTTATCCAGCAAACTCAAGTATAAAGGTACATTGCCGGCGATACGCGCAAGTGCAGTGTGTATATCTAGCAGTGGGATTGCTGGCAAATTATGCTGTGTGTTTGTTGTTTCATCAATTTGAATAGCGGGCTTGCCGAGGTGTTGTTTGGGGCTGATCCATTCAGTCAGGGTGTTAAACACCTCATTCGGTGAAATTGGTTTTGTTAGATGGTCGTTCATACCCGCTTGCAAGCAGCGTTCGCGATCACCAGCCATGGCATTAGCGGTCATGGCGATTATTGGGAGCTCATCTACGCTGATTTGCTCGCGTATTTCGGCTGTTGCCTGATAACCATCCATCACGGGCATTTGAATGTCCATCAATACGGCGTCGAAGCGTGTTTCAGCTTCTTCATTCGCAAAATTATTAAATACTTTGGTAACGGCTTGCTGACCATCTTCAGCGATATCAACATTGAAATGAGCCATTTCGAGTAGCTCAACAGCAATTTGTTGGTTAATTTCGTTGTCTTCAACCAGCAGGATATTGGCGCCTTGAATGGCTTCTGTCGAGCTCACATCTAACCTGGCGGTGTTTTTTCGCCGGGTCACTTTATCACTTCGCCCTAGCGCTTTTAAATTTGCATCAAGCAGGGTTGAAGCGGTAATTGGCTTGGTTAAATAGGCACTGATTGGCAAACCTTTTGATGCGGCGATCATATCGTCGCGATCATAAGCGGTGAGCATAATAAATTTAGGTGGCGTAGGCAGGCCAAGCGCCAAAATTTCTTTGATCAATGTCGAACCATTTTTGTGTGGCATGCGCCAATCGGTAAGTACAATGTCAAACGTACTTTGCTTAGCTTGTGCATTTTCAATTTGCTGTAATGCATGATCGGCTGACTCAGCAATAACACTGGTAAAGCCAATACTTTGGGCAATCGTGTGTAAAATCTCACGAGCAGCAACACTGTCATCGACGATCAATATTTTGATGTCGGCTGCATCGGCAATTGCCAGTTGCGGATTGCTAATTGCTTGGCCAGCCTTTCCTAAGCGAGCGGTGAAGCTAAAGGTGCTGCCTTTTTGGTATTCACTTTCTACCCATATTTTACCGCCCATCATTTCAGTGAGCGTTTTACAGATAGTCAACCCTAGCCCAGTACCACCATATTTGCGCGTCGTTGAGGCATCGGCTTGGCTAAATGACTTAAATAGGTTTTGCATATGTGCTTCGGTCAAACCTATGCCGGTATCACTGACAGAGAATTGCAAGGTGAGTTCTTGATCTGCTTCTTCAATCGCCTCAACCTTGATGATGATCTCACCGTGATCGGTAAACTTAACGGCGTTAGTCGCTAAATTAACTAGAATTTGTCCGAGCCTTAGTGAATCGCCAACTAAACAAGTGGGTAAATTAGCTGGTAGATCAATCAGTAATTCAATGCCTTTTTGTTGGCTTTTCAGCGCAATAACTTCAACGACATGATCAAGGGTTTCAGTTAAATTAAACGGCACTTGTTCTAGCGTAAGCTTGCCTGCTTCAATTTTAGAAAAATCGAGAATATCGTTAATAATGCCAAGCAAAGCGTCTGCTGAACTGTGAATTTTGTTGAGATAGTCTTGCTGTTTATCGGTTAACTGGGTTTGCAGCGTTAAATAGCTCATGCCAATAATCGCGTTCATTGGCGTGCGAATTTCATGACTCATATTCGCCAAGAAATCACTTTTCGCTTTGGTTGCTTCAACAGCTGAGTTTTTCGCTTGCTCAAGGGCGCGTTGCGCTTCTTTGCGTACCGTAATATCTCGCACAGCACCCGTATAGAAATGATCATCGTCAAAGGTAAAATCACTAACAGAGATACCAATGTCAAAAATTGAACCGTCTGAGCGAATGCCTTTTTGCTCAACAACATGACCATTGGCCATTGCCGAGCGTTCAATTTGGTTAAATGGTTTTTCCATTAACAGCTTCAACGGCTGACCGATCATTTCTTCTTTGCTGTAACCAAACATTTGCTCTGCGGAAGGCCCAAAACTGTCAATAATGCCTTGGTCATCAACGATGATAATGGCGTCAGAGGCATTGCTGATAATCGTGCGGGTTCGGTCAATACTACTTTGCAGCTCGCGAGTTCGCTCAGCAACAATACATTCAAGCTCCGTGTGTGAGCGCGTTAGCGCCTGAGTTGCGCGTGTTCCGAGTTTTAAAGTGAACAAAGTACAGCCAAATATCAAGGCTAAAGCAACGCAGATGATGCCGAGAATGGTGTACCTGAAAACCACTAATATTTCGACCGTCTCGTCAAAATCTACTTCTGCAGCAATGCCAATATTGAGCTTGTCGTCCCACAGCCATGAGCCAACCACTTTCACCCCTAAAAATCCGTTATAACCCTCAAGGTTGGTATTGGTAAAACCTCGCGTAGCGCTATCAGCCATCGCTGTTAATGGCCAATTTGCTTGTTCTTCTGGTGTAAAGGAGTGTTTGAGTAAGTTTTTGCCTGGATTGCTCAAGCGCATGTTCAAAATAGCTGATTGATCGGCAGCAACTAAGCCAAGTGTTTTTAATTGATTTTCAAAGCGAATTTGTGAAAGTAATTGCCCTTGGCTGTTAAAGGCGTAGCTTTGGCCACTTTTGCCAACAAAACCGGTAGAGAAAATACGTGAAAACTGCTCATCTGGAGCGCTAGTGGCCGCTAAAATTGCAATAATATGAGCATCATTATCATAAATTGGCACTGCAAAGATGAGCTGAGTTTGCTCGCTCGTCGCTAAATCAAGTGCTTGATTACTTCCTGCCTGTGAAGTGATAGGTGGGATAAATTTGCTGTCTCCAGCGAGCACACTATTGAATAGCTGCCGATGGGCGCGGCTGGCTAAGTTTTGGATGCCAATTTGCCCTTCCTCGCTACTGGCAAGGTTTATCATGTCGGGTGAAATTATAAAGTAGCCTTGCTGTGCCATGTTAGGCAGGCGTTCATTAATAAATTGACCAAGTGCTTGTTGTGCTTGGGCGTTGTTGAGTGCCGTGGCTTCGCGACGCACCAGCAATAACTGCTCAACAGTGTTAATTAATTCTGGCTCTTTAACTAATTCATTTAATGTTGAAAACTCGCCATCTACCCAGTTGGTTAAGCGGTTGTGCGTTGAGCTCATGATATTTGTCATGTTGTAGCTCAACACTTGGTTAATTTTGTTTTCTGCGTTGTTAATAATGACAAAGGCTAGAGACACTAAAATAATCGCTAGGCCAACAAGCCCAATTAATAGCGTGTGTTGAAAACGTTTTGAGCCAAAACGCTCGGCAAGCTTTTCTTCATTGCTGGTTGAGAGCACCATACTAATGCCCAGACCAAATAAAATCAGCACAACCACAAGGCCGGCGGCTAGGTAGTAAATTTCTGTTTGTGAACTTTGGGTAAGCTTTTGAATTTTAGTAACATCGCTGGCATCAAGTAAGTCTTTGTTGGCACTGACTAAGCTGTCAACATTGATGGTTTCTAGTCCTTTGTTGATGATATTCAGCAGCTCTGGGTTCTGCTTGGCAATAAAAAAGTGCAGCGACTCAGGCGGAATCACATGCTCGTCAATCATCACTAACGAGGTTAACTTAGCGCTTTTAATACGACTTTTAACAACGACCTCTGCATCTAATAAGGCATCAGCCTGACCATTGATGACGGCATTGATTGAATCGTCAATACTTTCTGTTTCGAGCACGGTAACGTCTGGAAAACGCGCTTTTAGTTGCTCTATTGACGTGTAACCTTTGGGGATGGCAACGGTGCTATTTTGGATGTCTTCAAGGGTACGCAGGTGCTTATTTGCTTTTAAAACAAACAGCTTTTCCTGCATTTGATAATAAGGCTGCGAAAATAAGCCAAACTTTGCACGAGATTCAGTGACATAAGTGTCTGGTAATAGATCAATGTTGCCTTGTTGAACTTGTTGAAGCAGCTCATTCCACTGACCTGATACAATTTCAAACTTTAAGCCTGTGCGTTTTGAAATTTGGGTCAACAAGCCGCCCGCAACGCCACCAATTTCGCCATTGGCTCGTTCAAAAATAATCGGCGGCCAATGCTCCACACCAACCGTTATAGTGTTGCTTTCAAGCCATGCTTGCTCTGTTGATGAAAGCTCAATTGGCCCAGGTGTGTGAATGATTTTAGGTAAAGGGCGGTGCTGCGCATGACTTTTCAAACTCGACAACAATGCTGATGTCGCATTGATATAGCGCTCTTTGCTGTTTAAGTAAATATCGTCACTAAGTAGCTTCATTGCCTGGTCGCGCTGTCCTTGCTGGCTTAGTTTGATGGCAATGGTTTCGGTTGCTAATAGACGCTTATTGGCTGTGTCAATCTGGTTGATAAAATCAGCATTTGCACTATTTCGATTGGTTGCAAGTGCTTCAAGCAATGCATTTAGCTTTGGTTCATGCGCTTGGTAACGTTCCAACCATTTGGGTTCGCCCGTAAAAATATAGGTCAGTACTGAAGCGGTCAGCACTTCATCTAAATATTTTAATTCTTCTGTGAGTTTGCGAATTTGGTGGGCATCTAAGTTACTGCTAGCTGCTGTTTGCTCCGGAACGGCATGCTCTGTGAAAGCTTGCTCTGCATGTACTGTATTGTTCATGCTAAACACTATAAAACTTATTATGAAGCAAGTGATTAGCAAAGTATTAGGTTTAAGACGTTGCACTTTGAAGCTGTTTTTCTTACCTAGTCCCCAACTGATTCTCGTCTGCTTATTGGCAAAATCTGCCAACAAAAAGTTGCGATTATTCAAGCCCCCAATGCGAGCGAAGCTAGCTTGCCTGGCGCTGATAGGCCGAACAACTAGTGATAGAAGATAGCAAAAGCCAGTAAATAAAATGGCTGTAAAGCTATAAAACATGGGGTTTAGCTTCCTTAATTTCGGGGAATCGTTACAATATTTGGCACCAATGAGCCGCGCTTTGTCATCGCTAATTTGCATTGCTGTGAGTAGGATCGCTTAGCTGTAAACTACAGTATATGAACGCAATAAATAAGCCTTTGATTGGATTATAACAGGGCAACCCTTGATGAAAAATGGAGAAGTTGGTCATTTTTTGTCATAGATCAACTGCTTGAGTGACAAATGGTTACAATGAGTAGGTGTTTAGTCACAAAGATCGGCACTCGAGTGTTGTGGTTTTAATCGGTAAAAATGGCCAAATAGCTATGCCTAAGCAGCTATGCTCAAGCAGCGCATGCCCAGAAAATTTAATAAGTAGAGCAAACCCTTGTCCTCATTTCCTATCGAACAGATCAAAGCGGATTTTTTATCTGCATTAGCAACGCAACAAACCCTGGTGCTGTCGGCTCCACCGGGTGCTGGAAAATCCACGGTACTGCCGCTGTGGTTACTTGACACCGCAAAAGCAGAAAAAGCCATCTACTTGTTACAACCAAGACGTTTTGCCGCAAAGAATATTGCTACTTATCTGGCGAGCCAGTTAGGTGAGCCCGTCGGTCAAACCGTTGGCTATCGCCTAAGAAACGACAGCAAGGTGTCTTCGAAGACTAAATTGGAAGTGATTACTGAGGGGATACTAACTCAGCTGTTGCAGGAAGATCCTGAGCTCTCTGAGGCGAGCCTTATTTTGTTTGATGAATTTCATGAGCGCTCAGTACAAGGCGATGTTGCTTTTGCCTTAGCGCGAGATTGTCAGCAAGGACTGCGTGATGATTTAACCTTAGTGTTAATGTCGGCAACGTTAGCAACAGAGGAACTGCTCACACAACTACCAGATGCGGTTAGCTTACATTCTGAAGGTCGAAGTTACCCGGTTGACTCAAAGCATCTAGCGGTGCCCAATCAAGTTTTTTGGCGCGAACATGCGCTAAAGGTAATTCGACAACATGCTGTTAATCATAGTGGCTCAACTTTGGTGTTTTTGCCTGGTGTGGCAGATATTCATTATTTAGCAGATCAGTTAACTGGCCAGTCAAATGATCTGCCAGATGACCTAAGAATAGCGCCGCTTTTTGGTGAGCAATCACTGGCAGAGCAGCAACGGGCAATGAAAGCAGTGCAAGGGCAACGAAAAATTGTGTTAGCCACGAATATCGCCGAAACCAGTTTAACTATCGATGGTATTACCTTAGTCATTGATGCCGGTTTTGAAAAAGTTGCACGTTATGACGTGCATACTATGACCAATCAGCTTAGCCAACAAGCGATAAGCAAAGCATCGGCGATTCAACGGGCTGGGCGAGCGGGACGATTAGCGCCAGGTCATTGTATTCGCTTGTACGGTGAAGAAGATTTTCAGCGCCGTCCAGAGCAAGCAACGCCAGCCATATTACAAACTGATTTACTACCTGTATTAATGGAAGCGGCAAGGTGGGGAGTGACCTCCTTGGCTGACTTACCCTTGCTTGACCAGCCAAATGAGGTGCTTACCAGCCAAGGCTGGCAATCATTAGCTAAGCTTAAAATTGTTGATGAGCAGCACAAGCTCACCAAGCATGGCCAACAAGTCGCTAAGCTTAGCTGCCATCCTAGGTTTGCTCATATGTTGGTGGCCGCACAACATATTGCAGCACAGGTAGACGACGCGAAAATACTGAATCTTGGGTGTTTGCTGGCAGCACTGCTCGAAGAGCGTGATATTTTAAGTCGAGAGGCCAGTCGAGATAATGCTGACATCGGCATTCGCGTTGATATGGTGATTAGTAAAGAAAAATCGGGTAAGGCGAATGGTGCCATTGCTCGTATAGTGCAGCAGGCTAAACAGCTTGCCCGTCAGTTAGGTCGGCATTTTGATAGTAACTGGCAAGCCAATATCAGCCGAGATTATTGTGGTTTACTCTTGGCGTTGGCTTATCCAGAGCGAATAGCGAAAAAGCGAGGTCAGCAGGCAAGTTATCTTTCTTCAGCAGGTAAAGGCTTATCGCTGGCTGACACCGACCCACTCAATGAAGAGTCTTTGATTGTTGCAGCCAGTACCATCAAGTTAGGCAATCAACAGCGCATATCGCTGGCTGCACCAGTGAGTTTAGCGGCATTGGAAACGTGGCAAGTGCTAGCAATTAGCGAACAAGATACCCTGACCTATGATGAACAAAAAGATGCGATCAGCGCCAGTAAAAAACGTTATTTAGGCGCGATTGTGCTTGCAGAGCAGCCAAGTAATACAGGCCTTACAGCGGCTTTGATTGTCGAGATGTGGCACCAGCAACTGGCGAAAAAAGGGCTTACTTGGTTAAAACTTTCTGATGAAGCTGAAAACCTGCGTTCACGTATTTGTTGGCTGGCGGTTAACCTGCCAGAACTCGCTTTACCTGTGATGGACAATGAATGGTTGATGGCAAATTTAGCCGATTGGTTTGACCCATATGTTGGTGATATTAAGAAAAAATCAGCATTATTGGCATTAGACTTCGCCACTATGCTGCATTCAGTATTGGATTATCCGCAGCAGCAAGCGCTGGCACAAAAGGCACCAACGGTTTTTATTGGCCCGACCGGGCGCAAATGTCCTATTCGTTATCCAAGTGATGCGACGAATGAATTAGTAGGAAAGTCACCAACTGTCTCGCTGCCGATGCAAGAAGTATATGGCTTATCTGACTCGCCACAAGTCGGCGACAGCGCGCAAGGCAATGGGATTAATCTTACCCTAGAGCTGTTGTCACCCGCAGGACGCCCGTTGCAAGTAACCCAAGATCTTGCTGGCTTTTGGCAAGGCAGTTACCAGCAAGTACAAAAGGAAATGAAGGGCCGATACCCCAAGCACTTCTGGCCAGATGATCCCGCCAATGCTCAAGCGACCAGTAAAACTAAGCGATTTATGTAGTCGTTCGTTAAATAAATACTTAAAAAATTCGGGCATCGAAAAGTTCATTACCTGCAGTGAACTTTTCGATATAACAACTTATAAGTTGATCGCATCTACACACGCACAATTCATAGCGAGCAAACTCCCCTAGATTTAAACCTTTGCTTTTTAAATAGCGACTTAATTGAGTGTCTAATTAAAAAGGAATGTGATGAAGCCCTCTCAACAAATTTATTTACTTCTCTTTTTCTTAGCAGTATCGATTCAGACTGCCTGTGCTAATGATGCACAGCAAAAGCGCTTTATTCCTGTTGAACTGTTTACCGGAGCGAAATGGGACGGGACTCATCAATTAACGTTAAACCCCGTATCCACGACAACTTGCGCCCCATATGATGGCAGGCCTTGTAGCAACTTCTATATTTCAGGGCCACTTAAAACCACAGAAAATAATACTCAAATAAAGTGGGCCGGCAGTGAAATTTCTTACTACCGAAGAACCTTTACTATTCCACACCGAGGTGAAGTTATATCGTTTTTTACCATCAATGACTCAAAAGATGGGCTGGTGAGAATTTATGATAAACGACAACAGTGGGGTGTTAGAAAATACGACGGATTAGGAAGTAAGTTCCCGCTAGGTTATTGGCGGCAAGGTGAAGTGCGTACTTATCCATCACGTCGACCAACGAAAATTGAAATAATCGAGCTTGATGACCCCAATCATTGCCTTACATTCCGCTGGGTAGTTGGTCAGGGAAAGAAAAGTAATCAAGATAATAACTACACTTTTTGCCCGAATCGTGGCTTAACCAAGATCACCCCCAATAACAAAAGCAAATAAGCTAATGCTTGAATAGTTGATTGATAAGTGAAAAGGGTAGCTAACAAGTCGCTTAGCATTAATTTGTGCTTCGCGCCTAGTGAGTAAGTTCGCTACCCCAGCATTTGACATTTTTGCTATTCAGGTAAAACATGTAGCTAATTAAACGCTAGGTCATACTGCCGAGTCACGCTAAGTTAACTATGGTTCAACTGTTCCCGACAATTTTGTATTCCTGCATGGTGGGAATGACAATTCTGGCATTGCTGGATGTTTTCAAAAGGCCAAATGACAGACAGACGGTTTTTTTAAAAGGCTTGTTGCTGCTGTTGTTAACACACTTAGCAGGTGAGCTTTTTATTTATTCAGGTGCTTATGTATATGCGCCAGCGCTAGCGGGCGCGCAATTACCGTTTAGAGTATTGTTAGGGCCAGCCCTTTATTTTTATGCCCACGCTACAATGTCGCCCGATAAAGCGGCCGATAAGCGCTTGTGGGCTTTGGCCATCTCGGGGCCAGTGCTCGTATTAGCCGCGATGACGCCGTTTATCTTTTTGATTAGCTCAGGTGATAAGTTGGCATTAGCCAATCCGTTAACACGTGACCCTGAGCAGTGGAAAATAGCATTGTTAACCTGTTTGTTTAGCGCGCTAGTTTTTATTGCATTCACACTTACTTTCTTAGGTTTTGCTTTTCGCTTACACAATGCGCACTGCCAGCAGCTGCAAGAGCGCTTTTCTGATATTGAACAACGCTCTGTAAACTGGTTTAAAACTATTCTCATTATTTGGGGAGTCACTTGGTTGGCTTTTGCGGTTGAGTTTTGTTTAAACGCACTTGGCTGGCGCTGGTTTGGAAGTGGCATTGTTTTGCCTGTGCTGGAAGTCATCGCTCTCGCTATTTTTATTCAAAAAGCGTTAGCACAGAAAGTGCTTACAACAGCAGATAAAGGGGTACCTCGCGTCAGCCAAAAAAGAACAGCCATTCTTAGCCCTGACAAAATGCAATTGATAGCGGCTAAGTTAGCGCACGTGATGAACGAGGAAAAATTGTTCTTACAAGAAGACTTGTCATTGAATATGTTGTCTCAAGCCATCACTGAAACAGAAAACCATATTTCTGAAACGCTGTCTCAGCATTTACAAACGAATTTTTTCCAATTTGTGAATGGTTATCGCATTGAAGAGGCGAAAAAAGCGTTACATGATCGCAAGAAATTGGTGACGAGCATTGCGTTTGATGTCGGCTTCAACTCGAAGTCAACATTTAATAATGCCTTTAAAAAAATAGTTGGTCACAGTCCATCGGCATACCGAAATCTTCTGCAAGAAAATAAACACTAGATAGGTCAGTGGTAAAAATATCAATAGCATTATTGATATTATCTCTTGCTAACTATTTCTAAGTATCGATCATATCTCTGGTTGAATTACTCTACTTAGTGCTTTAAATAGAAGTGATGATTTATTCGACAAAATTCATATGTTCCTCTGAAATAGGCTAATTTTCTTGCAATAAAACGTTCAAATAGGCCTATTTGGACGATATCTGCGGCTTTTTTTTCCATTATTCGCTTGAATGACGTTAGAAAAAGAGAACTTAATAATGGAAAATACGCGCAGTCACGATTCAAGCTCTTCAATAAAACTTACCGACACCAATAATGTGACAAAAGTGTCGCCTGACAAAATTGCCGATCGAGCTTTAAAATACTCGTCAGTTTTTTGGTTTATCAGCATTCTTTTGGGCCAATGGTTTTTCTTCTACTACATATTTGCGTTTTACGGCTTTTCAGTGATTAACGACAATATGGAAATTTGGAACCGTTGGGAGGCGATGGGTGCTAAGCCTTATCACGTTGGAGACTTCTCCGGTAACCTTGCCTTTGCTGCACACGCAATAGGTGCAGGTATTGTTGCTTTTGGCGGCATATTGCAGCTTATTCCTAAGCTGCGTAATACCTTTCCTCGATTTCATAAAGTTAATGGCTATGTGTATTTAATAACGGTATTTTGTTTGGCAATTTCAGGCTTTTACTTAGTCTGGATTCGAGATCTTGACCCAATAAACTCATCGGGAATTGGCACGACGATTAATGGCTTTTTAATTTTGTTATTTGCTTACTTTACGGTGCGTAATGCGATTAACAGAGATATCAAGACTCACCGAAAATGGGCGTTACGTTTATTTGTTGTCTCAAATGCCCAGTGGACACTAAGAGTTGGCACGTTTAGCTATTTAATTACGGGAAATCTATTAGGTACCAAGCCTGCCTTTGGTGACTTGTTTTTCTCACTTTGGACATTTGGATGTTATTTACTGCCGTTAGCCGTTTTACAACTGTACTTCTTTGCAACAGAAAAACATTCACAGGCAATTAGGCATAGCTACTGGAAGATAGCGACAAGTACTCTTTTATTCGTGTTAACAATATTGATGATCATTGGCATGGTAGGCTTTACGCCATTTTTACTATCAGTCATTAATAATGAAGAGATCAGTTTTTAAATGCTTTAGTTAAGTGCTTTGGTTAGGCGCTGTCTTGAAGCGCCTAAATGATTTTGCTATAGCGTTTATGTAGAATTTCAACCCGCTCGATATACACTTGAGTTTCGGGGAAAGGGGGAATACCTTGGTATTTTCGAACGGATCCCTCGCCTGCATTATAAGCTGCCGCAACTAGTCGAATATTGCCATAGTATTTCTTCATTAATTTGGCGAGGTGTTTAACGCCACCGCGAATATTTTGCTGAGGATCAAAAGGGTTTACTACCCCAAGTTCGCGCGCTGTAGCTGGCATTAACTGCATAAGCCCCTGTGCACCTTGTTTGGAAATAACATCTTTGCGAAAGTGCGATTCGGCATGAATAATGGCACGCACTAGGTTGGCGTCTACTTGGTAATAATCGGCCATACCTTCAATTTCTTTGCGATAACTGTCGGGGTAAAGCTTTGTCTCTAACCAGTCAATTTCGGAATAAACGCCACAGGCGTAGCAACCAAATTTCACGGTTTCATAGTAGGTATCTATTGGTTCGATGTCAGAAAAAGACAATACGCCATCTTTCGAGTGGTAGCGATACACGCTTTCTTCTGCTGGTGTGCTAACAGAGAACACCGAAATTACTGTGATGAGCAGCCAAGTAAAACAGCTAATATTGAACTTGAGTGTGGACATGATATTGCGAATATTCCCTTATCGACAGCTAGTTTTAGCACAGCACTAAACCGTGTGTGCCGTGCTTATTATTGCTGAAATAACATACTGCTTTTTTTGGTAAATGTCTAAATAACCGATGCTTTTTGTCAAACGCCTTCGCCACCACGTTTTTGGTTACTAGTTTGCTTTAGATTAGCTACAGCGTTTTTGGTGAATTTAGGCTATGATCGCCGCCAAGTTAACTGCTCAGAGAACCTCACCTTGCCAACGCACAAACCAGCTCAACAGCCTGCTCAAAACGCTAGCACCGGAAAGCGCCTTAATAAATTTATCAGTGAATCGGGTTTTTGCTCACGCCGTGAAGCGGATAAATTAATTGAACGCCAACGGGTAACGATTAATGGTAAGTTGCCTGAACTGGGCACAAAAGTGCAAGATGGCGATCAAGTGGAAGTCGATGGCAAGCCAATCGCAGCCAGCGCGGAGAATAAATCGGATCGTATTTACATCGCTTACCATAAGCCGATTGGCGTGATTTGTACCACAGAGCGCCAAGTGCGCGGCAATATCGTTGATGCCATTGGTCATAAAGAACGTATTTTCCCCATTGGCCGTTTAGATAAACCCTCAGAAGGATTAATTTTTCTGACCAGTGACGGTGATATCGTTAATAAAATTCTTCGTGCCGAAAATGCTCATGATAAAGAATATATTGTGACGGTAGATAAGCCGATCAGTGAACGTTTTGTTGAGCGCATGTCACGCGGTGTGCCTATTCTAGGCACGATCACTAACCCTTGTCGCGTTGAACCCGTCAGTCGTTTCGTGTTCAAAATCACGTTAACTCAAGGCTTAAACCGACAAATTCGCCGTATGTGTGAATACCTTGGCTATGAAGTGACTAAGCTGAAGCGCGTGCGCATTATGAATGTTGATTTAACTGGCTTAAAGCCGGGGCAATGGCGCAACTTAACCAAAGACGAATTAGCGCAAATTAATAGCGCAGTAAAAGACTCACGCAAAACGTCACTTAAAGCTGAGCAGGCAGAAAATGACAGCATAAGAAATGATAAAAGTCGTTCAAACGCTCGCCATGTGAAAAATGATAAAGCGGCTAAAAAGCCACAAAACGAGTCTCAAAATAAGCCATATAACAAGCGAGACAATGAACAGCGTCGCGAGACCCACTCAGTAGCGAATTCAAATCGCAAAAACGACAAGCACAGTGCTAAATACAATGGTAATCGCGATAATCAATCCGCTAAACCTGCTCGCGAAAGTGAACAGCCGAGAAAAGCTCGTACTGAACAGCCAAAACAAAAATCAAATAAAGGCACAAACAAAAGCACAACCTACCGTATCGATAATCCTAACGCTAAAGGCGCTAAAAAAACTGAAAATGGAGTGAGCGATACAGGGAAAAATTCAGGTGATAAAAAACGTTTATCACTCGGACGGAAAAAGTAATAACGTAGAAAATTGTGAGGCTACTTTTCTAATGTAGCCGATTTTAATTCATCAAATTTGTGCTGAAAATAAATTAACAATCAGTGTCTTATCCGTTAGTTTTAGTGATTAGAGATAGTATCTAACACAACTAACGGATTAGGAGCTGTATGCACGTCCCGGAAAAGTGGCGAATTCAAGAGCCAGCACAAATTGCCGACATTATTAATCGTTACAGCTTTGCAACGGTTGTTTCCCCAAGTTTAGACGCCACCCATGTGCCACTGATTTACGATCAAGCGCAAAACTGCTTGATTGGGCATATCGCGCGTAATAATCATCATAAAAAAGCGGCCGAAAATTCCGATGTGTTGGCGATATTCCATGGCCCACACGATTATATCGACCCGACTTGGTATCAAGGTAAGCCCAATGTGCCAACATGGAATTATGTAGCTGTGCATGTTCACGGCAGTTTGCATTGGCTTGATGAAGCGCAAACAATTGATGCCGTTCAGCAGCTTGTCCAAAAATATCAGCCTTCGTTAATACACGAACAAGAGCTACACGAGCAAGAGTTGGACGAACAAGAGTTAGATGGACAAGAGTTAGACGAACAAGCACTAACTGAAAAAACAAAGAGCGCTGATACCCAACCCACCATGCCATTGGACTATCAGCATAAACTCGCTAAAGGTATTATCGGTTTTCGTATTGATATCGACCGTGTTGAAGCCAAAGCTAAGCTCGGCCAACATCGTAGCCAACCGGATCAACTGGGTACAGTAAAAGGATTGATGAACAGCAATAGCCCTGATGCGCAGCAACTACTCGCCATTATGGAGCAGCTTTCGTTAGGGTTAGGAAGCTAAGGTTAGGGCCCTAGGTTTAGAAAAAGGTCTAGCAAATAGCTATTGGTTTAACCAAAGGAGTTGAGAGATGGAATTATTAGGTGTCTTGCTAGTGGTATTGGTTGTTATTGGTCAATTCGTAGAAGGTTTTTCGCTGTGGACTTATGTTCAATTTTTCCGTGGCAAAGAAACGACGCTCGAAAAATGGTTGGTAAGAAAGGAAAACACAAGCAACAAGAAAAATAGGAAATAAACTGTTAACCGCGGCTAGTGTTTCAACAAGTCCAAGGCAAGGTTTCACTTTCACTCGCCAGTTTAAATAAGATTAGCAGTTGATGCACCCAACGGCTGCTATGAGCGATCAAAAGACGGTGGTCACAGTCATTTGATGTTATTGACTCAACTCTACAAGCGGACATTCAAATAACGGCAGCGACAATTTACGTGTTGGTATAAAACGTTTGATATCAGGAATGTTATTAGTGTAGGTTTTGCATCATTTTGAACGTTAAGTATAGGGATATCTATATGAAATTATTATTACTTCTACTTGGATTTTTAACTTTTAGTAGTTCAGCTTTCGCAAACGAAAATTATGCATTTCCTGAGGTTATAGATAAGAATGCAAGTTACGTATTTTATTCTCATGGCTATATTGTGGAAGGCGAAAACCCAACCCCTATTCATGAGCGTTGGGGACAATATGACTTTCCAGCCGTTAAGGCGCAACTAACCGATTCTAGCTATCACCTAATAGCTACTCACCGACCAGCTAAAACTCACCCTTTTAAATATGCAGAGAAGTTAGCAGCACAAGTGAATAAATTAATCGAAAACGGTGTGCCAGCGAAAAATATTTCTTTGGTTGGTTTTTCCCGTGGAGGGTTTATTACGGCAATTACATCAAGTTATCTAAAAAACAAAAATATTAATTTTGTTATTTTAGCTGCATGTACAAGCGGTTTAGCTAAGAGAAAAGAAATAGCAATTTATGGACACTTATTTTCAGTCTACGAAACCTCAGATTCAGTTGGTTCATGTAGCGATGTAGTCGCAAGAAGAGGTGATACTGTTAGTTCTTTCGAAGAAATTTCAATATCGACTGGTAAAGAACATGGAGCGTTTTTTAAGCCAAGAAAAGAATGGTTAATACCAGTAAAAAACTGGCTTAAACGCCATAAAGGGTAAGTTGAATATGAAGTTCATTCATCTATCAATTCTGTGCTTCTTCATCCTAACAATACCAAATATAGGGCATGCAAAGGTTGATGAAGTTAAGGTTTCAGAAGTAGATTACGTGCATTACCGAGCAGAAATTGAACCTAACTTTGAAAGCAAATATTTGTCTGCCGCTGTTACAATAAAATTCGTCCCAGTGATTCAAAACCTGCGTCAGTTAAAGTTTTCTTCTAAATATAAACAAGTGAAATCTGTCCGATTTGGTGGAAAGGCTATTAACTACGATTTAATAAATGAGCAATTAATAGTTCAGTTTGAAGATAATTTAAAATCAGGTAAAGCCTACTCTTTAAAAGTTGAATATACCGCTGCACCAGAGAGAGGTATGAAGTTTTATGAAGATCACCTGTTTACTGTATATCATACAAAAAATTGGCTTATTTCTCATGGTGATATATCAGATAAAGCAACATTTGAACTTTTATTAGAACATGAAACAGGTTTGGAATCAGTGGGTAATGGACAGTTAATATCTCGCTACGAGACTGGCCAAAAGACAACCATTTCTCATTGGAAGCAGGATATTCCAATTCCGATATATACTTTTGGTTTTGCTCTGGGTTTTTTTGAAACTTTACTATTGGATTCCAGTAGAACTGATATTTCTGTTTTGTATAGAAGAGCTGAAAAATCTGACTTAACTTCGCCTTTGTTAAAATTAGCCTTTAAAGATGTTGCTGATATGTTGAGTTTTTTTGAGAGTAAAGCTGGATTTTCGCTTAATGAACATGGTTATCGTTATGTTGTTGTAGATGGCTATATGGCACAAGAAGCTTCTGGTTTTAGCTTGGTGGGTGAAAAGTTTGTTCACACTGTTTTGAAGAACAAAAATGAAAATTGGTTTATTGCTCATGAACTAGCACATGAATGGTGGGGTAATAGTGTCACTAGCTCAAATTTTTCACATTTCTGGTTAAATGAAGGATTAGTCGTATTTTTAGTAGCAGCTTACAAACAACATTTGTTTGGTGATACCGCTTATAAAAACGAAATAAGCGTAGCCGTAAAACGTGTAGAAATAGCTGTAAATGAAAATCGTATTGCCCCTGTTGCATTAAGTAAAGTGATTAGAGAACAAGAGATTAATCACACAATGGCATACAGCAAAGGCGCAATCATATTCTATATGCTTAGAGAAAAATTAGGGGAAGAGTTATTTTGGAAAGCTCTTAAAGAGTATACGGTTAAACACAAAGATGGTTCAGTAACTACCCAAGATCTAAAATCTTCTTTCGAGAAAACAACTGCAACTTCTCTTACATCTTTCTTTGATAAGTGGGTATACGGAGAAGAAATCCCCAAATTAAAAATGTAACGGTGTAAATTAGATGAAGTGCTATTTATATGGGGCAGCAATTAGCTTGCTCTAATTGCCACATCAAGCTGCAACAGGCTTTCTTACCCAACAAGACTCTGCCTTGAAATGAGTCGGTTGAACATCACCTATCGTAATTAAATTTAAGATCATTAGTTGCTGAACGGCCGAGTTTGGCACCTATGTGATGGTCAGAGTTGATAGAACACTATCAACTCTGACGAATTAAACTAAGATCTTTTCAACTTAATCGTATCAACTTATCCTTTTTGCTTAGCTATTTGCTCTTGCTGCCATGCCCATGTTGGCGATTTTACCAGTAAATTCCAACGGTAGTGCCAAGAGGGCGCTTGCCACAATCGTTTCGCTAAAGTCATATAGCCACTAAAGAAGACTTTGGCTGGATTGACGCTATTAATTCTTGGGAATACCCCGTAGCGCACTGTGGCTTTTTCTTCGGCAAAGGTGCCAAACATTTTGTCCCAAATAATCAATATGCCGGCATAGTTTTTATCTAAGTATTCCTTGTTAGTTGCGTGGTGTACACGATGGTGCGATGGCGTATTGAAAATCGCTTCAATCGGGCGGGGCAACTTCTTCACGGTTTCTGTATGGAGCAAGGTTTGATAAACCTGCACGATGACTTCCGCTAAAAAGATCACAAACGGATGAAAGCCCATTAGCGCTAGCGGCAGGTAGAAAAACAGTGGGAAAAACCAGTCCATTGGGCCATGGCGATATGCGACTGAAATATTAAAGTGCGGTGAGCTATGGTGCACAGTATGAGTCGCCCAGCCGAAGCCATTCATATGCAGGAATCGGTGCTCCCAATAGTAGGCAAGATCGGCAAGTATAATGCAGCACAGTATGGTCCAGAGAGAAATCGGCAAATCGACAAGCCTAAATTCATAGGCGTAGAAAAATACGCCAACATAAGCGGCAGCGACAATAGCGACTATGGTAATAAAAGCAGCCAAAGTGACAAAGTTAGCAAGGCTGTCGCCCAGTAAATTTCTGGTAACTTGTTTTTTTACAGCATAGCGCAGCAATTCAATCACAAAGAACGCCAGCGCAATCACTAAAAACCAGTCATCAATCCAAGTCTCTAGCCACCAAACATCATCAACTGACCAAATCTGTGTTAACCAATCCATTATATCTTCCTCGTGTTTACTCTAGGTAAATAGCTCTCGATAAGCTGTTATCGATAGGCAACCAGTAGCTCTGTCGCTACCGATTGGCCTTGGCCATCAAGCTGGTGAATTTCTAGAACACTGTCTAGTGCCGCGTTATAGTTAATTTTCTGCCAGCCTGTTTTTAGCTCATCATTGCGGTAATTGCTGCGTACTAGCAGAGTTTTATACTGGCTTAGTGAAATCGTAAGCGGCTTTGAAGCTGAGTTAAGTAATGTTGCCTGGTAGCCTATGGTGACTGTCGCTGTGCCAAAGTCCTTATCAAAATCACCATAGCTGACATAAAGCTGTTGTGGCTGTTGAGACAATTGGTTATGTAGTTCGGTGGCTTGTTCAAAAGCTTGCCATAAAGGTGCGGTGTTATCTAATGATAGGCGCATGCTAATGCCACTAACTTGAATAACTTCTGGTGTGTTATTCAGTGCCTTTTCTTTTTTGCTTTGTTGCTTGCTTGAGTTAACGGTTACTGGCTGTGTAACCGAGTTTATAGCCGCTTGCTTTGGCGGCTTTTCAGCTGCTTGCTTAAGCACAAGATTTGACGATTTACTTTCAATGGCATTGGCACTTGGTTGATAAATGGCAACTGCCCAAACCAAGCCAGCAATGATTGCCGTGGTAATTAAAGAATTTGCTAAGCCCACGTAATGATCCCCTTCAGGCTAAAAGATGAGCATAGCTTAGAGATTTGATTTTAAATTGTCAAAGTGAAAATAAATGATTTCTCTAATTGTAAATTGGTTAGTTTGTCTCCAAAACTTGACACAGCAGTCTAGAAGCTTGTTTTAGTTTATGAATTTCATCCACCATTTTAAGTGGAATCAGGGATTCACTCATCAAGTAGTTGGCATATAGGGCGTGGGCGACAAGCTCAATTTTGTCAGGGGCTGTGTTTGGGTAGTCTTGTTGGAAGGTCGTGCAAGCGTGGCTAATAAACTCCGCCATAATGGCTACTTGGTGTGCCTTAATCTCTGGCAGTCGTTTGGCTTCGGAAAAAATTGCTTCACCGATCACGGCATTGTTGACCATTTCCTTGGAGTGCACAGTAAACAGTGCATCAAGTAAGGCTTCGCTGCGATTAGCGGGCGGTAACCAGAGCATTAGTTCTTGCCATTCTTGCTGGTATTTCTTAGCCCAACGCTCACTTAAGGCAATGATAATTTGATCGCGATTGCCAATATAGTGCCGCAATATGGTGCGCTTCATTCGTGCCTTTTCAGCAATGTTTTCTAACGACGTGGCTTGTATGCCTTTTTCCAGAATACAAAGTTCCAGCGCATCAAGAATTTCTTCGCGGCGCTGGCCGGCCATGCTTGGTCTAGCCATATTTCTCCTGCGTGAATAGCGGTTAGTTGCTTTGGAGCTTGGGTGTTTATCGAACTATATCAAGAAAATTTAAATTGTCACGTTGACAATTTAATGTCTGGCTGGTTATTTTATAAATTGTCAATTTGAAAATTTATGGAAAGGATCGGCTCAAATGAAAAGTGCTATCAGAAGTATAGGGTTTGCTTTTAGTGCAATGACAGTAGTTGCATTAGCAGGCTGTGGTGGTAATGGTTCAAATTCAGATGAAGTGGCTATGCCTCAGCCCCAGCCATCACCGCAACCTGTGCCACCAACCGAGCAGGTGCCACCACAAATAGCGCCGCCAAGTGCAAAAGGGCGCTTTATCAGCTTTGAGTCGGCACCTGTGAGACCGATTGCCGAAACGCCAGATGGTCGCCGTGTATTAATTACCAATACCGCGAACAACAGCTTAGATATTTTCGATGTTGATCAGCAAGGGGCACTGAGTTTATCGGAATCTGTGCCGGTTGGCGTTGACCCTGTCGCGGTAGCGATCACCAATAACCAAGCTTGGGTGGTAAATCATGTATCTGACTCCATCAGCATTATTGATTTAACCGCCGTGCCTGCCAAGGTTGTGCGCACCTTGCTTGTTGGTGATGAACCTAAAGATATTGTGATTGCTAGGCAAAAGGCGTTTATTACCACTGCTCACCGTGGACAACAACGAATGAATCCGGCGTTAGCTGATGTCGAAGGGGCTGGCGATGCTCAGTTGCATACCGCTGGGGTAGGGCGCGGCGATATTTGGGTATTTGATACGCAAAAGCTGGGGGCGAACTTAGGAGGCAAACCGCTAAAAATTGTTGCTGTTTTTGGTGATACTCTGCGAGGCCTCGCGGTTACGCCTGATGAGCAAACGGTTTATGCCGGCGTGTTTAATTCTGGTAATCAAACCACGGCGGTGCATGAGGCGGTGCTTTGTTACGGCTATGAAGACGATGAATATGGCGCTTATCCATGCCAAGTGCTTGATCAAATCTCTAGCCCAAATGGCTTGGCTGACGGCTATCTACCCGGCGGGCGCACAGCACCGGGCACAAACCGCGAAGGTAAGCCACAACCTTGGACCAGCATGATTGTTAAGTATGACCAAGCTTCTGGCCAATGGCGTGATAGCAAAGGGCGTAACTTTTCTAACGGCATTCGTTTTACCCTGCCAGATACCGATGTATTCGCCATTGATACTGAGTCATTAACCGAAACTGCGAGTTATTCACATGTCGGAACGACTTTATTTAATTTGGCGGTTAATCCGGTAAACGGGCAGGTATATGTCAGTAATACTGAGGCTAATAACGCCACGCGTTTTGAAGGGGCTGGTGAATTTACAGGCTCAACCGTACAAGGCAATATCGCGCGCAGTCAAATTTCAGTGATTTCGCCGCTTGCGGCAGAAGGGCAACAAGTTAGCGTTAGGCCGCTAAACACTCATATTGATTATGCCGATTTAAAAGGGAACGGTGAGTTAAAAGCTTATACGCTTTCAACTCCAACGCAACTAGCCGTTAGCCGCGATGGACAATGGTTATACAATGCTGTTATTGGCTCCAATAAAGTCGCGGTTTTTCCTGCAGCACAGCTTGAACAAGACAAATATTGGGATGGTAAAGGCGGTGTCGAGCAAGAATATTCGGCGATAGCGGCCAATGAAAACCATATAGATGTTAGCGGTGGTCCAGCAGGCTTGCTGTTGTCACGCCAGCACAATGCACTTTATGTTTACACCCGATTTGATAACAGCCTAGTTCGTATTGACCGAGATTCTCATCGAGAAATGCAGCGTATTGCGTTAGCAACGCTAGAGCCAGAAAGCTTTTCAGCGGGTCGTTTTATGCTTTATGACGGCCAACGTTCATCGTCTAACGGCGAAGCCTCGTGTGCAAGCTGTCATATTTTTGGGGATACCGACCACCTAAGCTGGAACTTAGGTAACCCTGACGCTGGAAATGCTCGCAATCCGCAACCATTCCCGACTCAAAACTTATCTGAGCTCGGTTGTTTGTTGGTCGGCTCTGACGAAGAAAGTTGTCAGCTATTGGAGTTGATTAACGGAGATGGTGACAAACGCACTTTTGCCTCAATGAAAGGGCCAATGGGCACACAGACTATGCGGGGTATGCAGCATCATGGCCATATGCATTGGCGTGGTGACCGTTCAGTGGGCTACTTTGGTGATGATCGCAATCAAACGCTAGACGAAAAACAGTCGTTTAAGAACTTTATTGTCGCGTTTGAAGGCTTGCTCGGTTTAAACATTGAATTACCAGAGTCGGCAGAGGCCGCAGAGAAGTCGTCAGATGTTATCGCGCTTGAGCAAGATATGGATAAATTTGCAGACTTTATGCTGGGTGTGGCATTGCCGCCAAACCCTATCCGCACGCTAGACAATGGGTTGTCAGCCTCGGCGCAAAAAGGCGCTAACTTTTTCCATGGTGAACGTCGCGCTGATGGCGCAGCGACAGATACACCACTTAATGGTGATTCAGTTGATGGTGTTAACTGTGAAGGCTGCCATGGTGTTGACCACGCCCAAGGCTTTTATGGTAGCCGTGGTGAAATTGCCCACGGCGGCGAAATTCAGATTTTTAAAGTGCCACAATTACGCAACTTATATACTCGTGTCGGCATGTTTGGTTTGCCGGATCGCGAAGGTTTCTTGCCATCGCATACTAAGCAGCATCAAGGAGAGCAAATTCGTGGCTTTGGCTTTTTACACGATGGCGCTACCGATCAATTACTGAATTTCCTTAAAGGGGGTGTATTTGATAACGGTGAAATCGGCTGCCCAGAAGGAGCAGACGCACGCTTTGGCTGTCATTTTAATGCGGGTGAAATCGGTATTCCAGACGAAGTAACGCGACAAGGGCTAGTGGACTACATGATGGAGTTCGATAACGATTTAGCCCCAATCGTTGGCCAACAAATTACGGTTAATCACACCACAGGTGAAGCGGTAGCGCAGCGCGTTAAACTATTTGAGCAAAGAGCAAAAACACCCTTTGTCTCGAAACTACTAGGCGGTGAAGTAACCGAATGTGACTTAATTGCCCAAGGCAGTATTGCGCAGCAAAATCGCGGATATTTCTATTTACCAAACGAAGCAATGTATCGCAGTGATAGTGGTAATGACGCCCTGATCAGCGGTGAAGATTTACTTGCCTTAGCTATGTTGCCAAACAACGCCCTAACCTTTACTTGCCATGTGCCGGGTAAAGGCTGGCAAATCGCCCTAGACAGAGATTTAGACGGCACGCTCAACTATGACGAGCGATAAATACCGAGCAGTAAATATGCCAAATAATAAATGTGAGCAAGAGCAACGAAGGAGCATATATGTTTAATTCAAAATTTACTTACAGGAGAGCAGCTCAATGTTGAACTTACTACCTTGGTCGTATTGGTTAGGCTTTGCCTTGGTCATTTGGCTGTTAATTGATTTGGTGCGTGGCCAAGCTTATATCTGGCAAGCTTATCGTCGTGAGCACGAGCCGGGTATGTACTGGTTTACCATGCTGATTTGGGCACTGGTGGCGGCTAGCTGCTTTATTTAT
The DNA here is from genome assembly GCF_003390395.1 of Thalassotalea euphylliae. Lineage (NCBI taxonomy): Bacteria > Pseudomonadati > Pseudomonadota > Gammaproteobacteria > Alteromonadales > Colwelliaceae > Thalassotalea > Thalassotalea euphylliae. The sequence goes on along the minus strand of NZ_QUOV01000001.1, from coordinate 3,871,081 downwards.
CCGCACACCTCATATTGGTAAACATAGACGTAAGGAGAGCGCATGCTTAATGCCATATTGCCCGTAGAGGCGTACACCAGCGAATACTTTTTCCAGTTAGAGCAACGCCATATATTTACTGAACATTGGCAGTATGCAGGCTTAGTGGAAGATTTGATAGCGCCGGGCGACTATCTAACCGCCAAGGCTGGCTTGGCGGATATTCTCGTGGTTAAAGGACAAGACAATCAGTTAAGTGCATATCACAATGCGTGTCGTCATCGCGGTACACGGCTACTGGATGGTAAAGGTAAAATTGGCACTCGGATTGTGTGCCCTTATCACAACTGGAGCTATGATCTCGCCGGCAACTTACTGGGGTTGCCTGAGCATAAACGCCAATTTAGTCAGCTAGAGAAAAGCTGTTACGGCTTAAAGCCTGCCAAAGTCGGTGTTTGGCGTGGCATGATTTGGGTGCATGCCCAGCCAGATGCAATTGAGCTAGCCGATTGGTTTGCGCCAATGGCAGAGCAGCTTGCGCCTTATGATGTCGAGTTATTAATTGAATCTCCCGATGATTTTGTTAGCCAAGAAATTAACGCCAATTGGAAAATTGTGGTGGAGAACTATATTGATCACTACCATCTGGCTCACCTGCATTCAGGTACCTTGAGCATGTATGATCACAAGCGGGCGCAATTTGGTTTTGCCGGTCAGCATTTTCACTTTTGGGAGCCACTTAGCGCCGATTATCAGCAAGATATTAGTACTAACGCCCCCTTGCCACTGCTTATGGATAAAACCGATCCTAAGCTGGGCGCTTGGGTGCCTATGCTATTTCCGGGAATAGGCTTGGCAGAAACGGAATCGTCTTGGTCGGTGTTTCATATCGTGCCGCTCGCGGCTGATAAAACCCGTGTAAATATTCGAACAAAAGTGAAAAACATTTCATCACTAGCATTTATGTCACAAGCGGCAAAGTCGTATGCTTATTGGCAGCGTAAGGTAAAAGCAAATAGTACCCAGCTAGGTGATAAGCACCCGCTAGGTTCAGGTGATTTTATGCAGGAAGATGTTTATGTTTGTGAGCAATTGCAGCAAGCAATGAAGAGCCCATACTTTAGCTTTGGACCGCTAGCAGAGCGCAGCGAGTTGCCTGTTTATCAGCACCAGCAGCTGGTTTGGCAGCTTATTGCCCCTCACTGGCAAACATAAATTTCTCGTTTTATTGATTCAACAAATTTGCTGGCGAGAATTGGTCTGTCAGTATCGGAGCGTTTGCCGGCCAGTCTTGCTTGTTGGTAAAGCTGTTAAATACTTTGAGAATATTGACGTCATATGGGCGCAAACGGTCGTGCAATGCTGCCAAGTTTGTTTTTAATTGTGCTTTGTTCGGTAGTTCATTTTTAGTGGTGAGAATAATTCGATTTTCTTGGCGTTTGCTTTTCACTTGGTAAAAATTGCCAAAAACCGATTGGTAAGTGGAAGATTCATAGTCGTATAAATCGCTAATTGAAAAGGTGTTAGCGGTTAGTACACCGTTGTCCGACAATAACTTTTTGGTTTCTTGTAAGAATTCTTTGGTCATTAAGTGCTCGGGAATGTAGTCACCGTTAAACGCGTCAAGAATAATCCAGTCGTAATGCTGTTTTTTTAATAACGCACGTTTAATAAAAATGCGTCCGTCTACCACCTTACTGGTGACTTTATCGTTTTCAAAAAAGCTGAAATATTGGCGAGCAACCTTGATCACTGCTGGGTCAATTTCAATATTTTCTATTTCCGCATCAGGCAGTAATTGGTGCAGGGTGTTTGACATGGTGCCGCCACCCAAGCCAACAATTAAAATACGGCTAGGGTTGGGGTTCACTATCATGCCTGAGAACATTAACTTGGTGTAATTGAACACTAAGCGGTTAGGATCTGATTTTAAAAAGCAGCTTTGGTTGGTTTTCTTACTTTTTACATTGAACTTTAAGCACCGCAAATTACCTGTGTCTTCCACTAAAATATTACGATACATAGAGCGTTCTTGATGAATAACTTTGGCTAAAGCACTAGTTGTAAAAAAACTAAAGGCTAGCAAAGTGGCGAGCAGGTATACATTAGTTTTCATGAGCCACTTCCTCTGTTGCCGCTAGTTGTGTTTGACTCGCCAACTTTTGAAACGTGATGGCCGTTGCCCCTAATACCACGAGCAGTGCGCTGTAGCTGACAATAATGGTGTTAACTTCAAACCAAAGGACAAAATAGAAAGAGGTAAAAATGGTGCCCATGGCAGAGCCTAAGGTGCTCACAAAATACAAAATGCCAGCAACTTGCCCGCTTTGCTCCTTGCTAGTTACCAATAAACGTACGGAGTAAGGAGAAATCATCCCAAGCACTATGGTCGGCAATAAAAATAAGGCACTTGCGGCTGCCAATGAGCCATAGCGACTGTCTTCAATCGCGACAAATATTGTCTCCATAATGGGGTTTGCCCACAGGGCGATAGGGAGTACTAGCACACCAGCAACAATAAAAATCATACCATAGCGAGTTAGGTTAGCATTCTGGGTGGAAAGCTTACCGCCATATAAGTAACCAATCGAAAGGCTCAGCATAAAAACAGTAATAATACTGCCCCAGATATGCACACTACTGCCAAAAAAAGGAGCCAGAATGCGGCCGCCGAGTAATTCCACACCCATGATGGAAAAGCCGCTACAGAAGGCGAGTAAGTAAATAAGTCGATTTTGCCAAGCTAAGGTCATTATGCACTCTTGTTATTTAGTGATGAGGCTTAGCTTATCCTACTGGATAAAAACAACGCTGGCTAGCGATTAGCCAACTGCCAGCGTTTGCTTTAGGAAGGGTTATATTTGTTTTATAACAAAGGCTTGAGGAAGCGTGCAGTGTGCGATTGTGTATGCTCAGCTACTTGCTCTGGGCTGCCAGTAACTAAGATTTCCCCACCACCTGAGCCACCTTCTGGGCCAAGATCGACAATCCAGTCTGCGGTCTTAATCACATCTAAGTTATGCTCAATCACGACGATGGTATTGCCGTGATCACGCAGGCGATGAATCACTTGCAGTAACTGTTTAATATCGTGGAAGTGCAGGCCTGTGGTTGGCTCATCCAGAATATACAAGGTTTTCCCTGTATCGCGTTTCGATAGCTCTTTGGCCAGTTTAACTCGCTGTGCCTCACCACCAGAAAGAGTCGTTGCTGACTGCCCTAAAGTAATGTAGCTCAAACCGACATCCATTAGCGTTTGAAGCTTGCGTTTAACGGCAGGAATAGCGTTGAAGAACTCTAGCGCGTCCTCAATCGTCATATCCAAGACTTCGTTGATGTTCTTCCCCTTGTATTTCACTTCCAAGGTTTCGCGGTTATAGCGCTTACCTTTACATTCGTCACAAGGCACGTAAACATCTGGCAAGAAGTACATTTCAACTTTAATCACACCGTCACCCTGACACGCTTCACAGCGGCCACCTTTAACGTTAAAGCTAAAGCGACCTGGCTTGTAACCACGTGAGCGAGACTCTTGCGTGGCGGCAAAAATATCGCGTACGGCGGTAAAAATGCCAGTGTAGGTTGCTGGGTTCGAACGTGGCGTTCGACCAATCGGGCTTTGGTCGATATCAATCACTTTATCTAGCTGATCTAAGCCTTCAATCGATTTATAAGGGGATGGCTCTTGCGTGGTGGCATTGTTTAATTCAGTGTGAGCGATTTTGTATAAGGTATCGTTGATCAGCGTAGATTTACCTGAGCCCGATACGCCGGTAATACAAGTCATTAGGCCAACAGGAATGGTTAGATCAACGTCTTTTAGGTTATTACCGCTAGCGCCTTTAAGTTCTACTACTGCCTTTTTATCGAACTTGGTGCGCCTTTTCGGTACTTCAATAAGCTCTTTACCTGATAGGTATTTACCCGTTAATGAGTGCTCACTATTAACGATATCTTCGAGTGTACCAGAGGCAATCACTTCACCACCATGAACACCAGCACCTGGGCCAATATCAATCACATGATCGGCTTCGCGAATAGCGTCTTCATCATGTTCGACGACAATCACGGTGTTACCTAAATCACGCAGGTGAGTGAGCGTGCCTAGCAAGCGCTCATTATCACGCTGGTGCAAACCAATTGATGGCTCATCCAGTACGTACATAACACCCACTAAGCCCGCGCCAATTTGGCTGGCTAAGCGAATACGCTGGGCTTCACCGCCAGATAGGGTGTCGGCACTGCGCGACAGATTCAGGTAGTTCAAGCCAACATTAACCAAAAAGCCTAAACGATCATTAATTTCTTTTAGGATTTTTTCGGCAATTGCGCCTTTTTGACCCGTTAAATTAAGCTGTTGGAAAAAGGCGAGAGCGTCAGCGGTGGAAAGCTCGGCGATATGTTGTAGCGGCTGTTCACCAACAAAAACATTGCGTGCTTCAAGGCGTAAACGAGAACCGCCACAGTCGCCACAATGTTGGCTGTTAAGGTACTTCGCCAACTCTTCACGCACTGCATTCGATTCGGTTTCTTTATAGCGGCGCTGCATGTTATTTAAAATACCTTCGAACGGGTGATTGCGCACCACAATATCACCGCGATCATTCATGTATTTAAATTCAATGCTTTCTTTACCACTGCCGTACAGCACTAGCTTGCGAATTTTTTCCGGCAGCTCTTCAAATGGTGTATCTACGGTGAATTGATAGTGATCGGCCAGTGCCTGCAGCATTTGGAAGTAATAGAAGTTACGTTTGTCCCAACCGCGAATCGCACCACCAGCAAGGCTTAGCTCAGGGTTAGTGATCACTCTATTCGGATCAAAAAACTGCTGAATACCCAAACCATCACAAGTTTGACAAGCACCGGCTGGGTTATTGAACGAAAACAGGCGTGGCTCCAGTTCTTGCATACTATAACCACAGTGTGGGCAGGCAAAGTTAGCAGAGAACAATAGCTCTTCACGATCAGGCTCGTCCATAAACGCGACTTTCGCTGTACCTGCAGTTAACTCCAATGCGGTTTCAAACGATTCAGACAAGCGTAGTTGAATATCGTCACGTACTTTTAAGCGATCAACTACTACTTCAATGGTGTGTTTTTTGTGTAGTTCTAGCGTTGGTGGATCAGAAAGATCACAAACTTCACCATCAATACGGGCGCGAATGTAGCCTTGTGCCGCTAGGTTATCTAGTAGCTTAACGTGCTCACCTTTACGGTTTTGTAGCACAGGCGCGAGGATCATCACTTTCGTGCCTTCGTCCAATGCCAATACTTTGTCGACCATTTGCGATACAGTTTGGGCTGCTAGCGGTTCGTGATGGGTTGGACAGCGTGGCTCGCCAACACGGGCATAAAGCAAACGCAGGTAGTCGTATATTTCGGTGATCGTGCCTACGGTTGATCGCGGGTTGTGGGAAGTGGATTTTTGCTCAATTGAAATTGCGGGTGATAAGCCTTCAATATGATCAACATCAGGTTTTTCCATTAACGATAGGAATTGACGTGCATATGCTGATAGCGATTCAACATAACGACGCTGACCTTCGGCATACAAGGTATCAAACGCTAGCGACGATTTTCCTGAGCCCGACAAGCCAGTAATAACAATGAGTTTGTCGCGAGGAATTTCTAAATTGATGTTCTTGAGATTATGAGTACGTGCGCCTCTTACTTCAATGTTTTGCATTAACCAATCCACAACCAAAATTTAATCGCACATTATTGCATACAAAGACGCCAATGTTGACCTGAAATCTATGTAAAACTTGCGGTGTAGGGGAATTTTTAGGTGGTAGCTCGCTTCATTACTTGCCGCAATACTTGTTGCATCACTTGCTGCAATAGCGATACAGACTAGACATTTATTGAGCGCCTCGTTATAAACGTAGTTAACAAATTTATAACAATAACAAGCAATAACATGATCTCTCTATTTCATTCTGTAAAACGTTTTAGCCTAAAACCCATTGCTGTTAGTTTGGTAGTTCTCAGTAATTTGGCACTTGCTGAAGCGCCGAATTCTCTTGATCTCGCAACGTTTACTGAACATGCAACCATTCCTGAGCTCCATCAAAAAATGCAATCAGGTGAGCTGACAAGTGAGGCTTTAGTACGTTTTTACTTGGCGCGTATTGAAGTGATAGATGATAGTGGGCCAACAATTAACAGTGTAGTGCAGCTTAACGCGAATGCCGTAGCTCAAGCGAAAGCTTACGATCTCAGTGTTAAAACCGAAGGGCTAAAAGGTGTTTTACATGGTATTCCAGTCTTGCTCAAAGACAATATTGACACCACAGATGGCATGGCTAATACCGCAGGTTCCATTGCTCTAGCCAAGAACTTTCCTGCGCAAGACGCCTTCCTCGTCAGTCAATTAAAGCGTGCTGGGGCGATTATTCTGGGTAAAACAAACTTAAGTGAATGGGCCAACTTTCGCAGTGATAAATCAACTAGTGGCTGGACAAGCTTGTATGGTCAAACCAAGAACCCATACGATTTAACACGAAATCCCTGTGGTTCAAGCTCTGGTTCAGGCGCGGCGATTGCTGCCAATCTGGCAACGGTGGCAATCGGCACAGAAACTGACGGCTCAATTACATGTCCTGCGGCAATCAACGGGTTAGTGGGTATTAAACCGACCATAGGCACGGTTAGTCGCCATGGCATTATTCCCATTGCGTTTAGTCAAGACACCGCTGGGCCGATGGCACGTAACCTAACCGATGCCGTTATCACTTTATCGGCTCTGAGTGCTTTTGACGAGCAAGACCCAGCTCCCACTAAAGCTAATTACCAAGCTAGCAATGGTAGGGTGGTGCAACCAACGGCGCTGAGCAGTGCATTAAAAACCGATGGCTTAAAGGGGAAGCGCATTGGTGTATTGCGGCAGTTAAGTGGTTATCACCGTGACGTTGACCAGCTGCTAGCAGAGGCTATTGAGCAGTTACAGCAGCAGGGCGCAATTATCGTCGATGACCTTGCCTTTGATGACGGAGTAAGTTGGGGAGCCCAAGAATATGAAGTGCTGCTATATGAATTTAAAGAGGGTATAAACAAATACCTTGCGGGTACTGACAAAAGTCTACCTAAGACGCTAGCTGAGCTTATTGCATATAACGAGCTACATAGCGACAGAGCCATGCCGTATTTTGGTCAAGAAATTTTTATCAGTGCGCAGAGCAAAGGTGATTTAACCGATAAAGTCTACCTTGATGCGTTAGCACATGCGAAAAAAATGAGCCAAAGCCAAGGTATTGATAAATTGCTTGGCGATCACCAGCTCGATTTATTAATTGCGCCAACAACTGGGCCGGCATGGAAAACAGATTTGATCAACGGCGATAATTTCTCTGGCTCTGCTACTTCGCCTGCTGCTGTGTCTGGCTATCCGCATATCACACTGCCTATGGGATATGTTAGTGGCTTGCCTGTTGGTTTATCTATGTTTAGCACGCAATTAACCGAACCCGTACTGATCGAAGCGGCTTTTGCTTATGAGCAAGTAACCAAGCACCGTCAGCCTCCGAAGTTTTTGTCAAATTAATACTCGATTTATCCTTGCTTAGATTTATCTTCGCTTGCATAAATCTGTTGTTGATAGGCCATCCGTATGGATGACTTATCAAGAAGGTAACAAGCTGTATCCTGAGGTGGTTTGGAAGCTAACCCCGTGCTAGAATCTGCCGCCTTATTAACCCTTTTACCTGCCAACTTTCGTTAACAGATTTATGAGTGCTTCTGGATTAAATTCTCTTGAAAAAAAGGCGGCTTTTTCATTAGCTACCGTCTTTGGCCTGCGCATGCTGGGCTTGTTTATGATCTTACCAGTATTCGCCATTTATGGGCCGGAGCTAACGGGCTTTTCGCCAATTTGGTTAGGTCTGGCGATTGGCGCTTATGGGTTAACACAAGCCTTGCTGCAAATTCCGATGGGGATTTTGTCGGATAAGTTTGGCCGTAAGCCAATCATTATGGGTGGCTTAGTAGTATTTGCTATCGGCAGTGTCGTGGCGGCAATGTCTGACTCAATTTATGGTGTGGTGCTGGGGCGGGCACTACAAGGAACGGGCGCTATTGCCAGCGCTATTCTTGCGCTAGCGGCCGACCTGACCCGGGAAGAGCAGCGCCCGAAGGTGATGGCAACCATAGGTATGTTTATTGGTTTGTCTTTTACATTAGCCTTAGTGGTTGGCCCGCTAGTGGGTGAAAGCTTTGGGCTCAGTGGCCTGTTTTGGTTCACTGGTATCTTAACCATTTTCGCCATGCTAATGATCCAATTTATGGTGCCAAATTCCGTGCATAAAGCGCCTAAGGGCGACAATGTTGCGATGTTGGATCAGTTAGGTCATTTAGTTAAACATCCGCAATTGGCAAGGCTTAATATTGGCGTGTTTGTTTTACATATGGCACTAACGGCTTGCTTTATTTACCTTCCCACACGACTGGTTGATAGCGGTTTAGCGCTAGAGCAGCACTGGCGTTTGTATTTGCCGACCTTGCTTGGCTCATTCTTTTTGATGGTGCCATTTATGATTTTCGGCATTAAAAAAGGCAAAGAAAAAGAAATGTTTATGGCTGCCATTACGCTATTGGCGGTGACCTTATTAATGTTTGGTGTGCTGGCAAATACAACCACAACGTTAATCGTACTCATTTTGTTATTCTTTGTGGCCTTTAATTATTTAGAAGCGACTATGCCGTCGATTCTCTCGCGTATTGCGCCAGCAGGCGTAAAAGGCAGCGCGATGGGCATCTTTTCATCAAGTCAGTTCTTTGGTGCCTTCGCCGGCGGTGCTATAGGTGGCTGGTTAGCTAATAGTTTTGACGCAACTGTCGTCTTTTTAGTGATGGCCTTGATCGTTACTATTTGGCTATTCGCTGCTAGTGGCATGAAACGCCATGCGAAGTCGAAGAGTTTTAGCTTTGCGGCACATTTTAGCTCTGAGCAGCAGGCCGACGAAGTGGCAGAGCAGCTCGTTAATATGCCAGGCGTGGTTGAAGCGACATTAGTTTATTCGGAAGCTGTCGCCTATCTAAAACTGGATGATAAAGTGGCTAATATTAAAGAGATTAAGGCGCTACTAAATTCTTAATTTTTTGTGAAAAAATCAAAAAATGAAAATAAGCCACCAGCCAACGGTGGCTTTTTTGTATTTGTTACGTCAAACATATCGAAAAACGTTTCGCGTTAATATACTGCGCTGACAAAACCTGATTGCACGTTAGCTCCGATTGCAACTGAAAAGTCGTCGTCAATACTTAATCCAACTAGCACTTTGCCAAGTGGCGACTCAGGTGTTAGTACGTATACTTTTTGCCCGTCTAAAAATTCTTTATTAGTTAATGTTATACAGGTGCCAGCCGCGCACGGCAGTAGATAAAAATGTTTGCTAACAGATGAGCCACTTGTCGATTCGTTATCGTACTCTAACGTAAATAATGCGCCGATAGTGATTTGCTGTTTAGCGTCACTACTTTGCTTACTGAGTATGTGCAGTTGTTCTTTTAATTGTGTAATGCGCCTGCTTTGCCCCTCAGCAAGATAAGCCGCTTCAATTGCCAGGGTGTCGTATTGAGTTTCGGCCACTGATTGATCGTCAATTGCAGCGTTGTGAGCTTGCTGCGCGGCGGTTAAGGCTTGCGCAAATAGCTGTTCAACCTCACTAATGACTTTTGCTAAAATTTCTTTTTTATTCATGCACTTAAATTAATGAAAATAGTTATCATTTTTACTTGTTAAAATTTAATCTGACAGGTGTCAAAATTAGCTTGAGTTTTACTATTAGCATGCGTATTTTAAATAACAAAGTGGTTAGACCTTAACGAATAAGTGACTTTATTATGACAACTGCAACTCAATATCCACACATGCTTGCACCATTAGATCTTGGTTTTACAACGCTTAAAAACCGCGTTTTGATGGGCTCAATGCATACTGGCCTTGAAGAAGAAAAAGGCGGCTTCAAAAAGCTAGCAGCATTTTATGCTGAGCGCGCAAAAGGTGGTTGTGGCCTTATTGTAACAGGTGGCGTTAGCCCGAACACCCGTGGCCGTGTTGAACCTTTCGGTAGTGAAATGAGTCGCTTCTGGCATGTTAACAAACACCGTGAGGTGACAGATGCCGTTCATAAAGAGGGCGGCAAAATTTGTTTGCAGTTACTGCACACGGGTCGTTACGCTTATCACCCATTTAGTGTTGCACCGAGCGCAATTAAAGCGCCAATCAACCCATTTAAACCGAAAGAAATGTCAGTACGCGATATTCGCGGCACGATTAAAGACTATGCCAAAGGCTCTCGTCTTGCGCAGAAAGCAGGCTACGACGGTGTTGAAATTATGGGCTCTGAAGGTTATTTGATTAACCAATTCAGCTGTAAGCGCACTAACCATCGCACTGATGAATGGGGTGGCTCGCTTGAAAATAGAATGCGTTTAGGTGTTGAAACAGTGCGCGCTGTTCGCGAGAAAGTGGGCGAGAACTTCATCATTATTTTCCGCTTATCTATGTTAGATCTGGTTGAAGGTGGTAACGAGTGGCATGAAGTTGTGACTATGGCAAAAGCCATTGAAGCTGCTGGTGCAACCATCATTAATACAGGTATTGGTTGGCACGAAGCACGTGTGCCAACAATTGCAACGTCAGTGCCACGAGCGGCGTTTACGTGGATCACTGAACGCATGAAGAATGAAGTGACCATTCCTTTAATTACGACTAACCGTATTAATACGCCTGAAGTTGCAGAGCAGGTATTGGCGGATGGTCATGCAGATATGGTGTCGATGGCACGTCCATTCCTTGCTGATGCTCACTTTGTGAATAAGGCAGCAGAGGGGAAAGCTGATGAAATTAATACTTGTATCGGCTGTAACCAAGCGTGCTTAGATCACGTATTCAAACAGCAGCGAGCGTCCTGCTTAGTGAATCCTGAAGCTTGTTATGAAACAGAACTCACCTTTAGCAACACGAAGCAGCAAAAACGTATTGCTGTGGTTGGGGCAGGTCCTGCGGGTCTAGCGTTTAGTGTTTATGCCTCTAAGCGCGGTCATTCGGTAGAAATATTTGACGCCGCGAGTGAGATTGGTGGTCAATTCAACTTTGCGAAACAAGTTCCAGGTAAGGAAGAGTTTTACGAGACTTTGCGCTACTTCCGAGTGCAGTTAGAGAATTTGAACGTTCCTGTGCACCTAAATACTTGGCAGACAGCCCAAAGTTTAGCTGAAGCAGGTTTTGATGAAGTGGTGCTAGCAACGGGTATTAAACCTCGTGAGTTGGATATTCCAGGTATCGACAATGACAAGGTCATGACCTACCTAGAAGTGCTGCGTGATAAGAAGCCAGTCGGCCAGAAAGTGGCAGTAATTGGTGCTGGCGGTATTGGCTTTGATGTGTCAATGTTCTTAACAGAAAAATCAGGCTTAGTTGATAACATTGACGAGTGGCTAAAAGAGTGGGGCGTAGACCGCAATTACGAAACAGGCGGTGCGCTGGCACCTATTGTGTCGCACCAAGCAGAGCGTCAAGTTTACTTAATGCAGCGTAAAACGACAAAAGTTGGTGCCGGTTTAGGTAAAACTACTGGCTGGATCCATAGAGCATCACTGCAAAAGAAAGGCGTTAATATGATGCCAGGCTGCAGCTATAAAGAGATTAACGATCGCGGTATTGTGATTGAAATTAATGGCGACCAGCAGTTAATTGAGGTAGATAACGTGATTGTTTGTGCTGGCCAAGAACCAAATCGTGACCTGCAACAAGGCTTGGTTGATTTAGGGCAGAGTTGCCATATTATCGGTGGTGCCGATGTTGCTGCAGAGCTTGATGCTAAGCGTGCTATTCGCCAAGGTGCGGAGTTAGCGGCGAAGATTTAATACCAATTCGCAGAATACATTTCTCCTTTTACAAAAGGCGCAGCTTTGTATCGAGCTGGCGCCTTTTTATATCAATACGCCCTACTACTCTGGTATCGGCGGTTAAGCTTTTACCCGCTCACCAGCCACTTCAGTAATTTTTATTGGCGCAGAAAAGTCTGCTTGTTGGTCAAGCGCCAGTGGAATAAGCCAACGTAGGTTCGGCAATAAGTTTTTTGGCAGGTTAGCAACATCAATTAACTGCACTTCTTCTTGTTCAACGGTTCTGGCTTCAAAGGCGAGATCTGAGCGAGCAAAGAAAAAGGCAACGTCATAGCACTCTGGGCGATAAACTTGTGCGAAGTGAGTCCATTGCCCTGCGTTGGTTACCACGCCAGTTTCCTCTTCAAATTCGCGGGTCATGGCATCGATGGCTTGTTCACCGATTTCAATTTTACCGCCAACGCCATTAAGTAGACCATTTTGCCACGCTGGGTTAATTTTCTTGATCATCACGACTTTTGATGAATCTTGGCTAAATAAAAAGCCAGCGACGTATTTTTTCATTACTTTTCCAATTGCTTTAACTGTTTTTTTTCAAAAAAGGCCATAAAAAAGCCAGCGATAAAGCTGGCCTTTTACTTTACTCGTGCACCCCTGAAAATGCACAGGGCACCACCTGTTAATCGAGCTTAACCGACATTAGCTTCCATTGTCATTAATGAGGCATTACCGCCAGCGGCAGTAGTGTCTATGGTAATGGTTTTTTCGGTCACCATACGGTGGAATAAGCCTTGGTGAGTGTGTGCGGTGATCAGCGGTAAAATTGCGCCTTTGCGGGCTGCAATCGTTTCACCAACATAGCTTTTAACACTGCTGTGGTTGTCAGTCACGGCGCCTGCTAAATGGGTGTGGTTTAGCACGGCCGGTAAATGGCCTAGCTGAGCAACCGTAAACACGCCGTGAGGTAGGCCAATTGAATTAAGCTGTGACGCTATATTATTGGCTTCGCTTAGGTAAGCGTTATCAACCACAGCAACTACGCAGTTACCAGCTGCTAATGCTGAAATAATCGAGACTAGCCAGAAGTTAAAGCTGGTGTCTTGGCAGCGAACACAGGCTAGTGTGCCACGTGATTCTAAATACAAAATATTCGATTCACCTGTTGGCCCCGGTAGCTCGGTTGGCTTGCTTAGTGTTTTCTCTGCAAACAGTAACTGGCCGCGTGCATCCGTTAAGCTTTGCGCTAATTGATCAGCTTGCTGCAACTTCACTTTACCGTCGGCAAGGCGAGATAACAGCTGGCGTAATACCGATAGACGATCGTTCAGTGGCGTAAAGCTCCACGTTAATTCCGTTTTAGGCAAGTTGGCTAAACTGCTGGCAACACTTGATACGGTATTTTTACTTTGCTCAAATAAGCTGTTTAGCGATGCCTGTTGCTCGGTTGTTGGCGTTTGCTCAACATTTTCTGCAATCTTTTCTTTTACCTTTTCCTTAACCTTCTCTTTTACGAGGCGCGTTAAGTACATTGGGCCGCCCGCTTTTGGACCTGTGCCCGACAAGCCGCGACCACCAAATGGCTGAACACCAACAACCGCGCCAATCATATTGCGATTAACGTAAACATTACCGGCACGTGAGCGCGCAGCTAGGTATTTGGCTTTATCTTCAATACGGGTGTGAATCCCCATGGTTAAGCCAAAGCCAGTACCATTGATTTGGTCAATCACGTTTTCCAAGTTCTCAGCTCTGTAGCGAATGACATGCACCACAGGACCAAATACTTCTTTTGTTAATACTGATAAATCGCTGATTTCATATAAACGAGGCACAAAGAAGTTATGCTTGTCATCGTTGAGCGATAGCTCTGGCGCTTTACAAGCAAAGTGCAAAGTACCGCGCGATTTTAAGTAATCAACGTGATCATTTAAGGCTGTTAGTGCACGTTTGTCGATCACTGGGCCTACATCAGTGGTTAAAAACGCAGGGTCGCCAATATGTAGCTCTTGCATTGCACCTTTGATCATCGCAATGATTTTATCGGCGACATCTTCTTGCAAGAATAATACGCGCAGCGCACTACAACGTTGACCAGCACTTTGGAAACCTGAGGCGATGACATCGTCAACCACTTGCTCTGGTAAGGCCGTTGAATCGACGATCATACAGTTTTGACCACCCGTTTCGGCGATCAATGGCACAGGATCACCGCTACGCTCAGCTAGCTTTTGCGAAATCCAACTACCGGTTTCAGTAGAGCCGGTAAACATAATGGCTTGAATGCGCTCGTCTGGCACTATGGTTTGCCCAACTTTACTACCGCGCGCAATCACGGCTTCAACCGCTGACTCTGGTAAGCCTGCTTGTTTCATTAGTTCGATTGTACGCAGTGCGACTAAACTGGTTTGCTCAGCAGGTTTAGCGACCACAGTGTTACCGGCAACTAGCGCTGCTGAAACTTGGCCTAAGAAAATTGCTAATGGGAAGTTCCATGGGCTGATACATAGCACCACACCGCGCGCTTCCAGCGTACCGTCGGCCAATAGCTCTTCAGCACGTGCCGCGTAATAGCGACAAAAATCAACGGCTTCACGCACTTCGGCAATACCGTCGGCAATGGTTTTACCCGCTTCTTTGGTACAAAGCGCAATTAATTCATCGCGATGCGTTTCCAATAAATCGGCGGTTTTTAGCAGTACTTGTGCACGCTCAACAACAGGCGTTGCCGACCAGTTGGCAAACGCGCCATGAACACGTTCAACAATGGCTGACATTTGCGCTTCATCAGCGTGCTCAATATAACCTAGCACTTCATTGTGATTAGCTGGGTTAGTCACTGGCTCAGCGCCGTCAATTGCGGCAATCGCTTTGGTGGTTTCAAACCAAGCTTGCATGTTATCGCGCATTACCGTGATTTGGTCGATATCGGTTAAATCTAGGCCCTTCGAGTTAGCGCGCTCGTTGCCGTATAGCTCAATGGATTGAGGAATTTGAGGGTTGTATTTGTTTTGCCAACTCTGTACGGTTTCCACTGGATCAGCCAGCAAGCTTTCTACGGGAATATCTTCATCAACAATATTGTTCACGAATGAGCTGTTAGCACCGTTTTCCAGTAGGCGACGTACTAAGTAGGCCAGTAAGTCTGAGTGTTCACCAACAGGTGCATAAACGCGACAAGGTACTTGCTTGCCCGTTACCACTTGGTCGTATAATGATTCACCCATACCGTGTAAGCGTTGGAATTCAAAGCCTTGCTGATGTTCAGCCATCTCTAAAATAGTGGCAACTGTGTAGGCGTTGTGAGTCGCAAATTGTGGGTAGATGGTATCGCGATATTCTAACAGTTTTTTCGCACACGCTTGGTAAGATACATCGGTTGATGGCTTGCGTGAGAATACCGGGAAGTCTTCAAAACCTTCCGCTTGTGAAATTTTAATTTCGCTGTCCCAGTAGGCGCCTTTTACTAAGCGCACCATCATTTGGCGACCGACTTCTTGGGTTAGCTCGCGCACCCATTCAATCACATGCAAACCGCGCTTTTGGTAAGCTTGCACGGCAATACCAAAACCGTTCCAGCCATCTAATTCTGCATCAGCAAATACTGCTTCGATAATATCTAACGAGATATCTAAGCGATCTGCTTCTTCGGCATCTACAGTAAAGCCAATATCGTAAGCTTTAGCAGCTAGCGCCAATTTTTTCAGGCGTGGAATAAGCTCTTCAATCACACGATCACGATGCGAAAACTCATAGCGCGGATGGATTGCTGATAACTTGATTGAAATGCCAGGGCTACGCTGCGGGCCTTTGTGATTTGCCGCTTTACCGATAGCATCAATCGCTGTCATGTAAGCGTCAAAATAACGGTCAGCGTCGGCCATAGTGCGGGCACCTTCACCTAACATATCGTAGGAGTAGGTGTAGCCTTTAGCCTCGGTTTCAATTGCGCGCTCAATCGCACCGTCAATGGTGTGACCCATCACAAATTGGGTACCCATGATTTTCATGGCATAACGCACCGCTTTGCGAATTACCGGCTCGCCTAAACGGCCTACGGTTTGTTTTAACAGGCCAAACTGTGCTTTTTTCTTTTTATCAGAATAGTTAACTAGCTTACCTGTTAGTAATAGCCCCCAAGATGAGGCGTTAACAAATAAGGAGTCACTATTACCAATATGTGATGACCAATCGCCTTCTGCTAATTTGTCGCGAATTAGGCTGTCAGCCGTGGCTTTGTCTGGCACGCGTAATAACGCCTCAGCCAAACACATCAGCACCACACCTTCTTCGGTGGATAATGAGAATTCGTTAAGTAGCGCGTCAACGCCGCCTTTGCCGACTTGGTCTTTGCGAATGTTAACCACGAGTTGGCGGGCATAATCCCAAGCGCGTGATTTGGCATCAACGCCAATTTCGGCAATCGGTAAAAGGTTTGCTAATACTTGATTTTCATCAGCGCGGTAGTGGTCGCGAATTGTCTGACGAATCGCACTGTGTGAAGTAAATTGTGCAGTCAGTGAGCCGTTAAAAAGCATAGTGTCACCTGTAGTAATTTGTACATTATTGGTGCGGTATTTTACGGAAATTACATCAGTATTTTTTGGCTTAATTTGCTAATATGCCAAACAATATACTGTTTAATTTATTTTTGACCGATAAAGATGCTGTTAATGCTTTAGCGAGACGGCACTGGAACAACCACATGTCTGACCCAAAAACACGCCAATTAGATCGTATCGACCTTACTATTTTAGACACCCTGCAGCAGCATGGCAGAATTTCTAATGTTGATTTAGCCAAACGCGTTAATTTAAGCCCAAGCCCGTGCTTAGATCGGGTTAAACGCTTAGAAGCGGAAGGCTATATTGAGCGCTACGGCGCTACACTCAATGCTGCCAAACTGAAATACGGCATGTCGGCTTTTATTCAAGTGACATTGGACCGCACCACTGGTGATGTCTTTAATCGCTTTCGTGATGAAGTGGTGAAAATCAAAGAAGTGGCAGAATGTCATATGGTGGCTGGCGGCTTTGACTACTTGCTGAAATTACGCTTTGAGAATATGGAAGCATATCGCGAAGTGCTTGGGGTAATTGTTGAACTGCCTGCGGTTTCGCAAACTCATACTTATGTGGTGATGGAACACATCAAAAAAGACTTCGGTGTGCCTATTTTAGATTAGCGCCAACTATTTGAACGTGCGTATTGGTTATTTACCGTTCATTTCGCACCAGTTATCGCTAGCTCGCTGGTGTTTTCAATAAGCCCGCTTTATAGTGATTCGCTATTTTGATAACAACAATAGCACTCTTTATGAAGCACTTTTCTAAAAAGCTCGCAGCCCCTATTATCGTGGCAGGGTTAGCGACGATTGGCTTGTCGGCATGTAATCAAGCGACTGACAACACAGCGCCTGAAGCTGCCCAAGCTAGCTACCCTCAAGTTAATGAAAACAATATTAAAGCGCATATCGCATTTTTGGCTGACGATACCCTTGAAGGGCGTGATACCGGCAGTAATGGCTACCAAATTGCGGCAAATTACGTAACCTCATACTTTAAGCAATACGGTTTAACTCCTATGGGCGAACATGGTGGCTTTGAGCAACAAGTGACCTTCCGTAAAGCGCAACTTGTTGATAACAGCGCGACCATGAGCATCAATGCGCCGTCTGGCGAACACGTAGTTGCTTTTAAAGAGCAGTTTTTAACTTCGGGCTCAGCACTTGCCACTAACTCTGCGATTACCGCTGATACAGTATTTGTCGGCTATGGTGTCGTCGATAAAGCGTTTGGTTTAGATGACTACGCTGGCCTTGATGTGAAAGGTAAAGTGGTGGTGATGCTCACGGGTCGCCCTGAATCATTGCCATCAGAAGAAGGGGCGCATATTGGCTCATCACGCGAAAAAGCTCGTCATGCGGCTGAGCGCGGTGCGGTGGGTATTGTTACCATTCATACACCAAAACGCGAAAAAGTGCGTAAGTTTTCCGTTTCTGCCAAATATGCGGCAACACCAAGTTACAGTTGGTTAGATAAAAACAGCCAACCTTTTGGTAAATACCCTGAACTAAAAGGTTCAGCGTATATTGACCGTGATGCGGCAATACCATTATTTGAAGGTGCCCAGATGTCGCTTGAGCAGATCTTTGCTGCCGATAGCGAAAACCAGCCGGTAAAAGGTTTTGCCTTAAATGCAGGTGTCACGTTAACTAAGCAAAGCACGCAAAGCGAGATAACCAGCCCGAATGTGGTTGCGGCCATTGAAGGCAGCGACCCAGCGCTTAAAAATGAATATGTCGTTTTTAGTGCCCACTTAGACCATATTGGCGTGCGAGCGCATAGTGGTCATGGTGATGAAGGTCAAGACAGTGAAGAACAAGACACCATCAATAATGGCGCATTAGACAACGCCTCAGGTGTGTCGATTTTATTAGAAACAGCGCGCATGATTGCCAGCATGGACACTAAACCACAACGTTCTATTTTATTTGTGGTAGTCACAGGTGAAGAAAAAGGCTTATTAGGCTCTAGCTATTTCGCCAACAACCCAACCGTGCCAGCCATGCAAATGGTGGCGAATGTTAACTTAGATATGCCGTTAATTTTATACCCGTTTGCGGATGTTATTGCTTTTGGTTCAACGCACTCGACGCTAGGTGGTATTGTTGAATCGGCGGCAGGTAAAGTGAATGTCTCGCTCAGCCCAGATCCATTGCCGGAGCAAGCCTTGTTTACCCGAAGTGATCACTACAGTTTTGTCAAAGCGGGCATTCCGTCAGTATTTTTAATGACAGGCTTTAAGTCGAAAGATCCAGAAATTGATGGTGGCAAAATGTTTATGGAATTCCTTTCCACGCATTACCACAATCACAGTGACGAAATAGAACTACCGATCCGTTACGACGCTGCAGCTTCATTTGCAGAAGTCAACATGATGATAGGTTTAGAAATTGCAAATCAGGCCGAGCGTCCTAAATGGCATGATGGTGATTTCTTCGGTAATACTTTTGCCCAGTAAAAATTTTTAGCATTAAGTTTCCATTAGCTAGCAATACAGACAGGTGCACAAGGATTGTGCACCTTTAGTTGAAAATATGGCGAGCTAACGTTAACGTAATGTTAAGCATAACCTGTGAAAATACCTACTCAGGAAATATTTGTCTGATGACTAAGCAACTAAAAGATGAGGCTGTAAAACTGCAAGCTATCGATTATGCGAATCAAGCCAATGGCTCATTTGCTTTGCCCGATGCTTGCTTCAAAGTGAAAACTTTGATGGAAGATGAGAATTCCACAGCAAAGGATTTTGCTAACGTCATAAGTATTGACCCGTCAATGACCTCACGTTTGCTCAAAATTGCCAATAGTGCGGTTTATAGTTTTCCCGGTGAAATAAGCACTATTTCCCGCGCGATCACCATTATTGGCACGCAATCCATTTACAATATGATGTTAGTGGATGTTGCCAGTTCTGCGTTTAAACACTTTGCCAATCAAGCGATTGACTTAAAACGCTTTTGGCGAATGAGTGTTTATTGTGGCTTAGCCGCTAAAAATTTAGCGATCAGTGCTGGTATTCGAGATATTGAACGCTTGTTTGTGGCTGGTTTATTACAAAACTTTGGCGAGCTTATTGTTGCGAAAGTGTCCCCAGAAATTGCGCAACATTGCGAGCAATACAGCCAAAATGACTTACCTTGGCAACGACAGTATCAGGCACTTGATTTCACCTATACGGATGTTTCCGCTGAACTGTTAAAGCTGTGGCAAATACCTGAGAAGATTATTTTGCCGATCCGTCATTTTAATCAGGCATTAGATATTCAAATTAATAAAGATGTTAAGGTCATGTATTTGGCATCGCGCTTGGCATTAGTAGACAGTCACCCTGAACTGTTTACCTACGACGATATTGTCGACCAAGGTTTGTGTCAGTCGCTTGGCATTACGTTTGAAGAGTTAATTGCAGCAGCTGAGTTTGCCCATGACGAAGCTGACAATGTTTTAGGTATTATGGGAGCGAAGTTTTTTGATAAGCCAGCGAGTTAGGTTTATCAATCCATCAAGCTGCGTATAAATTCAGCGGTTAGCAAGCACTAACTAAAAATTATTACTGCTGGTGCGAGGTAAGAGCAGACAAGTAATGCAAACCTTGATAGCATCTGGCGTTTAATACCAATTGAATTAATTAATTGATCAATTCAGAGCGCTGTCAGCGGTGGGAGAACAAGCCAAATTTTTGTTGATATAGTTATTCTACATCTAATAAATTTGGTGCAGTTATCGCGACGCTGACACGCTCCCAAAGGGCGAGTTTAAAAGGCTCATATGCTGCGTTATTGATTTTGCTTCTCATGCGGAACAAGGAGAATAACCATTCTCTGCAATCAATGCCTTGCCTACATGGATGTAGGTACTTGGGTTACGCATGGAGCATGTAACCTGTGCCTCTAAGCCTTTTAATTCTCGCTGAATGATTAAGTAGTTATTTCAATTGGTATAACATTATCAGCGCTTATCTAGGTCGTGGTTAGGAAGTAAGGCAATCCTTACACCTTTGTTGAGTTCTTTTTGAGAGCTACCTGAAACTTAGATAACAATAACTATAAATAAAGGAAACATATGAGCGCGAATAGAGAACAGTTTAGTTCCAAACTAGGGTTCATACTAGCGGCGGCTGGCTCTGCTGTTGGTATTGGTAACCTAGTTGGTTTTCCAGTTAATGCCGCAAAAAATGGCGGCGGTGCCTTCTTATTGGTATATGCACTATTTGTACTCTTAGTGTGTTTACCTGTCATGGTGGCTGAAATGGCCATGGGGCGCAAAACACAAAAAGAACCTGTCGGTGCCTATAAAGCACTCAATAATGGTGGAACTGGCTGGAATTTAGCGGGCTTACTCGGCGTGTTAACGCCTTTTATGATCGCCGTATTCTACATGGTTATTACCGTATGGATATTTGGTTACATCGCCATTACGCTTGGCGGTGGATTAGATTACTTAGCAACGCCACAAGCATTTGGTGAGTTTATCAATAGCCCTTATATTTTCGGTGCTATGGTAGTCGTTGCAGCCATTATTAATTTCATTCTGGTGGCTGGCGTGAAAAACGGGATCGAAAAAGCCGCGAAAACCTTAATGCCGACCTTGTTTATCATGCTGGTATTGATGGTTGTTTTCGTGCTTACTCGCGACAATGCTTTTGCTGGTGTGGCGTTCTTTGTCATTCCTGACTTTAGCAAAATTACCCCGTCAGTGGTTAACGGTGCTCTGTCTCAAGCATTTTTCTCGCTATCGCTAGGTATGGGGATTCTAATTACCTACGGCTCCTATATTAGCAAAAAAGCTGATATTGTTGGTTCGGCAAAACTGGTTGCGATCACAGATACTGCGGTAGCCTTTACTGCGGGCTTAATGATTCTACCTGCGGTATTTTCATTTAACCCACAAGTGAATCCGCAAGAGTTAAGTGATAGCTCGGTATCGCTGATTTTCACCTTCTTGCCAAAAATCTTTTTAGCGCTGCAGGGCTCTATTGGCTACATTGCGGCAAGCGGCATTGCGGTATTTTTCTTTATGTTGGTGTTTTTTGCGGCGATCACCTCGCTGGTATCGATTATTGAAGTACCGGTTTCTTACCTAGTGACTGAGAAAAATCACACCCGTAAAAAAGCCTTGTTTATTTTGATGATGACCGCTGGTGTATTAACGCTTTTCGCTACTGTTTCTTTTGGTATGGTTGGCTTCTTCACTGAATTTACTAGCTATGCGGGTGGTACTCGTTCTTTCTTTGATGTGGTTTACGATGTCTTTTACGACACTATTTTGCCATTAAACGGTTTATTGCTTTGTGTGTTTGTTAGCTACCGCTGGAAGAAGCATCGTTTATCAGAAGAACTTTCTGTCGGTAACGATAACTATCAAGGCTCGTTTGCGGAAAAGTACATTAACTTTTCTTTAGGGACTTTTATTCCGGTTATTTTACTGGGTATTTTCTTAAATACTGTGGCGGTAAAATTCTTTGGCTATAATATTTTCGGCTAGCCTGATTGAGTAAAGGTCAAAGCCAATAGCCTAACCTCACATATAGCGAAAAAGCCGCATCCTGTGTATGATGCGGCTTTTTATTATCTGTCACCCAGATAACTTCAAAACTTTGGCTAAAGTTCCTATGAACGCTTCTATTTCTACTCTAATTGACCATATCCAGCTACCAGATGACGCAAATACGCAGCGACTTTTTCACGGTCGAGGCCATGCCTATGAGGGGCTTGAGCATATTTGTGTGGATTGGTTTGCCCCAGTCGTTTTAGTGACGCTTTATCGCGAGGTTGAGCATGAAAGCTTGCTAGCACTTGCACGCAGCTTAAATGAGAAAATAGGAGCATGTCAGTCGGTATTGGTTCAGCACCGCTGGCAGCAAATGGCGCCCATAGAGTGCTTAGTGGGTGATGATATTCGACAGCTCCACGCACTAGAATCGGGCCTCAAATATCATATCGAATTTGGCCGAGCACAAAATCACGGCTTGTTTTTAGATATGAAAAACGGTCGTGATTGGGTGCAAGCGAATGCCAATGGCAAGAATGTACTAAACCTGTTTTCATACACCTGTGCTTTCTCCGTTGCGGCGAGTCAAGGTGGCGCGAAACAGGTAGTGAATATTGATATGAGTAAGCCATCGCTGGCGCGTGGCCGCGATAATCATCGACTTAATGAGCAAGCGACTGACAATATCATTTTTCAAGCGGTTGATATTTTTAAGTCATTCGGGCGATTAAAAAAGTTTGGGCCGTATCAGATGCTCATTGTTGACCCGCCATCATTTCAAAAAGGTAGCGTTAATATTGAGCGAGATTACGGTAAAATTATTCGTCGTATTCCACAGCTTGCCAGCCCAAACGCTGATGTCATGCTATGTTTAAACAGCCCTGATTTAGATGACGAATTCTTATTAGCAACTGTTAAACAAGAGTGCTCAGCGCTGCACTTTGTCGATAAGATCGCGCCGCCAGCCGTGTTTAAGGAAGCACATCAAGGAAAGGGGCTCAAAGTGATGTTGTTTCGTTATGAGCCCTAAGTGGTGATTAATCGATAAGTTACTCACCACAGGGAGTTAATCACTAGAAATAGATAGCTGAATTTAGTTAATAACCACACGCGCTGCAAGCAGCACTAAGAAGCTACCTGTGATGCGATCAATAATATGACTGTTAGCCTTCAATTTATTGATTACAGGGCCGCGCGATAGCAAATAGGTGATTAAACAATACCACAGGGCATCAATGCCACCGACTGTGGCTGTCATGATAACTTTTTGCGTCACAGTGGCGTTTTCATCGACAAATTGGCTAAACAAGGCGAGAAAAAAGATCGCCAATTTGGGGTTTAAAAAGGCAATTAAAAAGCCATCGCGCCAGCCGTTAACGTTTGTTTTAGCTGTACTTTCATCTGAATCTGATAAATCTAATTGCTGTTTCTTACTCAGTAGCGCATTAATACCTAGATAAAGTAAAAACGCCGCGCCGCCATATTGAATAATACTAAACAGGGTTGGCGATTTTACTAAGATAATGCCAATACCGGTGGTTGTAATAGCGGCGTATAGTGCCACGCCGATACCGTGACTAATGGCGCTGGCATAACCCGCTGGCGCGCCCCCAACCATGGTATTTTTTACCACTAAAGCTAGACTAGGCCCAGGAGAAAGGGCGCCCATAATGCAAATAGCGACGAGCGATAGCCATAAATGTAATTCCATTGTGATACCTTAATCTAACTTCCTACTGACTTTGTCGGCATGTTAAACGCCTATTTAGAATGAAGACTTTATACGTAGAAAACTAGCGAATCTTGGCACACCTTTGACTGTTTTACCACTGTATCGATAAGTGACAACACTGCCAATGGGAGGTGGGTTCTTGCGTTCGAGATCAGAAAAACCGCTGCCTATTTTAAACGTTACCCCTTGCGGTGTTTTTACCTTGATTGCGCCCAGTTGATTAGCATATTTTCCTTTACCGGGTAAATGGGCAATAACCTCTGCCTCATCATCAAATAACGGCTTCAGTTTCATGATGTTAGCGGTGCGTCCAGCTTGGTAGCGGGCGGAGCCTCTATGCAGCATTAGCCCCTCTCCACCAACGGCTATGGCTTGTTCAAGCCAAGCGGTTAACTGCGCGTTATCGGTTAGTCGATATTGTTCGATCATTTGTAAGTGTGGGCTATTGGCATTGACGACAAGAGAGCGCATTTGGTTAATACGTTCGGTAAAAGTGCCAGAATGCTCAGGTAAATCAAAAACCATAAACTTTACACCTTGCCATTCAGTGTCTTTCGCTTGTTGTTTTTGGACAACGCTGGCAACTTGCTCGAATGCTCGTCGCTCAATCCAGAGCTCACCTTCCATTGCTGAGTTCGGCCAATCTTGTGTAAAAAAGCGGGGCACGTTTATTTGATGACCTCCTCGGGTAAAAAGGTGTTGGCCATCCCAATAACCGCGGACGCCATCAAGCTTTTCACTGACCCAATAATCCTGAATATTTGCGCTTTGTTGATAATGGCTTGCGAGCTGCAAGTTAAGTGGATTTTTACTAGCGATGGATTGAGTACAGAAAAGACTCAAGATGTAAAAACTAATAATGGCGAACGGCAGCCTTGCCTTCGTGCTGATGAGCATAATGCCTCCTTGGCGTTATTTTATCTCCAATCTTTAACCTAGAATAAAATTCAATATTTTCAATTTTTTACTATAGTTATGCTGAGCCCAAGACAAGAGCATTTGCCCAAATGCTGTCGAACCAACAAAAATAACACTCAATAACGACAAGGAAAGTCGAGATGATTAAATTAGTCACAATAGTTAGCTTATGCGTGCTAGTTATGCACAGTTCATTAGTCGAGGCGCAGCCGAGTAAACAAAGCAAATGTGCTAAATACAAAACCAAACTCGATAATATTCAATCTAAGCAACGCCAGCCCAATAGTGTTAAACGCAGCAATAAACTCAAAGCGCAAGAACTTAAGGCTTTTAAAAAGTGGCGAAAATGCCAACAAGGTAAATTGAAATAACGACAATTGGCGAATATAACCAATCGTTAGTAATGACATTTTTTAAGTGACTGAAAAGATTGGTTTTTTATGGTGGTGTCAATTTTGCTTTGTTTACTATTTTAACGACCACTTTAACCTTAGCTTAGCTTTGAATAAGGATTTGAATAGGGCTTTGGCTAGGAAATGAAAATAAGGAACTTAAATGAAGCACACAGCGAAAAAGACAATGATCACTGTGATTGGTGGCTTATTAGTTTTTATTGGCGTGATGTTTGTCATTGTGCCAGGGCCTGCCATTTTGTTTTTACCAGCAGGTCTGGCGTTGTTAAGCCTAGAGTATCCGTGGGCAAAACAATGGCTGAAGAAATGCCAACGATTGATGCGAAAAGGCGCTGAGCAAATGGATAATCTCGTTGTAAGCCTTAAACGCCGTTCCAATTAGCCAATTACTGGCTGTTGAGTGCTAGGAGACTATTCTGGTGATGATTATGCCGCTTGATGATAGTTAGCTTTCATCGTTAAATAATCTTCACTAATTTGATTAATGGTGTCAGCGCAGTATGGGCGTAAACCGCTCAGTACCATGTGTTTTTCACCACTGCCAATCAAGGTGTCGCCATTAAACAGATTAAAAGCTAGTACGGCATTGCCGCGTTTACCTTCAATTGATAACGTTGATGAGGCTAGTTCTAATCTAACGTTTGTTGCGCTCAAGTCTAGCATTTCGATACTCATGCTTTCATACATGATCATTGGGCGAGCAGGGTTGATCATTACGTCATTTTTCGACATTAAATCGCACAATATATGTGGGAAAGTGTGCCCCGAAAAACCAACATAGGCGCGAATTAACGCTTCAATCAGTGCTGGGTTTTCAGTGGTTTCGCCATCTGTTTCAATGGTTAAATACTGTTTGCCGTTGGCATCAGTGACTTCACTACTTGCCACCAACTTGGTTGGCATCATCAGCTCAATACCATCGGTCACCATACCTGAAAAGTTAAAGCGCATCTGCGTTGCGAGGCCAGCTTTGGCCAGCGTTACCGCAAACAATAAATCACCCGGAACGCAAAAGCGCTTGGCGTCAATATCGTGTAGTGGATTAAAGTCGTCAGCAATTTGCTTGGCAAAATCACTCGCCTGCTGACGAGTAAAAGATATGCTTTCTTGTGATTGATTATAATACTGATTTACGAACATAAATTGACCATTTAACACTCTTTAACGGCGCGCATTCTATCAAGCTAACACGGATAAAGCTAAGCGACAATAACAAAGCAGACCAGTAAAAATAAGGGCTTAGCGTACATGTGTAGGCTAAACGAGGGTGTTTTTTTGCTGATCTTTGACTAAGACTTCCTTCTTGCTTTTGCTCAGTTGTTTAATGGCGTATTCGCGCTGGCAGGCAAGGGATTTACTGGCGTGAGTTTCGCTATAGACAAGTTCAACTGGTCGGCGTACCCGTGTATACTTGGCGCCACGGGTTGGCGATTGATTGTGCTCAATAACACGCCTGTTAAGATCTGTGGTAACGCCACAATACAAACTGTTGTCTGCACATCGCAGCAAATACACATACCACGGCTGTGACATTATTATTTCCTCTCATTACTTAAGCACCTAGAGTGCAAATGGAGTTAAGTTGCAAAATAGTATTCAAATTGACCGATTTTGTCATCTGTTGCTAGATGATATCAGTTTTAGTGCGATAAGAGCGCAAGGTGCTGGTGGGCAACATGTCAATAAGGTCGCAACGGCGATTCATTTGCGCTTTGATATACGCGATTCTCGCTTGCCGGAAAAAACAAAAGAGAATTTGCTAAAACAATCCGATCATCGCATTACCAGTGATGGTGTGATTGTGATCAAATCGCAAGGGTCGCGCAGTCAAGAGTTTAATAAGCAAGTCGCCATTGAAAAATTGGTGGTGATAATACAGCAGGCCAATAAAGTGCAGAAAGTACGCCGTGCCACTAAACCAACGAAAGCTTCGGTTAGAAAACGCTTGGAAAGTAAAAGTAATCGTAAGCAAGTTAAACAACAACGAAAAAAGGTCATTCTTTAAGAGGGCAATATGACAATAACTACAGAGATCGGCGCGCTGCGGAAAATGACGGCACAGCTTGGCGCTGACGGTCAAATTAGCTATCAACTACCCATTGGTGAGCAAAAAATTGAATTAAACCCACTCATCGGTAAAGAACTCACACTGATTTATCATCAAGAAATTCGCTGTTGCCACTGTGATCGCAAAACCAAAAAAAGTTACTCACAAGGCTTTTGTTACCCGTGTATGCAAAAGTTAGCACAGTGCGATATGTGTATTATGAAGCCTGAGACCTGCCACTTTGAGCAAGGCACTTGCCGCGAGCCTGAGTGGGGTGAATCACATTGCATGATCCCGCATTATGTTTACCTTGCTAACACCTCTGGTTTGAAAGTTGGCATTACTCGCCATACACAAATTCCGACCCGCTGGATTGATCAAGGGGCGACGCAAGCGTTACCTATTTTTAAAGTGAGTACGCGTTTGCAATCAGGCCTAGTGGAAACCGCATTGGCGGAATTTATTGCGGATAAAACCAACTGGCGAGCAATGCTCAAAGGCAATGCCGACGACATGGATTTAAAAGAAAAAGCGGCTGAACTTATTCCTCAAATCAGTGAGCGCTTAGATGATATTCGCTTGAAGTTCGGCGTTGATGCTGTTGAGCAACTTGATGAACCAGTTGTTGACCTTCATTTTCCGGTAGCGCAATACTTGACGAAAATTAGTTCATTTAACTTTGATAAACAACCAATAGTTTCCGGTACCTTATTAGGCATTAAGGGCCAGTACCTGATTTTTGACTCTGGTGTGATCAATATTCGTAAATTTGGCTCGTACCACATCAGTGCGCAATATGCCGAATAGGCTAACCATCTAAGCACTATTGGTGGCTCTAATTAAAGGCGAGCATGATGGGAGTATTGCTGCTCGGGCTACAATTAATTACGCTTTAATCGTTTATTTTTTGTTTAAAAATACTATACTTTCAACAAAATACCCGAGGATTCAAGCAAGTAGCTCAAGCGTTGGTATTTGCTTGAACAATAGGGATTTTTCGGCTCGCCTAGCTGGGTATCACTCACGATGACAAAGTTTGGGAATGCACTACATGAAAGCTGTCGAATACGCGGAAAAAGCGAATGAAATTTTTGTCTTATCTGACTCGTTTCTACGCATTAAAGAATTAATTGACGACGAAACATCAACAATTGACGATATTGCTGAAGTCATTTTAATTGACCCTGCACTTGCTGCGACCGTGCTCAAACTTGCCAACAGCTCTTTCTTTAACTATCCCGGTAAAATAGACACCATCTCTAAAGCCGTGCTTGTGCTTGGTATTACTGAAGTCTATAACTTGGTCATTGCCTATTTCACCACTGACGCGTTCAAAAAGATTGATGCAGATGCTAAGTATTTAGAAAACTACTGGGAGTGCTCGGTTGACTGCGCCTTGTTGATCAAATACTTAGGTGAATCGCTTAGAGTGCCTAATGCAGAGCGTTTGTTTATTCTTGGTTTACTGCATAACCTTGGCGAGTTAGTGGTTAAACAATTTATGCCTGAGCAATTAGCTGCCTGCCAGCCTGATAGCGCTGAAAGTATGCCATGGCAACTGCAACAGCAAACCTTGGGCTTTACGTTTGGTGAGTGTACCGCAGAGCTGTTGAAAATTTGGCAGCTACCTTATTCGCTTATCGAGCCAGTGCGTGAGCAAGATAATGACGACTTAAGCCATGCCAGTGATGAAACCAAGCTACTCTATCTAGCCAAACGCTTGATGTGGCATAACAGCCACTTCCCCAAAGAGTCGCTTGATAAATTCATTGCTGCAGAGCAGTTAGAAGCGTTTACTGTGGATAAAGAGTTGGTTAGAGCTGCGGTTAACTACTGTGATTTAGAGCGCCTAGCGGTACTGTCGGTACTTAAGCCTAGCTCGTTAATGATTTATTAGCCGCTCTATTCGTCGCTGTTATAGCTGTGCGGTAAAAACTAAAAAGTCTAGCTGTATGTTTAGCTATAAACTTAGCGGTTATGCTGATCGCCTTCCTGCGTCATACTCGACATTCTTGCCCCTACTAAGCTAGCGATAATAATCGCTAAGTAAAATTGTCCTGAAATTGCCTGAAAATACACTAGGAATCTGGTTAATGGTAACGTTGGGCTAATATCACCAAACCCTAAAGTTGTTAGGGTGACAAATGAAAAATAGATAAAATCAGGAAACAGAATATACCAAGCTTGGCTCTCGCCTAAACCACTAAAGGCATTGCCAAAATAAAGTTGCGCTAAGGTATACAATAGTGCCCAAATCAAGCCAAGCAGCAGGTACAAACAAATAGACCCAAGTATTTTATTACCATCGATTTTTCCCGAAAAAATGACCTGCTTTAAGGTTTGAAAAGCGGTAAAAATAAAGAAAAACAGCATTAAGATCAGATGGGTAAACTCAATCCCAAATGCGTTGGTATAGTTGCCAATCATTGAAGTGAGGATGATAGCACTGGGAAATATTGCCGCTTTTGTCAGCAATACATGCTCACTTTTAACCCCCCAAACCGCCAGCAACAATGTCACGACGGTTGTTGACTGCACAAACCGCTGAATTGAATCATCAAAAAACTGTTGGGCAATAGCCGTACTTAGCAGTAACAAGGTTAAAGCAAACGTGAGGTACATGAAATTATCATGGTGTGTCATTTTTTTGATATGTGCTTTCATAAGTATGCTTACATCAGTATGAGTAGTAATCACTTGTTATAGATAAGTTTGCTTATACCAATTGGTATAGCTTCCACCAATTTATCAAACTCATTCGTGAATACCAATGTCGTTTAGGTTCGAAAATGTACCAAAGTAGTGCTGCTCAATCTTTGTGCACGTTTTCAGGTCATTGCCTTGCCTGGGGTGCACCACCGTAGTGCATTAATAATTCGAGTTATCACTTTGAAATGTTTAACTTATTGTTTTGTATATAAATAAATTGTTTGGCACAAGGCTTGTTACATTTTTACAAAAAACGATAGGGGAATAACAATAATGAAGTTAGTTAACGCAATCATTAAGCCGTTTAAGCTCGATGATGTTCGAGAAGCTATCTCGGAGATCGGTGTCGAAGGTTTAACCGTCAGTGAAGTTAAAGGTTTTGGTCGCCAAAAAGGACACACAGAACTATATCGTGGTGCCGAATACCAGGTCGACTTCTTACCAAAAGTAAAATTAGAAATTGCTGTAAACGATGATGTTGTTGAACGTCTTGTTGAAGCCATCACTAAAGCCGCTTACACCGGCAAAATTGGTGACGGTAAAATCTTCGTTTACAACTTAGAGCAAGCTGTGCGTATCCGTACAGGCGAAAATGACGTAGCAGCACTGTAGGGGATAATCATGGAACAAAATATTTTTCACCTTCAATATGCAATGGACACATTCTATTTCTTAGTTTGTGGTGCATTGGTTATGTGGATGGCAGCCGGCTTCTCTATGCTAGAAGCGGGCTTAGTTCGTTCTAAGAACACGACTGAAATCTTAACAAAGAACGTAGCCTTATATTCTATTTCTTGCATCATGTACTTAGTGATTGGTTACAACATTATGTACGGTTCAGCAGGTGCATTTTTATCAGGTATCGAAGCTATTGATGCCGATGCTGTATTAAAAGATTTTGCAGCGCGTGATGACGGTTTCACTGGCGGTGCTATTTACTCAACAGCATCTGACTTCTTCTTCCAAGTAGTATTCGTAGCAACAGCAATGTCGATTGTTTCAGGTGCCGTTGCAGAGCGTATGAAGCTTTGGGCTTTCCTAGCATTTGCTGTTGTACTTACAGGTTTCATCTACCCAATGGAAGGTAGCTGGACTTGGGGTGGCAACGCAGTATTTGGCTTGTACACACTGGGTGACTTAGGTTTCTCTGATTTTGCGGGCTCAGGTATCGTTCACATGGCTGGTGCGGCAGCAGCACTTGCTGGTGTATTACTGCTAGGTGCACGTAAAGGTAAATACACTGCTGACGGTAAAGTTAACGCAATTCCTGGTGCTAACTTACCTCTTGCGACATTAGGTACTTTCATCTTATGGATGGGTTGGTTCGGCTTCAACGGCGGTTCAGTACTTAAATTAGGTGATATCGGTAACGCACATTCAGTTGCTATGGTTTTCCTTAATACCAACGCAGCAGCAGCGGGTGGTGCAGTAGCAGCGTTAATCTTAGCGAAAATCTTATTCAAGAAAGCAGATTTGACCATGGCATTGAACGGTGCATTAGCAGGTCTAGTAGCAATTACTGCTGAGCCTTCTACGCCAACACCATTATTAGCAACCTTATTCGGTGCTGCTGGTGGTATCATCGTAGTATTCTCAATCATCGGTTTAGACAAGTTACGCATTGATGATCCAGTAGGTGCTATCTCAGTACACGGTGTTGTTGGTTTATTCGGTCTACTAATCGTGCCATTAACTAACACAGGTGCTACTTTCTCTGGTCAGTTAATCGGTGCCGCGACTATCTTCGGTTGGGTATTCGTGACTAGCTTCATCGTATGGTTTGCGTTGAAAGTCACTATGGGTATCCGTGTAAGCGAAGAAGAAGAGTACGAAGGTGTTGATAAGTCTGATTGTGGCTTAGAAGCTTACCCTGAGTTTACTCGCAACTAATCAAGGTTAAATTAACCTAAAATCAAGAAGCAGCCTTATGGCTGCTTTTTTTATGATGTAAACGCTGAATCAACACTAAATAGTTTATTTCACTCATTTTTGTGTAGAATTAATCAATACGATTGAACGGAAGTAGAAAGCGGATTATGGCAAGAGAGCAATTTGGTATTTGTGCTGAACCTAATTTACATGGCACTTATCTTATTTTTAATGCGATGGATGACAGCAATGCGTTTATTCGCCAAGCATTGTCACGTATTCCCGCCATGTTGGACCATTACGCGGATCGATTTTCAGAAGCAAACCTCAATGGTGTCGTTGCCATTGGTGCCAACTACTGGGATGAATTAGTGCCGCAAGGGCGCCCTAAGCTATTAGCACCATTTCCAACGCTGCAAGCGGATGATCGCATTGCGCCGGCAACTTCTGGCGATATTTATATTGAAATTCGTAGCGACCGTGCTGATGTTAATCACATTGTCAGCACCAAAGTGGTCGAACTGCTTGAAGATAAAGTTGAGCTAATCGAACAAACGCGTGCATTTCGTTACTTAGATGGTCGAGACCTCACCGGCTTTGTTGATGGCACCGAAAACCCGCAAGGCTTGCACCGCCGCGAAGTCGCACTGGTCAAAGAAGAGGCCGATCCAGATTTTGCAGGCGGCAGTTATCTGCATATTCAGCGTTATCGCCACAATATGAAATTGTGGAATATGCTCAAAGAAAAAGCGCAGGAAGACGTATTTGGTCGTACTAAGCTCGACAATGTCGAATATGCTTCAGCAGATAAACCACTGACGGCGCACACCAAGCGAACTAACTTAAAAGACGCTGACGGCAAGAGTATTGAAATACTGCGCCAAAGCATGCCTTATGGTGATATGAAAGTACAAGGCTTATTCTTTACGTCGTACTGCCATTCACCTGAGCCATTTACCTTGATGTTGAAAAGCATGATCCAAGGGGATGGCGAAGGGCACTTTGACCATATGCTTAAATACACGGAAGCACAGACCGGTGTTGCCTTTTTCGCCCCCAGCCTAAACGTTTTAGCAGGGTTAGCTGAGGCTTAATTTGCCATAGCGCTAAGTAAACAGATAAAGAAATTCAAGGATGAAGAGTGAGCTTAATTGAGCTGATCGGTTTTATACCTGCTATTGTGTTTCCCGTTGCAACACTCGCACAACTGCATTACCTCGTTAAAAACAAAACAGCAGATGGAGTGTCTATCCTCGCTTGGAGTGCTTTTTCACTCGGTAATGCTTCTCTTTATATTTACACAGAGAAATACGGCGAACTTCAATCAATTATTGGTTTACTCGTTACCGCGGTTTTGCAACTGCTCATTGTCAGTCTGGTTTTAAAGTACCGTTACCACCAAAAAGTAAGCTCAAAAACCACAGTTGATTGAGGGCACTAGGCAATCAGCCTGCTAAGTCACTACTTTAAGCGAATTCCATCATCGCCAATGGTAATTTTGTTTTGCTTAAGTAAGTGACCCACAGTCGCTTTAAACGCTTTTTTACTGACGCCAAATTCACGGCTAATGTCAGCCGGTGATGATTTGTCATGTAAGGCACAATAGCCATTATTCTCTTGTAGGTAGGCTAATAACTTATCGGTGAAATCAATCACTTTGCCTTTGCCTGCGCGGGCAAGGGTTAAATCGATACGGCCATCTTCACGCACGCGCTTGATATAACCTTGAACAGTTTGCCCAGTATGCAGCTTTTGATGGATTTCACTGGTGAAAATTAATCCCCAGTGTTGGTTATTGATAATGGCTTTCGTGCCTAAGTCAGTGCGGCCTGCGATAACAAGCTCAACCGCTTGACCTTCTTTGTAGTCAGTAGGCCAAATATCTAAGTACTTATCCAATTTAGATGAAGCTACTAAGCGCTCGGTGCGAGTATCAACAAATACGTGCACTAAGTAACGTTTACCCAGCTCCATTTTTTTGTGCATTAGATTGTGAGGTACCAATAAGTCTTTTGGTAACCCCCAATCAAGAAAAGCGCCAAGCTTGTTAACTTGCTTAACGTTGAGAGAGGCAAAGCCACCGGCTTCGACATAAGGTTTATCTTTGGTCGCGACAAGTCGGTCTAGAGAATCTGTGTAAACAAATACATCAAGTACATCGTCTAACTCACACGTTTCTGGAACATAACGATTAGGTAGCAAGATCTCGCCTAAGTCACCACCATCTAAATAAACGCCATTGGCGGTATGCGCGATAACCTTGAGTTGATTGAATTTGCCGATGTCAGCCACAGTTTTAGCCTCAAAAATGAAAAACGCGCTATTTTACCTAAGCTCGGGGGGAAATACGACTAAATACCACTAGCTATATAATGAGCAAGTATTTATAACGTGATGATCTTTGAGGGGCTGAGACTATTTAAAGTAAGCAGCCATTGCGACAAGCTGTGCCTTTATATTCGATCTCTATATTCGCTCGCTGTGAGCCCGTTAACATTCAAACGACTCGTTATTATTTTAATTTTGTCAGGAAAATACCTCTTAACAGGTCAATTTTAGGTAGCTAACCCATTAGATAGCATCACTTTTTTATTATGAGACCTTTTATTTCTATCATCTTCAGTGTTTTCCTATTTACACCATTGTTGAGTTGGGCACAAAACGTAAATGACGTTGAAAAAATTAATGGCGTCAGTTTTGTTGCCACAAACCAAACGCTTAACAGCAGCGATTTAAATCCGGTAAAAGATATTAATGCCAACTGGATCACAGTCATGCCATTTGGTTTCATTCGCCCCAATAGTGCCGAGGTGCTATATAACAGCAATTATCAATGGAAAGG
This sequence comes from Thalassotalea euphylliae, assembly GCF_003390395.1. Classification (NCBI taxonomy): domain Bacteria; kingdom Pseudomonadati; phylum Pseudomonadota; class Gammaproteobacteria; order Alteromonadales; family Colwelliaceae; genus Thalassotalea; species Thalassotalea euphylliae. The sequence continues at coordinate 3,836,667 of NZ_QUOV01000001.1, read as the reverse complement.
AGAAACCGTAGCAGGCATAAAGCAGACCATCAGGCTCGCCCACCAGCAACAGTTGAAAGTGATGTTAAAACCACATGTATGGATGCGGAATCAATGGATAGGTGATTTATCGTTTTCGACTGAAGGACAATGGCTAATTTTCGAAAATAGTTACACAAATTATATTCTTGAATTTGCCAAAGTTGCTGAAGAATTGAATGTTGGTATTTTTGCCATTGGCGTCGAATTAAAAAAGTCGGTGATATTACGCCCTGATTTTTGGCGTGAATTGTCCGACAAAGTTAGATCAATATACTCAGGTAAAATAACCTACGCGGCTAACTGGGACAATTATAATAATGTCTCTTTTTGGGATAAGCTCGATTACATTGGTATTGATGCCTATTTTCCGGTAGCGACATCAAAAACACCTAGCCATGACGCTTTTTATGCGGGTTGGTCTAGTCATTACCGTGCCATTAAAAAATTCAGCCACTCCCAACAAAGGAAAGTTATTTTTACTGAATTTGGCTATCGAAATATTGACTACACAGGAAAAGAGCCTTGGGACCAAGCGGTAAACTCAACATTTAACAGTATTGCTCAGGAAAATGCGTATCGCGCCATTTTTAGCCGCTTTTGGGGGGAAAGCTGGTTCCTAGGAGGGTTCCTTTGGAAATGGTTCCCAGATCATGCTAAATCAGGTGGCATCAATGACAATCGCTTTACACCTCAAAACAAACCGGTTGAAAAAACCATTAAAGCTTTTTACACATTGACTCCGCAAAAGTAGCGGTCTTGGCTGGCTGAACCTATACGTAAGCTAGAAAAAATAAACGACGGACAGGTCGCCAAATGATGTTTGAATATGACGACCTTCTTGCTTCCAAGCGCGCAGCAATACTAAAAACTTTTCGTTTTGTGATGTCCATGAAAGACCAGCGCCGTATGCACGTGCTTTTTCGTCCCCAGATTCTTTTAAATTGTCTACATTACTGAGATTTTTAATCGTTCCTTTGCCAAATTTGTATTCGGCGAAAAAATGAATATTGTTAGGCGCTTGTACGGATAAAAAAGGGCCTATATCGCCGCTGTAAGAAATGGAATCTAGCTCGGATTTTGGGCGGTCATTGACATTGACAAAATCAGTATCAAAGATGAGGGAGCTGTTTGATTCAAGTGATAGTCGCTTAATAGACCAACCGCCATTAATGCTTAACGACCAGTCAAAATGCGAACTAAGCTTAGGACGATTAAGGAAGAAATGCTCAAACGCGGACGTTTTACCACCAAAAGTGTAAAGGTTGTGTTGGCCGAAAAGCTCGATTTTGGTTGATTTGGTTTCAGCGAAAAAATCACTTTGTTGACCTTGTCCATTAAGATTTTCCACTCTAGTTTGCAAGCCTTCAAGTGTTTGGTAATTCAGTACTATTCGAGTGTTTTTAAGCTTTCGATACGATATCAGGATATTCTGTGTATCGGTTTCGATATCGTCTTTTCTGGCATCAACGGCATAGCCAATTTCAATATCATTAATGTCGAGGAAAAAGCCTATGCGTTCGTTATTCGTTGGCGAGAGATGGAAAAGTGCTTTTTGCTCTACGCCTTCGGTTGAACGGTAAATCAGGCTCTGGCTAGTATCAGGGCGAGAAAGGGTGGTTCTTAATGAAATGATGTCCCATTCTATCGCTAGACTGTGATGAGAGGCTATCACTAGTGCAAACCCGAGATAACATGAAGTCCTTTGTTTCGCCACGCTACGACCACTGAGTAGATAAATGTTAACTTCAGTCTAACGTGAGAAAGTCGCTGAAAATGTCACAAATTTATAAAAAATTTAAAACAAAATCGGTGAAGGCGGCTGTTAGCTTTTGCTTCCATTATCGGCCTTGCTCAACTTAGCCTGAGCTTGCAGCTTGGCCTGCGTATATTCGCTGTGGCGTAAATGCAGTAAATCAGCAATTTTTCGAATCACATGCTGTTCAATCGCAGCTAGTTCACCATCAGCAAGCGCTAATTGCCATAAGGTTTCAACCATAGTGACTTTTTGTGAGGGTGAGTAATGTTGGTTTAATACTGAAGTAAAGCGGTGAAAATCTGTTGCGTTCTCACTTAACTCGATGGCTTGGGTAACGATATCACTCACTTCATCGTCAGTCAGAGAGAAGTGCCCCGCAAGTATCTGCTTAATGTGTTGCTGCTCATTGTCATCCATTAAGCCATCGGCTTTCATGACTTCAACTAGCAATACGGCACAAGCGATATCTAGATTAAGTTTATCTTCTTCAACCGCTTGTTCTTGAAAAACATCATTAAAAAACTGCTGGATTTTATTAAGCATGCGTTGAACTACTCTGTTGGGGCTATTTTGCGTGGTCTTATTTAACCAGATTGTGCTCTATTCTTTGCTCAATATTAACCTCAATCATAACTAACACAAGAGCCCGATTGTGTCTGTCTTAGGTTTTTTGCATTAGTTATTAGTACTAATTAACGTTAAATTTAATCAATTATTGATGAAATTAGCTAATCGTAAATGATTTAACGAATGTTATAAGTGAAAAAGCTCAGAAATTAAATGAGTGTTTTTTTAATTTATCTTGTTGTAATGCAAGCATAAAAAATTTTTTCCTGTGCTATTTGCAATGTTAATAAGCCTTGGCGCGTATTTTGTAATAACCGTTTACAACTTTAACCATGCTTATGACTAAAAGTTCGATAAAATTTACATTTAGTCATAAGAAGTTGCGTGCAAATTGAGGGCAAAGCAGTGACAAGGAAAAAACAAATAATCATACCCATCATCATCTTAGTCAGTGGCATTTTAATCTTTATGGCATTGTCGAGTATGAAGAAACCTCCAGAAGAAAAACCAGCCGTTGATAACACGCCAATCGTCGCTATCGAGCCTGTATCGGTTGGTTCAATGCACCTGAAAGTGGGATCACACGGTGTTGTTCTACCGAAATACGAAACTGAGCTTATCGCTCAAGTAAATGGTCAAATTGTTGAGCTATCGCCAGCGTTTGTCCGTGGTGGTTTTGTTGAAAAAGGCCAATTATTAGCGCGCATTGACCCAAGCGATTACGAGGCCGCGCTTATTGATGCTGAAGCTAACCTTGCTTCTTCTCATGCATCGCTGGAAACTGAGCGCGCACAAGGTAAAGTTGCCGAAAGTGAGTGGCGTAAAATTACTGACGCTTTGCCAACTGAGTTAAGTTTGCGTAAGCCGCAATTAGCACAAGAGCTGGCACATGTTAAAGCGGCAGAAGCACGCGTGCTAAGAGCAAAGCGTGATTTAGAGCGTACCGAAATTCGAGCGCCGTATGATGCCATGATTGAAATGCGCTCAATTGGTTTAGGCTCATACGTAGGCACGGGTAGTTCAGTTGGCAAATTATTAGGCACAGCTGTTGCTGAGGTACGCTTGCCTGTTGCCGACAATCAATTGCAGTTTTTGATCGCAGAAGGTGACGCCGCTTCGGTCACGCTAAAAGGCACATTTGCTGGTAAAGAATCTCAGTGGCAAGCGCAAATCGCTCGTAATGAAGGCGTAGTGGATAATACGAGTCGCATGAGTTACTTAGTTGCTGAGGTGAAAGACCCTTACGCGTTGTCGTCAGGCGAGCACAAGCCACTGCGCTTTGGTGCTTATGTTAATGCTGATATTTACGGCATAACCTTGACCAATGCGACAACGGTACCGCGCTATTTGGTCGAGAATAATCGAATTGCAATTTTAGATAGCGATTCAAAATTGCGTTACGTGAATGTTGATATTGTTCGCCAAGATGGTGCCAGTTTAGTGATTGGTGATGGCCTAACTGATGGCGACCGCATTATTGTTTCTGCGCTTGATTACCCTGTTGACGGCATGGCGTTAGCATTAGAAAGTGACAAGCCGAAAGACGAAAGCCAAGAAAATCCTGAAGAAAACACTAGTGAAACTCAGGTAGCTAGTGTAGCAACGGCAGAGGAATAAGCTGATGAGCGAATATACCCCAGCCGAAATAGCCGAAACACATAAAGGCTTGATTGCTTGGTTCGCACGCAACTCTGTTGCAGCGAATTTATTGATGGCTTTTATTCTGATTGGTGGCCTGCTAACTGCTGGTACCATTAGCAAGCAAATGTTTCCTCAATTCAAAATTAATTGGATTGAATTTAATGCCTCATACCCAGGTGCCGCGCCTCAAGAAGTAGAGGAAGGCATTACCATTAAAATCGAAGAAGCCTTAGAAACGATTCAAGGCTTAGATCGCGTTATCACATACTCAAACCGAAATGGCTCTAGCGGTTATTTCCGCGTTGATGAAGATTACGACCCACAAGTGGTACTAGATGAAGTGAAGTCACAAATTGACTCTATTTCTTCATTTCCTGACGGTATGGAGCGCCCAGTGGTTGAGCGTATTAAATACCGCCAAGAGGTAATGTACATCAGCCTGTATGGCGATTTAACCAATAAAGAACTGAAAGCCTTAGGTAAAAAAATTCACGATGAAATTCAGCAGCAGCCGCTGATTAACATTTCTGAATTTTACAGTGGCCTTGGCTATGAGATTTCAATTGAAGTGAGTAAAGATCGTTTACGTGAATACGGATTGAGCTTCCGCGATGTTGCACAAGCGGTGCGCGACCACTCTCGTAATATGTCGGCTGGTCAAATTCGTGCAGAAAATGGTTACATTAACCTGCGCGTTGAAAATCAGGCATACCGTGGTCATCAATTTGAGCAAATTCCCGTTATCACGCTAGGCGATGGTACTAAAATTCTGTTGGGCGATATCGCAACCATTAACGATGGCTTCCAAGAAGGTCTGCAATACTCAAAGTTTAATGGGAAAAACTCGGTAACCTTCTTTGTGGGTGCCGCGGGTGAACAAAGTATTACTAGTGTTGCAAAAGTCATGAGTGACTTTGTTGAACGGAAACAAAAAGAGCTACCAGAAGGTGTTAAATTAGAAACTTGGGTAGATTTTACTTACTACCTCGAAGGCCGCTTAGACATGATGCTAGACAACATGAAAAGCGGTGCAATTCTTGTTTTCTTGATGTTGGCACTGTTCTTACGCATCCGCTTGGCGTTTTGGGTGATGATGGGCTTACCCGTGTGTTTCTTGGGAACACTACTGGTCATGCCGCTCGAATTTATTAACGTGACGATAAATATCACGAGTTTGTTCGCCTTTATCTTAGTGCTGGGTATTGTCGTTGATGACGCTATTGTGATGGGCGAAAGTGCTCATGCGGAAATCGAAGACAAAGGTCACTCACCAGAAAGCGTAATTCGCGGCGTTAAACGCGTTGCCATGCCTGCAACTTTTGGCGTCTTAACCACAATTGCTGCCTTTGTTCCGCTGGTATTAGGTGATGGCCCAGGTTCGGCTTGGAGTCAGTCTATCGGTTATGTCGTTATCTTTTGTCTATTATTCTCTTTGGTGGAATCTAAGCTGATACTGCCTGCCCATTTAATTAGCATGAAAGTTAAGCCGCCTAACCCTCGCAACCCGCTGCATCGATTACGTGGTGCGGTTGATAACGGCATGAAGCACACCATTGAGCATTTCTATCGCCCTGCGATTACGACCCTAATGAAGTATCGCTACGGTGTGATCATGTTCTTTATCAGCATCTTACTGGTCAGTGCTGGTTTATACAGTGGTGGTGTAGTGCGCTTTATTGGTCAACCTAAAGTGCCACACGATTTCCCACGTATCAGCATTGAAATGAATACTGATGCGGCAGAAAAAGCGACCTTAAATACCGTACTGACGGTTGAGAATATCTTGAAAAAAGTTGATCAGGATATAGAAGCGGAATTTGGTAAACCTATGATTGCCAATATGCAGGTTGATTTGCGCAGCCGCACACGTGCACAAATTATGGTGAAATTAGTCGAACCAGAACAACGCGCGATGAACACGTTTGAGTTGGCCGATCGTTGGCGCGAAGCTATCCCTAACTTACCGGGTGTAAAGCAGTTCTCGATTGATGATAACTTGTTTGGCGGTGGTCGTGAGGATGGCGACATCAGCTTCAGACTAGAAAGCCAAGACGACGATCAACTGCTTGCTGCCGCACAAGATTTAAAAGCTAAGTTAAATAGCCTTAAAGGGGTCGGTGATGTGAACGACAGTCGCCAAACCAGCGCCAAGGAAGTGCAGTTCACCCTTAAACCGCTAGCCTACAGCTTAGGCTTAACCTTGTCAGATATCGCTTCTCAAGTTGGCTACAGTTTCTATGGCTTAGAAGCTCAACGCATTTTACGAGACAGTGAAGAAATCAAGGTTATGGTGCGTTATCCATTGGAAGAGCGAAATGCTGTCGGGCATGTTGACGATGTGATGATTCAAGCGCCAAATGGGGCAGAGCTGCCGCTGTCGGAACTGGCATCAATTTCTGTTGTTGATGGTGTAACAAGTATTCGTCGTGAAAACAGCAATCGTACGATTAATGTTTGGGCTAGTGTTGATGCTGCGCAGGTAGAGCCATTTGAAGTGGCAAAAGATATTCGCGACAACTACATTCCAGAGTTATTGCGCAAATACCCGCAAGTGCAAAGCCAAGTGTCTGGGCGTATCCAAGAAGAAATGGAAAGTGCGAATAAACAGTTACGCGACTTTATTCTATCGCTAATGGTGATTTTCACCTTACTGGCAGTGCCGCTAAAAAGTTACTCGCAACCATTAATGATTATGACGGTGATTCCGTTTGGTATTGTTGGGGCGATGGCTGGGCATATGATCTTAGGTATGGATCTGAATGTGCTATCGATGTTCGGTATTATCGCAGCCGCAGGCGTGGTAATTAATGATTCATTGGTAATGGTCGATTATGTTAACAACTCTCGTCGTCAAGGAATGGCGCTTAAAGATGCCGTGATTCATTCTGGCTGCCGCCGTTTCCGCGCGATTGTGTTAACGTCATTTACCACCTTTATTGGCCTAGTTCCTATCATGCTAGAAACGAGTATGCAGGCGCAAATGGTTATTCCAATGGCGGTTTCATTAGCATTCGGCGTATTGTTTGCCACTGTTGTCACCTTGGTAATGATACCAGCGCTATATTTAGTGATTGAAGATATTCGCGGCTTGTTTAAGCGTAATAAGAACGCGAAATCAGATGTTGAAAAAAGCGCTCAAGCTTTGGCAGCCAAACCATTGGAGTCAAATTAAAATAAGCATCGAATAAGGTGCTGATAAAAGGGAGGATCTTAGATCCTCCCTTTTTGCTTTGTGCTTGGCTTTAGTGTAAAAAAGTGAAAGACCCTAAATAGTTAAAAACAACATACCAGCACGGCAAATAACGATATTGGACAATGGAACAACCAAGGTTTGCACATTCATTAGCACAGCATGACTTTGAATTACTGATTCAAGGCAAGCAGAGTGGTTTTATGGCTGCATACCAATACTACGCTGATGATGTTTACTCAATCTGCCTGCATCTTGTTTGTGATGAAGAGATCGCTGCTGAACTGCTTCGCCTTGTCTTTGCTCACTTTCTCAAACAACTGCGTTACATTAAGCTGCCACAAGACGTTGGCCCTTGGTTAGAAGATTGCTCAGTTAAAGCATGTCGCCATTATTTTGTACTCGCTGAACAGGCACGGCAACACCGTAACGCACGCTCAAACCATAATGCTCGTGATACTCACCAAGGAAATTTGCGCTCAGAAAGTGCCGAAGAACATTCGGTAAACAATCGCTTACTCGAGGAAATAAGCCCTACACAACGCGCTATGGTTTATTCGCACAGTGCCCAGAATATAAAGCAAAAAAGCGTTATCAAAAAAATTAACCTCAGCTTAGAAAATGAAGCCAAAAACCAATTCTTGTTCGATTTGAGCTCGCTTCAAAGTATCCGTAATTGGTTTAGTAAGGTTTGCAAATGACGCGCTTTAATGACCAATTAGAATGGCGTATTGAAAGCGCTGAACACATGTTGGAGAACAGCAAGGCGCCGCTACTGGCTGAAGACATTTGGCGTATTCACCAACTTAAACAATTGTCGCAAACGGTCGGTTTGGCTGTGTTAGCGGCATTCATTGCGCTTAGTCTATGGTGGTATCATTGGGGGCAAACGCCGATGGCAATGCCGGACTATATTACCCAAAGCCATCAGTATGAACAGCAACTTGCGCAATATGCCGATGTTGAATTATCAGAGCGTCATAGCGCGATAATGGCTAACTGGCACCATGAGTTGTCGGTAATAGACCAAACACTAGAACGCGGTAAAGGTAATTTATACAACGTCGAGCTTTGGCAACGACGCACTAGTTTATTGAAGTTGATGGTTGAGTTTTATACTCGACCACTTGATTTGTATGAGATTTGAGGAAGCCCAATGAAGTATTTGGCTACTGTATTATTGTTGGTTGCGGCCAACTCGTATGCGAATGAATTGAAGTCGGCTCAAGCACAGCAGATCGCTGATCAGCTAGTGAGAACGATTAACCAGAAACTTGCTGAAATCACTGCCTTGGAAGTAGCTGAAGGTGTGCCAATTAAGGATATCAAAGTGAACTTGAGCCAAGGTATGCGTTTTGATAGCGGGCGTTTTGGTGCCATTCTAGACGCTAGTCAGCCTGGGCGTGTGGTCTCAGTAACACCGCGCAGCCAAGCGAGTCAATTGGGGATCCAGAGCGGCGATATTATTGTTTCAATCAATGATATGCCATTTGATGACGGCGTTGTTGGTGCAGCGCGCAAGTTACAGTATTTGCCCAATGGTTCTTTGGTCAAAGTGGAGGTTAAGCGCGGCGATAAAACGCTAAGCTTGCAAACCCACCTTAAAGCTAAGTATTTGCCGCAGTGGCAACTCATGAGTGCGGAGTCGCTTGGCAGTGGAGCAAATAAAAATAGTAGCCATCTACCGTACTGGCAATTAGAGGAAAATGCCCCGATATTTGCCAGCCGGCTAGAACAGCATAGTGACATTACGGCGAGCCAAGGAAACTGTGGTCGCATTATCCTAGTGAACAGTTTGTCGATATCACCATCAAAATATAGTGGTTTGAAAAATACCTCAGAGATCAAAGAAATCGATGGTCATCCGTGGATGAAAGATAGCTCTCGCGTGCGGGTTGATGTTGGTTTGCATCGATTAAAAGTGGGGAACAAGTACGATACACCAAGAGATTTCAGAGACTTCAGCCTTTATGTTGCCCCTAATACAAACTACTACATTGCTTATACACACAACAAAGCTTGGGTCGATGATTGGGGCACAGATTTAGCGCTGGGTAAATATACCGGGCCGGTTATTTGGAAAACTACCGAACAAGCTTGTGAAAAATAAGCAAATATTAAATATAAAAAAACCAGCAAGTAATGCTGGTTTTTAGTTTTATTGCTCGTTTAAAAGCGCAGTTCAATATATGTGAGCCATACTTGGCTTACTTAACACCTAACTCTTTTAAACGCTCATCTAAGTATGTGCGTTGGGTGTGGCGTTCAGACAACACAACTTCGTCACGCGGGTGCAAGAAAAGTGGCAACGAAATACGTGAGTTCTCAGAACCTTTACCGGTTGGGTTGATCACTCGGTGACTTGTTGATGGGAAGTAGCCACCGGTTACTTCTTGCAGCATATCACCAATGTTGATAATTAAGTTACCGAAGTCACAAGGAACGTCTGACCAAGTACCGTCATTTAGTTTAACTTGTAAACCTGGCTCGTTAGCTGCAGGTAAAATAGTCAGCAAGTTAATGTCTTCGTGTGCCGCCGCTCGGATTGCGCCTGGCTCTTCATCACCTTTTAACGGCGGGTAATGCAATACACGTAGCAATGTGTTCGGTGTATCTTTGATCATGTTTGATAGCGGCTCAGAGTACTTAGCTGCAATTTCGGCTGGACTGTGCTTTTCAACCCAATCAAGTAGCTCAGTTGCTAAGTTCGATGCAAGCTCGTAGTAGGCCATAATCTCATCTTTAAGCGACGCAGGAATGCGGCCCCAAGGGTACACGTGATAGTACTCTTTGATGTCTTTTTTGGTGTGGCCTTTGGCAACTTCAGAAATTTCTGGCGCAAAGTAACCGTCTTGCTTTTCTGGATCGAAAGCAAACTTCTGCTTTTCGTCACTGGTGAAAAATTCGTACCAATTTTTGTAAATAGACTCAACAACTTCTTGTTTGATCGGGTGATTAACGAGTACACCGAAACCTGTTTCTCGTAAACTTTTTACAAATTGTTCAGGTGCATCAGGTGATTGATAATCCACAACTTGTACTTGCATCGCTTTCTCCTGCTAAGGCATTATGTGATAACTATAGTTGATTTTGATTATATCATTACTTAACCATATGGTCAGCTTTTTTGTTTGTACTATGACTTATAAACTAGGCTGGTTATAATAAATGCTTGTTGTAACTGGGGATAAATTCAACAAATGACAAGAAATTTACTACTATCAGCAGGTGTTTTAACGCTGCTATCAGCCTGTGCTGCTAATGAAAATGCCTGTGAAGATGTCACCTTAGCTGCTGAGCAAGTGCAGCAATGCCAAGTATTACAGCGTCAAATTACACAAGCTAAAGATCGACCTATTCTGCGTACTGAATTAGAGCGCCGCTATGAACAAGACTGCGTGCAAGTGCGTTACTACCGTGATGATAAACAACCAGCGATCTGCGGTAATAAAGACAAGTTAGAGCAAGCGAAAGAAGCACTTGAAAAAGAAAGTAAGTAGCTTTAAAAACTCTTAGGTAAGGTGGTAGGTGTAAATTAATGAATAATTCATCCGATGATAAGTTGTCTAATACTGATGAATCGCTTCAGAACGATGAACTAGAGTTATATAAAGTCGCCTACCAAAATCTACAACAACGCCACACGGCGTTATTTAAACTCAACCAACTTTCCCAAGACTGTAAAGAACTGAGTACCTTTTACGCCCAAGTGCATCGGGTGATAAAAGCAATCATGACGGCTGAAAACTTTTATATCGTCATGTATGACCAAACCTTATCAACCTTAGAGTTTGTTTATCATGTTGATGAAGAAGATGAGGTGCCAGAAGATCCGGTACCTTATGAAAGCTTTAGAGGTTCATTGACCAGCCATGTGATTGAGTCAAAAGAGCCGCTTTTGGCAACACCTAATATGATCAAACAAATGGCAAACGATGGTGTGCTTAATCATATTGGTACTGCGGGTATGGACTGGCTTGGCGTCCCTTTGCTGCAAGACGGTTATGTTATCGGTGTAATGGCAATTCAAAGCTATACCGAAAATACCCGTTACACGGAAGAAGACAAGGCTCTATTAACCTATACCGCGCAGCATGTGGTGTCGGCGTTGGTGCGGTTGCAAGATCATGAACAATTGCAGAAAGCAGTATCGTCTCGAACTCGCGAGTTAATGGAGCAAATTCGCGAACGTGAAAAAGCAGAATTATTGCAAGAGTCTTTGTACAGGATTTCAGAGCTAACCAACAGAGTTGGTTTAGATATCAACGACTTTTACGGGCAAGTCCACAATATTATTGGCCAGCTAATAAACGCCGAAAACTTCTTTATTGCCAAGTACGATAGAGAAAGCGATACCATAGATTTCGTTTATTACCTCGATCAAAACTCGCGTAATACCGCCAGCGATTTCTTACCGCAGAAGTCTGCTGATCTCTATACCGCATTGGTGATCAGGCGCAAGCAAACATGCTTGCTGTCATATGATGAAATGTATGAGCTTTATCGCCAAGGCGAAACGAAGAAACCGCAAAAAGAAACGAATTCTTGGTTAGGTGTCCCCTTGATCGCCGATGATGATGTTATTGGCGTACTAGTACTACAAAGCTATCAAAAACACATCACTTACAATCAGCAAGATGCTGAATTACTTAACTTTGTTTCTCATCATGTCAGTATGGCAATTAAGCGCCGCGAAACACTCGACTATGAGCGTCGTACACATGAGATGCTCGAAAAGCAGGTAAAAATGCGCACTGAGGCGTTGGAAGAAGAAATTCGCCAACGCAAACAGGTGGAGCAGATGTTAAAACACAATGCTTCACATGATGATTTAACCGGGTTGCCAAATCGTGTGGTGTTTTTAGATCTGCTCGATCACGCGATTAATAATATGAAGCGTCGTCCAGAGATGGAATTTGCGGTGCTGTTTCTCGATTTAGATCGCTTTAAAATGGTTAACGACAGTTTAGGTCATCACGCAGGTGACTTGCTATTAAAGGTGGTTGCGAAAGAGTTAAAAAGTATTATTCGTGCCAACGACACAGTCGCCCGTTTAGGCGGTGATGAATTCGTGGTCTTAATAGAAGACATTGATGACAAAAGCGAAGTGTATGAAATTGCTCAGCGCATTACCTTTACGCTAGCGCAGCCGTTTAACATCGATAACCAGCCGGTATTTATAGGGACCAGCATTGGTATTTTGTTCAGCGATGATCGCTATGAATCAGCAGAAACTATGTTGCGCGATGCTGACACTGCGATGTATCACGCAAAGGACAGTGGTAAAGGGCGTTTTGAAGAATTTGATGCCAGTATGCACCAGAAGATTCAAGAAGAATTATCGCTTGAAGCAGATATTCGCCAAGCTATAGAGCAAGACGAGTTTACACCGTATTTTCAGCCAATTTATCAATTAGATTCAGCACAGGTAATAGGCTTTGAGGCGCTTGCGCGCTGGCAAAGTAGCAAGCGCGGCATGGTGATGCCCAACCAATTTATTCCGGTAGCGGAAGAAACCGGACTGGTAGTTGATATCGATTTACAAATCATGCGTAAAGCATGCGACCAGCTAAAGCAGTGGCAAGCGCAGGGCTTGTGTGAGCGACAATACGTAAGCTGTAACTTATTTGGTAATCATTTTTATAATCCGACACTACCTGATGACATTACCCATATTCTCAACTCCGCGGGGTTAGAGCCAGCCCACCTGAGAATTGAGTTAACCGAGCGCGTGCTATTAGAAGAAAATGAAGTTGTGCTCGCCAATATGAAAGCGCTAAAACAATTAGGCATCAAGCTGCTGCTGGATGATTTTGGCACGGGTTACTCTAGTTTAAGCTATGTGCACCGTTTCCCTCTCGATGTGGTGAAAATTGATCGCTCGTTTATTACCGATGCTCACTTAAAAACGAGTAACCGAGCGATAATCAAAACCATTATCGACTTGGCAGCTAACTTACAATTGGCAACCATTAGCGAAGGCATCGAGTGTCAGGAAGAGGCAGACATCTTAACCCAAATGGGGTGCTTGTATGGGCAAGGCTATTACTTTGCTAAGCCAATGGTAGGTGAACAGGCTACCGCATTATTAACGGCTGGCAAGTAGCTCCGCTAAAGCTTCTCTGTCAGCCTTATTTTGCCTTTCAATGCGTTGATTCAATTAGCATTACGCTAACCTGTTATGCGATTACGCTATTAATAGCTATCATGTTTAGGTATATTGTTGGTTCACTAATTAACTTATTTTCTCGGATTAATGACACTACTTTTAATCTACCTTACTGTCGCCATTGGCGTATCTTTTCTTTGTTCCATTTTAGAAGCAGTTTTATTATCGGTTACGCCGAGCTATGTCGCGCAGGTGCTAAAAAATAAGCCGCGCGGCGGTAAAGTGCTGGAAAATGTGAAAACTAACCTAGATCAATCAATTTCTAGTATCTTAATTTTAAACACATTTGCCCATACCATGGGCGCAGCCGGCGTTGGTGCGCAGGCTATTCAAGTGTTTGGTGAGTCCAAAGAAACATTAGTCGCCTTCTTACTAACACTCGCCATTCTGTATTTTTCGGAAATTATTCCAAAAACCTTAGGTGCCACGTTTTGGCGTAATTTAGCCGTACCTTCGGCATATATCATTAGTTTCTTAGTGAAATTAGTGTATCCGCTGGTATGGGTTTCTTCGTTCCTAACGCGTTTATTTAGCAAGGGCAAAAACGAAGTGATCAGCCGAGAAGAAGTGTTAGCACTAGCGGCATTGAGTCATAAAGATGGGGCGATTGTTGGTCAGGAAAATCAGCTAGTTGAAAACATCTTGCAGCTTCGCGATGCGAAAACAGAAGATATTCTAACGCCTCGTAGTGTCGTTCACGCTTTACCGGAAGATATCACTGTAAGTGAAGCATTAAGTGCAGACAAAACCGCAAACTTTACTCGAATTCCTGTGTATCAAGAATCAATCGACAATATTACTGGGGTACTGCTGAAAGCGCATTTATACGAAAGTGAACGCCAAGGTAAAGGCGATATTCCCGTCAAGGAAGTTGCCTCACCACTTTATCGTATTTCAGAAAGTTTCCCTGTATTGAATTTGTTAGACGTATTTATTAAGCGCCACGAACATATCTTTTTAGTGGAAGACCACTTTGGTCAAACGGCTGGAATTGTCACCTTGGAAGACTGTATTGAAACTTTCTTAGGTCGTGAAATCGTTGACGAAAGTGATCAGGTGGAAGATATGCAAAAACTTGCGAAGGCGAATTATCGCCACCGTTTAAAAGCTAAATTTTCTGCTAAGTCCGAAAAGTCTTAACCTCCGCCAACTGGTTAATTGATAAGCCGCTATCATGCCCAAAAAATCAGACAAGCCAGCAGTAAAATCTGCTGGCGCTGCTAAAAAGTCATCGTCGTCAAAGTCTTCTCGCTCTTCTCAATCTAAGCCTGAAAATAACAGTACTAAACGTAAATCAATAGGCCGCTGGCTATTATCAACTGGCTTTAAGCTAGGCTTATTTGTGCTGTGTTTCTTAGTCATTTATGTGGTTTATCTTGATGCTAAAGTACGAGAAAAATTCGAAGGGCAGCGTTGGCAAGTGCCTGTGCAAGTGTTTAGCCGTGCTGAGTTGTTAAGCGCAGGTGAGCCGTTATCGCTCACTTACCTTGCTAAATCATTAACACGTGGCGGCTATCAAAAAGTCTCGAAAGTGTGGCGACCAGGTCAGTTTGCCTTATCGTCTTCGCGCATCATTATTTTTCAGCCAGAGTTTAGTTATCGAGACCAAGAATTTTCTGCGGCGCGACTAACCATCGACATTGCCAATGGCAAGGTGATTAAAGTTTACCACGGTAACAGCCTAGCTAAGTCGGTGACATTAGCACCGCAGTTGGTTGCACGGATTATTCCATCCAGTAAAGAAGACCGAGTGTTAGTTGGCCTAGAGCAAGTGCCAGAAGCTTTGTTGGACACTCTGTTGTTGGTTGAAGACCGAGATTTTTATTTTCACAGCGGTGTCTCACCACTCGGTATTTTGCGAGCGTTATACAGTAATATTGTCGCTGGGCGCACTGTACAGGGCGGCAGTACCCTGACCCAACAGCTGGTTAAGAATATGTACTTAACCCGTGAAAAAACCATCGTTCGCAAGGTTAATGAAGCCTTAATGGCATTGCTACTCGAATATCGCTATAGCAAAGATCAACTACTTGAAGCCTATGTTAACGAGGTTTATTTAGGGCAGCACTTTGCCAATGGCGTATATGGTTTTGGTTTGGCTTCGGAATTTTATTTTGGTCGCTCGCTTAACCAGCTAACCCCAGCGCAAATGGCATTGCTTATCGGGGTTATTAAAGGACCTAGCTACTACGACCCGTGGCGCAAACCAGACAATTCTAGAAAGCGTCGTGATCTTGTGCTCAAGCTTATGGTTGAGCATCATTTGATTGATGTGCCGACATACGAGCAAGCGATGGCAGCCAACCTTGGTATTCGCGGTAAACGTCGCATGACTCGCCAACACTTTTACAATTACATGCAGCTTGTTAAGCGTGAATTGCCAGAGTTGCTCGGAAATCAGCAACAAAATGCAGGCATTAAAGTCTTTACCGGCTTCTCAATGAAAGCTCAGTTATTGTTAGAGCAAACAACTGCGCAGACGTTATCGGAGCTTGAACGTAAACATAAACAAAGTGCATTGCAAGCTGCTGCTATGGTAACCGAGTCGAGCACTGGTGAAATCATGGCGCTAGTGGGCGATAGAAATATTGATAACAACGGTTTTAACCGTGCGTTAGATGCCCATAGACCAATAGGCTCGTTAATTAAGCCAGCGGTTTACCTGCCCGCGCTAGAGCGCTACCAGCAATTTAACTTTGCCAGTCCGATTGAAGATAAACCAATCACCCTTGGCTCTGAGCAAGGTAAAGAGTGGCGCCCTAAAAATTACGATGGAAAGTTTAGAGGCCAAGTACCGCTGATTGATGGCTTGGTGGAATCACTGAATATTCCAACCGTTAATCTAGGTATGTCATTAGGTTTGGATAATGTGGTGCAATCCATGGCGATGCTGGGTTACGAAAAGCCGCTGACAGAGCGCCCTTCTATGTTGCTGGGTGCAGTTAATATGTCGCCCTATCAAATTAACCAGTTGTATCTACCCATTGCCAATCAAGGGTACTATGAGCGCACTCATGCCATTACTCATGTCGTCGCACATAACGGCGAAACCTTGTGGCAATATCGCCCTCGTCATGAGCAGCGAATTTCTTCGCAAAGCGCTTATTTAATGAATTATGCATTGCAGCAAGTGACCGAGCGAGGCACGGCAAAATCGCTTAGCTGGCGTTTAAAAGGTGCTGAGGTTGCGGGTAAAACAGGCACAACGAATGACCAAAGAGACAGTTGGTTTGTTGGTTATGATCAAGAGCAGCTAATCACCAGTTGGATAGGGCATGACGATAATAAACCGATGCAACTTACTGGCAGCAGCGGCGCCTTAGTATTGTTTGCCAATTACCTCAAACAAGCAGGCGTTAACAATCTAAACTGGCCGGTGCCAAATGATGTAAAAGATGTTGGCTTTGAATTAACTTCGGGCAACGCGGTTGAAGAAACTTGCCAGCAAATGGCGTACTACCCTGCGGTTACTATTGGACTTAGCTATTCTAACTGCATGGAAAAAATTGTTGATAAACGCTCTTGGCTGGAAAAGTTATTTGGTCGTGATGAGGGGTAACCCCTTTCTTTAGACATCAAATTAGACAATAAAAAAGCAGCGCTGAGCGCTGCTTTTGAGTTTTACTTTGCAAGCTGCTAATTAGGCCGCTAATTTAGCAAAACACCGCTCTGCTGCCGCAATCGTATTCTCGATATCTTCATCAGTGTGAGCTGTTGATAAGAAGCTAGCTTCAAATGCTGAAGGCGCTAAGTAGAAACCTTCGTCCAACATGAGGTGGAAAAAGCGCTTAAATTTCTCACCGTCACACGCTGTCGCTTGCGCATAGCTAGTAATGGTTTCTTCCTCGGTAAAGAAGAAGCCAAACATTGCACCGACATAGTTAATGCTTAGCGCAATACCGTGTTTTTCAGCAGCGGCCTTAAAGCCTTTCGCCACTTTTTCGGTATTTGCGGCGAGTTGCTGGTGCTTATCACCTTGGCATAACTCATTCAATGAAGCTAAGCCAGCAGCCATAGCAATCGGGTTACCTGAAAGTGTACCCGCTTGGTAAACAGGTCCTACCGGCGCAATGTAATCCATAATGGCTTGTTTGCCACCAAAGGCTCCTACTGGCATACCACCACCGATGACTTTACCTAACGTTGTTAAGTCAGGTTGTACTTGGTAATGTGCTTGTGCGCCGCCTAGGGCAACGCGGAAACCTGTCATTACTTCATCAAAAATTAACACACTGCCGTGTTCGTCACAGACTTGGCGTAAACCTTCTAAGAAGCCAGCAACTGGAGGAATACAATTCATGTTGCCAGCCACAGGCTCAACAATAATACAGGCAATTTCAGAGCCGAGCTCAGCAAATACCTGTTTAACTTCGTCAAGGTTATTGAAGCTAACCGTTAGTGTGTGCTGAGCGAAGTCTTCAGGAATACCCGGTGAGTTTGGTACGCCCATGGTTAAGGCGCCAGAGCCTGCTTTAACTAATAACGAATCTGCGTGACCGTGGTAGCAACCTTCAAATTTTAAGATTTTATCACGGCCTGTGTAGCCACGTGCTAGGCGAATGGCACTCATGGTCGCTTCGGTGCCTGAACTTACCATACGCAGCGATTCCATTGATGGCACGACTTCACGTACTTTCTCAGCCATTTCAATTTCTAGCGCTGTTGGCGCGCCAAAGCTTAAACCATGTTCAACCGCTTTTAGCACGGCGTTGCGGATCGCAGGATGGTTGTGACCTAGAATCATTGGTCCCCAAGAACCAACGTAATCAGTGTACTTTTTGCCGTCAGCATCAAAAATATAGGCACCGTCAGCACGTTCAATAAAACACGGTGTGCCGCCAACGCCATTAAATGCACGTACTGGTGAGTTCACCCCGCCTGGGATAATGGATTTTGCTTGTTCAAAAAGTTCTGCAGATTTTTGCATGTGGTTTCCTGTCAATTCTATTTCAATACGTGCGCGAGCGGATTAACCGCTATTTAGTAAGCTTTATTGCTATGCCAAAGCACGGGTTTTTCGTATGCCGTCAATTTATCTTCTACACCTAAGGTTAGTGCGAATAACGCCATTCGTACCAGCACACCATTTTGTGCTTGGCGGAAAATTGCTAAGTTGGCTAAGTCATTTAAATCAGTGTCTAGCTCATTAGCTTCTGGGCGTGAGTCGCGAGGTAATGGGTGCATTATCACCGTGTTTTCTTTGCAATATTGCTGATAAACCTGCCTGTTAAGGCTAAAGTGACCACGATATAAATCAGCTTCATCTGCACTGGCAAAGCGCTCTTGTTGAATGCGAGTTTGATAAATCACATCACAGGCGAGGTTGCCAGCGATTTTGTCAGTTACAATCACTTGGTGACCAGCGTTGGTTAGCGTTGAGATAACACTGTCTGGCATTTGTAGCGCCGCCGGCGAGACCATCGTCACTTTCACGTTGTTGTATAAACTCAGCAGTTTAGACAGTGAATGTACGGTGCGGCCATGCTTAAGATCACCCATTAGCACGATGTTTAAATTGTCTAAGCCTTTGCCAAATCGTGACATTTCAGACTGAATGGTAAACAAGTCCAATAAGGCTTGGGTTGGGTGTTCATTTGCACCGTCACCACCGTTTATCACCGGAACACTGGAGCCTTCAGCAAACTCTGCAACAGAGTGCATTTTCGGGTGGCGCATTGCGATAACATCGGAATAGCCGCTAATTACCTGTGCGGTATCGTATAAAGATTCACCTTTACTCAGCGACGAGTTTTCCTCACCTACGGTTTCGCGAACAAAACCGCCGAGCAAATTGAACGCAGTACCAAAGCTGACGCGCGTGCGAGTACTTGGTTCAAAAAATAGGTTGTTTAAGATGGCGCCATCAAGAACATGACAACGCTTTTGGCGTGCCGCATAGGGCGCCATTTGTGCGGAAACATCAAGAATTTTAGCAATAGCATCGCGGTCAAGTTGCGATACCGACAAGATGTGACTACCTTGGAATTTCATCATAACGCTTATCCAGCCATGATATGAGTGGTTGCGCTGAATGCGGTGTGCTAACCAGCCATTAGCGCCTCTAAAATTATCGGCGCGAAATATAGCACAGTTAGCAAAACAATTGAATGTGTTTGCGAGCGGTTAACGCTAACTTAAATCGCTCGCAGGTATAAATGCCAATGTTGAATTTGACAGGAGCAGATTACATAGGTTTGACGTAAGCAAGAATAATGACAGCAAATAAAATCAGTACGGGAACTTCATTAAAAATACGGTAAAAGCGACCTGAGCGAGTGTTTCGATCTAGCTTAAAATCTTTCAGCAATTTAAAACAATAGGCGTGATAAGCGAACAATATAATCACTAAGGTCAGCTTGTAATGCAGCCATTTTGCGGCCACAAACCAGTCACGACCATATTGCATAATCAAGGCTAACCCGAGTGCTAAGGTAAGTATCGCAAATGGGGTAATAAAAAAGAGTAGGCGTCGCTCCATGCCTTTTAGCTGTTCAATCACATCGGGATTATTTGATTCTGCGTGATTCACAAATAATCGAGGCAAATAGAAAATACCGGCAAACCAGGCAACCATAAAAATTACGTGAAAAGCCTTTAGCCATAATATTGTGGTCATTATTAAATTTTTCCTTTCGTTAAATACGCACGAATCTGCTCGAAGGTTAATAAACCAATAATATTATCCGGTGATTTGTCATAAATGTACACGCCACCCAAACGCTGCTCATTTAGTTGTAGGTATGCTTCAGCAAGCGTTGCGCAGCTGGAAATTGGAATCAGCTTATGTTGTCTGAAGCGTCGCTCTTTGCCTGGCTCGTAAACCACTTCATTCCAGTAAAACTCGCCATTGCTTTGCATGATCAAGTATTCGCTTTTCATCGCTTTTTCTTGCATCTCTTGCTCAGTGTCTCTGGCATTGAGTAACGCTAAATTAGTGCGCATTATGCCTAATACACCAATATTGTGGAGGGTGTTCTCCAATGGTGGCGTTCGATACGAGAGCTCTTGGACGTTAAGCTGCATAATAAATACGGAACGATTATTAAATAGCTGACCAGCGCATAGACAAGCGGTGGAGATCACTAACATGGATGGCGCAATAATCTCTAGTTGGTTTGATAGTTCAACCACTGCCAACAAGGCCGCAAGCGGGGCATTAAGTGTTGCTGCCATAAAACCAGCCATGCCCATTAAGGCAAAGTCGCTAGTCATTTTATCTTCAAAGGCGATGCCCATCATGCCCGCAGCAACAGCACCTGCAATTGCGCCAATGCTGAAAATTGGGCCAATTACACCACCAGGAATACCCATGCCAACGGCTACAATAGTTAAGCCACATTTAGCGACTAGTAAGCCGAGCAATAACGCCGTGCTGGCGTCATCACTCATGGTAAAGTGCATTGCGCCAAGATCTGTACCCATTGCATAGGGAATAATAAAGCCGACCGAGCCGGTAATTAGGCCGGCAATTAATAAGCGCGCAACCACGTGAAAATGCTTGGCGTTTTCAATGGCTGCAACGATAAAACGATTAAAAATAGCAGCTAATGTACCTAGCATTAAGCCCAATAGAATAAGCCAAGGGTAGTGCTCAAAATCTAAGGCAACAGGGCTAAAAAATTCATAACCATGGGCAGGACCAAAAATCGTGCTGGTCACCATAGAGCCAACAATTGCGGCCAGCATGATCGGAATAAACATGTGAATTTTGTATTCGCGCAGAATTACTTCCATCACAAAAATTACTGCGGCAATAGGTGTGTTAAAGCACGCCGCAATACCGGCAGCTACGCCTGATGCTGCCAAGGTTCGAGTCGCATTGGATGGCAGATTAAAGCGGCTGCCTAAATAAGCACTACTGGCCGCACCTAAATGTACGGCAGGACCTTCTTTACCCACGGAAAAACCGCTGGCAAGGGCGATAATGCCACCGAAAAACTGATTGATGGTATTGCGCAATGGAATCACACCGTAGGCGACTTTCAAGCGGTGCAGTACAAACGGGATACCAGTACGAATATATTGATAACCAGTTAACCACGCCGTTAATAAAATTGCTAAGGCGCCAATGATTGGCAAGAATAAACGATTTAACTCGGTTAAGCTGGTATAATGGCCGATATCTGCGAGTAACCATTGTTGAATGCTATTAATCGCACCAATAAATAAGGCAATCAGTAAGGACGATATCGTGCCGCCAATGATGGCGAGTAAACACAGTTGCCAAGAGGTAATGGGCAGTGCTAAACGCTTGCGCATCGCAATGTCTAGATAGTTAACCGTGTTTTTAAAGCGCGTTATATTTAGCAAAGAAAAATCGTTTTTATGTTGTTTTTAATTTCAATAATACTTGATAAATGAATTGGTTAGCAAAAATAAATCTACCTGTTGTCGCGAAGCGCTTAGGTGCATTCAAGTCTGCACTTTTATTGTTTTCAACAATTGCCTTGTGTCTATTCGTTGGCTATAGAATTGGCAACTATTTTCATAGTTTCCAAACGCAAACAATTAGTCAACAAAAACTGCGCTTAGATGAACTTTATCATCAGCAAAATGAAAACCTCAAACATATTCATACACTAGAGCTTGAACTTGAAGTTGAGCGCATTGCCAATCAGCGTGCCCAGCAAACCATTAAAGCCATGGAAGTGGATCATTTCGCGGTTAAAAAGCAGTTGGCGTTTTATGAAAAAGTGATGGCACCAGAGAAGCAGGCAGACGGTCTCGTTATTGATCAAGTGGCGTTGGAGCCAATGGAAAGTGAAAACCACTATCGATTAAGTGTTGTACTTATCCAGCAAACGCTGAAAAAGCGCTATGCCAAAGGGTATATTGAATTTTCGTTAAAGGGTAGCCAAGCAAATCGTCCAGCGACATTAACGCTTGAACAAATTAGCCAACTTTCCCAAGAACAGCGCTCGTTTAGTTTAAAGTACTTTCAACGTATTGAAGGTGATTTAACTGTACCTGCTGACTTTATTCCTGAATCATTGGAAATTAAGGCCGTATTGCCGAAAGGAAAATGGCAAAAATACAGCGAGTTAAATGAAAGTTATCCTTGGTCGGCATTAGTTAAACCAACTTAGTCTAATCCTTTCAGGCGGCTAATACTTGATTAAAGTACTCAGGTTTAAGATAATCCGCCCCTGAAATATTGTGTGAGAATTATGTCCAATGTCTAATCCTGAATTACCGATCCAATTTACCGATGCAGCGGCAACAAAAGTATTGGCGCTAGTTACTGAGGAAGAGAATCCTGCACTTAAACTGCGCGTCTATGTTACCGGTGGTGGTTGCTCGGGATTCCAATATGGCTTTACTTTCGACGAAAAAGTTAACGAAGGTGATATGACCATTGAAAAACAAGGCGTTACTATGGTGGTAGATCCAATGAGCTTACAATATTTGGTTGGCGGCGAAGTGGACTACATTGAAGGCTTAGAAGGTAGCCGCTTTATTGTGAGCAACCCAAATGCAACAACAACTTGTGGTTGTGGTTCATCGTTCTCAATTTAAATACACCATATAATTTCAGTTTTTTAAACAAAAAGCCCGCTCACTAACATTAGCGGGCTTTTTGTTTTCCCTAGTTTGTTTTCTCTTTAGACTAAAATCTTTATTAGTTTAATTGCTATTACGTAGTTGAATCTGTACAAAAATCAATTGTCGAAACATTTTGTAGCAACCGTATTTTGAATGCGATTTAATACTCGTTTAGACTATACGGTCTAGTGTATTTGTCGGGTAATATCGCTTTTCTTGTGCTTTCGCCGTAAGTTTTTGAATTGCCCATAGCTAACAGTTAATAAGAGAATTCTCATGTTAAATCGCCAATGGTTCGCCGAACGTCCCTATGTCATTGCTATTGTCATTGCTTTGCTATTGGTACTTTGGATGGCGTCAGGTATCAGTCAGGATAATAAGCTTCAAACCAACACTGAGGGCAACAGTAGCTCAGTAGTAGCAGAGTCATCTAAGAAAACTCAACAAGCCCCTATCCCTAAAGTCAAAGTTGAAACACGCATGGCAGTACCAGTGTTTGACACAGTTGAGCTATACGGTCGTACTGAGCCTGATCGCACCGCTACGTTAAAAGCAGAAGTCGACGGGAAAATTGTTGAAGTGTTGGCGAAACGTGGGGCGACGGTAAAACAAGGTGATGTGATTGCCCGTATCGCCATCAACGATTTACAGGCGCGATTAACAGAAGCTAAAGCGTTGCGCGCACAGCGGGAAATTGAGCACCAAGGTGCAACTAAACTTCATAAAGACGGTTACCAAGGTCGTGCACAATTAGCGCGTGCCGTGGCTGAATTAGAAGCAGTGAAAGCGACCATTCAACGCTTGGAAATTGATATTGCTAATACCGTGATTCGTGCGCCATTTGATGGCGTAATGAACACCCGTTATGTCGAACAAGGTGACTATGTAAAAGACGGCGATCAAATTGCGATGATTGCGGATCTCGATCCCTTGATTGTTCGTGCTCATGCCACAGAAAATCAAATTACCCAATTACAAACAGGGCAACTTGCGCATATTGAACTGCTAAGCCATCAACAAGCGGATGGCGAAATTCGTTACATTGCCAGTGTTGCCGATGATGCAACAAACACCTTTAAAATTGAAGTAGCGATTGAAAATGCTGACAACCAGCTACTTGCGGGCATGAGCGGTGAAGTGACCTTGCCACTTGCTGAAGTAGATGCCATTAAAGTATCACCGGCCTTATTAGCGTTAGACGAGCAAGGCAACATCGGTATTAAAATCGTGGTTGATAACCAGGTGGTGTTTACTGGCATTAATATCGTGAAAAGTGAAAGCGATGGTATTTGGTTAACTGGGCTAGGTAAACAAGCTGACATTATCGTGCTTGGCCAAGGTTTTGTCCGTGCGGGCGATACCGTTGAAGCTGTCTTTGACACAGCACAAGCGCTTGCGCAGCAATCTAGCGACATGAACAAGGGCTAACCATTATGTTATCTATGATAGATGCTGCGTTAACCCGCACCCGTTCGGTGCTGATGGTGTTTGTGCTGTTATTGATTTCGGGCGCCATTACCTACGCGAATATTGCCAAAGAATCAAACCCTGACGTTACCATTCCATTTATTTACGTGTCTATGGTGCACGACGGCATTTCACCTGAAGATGCTGAGCGTATGCTCGTACGGCCAATGGAAAGCGAGCTTAAATCGATTGCTGGTGTGAAGGAAATGACCGCCAATGCCAGTGAAGGACACGCCTCAGTAACGCTTGAATTTCTCGCTGGCCTTGATCCAAAAGAAGCGCTGGCAGATGTACGCGACAAAGTCACCCTAGCGAAAGCGAAATTGCCGTCTGACTCCGAAGAGCCGGAAGTGCACGAAGTGACCATGGCCAATGAAGAGCCAGCGGTGACTGTGATTTTATCTGGCCCAGTGACTGAGCGAGGCTTAGTAACACTCGCACGAGATATGCGCGACCGCATTGAAGGCTTGCAAGAAGTACTGGAAGTAGAAATCGGCGGTGATCGCGAAGACATGGTGGAAATCATTGTCGATCCATTGCTAATGGAAAGCTACGGCTTAGATCAAAACGATATTTTTAACTTAGTTGAACGCAACAACCGTTTAGTACCAGCAGGTACTATGGACACGGGTAAAGGGCGTTTTGCCGTAAAAGTTCCGTCAGTATTTGAAACCATTGATGACTTACTAGAATTACCAATTAAAGTGAATGACGATCGCGTTATCACTTTTGCCGATGTCTCTACTGTTCGTCGTGCGTATAAGGATCCCTCCTCGTTTGCCCGTTTAAACGGCGAACGTTCGATTTCATTGGAAGTGAAAAAGCGCTCTGGCGAAAACATTATTGAAACCGTCAATAAGGTTAAAGCCCTAATTGAAGAGCAGCGCGCTAAGTGGCCGAACCAAGTGATGGTGGACTATGTTGGCGATCAATCTGTTGACGTTAAAGACACCTTAAGCGATTTACAAAACAACGTCTTATCGGCCGTTTTACTGGTCGTGATTGTGGTCATCGCTGCGCTCGGTACACGCAGTGCCATGCTGGTAGGTTTAGCGATTCCAGGGGCATTTTTAACGGGTATTTTAGTGATTGCGATTGCCGGTTTAACCGTCAATATCGTTGTGTTGTTCGGTTTGATCATGGCGGTTGGTATGCTGGTTGACGGCGCCATCGTGGTTACTGAATTTGCCGATCGCCAAATGAGCGAAGGGGTCGAGCGAGTTAAAGCCTACCAAATGGCGGCGCGACGCATGGCATGGCCTATCATCGCTTCAACCGCGACCACACTGGCAGCTTTTGCACCGTTAATGTTCTGGCCAGGCATTATGGGTGAGTTTATGAAGTACTTACCATTCACCTTGATTGCGGTATTAACGGCATCATTAGCTATGGCGCTGGTATTTGTGCCAACAATTGGCGCTGTGTTTGGTAAGTCGCGCGCGATTAGCGCTGAAGAAAAAGCACAAATGATCGAAGCTGAAGCAGGTGACCTAACTAAGCTTAAAGGTTTTACTGGCAAATACGTTGGCGTGTTGTCAAAAGCTATTCGCAACCCAGTTAAAGTATTGCTCGGCACTATTGTGATCGCGATGCTTGTAATGTGGGGTTATGGCAAATCTGGCCTAGGGGCGATTTTCTTCCCAGAAGTCGAACCGACCAGTGCGATGATGATGGTGCGTTCACATGGTGACTTATCTATCCATGAAAAAGACGAGATCATGCGTGAAATTGAAGCACGTATCTTGCCGATTGATGATATTGAAACCTTATATACTCGCACTGGTGGCAACGATCTAGTCGGTACTTTCCGGTTGAACTTTAAGAATTGGCAACTGCGTCGCACTGCTGATGAAGTCATTAAAGATATTGAACAACGTACCGCCGATATGGCCGGTGTCGAAATCGAAGCTCGTAAAAACGAGCCAGGTCCATCGTCAGGTAAAGACTTAGTCGTCGAGTTAAGCTCTCGTTTCCCTGACAAGCTAGATGACAATGTTCGTATTGTTCGTAACGCCTTAGCTGCCAATGGCCAATTTACTAATATTGAAGATACCGGCTCTAAGCCGGGTATTGAATGGCAGTTGGATATTGACCGTGCACTTGCCGCGATTTATGGCGCAGATGCGGCGCTATTAGGTTCAACTGTGCAAATGGTGACGAATGGTTTGAAGTTAGGGGAATATCGTCCTGATGATACAGACGATGAGTTAGATATTCGTGTTCGCTTCCCTGAAGATAAACGTAACTTAGGTCGTTTAGATACCATTCGTGTCAAAACCAATGAAGGCTTAGTGCCGGTCGGCAGCTTTGTTGACCGTACCGCAGCGCCAAAAGTGGATACCATTCGCCGCGTGGATGGCAAACGCGTGGTGACTGTGCAAGCGAACTTAGTACCGGGCGCTCAGCTGATCCAAGTGCTACCTGAGCTTGAAGCGCAACTGCCGACCTTAGGATTAGATCCCTTGGTGGATATTGCCATTAAAGGCCAAAATGAAGATCAGCAAGAATCGCAAGACTTCTTGGTTAATGCGTTTGGTGTTGCCTTGTTTGTCATGGCGATTATTTTGGTCACTCAGTTTAATAGCTTCTATCAAGCATTTTTGATTTTAAGTGCCGTTGTTTTCTCAACCGTTGGCGTGTTCTTGGCGCTGATGATAGTGCAAAAGCCGTTCGGTATTGTGATGGGCGGTATTGGCGTAATTTCACTGGCAGGTATTGTCGTGAATAACAATATCGTGCTGATCGATACTTATAATGTGCTACGTCGCCAAGGTTTCCCAATTACCGATGCGATTTTACGCACCGGTGCACAGCGCTTACGCCCAGTTATGTTAACCACGATTACGACCATTTTAGGGTTAATGCCTATGGTATTGCAGGTGAATTTAGACTTCTTTAACCGTACCGCCGTGGTTGGTGCACCGTCTACACAATGGTGGGCACAGTTAGCAACGGCAATTGCTGGCGGCTTAGCGTTTGCAACTGTTTTAACCTTAGTATTAACGCCAACGCTTCTGGCATTGCGCGATCGACGCAAAGAAAAGAAACTAGGGAAAAAGCAAACCGCGGCACCTGCTAAGGTAGAGAAGATTAGTGATGCCGCCTAGCGTGGGAAGCTAGCCTATTTAGTTGTTTTAAATAGGTTCTTAGTACCAATCATAAAAACGGTTAAGCTCCTTCGGGTTTAACCGTTTTTTACACGCAGATTCAATACCCAGCTCTAATAAACAGTTATCTATATTCAGCTTTAAATATTCAGCCCTCAATTTGTCACTTTAAACGACACTTCTTATCGCTTGGTTGCTTTAGTAGGTACCTCATCTTGCTAGATTGGTTTTAGCTTAAACCTTAGCTTTAACAATTTATTACAGTGAAGTAATTACTCTAATGATAATATTTTCAACAATTGTTTGGAAAACACATTTAGCTAATTATCAATCATCGAGGGCATTGAAGATGAAACAGCTTATTAAAAATTCAGGATTGGCGCTAGGTTTAGCATTATCGGCGTCAGCTACCGCACAAGAACCTATTCAACCTATTGAACCAGCAACTAATATCAATCAAGCGCAAGCTGAATTGGGTAAGAAGCTTTACTTCGACCCGCGCTTGTCTAAGTCTGGTTTTATCTCATGTAATAGCTGTCATAACCTAAGCATGGGCGGTACTGATAACCTAACAACCTCGATTGGCCATAATTGGCAGCAAGGCCCGATCAACTCTCCGACAGTACTTAATTCAAGCTTGAACTTTGTTCAGTTCTGGGATGGTCGTGCAAAAGACTTAAAAGCGCAAGCTGGTGGTCCAATTGCAAACCCGAAAGAAATGGCTTACAGCCACGATTTAGCTATTGAAATGCTAAGCTCAATTCCTGGTTATGTTGAGGAATTCAAGGCAACCTTTGGCGGTGAGCAAATGGATATTGAACAAGTCACGCAAGCCATTGCGGAATTTGAAAAAACCTTAGTAACACCAAATTCTCGTTTTGATTTATGGCTAAAAGGCGATAAAAACGCGATTACTGCACAAGAGCAAGCGGGCTACAAATTGTTTAAAGAAAGTGGCTGTTCTGCTTGTCACAATGGCCCTGCCGTTGGCGGTACTATGTTCCAGAAAATGGGCCTAGTGAAAAAATATGAAACAGCAAACCCTGCTCAAGGCCGATTTGATGTAACGGGTAATGAAGCGGATCGCCATAGCTTCAAAGTACCAACACTACGTAATGTTGAATTAACTTACCCGTACTTCCATGATGGCCAAGCTAAAACTTTAGCTAAAGCAGTTGAAATTATGGGACGCGTACAACTTGGTCGCGAATTTAACCAACAAGAAGTTGCTGACTTGGTAGCTTTCTTAAAAACACTAACAGGTGAGCAACCTAAGTTCGCATTACCAATTTTACCAGCGTCAACAGAGCGTACGCCACTGCCTGAGCCGTTTGAGATGTCAGCCGCAGAATAATTTGCTAGTAGCAAATTAACTAAACTCAAAGGCAAGCTTTACACTTGCCTTTTTTGTATCTGCAAATCATGTATAAATCTCGAATTGGGATATACCTCACTTGTAATAAGGCTGAATTTAGGGCATAGATAGAAGGCATAGATAGAAGGAGGTCTTAATATATAAAACAAGGAGTTAAGTTGAATTGTTTGTTTCCATCAAGATTGCGTAGGTTTGTAAATATTCAGATTAAGGGATTACTTATCCTAAGTTTATCAGTCGCGTGTGTGGTGTTTTCCAATGCTAGTGTTGCCAACAGCTATGAAGAAAAAGTTCAGAAATCACTAGCCGCTATCGGCCAGCCAATTGAAGCAATTGATCTAGCCTCGCTCGATGGTCAATCCCGCTCTTTTAGTGAGTTACAAGGCCGCGCATCGGTTATCTACTTCTTCGC
The DNA here is from genome assembly GCF_003390395.1 of Thalassotalea euphylliae. Classification (NCBI taxonomy): domain Bacteria; kingdom Pseudomonadati; phylum Pseudomonadota; class Gammaproteobacteria; order Alteromonadales; family Colwelliaceae; genus Thalassotalea; species Thalassotalea euphylliae. The sequence continues at coordinate 3,807,419 of NZ_QUOV01000001.1, read as the reverse complement.
GTCTTGGTGTGCCCCGTGTTACAAAACCTTGCGTGATATTGAGCAAGTTCGTCAACAAAAGCTTGATGTTAATTTGGTTGCTATTGCTCTCGATGATGATAAAGCAGCTGTGAGCGCTATGCTCAAGAAAACTGGCTTTACCGGTGAAACTTGGCTGGCAAATGATGGTGCAAAGCCACTTAAAACACGCCTGTTTGCTAATGCTTATAAAGTGCTGCCCTATGTGATCAAATTAGACAGTAATTTAGTGCTTGTCGAACACAGTTACGACATCAAATCGCTAGCGCAGTGGCAAGAGGTGTTGGTTGCTGGCAAACCATTATCGCAAGCGACACTGGGGAATTAGCCTGATAGGGAAAGCGATATAAGCTGACTATCTGGCTTATATCGCTCTAGATGATTCGCCTTTATGTAGCCGATTAGCTACCGGTAAGTGCAAGTAAGCAATTAACCGGCATAAAACTTAATGGATTTAGTGACGTCCACCTCATCGCTGTTATTGGCGGTAATCCGAATATTTAGCGAAGTGACACCTTGTGGTAAGTGCTCAGGCGGCGCTGTTAAGGTAAAGGGCACAACCAACATTTCTAACGCTTGCGCGTTTAATGGCTCCGATAACGACAGTTCAATGTCTTCTTGTCCTTCAATACTCAAAGTAAAGCTTTCAGCATGCTGTAACTTGTTAGTGAGTTTAAGTTGATAGCTGTTTTCAATATGGCCATCGAAGGTAGTGCGATAAAGCACGTTTCTGTCGCGCAATACCGAAGCTTCAATCGGTGAACGCGTCGCGATAAAGAAGCCCATCAATACAAACATAGCTAGGGTAAATGCGCCATAAGCCGCTATTTTCGGTCTAAAAGGGGAGACATGTTTGCCCGCTAAGGCATTCTCACTGGTAAAGCGAATTAAACCTTGTGAATAGTTGAATTGGCTCATGGTTTGATTACAGGCATCCACACAAGCACCACAACTGATGCATTCGTATTGCAGGCCATTGCGGATATCAATGCCAGCAGGGCAAACATCCACACATAAGTTACAGTCAACACAATCGCCTAAACCCAATGCTTTTGGATCGTCTTTGCGTTTGCGACGACCACGATTTTCACCACGGACTTTATCATAGGCAATTAGCAAGGTGTTTTTATCAAACATGGCCGATTGAAAACGTGAATATGGGCACATGTAAATACACATTTTTTCGCGTAAAAAGCCAGCATTTCCCCAAGTACAAAGTGCAAATAAGCCAACCCAGAAATAAACCAAGCCAGACCAACTCAGGGTGAAGAGCTCGCTATATAAGGTTTTTACTGGAATAAAATACGACATAAATGTCACGGCAGTAAAAAAGGAAAGCACTAACCAAATAAGATGCTTTGCGCCTTTCTTTTTGACCTTGTCAGCGTTCCATTCCTGCTTATCAAGGCGGATACGCTGATTACGATTACCTTCAATTTTTTCTTCTACCCAAATAAATAAGAACATCCAAATGGTTTGCGGGCACATAAAACCGCACCACACCCGGCCTAGCCAGGTAGTAAAGAAAAACAGCGCAAAGGCACCGACCATAAAGAGTGCTGCTAACGCAGTAAGATCCTGCGGAAAAAAGGTAATGGAAAAAATACGAAATTGCTGGGCTGCCACATCGAGCAAGATGGCTTGTTGGCCTTGGTAGGGGATCCAAGGGATCAAGACAAAGATCAGCATTAGGATCATGCTGCTGTATTTACGCAGCTTGGCGTAAAACCCTTGCTGAAGACGAACATAGATACCTTCATCATGCTTGTATGGCTTGATGATCATATCTTCTTCTTTGATATCAAATTTCATGGTGTGCCCTCTAAACTACATCACAGGGCATATCGCAATTTAAGTGCCAACCTCTTAAAACTTTTAACGTATTGAATTTGTTAACTATTAGTTATTTTTGAAAAGATGTGATCGACGATATATCGTGGTTTAAAATGCTTGTGGCACGATATATCGTGGTTTAAAGCTAAGCTGCTGTATCAGATTTGTTGATTTGCGTTAGTAAGGCAGTGATACGTGCTAGCTCGACGCACGTTTAATCCCTAACTTTTGCATTTTAGAGCGCAGCGTACTGTCGGCTAAGCCCAAATGTTTAGCTGCACCTGACTCGCCACCTATACGCCATTGGCATTGCTCAAGTACTTGGCGAATATAGCTAGCCTGCACTTCATCAAGTGTTTGGGCAATCGTGTTATTAATGGCAGTTGATTGCTGAATACTAAACTGCGGAGCTGTTGTTGAACCTTGAATATGCTCGTTAGGTAGCGCTAAATTTAGCTCTGAGCTGGTGGATAGGATCATCGCACGCTCAATGATGTTTTGCAGCTCCCTTACATTGCCCGGCCAGTGATAGCCAGTTAAAGCGTTAAGACTATCTTTACTAATGGCGGTAACTTGCTTGGCTAGTTTACGATTTAAGCGTTCGATAATTTGTTCACACAATAATGGAATATCATCAACGCGTGCTCTGAGCGGCGGCATCTCCAGTGGAAAAACGTTGAGCCGATAAAATAAGTCCATACGAAACTCGCCATTATCCACCATAGCTTTAAGGTCGCGATTGGTAGCAGCGATCAAACGAATATCGACTTTAATGGTTTTGTTGCCACCAACTCGTTCAAATTCTTGCTCTTGGATAACGCGCAGTAGCTTGCTTTGCGCTTCCAATGATAGCTCACCCACCTCATCTAAAAATAGCGTGCCATGATTGGCCAGTTCAAACTTACCTTTGCGTGTTTCATTAGCACCGGTAAATGCACCTTTTTCATGGCCAAATAGCTCGGACTCTAACAAGCTAGGGGTAAAAGCTGCGCAGTTGACTTTGATCATCGGCTTTTTCGCGCGACTGCTGTGAGCGTGTAGTTGTCTGGCGGCAAGCTCTTTACCTGTGCCGTTTTCACCTAAAATCAGCACGGTTGAGTTGGTGTTAGCCACTAGTTTAATCTGTGAGACTAATCGCTGCATGATAAGGCTATTGCCAGTTAACGAGCTGGCCGTCCATTGCTGTTTTAGCTCACTCTGCAGGTAATGATTTTCTGCTTGCAGCTGCTCGGTTAGTGACTGAATTTTTTTCAGGGCAATTTGTAGTGCCTGTTCATTGTTTTTTTGCTCAGTAACGTCTCGAAATACCGCAACTGCACCGATCACTTTATTGTTATGAAAAACAGCGGTTGAAGTGTATTCCACGGGAAAAGCGCTACCGTCTTTTCGCCAAAACACTTCATCACTAATTTGTCGGCTAATGCCATCTTGTGCGGTTGCATAGATATTACATTCGCAAGCAGGGTAGTGGCTACCATCAGCGCGGGTGTGATGATGGTATTGGTGGATCTTTTTGCCCAACAGCTCATTTGCGTCCCAACCCGTCATGCGCTCAGCTGCGGCGTTGATAAAAATCGCATTGCCTTGGGTATCGAAACCGTAAACCCCTTCACCGACGGCGTTGAGTAAAAGATCAGAGTTGGCGAGCAGTTGTTTTAAATTGGCAGCGGTCATTTAGTTATCAGTCCACAAAAAGTTAAGCCACAAAAAGCTAAGCCACAAAGTAAATAGGCCACGAAATGTCGTGGCCTATTTTAGAATAAATTGAGGTGGATTTGTAGCTCGCGCTATTAACCTTTATGCGCTGCGATTTGCGGCAATATGTGCAAGGGCGATCAATGCAGTTTTATAATCGTTATCAGGTAATACAGAAAGAGCAGAGATAGCTTTATCAGCCTCTTCTTCTGCTTTTTGTTGGGTATAGGTTAATGCACCAGTTTCATCTAACGCTGCTAAGATTTCGTCAAGGTGCTCCATACCATTGCAATGTTCAATAGCGTCGCGAATCAGCTGACGTTGTGCTTCGCTGCCGTTTGCCATTGCATATAATAGTGGTAATGTTGGTTTCCCTTCTGATAAATCGTCACCGACATTTTTGCCCATTTCTTTGGCATCAGCGGTGTAATCCATAATGTCATCGACTAGCTGGAACGCTGTACCTAAGTGCTTGCCGTAATCTGCTAGTGCTTGTTCGATCTTAGGATCAGATCCTGCGATCACCGCAGCTAATTGAGTCGCTGCTTCGAATAAGCGGGCTGTTTTGCAGTAAATCACCTGCATATAGCTGTCTTCTGTGGTGTCAGGATCATTACAATTCATTAATTGCAGTACTTCACCCTCTGCAACCACATTAGTCGTATCTGACAGAATTTCCATGATACGCATATTTTTTAGCGTTACCATCATCTGGAATGAACGGGTATATAAGAAGTCACCCACCAATACGCTGGCACTATTGCCAAATAAGGCGTTGGCAGTTTCTCGACCACGGCGTAGGGACGACTCGTCAACTACATCATCGTGCAATAATGTCGCGGTATGAATAAATTCAACGATCGCCGCGATCGCAATATGATCCTTTCCCTGATATTGGATCGCTTGTGCTGCTAAAACACTCAATAATGGGCGCATGCGCTTGCCCCCGGCGTTGACAATATAGACACCTAATTGATTAATTAATGCCACATCGGAATTTAGCTGGCTGTAGATAAGATCGTTCACTTCGGTCATGTCTTGACGGGCAAGTGACTGAATATCGGTTAAATTCATAGCAGGGAAAAGAGGAGTTTTTTGATGTTGATTAGCGCTAAGTTTACACGAAAAACACTAGCAATGAATAGGGCTAAAGCGAGCTTCCTACGGGCTTGACAAATAATCAACAATAAAAGTGATTTTAGCCTTGCGATCATAGATTCCTTCGCGTAGAATTCGCGCCCTATATTTTTAAATTTAAGCACCTAGAATGTTCACAAAACAAGCAGGTGCGGTACGGAGTAGCTATGTACGCGGTATTCCAAAGCGGTGGTAAACAGCACCGTGTAACTGAAGGTCAAACAGTTCGCTTAGAAAAGCTTGAACTAGAAGTTGGCGCTACAGTTGAATTCGATAATGTTTTAATGATCGCTAACGGCGAAGACATCAAAGTTGGTGCGCCTTTAGTTGAAGGTGGCAAGGTTACAGCTGAAGTTGTTTCTCAAGGTCGTGGCGATAAAGTTAAAATCGTTAAGTTCAAACGTCGTAAGCATTCACGCAAGCAGATGGGTCATCGCCAATGGTTCACTGAAGTGAAAATTACTGGTATTAACGGCTAATTTTAGGAGCATTTCAAGATGGCACATAAGAAGGCAGCAGGTAGTACCAAGAACGGTCGCGATTCAGAAAGTAAACGCCTAGGTGTTAAGCGTTTCGGTGGTGAGTCAGTTTTAGCTGGTAACATCATCGTTCGTCAACGTGGTACTAAGTTCCACGCTGGTAACAACATGGGTATTGGTAAAGACCACACATTATTCGCTTTAACTGACGGTAAAGTTCAGTTTGAAGTTAAAGGTCCTAAAAACCGTAAGTTCGTTAGCATCGTTGCTGAATAATTTACTGTTTAACCTATCGAAAAGCCCTGCTACTAAGTAGCGGGGCTTTTTTTTGTCTACATCCATGCCTCTCGAAGGGGCATTGGGGGTATACAAGTAAATACAATTGTCCAATTGGGCAACAAGCTAAAATCGCTTATAATTAGCGTTACGCTAGATAAAGTAGGCGTTCAGCTGTCATTTTTAGACAGTGGAAATGATTAGTTCGGAGCATTTGACACTTAAATGAAATTCGTTGATGAAGTTGAGATCCGCGTCGAAGCGGGTGATGGCGGTAATGGCTGTGTAAGCTTTCGCCGAGAAAAATATATCGAATTTGGTGGCCCAGACGGTGGTGATGGCGGCGACGGCGGTGACGTTTACCTGGTTGCCGACGAAAACCTTAATACGCTAATTGACTACCGCTTTGAACGTTTCCACAAAGCTGAACGCGGTCAAAACGGCATGTCGCGTAACTGTACTGGTAAAGGCGGTAAAGACTTGTTTTTAAAAGTGCCCGTCGGTACGCGCGCTGTGGATGTTGATACGGGCGAGCAAGTAGGTGATTTAACCAAGCACGAGCAGCAGTTAATGGTGGCTAAAGGTGGTTGGCACGGTTTAGGCAACAACCGCTTTAAGAGCAGTACGAACCGCGCACCACGCCAAAAAACTGATGGTACACCGGGCGAGATACGCAATCTTCAGCTTGAGTTATTGTTGCTTGCCGATGTTGGATTACTGGGTTTACCTAATGCCGGTAAATCAACGTTGATTCGCAGTGTGTCGGCAGCTAAACCAAAAGTTGCTGATTATCCATTTACTACCTTAGTACCTAACTTAGGTGTGGTGCGTTTAAATTCACAGCGTAGCTTTGTGATTGCCGATATTCCGGGCCTAATTGAAGGTGCTGCCGATGGTGCTGGCTTAGGGACAACATTCTTACGTCACCTTGAGCGCTGTCGTGTATTGCTGCATGTAATTGACGTTATGCCCGTTGATGGCAGCGATCCTGTAGAGAATGCAAAAACCATTATTGGTGAATTAGAGCAGCATTCGGAAAAACTTGCAGACAAGCCGCGTTGGCTAGTGCTTAACAAGCTAGACTTGTTGCTTGATGAAGAAGCCGAAGAACTTAAGCAAGAAATCATCGAAGGACTTGGCTGGGAAGGTGAAGTACACACCATTTCAGCATTCAACAAAATGGGCACAGAGCAGCTGTGTGCTGATTTGATGGACTTTATTGATGCGCTACCTGCCGAAGAAGAAGCGGAAGACGACGATCAAAAAGTCGAGTTTAAGTGGGATACTTACCATCAAGACGCCATGTCAGATATCGACGAAGACGACGATGATTGGGATGACGATGATGACGACTACTGGGATGAAAACGTCGTATACACCAAAGAATAAGTATATTGCTAAGTTATTAATTTCAAATTAAAAAGAGCGGTTTCATCCGCTCTTTTGTTTTTTGGCGATATGATTTTAGGGTTTATCAAAAAGAGTAAGCGGCCCCTAAAATTGCAATTGATTGGCTATCGTCTGCTACGAGCGGGCTATCAGCAATTTCACTACCTAAGAAGTTTACTCCTAAACTACCAAGCACCAGCCAATTGTCTGTCACTCGATAAGCGCCAATAGCTGCGAGTGAGACATTTAAGGCTAAGTCTCCTTCATAACCATTAACTCCGTAGTAGTAGTTCACTGTGTCTTTACTGAGTACTTCAATCTTACTTGATGTCGAAAGGGAAAATTTAGGCGAGAAAACCATCGTATAAGAAGCTCTAAGGATCAACTCAATGCCAGGATCCTCGCCATAAAAATTTTCGTCGGCACTCGCTGTAAGTAGCGAAACTTCAGTACTAAAACCATTATTGCTATATTCGACGTTGACCCCTGCTAAAATTGCGTCATCGGTTTCATTAAATTGAGGCCCTGAAAGATCAAGAGAATCACTCAAACTAGTCACTAAGTCTTCGCGCTCCCAACCGCGACGAAAGCCGACTTCAAGACCCGCATTTAGGTGACTATTTTGTGGTTGCCAAAACCACCAGCCTCCGCGATTAAAGCGAAAGTAGAATTTATCTTGATAAGTTAAATTGATGATAGGTAAGACTTCTGTTTCGTTTTCGTTGCCACCAATGTATTCGGGTACCGACATTGCGCCTAGCCCTAACATTCCTTTAAGGCCAGAGCCTTTTGCTGTATCAATGTCAGGCACCTCGCCTAAATTGGCATAGCTTGTTGTGCTAGCTACTGATAAGACGATGATCAAACCAAGATCTCGCAGAGTTACTTTCATGCTTGTTCCCTTATAGTCGTTAATGCCTTTTATTACTTAACTCGCCATGTATGACTCAAGTAAATATATAGTCGTAAATAACTGAATACACAAAAGCTTAATGGCATTTGCGCTAAAACTTTTCTCTGACACAAATTAGTGATTTTTCGAGCGTGGCCTTTATCTAGCTTCTGTTTTAGAATCTGGCCTTTAGGTTTTGTAAGTAAATAAATAATGACTGTACTCTCGATGATAGTGGCTCATGCTGACAATAGAGTTATTGGCAAAGATAATGACATGCCGTGGCACTTACCTGCTGATCTTGCCTACTTTAAGCAAACCACGCTTGGTAAACCTGTGATCATGGGACGTAAAACCTTTGAGTCGATAGGTCGGCCACTACCGGGGCGTCAAAATATAGTGATTACACGCAATGCTGCTTATGTTGCTGACGGTGTTGAAGTCGTTGATTCGATCGAAGCTGCATTAGCGCTAACGAAAGGCGTTGAAGAAGTTATGGTGATAGGCGGTGGCGCAATTTACCAGCACTGCTTGCCAGCGGCTAATAAACTTTACGTAACCCATATTGAAGCAAATATTGAGGGCGATACACAATTTCCTGAATACGACGTAGAAAAGGACTGGTTGTTAACCTCAAGCACATTGCGAGCGGCGGATGAGAAAAATGCTTACGCACTTAATTTTTGTGTTTATGAGCGCAAGTGAGCAAATCGTTATATAGCTCTGTAGAAAAGAAAAAGCAGTAGGCGTTATCGCTACTGCTTTTTATAAATGTTTTAATTGTATAGCGTAAAACTAGATTAGCTTTCCGGTAGTTCTAGCTTTTTCGCTGAGATCAAAACACCATTAAGGTCGGCATACACCCAATCGCCAGGTTTTACGGTTACACCAGCAAAGCGAATATCAATATCTTGATCCCCTAAACCGCGTTTATCAGTTTTAATAGGAATGGTGCCTAAGGCTTTGACGCCAATCGCCATTTGGTTGATAGTAGCAGCGTCACGAAGACAGCCGTTAATGACAACCCCCGCCCAGCCGTTAGCAATTGCCTCTTCTGCGAGCATATCGCCAATTAAGGCTCTGCGCATCGAAGCACCACCGTCAACAACCATGACTTTACCTTGACCAGGTGTGCCAACGAGTTTTTTGACTACAGAATTGTCTTCAAAACACTTTACTGTCACTGCTTGTCCACAAAATACCTGATGTTGACCATAGCTATTAAATTGAGTTTCAAAAACATTTACGTCATTAGGAAAGTGATCACAAAGATCAGGAAGAAGATCGAAATCGCGTGTTGGGATCGTTTGCATGTGCTAGCCATTGTCCATAAAAAATGAGTCGAATAGCCAAGATAACTTAGCTGATAAGGGAAAGTAAATTATTCTCACTAATAATGACCATGCAACTATATGGCGTGAAATTCAGTTATAAAAAAAGCCGCTTGTGCGGCTTTTTCGTAAATTATCTGCGGCTTAAATTACAACTTAAATTCTTGTACAGATTGCTGTAATTCTTCAGATAAACGAGCCACTTCGCTACTTGAACTTGCGGTTTGCTGAGAGCCCGCCGTGGTTTGCTCGGCAATGGCTACAATTGACTCGAGATTCTCACTGATCTCATGGGCGACCACGCTTTGCTCTTCGGCTGCTGTGGCAATTTGCGAGCTGCGATCAAAGGCTTCGTGAACAGCATGGGTAATCGTTTCTAACGCCTTATCTGCATTTTCACTTTGCTCAACACAGTTAGCGGCTTGTGACTTACCAGTCTCCATCACAGATACTGCTTTTTCCGCACCTGTTTGTAACACTTCAATCATGTTTTGGATTTCTTGTGTCGACTCTTGAGTACGGCTTGCTAGCGTGCGAACTTCATCGGCTACTACGGCAAAACCGCGGCCTTGTTCGCCAGCACGCGCGGCCTCAATAGCTGCGTTTAGCGCTAGTAAGTTAGTTTGCTCGGCAATACCGCGAATTACATCTAAGATACCGCCAATCGAGGCACTGTCTTGCTGTAATTTGTTGATTACCTGTGAAGCCGATTCGACTTCTTCTGCTAACAATTGGATGGTTTCACGGTTTTTACCTGAAATCACCTTAATACGCTCAGCTTCATCGTCAGCTTGCTTAATTTCACCAAGTGCGTCATTAGCACTTGATAATACGCTTTGTGACGTACTGCTCATTTCTGTGGTTGCAGATGCGGCTTGCTCTACTTGATTGCGCTGCTCTTCAATCGCCGTTGTGCTTTGAGCCGTTACTGCTGACGTTTGCTCCGCCGCTGCTGCTAGTTGCGTTGAGCGGCTAACAATGCCTTCAATCAGGTTACGCAGACTGTCAATTAACGCATTACAGTTGCGTGATAACTGTGCAAATTCGTCACTGCCACTGTCGTCAAGCTTATGGGAAAGATCGCCTGAAGCAACAATGTTAAGCATGTCATTAACACGACCTAATGGGCGCGTAATGCTGATTAGTGTAATGCGGGTAATTGCAATCGCAGCAATGATTGAAATAATCATGATTACGATGGTTTGCGTGTTACCTGAATTGACCGCATCACTTACCATTTGGTTAGTGGTGTTAGTAGTCTCATTCGCCAGTTTAATTTGCTTAGCAAGAATTTCATTAGCGTTAGCAACTTCGACTTTACCAGCGTCTAAAGCAGCTGTTGCTTGCGCGATCGCAGTAAGCTCAGAGGATTTATTATTGATAATGCTGCCGTTGGCACCAATCAGTTCGCTAATTTGTTCAAAGGCACTGGCTAAGTCGTCAGCTTCAGAGGTTGCACCAGCGTTTGCAAGCTCTGATTTAACGTCATTGATGCTACGTTCTAATTCGCCGAACGCGTTGTTAATTTCTCGGCTAATTAAGCCAACGGTTTGCGCGTTGTAGGCATCGCGGTATTCAAATGCTGAACTAACAATACCGTTTAGTGAGGTTTCAATAACTTCACCCATATCTACAGCACGCTGTAATTTTGAATCTGCTAGGTCATGGTCAGCTAAGTCAAGTAACAAAGTTGCCGCATCATCAGCGGTTTCTTCAAGACTATCAACATTGTCTGACAACTCACTACCTTGCTCGATTGCCTGCTGACGGTTGTCAAAAACCAGTTTAACGTCTTTGTCGAATGCTGCGTAAACAGCATCAACTTTGTCTAAGTTGTTTTTAAGCTCGGCTTCACCTTTAACAACTAACTTGAGTGCTTTTAATTGACTGCTAAATTTTGCATTAGCGGCTTCGTAAGTTTGTCTATTCTCGTTCAGTGGTCCAAGCTCATCCTTGTGATAACCTTGCAAGGTCATATTACCCATTTGGGTTAGCTCAACCATTAATTGGTTGCTACCTGCTAGGGTTGGAATCGCTAGTTCACTTACTCTATTTGTTGAGTCGTGAATGGTGTTGAGGTTGAACAATGAAGAAACACTGGTAACTACAAGCATTACCGCAAGAATACTAAAACCACCAATAATCTTTATTGCGACGGTTAAATTCATAAACACTACCTTCTGGATTCGGGGCAAAGCACTATCTGTTACTTTGGCCAATAATTTGTATGCTAGTGTGCGAGATCTTTATTTTTATTGTTTTTGGCTAAATATATTTGGCTTATATTGTCTATTAAATTGCTCAATATTTAGCTGCACGCCGTCATTATAACAAGCGCATTAAGATTTTCATTAAAAGATAGCAAAGTATTAGCTTATCGTTTGAACTAGCTAAGCCTTTGTTGGGTGAATTGTTTTCTGTCGTGCCAGCGGAGCATGGTCAAGTAGTTTCCCCAAACACAGCCAGTATCTAAAGCGTAAATATTTTTATACGGGCAATCGCCCATTAACGCGGCCCAGTGGCCAAATATCCAAGCTTTATTTTTTAGCTTAGCGAGTTCGAACCAAGGCTTTAGTCCATTAGGAGCTTTTCGTGGTTGTTCTTTGCAGGCAAAGTCTAAGGTGCCATCAGCATAGCAGTAACGCATGCGGGTGAAGGCATTTACGGTATAACGAAAGCGCTCTTCCTTATTAGTGACTAAGTGCCAATCGTTCGGCTGTTCGCCGTACATGATAGACAACCACTTTTCACGTTTCTTCCCTGCAATTTTCTTATGCGCAAACGCTGCGTTCTTAACCGCTTGTTTGATGGACCATTGCGGCGCTAAACCAGCGTGAGACATAAAGCCGTCTTGGTTCGGCAACTCTAGTAACAATGGATGTTGAGCGAGCCAGTCACACAAGGATGAAAAATTAGGAGCATTTAACAGCGGTGATAGATGATCAGAGGATTTTGCGTTTTTTAGTCCAGCGGCAATGGCAAGTAAATGCAGATCATGATTGCCTAATACGAAATTAGCACTAGCGCCTAGCGATTTGACAAATTCTAGCGTTTCTAGTGATTGCCTTCCGCGCGCCACTAAGTCGCCAGCAAGCCACAGTTGATCTTGCTTTGGGTTAAATTTTGCTTTTATTAACAAGGCATCTAGCTCATCAAAGCAGCCTTGAATATCGCCAACTAAATATAACGCCATAGTGCTTTATTTGTTTAACAGTTTCCTAAATGACTTAAATATGGTGATTAATTGAGAATATTAGGTAATGCGAGGCGAAACACAGGAATATCAATCCAAAATTGTTGCTGATTCGGCGCAATCATTTGGTATTGTCCCTGCATTGTTCCAACAGGTGTGTTAAACACCGAACCACTAGTGTAGGTATAGGTTTGCCCAGGAGCTATTGTTGGCTGCTGACCAACAACGCCTTCGCCTTCAACTTCCGAACGCTCGCCGTCTGCATCGGTGATCAACCAGCGCCTGCTGAGCAGTTGCACTGGCGTACTGCGTAAATTCTCTATGCTAATAGTATAACTAAACACATACTGTTGCTTGTCGGCATCAGATTGATTGGGAAGGTACTGGCTAACAACGGATACTGACACATCATCAGTAACCGCTGTGTATGGCGAAGGATTATTCATCAACTAGGTTACTCGACTACTTCTTATTCGGCTAAAGAATCACTGCTCGATTTATTGGCATGAATATAATTAGCTAAGCTGATGTAGTTATCAATTGTTAAATTTTCTGGTCGCAATGTTGGTGTTAGCCCAAGTGACTCTAACTCTTCAGCTGTTACTAGCTTTTTAAAGCTATTGCGAATCGTTTTACGACGTTGATTAAATGCTGTGACACAGACACTATTTAGGGTGGTTAAACAGGCGACTTCATTTTTGATTTCACGACGAGGGATCAAACGCACAATTGCAGAATCTACTTTGGGTGGCGGCTGAAACGCTTCCGGACCAATTTCCATTACGGATTCAACCTGACATTGGTACTGCGTCATAATTGACAAACGACCATAAGCCTTTGAGTCAGGTTGCGCTGCCATGCGGTCAACCACTTCTTTTTGCAGCATAAAGTGCATATCTTGGATATCCGCTTTAAAGCTAAGCAAATGGAATATCAGTGGCGTTGAAATATTATAGGGTAGGTTACCAAATACCCGTAGCGGTTTTTCGTCTGTCGCAAGTTGGGCAAAATCAAACTTTAGCGCGTCAATCTCATGAATCGTTAAATGTTCTGCCAAAAATGGATGATGACGCAAGCGCTCCGCTAAGTCGCGATCAAGTTCAACAACAGAAAGCTTGCCTGCACGTTCTACAACAGGTTCTGTTAAGGCACCTAAGCCTGGGCCAATTTCAATTAGGTTCTCACCTGGCTCTGGGTTAATGGCATCAACAATGCGACTAATGATGGCATCGTTATGCAGGAAGTTTTGACCAAAACGCTTTTTCGCCTGATGGCCTAAATGGGTATTCTTACTCATCTACTCTTTTTACTTGTGTATTTGGGCTTTGCTTAACTCGGCTCAGCAGGTGGGCTGAGTTAATCGAACTATCACTTATTATGAGTGATTTTCGGCTAAATCAATCGCCGTTTGGATGGCTTCAATCATACTGCCAGTATCGGCTTGGCTTGTGCCTGCTAACTCAAGTGCAGTGCCATGGTCTACTGAGGTGCGTACAAAAGGTAAACCAAGGGTGATGTTTACTGATGAACCAAACCCTTTATATTTTAGCACTGGCAAGCCTTGATCGTGATACATACTTAAAATTGCATCAGCATCTTGCAAATATTTCTCTTGGAAAATGGTATCGGCTGGCAGTGGACCAATCACGTTAATGCCTTCTTCGCGGAGCTCAGCAAAGGCTGGGTTCATCACTTCAATTTCTTCGCGGCCTAAATGGCCGTCTTCACCAGCATGTGGATTAATGCCACAGGCGTAAATCTTTGGTTGCTCAATGCCAAACTTTTCACGCAGGTCGTGATCGAGAATACGGGTGACTTTTTGCAAACGTTCAGGGGTGATGGCTTTTGACACATAAGCGAGTGGAATATGAGTGGTCACCAAAGCCACACGTAAGCCAGGTGTTGCTAACATCATCACCACATCTGAACAATTTGCTTGATGAGCAAAGTATTCCGTATGGCCACTAAAGGCAATACCAGCTTGGTTGATTAGCCCTTTGTGTACCGGGCCTGTAACCACTGCGTCAAACTCACCAGAGATATTGATTTCACTGGCAACACGAAGTGTTTCAACAACGTAAGCACCATTACTTGGGTTCAATTCTCCCGGCACAACCTCGGCTGCTGTTGGAATATCCTTGATAACTAGAGTGCCTGCTTTTTGTGGCTGAGGCTGAGCATTGCTATCGTAATCTGTGAGTGAAAGTGGCAAGCCAAGCTGCTGAGCGCGCTCGGTCATGGCTTTACGACAGCCAACAACAACGAGTTGCACTGGCCAATTTTGCTGGGCAATCGCAACAGCCAGATCTGGACCAATCCCTGCCGGTTCACCCGGCGTGATAGCAATGCGTTTGACCATTAGTTTGTTTCCTGTTCGAAAATCTCGATATAAGCTTCGTCGCGTGTTTCTTTGATCCAGCGAGCGCTTTCCGTACCAAATTTACGGTTGAACAGTAATTGGTAAGCTCGGTTTTCGTTCATTTGATCGGTAGCATCTAGCATACGGCGACCTGTAAGTTGCACTAAGTGCCAGCCAAATGAAGAGCGGAATGGTTTGTGGTATTCATCGATAGATAGGCGGGCTAGGGCATCTCGAAACGCAGGGTCGTAAGACTTAGGATCTGCCCATCCTAAATCACCACCGCGAACTGACGTTGGACCTTCAGAGTGCTCTTTAGCTAAATCGGCAAAATCAGCTTCTCCAGCATTGATTTGATCAAGGAAACCTTGCAGCGTTTCTTCTGCTTTTGCTTCACTTAAGATAATTGATGGCTTGATCAGAATATGGCGTGCTTGTACTTCTTCAATTTCAACGGTTTGGCGGCCGCGAATATCTATAATTTTCACAATGCTGAAACCTAAGCCTGTGCGGATTGGGCCAAAAATTTCACCTTTCGCTTTGCCATCAACAAGCTCTGAAAACAAGGTGGGTAATTCATTAATATTGCGGTAGCCCAGTTCACCACCTTCAAGGGCGTTGGCATCACCTGATGAAGCAATCGCGATTTTGGCAAAGTCAGAGCCGTTATTCAGCAATTCAATGACTTTATCAGCGCGAGTTTTAGCGTCATTCATATCTTGTTGGTTAGGCTCTGGTGGGAACTCAATTAAGATATGACCAAGGTTATATTCAATGTCTTGGTTGGTTTGTGCTTTCATTTCATCAAGCAAATTCGCAACTTCTTGCGGCGAAATATAAACGCGGCGACGCACATTAGCGCGGCGGACTTCGCCAGAAATTAGCTCAGTACGGATGTTCTCGCGGTATTTTTCATAGTTAACCCCTTCAGCAACTAATGCTTCGCGGAACTGGCTTAAAGTCAGCTTGTTCTCACGTGCCATGTTGTTGATGGTTTCGTCTAACTGGGCGTCGCTAATTTGTACACCCATACGCTCGCCCATTTGCAGCATTAGGCTGTCGTTGATTAATTTATCCATTACCTGAGTGCGTAATGCACGATCTGAAGGCAAGGCTTGGTTATTGCGCTCGGCGTTGCCTTTAATATTGTCTAGTAAGTCTTTGACTTCTGATTCCAATACCACGCCTGAATTGACGATGGCAGCGACTTTGTCAAGCTCTACAACTTCAGCCTTAGCGCTGCTCAGCAGACTTAGCATCATTGAAGATACTAAGGTGATTGCGGTTAACGTTTTCTTCATGAAATTAACTTCTTAATTATTGAGAAAGTATGGGCGTTTATAGCCAAAAATACTCGAATTAAACATATCTTGTGTGCCAACAGTAGTTGTTTGGCCACCAAACCCTTTGATGACAAACTCTAGCACGAATCCACTATTGAATTCATCGCGGTTTTCAATGCCAAAATTTTCGCTATCAACATTTGAGTTGATATGGCGATGGTAGGCAATTCGAACTGCCCAACAGCAGCTTTCGTACTGAAAACCAGCGTAACTTTCCAGACTGCGTTTTTGCTGAAGGTCTTGGGTAAAACGACCAACAAATTGCCATTCCGGATTTATTCTGACACTTGAAAGCAAAGAAAGTTGCTCAATACTAACACCGGATACGTCACGTGAATACCTGTGGTTTATTTGGAAGATGTTATCGCGGCTTTGACGGTAGTCGACGTTGACTTGGCTTTTATTCGTAGTGTCGGTCTCTGTGTTGTATTGAATGTTGCCACTAAACTGCCATTGCTCGTTACCACGCACGAATAAGTCAGCAGCAAGCGATGATTTATCCGCCGAAATACCGCGTGCATCGTCAGCGGCAATATTACTGTCATTTAAGTACACAATGCGGCCGAGGCTCATGCGAAACTGTTCAACATTAGCTTCATCCAGTAAACGCGATGTTAAACCCCAAGAATATTGATTCGCTTGAGCAATGCGGTCTAAACCACTGAAGCGACGGTCTCTAAATAGCCCTTGGAAATCATCTTGCAGTCTGGCGGTATCATAAAGGCCAATGTTGTTTTGGTCTTTATCTGAAATGTATAAATACTGCAGTTGGGGCTCTAAGGTTTGAGTGAAGCTATTGCCAAAGTACTCGGCTTCACGATCAAAGTTGACACCACCATGAAAACGCACTTTCGGTAGTGTACGCGTTACACTTTCTTCCAATTCACTGCCCAGTGGCACTTGTTCTTGGTCGTAGTAGGTATTCAGTACTTTAAACTCTGAATTAAAGAAGTACGCTGGTGTG
Source organism: Thalassotalea euphylliae (assembly GCF_003390395.1). NCBI lineage: Bacteria > Pseudomonadati > Pseudomonadota > Gammaproteobacteria > Alteromonadales > Colwelliaceae > Thalassotalea > Thalassotalea euphylliae. The sequence goes on along the minus strand of NZ_QUOV01000001.1, from coordinate 3,790,510 downwards.
GTAATTGGAACATTAAAGCCAGCTTCAATATGGTAGCGATTTGCTTCGACCAAGTCGGGGTTAGGCGATTCAAATCGCGACAATTCAGAATAAACATCAAAGCTAGCGTCAAATAAGCCGAGTGGGGTTGCGCTTGAAAACTCAACTTGCGGCACGGTTTTGTAGCTTGGTGTGTGATTACCTAAAACTTCAAAATCTTGCAGCTTAATAAGTGCTTGCCAGTTTTCGCCAAAGTAGGCGAGTTCGCCTAACTGATACAAGTAGGCATCATTGTCGTTGTAATGACTGCTACCAATATCGACGAGGTAGTTATCATCACTTATCGATGTATAATCAATGTGAGCACGGAAGTTTTCTGAGAAGTTACCAATGTGCTGATAGCGCCACAAATAACGCGCGTCATTATTGGTTTGAATTTCGTCATCTTTGTGCAAATACTCGAGGTCGATTTGGCCAAATTGATCGTCGACCAAATAACGAAACTCAGTGAGCAATTGTAAGCCGCGCTTTGACATATATCGCGGCGTAATGGTGGCATCGTAATTTTCAGCCAGGTTTAAGTAATAAGGCAGTTCAATTTGAACCCCTGAGTTGCCTGAAGATTTAAATGTAGGTTCAAGTAACCCTGATTTACGCTCGTTCGTGACCGGAAAGGAAAAATAAGGCACGTAAAGCACAGGAACTTCAAATAGCTCTAGTCTGGCGTTGTATGCTTCACCTTGGTTCTCGGCAACCGAAATATTGATGGCACTGGCTTTAATTTGCCAATCAGGCACTTCACCGTGACATGTGGTAAAAGTGGAATCGAGTAAAGCCAAATTACCATCAGCAGTAATGACTAGCTTACCAGCGCTACCATGGCCAGGGTTGTCTGCTAGATAATAGGAAGTATCAGCTAAGGCAGTTGAATTGTCGGCTTCTGAGGCTGACAACTGGTTAGCAAATACGTTAACGCCGCTGTTTTGAAAGTGAATGGTGCCCGAGGCATTAATTTGCGCTTTTAGGCGATCAAAGGCAATTTCATCTGCGCTAATTTTCTGATCGTCTTTTACTAAAGTAACGCCACCACGAAAAACCGCAACTTGGTCTTTTTCAATGCTAGTGGTGCGAGAGCTGATACTGATGCTGTCTTTTTCCACCGCCTGCACTGGTGCTTGAATGACATCAAATTCAGGTAATGGACAAATCAGACCGGTTGGAGCTTCAGCAGTTTGTTGTGCGATCGCTGGCGAGACAATAAGGTAACAGCTACTCGCTAATAACAATTTTTTAGTTGGAAAAGGCATTCAGATCCCGAGGTTAATTTACAGCACAAAAACAGGTCGGTTATCCACACACTGTTGCGTTTGATTGTTATTGTTTTGCTAAATCCCGTTATAATATCGTAATTTTCAATAACTCGCTAATTGGTTATATTGACTTTTTAGTATTCAACCATTTTATATTCAGGGATTTTTCTTGTCTTCAGTTCCCCACGCAGTACCCCGCATTCATGAACTAGCTCAATGGCTTGAACAATCGGGATTCTCGTCACCTCAATTAGTCGCCATGACGGGTGATGCAGGCTTTCGTTGCTATTATCGATTTAGTTTTCAAAACGTTGATTATATTGCGGTTGATGCCCCTCCTAAATACTGCAATAACAGTGCATTTTTAGCGATTGCCAATCAGCTTGCCGAGCATAGTATTAACGTACCTAAAATCTATGCCTATGATTTAGCAAAGGGCTTTTTCTGCTTACAGGACTTTGGTCGTTGTCTATTGGCTGATGTACTAAGCGATGAGTCGATGCCAACGTGGTATAAAGAGGCCATTGATTTATTGCCAAGTATTGCGCAGACCGTAAAAACACCTGATATGCCTGTATTTGATCGCGCATTTGTGGAAACTGAGCTGTCGATATTTACTGAGTGGTTACTGGCGAAGTATTTAAGGCTCACATTAAGTGCTGACGAACAAGCAATGCTTGAGCAAAGCTTTACTTGCCTTGTTGATAACACTCTAGAGCAGCCGCAAGTGTTTATGCATCGCGACTTTCACAGTCGTAACCTAATGGTGCTAGGCGACAAGCAGAGCAGCGCCGCTCAGCTTGGGGTGATTGATTTCCAAGATGCTGTACTTGGCCCGATTACTTATGATGTGGTGTCACTGTTACGTGACTGCTATGTTAAATGGCCTGCGGAGCAAATAGCGCCACTGTTCGAATATTTTGTCGCGCAAATGTCGCAAGCCAGTGTAACAACATCGCTAGCCGACATTCCGTTTACCACTTGGCAACGCTGGTTCGATCTAACCGGCTTGCAACGCCATATCAAAGCCAGTGGTATTTTTGCCCGATTGCTGCTTCGGGATAACAAAGCGGGTTATATCAAAGATATCCCACTTACCTTATCTTATATTGTTGATATTGCCAGCCAGTACGAAGAGCTTACGCCGTTAGCACAATTTGTTGAAAGCCGAGTGATACCTGCCGTTGCTGAGCTTAATCAGGAGCAAGTTTCGTGAGAGCCATGATATTAGCGGCTGGCCGTGGTGAGCGAATGAGACCATTAACTGACCATACGCCTAAGCCCTTGCTTGAAGTTAAAGGAAAAGCACTAATTGAATATCACCTAGAGCAGCTCAATCAGCTTGGTATTACTGACGTGGTAATTAACCATGCGTGGCTAGGAGAGCAATTCCCACAAAAGCTAGGTAATGGCAGTAAATATGGCGTAAACATTCACTATAGTGCTGAGTCTGATGGCGCATTAGAAACTGCTGGTGGCATCATTAAAGCATTGCCACTTCTAATAGACCAGAGCTTAGTTGAAGAGGAGTCAACGGCAAATGCAGCACAAGAGCCATTTTTAGTGATTAATGGCGATGTGTTTTTGTCTGGTCAATTTACTCAGCTACCTAAGCTAGCAGAAGATAAATTGGCGCACTTGTGGCTTGTTGAAAATCCTGAACATAACCCAGAAGGTGACTTTTATTTGCATGACGGGCTGGTCATAAATGATTTTGCTGACAATGCAACGCGGTTTACTTTTAGTGGTATTGCCCTCTATCGACCAGCGTTTTTTAGCGCACTGGCGAGCGAAACAGCTCAAAAATTAGCATTAGGGCCATCACTGCGTGCTTTAGCGGCGCAGCATCGAATTTCGGGTGAGTTATTAAATATTGGCTGGACAGATGTGGGTACGCCAGAGCGATTAGCCTTGCTCAACCAAACAGCGGAATAAGCATATTCACAAGGCTTACAGCAAAAACAAACTAAGGATAAAGAGTAGGAACAAAGATGCGAATTTGGGGTAAGTTACTAGGCTTTCTATTTGGCTTTATGCTCACTAAAAATATATTTGGTGCGCTACTTGGCCTATGGCTAGGCCACAGATTTGACAAGGGTGTCGGCCTGAATTTCGAAAGCTTCAGTGTTAACGAGCAGGATGAAATGACTCGCCAAGCGGCATTTTTCTATACCTCTTTTTCTGTCATGGGCCATATCGCAAAAGCCAAAGGACGAGTTACCGAGCACGAAATTGCTTTTGCTACCGCCTATATGAATAAGCTGGGTTTGAAAGGAGAATTACGTCAGCAAGCCCAAGAAGCATTCCGAGAAGGTAAAGTTGCTGGTTTTCCGCTAAAAGAGCGTTTGCAAAAATTTAAGCAAAGCTGTCGTGCCCGCAATGACTTGATGTTAATGTTTTTGGAAATCCAAATCCAAGTTGCTTTTGCTGATGGTTCACTTGACCCTGCGGAACGTGAAGTACTGCATAAAATTGCTGGTCATTTAGGTTTTTCGGCACAAGATTTAGATCGATTACTGGAAATGATTATTGCTGGTGAATCTTTCCAACGCCATCAACAGCAACAAAGTCGAGGTGGCCAGCACAGTAGACAAACCGGTTCTAAGTCATTGTTAAAAGATGCTTATAAAGTGCTTGGTGTGAGTGAATCTGCGTCTAAACAAGAAGTGAAAAAAGCCTATAAAAAACTGATGTCTCAGCATCACCCAGACAAACTTGTTGCCAAAGGCTTACCTGCAGAAATGATGGAATTAGCCAAACAAAAAACTCAGGATATTCAAGCCGCTTACGATCTTATTAATCGTCATTTGTAAGCCAGAATTCTATTAAAACTCTGCCTTTTGCAACAGTGCCAGTGGCCTCTGCTAGTATAAATAAAAGAAACTATTAAAGAATGCTTTTGAGCTATTACAGGAGCACTTAATGACTTTATCAATGCCTTTAAAAATTCAATTATTTGCTTGTGCAGCGCTACTTGCTTGCCTTTCGCCTAAGGCTGCCTTGGCAAGTGCTGATGAAGATCGCAAGGAAATTAACGAGATGCGCACGCAAATACTGCAGCGACTCTATAAAGAAGAGCCAAGCACCAAGGCACTTATTCGCAAAGCGGCTGGCTACGCAACCTTTTCAAATATCGGTGTTAATTTGATTTTTCTCTCTGCAGGCGGCGGTAGTGGTGTGGTTCGAGATAACGCTACAGGTCAAGACATTTATATGAAAATGGGTACGGCAGGCGTGGGTATCGGCTTAGGTGTTAAAGATTTTAGCGCGGTGTTTGTGTTTCATTCGAAAAAAGCACTGAATAATTTTGTTGAATACGGCTGGGACTTTTCTGGTCAAGCGGATGCCGCCGCTAAATCTGGTAAAAAAGGTAGTGAGGGCAGCGCTGCGGTAACTGTTATCAAGGAAGTGGACGTTTATCAGATGACGGAAAATGGCCTAGCATTGCAGGCGACACTGCAAGGTACTAAATACTGGAAAAATGATAAATTGAATTAGCGAATAGATTTTCTGGTTATCGATTAGTTCTGGTTATCGGTTAGTTGTGGTTTACGCTACTTCTAACCCTACCAACCAACGGTGGTCAGCCAACCTTTAATTTCTTTTGCTAAGCGCTCTTCTGGGTAATAGCCCGCGCGAAAGTTGGTTAACTCTCGTTGGCGATAGATGGGCTTTAATTCACGCTTAGCGGCTTTTTGTCGGTCTTGAGCAAAGTATTTGATCCAGTGAACGTCTTTTTTCAGGACAATATCTAATACAGGTAGCTCAGAGCCTGCAATCTGCTCTGCTAAACGCTGATTACCTGCCGCGCTTTGCCGATGAGCGCTCAAGGTAATCAAGGCATTGGGCTGTTCAACGGCGGCTTGTTCATACAAATCAAGCAAAATTGCAGCGTTATTTCCTTGCGCTATTACTAAGAATACACCGGGGTACTCCGCTGCTTTCTCCATCACACTAGTAAGCATGGGCGCTAGTTGCTCAGCGTATTTCGTCAACATTTCCTTGTTTTCTTCAGCAGCTAGCGAAGGTTTTAGTTGCTGGCTAGGGTAGTTTTCCGGTTTAGTGATAGGTTGGATCGCAATCGTTGTCCAGCCTTCATTGGGCAGGTGCTGCCGCAAATAATTAATGGCACGAGTATCTGTTGCTGCTTGGTTCCATTCAGGTAGTAAAATCGCGATACCGCGATCGGTACTGTGATTGTCAGGCTGCAGAATGGTCAGAAAATCTTCGGTACCTGCCAGCATAGGGTTGACTAGACCACTATCAAGGCTTCGTTCTATGTCTTGGGTAAACTGCTCGATAAGTGAAACTGGTGGGCGAATGTTGGATTGGTCATCAGCCATGCCCTTACCAGCCATGTCGCTACTTTTCATATCACCGTCGGCCATGTTTTTGTCTTGCATGTTCTTTTCTTGCATTGACTTATCTTGCATAGCACTGTCGCTAGCAGCCTGATCTGCATCAGGGGCTTGCTGTGCGTTAACACTTGTTGTGCTTAGTAAAAAACTAATCGCGAAAAAGAAAATGACAGAAATAGAATGCTTCACTTATCGATTACCTACCGAGTAACTATCTACCGAATAAACCATGTACCAAGCAGTTGGCGACATGCAAACAGGTTATCGGCCAATACTAACACGCCTTTAGGCTTGTGGAATATGGTCTTTAAACAGGCAAGGTGCGGTAAAGGTTAAACGTTCTTTAGTTACAGGGTGTGCAAAGGTCAAAGAGTGGGCATGTAGTTGCAGACGATTGCTTAGTGCTAATGCTTGGTCATGGGCATAGAGGCGGTCGCCAATAATTGGGTGACCAAGGGCTAACATATGCACCCGTAATTGATGAGAGCGGCCAGTCACTGGCGTTAGTTCAACCAAGGCAGTTTCGCTCTCTTGGCGGATAAGCTGGTAGCGGGTCAGCGCTTTTTTACCGTGCTCATGATCGACTTTTTGCTTAGGGCGATTAGGCCAGTCACAAATGAGCGGCAATTCTACTTCACCTGAAGGCTCGTCTAGTTGACCATAGACGCGAGCAAGGTAGCTTTTTTGAGTTTGACGCTTTTCGAACTGGCGACTGATATCGACATGAGCGGCTTTATTAAGTGCCATCACAATAATACCTGATGTCGCCATATCTAAGCGGTGTACTATAGTTGCTGTCGGCAGGACCGACATTACGCGGTGTTGTAAACAGTCCTGATGTTCAGCTAAACGACCGGGCACCGATAAAATGCCACTTTGCTTATTTAGCACTACCAAGTCATCGTCTCGATAGATGATGTCTAAATAAGGTGACATTGGTGGTCGATAGATAAAATCAGGATTGGCTACCATAACAACAAACTCTGCAAATACTCGGTTTAGTGAGTCACCACAATCAAGCGAATTGCTTCAAAGGTTAACTGTGCTTTGGCTAAGTAATCAGTTAATTGGCTTTGCTGCGTTTTAATAAAGTCGAGCTCTGCTTGGCGAACACTTGGGTTAATCGCCGCTAATGCTTGAAGGCGATCAAACTCTTGATCAAGTGTTTGATGCATATTGGCGTTAGCCTTTTGTGTGATCGCCGGAATTTGCGCTTGTGCATGTGCTTCTGCTTTAGTCACCAATGCAGGCACTTCACCTTTTAGTGCTTTAATCAGCTGAGTCGCCACTTGCTTTTTCACTGGCGTTAATTGCTGCTCAAGCACTTGTGAAGACACCTTGCTCGCTAAGTTATTCCCCGCTTTGTCCACTAACACGCGAATCGGCGTAGTTGGCAAGTAACGGCCCAGTTGCAAGTGGCTTGGCGCCGTTGCTTCAACGGTGAAAATACACTCTAGGAAGAATGTACCAACGGGCAGTGCTGGGTTTTTCAATAAACCGATGCTGGCGTTACCAATTTCGTCGCTGAGCACTAAATCCATCGCGCCACGCACCATAGGGTGATCCCATGAAAGTAGCTGGTAGTCTTCACATGCCAAGGCAGTTTCGCGATCAAAGGTCACTGTGGTGCCATCTTCCGGTAACTGCGGGAAGTTTGGCGATAGCATATGCTCAGTTGGGTTTAGGGCAATGGCATTGTCAGCTTTGTCGTCTTGCTGAATACCAAAAACATCAAACACTTGGAACATATACTGTGGCAAGTCGATTTGGTTATCTAATTTTGCTACCTGTTCAACAATTTCTTGCGCGCGGCCTTGGCCACTTGAATTCAGCTCGAGCAATTTGTCACGGCCACTTTCAAGCTCTTGCTTGATGGTTAGATGTTGCTGATGGCTTGCTTCAATCACAGCATCAATGGCATCACCTTGCCAGTTTTGCGCAAACATTGCCGCTTGTAACTCACTGCCATGGCTTTCAAATACCGCACGACCCGTTACACAAGTGTGTTCAAAGGCATTTAATGACTCTTGGTACCAGCGGTAGAGCAGCGCTTGTGGTGATTGCTCAAAATACGGGATATGTAACTTGATGGTTTGTGTTTGACCAATACGATCTAAACGACCAATGCGCTGCTCTAATAAATCAGGGTTAGTTGGCAGGTCGAATAACACCAAGTGGTGAGCGAACTGGAAGTTACGGCCTTCACTACCTATTTCTGAACAAAGCAGCACTTGTGCGCTATCTTCTTCTTGGGCGAAGTAAGCAGCGGCGCGGTCACGTTCGAAAATACTTAAACCTTCGTGGAATACCGCCGCGCGAATACCTTCTTTTACGCGCAAGGCGTTTTCGAGCTCAATCGCTGTATCGGCATGGGCACAAATTACTAACACTTTTTCTTGAGTTAGTGATTTTAATAGGTCAATTAAGTAGTCAACGCGAGGGTCGATATCATACCAATTGCTTGTTGCTGAGCTTAAGCTGTATAGACGCTCTGGCGTGTTTAAGAGCTTACTTTGTTTAAGTTCTACTAACTCGTCGGCTGATTTATCTGCGACTAAATCATTGATACTTTGTTGGTAAGCTTCTGGCAAGGTAAGTGGCGCAGGCAGTGCTTTTCGCTCTGGGAAGCCTTTAATGGTATTACGGCTGTTTCTAAACAGAATGCGCCCAGTACCATGGCGATCGAGTAATTGCTTAATTAAGCCTTGGCGCGCCGTTTCTTGCACCTTTTCATCATCGCCCGTTAGTTCGGCTAGCTGGCTGCTAATATCAGTTTCATGTAGTAGCTTTTTCAGCGTTTCGCTCTGTGTTGCGCTTAGCGCTTGTTTGGCAACTAAGGCATTAGCAGCATCGGCAACTTCGGTGTAGTGGCTTTCTTCTTCAATAAAGGCTTGGTAATCGTAGAAACGATCAGGGTCAAGCAGACGCAAACGGGCAAAGTGGCTTTCGTGGCCTAATTGATCTGGCGTTGCTGTTAATAGCAATACACCTGGGATCACTTGTGCAAGCTGTTCAATACACTGGTATTCAATGCTAGGTGCTTCTTTTGACCAGTTAAGGTGATGCGCTTCATCGACAACCATTAAGTCCCAGTCTTCGGCAATGAGTGCTTCGTACCATTGCGGACTTTCTGTGATGAAACTTAGGTTTACTAAGACTAATTGCTCGGCGCTAAACGGGTTCTCGTCGCCACTTTGCTGGCAGCGCTCTTCATCGTAAATAGCAAACTTTAAGTTAAAGCGGCGTAGCATTTCTACGAGCCATTGATGCATTAGCGAATCAGGTACCACAATCAACACACGTTGGGCGCGGCCTGTGACGAGTTGTTGATGGATAATCAAACCAGCTTCAATGGTTTTACCTAAACCAACTTCATCGGCAAGCAATACCCTTGGCGCGAATCGGCTACCGACTTCTTCAGCGATATAAAGTTGGTGTGGAATTAAGCTAACGCGACCGCCCGCTAAGCCAACTAGCGGTGACTGTTGTTGCTCGTATTGATGTTTAAGGCTGGCTTTGCGTAGACGGAACCAGTCAAGGCGATCTACTTGGCCATTGATTAAGCGGTCTTGCGGCTTATTGAACTTGATAAAGTGATCTATCATCACTTCTTTTAACTGGATTTGCTCGCCCGTATCAACGCGTGTGCCTGTGTAGGAAAGTAAGCCACCTTGCTCGATGACATCTTCAACTTTTAGCATCCAGCCTTCATGGCTTGGCACCAAATCACCAGGATTAAAAACTACGCGGGTTAATGGCGCATTGTCGATTGCATATTTTCTCGCTTCACCAGTGGCGGTAAAAATTATCGTGACATGACGATTTTCGACACCGGTAACTGTACCAAGACCTTGATCTGATTCACTATCACTGATCCAACGTTGGCCAGGAAAAAAATGCATATTGACACACTCCAAAAACGATTCAGCCAGTAAAAGAGTTAACGCGCATTGCTTAATTCGTGCAGCAACGCCACTGGCTCAGGCAAAAAAGGGGCGACATATTACCGTTAATACTAGTTGTAATCACCAAAAAATTCGTGTTTTTTCTGTGCGCTTGAAAGGGGGAGAGTAACGACTGTGGTTGAGGAGAATTTTAGCGTTAATGTTAATGGTATAGGAATGTGTTTGTCAGACAAGAAATTACGCAGATAATTGCGCTTGGTAATTCCCTACTATGACAGCTTTTTAGGGCGCGTCAATAGCTGAAAAAATTGCGTGTAAAATCACCAAAATTTGCTTGCTAGCAGGCACTGAAACTGTCAGAGTGAAATTGAACATATACCAACTGAACTAGTGAATTAGCTATTCAGCGAGAATTAAAAGGCTTAGAGGCAAGGCATTGATTGTAGAGAATGGTTGCTCCCTTGTCTAAATCAATAACGCAGCATATGAGCCTTTTAAACTCGCCCTTTGGGAGCGTGTCAGCGGCGCGATAATTGCGCCAAATTTATTAGATGTAGAATAACTATATCGGCACAAATTTAGCTTATTCTCTCACCGCTGACAGCGCTCTGAATTGAGTAATTCATTAATTCAGTTGGTATGACAAGGAATTCATCAACCGCTAGAAAAATCGTAGCTTAGGTTGATAGTGACAGTACGGGCTTGTTGACACCTGCCCCATGCGCTTTCGTCTGACTACGATGGCTCTATGCTAAGCGAGCGTGCCTATATGTCTGACGAAACCATAATCTATGTTTTAGATACGAATATCCTGCTTCACGAACCTTTCGCCTTTCTCTCCTTTAAAGAACATGATGTTGTCGTGCCGATGACAGTGCTGGAAGAATTAGACTCGATAAAAGACCGCAAAAAAGATGTCAGCCGCGATGCTCGCGTTGCCATTCGTGCACTAGAAGATGTGCTGGCCAATTCGACACCTGAGCAAATCATTGCAGGGGTGCCACTGGCGACTAGTTTAGGCAGCCAAGAACAATCACCCAGTGGGGCGCTGTCGATTATCAATGATTATGCGCTTGAGCAAAAAGCGTCAACTTTGTCATTTAACGAAAATGATAACCGTATTATCAATGCCGCCATCAATATTCAGAATCATCACCCCGATCGCAAAGTCGTGTTGGTGACCAAAGACATCAATATGCGCCTAAAAGCGAAAGGGGCAGGGATGGCGCATGTTGAAGATTACCGAACCGATCAGCTGATTGACGATGTTCGCTTTTTAACGAAGGGTTATCACCAGTTTGACGGGGACTTTTGGGACAACATCAAAGAATGTGAAAGCGAAAGTGAAGGGCGTAATACCACGCACTATGTCAAACGGGACATTTTACCCGCCACCTATATGAATGAATACTTGCTGGATGATGGTGAGCATTTTGCCGGCAAAATTGTCGGTTGGGACGAAGAGCAACTAGCGATTCAAGATTTATCGCGTGAGCGCTTAATGGCGAAACAAGCGTGGGGTATTCACCCGAAAAACATTTACCAAGGCATGGCGATGGACGCCTTGCTTGACCCAACAATTGATTTGGTGATTCTGACTGGCCCAGCAGGTTGTGGTAAAACAGGTATTACTGCAAGCTTTTTTTCAATATTTGTGCAGACCTATCTACAGACCTTATTCTTACTGAAGAAATTGAGTATTTATAACAGGCTAAGATCTAATTTCTCAAACATGTCATTAAGTGTGACTTAAAGAATAGAACCATTAATCAATAAATATAAATAACGGATTTAACCTGCAAGAAGGCACAAACAAAAATAATAAAGCTAAGGTAAATCTAAAATGCTAATTAATGAAAATCGTTCTCAAAGGAGAACTAAAATGAATAATCCAAGTGAAAATAGAAATCCAAGAGTATTAGATACATCGGCACTAGTTCATGATCCAAAGTCATTGCTCGCTTACAGTGAAGATGTATACATCTGTCTAACAGTTTTAGAAGAATTAGATAACTTAAAAGAGAGAACCAATAAATCGGTAAGTGCTGATGCTCGTGTATGTATTCGTATGCTTGAAGACATCATAAACGGGCATAGTGCAGAAGAAATGGAAGCTGGTATTCCTCTGCCTTCAACTGAGACAGCTAAAAGAGGCAAGTTGTTTATTGGAATAGATACCCAATTAGACATGGCCAAAGAGTTAAAGCACACGATTGGTAGCGATGCTGATAATAGAATAATTAACTATGCACTACATCTTCAGAAAGAGTTAGATAAAGACGTTACCATCGTTAGCCGCGACATCAATATGCGACTAAAAGCTCGAACTGTTGGTGTTATGGCCGAAGATGTATCCGTTGATAATCAAATCGCAGATATAGATTTGTTATATACAGGAGTACAGGCTTTTGAAGGTGATCTGTTTGATCGAATTGAATCAGATAAAGATTTCAAAGTCTCAGGAGAGGTTTATACATTTCCAATAAGCTTGTTCAACGATGAAGTTCAGCCAAACATGTATTGGTACGATGAAGCCGGACACATTGGCCGGATTTCAGAGGTAACAGGCACTGAAGTTTTCACGAAGTTATTGCCGCGTAAGCAAGAAAAAGTATGGGGCATATTGCCTAAAAACCAGCGTCAGGCGGTAGCTTTAAGCCAATTAACAGACCCTTACTATGACTTAAATATCATCCTTGGCCCTGCTGGCTCCGGAAAAACTTTTTTGGCAGTTGCTTCGGCGCTGCATCAAGTATTGGAGTTGAAAAAGTACAAAAAAATTGTTGTGGTGCGGTCAAGAGACTTTATGGATGATGACCCCGGATTCCTTCCGGGGGATTTAACAGAAAAATCGATGCCTTTGCTCGCAGGCATTACAGACGCACTTATCTCGATGCACTCGGATGATAGTCACGAAGGAAATATCCACGCTACAGTTGAACACGTGATCGAAAAAGCCAATATAGAATTTACTAGTATGGCTTACTTTCGGGGCCGTTCAATAGACGATGCTGTGTTAATCATTGATGAAGCTCAAAACATGACTAGAGCGCAAATCAAGGGTATGTTAAGTCGTGGAGGTAAAAATTGTCGGACTATTGTATTGGGTAACCTAGCCCAGATTGACGATAAGTTTGTAACACCTGCTTCTTCTGGTGCAAGTGCGGCTGTTAATGTATATAGAAATTATGAGAAAGGATCAGTTCTGATTTTTGATGAGGTAGAACGTAGTAGCTTGGCTGAGTTCACTGAAAAGAATATGTAGACATCAAACTACAATTCACATTTCCTTATAATATTGCGACAATAGCCACTGCTTTTTGCAGTGGCTTTTCAGAGAAGCCAGTTTCCACAAATGCGGACGAAATGGATTTACTCTGGGTTTAAAAGATTAATTATACATTGAAGATGTAATGACTTGGGTGCTGTGGACCTTAGTTGTTATGTTTTGGTGTGCGTATGTCTTTTGAATCAGAAGCGCTTATAAGTAACGTAAAGCGTCAGGCAAAGAGGTTGTCAAAAAAATTATCACTTCCCCTTGGACAGGCCCAAGAAGGGGTATCTATTTGTCTTTACGGCTGTGACAGTTACAGCGATTTACTAGTAAAAATAAAAGCTGAATCCTTTGACAACCCACTGATAGCAATGTCTGCTCTCTCACCAAGCTCGGAAATATTTTTAGTAAAAATATTAGCTAGCCACCTAGATAGCATCATTGGAAATTTTGAAAAAAAATTTCCCGGCTCCAATATAAATGAAGAAATGGTCGTATCCCTATTTGGGCTTAGCTTTTCAGAGTTCAAACTCAAAATATCTACCTAAAGTTGTACAAATACGTAAGTTGTCATTTTGTTTTTTGGCGATATTATTAGATGAAGGCTGAACGGACAGCCTACGCCTACACATGTTTTTCGCATTGAAAAACGTGAACAGTGAAGCGGAGCATCCGTCAAAATTTGGTTATTTGAACAATAAATAAAGCAATGTGTTGGTAGGCCATTGTTTATTTGAAAGTTGTTTGGAGAACTAAATGATCTCACTTTATCAATTAAAGAATAAGCTTAACAAACAAGCAAAAGAGTTTGCTGAGTTATTAGATTTTCCTGATCTTTACGCCCAAGGTTTGTGGGCCAGATGTGTTTATAACAGCCCTCACTTTTCTGATACTCATAATTGTCTATCTGAGGTATTTGAACAGAAAAAGCTGGACTCAATTCTAAAGCACGATTCCCTGAAATACTTAATGATCAACGAATATGATGATCAAGAAATCATTGAGTCGCTTCATAAAGAAGTTGAGTCAATGGCAAACCGTATTGAAAGCCTGATGCTGGTAGATATCGAAACGTTAGAGTTAGTTTCAGTGATATACAAAGTCTTAGGGCTACCTGATGACGCTAAATTTGTCATAAATACAGGTCCTGATTTCCGTCTAGAATGGCGACCATATTTTGATGCGTTTGATGATCCATTGATAGTCCAATATGCTGATTTAAAAGTTCATGATTGCTATTTCAGGCTAATCGCGTGCAAGTTTCCGTTTGAAAAGTTTTCCTTGGATAACATTAAAAAATACATGTACATCAATCATGTAAACCATGATGGTGAGTTCGAAGGCTGTATTTCTGAAGGTAATACATTTTCTAAGCATGAGCACTGGCTGGTGTTGACACTTGAATTATTCAGTAGCGGCAAAGTAAATAAGGCTCAGTTCAATCCAACAACCTTCAAAATCGAAGGTATGCGCTATTTGGTATATGGCTTCCCACTGATTCCTTCCTTTGTATCTGATTGGCACAAACCTGATTTATGTCTACGAGTCAAAAATCTAGATGGCGATCAGAAGTTCATTGTTCGTGTTGATCAGCAAGCTCTTGTTTTCCATGCACGCCGTGTCGATACCAATTTTTTTAACACCATCGATTATGAAAAATATATTTCGTTGTATCAGGCTAGCGTTCTGTCACATTTTGATGCTGACAACAATTTACTAAAAGTTAATGGAGTTAAGTACCTTAGTTTTTTCCGCCCGTTTTGCTTAGAAGATAAGAAGGAAGCATAAGCATGAGACCAAGAGTAAAACTAACTAACGCAACACTCATTTCAATTAAATCTGACTTAAAAGATAAGGTTGAACAGGTGCTTTACGCAACTTTTGCTGAGGATAGTAAGAACGGTAAAAAAGGTGAGGCTTTGTTCACCACGAAAGTCATGGAAGTAAACGGTCTTGAATATAGAACTTTCGGTGCGGATTTTTATACCTTAGATGCTGAACCCAAAGAGTTTGATGTAAATGTATTTGAATTCAATTTAATGCATGAGTGTATGTACTCTCCTAATGAGTTATTAGAGCTGAGAGAAATGCTCCCTGCTGGCTATTAGTAGGGAGTAACAAATGGACAAAACATATTTAAAGAGTGCTTACATACTCTCGGTCTATGATTATAAAGAATTTGAAAAGCTATTTCTCGGCGAGTTTCTATCTGGTGTTGTCATTGACGACGAAACATTCAGATTTCGGCCATTTGAGCAAATAGTAACTTCAAAGGTTATTAGCAAATCTGCTGTTGAGGATAAGTTAGAAATAACCACACATAGTGGGAGTTATTATGTGATTGATGCTGATCATAAGTTAATTGATATTTCGTTTGTTGAACTGGTTGTTATGAGAGCAGGAGCTTATTCAGCAGATCGAGTTTTAGAAATGAGGGAGCAACTAAAGTCTTGAAATAAAAGTCATTGAATAACGAAAATAAGAAGTCTGACGAGATTATTATGTGTCACTTATACCGTTGAAAAATTTGACGATAATCAAATATTCATAAATGTTTACATGACATTAATTTACTTATTCGAAAACTTACATTACTATTGGAGTTGTGTATTTGTAAGAGAATTTTATGTCTAGAGCATTTTCAAAAGTCTTAGTAATAACGCTTATGCTGGTTGCCTTTGTAGGGCAAGCATTTGCGTATTCTGCTATGTCTTGCGAAATGTCTTCAGGCTCTCACGAGTCACACATGAGCATGGATCATTCCAAGATGAGTCATCATGAAGGAATGAACCACGGTGAAATGAATAAAAGCAGTAATGGTCAATCAGAAGATTGTTGTGATGTTGAATGTGTTTGTCCTGCAAATGCTTGCTCATCTACGACAGTCCTAAATTCCAGTGTTGACTCGACAGATATTCAAATATTGAGTGAATCTGTAGCTGCTCTGCAATCTAAACAACCTCATTCAATTTCCACTTCCCTTTATCGTCCACCAATTTTTGCCTAATACAGGATTAGTGCGTCCAAATTTCGCGCACATGTAATTAATTTTTCTGTTAGTCAATATAGCGTCGTAGCGCTATAGCTATTTTCCAGCGATGTCTGGGGGCAAAAATGATCAATAAGTATTTAAAAATAGCAGTTGTAATGCTGCTTTCACCTGCGTTTGCAAACGCTAATGAACATAAACATGCACACAATAACGACGTAACACCTTTGGAGTTAATCGTTTACAAAACCCCTACTTGTGGGTGTTGTAAAAAATGGATAACTCATATTGAAGACGAAGGGATCGTTGCGCACTCCAAAGATTTCCGAAACATCAGCAATATCAAAACTAAGTATGGTATTAAGCCTAATTACCGCTCTTGCCATACGGCAGTGAGCAGAAATGGATTTGCCTTTGAAGGTCATGTACCCGCTAAGTTTATTCAGCAGTTCTTATCAGAAGATCACCCGAATGCGATTGGACTATCAGTTCCAGCAATGCCAGTTGGCTCTCCCGGTATGGAAGTTGGTGACCGCTTTATGCCATACAACGTGTTAATTCTATTGAAAGATGGAACGAGCAAAGTCTATGCAAAAGTTAAGACATACGAGGAGCAATTCTAATGAAATTGAACGCTTCAAACCTTACTTCACTTTCAACTGCACTAATACTCGGCTTATCTGTATTTTCAGCTCAAGCTGAGAAAGTAGTGTCACTTGAACAAGCTATCAGCTTAGCTCAGCAAAATGATCCTTGGCTTCATGGTAGTCGATTGAAACAAAGTGCGGTTGAAAATAGAAGTATTGCTTCTGGTACTTTACCTGATCCGAAAATATCGCTAGGAATAATGAATTTACCAACAGATACTTGGGACTTAGATCAGGAAGGAATGACTCAGCTAAAGGTTGGCGTCTCTCAAATGTTTCCGAGAGGAGATAGCCTAGAGATCAAACAAGACCAGTTAAAAATAGAGTCCACGAAATTTCCCCTGCTACGCGAGGATCGTAAAGCGAAGTTGAAAAGCCAAGTGTCACAGCTTTGGCTAGATGCTTACTTAGCCCAACAGACCATTAAATTGATAGAAGCGGATTGGGCGCTTTTTGAGCAAATGGCGGAAGTGGCTAAAGCTAGCTATTCAAACGTTGTTGGTAAAACTAGACAGCAAGATGTTATTCGTGCTCAGTTAGAAATCGTGCAGTTAGATGACAGGTTAACTTCGCAAAAGCAGAAACTAGAAACGACAATTGTTCGTCTCAATGAGTGGCTTCATATTTACGATGCTGCTCGCTTAAATGAATCTTTCGATTTTGACGCTCAACCACTTGAGTTTAGTGTCTCAAGAGAATTGCCTTCGATTCGATTGAAGAATCCAACCGTCCTTAAAGCATCTAACTACTCAAGGAATATATTGGCTCAGGAACTTGCGAATCATCCAGCAATACTTGCAATTGATGTGAAACGCAAAGCTTCAGAAAAAGGTGTTGAATTAGCTAAACAGCAATATGAGCCGCAATGGGGTGTGAATGCAAGCTATGCCTATCGTGACAATATGCCTTCTGGTGATAACCGAGCTGACTTATTTTCTGTTGGGGTAACGTTTGACTTACCGTTGTTCACAGAGAATAGACAAGATAAGCAAGTTGCAGCTTCTATTGCTGAATCAGAAGCGGTTAAAACCGAGAAGTTATTGCTGACAAAACAAATGATCAGTGCGTTGGAAAAGGAGCTTAGACAGCTTAAACGCTTATCTGATAGACAATCTATCTATCAAGAACAACTCCTTAAACAAACTCATGACCAAGCAGAAGCGTCTTTGACGGCCTACACCAACGATGATGGTGATTTTGCCGAAGTTGTTCGTGCAAGAATCGCAGAATTAAACGCCAGAATATCAGCCTTAAGAATTGATGTTGATGCACTTAAAACAGTAGCTCGCATCAACTATTTCTTTGCGCATTCTCAATCTAAATCAAATGCTGAACATAAGCCTATGCACACTTCGCACAAAACTAATCAGCACTTATCCAATCAGCAATTTGGAGAAAAATAATGTCAACGAATTCTAAAACACCAAATTTGAAACTAATAGTTGCCGTCATTATTGGGGCAGCACTAGGTGCAGGAGCATTGAGCTTATATCAAGGTACAGGTTCAAACAGTAATACTGATGAAGCTGTATCAGCAGAGAAAAAGCCGCTGTATTGGGTAGCACCGATGGACTCTAATTACCGCCGGGACAAGCCCGGTAAGTCGCCTATGGGGATGGATTTAATTCCTGTGTATGAGGAAGAATCATCTGGTGATGACTTTGGCCCCGGAGCAGTAAAAATTGCGCCTCATGTCGTGAATAACCTTGGGGTTCGCACCTCACCTGTTGAACTAAAAAATATGCATACTGAAATCTCAACGGTAGGTTACGTTCAATATGATGAAGATAAGCTAATTCATATCCACCCACGTGTTGATGGTTGGATTGAAAAGCTTTACATCAAAGCAGCAGGTAACCCTGTAGAAAAAGGGCAACCTCTTTACACGCTATATTCTCCTCAGTTAGTTAACGCGCAAGAAGAACTGTTAATAGCGTTAAAACGCAATAACAGTTCTTTAATTTCAGCAGCTAAAGATCGTCTGAAAGCGTTGCAGCTTTCAGCAGACTTTATTCAAAAGCTAGAAAAAACAAGAAAGGTACAGCAAACCATCACCTTTTACTCCCCTCAGGCGGGTGTTGTTGATGGCTTGAAAGTTAGAGAAGGTTTTTACGTGAAACCGGGAAATACCTTGTTAAGCATTGGTCAGCTAGATCAGGTGTGGGTTGAAGCAGAAGTGTTTGAACGTGACGCAGCCTTAATTAAAGAAGGACTTCCTGTATCAATGACACTGGATTATTTACCCGGTGAGGACTGGGCTGGTGTCGTTGATTATGTCTATCCCACACTAAACAGTAAAACACGCACACTCAGAGTGAGACTGAAGTTTGACAACCCAGACTATCGACTAAAACCAAACATGTTTGCACAAGTCTCTATTCACGCTAATCAAGATGATAGCACGATACTCGTACCTAAAGAAGCCGTCATTCGCACAGGTAAACAAGACAGAGTAGTACTTGCGTTGGGGGATGGGCAATTTAAGTCTATCGAAGTGACTATTGGCCGGGTTGATATCGACAGTATCGAAATATTAGACGGGTTAAATGAAGATGACGTTGTGGTGACATCAGCTCAATTCTTGATTGATTCTGAATCAAGTAAAAACTCTGATTTTAAACGAATGACTCATGACCAAGTGCCTAACTCTGTTTGGATGGAAGGCGAAATCAACAGCGTCATGGCGGGGCATCGTATGGTTAATATTACTCATGGCCCTGCTGAGGCTTGGGGTTGGCCTGAAATGACAATGGACTTCGATGTGGGTGAAAAGGTAGATATTGATTCACTGAAGTCTGGTCAATCTTTGCACTTTGAAGTGAGCAAAACCGAAGACGGTGGATATGAAGTTACTGGAATTCATATCATGAGTGAGCCTGAAGTATCATCAGCAACCGTATCAGGTTTGATCAATGCGATTGATATTGATACACGGATTCTAAATATTAGCAGAGGCCCAATAGAGAAATGGGATAGACCTTCTGCGACGATGGATTTTATCGTCGCGGACAATATAGAAATGGCTGATTTCAATGTTGGTGATAATGTCACTTTCACCTTTGAGGTAAGAGATGACTTAGTGATAACTGAAATTTCCCTTGAATCTGATGATCAACACGAGCATGAACAAAAAAGTGCTGTTGACCATTCGAATCATTAAGTTGGGAGATAAGTGATGATTGAATCAATTATTAGATGGTCAATCGGCAATCGTTTCTTTGTGTTGCTGGTTACCTTAATTATTGCTTTTGGCGGTTTGTATTCTTTACAAAAAACGCCCGTAGATGCAATTCCAGACCTTTCAGACGTACAGGTCATTATTAAGACAAGCTATCCGGGACAAGCGCCACAGGTTGTGCAAGATCAAGTGACTTTCCCTCTTACTACAGCCATGTTGTCTGTACCGGGAGCGCAAACTGTTCGTGGTTACTCATTTTTTGGTGACTCCTACGTCTATATCATTTTTGATGATGATACTGATTTGTATTGGGCGAGAAGCAGAGTGCTTGAATACTTAAGCCAAGTAGCATCAAGCTTACCTGATTCAGCAAAGCCTCAATTAGGACCTGATGCAACAGGCGTTGGCTGGGTATACATTTATGCTTTGACAGATAAGTCAGGTAACCTTGACTTAAGCCAATTAAGAAGTATTCAAGATTGGTTTTTAAAGTATGAATTGCAAACTGTTCCGGGCGTGTCAGAAGTTGCAGCCGTTGGCGGTATGGTTAAGCAATATCAAGTGCAAGTCGATCCCGACAAGCTCAGAGCTTATAACGTGCCGTTAAGTCATATTCAAATGGCACTTAAACGAGGCAATAAAGAAACTGGCGCATCCGTTGTGGAAATGGCGGAAGCTGAGTATATGGTTACTGCAACGGGATATATTCAATCAGTTGGTGACATAGAGAAAATTCCGCTTGGCATTAACGAGCAAGGTACACCGTTGCGTATTGGTGATGTTGCTACCGTGAATTTAGGACCACAAATGCGCCGTGGTATCGCAGAGCTAAATGGTGAAGGCGAAGTTGTTGGTGGTGTTGTCGTTATGCGCTTTGGTGAAAACGCACAACAAACCATAAATGGTGTAAAAGAAAAGCTAGAGTCACTGAAATCTTCTCTACCAGAGGGGGTAGAGATTGTCCCTGTTTATGACAGATCGAAGTTAATAGATCGTGCTGTTGATAACCTTTGGAGTAAGTTGCTTGAGGAGCTTGCAGTCGTTGCGATTGTCTGTGTTGCTTTCCTATTTCATCTTCGTTCATCAATTGTTGCAGTTGTTACTCTACCATTAGGCATCTTGGTGTCGTTTATCATCATGTATATGCAAGGCATCAATGCCAATATTATGTCGTTGGGCGGTATCGCTATTGCGATTGGTGCGATGACTGATGGTGCAATAGTGATGATTGAAAATATGCATAAACATATGGAGAAAACACCGCTAACAGATGAAAACCGCTGGCAAATTGTCGCTAAGGCTGCGAGTGAAGTAGGACCTGCATTATTTTTTAGCTTACTGATAATTACTGTTTCGTTCTTGCCTGTTTTTATTCTGGAAGCGCAAGAAGGCAGAATGTTCTCACCTCTTGCATATACTAAAACCTATGCAATGGCAGCATCAGCAGGCTTGGCAATAACATTGGTGCCTGTTTTGATGGGTTACTTTATTCGAGGCAAAGTCGTCTCTGAAAAGAAAAACCCGTTAAACCGATTATTGATTGCTATCTACATGCCTGTTTTAAAGCAGGTCATGAAGTTTCCAAAATCGACAATAGTAGCAGCAGTATTAGTGACTATCGTTGGTTTTTGGCCTGTCGATAAAATTGGTAGTGAATTCATTCCTCCATTGGATGAAGGCGATCTCATGTATATGCCTACTACCTATCCCGGTATTTCCATTGGTAAAGCAAGAGAGTTATTACAGCAAACGGACAAGCTTATCCGCACTGTACCAGAGGTTGAAAATGTTTTCGGTAAAGTAGGACGAGCCGAAACTGCAACGGACCCAGCGCCTCTAACTATGATTGAAACCTTTATTCAATTGAAGCCACAAGAACAGTGGCGAGAAGGCGTGACTACCGAATCGTTAAAAGCAGAGTTTGATAAATTAGTTAAGTTTCCGGGCTTAACGAATGCTTGGGTTATGCCAATCAAGACCCGCATCGATATGTTAGCTACAGGTATAAAAACGCCTGTGGGTATTAAAGTCGCCGGACCAGAGCTTGATGTAATTCAGGAAATCGGCCAACAAATAGAACAACTCTTGCCAGAAGTGACAGGCACAGCGTCGGTTTACTCTGAGCGAGTTGCGGGTGGACGATATATCAAGGTTGATATTTCACGAGATAAGGCAAGTCGCTTTGGGTTAAATATCGAAGATGTCCAACAAGTGGTTTCTACCGCTATTGGTGGAATGAATGTAACTCAAACAATAGAGGGTCAAGAGCGTTATCCCGTTAACTTACGTTACCCGCAAGATTATCGAGACTCCCCTGAGCAGCTATCACGATTACCCGTTGTAACACCAAATGGTCAACGCATTGCACTAGGTGATGTTGCTGATATTCGAGTGGAAAATGGTCCTCCGGGTATTAAGAGTGAGAATGCCAGAATCAATGGCTGGACTTTCATTGATATAGATGGCGTTGATGTTGGTACTTATGTAGAAAATGCCAAGGAATACTTAGCAAGTAACCTGACTTTACCAGCAGGATATTCAATCAATTGGGCTGGGCAGTACGAATATATGGAAAGAGCAAAAGAAAAGCTCACCTATGTACTGCCATTAACACTCGCCATTATTGTGATTTTACTTTACCTAAATTTCAGAGCGTTTAGTGAAGTGGCTATCATTATCGTTACCTTGCCGATGGCAATGATTGGTGGCTTATGGTTAATGTATCTGGAAGGGTTTAATTTCTCAGTAGCCGTTGGTGTGGGCTTTATTGCGCTGGCTGGTGTTGCGGTTGAGATTGGCGTGATCATGCTGGTCTACCTCAATCAAGCACTTGCTGAGCTTAAAGAAAAAGCCGAAGAGCGAGCGGAACTTATATCAGATGACGCTTACCAAGAGGCATTATTACACGGTGCTGGCTTACGTGTTCGTCCAGTAATGATGACAGTTGCCACAATCATTATCGGCTTAATGCCTATTTTATATGGTACAGGCACTGGCTCTGAGGTCATGAGTCGTATTGCTGCACCTATGGTAGGCGGAATGACAAGTGCTGTCCTGCTCACTCTTATTGTACTTCCTGCGATTTACTCAATCGTTAAAAAGCCTGAAGTAAATGCCTTTAACAAAGGGCTTTCTAACTTGGAGCTAGAGAATAATGCTTAGCAAAGTTAGAAAATATCACAAATGGCTTATGGCATTTGTCGGAATACAATTTCTGTTTTGGTCTATTACTGGCGTGTATATGGTGACTATGGATATTCACTATATACACGGCGAAACATTGGCTAAGAGTGAGCAAGCCAAAATAGATTTAGCTGATGTGGATTACTCCATTGTAGAACTTGCTGCTGACTATCCTGAAGCTAGTCAAGTCAGGCTTACCCAAAGCATGGGCCGTCCTTTGTATTCTTTTATTAATGGAGAACAGGGGAAAGTTGCAATTGATGCTAAAACTGGGGCTGTTCAGGCCCTTGTAAATGAAATCAAGGCTAAAGAAATCGCGCAATATCACTATACGCTGAATCATGACATCGACAGCATAAGGCTGATTCAATCAGTCACAGATATGCCTGCTGAGTTGTCTCCAAGGCACTTGCCCGTTTGGAGAGTAACGTTTGAGCAATACGCCACACCGACATTTTATATAAGTCAACAAACAGGGGCAATTGTAGCCAAGCGTCATGATTACTGGCGCTTGTTTGATTGGATGTGGCGTTTTCACATTATGGATTACGATGATGGAGAAAACGTATCCAACTGGTTTTTGTTCTTAGTTGCAACTTTAGGTTTGATGGCAGCTATTACAGGCACAGTATTGACGTATTTTCGAGTGTTCTCTGCGAATAAAAAGGGAGTCATTTGATGCGATTTTTTAAGTTAAATACAACGCTACACAAATGGCTTTCGTTATTTGTTGGTTTACAACTGCTTATTTGGTTGGGAACGGGCCTTTACTTCAATTTGATGGATCACAGTAAAGCAAGTGGTAATGAGCTTAGAGTTCATTCTCATCATGAAGGTAACATTACAGACTTTACCTTTACACCTATTAAAGACATTACGAGTGAAGCACCTCAAGAAGTAAAACTTATATGGATTTTACATCAGCCTTACTATCATTTTGTGTTCGATAAAGGACAGCATAGCTACCAACAAAGTCACTCAATGCTATTTGATGCTGTAACAGGAAAGCCATTTAATCTGTCTGAAGAACAAGTACTAACTTTGGCAAAAAACTCCTACTCAGGTGAAGGGAAGTTAACTTCTCCAGTGTTATCTCAGCCACCGTTTTCTGATCACGTAAGGCAGCAAAACCCTATGTGGCGAGTTGTTGTTGAGGATGAGAATAATACGACTATTTATTTAGATAGTATTACAGGTCAGGTACTTCGCCATGCCAATGATGATTTCAGGCTAAAAGATCTGATGATGAAGCTCCACTTTATGGACTATGGCAATTCTGGAGGGTTTAACCATTGGTTGATCATTGCATTTGCTTTTGCAACGCTATTCCTTTCAGTTACTGGTGTTACTTGGCTGATACAACAGTATCGAAGTGGTTTACTGAAGCTAGGTTGGGGCACTAACAGGCAAAAAGTGGCAGTGACTTTTTCCAATGAAAATACTATTACTGACATCTCAGCAGTTGGCCGCTCAACTGTATTAGAAGGGCTAGCTAGTTCACATGTATACCTTCCTTCAAGTTGCGGTGGTGGCGGTACTTGTGGCAAATGCGTGTTCTTAAGTTCAACTAAATTACCTATCACACTATCTGAACAGGAACATTTATCTCAGGAGCAACTTAAGGAAGGCTATCGGCTTGGATGTCAGCATAGGTTCTCTGAAATTAGTTCGATTGAAGTTAATATTGATCTCAATATTGAAAATCATGAGCTAGTTGTGGTTGCGACTAATTTCATTACTCCTTTTATCAAGGAAGTGAAGTTTAAGGTGAAATCAGGAAAACGATTGGCATTTAAAGCTGGTGCATATATGCAATTTGAAGTACCAGCAGGGATGAATAGATTGCGCCCAGAGGAGATGCCAGAGAACTATGAAAAATACTGGGAAAGTTATTCTCATGGAAGGTTTTCTCATGACGGTGTAACTCGTCACTACTCGTTAGTTAACTTTGACGAGGAATCAGATGAGTTAACGTTTAATATTCGCTGGCAAACTGCTAAGGATGGTTTTAGAGCAGGTATAGGTTCAAGCTATTTAGGGTCACTTGAAGTTGGAGAAACCATAATCGCAAAAGGTCCTTTCTCTGACTTTTACGCTACTTCAAATAAAAAGGTTCCTCGCATATTTATTGGTGCTGGCTCAGGACTTGCCCCACTCAGAGCTATCATTTTTGAACAGTTGAAAAAACGCCAAGATGAAGGTGACTTGACTCTCATCTATGGTGCGCGAACTGAAGATGATTTGCTGTACCGCGATGAATTGAACTCATTGAGTGAGCAGTATAAAAACTTTTCTTATATTCCTACACTTTCTAACCCTTCAGAACAATGGCAAGGGCATTCTGGCTATGTACAGCAAGTACTTCTGCCGTATTTGAGCCAGAAAGCAAAATTCCTGTCTACAGAATTTTACTTGTGCGGCCCAGAAGCAATGATGAGTGAAGTGGAACAAATAATTACTGATGTTGGTATACCCAGTAATCAAATTTTCAAAGACAAATTTAGTCGTTAATACATAAATTAAATAGAGGTAAATATGAAAATATTAATTAAATTTTTGACCGTAATCAGCATTGTTTTTAGTAGTGCGGTGTTCGCGCACGTTCATCTTGAAAAAAGTGTGCCTGCTGATAATGCAATGTTAATGAAGACTCCAGAAGAGTTAACGTTGGCATTTAGCAAAGAGGTTCGTGTAGTCAAAATTACATTGAAAAATAAGCAAGGTAAAAAGGTTAAATTTGGCTTCAAACCTACTAAAGAAACCAATACCGAATTTACGTGGAAGCTACCGAAACTTACACCTGCTAACTATGTTGTTGATGTTACTTTCTTAGGTAAAGATGGGCACAAAATGAAAGATAGCTTTGGCTTTATGGTTCACTAATCTAATGGAGTGATTGCTATGGAAATGTATATCTGGAATACAGTCATTGTACTGTCAAAAATTGTATTTTACGTCGGTTTTGTCTGTATTGCTGGTTATACATTTTTCAAGCAAGTTTTTGAACAAAGTGAGTCTCATAATAACTTGGCAATAGCGAACCTAAAATGGATAAGAGGTTCAATAGTCATCGCTTTGCTTGCAAATGGTCTTTGGTTCTTCGCTAGTACTGGTGCGATGGCAGAAGAAGGCATTCAAGGTGCCTTTGACCCTGATATCTTAGCCATAATGTGGGACTCTTCTATCGGTGATGGAACTTTACTTCGAACCATAGGATTAATGATAGCAATATTGGCATTAATATCACCGTTCAAACTCAAATCAGTAGTACTGAACAATTACCTAAAACAAGGCATTTTGGTATCTAGTTTATTTTTACTAGCATACACCTTTACCTTAATCGGCCATGTATCTGAGCTAGGGGGGGGCGAAAAAGTATTGCTGATGCTCCATGTGCTTGTTATGGCTTGGTGGTTCGGAGCGTTGTTTCCGCTTAAAGAAGCTTGCCATGAATCGGACTATGGACAGCTCTACTCATTGATGGACAAGTTTGGAAGGCAAGCAAGCATCGCGGTGAGTCTATTGCTAATTGCTGGCCTTTGGTTAGCTTTTCAATTAGTTGGAAATGTTGAAGAGCTGTTTAGTTCAAGCTATGGGCAAACACTGCTGCTTAAATTAGTTATCGTCACTTCGATATTGGGCATCGCAGCTAAGCATAAATTAAAACTCGTCCCACAACTTAAAAATAACGATGGTAGAGAAGCTCTATCTAAATCTATATCAATAGAAATGGTAGTAGCTTTTGCCATTTTATCTGTAACGGCTGGGCTTACTAGTGTTGTTGGCCCTGCAAATTAAAACCTAAAAGAGAGAATGAAAATGAAAACAATAAATATATTACTCGTTTTATTAATGACGTTTAGTTTCGCAGCAAACGCTCATGGTGATAAGAACAAAGACAAAGGTTTGTTTAAAGGTATAGATACCCCTGCCGCAAAAGTTGTTTTGGCATTTCATCAAGCACTAGAAACGGGTAATAAGGATCTAGCAAGAGCACAGTTGGCTGATGATGTGACCATCTACGAGGGAGGTCGTGTTGAAAGAAGTGCTGATGAATACGCCCATCACCATATGCTGTCGGATATGAAATATCTCGCTTCTATGAAGAGCAAAACACTAGAACACCAAGTGACGGTACTTGGAAACACCGCTATATCTGCCTCACGTAGCCACACTCAAGGTACATACAAAGGCAAAGAGCGTGATTATCAAGGCATGGAAACAATGGTTCTCGAAAAGCAAAACGGTAAATGGAAAATCAAGCACATTCATTGGTCACACTAATTTAATAGTCAAACAACGGAGAATTTTAAATGACTAAATATATAGCAATAACGATGTTGAGTATGTTGGCTTTTTTTGCAAATGCACATGATAAAAGCCACATGGATGATGAAAAGCAAATTACTCATATCATTCATCAAATTAAATATGGCTGGGAAAATGGTGATGGTAAGCCTTTTCGCAAGCACTTTCTTGATTTTAAAGGGGCAAGGTATTTTGAATCGGGCGGTCAAAATGTTGGACTTAACGATTTAGTAGAGCATCACGTTGAACCAGAAAAAGACGCATTGGTTTTCTTGAACTTGAATTTCTCCAATATCCAAATTCATATTGAAGATGGTTTTGCTTGGGCGCTAGCTGATACAGCGGTCAAAGGCGAAGTGAGAAAATCAGGAAAAACCTTTGAT
This sequence comes from Thalassotalea euphylliae, assembly GCF_003390395.1. NCBI lineage: Bacteria > Pseudomonadati > Pseudomonadota > Gammaproteobacteria > Alteromonadales > Colwelliaceae > Thalassotalea > Thalassotalea euphylliae. The sequence goes on along the minus strand of NZ_QUOV01000001.1, from coordinate 3,762,996 downwards.
AAAACTGGTTTTCAAACATTTCTGCTTAAGAAGGTAGATGGTGATTGGAAGGTGCTTCATACACACTCTTCTAGCAGAAATCGAGTGAAGAAATAGTTAAGTAGAACAGTGGAAAACATAGCTTTCAGTACAAATATTGACCTGCGTCATGGAAATATTTGCATAAGCTGTTAGTGTTAATGCTGTTATAGAAGGAATTAAAATGTTTAGACTTTTCAGGTGGTTTAAAATAGTGGTGATTACTGTGTTGCTTACGCAGCATGGCTTTGCTACTGCTAAACCAATGAATTGTGAAGAACATCATAAGGACTCTTCCGATACGCATATTATGCAACCAAGCAAAAATATGCACCATCAAACAATGCATGACAATACCCACCATCACACTGAAAATTTGCAAGGTTCTAAACACAATCATGCCGGTGAAGAGTGTGAAAAATGTAAAGCGGGTGATTGCCTATGCTGCGAAGGTGGCTTTTGTGCAAGCTTTCATTTAAATGCCTATCTTGTGCAAGAGGAAGGAGAAAATAGCAACAATATTAACTTAGACTTAATTATTCAACGGATACCCCCGCCAGCCTCTGGCATCCATCTCTTACCTTATCGTCCTCCAATTATTGGCTAATCACGGGATCAGTGCGTCTTTTTTTCGCCAGTCCCATCAAAAATAGAACGATTTATTCATTGGTTTAAATAACCAACTGTTTTGAACAATTAGCACAATATTTTTGGGAGGCATGATGAACATGCTCAAATTATTGCCATTTGCAATAGCTACCGCCGTTGCGAGTGGACATCTCTTAGCGAATGAACAACAAAATAATAGTCGCTTCGCGTTAGCGGGGTATGGAGACGTAAAATACGAAGACAGTAAATTGATGGATACAAGTGCATTCAGTGCGCGATTTGTACCTATTTTCTTGTTTAGTCTCAATGACAAAATGCATATAGAAGCTGAAACTGAGATCTCAGTCGATGAAAACGGGGAAACTGAAGTCGAGCTTGAATACGCTGATATTCATTATTTTCTTTCCGATACAACTACTTTTACTGCTGGTAAATTTCTACTCCCATTCGGCCAGTATGGACCGAATCAACACCCTAGTTGGATAAATCGCTCAGCGTTCTCTCCCGGTATTTATGGCGGGTTAGGAGGTCATGGTGGTTATCAACCCATGCAAGGTTTACTGCCTGTGATGAGTGATATTGGTGTTGGCATTCAACACATAATTCCTTTGGGTAAAAATCAGAAAATTTTCTTTGATGTATACATGACAAACGGGCTTGCTGCCGAGGCTCCACATGACGATGAAGAAGATGCCCATGATGAAGAGCCTGTGCAGGATGAACACGAAGAAGAGGTTGTTGATGAACATGAGGAAGAGGAAGACGAGCATGAAGAAGTAGATGATCATGCTTTGGAACTACCTGAATTGGCGTTTGAAGCGACGAGTGCGGATAACAATTCTGATAAAGCGTTTGGCGGTCGTATTGCGTATGCCTTTCTTCCCGGTATTGAGGTTGGCGCTTCTTATTACACGGCAAAATACGATGACGATGAAAAGCTAGGGTTTACAGCAACTGGTTTTGATATCAACTGGATTGGTAACCATTACATCGTCAGAGGGGAATACATCAAAACAGAAACCGATGCCTTCGAAGAAGATGAACATGAAGAAAACAAAGTGATCACATTTGATCGCAATGGCTGGTATCTCCAAGCAACCTTTATGGCAGGAAAAATGTTCAATGTGTTACAGGGAACAGATTTCGTCGTTGAATATGCTGAGACCAATAAAATTAACGAAGCAGAGCGTTGGGCTTATGGAGTTAATTACTGGTTAGACAGCCGAGCTGTCATTAAGGCGACATACGAAGATACCATCGTTCACGATGGTGAAGATGATAAGCGTTTCGCTATTCAATACAGCTATGGCTTTTAAGGGGGATACTTAAATGAAATCAGTTATACAAATATTACTGGTTGTCAGCCTATCTCTTTTGTCTGCTTTTAGCTCTCATGCAGAAGAGAAAATTTCCGGTGCGGAAGTGATCAACAACAATTGTGCAAGATGCCATAACGCTCGCGCTGTTCATGAATTTTCTATTCCCGAATGGAAAGTCATTATGCCGCATATGCGAGAAAAGGCGCATTTAACAGGTAAAGAAACGCAAGCTGTTCTTGAGTTTTTGGAACTAACTAGCCAAAGCGTACCTTTGGCAAAAAAAGTAGCGCCAGAAAAGATGATAGCGCCTGATGGAAAGCAATTGTTTACTCAATTTGGTTGCCAAGGCTGCCATTCATTGAAAGGTGATGGTGGCACTGTTGGGCCAGCGTTAGATGAAACGATTAAAAACAAAGGGATCGGCTTCTTTATTAAGAAGCTCCAAAACCCTCAGTTTAATAACTCATCTTCTCCTATGCCTAAAATGCCGCTAAACGAGCAACAGATAAAAGCGATAGCTGAGTACATTAAATCATAAGGATGTGCTTGACCTGTGTCTTAGACACAGGTCTAAGCTGTAGGTGAGAGTACAAACTTAGGTGAAAAACTAAGGAGTAAATATGAAAGTAACAGAGCTGGCAAAAAGCCTTGGAACGACTGCTGATACGGTGCGCTATTACACGCGATTGGGACTGTTAAAACCTGCTAAGTCAGTGAACGGCTACAAGTCATACTCGAATAAGGAGGTATCGAGACTTAAATTCATTTTAAGTGCCAGAAACCTTGGTTTTTCCGTTGCTGATATCAAGCAAATTCTTAATGAATCTGAAGATGGTAAAAGTGCGTGCCCATTAGTCAGAAGCCTGATCAAAGAGCGGCTTGAAGAAACAGAAAAACAGTTTCAAGCAATGTTGGCACTTCGAGGAAAAATGTCTTCAGCTCTTTCTCAATGGGAAGAAATGGAAGACAAAGCACCGACTGCAAATATGGTTTGTCATCTCATCGAAAACTTTGAACAAATTAAAACGGCATAGGAGGAAAAATGGTGACTACTAATACAAATATAGAAACCGAATCAGGCTGTTGCTGTCAGGAAAAAGCTCATTCCTCTTCGTGTAAAAGTAAGGAGAATACGTTGGAGAAAGTATCACATAACCAACAACTTATCATTGAAGGAGCTGGGTGTGCTAGCTGTGTAGGCAAAATTGAAGGAGCGTTAAAGGCAACTCTTGGTGTAGTCAGTGCGGAAATGAATTTTGCTGATAGGACTGTAACAGTTTCTGGGACAGCCAAGACAGAAGCATTGATCAAAGCTGTTGAGTCTGTGGGGGATAACGCGAAGCCAATTGATGATAGCTCAGCAACAGATGCGCTTGACGAGAAAGAGGCGGCGGATTGGGCATATTACAAAAAGCTAATGCGCGATACGTTTATTGCCCTTTCACTCGGTGTTCCTTTGATGCTCTACAGCATTGTGGTTGGAGAAATGACGGTTGAAACAAACCTTGAACGCATGTCTTGGTTGATTGTAGGCATTTTAACTTTTGGTGTTATGTATTTTTCAGGTAAGCATTTTTATGTTGGCGCATGGAAAAGCTTTAAAAACCACTCCGCTAATATGGACACTCTAATAGCGTTGGGAACAGGTACTGCTTGGGTGTATTCGATGGTGGTGGTGTTTGCACCTGACACCGTTCCATTGATGGCACGGCATGTTTATTTTGAAGCTACCGCCATGATCATTGGCTTAATTGATTTAGGTCTAGCATTAGAAATAAAAGCCAGAGGCAAAACCTCTGAGGCCATTAAACGTCTTATCGGCTTGCAGGCTAAAACAGCAACCGTGGTTCGTGACAACAAAGAAGTTCAGATTGGTATTGAGCAGGTTTTACTTAACGATATTGTGAAGGTAAAACCGGGTGAAAAAATTCCCGTCGATGGTGTGGTATTGGAAGGGCACACCTCTATTGATGAGTCCATGCTGACAGGCGAACCTATGCCTGTTGAAAAAGCCGAAGAAGATGAGGTTGTCGCTGGTACTTTGAACAAATCAGGCATGATTTTATTTAGAGCCACACGCGTTGGTAAAGACACGGCGCTTGCACAAATCATCAATATGGTTAAACGAGCACAAAATTCAAAACCGCCGATTGGCCGCTTGGCCGATGTTATTTCAGCTTTTTTCGTGCCTGTTGTCATGATCATCTCTGTGTTAAGTGCGCTAGCATGGCTTAACTTTGGACCTGAGCCAGCAATTGCTTTTGCCATCGTATCAGCAACTACTGTACTCATTATTGCCTGCCCATGTGCTTTGGGCTTGGCAACGCCCATGTCTGTCATGGTCGGAGTAGGAAAGGCCGCAGAAGCAGGAGTGCTTATTCGAAACGGAGAAGCGTTACAAACCGCCTCTAAAATCACTGCCATGATTTTAGATAAAACGGGCACTATTACTGAAGGTTCGCCTAAGGTAACCGATATTGTCTTAGCAAAAGCTACTGACGAAAAAGACGTACTACAGCTTGCAGCAAGTTTAGAAAGTGGCTCAGAGCACCCCTTAGCGCAAGCGATTGTTGAAAGTGCGTTAGATAAGGATATTGAGTTACTAAAAATTGAATCGTTTAACGCCATTACGGGTTTTGGTGTAGAAGCAAACTGCAACAATAAAGCCCTGCTTTTCGGAAACGATAAACTAATGAAGCTAAAAGGCATAGACCTCACTGGCTTTGTTGAACAAGCACAGTCTTTAGCAAAAGAAGCCAAAACACCTATGTACTTTGCTGTAGATGGTGAGCTTGCGGCTATTATTGCTGTTGCAGACCCAATCAAGTCAGACTCAATCTCGGCTATCAAACGCCTTCAAGCTAACGGTATACGCGTTATCATGCTAACGGGTGATAACAAGGAAACCGCCGCCGCTGTTGCTAAAAAAGCGGGTATTACTGAGTTTCTTGCTGAAGTGCTGCCAGAAGATAAAGCCAACAAGGTTAAAGAGCTGCAAGACAGTGGCGAGATCGTTGGTATGACAGGAGATGGCATCAACGATGCTCCAGCACTAGCGTTAGCCGATGTCGGTTTCGCCATAGGAACAGGTACAGACGTAGCCATAGAAAGTGCTGACATTACCCTGATGCGTGGTTCACTTCATGGCCTTGCTGATGCCATAGCGGTAAGCAAAGCCACTTTACGAAATATCAAACAAAACCTGTTTGGCGCGTTTATTTACAACGTAGCGGGTGTGCCTTTTGCAGCAGGTGTTTTATACCCCTTCTTTGGCATTCTACTTAGCCCTGTTATAGCAGGGGCGGCAATGGCGTTTTCGTCATTGACCGTGGTGTCAAATGCGAATCGACTTCGCTTTTTTAAAGCCCAAAACTCATAGAAAGTAAGCATTAGGAGAAACACGATGATGGTAATTAACTTATTAGGCTTAGTGTTAATCGCACTGATTGTTTGGTGGTTTTGGCTATACAAACCCAATAAAACAATTGTTCAAGATAATGAAGTACTCATTGAAGTGAGGGATGGCGTGTATTCACCATCCTCAATCCAAGTGTCTGCTAGTCAACCTGTCACTCTGAAGTTTATGCGCAAAGATCAATCACCCTGCGCTGAAACAATGCTTATTCCATCATTGGAGATAAGCGAGCAGCTTAAATTAAATGAAATTACTCAAATAACCTTATTGAACTTATCACCGGGAGAGCATGAGTTTCATTGTCAGATGCAAATGTATCGCGGTGTCTTAAAGGTTGTTTAGGAGGGTTTATGAACATGAAAAAAGTGACAGCCATTTTTGATGAAATGGTATTAGCGCGAGTAGAAGAGGCACTACTTTCACATGGCTATAAAGGCTTTACTATCCATAAAGCGATGGGAAGAGGCGCATATGCTGATACTTATAACAGAAATCACTTATCAGAACATATAGTGATGACCATTTACGTCGCCTTCGACGATGCAGAGCATGTTGCTGAAGTTTTGCTTGATGCAGCGCATACCAACGTTGAAGGAGAAGGATTAGTTAGCGTCTCTCCTGTGGATAATCTCTACTGGATAAATTCTAAGTCTGAAGCTTCAGCGGAAGATTTACGGTCAATAGGAGGCCAACATGAAAAATGAGCACCCTAAATTTTGGTCTACACCCACAGGTTGGGCTGCATTGGTGCTTATTGCCGCAGCAACCTATTTTTTAATCTTTGAACATGGACAACATGTTCTGCAATTTCTTCCTTATTTGATTTTATTGCTATGCCCCTTGATGCACGTATTTATGCATGGCAGTCATGGTAAACATGGTCACGATCATTCACATGAGCCTGATGACAAAAAGGAAGAGAGCTTTCAAGAACTCACGGATAAAAATGCTGCCTATCGTGACGGCTACATACAAGGTTTAGAAGAAGGACGAAAAGAATTTCATAAAAAGGAGAACAGTGATGAATGAGACATATGATTATGGCTTATGGTCAATGGTGATACTGAACTCAGCAATTTTTATCTTTTTTGCATTTAGTTTTGTCAAACCAAAAACATCAACTGATTGGCGAAGCCTTGGTGCTTTCTCAGCTTTTGTTGTCGCCTTATTTACTGAAATGTATGGCTTTCCTTTAACTATCTATTTTCTATCGGGGTGGCTGACGGAGACCTATCCAGAAGTAAACTTCTTTGCGCATGAAAATGGGCACTTATTACATACTTTCTTTGGTTTTGAAGGTGATGCCCATTGGGACCCATTTCATATAACGAGTATGGTGTTTATTGTTGCAGGTTTCTTTATGTTGTCATCAGCATGGAACGTATTACACCACGCGCAAAAACACCATCAATTGGCTACTACAGGGTGGTATGCAAGGTGTCGCCACCCACAGTACGTAGCTTTCATTCTAATCATGTTCGGCTTTTTATTACAGTGGCCGACCATCCCAACGCTTGCGATGTTTCCAATCTTAGTCGTTGTTTACGTCAAGCTAGCGAAACGCGAAGAGGCACAAGCGATTGCTGAATTTGGTTCAGAGTATCAAAGATATATGGAATCGACTCCAAGTTGGATTCCAAACTTTAATAAGAACATAGAAGGTAAAAATCATGAAAACGTTAGGTAAATCAATTTTATTTGTCAGCTCACTATTGGCGGCCACAAGTTTATTTGCTCAAAACAATGAGCATAAACATGAAGGTGCGAACAAATCGGATATGCATCAAGGCATGGCAATGTCGCATGAGAACATGGGAAAAATGCATACAAAAATGATGGAAATGAAAAAGGAAGTCCATGCCATTAAAGCTGAAAATAATCCTGAAAAGCAAAAGCAGATGATGGCCGAACATCACCGCTCAATGATGAAGATGATGCAATCCATGCACAAAAACATGGAAGCAATGCCAATGCATAAGCAAATTAAAATGGCTGAACATCATCTGGAAATGATGGAAAACATGATGCCACAAATGAAACACAAAATGGCAGAAATGAAAGACAAAAAACAACAGCATTCGCACAAGCATTAGGAGATAAATTATGAGCGATTTAGAGCATAGAGTTGGCGTTAGAGAGCAGAATTTAGTTGTGCGTAATTTGAGGCTAAGTAATGTCACAGAAGAAAATTGTGACGAGTTAGTAAAAGAAATTGATCAGCTTTTTGGTATAGATGAAGTCAGTTACAACATCAAAGAAGGTGAAATACACCTCGCATATGATGCGGCAAATATAAACCTTGATGGGATTGAGGAAGTTATTCGCAAACATGGTGCCGATGTTCATGATGATTGGTGGACACACACGAAAGAAAGTTACTACAAATTTGTTGATCAGAATGTTAAAGACAATGCTGCACATAAGCCGTGGAGTTGTCACAAAGTTCCTCCGGGTGCAAGCCGGAAAAATAAGTAAGCTTACGAAGAGCTTGCTCTGTTAATAAGTTAGATGAGGAAAAAATGATGAAAACATCCAATATGAAAATTCTTTTGCTTGTTGTATTCGGTATCTTTTTGGCAGGTTGTTCGAATACTGCGTTTTATCACAAAAATATGATGAGGGGCCAAGTGGTTGAGCAGTCTACTGATCGAACTCTGATTTGTATTGGTGCCAAACATGGAGCAGAGGTTGGACAAAAATACAGTGTTATTAGATTCCATGAGGAAATTGCGCCGGGTGAAGGTGATGATCCGTACACCATTGAAAAAGTGGGAACGGTACAAATTACTAAAATTGTGAATGATCACTTCGCGACGGTAAAACTAATATCTGGTGACATCGCGGCGAAAGATATGGTGGAACTTGAAGAGTAATGAAGTGGTGGCGAAAGCCACCACAGGAGAATAACGATGAAACTTAATGAAAAAGCTTTTGCGTTGGCTTGTGCTGCCGCCTTTGCCATTGTTTGGGTTGTGTGTTCAGCTCTGGTTATGGTGATGCCAGATATGATGTCCAGTATGACTGGAAACATGTTACATACGGATTGGAAAAGTATGGGCTGGCATATGTCCTTTATAGGGGTATTTATTGGTGGTGTTTTATGGGCGTTATTGATGGGGATCACTGGCTGGCTGATCGCTAAAATCTATAATATGCAATCAAGTTAGCAGAGAAGGTTAATTTTAGTGGAATTATCTCAAGGTCATTATTTGAAGCAATGGTTGGGCAGTACACTAATTATCGAGTTAATTGGTGAATTAACCGTTACTGGAATAAACCAATATTTGGAAGAGATTACCGATGAGCTATCTTCGGTTAACCAGCCTGTTAATTTTATTTTGGATCTATCTTGTTTTAAAGGTGTAGTTGTTAGTCGTTGCTGTAACGTAGAACCAATATCAATGCAAATACGCTCTACTGGAGTGACTTCAGCGAGAAAAGCTATTGTTGGAAATAAGTCAAAAGTTGTTCAAATAGACATAACTGAGTTTCCGGAATGCTCTATTAATAATACGGAACACTTTAGTGACTTGAGTAGCGCGTTAAAGTGGATTCAATGATGTCTACTATTCGCCTGATTTTAAAAATTGCTGTAAATTGAGTAAAACAGGACAATTAAATTAAAAGGCTTCTCTAAAAAATTACGAGAAGCCTTCAAATTAAAGTTAAGATTTGTATTTACTAAAAACAATTCGATAAAGAACAGGCAATACAACTAAAGTTAGTAAAGTTGAGGAAATAATTCCCCCAATCACCACCGTTGCCAATGGCCTCTGAACTTCAGCTCCAGTTCCAACATTTAACGCCATTGGAATGAATCCTAAACTTGCAACCAAAGCGGTCATTAGTACAGGGCGTAGCCTTATAGTTGCGCCTTCGATAATTGAGTTAATTAATTCTCCCGTTTCAAATAATCGCTGTTTAATGAATGACAGCATGACCAGTCCATTTAATACAGCGATACCTGAAAGGGCAATGAACCCAACAGCAGCAGAGATTGAAAGAGGCATGTCTCTTAACCACAAAGCCAATACACCGCCTGTAAGTGCTAAAGGCACACCACTAAATATGATCAGCGCATCTTTTATTGAACTAAACGCTATGACTAGCAGTGTCAAAATGACAAATAATGTGGCAGGAACTACAATGGATAACCTTTGAGTTGCACTCTCAAGTTGCTCAAATGTTCCGCCGTACTCAAGCCAATAACCAGCAGGCAATTCAACATTTTTTTGAATTTTTTGCTGTGCCTCTTGTACGAATGAGCCTAGATCTCGGTTTCTAACATTTGCTGTAACTACAATTCGTCGCTTACCATTTTCTCGGCTTATTTGACTTGGAACCGTCGTATAATTTAACTCTGCAACTTCGCTTACAGGTACGAACTCACCACTACCTGTTGCGATTGGCAAATTACCTAGCTGATCAAGGTTGGCTCTCAACAGCTCTGGATATCTAACTACAATTTCAAATCGACGATCACCTTCGAATATTAACCCTGCGCCTTCACCTGACACGACTGTTTTTAACCAAGATTGTAAGTCGCTTGCATTTAACCCGTATAGCGCTAGTGCTTCAGGCTTGGGGTTAACGGTAAATATAGGCACGTCATCAACTTGTTCAAGCCGCGCATCAGCAACACCTGAAATGGTATTGAGTGTAGTCAAAATTTCTTGTGCAGAGCTGACAAGTTGGGATAGATCATCACCGTAGAGCTTAATCCCCAAATCAGCTCTTACTCCGCTAATTAATTCGTTAAATCGCATCTGAATTGGTTGAGTAAACTCATAATTATTGCCGGGAATGGAACTGAGATCTTTTTCCAGTCTTTCAACAAAATCCGCTTTTGTTAAATTGGGGTTGGGCCATTGCTCTCTAGGCTTTAATATCAGAAAAGTATCAGTCACATTTGGCGGCATCGCGTCTGTCGCCACTTCTGCTGTGCCCGTTTTTGAAAACACCGTAACAACTTCATCATATTTCACAATTTGTTGTTCAAGTATCTTCTGCATTTCTACAGCTTGGTCAATACCCGTGCCCGGAATACGCATCGCGTGCAGTGCAATGTCACCTTCATTAAGTTGAGGAACAAATTCAGATCCTAATTTACTACCAAGTAATATGCTAAATGTCACAAGTAAAGCAGCGCCGCAAACAACTAGCCAACGTAGTTTTAAAGCCCACTTCAAAACCGGACGATATACTGACTTAGCACCGACAATTATCGGACTTTCTTTTTCGCTGATTTTGCCTTTCAAGAATAAAGCAACCGCAGCGGGGACGAGTGTGAAGGTAAATACCATTGCAGACAATAGAGCGATGATCACCGTTGCGGCCATCGGATGAAACATTTTGCCCTCTACACCCGTCAAGGTAAACAAAGGCACATAGACAATCGTTATGATCAATACGCCAAAAACACTAGGTCGTATTACCTCATTGGTAGCAGAATAAACAATGTCTAGCCGTTCTTTCAGAGAAATGACTGAACCATTTCGTTTTTGGCTTTCTGCTAAGCGCCGAATGCAGTTCTCAACGATGATTACCGCTCCATCGACAATTAATCCAAAATCCAAAGCTCCCAAACTCATTAAATTCGCAGAGACCTTGCTTTGAACCATGCCCGTGATTGTTGCCAACATTGCCAAAGGAATGACTGCGGCAGTAATTAGAGCGGCTCTTATATTACCTAGTAATAGGAACAATACGAAGATAACTAACAACGCGCCTTCAATGAGATTTTTCTGTACGGTGCTAATTGCTTTGTCAACCAGAGTTGTCCTGTCATATAAGGGAACTATTGACACTCCTTGAGGTAAGCTATTTTGAATTTCACTAAGCTTGTCGCCAACAGCCAAAGCCACTGAGCGTGAATTTTCTCCTACCAGCATCATTGCTGTTCCAATCACACTTTCCTTGCCTTTCAGTGATGCGGCACCAGTCCTAAGCTCTTTTCCGATCGCAACCTCGGAGACATCTTTAACTTTTACAAGTGTGCCGTCGTCGCTTTTAATAATGACGTTTTGGATGTCTTGAATAGATTGCAACTGAGCTTGTGAACGAACAAGAATTTGCTGTCCGCTTCTTTCGATGAATCCAGCCCCTTGATTTGCATTATTTCGCATTATTGCATTTGATAGCGCTTCACTGGTAACACCGAAGTGCAACATCTTTAACGGATCAGGATTGATATGGTATTGCTTTTTATAGCCACCAATTGCATTGATTTCCGTAATCCCTTTAACCAATGCAAGTTGTGGTTTCACTACCCAGTCATGGATCTCCCTTAACGCCATCGCATCATAGGGTAGGCCACTATTCTGCTTTGCACTTTCGTCGGCAGTTAAACTGTACATGTATATTTCGCCGAGGCCCGTAGCAATTGGCCCCATTTCTGGTTCAATGCCAAACGGTAGTTGCTCCTTAATTGCGCTAAGTCGCTCATTGATTAGGTTTCTGGCAAAATACAAATCTGTGCCTTCTTCAAATACAACAGTCACTTGCGACAGGCCATATCGAGAAAGTGAACGGGTATAATCCAGCTTAGGTAAACCCGCCAAGCCTGTTTCGACGATAAACGTGATCCGTTGCTCTGTTTCCAACGGTGAATAACCTTGAGCTTGCGTGTTTATTTGTACCTGTACATTGGTTATATCTGGCACAGCATCAATAGGTAGCTTCTGATAGTTCCACATTCCTAAAGCGATGATAAACAACGCCATTAGCAACATAGTGCCACGTCTACGGATAGATAATTCTAGTATCCAAGCGATCATATTTTCACCTCGATAATACTGAAGCCAATATGAAGTGGATAAAAAGGTCGGAGTTTAGTGTTCATGCCCAGCCTCCGATTTTTTTAGATCAGCAACTAGCAGATAACTGTTCTTTACAACCACACTTTCGCCGACGTTCAAACCGTCGATGATAGCAATATTGATAGCGTCTGAAGCGCCAGTTTTTACGGCGCTAGGGTGGTATTCATTGCCTTCTTTAATAAAAACAACATCATTACCTTCAAACTCTTGAATGGCTTCTTTTGGCACAACAACTGGAGCAGAGTGTTGACTGGTCGTAACCGCACCTTTAATTACAGTGCCAAGCGGCCAGTTATTCGTTTTGTTACCTAACTTTACAAATGCCAACGAATAAGGCTTGTTGTTTAGTGATGGTGTTAAATAGCTAATTTGCGCACTTTGATTAAATTCAGTGCTTTGGATTAGCACCTGCTGGTTAGTGTTAATTTTACTAAGCTGAGTAGGAAATACAGATAGCTGTGCCCAAATCACGTCAAAGTTGGCTATTGTCAGCAAGTTTTCACCATTTGTAAGTTCGCCAATATTTGCCTGCCTAGCGACTATACGTCCAGACATTGGTGCTTTTATCGAATATTGATTTAAGCTTTCATTGGATTCAATGACGACCAACGTTTCACCTTTTTTAACCTCTTCTCCGAGATTAACTTTTACTTCCTTAATAACACCATCGAATCTCGCGTTAACATGTGCAAGTGATGCTGGATCGGCAACGATTTTTCCATATACAACTTCTTCGTTACGAATAACACCGCTAGTTGCTGCTACTGTTTCAATGCCATTTTGTTTAGCCATTTCAGCAGACATGGACACAAATTCATCTTCGTGTTCTTCACTGGCTGAAGTCGTGATGGAGGTGAAACCAATTACAGCAACAAGCACTAATTTGAAAAGGCTGATTGGTGAATTTAATATTTTTTTCTTTTTCATGATTAATTCTCAATAAAGCTTGAAAGTTGGCTTTCTGTATTGCCGGAAGAAATTAATGGAATGCCTGATAAGGACTCGATGGAGGCGCTTTGTTTGTGAACCTCACTTGCGGCAAAAATAAGCGCGTATTGCATATCAATAAGCTCTTTTTGAACTGAAACAAGCTCCAAATAACTAAATCGCCCGTCCGAATAGGCTTTTTGAACTAATGACAAAGCACTTTCTTGTGGTGGAATTATATTGGTTTGTAAGGTTTCAACTGTAAGGCGAGCCTCTTCTTGAGCCGCATATAATGTCGCCAATTGGCTGTAAATTGCTCGCTCACTGGCTTTCCTTTGCTGCTCAACTTCATCAAGTTTTGCTTTTTGAGATTGATAATTGCCTCTGTTTCTATCACTCGTAAATAGAGGGACGCTAATTCCTGCAACTAACGCAGTATCATTGCTACCTTCAAGTCTTTTTACACCTGCGCTCCACGTTATATTAGCGCGACTTTGCGTGTTGATTGACTGTAATTGAGCTTGCTGAATTCTCGATTGCTCTGCATAAGCTAATATATGAGGACTTTGAGAAAGTTGAGCCATGATGTAATCGAGCGATATTGTTTTGGGAAATGCAAATAAATCGCCTGATACACGAGAGAATTGCGGTGATTGCTCTCCCCACAGAATAGCTAACTTACGAATACTGGCCTCTAATTGCTTGGCAATGGTTAGTGTCTTTAATCTAGCTGTTGCCAGAGCAGCTTCAGCTCGTTTTTGCTCTGATGACGGTGCTGAACCAACACGAACTTTTTTGGAGACAGTTTGATAGGTTTCTCGTGCTAGCTTTTCTGCATTTTCATTGACAAGCATGACTTGTTGTAAGGTCAAAGCATCGATATAGCGAACTGCTACTTCACCCAAAATATCGAGTGTTTGTATTCTTTTTTCAACAGCTATAGCTTGCTGTTGGGCATTAACATAAAACTTTCTGCTATTTACCTTATCTCCCAATTCCACCACGGAAGATATTGATAAGGTTAATTCAGCGTCGTTGAATCCAGATACATCGCCTGTACCTGCAAAGTTTTCCAATTCAACACTGATGTTATATTCAGGTTTTAATCCTGCGGTAGCTAACTCGCCGTCTAAGCGCTTTTGTTTGTATTCAAAAGCTGTTAGCTGAGGGTTGTTTGCAAGTGTTCGTTGTATCGCGTCTGATAATGAAACTGAATCAACGGATAAGTCATTTGCAACTACGTTATTGGTTGTCACTAAAAATGACAACATAAGCAACCGTTTTACTTTCTTCCAAGCAAGCACGGCAGCCTTAAAATAAGACATATTCATATTTTGTCCTGTTTATTTTTTTGAAACGAGCGTTGGCTTTACCGCCTAACGCGCCAATTAAATAAAAGGACTAACTTTTGGGAGGTCGAAGTAATCTGGAAGGGGGAGCTTCAATGACTACTTTTAAATAATCAAATAGCTGACTTGATTTGAAATCTATGTTTCCACTGATGTAAATATGCGTAGCAAACTGAACATGCGAGCCATTGCAGTGTCCGCAATGATGACAGTCAGCAGGGTTGTGTTGGTCATTATCTGCTGATGAATGTGCTAATTGTTCAGAAGAAATATGGTCATCTAAAGCATGAACATGCTCGGTTTTTATATGCTCGGAATCAACAATATGAACATCCGCAACTTTTGCCACAGCAGAAAATGACTGAAGTAATATCAGCACTATCATGATGTATGCAGGAAATTGTTTAATATTCATTTCGTTTCAACTATCTCTTAGTTATGTCAATGTTAACACTATCGATTAGCTTGCGTCACGACATGGCTCGTTCATAAACTCAATCTCAATTGTTGTATGAGCAAAATCAAACTCTTTAAGCTCATGCTGTAACTCTAGTTTGTACGATTTCAGTTCTTCGTTAGATATTTCAGTGTTTAAAACAATATGAGCGGTCAAAACGTTGTTTTCACCATCAAGTGACCAGATGTGCAAGTGATGTACTTCACCCACAATGGCTTTAGACACTATTTTCGATTTAATACTTTTAATAAGCTCAATATCTGGTGTCGCTTGCAAGAACAGCATAAGTGTCGATTTTAATGTTCTTACAACGTTAAATAAAATAAAAAGAGTAAAACAAATCGATAAAATAGGGTCGAGTATAGGCCACTCAACAAACATCAATACAATTGATACGATAAAAATAGCTATCCAGCCTAAAACGTCTTCAAGTAAGTGCCAGTTTAAAACTCGTTCATTTAGGGTCTTTCCATGACTTAGCTTATAGGCAGCGTAACCGTTAACAACCATGCCAAAAATAGCTAATAAGAGCATTCCTTCGACTTGAGGCATTTCGGGGTTAGCCAATCTTGGTATAGCTTCAATTAGTATAAAAATAGAACCAACAGTTAATACCAAGCCGTTAATCAATGCGCCAAGTAAAGAAAAGCGTTTGTAACCATATGAAAACTGGCTAGAGGCAGGTTTGTTACTAAGCTTATTTAATCCCCATGCGGTGCCTATGGAAATGCTATCTCCTAAATCATGGATTGCATCTGCCATGATTGCCGTACTATTGGTTAACCAACCTCCGATAAATTCGATGATGGTAAACGTGAGGTTGAGAAAAAAAGCCCAGCCAATACGCCTCGAAGCGTCCTCATCATTGTGAGAGTGATTATGACCGTGAGAGTGGCTATGCATGTTGAGCCTCAGCGTTTACATTTTTTCCTCTAAGCCTTTGTACATTCCAATTAATGATATGGCGGATAAAGATTTGGTACGCCCAACGTTTTATACCCGTTAGATTGGTTCCCTGCTCAGCATAGAATGCATCGGGTGAATCATATAGGCCAAAGTCGTCATGTATGCCTTCTTTTTGGATATAAGTATCTTTCCCTGCCCAGTTAGTCTCTGGGTTACTTATGCAGGTAGTAGCGATGCCATAACCACAAAAACTATCTTTAGCTTGACTGAATTTGGATTGAATTGAACTTAGATAAGCTTCGTCGAGAATAAAGCCTTCTAAATTGATCCACTCACCATTAAAGAAAACTTCAACCCAGCTATGGATAATGTATTTAGGGGCAAGCCAAAATACATAAGAGGGAATAGCGCCTTTCTGAAGCTGTTGGTCAATCGTGAAGCCATGAAATCGGCACTGAATACCAAGCGCCCGTAATAGAGCCATTAACAAGTTTCCCTTTGTATTGCACTGTCCATAGCCATCAGCTAAAACTTCACTTGCTGCTATATCATCGCTGCGGTTGTAACCGAACTGAATTTCATCTTTAACAAAGGTGTAAGCAGCTCCAATCTTGTTGTACTCATCCAAAGCTTGCCAATTTCGCTCCGCTATTACCGATTGGATGCAGTGATCATCAAAATCTATTATTTGTGTTTTCTCTAAATAATTAGCACTCATTATTAATCTCCTTTAAGAACATGATTTTGATTTACTTCCACTACAGCTATTGTTTTCGCTTGTTAACTCTGCGTTGCTCAGCTCTTTCTTCGCATCAGTAATAATCAGGTAAGCCCCTCTTAAAATTAGGGTTGCAATCACACTACCTATCACAATGTCAGGCCAGCGTGAATCAATTAGCATCACCAAAACACCAGCAGCAATTACGCCCATGTTTGCGATCACATCGTTGGCTGAAAATATCCAGCTTGCACGCATATGCACTTCACCATTGTTATGCTTTCTGATTAAAACTAAACAAATAACGTTTGCTACTAATGCAATAAAACCAAAGCCGATCATGAACCAAGAGTGAGGCTCACCTGCTCCGATTATTCTTCTTACTATGTCAAAGATTATCAGTAGTCCAAGTGTAAGCTGAAAGTAACCGCTGATAAGGGCTGCATTGGCTTTATGCTTTAAAGATCGACTTACTGCATACAGAGCAATACCATAGACAATTGCATCAGCCAGCATATCCATTGAATCTGCTATCAAAGCCGTTGAATTTGCATATAGGCCCACAGTAATCTCAACGCAGAACATAACCGCATTAATACCGAGCAACCAATACAGCACATATTTTTGTTTCGCATCTTTTAGTTCGACTTCGCAACCACAACCACTCATTACACGGCCTTAGTTATTTGTTTAATAATTCAACTATAAAGTCTATAGTGACTATAGAGTCAAGCTTTAGGACTAAAGTTTTATGAAAATAGGTGAACTTTCAAAAACGACAGGGTGTTCGATACAAACAATTCGGTATTACGAGAAAGAAGGGTTGCTTTCAACTCCTGAACGTACTGAAGGGAATTACAGGTTATACGGTGAACGGGCTTTAAAAGAGTTAGAGTTTATAAAGCATTGCCGAAGTTTGGATATCCCTCTAACAGATGTTAAACGCCTTATAGAACTGAAAAATAAGCCAGAAGAAAGCTGTGCAAGTGTTAATAAGCTCATTGCTCAACAATTGGCCTTAGTTAACAATCGAATGAGAGAACTCAAAGCACTAAAAGCTGAGCTTCAACAAATGGCAAGTTCGTGTACAACTGAAAACACCGTTGAAGCGTGCGGAATAATTAAGTCACTTGATAGTTAGAATTGTCATTTATTTCACTTTTTATGTGAACGAATTTTGGTATTAAGTTTCGTTCATGTACGAATTTCATTTGGTCGACTTTCGTTCACTTGTTTGGTAAGGTGTACGAAAGGTACAGGTTTCGTACATATGAAAGTTGGTTTTGCAAGAGTCTCAACTAAAGAACAAGATTTGAATGTTCAACTGTCCAAGTTGGACGCTTACGGCTGTGAAAAAATATTCCAAGGGAAACAGTCTGGTGCTTCAGTTAGAAATGAAGAAAAGCTAAAGGAACTCATCGATTTTATCAGGGAAGGTGATGAAGTTATTGTTACTCGCCTCGACCGTTTGGGACGGTCGTTAAAATCTATTCTTGAGGCAATTGAAAGCATCCATAAGAAAGGTGCTTGTCTAAATATTATCGACGGTTCTCTTAATACTAAAAATGATAACCCGTTTGCTACCGCCATGATCAACCTATGTGGGGTATTCGCTCAACTTGAGCGGGATCTTATAAAAGCTAGAACGGCAGAAGGTCGTGAAGAAGCGAAAGCTAAAGGCAAGCATATGGGCAGATTGCCTGCACTGTCAGACAAGCAAGCGAAAGAATTATATAAAGATAAATTAAATGGTGAGTCAATCTCAGCATTAGCAAAAAAATATTCTGTTAGCCGACCTACGGTTCACCGTACTTTAGAAAGAATGGAACAAAAGAAATAATAAATAAAAGGAGATGTTATGTGGTCTGATAAAGAATCAAAAATTGATTTCTTAAATTTTAATGAAACGGCTGAGTCGATTAAAGATCTTATAACTGAAAAGGAATTAATGCCTATTAGCATTGGTGTCTTTGGGGATTGGGGCGCAGGAAAATCTACCATTCTTGAACTTACCAAAGCATCTTTGGAAACTGATGAACAAGAATATATCCAAGTGCATTTTGATGCATGGACTTTCCAAGGATACGATGATGCGAAAGCTGCGCTATTAGAAACAATCGCATCGACTTTAGTTAAAAAAGCAGCAGACGATAAAAACCTAAGTGCAAAAGCAAAAGAGTTTGCTGGACGAATAGATAAGATCAGACTAATGGGGCTATTAATGGATGGTGGTGCAGCATTAGCGGGTATACCAACTATGGGTGGTATACAGAAGTTTATGGGATTATTCAGTGGAGGTGATGATGGTGAACTGGATGTTGCTGATGTAAAGGATGCTGTGGACGGTGCTAAAGATGTTGCTAAGAAAAACAAAGGTCTAATCAAAGATAAGAAATCGTTCTCCCCCCCTAAAGAAATTAAAGAATTCCGAAAGGCATATTCAGATCTGCTAAAGGAGTTTGATAAACCACTTATTGTCTATGTCGATAATTTAGATCGCTGTTCTCCATTTAATGCCATTTCAACACTTGAGGCGATCAGATTATTTCTGTTTTTACCAAATACCGCATTTGTTATTGCCGCCGATGAAGACATGATCCGCTTGGCAGTACCTGAATATCACAAAGGTGCATCTCAACGACATCAAACTGATTATTTAGACAAGCTTATTCAAATTCCTGTGCATGTGCCAAGACCCGGAGTTCTTGAAATAAGGGCATATTTAATGATGCTCACCGCCCAAGATCACGGCGTTACCGATGCTCAGTTAGAAGCGATAAGGTGTGCCCTTGAAGAGTCATTAAGGCTGTCGTGGAAACAGCCACAAATTACCGTTGATGAGCTACTTCAAGATCACGCTATCGAAAAGCATTCAGAACTCAGAAGTAAATTTGTAGTTGCTGAACAGTTAGCTCCACTATTAGCCGAATCCACAAACATTAACGGCAACCCTCGCATTGTTAAGCGATTACTTAATCAAGTTAAGATGAGAAAGAAAACCGCTCACCGTCGAGGAATGCAGCTAGATGAAAAAACCATCACTAAGCTGGTGATTTTTGAGAGGTGCTTAGGTACTCAGGCTACCAACAAGCTTTATGAATTAATTGATAAGGAAAACGGATATCCAAAAGTATTAGCAGATCTCGAAAATTCAGAAGTCGAATTTGACGAAATTAAGTTACCTGAAGAGTGGAAACTCGACCTAGCTTTTATTGATAAATGGTCAAAATTACCTCCAATGTTTACTGAGATGGATTTGACTCCGGCGGCGTACCTGAGTCGAGAAAGCATTCCAATGGGCGCTGTTAATGCGGTAATGTCGGGAGCTGCTCAAAAACTCGTAGAAGAATTAATGAAGCAAAAGGTAAGGGTTAGTGGCGTTAACTCTACTGCGATTACCACAACTCCGAAGGAAGAATACATGTCAGTCATGGATGGTTTGATTGAAAACTTTAAGTTGATTGGTGATTGGACTGAAAGACCAACAGGCATCTATGGAGCCGTTCTACTTGCCAAGCAGGATGATAAATGTTGCTTAAGTCTTCTTACATTTTTAAAAAGCTTGCCTCGCCAAAGATGGCTTAATCCAATTTTAAAAGAACTAGAGGGAACTAAGTAATATGGGTACGTCCGCTTCGTCAACAGGACCAAATAACAAAAGTCCACTCATTCCATCTTGGGCAGAGCAAGGAGATACCGTCACAATAGAACCTGCATCAGGTACTGATGGGGATGATCAAACTGGCTCTGACAATAATCAAGCAGATGATCAAAATGACAATAGTAACGATATAGACAATGACAAGGTTCAACAAGAAATCGGTGGTTCACCTACAGCAACGCCGCCTCCAAATAGGTTTGCCAGTGCCAGAAGAGCATTTGGTAAATATGCTCAAACAGGTGGCTCAACCTCAGATCTTAGGCGTTCATTAAAAAGTTATTCTAGAAAAGGCTCTGGCGGAGGTAAAAGCACCAGTCGGAGACTAGCAAGTGGCATAACTGCTGGTTCTGGATTGCTTGGTGTCATGCGTGGCGACACCGTAACGATTAATAATCAAAGCTTATCCTTAGGTGATTTAACGGGGTTATCGACTGACCAAGCAATTGACAAAATTGCTAGTCATTTAGCACCTGATAATGCCGATTCGGATGCTGTTAGAGTTGCATTAGACTATGCGTTAGAAGAAGCATTACCCGATACTGAAGAATTTGACCCAAACAGTTTTACTGACGAAGTTATTCAAGAAGCCATAGGCTGTTATTTAACAGATCTTATTTTTCAGGATGTGGTTGAAGGCATGGGCAGAGCTTGGTTCCATGTTGAGCCTGCAAGCAAGCATCATCAAATGGAAGTTGAATTAAGGGAATTAATAAAAGTGATCACACAAGAGCAGTTAGACAAAGTAACTAATGGCAACCCCAGTACTATTAGCAAAGAAAATATTACTAAAATTCAAGCAGATGCTATTGCCATGACGGTTGATGAATGGGAGAGCTTTGATGACTAATTTTTATTTTAACCATGACCCAGCTAACTTGCCTGATTTTTCTGATGATTGTCATCCTGTCCAGATGTTCCATACGCATCAAAATGACATCACTAAACACAGCTTAGTGTCAAAACAATTACTACAAACAGTTCGTGATTTAGGATTGAATGTAGATGCTGATGCAATAGATCTGATAACAATTGCAACCGCCGTTACCGCCGCTGATACATTTGAATTGAGGGATAATGCAGAAAATGCATGGGCTAGAAAAATGCATTTGCATGTTCCTGTTACAGATGAGGATATGTGGAATACTGTTGAACCTGAACTTAGCTCATTGCTTAACTTTCTTACAGGCGATAAATGGCAATTTACGTTTGAAAAAACAACTATGCCGATGCCTGCTCCTAAAAAAAGTGAGCAAGCAAAAGCAAAGGCAAAATCACTAATAGGACTCAACTCAGTCTGCCTTTTTTCTGGAGGTCTTGATAGCGCAGTTGGTGCAATTGATATTTTAAACGGAAAGTCAGACTTAAAACCGCTTTTGGTTAGTCACGCTTATCGTGGTGATGGCGCTAAACAGGAAGATATTAAGCAATTATTATCCCCGCCATTCGGCGAATTGTCCTATTCAATGTCTCCTCATATTATTAAGCATTTAGAAGGTAAAACTGACATAAGCATGAGGGGAAGAAGCTTCAACTTCCTAGCTATGGCGGTACTTGGTATATCAGCCTTAAGAAATGCTAATTGCGATAGCAGTATTGAAACTATTGTCGTCCCAGAGAATGGCTATATTTCTATAAATCCACCGCTTACCAGAAGACGGATTGGTAGCCATAGTACCAGAACTACACACCCGAATTTTCTAAGCAGATTTGAATCTTTGCTAAAAGATACCGGGTTCCACGTCAAATTTGTTAACCCTTATCAATTCAAAACTAAAGGTGAAATGTTAGCGGAATGTGTTGATCAAGACGCAATTAGAAAAGCCGTTCCCCTGAGTGTTTCATGTAGTCATTGGCACAGAGAGCATAAACAGTGTGGGCATTGTGTGCCTTGCCTTATTCGAAGAGCGTCAGTTTTTCATGCTGGTTTTACACAAGATGCGCCATACAAAACAAAGCGGTTGAAAGGGCTTATCAAAGAAAAAGATACTCGTGATGATCTGCAAGCGGTTCAAACGGCCATTATTAGATTGAAACAGACTGATAATTATCGTTCTTGGTTACGAATGTCGGGGCCGATACCGCAAGCTAAACATATAAGAGAAAAATTAGAATCAACTATTAAGCGAGGATTAGCAGAGGTTGAATTATTTCTCCAAGCGGACAAATCGTCATGATGGATCTTCATTGCCATGTTGATTTATATCCAGATCATCAAGAGGTATTGAACGACATAAAAAGCAGTAATTATTACGTGCTATCAGTAACTACGGTGCCTTCAGCATTTGAAGGTACTGTCCAGTTAACAAGTGGTATAAAACACTGTAAAACGGCTTTGGGGCTGCACCCTCAACTTGCTCATCTAAGAAAAAATGAATTAGCACTATTCGATAAGCTAGTTGATAGAACTAGATATATTGGAGAAATTGGACTCGATGGCTCGAAAGGTTACGCTGATTACTTTGATGATCAATTAGAGGTTTTCACGCATATTCTAAAAAAATGTGAAGGCTTTGATGACAAAATACTAACCATCCATAGCCTTAACGCGGTTGGTGAAGTGCTTGAACAACTTAAGTTACATCCCAATGCTGGTACTTCTATTCTTCATTGGTTTTTAGGTACTAAGAAGCAAGTTATAGAAGCCGTCGAGCTAGGCTGTTTCTTTTCTATTGGGCCAGCCATGCTAACTTCAGCCAGAGCTAAAAAAGTAATATCGTGGATACCTCAGGATAGAGTTCTACTCGAAACTGATGGACCTTTCGCCAAAGTGGCGGGGAATATTCTGTTTCCTTCAAGTGTTGGCACTGTTACTGAATATCTGGCTGAAATTTGGTGTAAAAATAAGGCTTCGATAATTGAAAAATTGTCAGTAAATCTTAGGTGTTTAACATCAGTCAAGTAACTCATTATACGTCACGTAATCTTATAACAATTTTATTCAGGTTTAATCGGTTTGTTTGAAGTATTTGTGTTAGCTATAGCACTCAGTATGGACGCGTTTGCAGTATCCATAGGTTTAGGTTCTAAAAAAGTAGTAAATGCTGAAAAGCTTTTTTTAAAAGCCGCTGCTTACTTTGGTTTTTTCCAAGGCTTCATGCCTATTTTAGGCTATTTCAGCGGTAAAGGATTATCATCTTGGATTGAAGATTATGCACCTTGGATAGCTTTTATTTTGCTATTATTTATCGGTGGCTAAATGATTTATGAGTCCCTATCCGAAGGAATTGAAGAAGATATTGCGAAAGTTACTCATCGGGTGCTACTTGTTCTCGCTATAGCTACCAGTATTGATGCTATGGCCGCAGGTTATGCAATCACTTTGCTTGAGGTAGATATACTCTTAGCCTGCCTAATAATAGGTATCACGACGTTTGCTTTTAGCTGGATTGGAGTGAATATCGGCGAAAAAAGTGGTGTATGGTTAGAATCTAAAGCAGAACTCTTTGGTGGTTTAGTGTTAATCGCAATCGCATTTAAAGTATTAATTGGCTAACACTGAACCACCGAAAATTAGGCTACTTACCTGAGCAACATGAATTGCCCTCTTGTATAG
This sequence comes from Thalassotalea euphylliae, assembly GCF_003390395.1. Taxonomy (NCBI): domain Bacteria; kingdom Pseudomonadati; phylum Pseudomonadota; class Gammaproteobacteria; order Alteromonadales; family Colwelliaceae; genus Thalassotalea; species Thalassotalea euphylliae. Next base: position 3,739,246 of record NZ_QUOV01000001.1, on the reverse strand, counting down.
GAGGGCACTTTACTGTTCCATAAGAGCAATAAACGCAACAATCACCTTTTAACGGTTTAAGTAGTGCTTTACAGCTTTCGCATTCGTAATACCATTTGTAGTGGTCAACTTAAATTGGCCACGGTTTTGTATTCAAGCCAGTATCTTTTCTCTGACTCATTTGGGGTTAAACCAGCATTGTAGTGATGCGGCCTAACTGAGCTGTAATAACCAACAATATAATGTGTTATTTCAGCTCTAGCTTCAGTAAAGGAACGGTAACCCGTTGTGGGTATCCATTCTGTTTTTAAACTTCTAAAGAATCGCTCCATCGGGCTATTATCCCAACAATTACCACGGCGACTCATGCTTTGCTTTATCTGACAACGCCATAGCAATTGACGGTAGCTTCGGCTGGTGTAATGCGTCCCTTGGTCGCTATGGAACATCACACCTTTAGGCTTACCACGCATCTCATAAGCCATCATCAGTGCTTTGCTCGTCAATGCTGTATCAGGCGATAGTGACATTGCCCAACCAATCGGTTTTCTCGCAAATAAATCAATAACAACTGCTAAATAAGCCCAGCGATTGCCAACCCAGATATACGTAACATCACCGCACCAAACCTGATTCGGCTTAACCACATCAAACTGCTGATTGAGATGGTTAGGTGTCGCCACATGCTCTTGATTTGCTTTTCTATAACGGTGCTTCGGTAACTGGCAACTCACCAAGCCTAAACGTTTCATATAGCCTGTCGCCCTGAAACGTGAAATATCATAGCCACGGTCTATCGCTATCGTGGATATTGTACGAGAACCCGCTGAGCCATTACTTTCACGGTGGATTTGCTTAACGACAGCGATTTCTTTTAATTGCTTGCTATTCGGCTTCTTAGAGCGCTTATTCCAATACTTAAAGCTACTGCGATGAACATTAAATGTTTGGCAAATGGTGAATTCCGCATAGCTCTCTTTGAGTCGTTTAATTAGTTTAAATTGTTCATCGAGTCCGACATCAAGAGAGCGGTAGCCTTTTTTAGAATTTCCTTTTCTAATTCAATGCGTTTTATCTTTTTCTCAAGCTCTTTAATCTTACACTGCTCTGGTGTCATTGGGCTGGCTTTGCTGGTGATGCCTTTGCGTTCATTACGAAGCTGACGCACCCACTTATCCATTGTCGACTTACCAACGCTCATCGCTTCTGCTGCTTCTCGAACGGAATAACCTTGATCAACAACTAATTGAGCAGCTTCTAATCGAAATTCTGGTGTGAAATTACGTTTGCCTGTTCTTGTCATTTTGTCACCTAATCAATTTTATGAGGTGATGATACCACCTCTAACTAGGTGGCCAAATTTGTTATACCACTACAATTGGCAAGCGTTTGTAGGCATGGATTCAACTTTGCTAAATCCACATTCAGGGCAAGTTATCTTAGATTCTAACTCTATGCCTTGCATACTGGTTCCTTAACGGGCTTAACAATATCTAAAACAGACATAACGACCATCCAGATGATCCCAAAATAAAATAGATAAGTGCTCCAATTGTACTGCCACAAAGGGTACAGGGTTAACAATACAGCAATTGGGCCAATGACACTTAAAATGCCTCTTACCACATGCTTATGTTGATACCAATTATAGAAATTAACTAACAACGCTAGTGAAGCAAACAAGGGCAATAAGGTGTTAACAGCTATTCCTTCAAAATGTGAAAGAAAACCTAACCCAAGAGCAGATGCCAATGAGCCTAGCGCAGGAAAACATGCTGTGCAGCTAAGGGCGGCTAGCCAAACGCCACTAGAGCCTACTTTATCTAGAATTTTATTGATCATAACTATCCACCCAACTTTTGAGGTAGTATAAACTCCGTACATAAGTACGGGGTCAATAGCTATTTAAGTGAATTTATTACCGGGCAGGACTGAGGGTCTTGATTGGCCTTGCAAGAATCAGTCATATCTTGAATTACTTTCTCTAACCGCTGTAAATCAGCAATTTTATTACGAATGAGATTAAGCTTTTGCAACCCCATCGACTCAATATCAGCGCAACTGTCACTTAGTGACATAAGCGATTCAATTTCTTTCAACGTAAACCCTAATGCTTTAGCTTTCAGAATAAATTTGAGTTGATTGACAAGGGCATCGCCATACATTCGGTAACCTGATTCTGGTTTTAAAGGTTGCTTTATCAGACCTTGGCGCTCATAGAAACGGATTGTTTCAACGCTAATGTTAAGGTCTTTAGCAAGTTTACCTATGGTTTTCATATACAGACTCTTCAATTAACAAGTGTCATTATAGCAATATTCAAAATTGACCTTAATGTAGAAGAAATAATTCTCTCAATTATTACTTTATCTATTGGATGTTATCGGTCACGGTTTTGTAATTGCTAACCGTGAAGATTAATATTCAGTATACTAACGCACTTCATCAGTACGATGCGCAGCACGTAATAGGCTTCTTATGTCCTCTGTGTCAATGTTCTCATCTACCAATGCTTGTTGCAGAAGTACACTAACTTCAGGAGATGGAGACAAGTTTTCGAGCTTCATATTTGCTAAAGCTTGCTTGAGCGTGTGTGGATTTTTTATTTTCACTATTTTGGCCTTAAGCTTGCGTATTTAAAAAAACTCCAAAACTAGAATTGAGATCTACTATATGTTTTATTTGCCGCCAAATAATAACCTTTCAACGGTTACTATTTTGTACTCCTTTGAAAAGTAACCACTCATAGGTTACTTTTCAAAAAGTTAATCGTAAGCACTACTTCTTAGCATTTTCTGAACTGGAGAGTCCATGACTCTCATTCTATACTATGACTATTCAGGGCGAACTATAGAGATTTACGATGAATAAGAAACTTGAATTCAAGTACCCAAAACTTAGTGACGTTCTCGACTCATTAGAATCCGATATTACAAACTATGACTTTGCCGTTTCGAAAGATAACGAGTCTGATGATGATAAAATATATACATTTGAGACTCATCCTTTTTATTCGCAGGTTGGTGATCTAGGAGATCTTGAAATCCCCGATTCAGATATTTACTAATTAATATCGCCGTCTTTTAGTTGGCTTTGTAGCTTTTGAATTTCTAATAACAGTGCCTGATTCTCTGCATCTTTTTGCTCTGCATTTTCTATTGCTTTTTGCCTTTCTAGCTCAAGGCGAGTTTTGTCTGATTCTAGTTCGTTAATCTTTAATGACTTTTTAAATGAATCAGTTTCTTGCATCATTCTTTTTCGGCTCGAAATATAGTCTTCTAGAGAGCCAGAGCTGCGGTGGGTCATTTCTCTTTCCATCTGAAGTGCTGTAGCCGTTTCATTGACGTTCAACCCTAACTCTTTTGCAGCGTCCAAATGCTTATCAAGGCTGTCTCCAGCAAATTTATGGCGCAATGAATAAATCGATTTACCTTTAGGCCAGCCAAGTTCTGTAGTGATTTCACTGAAGATCTTACTTATATTTTCCGCCGTTAACGGTTTAAAGCTGCTGGAGTCTATGAACAAATGACCATCGTAGTTGCCAGTATCATTGTTGGTGAGAAACTCTTCCAAATCATTCTCAATGAAATTCCTGACAGCGAGCACTGTTGAGAATCTAAAGCTCACTGGCATAGTATTTCCTTGCTTAGCCAGCTTTGGAACAATTGATAAACTATCTTGCTTGTTGAGGAAGAACTCTCTTTCGATGATTTCTTTAGAAAATTGAAGCCTACGATAGCTACTAACTGAAATCGGGCGGCTACCCGTTTCATTCATGATCTGCGCAATTAGCAATAGTGACGCTCGCTCATAGCCTTGATATTCATTAACTATGTAATTATTTAGCTCTTCTAGTTCATATTCACTTGCATCTTTTCTGTTTCGGCTTCTGGTATCACAATCTCGGAATAATTCTGGATAAAGTGAATTATTATTTGGCTTTTCATTTCTAGATACAGCAATTTCCTTCAAAAGTAATGATGATGTGATCTGATATGAAAACCTATTGGCTGGATCAAAACCAAGAATATTGGGGTGATATGTACCTTGCTTTTGTACCCAATGATAAAAATTATAGATTGGCATCAAAAAATCACTGTTGACTGTTTGCTTGGCAACGTTTTCATTACCTCTGTAGCGTGAATCTGCCGTTGTTTCATTTAAACAGAATGCCCTAAATTCCCTCATCCGTGAGTCGTTCATTTCAAGCCAGCTTAGTTTATGTTTGCCAGAGTTTAAGAATTTAAATAATCGTCTGATAGCCTTTCGATAAGTACGCTTAGTTTTAGGATCTCTATCCAGCTCAATGATAAAATCTGTCGGTGCCCAAAGAACCTCTCCGCTTATATCTTGGTAAACATAATGATCTCGACGATCATAGCGTACCTTTGTTTCAGTAATACCGTTACTCATCTGAAACCTCCAGTTTAAGCGGAACACCACAATGTCTTTTAGCGCTAAACTCTGTGGCATCAACCGTGTTGACTAATTGACTCCTCTTGCCGATAAATAACATCGACTCTTTAGATGCGTTTATACATGTGTAAAGCCATGATTTATCAATCAAATAGAAATTATCCAAAATAACCAAGGAATGATTAAATTGATTACCCTGAACTTTGTGCGCCGTAATTGCATAACAAAGAGCAATGCTTTCAATATCTTCTATAGACAAATCGATACAATCACCGCCAATCTCTATTTTCATCCAACAGTCACGCCCATATGCAACGACAGGCTTTTCGTAAACTTCTACTATGTTTGCCAACGTACCAACCGACACATCAACAAATTTATTAGGCTTAGCAAAAATAATTGGTTCACCTGCGTAGAAAACAGATTCACCTGTTTCTAGCTTTGCTACTTTTTTCCGATCAAAACGAACCCGCTGAATTTGAGAGTTTATGTCATCGCACAATTGTGGACTAGAGCAAATGATCTTAGGTACATCACTTAACATTGAAGTCAATTCGAACCAAATATTGATTGTAATGGTACTAAGTATCTCGTGAGATTTATCTTCAGTATGGTAAATACTTAGGCTTTGTTCTTCTGACACGTCAAATGCAGGAATAGCATCAAATACTGACGATGCAGTGCTGCCAATTAAAGAGCTATACAGCCGTTGGATATCAGGTTGGGACTCGGCATTATTGACTTCAACTAACTCTGTTATGGCTTCACTTTTTAAGTCAACAGCCTGTTTGAAAAACGATCCCGGACCTATAGGCGGTAATGTAAATTTGTCACCAATGAAACAAATGTGAGCATTAAGAGGAATAACCTTTAATAGTTTATACAGCGTTAACATATCAACTGAATTTGAATTTTCTATCAGGATAAGTGCCCCAGACAATGCGCCTTTTAGGTTTCGCTTTTTTGCCTGTGAAATGAAGCGATTAATAGACTCTCCCTTTAAATTAGGCAGTATATTGTCTTCATTACAAACAACTGAATTAACTCTCCAAACGTTGATACAATTATTAAGGCTTACATCAATGATGATCTGGGATAGCAAAGACTTTCCTGTTCCAGCTTCCCCGACAATAAAAGAAACAGGCTGATTAAAGACATTACCTAATGCCTGTAACTGGAGAGGGTTTAGCTCAATATTATTGTTTTCTAGTACTGATAACGTTTCGCCAAACGCCAATGAACTCCTATCAAATAGCTGCTTTATCTTAGATAAACGCCTGTGAAATAATGCATTTATTGCCTTCTCAATCGCCTGATGACCTAAAATTTGTATAGTGTTATTTTGTTTGTTGAAACAAAGCGTCTGAAAAGCACAGTCTTCAACTTCATCAAGTTCTAGCTCAATTCCCGCTTCAATCAGCTCAGCTTTCACTTCATCAGCAGGTAATGCCATATCACCGTTATTACTGAATGACGAATACAGTATTGATTCAATAAACGAAATAGCTCTGCGCTTATCGTTTAATTTGATATCAAAATTAGCTCTTAATTTTTTGTCTAGTGATTTCCATGTCCGCTTTGCAGCATTTACAGAGGCTATAGGATAGAGCAGATATGGATTCTTTTTTATCAGGCTGCTTGCGTCATGTCCTAATAGCTGACGAGTCGTTTCAACATACTCAACTGGTAATTTGTGCCGTCCAAAAAATAGATTTAATTCACTTTCACCAACAGCCTTAGCCCAACCATCACAAAGATTTTGAGCCATAACTGGTGAGATTTTTAGCTTTTTACAGTTAGATAACTTTTTAGCTGAGTAACTTTGTAAAACTGCAAATAAACCTTCACCAAAAGCGACCTTAAGTTTCTTGGTCCAATAGCTATTTATACCGACAAAATGAGCGTTGTAGATAAGAAAATCACAAAGAACATCTGTTGAAATTTCTGCGTTGGGGTGCAGCTTTAAAGCCTCATCAACAATGAACTGTGAGCCATATTCTTTATCAAAGAAATAGTCACCAGTAGCTTTCCAGATTTCTCCCGTTTGTGGGATTGAGGTGATCGCGCCGAATTCAGCCTTAACGACTATTTTCTCACGGGCAACCTTTAATAAAAATATGGAAGAAATACCACGTTTATCTTGTGTGTGATGCCGGACTAAAGTTACTACGCCTGTTAATTGCTTAACATCTTCGTGAAACGATATATTGCTTATTTGCATCACACGTCACCATCATCCAAGTAAAGCTTTGGAATATACCGACCTGTTGCCAACAAAAACTCTTCTGAAGCTAGATCTAATTGAATAGAGTTAAGCTGTGTCTCTAATGCCTTAACTTTCAATTCAAGCTCACTATTGGAAACTGTGTTTTTTAAATCTTCTTTTGCTGAACTTTCTTCTTCAACATCTTCAGGCAACTCAATCTCAAGTCCTTTTTGTTTTCGAACAAGCTTCTCTATTGGACCATCAGGAGCAAATAACTTTTGTAGATCTTCATTCGTATCAAGCGTTGATTTAGGCACATTATGCATTTTGAAAATTTGAGTCTTGTTAATCCGACCTTGATACAAAGGGATAATAGGCGAAGTATTTACCCAATCTGCTATCTTTTTAGCATTCTGTTTACCGATATCCTGAGAAGATTTTCTGCGCTTATTCACCATGATTTACTTCCCCGGAAAATCTATAATAGAGGTGCTCTCGTCAGCATTTTCGTAGTCGATACCATGTTCGTCTAAAAGCTTTTTCAGCTTTGCATTTTCGATGCTGAGCTGCTTGTTCTTTAGATCAGACTGCTTAAGTTGTTTTTTCTTGAGATCAAGCTGTGATTTGATAGACAAGCGGACACTTTCAATCTGGTTTTCTAACGTGCTGTTTTCTTCCTCTAAGTGTTTGTTAGTCACTCGAAGTTCAATTAATTCATACGCTAATCCCTGATGATTGGCTTCAGATATTTTTAGCTCTTCCTCTAGTTCTTGCAGAGCATTTTTTTCTTTAGCGCTGCTTTGCAGCTTGGCCTTAAATTTCAGCCTTTCCCAAATGTTAAGTTTATTATCGTCGCCATAAATTCTGAGTTTTAAGCCCGTTGGTATTGCATCCAGAGACTTTGCTGATGTTGTATATGGCGGAATATCATATTGCTTAACAACATCCTTACTATTTTGTTTACCGTTCCACTTTCTAAGTCCTGTAGGGCTGCTAGGGAAGAATTCAAGGACATATTTTCCTTTGTCATCAACCTGTTTGTTACCATTAACTAATACAAAGGGGATTCCCTCGCTTGCCCACTTTTCAAGTATTTCCACTTTTCTTTCAATGCGCTCAAAAGCTTCTTTTTGTTGGGGATCTTGGGTTTGATTTGTCTTAGCCATTAGGTTGACCCCCTTTGAAAATACTCTTACTTCTTTCCATTGTGCGTTCATGGCTTTCAATTAAAATCGCTAAATTGACGCTTTGTTCCTTAGCTCGCATACGTTCAACGGGGAGCGTCAAATAATCAGCTTGGACTGCCTTTAGTGCGATTAAGTCTTCTTTCATAATGTTGAGCTGAGTTCGCTTTACTTCTTGGTATGCACAACCTTTACATACAGATGGTTCACATGGTGCTTTATGCTTTTTAGCTTCTCCCTCTTTTTTATGGCAAGTAGCATGTGGTTTAGGTTTGTGTTTGTGCCCCCTAGCATCCAGCACTTGAGCCATTTCATTACTTTTTTCTTCGTCATGTAATTCACTAAAGTCTTTACCATACTTGTCTTTGGTATAGTTGTTAAACCTGACACTCTTTTGTAAAACGCGGTAAACCTTTTTCAAATAAGACGTATATTTACCTGCCATTTCTTCGGTGCCCATAAGTAAAGCCAGAATGTCTTTTGCCGTTGTTTCAACACCTACTTCAGCGATGATTTTATCTAGAGCTTTATTTTCTTCTTTTATTGCAATGGTTGATTCAGCTTTCTCATTTCGAGTCAGCTTGGTTTTATGATGAAGTTGCTCATGGGCTTCTCTAGCGGCAGGCTCTGTCACATATACTGTTGTTTCTTCAGGATCAACATGCCCTAGCTGATGACATAACGCTAGTAGGTCTGCGTTTTTATACTGATAATGATAAATTACTGCGTAGATACGTCTGAATGGGTGACTCTTCATATCCACTTCGGCATCACCTAGCATCATTTTTAAGAAGGCGTTGCCAGTGATCTTTGAATCTTTACCCTTATTAAAATGATATTTATAGTGTTTGAAGTTACCTTGTTCATCAATTCGAAAAGTTGGCACATTAAACAAACCGTCAACATCAACAGCGCCCCATGCTTTTTTCAATTTGATTAAACATTGGATCGCTTTAGTGCTACCGTTGTTGGTTGTATACCAACGTCGCTCACCATTTTTTTCGTTATAGAAGCATGCTTGATACCAATTGAATTTTTTATCTTTGCAGCGGAAGAACTCTTCCGTAATACCAATAAGAGGGTGCTGGATTTCTGCTTGCCTTCTTGCGTTATAAGTTTGCAATATGACATAACAAGCGGTCATCAATAATGTTATTACTTCAGTTACAGAGAATGCCTCAGAATCTTTATCTGAAGCGGTTAAACTCGATTTATGGATTTCAATGCCTAACAGCTTTTCAAGCTCTTTAACTTTTTTCGAACTAACTAAAAATTCTGGAAATCTACCTTCAGTAAGTGTGCGATGGCGAAGCCCTTCATCAAGATATTGATTTTTTAAGCTGGTAATCTCATTTACCAAAGAGATTATTTTTGATGAGTATTCATATACCCAAAGGTGTGAACCGCCCAATAGATCAACAACATGCTCTAAATCCAAGTTTTTTGTGCGACCAGCTACTTTACCTAGTTTTTTAGAAAGCTGGTTGGGGTTAGGAAAAGGAATAAACTGCATCCGATCTTCATTATCTAGTTTTGCAAACCTATTCCAAGTACCAAACCAGTTATTTAAAGATTTAACGGCTGGTTGGGAAGGTGCGGGTGCTCCTTTGGATGCTAAACGAGCACTGAATTTAACTCCCTTTGATTTTAGGTGTTCAGTTACCTTTTGGTAAACACTAGTTGGAACTTGATTTTCAAGACTGACTGCCCCGATACATTGGGCAATCTTAGGTACTCTTATACTAGTTACTTTAGAGTTTTCGGTATTACCGTCTTTGATTAAAAATGGCTCTAATTCGTCATTCTCGATTAACAAATCGACAAATGAATTAACTCGTTCATGCAAGGCCAGTGTTGCTGGGATACCGCCTTCTTTGAGCGTTACTTTCATCTTATCGATTTGCTTTTGATTTACTCCATTTAGTACGAGATGACCATGTAAGCACATATATTCAATGAATTGCGCTGCAACGTTAACTTGCGACATTACCCCTGTTTTTACAAATGTCGGCGTATGTTTAGCTCTGTTTGCATAGATATCGATGATTTCAACAAGTGCCTTGGCATAGTCAGGGTAAACCAAAATAGGCACTGGGTGCTGCCACCCCGCAGCACCGGGAACCCATATATCACGTAGATCTATAGAGCCTTTTTGCAATACCGTTTCATTGGCTTTCGCGCCAGTGATCTTTGCATGATAATGTAAAACAGTACCTACAATAGCGAGCTTTTCATCTGTAACTTGCAACAGTTTTGCATTTTCTAAAAGCAGGTCGTCATGCTCTTCCAATATATCTTCCGGCTTTATGTCTTCTAAGAACTGGTACTTAAGATTGCTGTTCATTTTCTAATCTCCCTTTAGCTTCTTTGAACATTAGAGGATTGGATAACTCTACATACTTCACTAAACCAAATGTAAATCGCATATCAGGTGCAATATATTCATCAAAATATTCTCTACCATGCTTTGCCAACAGCACCTCACCGCGTGCTATGTAATAAGCCTGATGTCGCAAGGTTCGTACAAATTCATCAACACCCAGTTCAACGCGATTAAACTCGCAGCCTTCCCCTGAATGGCACTTTCGACCTTTACAAATGCTATCTTGCTTAGATTTATCAACAGCAGCGAAGATATCTGTGCAAGATGAACCGTCTGCTAAAATGAACCAATCTGGCAATTCTTCTTTATGATCCGCTGGTGCTACGATCAAATCCTCGTCAATGTTGCTACGATCTAAGCCGTATTTCTCTATAGATGCTTCTTTATGTCTAAACTGAACGGTTGTCTCAAATTTTCGCTGAAAGTCAGCATTGTTGGCTTCATATTCAATCACGGCGATAGGGTGCGTTAGATAAGCAGAAGTGACTCTACTGCTTGCATGATTCCGTTCTCGTTGTGAATTAACCAAGCTACCGTCGATACCTTTTCTAAGGTTCATTTGATGTTTGGCTAATAACTCCATCCGAAAATATGGAAGGGTGTAGTGATCACGTAGCCTGTCTATAATAGCTGCCGATAGGAAATTTAGTTTTGTCGAACCCGGAGTATCCCAAATACTATCTGGTTGAAAGTCCATTCGTATCATGTTGTCATGGTGTTGAATAAGAAAGCTGATCACCTCACGAATTTCTTTTTCATGTGGCTCAATCGTAACGGGCGTAGTCTCTTTACCTACTTTTTCTTTGAAGCCAGCAAGTACAAAAGGTCCTTCTGGCATTTGCTCTGGCAAATTTGCACGAGTCAATGTAGCTATTACATCTTTATTCCAAGTGGTTCTAGTAACTAATCTGATAAAGCACACAAGAAGAATGTTTTTTGGTAAAAATATGCCTGACCAAAAAAAATCTCTCATACCTGTACTTGAGTTAGGAAACCAGTGTTTCACATGAGTTGGGATTAATTCAGATTTTTGAGAGCAGTAAGTTGAGCCTGATATGCCAATGGATAGTTGATGTCGAAGGTAAGCCCCCATCACAACTTCATTTGTAAATTCTTTTCGGATGGAACTCGCTTGTGACTTTAGAATTCCTCTACCTTCGTCAACTTGATTGTTTTTAACTAAAGCAAGAACTTCTTCTGGGATATCTTTGATGTAAACCCCATTTTCGTCTTTTTTCGTGTAATCGTTAAAAGTAGATACAAGCTGTTTATAGCATTCAACTTCTTTCTTACACGCATTTAGTATCTGGTTAATTGGCTTTTCAAAGTACTCTTGTACACTTTTTCTTAGCTCTGACAGCGATTGTTGTTGGTTTAAAATAGGGCTGGGTAAGACATCGCCATTCTCATCTACAGGCTCAATTAGTTTTTGAGCATTCATTTCATCAGAAGCGCTAAACCGAGATTTGAAACCACAGTTTTTTATATCAATCAGGCCGTTGATTTTACCCGCATGATTACTTAAGAATGTACGTAAACCTTGGCTTCTAGGAGCTTTTAATTGTATATCTTGCTCATCGATGATGTCTTCAAGCTGAGCAAAACCCAACCTGAAATCTCGCTGCTCTAATTCAGACAATGGGCTGCTAAGGATATGCTTTATTTGTGCCGACTCTAATGATGTATCTACGACATAGCCCAAAGTTCGCTCTATATCAGATAACGATGGGGCAGGCATTGGCGTGGTCGCTGTGTGAGTTTGTAGGTTGTTCAATGCTGTAACCAGAACGCTATTTGGCTTTAACAATGGCGCTAATTTAGTAAGGTTAAACTTTACGGTGACATCATACTTTTTACCGTTAGCTTTGGAATAACCTTGAAAAGCCATAGTGTTAATTTTTTCTTTTGGATTAATGGTTGAATCAATCTCAAAATCTTTTAGTAACCTCCCGTTTTGAGTTGGACTATCGCATAGGTTCAGAAAGTCACGAATGAGTTGCAGCTTTTCTTGCTTCTTATTTGGGAAATGTTCGGTGATTAATAACTCTAGATCTATTAAGCCCTTGGAAACATTATAAGTAATCAAGTCTTCGGACTTTTTAGCAAATAGTAATCTCGCATCACTATATCCTCCTTGCTGAAGCAGCATCAAGATTTCTATTAGGTCAGTTACGCTGTCCGTATCGGCAGCGCTGGCTTCTGATATTTTTTCTAACTGATTAAAACAATTCTCTCCCACACTCTCCAACGGCAGAACCAATGGTAGTTGGAATGAATCTACAATATGCTCATTGTTTTCACATTGTATTATGAAGCGTGGCTTAAATTTTAACTGACCTGAGCTGTTGAAATTGGTTTTGAAAAGGTCTTTCGCTTTATTTAGCACAGGAGCAGTTAGCCCATGATCAAAGAGCTTCTGTCTAAATAGTGTACTTAGCTGATTTAACTTTCTATTTGGCAACGCTTTATGTAAGTTTTTCTCAAAATCGATTAGCGCATCGATAATTGTATTTAGCGTTAATTGGTTTAATGGGCTGTTGAGTAGTATTTTTATTTGAGAATTTTCAGGCCAATGCTCAATTTCGCGTAACACTTTTTTAAAGCCAGCAATGACGGAGTATTCAAAGGGCTGTTCTTTTGAAGCGTTTTCTAAATTGATTAAAAGATTGTGTAAAACCGAGTTCTTAACAAATAGATTTGGAAAAGTATCGGGATCAATAACGGTAAACTTAATTTTATTTTTTACATCAATTGTAAAAAGGTCGATGTTAGGGTTTTTCTTAAAGTCTACATTTGTTGATAATAGTGTTTCATAAGCTAGTTCTGATGCATTAAATCCATTTTCTATGGAGGCACTGAATGAATTGAAAAAGTTTCTGACTGCGGTGCTGTAGCTTTTGGCTCTGCTCAACGGAAAGCTGTTTACTAATGCTAGCTCAACTGACTTGTAACCTTGGATAAGATCTGTGATGGTTATAGTCTCTGGTTTACTCACTAATAAATGGATTAATGCTCGGTGATCTTCTTCGTTAGCATTTATCAGTTGCAGTAACTTTGATATTGCTAATCGTAAATTGTAATGCGCAAGAGATGAGGTTTTTTCGTTTTCATCATCCCATTTAGAATTGATTAAACAATGTTGTAAAAAGCTGCCTTTTGGGGCTAAGGTTTGGAAAATTGTATTGTCGATGCTGAGGATGCTTTTATTTTTATAGTTTTTCATAGGGCTAACTTGGGTATACTTTAAAATTTTTATCGACTTTCAGATAAATAAATATAAATCATAGCATTTAATCGGTCGGTCGGTGTGTCTATTTTTAATTTATAATACCTCAAAACACTATTGGCCTTGGCCGCCGCGTTAGAGCAAGTGATTGAACGTGGCCTCTACGATAAAGTCATTGTGACTCGCAGCACACCAGAAATTGCCGAATCAATTGGTTTCTTGCCGGGCACAGAAGAAGAGAAAATGGCTCCTTGGCTGGCGGCCATTACCGACTCGTTGGAAGTTTTGCACAAGCAAGATGAAAGCATGAGTGGCAGCATGAATTACATTATGGAAAAAGCCAATATTCAGTTTAAGTCAGTCAACTTTATGCGCGGTCGTAGTATTCAAAATGCCATTGTGTTGCTGGATGAATGTCAAAATCTCACGGCCTCTCAGCTAAAAACCATCATTACTCGTTGTGGTGAAGGGACTAAGCTAGTGTGCTCGGGTAACTTGGCACAAATTGACAGCAACTACTTAACCGCCGTGACCTCTGGTTTAACCTATATTGTCGAGCGATTTAAAGACTTCCCAGGAAGTGCCACCATTAATCTTAACGGTGTAGTAAGAAGTCGTTTAGCATCATTTGCGGAAGAAAATTTGTAGTTTTCATTGCAGAGTATGGCGCTTTCGGTGCAGCTAGCACCGAAAGTGCATCGTGGAATCTATTGGTGTCACTTCATGCGACAACTGGCGGCTTCTTAATAAAAATACTCTTTCTTATGTTGAAAAGCGTCGCGAAAATGCTCCACTAATAAGTTAAGCTTTTTATCTGGTTGTCGTGAACGTGGGTAGACAGCATACACCCCTAAATTTTTTGCCGCGTAGTCATCTAATAACGGCACAAGGCGGCCACTTTTTAAATCTTCGTGTATTAACACTTGTGGTAGATAGGCGATGCCAAAATCATTCAACAGTGCCTGCCTAATCGATTCCAAGCTATTGGCGTGAAAGCGACCAACCACTTGCACATAAAAGTCTTGTTCATGATCGCTAAATTGCCAGTTATCTGGCCCCACTCCTTCATACTTGTAGATCAAACATTGATGATCTTTTAACTGTGCTGGGTGCGGCGGTTTGCCGTGCTGAGCAACATAGCCGGGACTTGCACAAACGACCCAGCGCGAGTCGATCAAGCGCCTAGCAATGAGTGAAGAATCCTCCAAATCTGCAGTACGTATGGCTAAGTCAAAGCCGTCATTAATAATATCAACCATGCGATTGGTGACTATTAGCTCTATTTCAACATCGGGGTATAGCTTGCAGAATTCAGCGATAGATCTACTTAAAATAACATGAGCCGAGACAACGGGAACTGTCACCTTTATTTTACCGCGCACGGCATCGCCGTAGCCCGTTACTGTGTCTTGTGCGTCTTGTAGGGCTTGTTTTGCTAACCGCGCTTTGCCATAAAGCGCATGGCCTGCCTCCGTAAGATTGAGCTTGCGCGTGGTGCGATAGAAAAGTTGTACGTTTAATTCTTGCTCTAAGCGCGAAATACGCTTGCTCACCACTGAATTTGTCATTGCTAGTTTTTCTGCCACTCTTGAGAAAGAGCCTTCATCAACTACTTGTACAAAAAGAAAAATGTCGTCTGCTTTAACCATGCGTTAACCAAATAAAGGAGTGATTATGTCAAAAAAGGAAAAAATGATTCTCTTTTATTAATATATATTAATAGTTCTGATAATTGTACATTCCCGCTAATTTTGTTTACCAAAATGACTACAACAGCAAGCACTAGAAAAACAATCACTAGAACGCAAGGACTGGTAAACAAACATCTAAGAATATAACGATTAGGAGACTTGAGAGTGAGTGAACTTACTCTGGGCTTTTTGGCGTTGATGCCAATTGCTCTTTCAGCATTATTATTGGTCGGTTTGCACTGGCCAGCGAAAAAAGCGATGCCAGTAGTACTATTGGTGACCGCTTTATTAGGGTTATTAGTTTGGGACATGAGCGCCAATAGAGTTATTGCCTCTATTTTACAGGGTATGGGGATTACCGTGTCTGTTCTATGGATTGTCTTTGGCGCTATTTTCCTGCTTAACACGTTAAAACACACCGGTGCTATTGCCGTTATTCGCCAAGGTTTTACCCAAGTATCCCCTGATAGACGTATCCAAGCGATTGTTATTGCTTGGTGTTTTGGTACTTTTATTGAAGGTGCTTCAGGTTTTGGTACACCTGCTGCGATTGCCGCGCCATTATTGGTGGCTATTGGTTTCCCAGCAGTAGCTGCGGTACTGATGGGAATGATGATCCAAAGTACGCCAGTGTCATTTGGTGCTGTTGGTACGCCAATTGTTATTGGTGTTAACAAAGGTTTAGACACAGTTGCTATTGAAGCGCAATTAGCCAGCCAAGGTTGGACATGGGATCAGTACCTACAGCTTATCACGGCTGACGTTGCCATTATTCACGCTATTATTGGTACTTTAATGCCATTGTTTATGGTGATGATGCTAACCCGCTTTTTCGGCAAAAATAAAAGCTGGAAAGAAGGCTTAGAAATTTTACCTTTCGCATTATTCGCCGGTATCGCCTTCACCATTCCTTATGCGTTAACAGGTATTTTCCTAGGGCCAGAATTCCCATCATTAATTGGTGGTTTAGTGAGCATGGCTATTGTCGTCAGTGCTGCGAAAAAGGGTTTCTTAACCCCTAAAAAACATTGGCAATTCCCTGAAAAGTCACAATGGCCAGAAAACTGGTTAGGTAAACTGGAAATTGCTGATAACGATCTGAAAGTGACCAAGCCAATGTCACAAGTCGTTGCTTGGACGCCTTATCTACTAGTGGCTGCTCTTTTAGTTTGCTCACGTGTGTTTGGTGATTTCAAAGCACTACTCAACAGCGTCAGTATTGGTTTTACCGACATTCTTGGTGAAGCCGGTGTGAGTACAGCATTTAGCCCGCTTTACTTGCCGGGTGGTTTATTACTCATTGGCGCGCTAGCAGCGGTAATGTTGCAAGGTAGCACAACTACGCGTGGCGATGCGCTAAGCAAAGCGTTTAAAGAGTCGAGCAAAACTATTTTCAGTGCTGGCTTCGTGCTGATTTTCACTATCCCGATGGTGCGCTTGTTTATTAACTCGGGTGTGAACATGGCTGATTTACCAAGCATGCCAATGAGCAGCGCGCAAATGTTTGCCACTTGGTTTGGTGATGCCTTCCCACTGATCAGCCCAACCATTGGTGCACTAGGTGCCTTTATCGCAGGATCAAATACTGTTTCGAACATGATGTTCAGCCAATTCCAATATGAAGCAGCAGTCAGCTTACACCTATCGCCTGCGATTATTATTGCAGCCCAAGCGGTTGGCGCTGCTGCCGGTAATATGATTGCCATTCACAACGTTGTTGCGGCCAGTGCTACTGTCGGCCTGCTTGGCCAAGAAGGGGCAACCTTAAGAAAAACAGTATTGCCAACGATTTACTATGTGTTATTTGCTGGCGCGTTAGTCATGTTTGCCTTATACGGCTTGCAACTGACTGGTCCACTTGGCTAAACGTTAGAAAAGTTAATCCGTTACACACGTGTTAACGATTACTGATTCGAGATTAATATGGATAAGAAACGACTTATTTCAGATTTAACCGATGCGTTAGGTGAAAACAAAATTCGCGTTGGCCAGAAAAGCACCGAGCATTTTCGCACCGGTTGGCGCTCAGGTGGTGGTAGCGCGCTAGCTGTTGTTTTCCCTGAAACACTGGTTGAATTTTGGCAAGTATTAAAACTTTGTGTTGCTGCTGACTGCATTATGATTATGCAAGCGGCGAACACTGGCCTGACGGAAGGTTCAACCCCAAGTGGTGATGACTACGACAGAGAAATTGTCATCATCAATACCTTGGCGATGAATAAGCTCTTGGTATTGGGTGAAGGTGAGCAAGTGATCAGCTTCCCGGGTACAACCTTACATACCTTGGAAAAAACACTTAAGCCGCTTAACCGAGCGCCGCATTCGGTAATTGGCTCGTCTTGTTTAGGAGCATCCATTGTTGGTGGCATTGCCAATAATTCTGGTGGCGCACTGGTGAAACGTGGCCCTGCCTATACCGAATTATCACTTTATGCTTGGGTGAACGAGCAAGGCCAACTGGAACTCGTCAATCACTTAGGTATCGACTTGGGTGATACGCCTGAGCAAATCTTAGCGAACTTAGAAGCAGAAAAATTCTCGCTGGCAAGTTTAGCGACCAAAGAAAAAGCCAGTGCCAGCGACTACCTTGAGCGTTTACGCGATGTCGATGCCGACACGCCAAGTCGTTTTAATGCCGATACGACTCGTCTTTATGAAGCCAGTGGCTGTGCCGGTAAAGTGGCTGTTTTTGCGGTGCGTTTAGACACCTTTGAAGTG
The DNA here is from genome assembly GCF_003390395.1 of Thalassotalea euphylliae. Lineage (NCBI taxonomy): Bacteria > Pseudomonadati > Pseudomonadota > Gammaproteobacteria > Alteromonadales > Colwelliaceae > Thalassotalea > Thalassotalea euphylliae. The sequence goes on along the minus strand of NZ_QUOV01000001.1, from coordinate 3,721,443 downwards.
GCTAAACAAGAGCAAACTTATTATATCGGTACCAATAATCCCGATACCTTAACCCACTTGCGTCGACATATTCTTAGCACCTTCAAGCATCTGCCAGAAGTGGGTGAGTATATGCACCGTGATATTTTCGATATCGCGGCGAAATACGGTAAAGACACTTTCTTAAGTATTGAGCATTTAGGTACCGACAGGTTACCTAAGCTGTTTGCCTTAAAAGGTCGTGTGGATGCCACCTTAAACAAGGTGCCATTATTGCCTAAGTATATGAGCGATCGCGTATTGCAAGTGGCAAGTAAGTGTTTTCCACAGCATTTACCTGAGCGAATGTTGGCTTATCGTGACAAGTACGAACATCACTTAATTTTGAAGATGAGTGATGAAGGCATTGCCGAAGCGTCTAGCTTTTTGGCGAGCTATTTCAAAGAAAACCCTGACGCAGGAGATTACTTTGAATGCCTGCCAGACGAAGCGGCGAAAGCTTATTTGCAGCGTTTTGCTGCGGCGGGTGCTGCCATTCGCTATCAAACGCTTCACGATAAAACAGTTGGCGATATCTTAGCGTTAGATATTGCGCTTAAGCGCAACGATCCACTGTGGCAAGAAGAATTGCCAGAGTCGATCGCCAGCCAAATCGATAAGTCATTATATTATGGACACTTCTTCTGCTATGTCTTCCATCAAGACTATGTCCTGAAAAAAGGTGCCGATGCAAAAAAAGTGAAAAAAGAAATGCTCGCGCTACTCGACTCTCGCGGGGCTAAATACCCTGCTGAGCACAACGTCGGTCACCTTTATGAAGCAGAACCGGGTGTAAAAGCCTTTTATCAACAGCTTGATCCAACCAATAGCTTTAATCCAGGCGTTGGTCAAATGGACAAGCACAAACGCAACTGTGCTTGTTGCTAGTCAATGAGGAATTGCTAATGATGCGATTAAAACAATGTCATAACTTTCATGATTTTAGAAAACTAGCAAAACAGCGCCTACCAGGCCCTATCTTTAACTACATTGATGGTGGTGCCGACGACGAAACCACGTATCGTCGCAACACTGATGCGTTTGAAAGCTGTGATTTATTGCCAAGCGTACTAACTGGCGTTGAAGATGTTGATTTATCAACTACCGTCATGGGGCAAAAGCTGGATATGCCAGTGTACTGCTCACCAACAGCACTGCAACGCTTATTCCACCACAAAGGTGAGCGCGCGGTAGCGCTAGCGGCAGAAAAATACGGTACTATGTTTGGTGTTTCTTCACTAGGTACGGTTAGTCTAGAAGAAATTGCCGAGCTAGTAGATACTCCGCAAGTTTACCAGTTCTACTTCCACAAAGATCGCGGCTTGAACAAAGCCATGATGGAGCGTGCCAAAGCGGCCGGCGTTAAAGTGATGATGCTAACCGTTGACTCAATCACTGGTGGTAACCGTGAACGTGACTTGCGCACAGGTTTTTCAATTCCGTTCCGCTTAACCCTTGCAGGCATGATCCAATTTGCCATTAAGCCAATGTGGGGCATTAACTATGTTACCCATGAGAGTTTCAGCCTACCTCAGCTCGATGCGCATATTGATATGGGCAATAGCAGTAGCTCAATTGGTGATTACTTCACTAAAATGCTTGATCCATCAATGAATTGGCAAGACGTTGAAGAGATGGTGAAATTCTGGGATGGCGAGTTCTGCTTAAAAGGCATTATGACGGTTGAAGACGCGAAACGCGCTGCTGATATCGGCTGTACCGGTATCGTGATCTCTAACCATGGTGGCCGTCAGCTTGATGGCTCTCGCAGCTCATTTGACCAACTGGCAGAAATTGTTGATGCCGTTGGTGATCGTATTGATGTGTTGTTCGACAGCGGTGTGCAGCGCGGTACCCATGTGCTTAAAGCCTTATCACTTGGTGCAAAAGCGGTCGGTATTGGTCGCGGTTACTTGTACCCATTAGCCGCAGCCGGTCAACCGGGTGTTGAGCGTATGCTTGGCTTAATGAAAGAAGAATTGTTACGTGATATGCGCTTAATGGGCTGCAACTCACTAGATCAACTATCGCGAGGTAATCTACGTTTTAGATAATCCTTGGTGATGAGCTTAGGCAGTGTATGCTGCCTTTGCTGATTTGTTCAGTTATTGCCATTCTCTCAACATTATCAAGAAAACCTCTCTATAAAATTCAGATGCTTGTTAAAGGATTCGAAAGTCACTTTAGCGAGTCGGAATTGCACGCAAAATGCTGCACGCTGGCATAGCTACTTTTAATCTAGATTTCTGAAAGTGCTGTTATTAGCTGCCGAACAGCTAATAAATAATTCTAGAATTGAAGAAACTTATTCAATAAGTAAAGATAAAAATATGCTTTGTCTTCTGTGCTAATCTTGTTACAAGTGCTGGCAATGATGGGGTGTTACATATCAATATTCTAACTCGCCAAGTTGCTCGCTTGTATTGGTATGTTTTATTACTATTACTCTGCGTAAGCGTTAATGCCAGCGCTAGTAGCTTGGTATTTAGCAAAGAAGCAAACGAACAAGCCCGAAAAAATGGTGACTCGCTTGTTCAAGACAAGCTCTCCATTGCGTTAATTTTACCTCAAGCTGCTGAGCACGGATTTTGGCGAATCGTCGAAGATGTCGCTTTTGCAGTGGCTGCTGATCTTGATATTAATATCCAAACTTATTCATCAGTAGAAAGCCGATTTTCGTTGCTGGCTACCGTTAGTCATCTGCTCCGTCAGGATAAAAGACCTGATTATGTCATTATTCGCCCCTACCAAGGTAATGCCAAATCATTGTTTGATCTACTTAACCAAGCAAACGTTAAATTTATCACATTAGAAGATACCGATTTTGATAACCAAGATGGCATTATTAAATACCCCACTGAATCTTATCCTAATTGGATAGGGGAAGTTGTTTATGATAATCAACAAGGTAGTCAACTGCTGCTGGATGCTTTGATGCGTGAGCATCAAAATGCATATCCAAATAAGCCAATAAATGTGGTGGGTTTGGGTGGCAATTTTAATTCCGTTTCCAAGCAGCGCGAGCAAATACTGATGGATATGGACGCTAAGCAAAAGCTCCAGCTAAAGCAGGTCTTTTCGACTAATTGGGATAAGCAAGTTGCGCAGGACAAATTGCCCGAGATTTTACGTCGCTACCCACAAGCTCGATTAATTTGGTGCGCTAACGACGACTTGGCACTGACTGCCTATCAATTAGCTAGTAATCAACAAAGCCAGCCATACTTTATTGGTGGTTTTGATTGGCTGCCAGGTGCTATTGATAGTATCGAGCAAGGTAAACTGACAGCATCAGTCGGTGGACATTTTTTAATGGCAGGACAAGCTGTATTGCGAATTGCACAACACCAGCTAGCTGAAAATCCTCAGCGCTATCAGGGGGCATTAGAAAAATATTCTTTTGAGTTAATCACACAAACGAATGTTCGTCAGTTTAGCCGTTTTATCAAACGCAAAGGCTGGCAATCTTTATCTTATCAACGTTACCTTTATCATGGTGTAGGGCTCGCGCCACAAAGACTTTCGATAACGAGTATGCTTAACCTTTACAATGAGTTACCGAAGTGAGCGTAGTTAACACGCTGGGGTTGGTTTGGTGTCCAGATGACTTGATTACGCCGTTATATGGCTAACTCATGTTTTAGCGCCTAGCCCAAGGGTTAGCAAAGGGGCGTTTTTGTTATTAAGCGCATGTACTGATTGTTCCAACAAGAAGACTACGTTTTTTGGGATCACTACTTGTTGGTAGCTTTGTAGTGAACTCGCCGAATCTCAAGAAACTCGCCATTAGCAACTCCCTGCTCGATAATCTTCTCTAACTCAGCTTTACGATGAAAGAGCTTTGAATTTGGCGAAATGACAAAATGTGATTGCTTTCTCAAGTATTGAGGCTGCCAAGTAGACTTGACTATATCTTCAGTTAAACCCATTTGTTGCAGTACAGCCTTAGTACTCAGATTCGTATGAAAAAAACCGTCAATTCGATTGTGCTTCAGCAGCAATATTTTTTGTTCTAACGTATTAACCGTGATTTTTTTCGATGCCTTATCGTTGTCAAATATCGGAAAGACTTCTGAACCAGTGTTTAAGCCAATGGCAGCGTTGATGAGTTGTCGGTAATTGGTGATTTTATCTTTGTCATCGTGATTGACGAACAGATATTCGGTAATTGGGCTGTAGGCGGGTTGCAAAAAGGTGAGTGCTGGATTTTCTCGGTAGTTGAGAATAATGATATCGATAGTGCCTTTCTCAAGCTCTTTGATTCGCCGCGCCAATGGCATAGGTTTGATATTGACTTTCAGGTTGAGCTTTTGGCCGAGATAGCGCATATATTTGGCGTGTAAACCTTTGGGAAAATCTGGTGATACCGATGCGGTAACTTCACAACCTTCGGCATGCGAAGCAGTGTCTTGGGCGAACAGAGTAACAGGCAGTGTAAAAAACACTGACAATAGTATGATTATTAAGCGATAGCTCATGGTGCGCAATGTCGAAAGCCTTCCACTAATGTTGGTTTGAACACTTGTTGTTGGTATTAGGGCGTGTTGATCTTTCAGGGTTGTTTTTGCAGCAGTCTGTTTGGGTTTTATACAAGGCGGCACTTGTGCAGTGTAGTCATTCTCCATAAATAAGTGCCAACAAAGTAGAAAACTCAAACAGACGCTGCCCTTTTATTTTAATTGATTGGGTTCATCTAAACGCCTCCTGCTCATTGTTGCTCGCTTTTTACATACGACTGCATGGATGCAGGAGGTAGAGCGACTCAGGAGACAAAGCCGAGAACAACTATGCGACAAAACGAGCGTCGCGATCAGAAAGCGTTTAGATTGAACAAAATTCAACCTCGAAAGCTCAACACGCCCTGATCTCCAGCCTATTTGGTCAGGCGATGTTATGGCAAAAGTCAGCTAGCTGATTTAGTAATACTTAGCTGAAGGTCATGCCCTGCTTTGACTCGGGCGCTTTGTTTTGGTTTACGTGTTTTACTTTAAGTGCTCTCTTTTAATTATAGTGCTCTTCGCTCAAGGCGGCTGTTTTTCTTAGGGGGTAGCTGTCCGATATCTGGCTTCTAACTCTTTAACTCATTGAACAGTAAATAATTACTACCAAGTGTCAGGTTATTTAACACTTTCTTTTGCTGATAAAAAGAAAGGTTTTTAACCTCATGATAATTAAAAACTTTTTATAATGGTGTTGTTTTTGCTTAAGCACCTGTTAACTATCATGTTGAACAGACTAACTAGTTGTTTAACATAGAAAACATTACTGTTTTATCTTTTAATTAACTTGTTTTAGGTTGTAGCATGTTGAAGTCTATTAAAAGCCTTTCATTTTTATCTCTATTCCTAATTTTTACTAATGCGCAAGCCAATATTATTATTGATACCAGTTTGTGGACATTAGCAGAATCCCCTGCACGTGGTGGCTCGCAAGGTATTACCAGTGCAAATGGTAATCAAGCAATACAAAATAATAATGCCAATGGCGCTTTAATTAGTGATTTCATCTTTGATGGCGACTTTGTATTTAGTGGCTTTATGACACCGACATCGGATTTATTTGATGATGACGATATTCTCGGTGTTGTGTTTGGCTGGCAGGACGAACGCAATCACTACCGCTTGGGTTGGGAGCAAGGTGGCTTAAACGATCGTGGTGATCGCGGTGACGGCCGATTCTCCGTTTCAAGTGGTCTGTTTTTAGTTAAAGAAGTCGATGGTGTTTCAAGCACTTTGTTCGAGCAGGAATTATTTTGGCAAGATGATGTTAATTACCGCTTTAACGTTGCACGTTCAGGTGAGGAAATTTCATTTAGCTTAGGTGGTGTAGAGCAGTCGTTTACCGATAACAGCTTTACTGCTGGCCATGTTGGCTTTTACACAGAGAGTCAAACCGCGCGCTTTTCGAGCTTAGCTGGTCGTCCAAACAGTGCTGAAATTCCAGAGCCAGATACCTTAGCCTTGCTTGGTTTAGTTTTACTTGGCGTCGCGGTGCGTAAATCTCGCCGTTAAACCAATGTCAGGCTAATAGTGTGAATGCTGATTTGTCTTGAGCTATCAAGCAGATCAGCTAGTCACTCGGTTATTTCAATAAAACCACCCCCACCGCTCTGTTATTCTGGTTATTGTCAGCAATAGTTGAACTTATTTAGTACTTTTCGACATAGCGACGTTGCTTATTATTTGTTAACGTGAGTAAGTATTAATTGTTACTACTTACAAAGAGTTGATAGGGAAGTTCATGATCCGAGTGCTTTTTAATAAAAAAGGTGGGGTAGGTAAATCAAGCCTTGCTGTTAATCTTGCCGCGATGTCGGCTGCAAGTGGTTTACGTACCTTAGTGTTAGATCTCGATACGCAGTGCAATACCTCTTCTTATTTATCCGCACTTGATATTAGCGATGATGACTCTATCGCGGCGCTATTTGAACAGACCATTACCTTTCATTTACGCAAACGTCCTATCATTGAGTATTGCCAACCAACGAGTTACGAGAACTTGTTTATTATTCGTGGCTCTGAGCGAATTAAAGAGCTTGAAAGTGAACTCGATAGTCGTCACAAAATCTATAAATTACGCGATGCACTAGCGACTTTACGTGATGATTTTGACCGCATTTACATTGATACACCACCTGCGCTGAATTTTTACAGCCTGTCTGCGTTAATTGCGGCAGATAGTTGCTTAATTCCTATCGATTGTGACGACTTTGCGCGTCAGGGCCTGTATAGCTTGCAGCAGCAAATTCAAGAGATTAAAGAAGATCACAACGAAAATTTGCACGTTGAAGGTATTATTGCCAACCAGTACATGGCGAATGCCAATTTACCGGGTCGCATTATTCAAGAGCTGATTGACGAAGGATACCCGGTTATTGCTGACTATATTCCACAGTCGGTAAAAATGCGTGAATCACATCAACAAAAATCACCACTAATTCATATGGCGCCAAAGCATAAGCTGACATTGGCTGTGGCAGCCTGCTATGACTTTATTGAAGAGCAAGCGTTAGCTAGTGCCCAATAGCGCTGTGCGTCAGACGGGTCAAGGGCAATAAAAAAGGCTTCCAATGGAAGCCTTTTTACTTTTCTTACGCCGCTAAGAGTAAGTTAATAATAAAGTCACAATTATTATCGAGTACGAGTAATGGTGACTTTTGCCGTAGGGTTATCCCAACGGTGACCTTCAGTTAACACAGAAGTACTTAAACCTTCCATGCTTGGGTCGGTAGCATTGGCGCTAGTCGTTGCACCACGATGGAAGTGTACGCGATCAAATAAATCATCACGTGCTGCATCGAAGCCAGCTGCTGCACCGCCGCCACCTGCTGCCGCTGCTGCAGGCCCAGGCATAGTATCAGCCGTTTCAGTATTCGCTTCTGTGCCAGAGTCCCATGTTGGTGTCATAAAGCTCGCGCTTTGGCCGACCGTCATGTTACTCACATCCATCGCATTTAATGCGGTAAAAGCATCATTGGTATTCACTAGCATAGTTGCAAACGATAGACGAAGGTTATCGGTGTCTAACGCTGGTACAACAAGCGTATAAGTATTACCAATTGAACGCGGTGGAATTGGGCCACTACCTGATTGTGAGTCAAGGTAATATACAGAGCCCATCGCTTCGCTAAGTAAACTTGCGTTGCTGCCGCCTTCTGCTAATTCTTCAATCGCTACGCTCGCTGGCTCACCATCGGTGAATGCGCTGTAACCTGCCTCATGCAAAATAATTGCTGCTGGCGAGAATGGTTGAGCGTAAGTTAAGTTAGTAATTTGTACTGTGTAGACTGCTGTAGTGCCAGTGCCGTCCTGTCCATCTTGACCCGCAGGGCCTGCTGGGCCAGCCGGACCTGCTGGTCCTTGCTCACCTTGTGGGCCTTGAGCACCGTCAGCGCCATCGTCACCGTCATCGAAACAGCCACCTAGGCCTAATGCCAATGACAAAACCAGGAGTCTCACGCTAAGTGTTGACTTTCTCATGATTTACTCCTCCAACTTATGGTGCTGGTACAGTAATAGTAACGCGAGCAACAGGGTTTAACCAACGGTGTACAGTAGAGTCAAGGTCGCTAGCGCCACCTGAATCGCTTGTGTCACCTAAAACGTTACGGTGAATATGTACTGGACCATCTGTACCATCTTCAACTTGACCACTTTCGATAACGGCACCAACACCTGTACCACCTGTGCCTAATGGCACTGGAGAAGCGCCGCCACCGGCAACACCAGGTACGCCATAGCCGCCTAATGCATTACCTGTACCTGCTTCGGTAACATCGGTACGTGCACTGTTTAACTCGTCGTTTAATTCAGTACCAGCGTCATATGCGTTTAGGAAGTAAGTGTATGTGCCTGGTTCTGTTGGGATGACAATTGAGTCTAAACCAACGAAAGCATCGTTAGTAGGTACCAACATAGATAGTAAAGATAAGTAAGGCTTGTCCATGGTATCGAACGGGTAGCTGAGTGTCATTGATGGTGCTAGTAAACCACCAAAACGGTGCCAAGTGTTTGAGCCATTGTCAGTATCTTCTGGTCCTAGTAAGGCTTCGAAGTTTTGACCGCTAGAAGCTGCATTTTGCTCGTCTTCAATAACGCCTGCTTCTGCTAACCATGCTAGTGCTGTTGAAGCTTCTTCACCCACTTCAAATGCGTCAACTGTGTTGTCATGAGCAATCACTAAACGTGGTGTGAAGTTTTGTGCGTGTGTAAGGTTGGTAATGCTAATATCGATAGTTTGCGCGTTGGCGAAGCTTGAAGCTGCGAGCCCGAACGCTAGGCCTGTTACAACTTTGTTAAATCTCATTTTTGTTTCCTCTTATTTTATGTGCTGAGCAACAATCTAAAAGTAGAGGTTTGTTTCTAACTAATCTTCACAAAATTATAACGAATTGATTACAAAAGTATCTGAGGCTTATACAAGTGGTTTAAAAGCAACGAATTTAAAGGCGTTTCGGTAGGTCTGGTGGTGTTAACGTGACTTGCAAGAAGAGCTTATGAAGCTGATTCTGAGGCTACTATAAATGCCTGCAATACAGCATCACTGTACATCACAATGTTAGAATACTGTATTACGAACCGGCAAGATTAGCAATCTCAGTCATTGTTACGTTAAATCGCAGCTATTTTGTAGTTTCTAAATGGTTTCATATTTATCACAGCGCTGTGATAAATATAAATACACTCATCCTATAAGCCTGAAATAAAAGTAAGCCTGAAACAAAAGTAAGCCTGAAACAAAAGTAAGCTTGATCTATAATACTTCCCCAACCAATTACTGCTTGTGTAAAACTAAGTTAAATGGCAGCTAAGGTCAGTTGATCGCGGCCCTGTGCTTTTGCTTTATAGACAGCGCTGTCAGCACGTCTAATCACGTCGTCGAGTTTTTTATCATCAGGTTTTATCGCAGCAGCTCCCATACTAAATGTCACTGGGTGGGTTGATGGAACACCAGCAATTTGTTGTTGGCTTAATGTCTGTCTTATTCGCTTGAATGCATCTGTGATGTTTTGTTCACTAGCCGCTGGCATGATTAATAACCATTCTTCACCGCCAATTCTACCTATGTTGTCTGACGACCTAATACTGTGCTTACATGCTTGATAGAAGGCTTTAAGTACGTTGTCACCGGCTTCATGACCAAAATTATCGTTAATGGTTTTAAAGTTATCCAAATCAATCACAGCAACTGCCAGCTCAGTGGCATTTGTTTTTGCTTGGCTAAACATGACTGCGCCTTTTTCACGAATGTTTCGGCGGTTAGGGGCGCCCGTCAGTTCGTCACTTAGCGCCAAACGAAGAAACTTGCGGCGTGATCGAATTTGCTGAAACAAAATCACCAGAATCACTAAGATCAACACCACGACAGTGGTGGCGACAAGGTAGACTAGCTTTTGCCTTAAATCTTGCTGCGCAATACGTTGCTTTTGCAGTTCATTTTCTTTTTTTAGCAATTCAGTTTTTTGCTGTTCGTGCTGAATATTCATCTGCGTTTGAATTTTCTGCAGTGACTCTTTGTTATTTTTGCTAGCGGTTTGTTCAATATGAGCAATGGCAGCCTCGTACTGCTCAGATGCCTGTTGAAAAAGCCTACTTTTTTGGTAACTGCGTGCTAAAGCAAGCAAATAGCCCTTGCTATGGGTATCGTTGTTTAAGTTAGCGATGTCATTTTCAAGGGCGAGCAACATATTTAGCGCCCTTTGGTGATCCCCTTGTGCGAGCGTTACTTTCGCCAAATTTAATTTACCTAAAGTGATCGATTGGTAAATTTTTGCTTGTTCAAATACCGGTAGTGATTGCTCAATATGATTTAATGCTCTTTGGTAGTCGCCAGTGTTATAGGCAATAGTGGCGAGTTGACTGTGTACGTAAGCGACGCCTATTTCGTCATTCAAAGTTAAGCTTAATGCTAAGCTTTGTTGCAGATATTCTTTCGCTTGCGTTAGGTCTTGTTTGTGTATGTAAAGCGTTCCGATGTTGTAAAGTAAAATAGAGGTGCCAAATTTGTCTTTGTCGGCATCGATAAATGTCAGTGCTTCTTTAAAATAATGAATTGCTTCGTCGAATTGACCAAGATTTTGGTGCACTAACGCAATGCTATTTACGATTTCCGCTAAAATAAGCCTCATATCGTGCGCTTTGGCAATTTGATAAGCCGCTAGCATGTCTGCTAGTGCTTGTTGGTTCTGGCTTGATGCCCTTAATCCTCGCGAACGATTGTGAAGAAAGTGGGCGATCATTTGTGGCATATTTTCTTGCTCAGCAAGTGCTAATGCGTGAGATGACAGTATAATCACCTGTTGCCACTGACCACGCTCATGGGTAAGCAAGATTTGTTCACGTAAAAATCGCATTTTGAGCATGCTAGAGCCTTCTTTGTCAACGCGCGCCAGCCCTTCGTTAATCACCATTTCTGCGTGATCAAATTGACTGGTTGCAACTAAGGCGCTACTCAATACTGCCATCGCTTGTAGCTCGTTGTAGCTTTGGTGGTCTTGCTTAAACTTTTGCTGCAAAGTGAGCGCTTTTTCAATAACGAGGTTAGGATCTTCTTTAATGCGATCAGCCAGCGTTTGCCAATATTCATTACTTTGGTAATCTTCGTCGTTGGCATGGCTATCCAGGCTAATAAGCAAGGTGCTTAGCATAAATAAAAGTCGATAAAAATTATTGATACCTTAATCTCCTCGTTATAACCGATGTGCGTTGTTTACCATGTGTAATGTATCCGGCGTAAAAATTTAGCTAGCTTATCATAGCAAGCTACCCGATATTGGTTCCTTCTTCGCGAGAGAAAGTCCACAAAAAATAACTTTGCTTGATCCCTATCAAGCCACTGAAAGCATTAAAACTAACCGAACAGCTCTGGTCTGGTTAACTCACGTTTCTATAAATTCGTAACGCAAACAAATAATTGGTGTTGAATCACACTCAAACTAGCCTTGTGTTGGTGGCTTAACAGTCTAGAACAGCCCATTCATAATTGACAATGTTTACATATTTAATTCTTTTTGTAACCCTTTTGTTGACATAGGGTGGTTGTGGTGTATTATTGGCCACCGTCAAATTTGTTATTTATGTCTGCAATCTATTGAGGGTTAGACGTTGTCTGCTGTACTTACTAAAGAACAAGAAAGTGCCAGAAATATTCTGGAAACATTTGCCCGTTATGGGGTTCGCAAAACATCGATGGAAGAAATTGCCAATGCAGCGGGAGTTTCAAGACAGTCGATTTATAAAAAGTTTGGCTCTAAAACACGTTGTCATGAATGGACAATAGATACGTATCTTTCGGTGATGTATGGCCGAATATTTGCGGCGTTAACCAATGATCAACAGCCTCCAATGCAAACCTTGCATCAAGTGTTTGACATATTTATTGGTGATGCGATTGAAATTGTCAGTAACCCGCATGGCACTGAAATCCTAGACGATGTATTTCAGTCAGAAAAGTGCTCAGGGGATGATTGGCCATTGCGTTTAAAAACGCGACTCGCTGATTTTTTAGCTCGCCATAATCTAGTGTCCAGTGAGCATGCTGATGGTATCGCGTTTACTTTGATTGCCGCAGGCAAAGGATTGTTACTGGAAGAGTCTTCCCGTGACCAGTTTCTTAAGGAAATGAGCATTATTATCGACAGTGTTGTCGCTGTTAAAAATTAACTATTTGAAGTTAAAAGAATTCAAGATTTAGCTACCGTGAGTGGAGAATATTATGAGTAATGTTGCAAACCTTGCCGAGCATCAAGATAACCTAGCTCAGCTCAACAATGATTTTGAGGTGATGACCTCAAACTTTAAACAAACACCATACCCAAGTTTGCAAGCACGTAAAGACGTATTGTTAGCACTTAAAAAATCCTTGATTGCTCACGAGCAGGAAATTTACGACGCACTTAAGCAAGATTACGGTTACCGCAGTGAGTTTGACACATTAATTTCTGATTTACTGTCGACGGTAATGGCGGTCAACTACTCGCTAAAAAACGTGAAGAAGTGGATGAAGCCTTCAAAGCGTCACGCTGGCTTAATGTTGGCGCCATCAACGGTTAGAGTACATTATCAACCACTTGGTGTGGTTGGTATTATCACGCCGTGGAACTTCCCAATTTTCCTTGCACTTAGCCCGGCAATTCAAGCGATTGCAGCGGGTAATCGTGTAATGATTAAAATGAGTGAGTTCACGCCTCACGCCAACCAAGCATTGCGTAAAGTCGTTTCTGTGATCAGTGATCACATCAGCATTATCGAAGGTGAAGCAGATGTTGGTGCGGCATTCTCGGCATTGCCATTCGACCATTTAATCTTCACCGGTTCAACAAATGTTGGCCGCATGGTGGCTAAAGCCGCTGCTGAGAACCTAACACCGATCACTTTAGAAATGGGCGGCAAGTCACCGACGATCATTGATGAAACAGCCAATATGAATATTGCTGTAGACGCAGTAATCGTGGGTAAGTCAACGAACTCTGGGCAAATTTGTGTTGCTCCTGACTATGTGTTTGTGCCGGAAAGCCGCGAGTTAGAGTTTGTTGAAACCTTTGTTAAGCGCTACCGCGAATATCACTTTGAGACTAAAAACAACAATACCCAAACGCATATTGTCAGTGATCGCCAATTTGCACGTATTGAACGCTTCCTAGAAGATGCGAAAGCTGAAGGTGCGAATATTCATGCCGTTAAAGAGCGACAAGAAGGTGATGGCCGTTTGATCTACCCGCACTTATTAACGAATGTGCATGATGGTATGCAGGTGATGAAGGAAGAAATCTTTGGTTCTATTTTGCCAATTAAAACGTACCAAAACATTAGTGAAGTCATAAGCTTTATTAATGATCGTCCACGTCCATTAGCGCTGTATATCATGTCGAAAGATGCACAGAAGATTGACCATATTCTGAAAAACACCCACAGTGGTGGTGTGTCAATTAACGATACGGCAATGCACGTAATGGCGGATGACGCCCCATTTGGTGGCGTAGGTAATTCAGGTATTGGTCACTATCATGGCCACGAAGGTTTCTTAACTTTCTCAAAAGCAAAAACAGTATTACATTCAAAAGCTTGGTTACCTAAAAACCGCTTTATCTTGAAGTACCGTGACGTTATGTTTAAAGCGTTGCGAGGCTTATTCTTAAGATAAGCTTTCAACCCGCACAACTATCCAATAGCCGGCATCTGCCGGCTATTTTTTTATGAGTTTTACACACTCTACATTAGTATTTGCTGTGCGCCATAGCTGAGTTACGTATATACTGCCAAAGATATTGATTTGCATCGTAAAGACAGCTCAGTGAACCGAAACATCCCACAAGTAAATTTGTTTAGTCGCTATAACCTAGCGGTATTTGTGCTGTTTGTTTTATTGTCATTATTTGCCATTGCTGTCGGTGTATATCGCTATTATCACGAGCTAGAACATCGCCTTGAACATAATCAGCAGGAACTTGCTGAACAAGCCAAAATTCTTAATCACAGCCTTGAGCAAAGCCAGCAAAGTTTGCTTGGCTTGAAGCAATTTGCACAATATTACCTAGACCACCCAGAAGAGCTTTTCACAAACCAGCCTGAGCTTGTCCAGCAAGGGGATAGTTATTTTCTAAACAGCCCATCACGTGATGAGCTAACAAAACGCAAACGCTTGCGCGGCAATATCACAGGGCGAGGCCAAATTAGTGGCTTTGATCAAGCCATGTGGCAAGAGCTGGCGATGGCAAATGCATTAACGCCGGGGTTTGTCACTGCAAGCCATAATAACCCTGATGCGACTTGGTTTTATTACCTATCCTTGAACCGTTTTGTCAGTATTTTTCCTTGGATTGGTCATCAAGCGTGGCGCTACTCTGATCACATGCTTAATGAAACTTTTGTTTGGCAAGTGCGGCAGCAAAATTTAGCCGGTGAGCCATTTTTCTGGTCAGAGCCTTATCAAGATGCTGCGGGTCAAGGACTAAAAGCGGCAATCGGCACTGGGGTATTTCTTGATGGTAACTTTAAAGGCGCGATTGTTATTGATGTTGACCTTGCCAGCTTGCAGCAAAAGCTTCCAACACTGAAAGGTGAGCGGCAAGGTTATGTGTTGATTAATCGCGTTGGTAGTGCGCTTGTTCATCGAGCCTCAGATCAAAGAGAGATGACTGCCAATAGCACATGGCGTGATATCGTCCCAGACAGCTTACAGACCTTACCTCAAGTGAATTTGATGAGTTTTAAAGGAGATATGGTTTATCGTGGTTGGTTGCTGCAAAAGCATTATTTAGCGGTAAACGGTTGGAGCTTAATTCAATATCAAGCGTATGATGATTTTACTGGACAAGTGAAAAATCGTATCACTTTTAACATTACCATGTTTAACTGCGGCTTAGTGGCGTTCCTAGCTCTAGTTTATGTCATGACACGCAAAACCTTTATTAAGCCTGCAACAGAGTTTATCAGTCATATTGAGCATTGTGCACAGGGTAGCCCAGGTAAGGTAAAACCAACAAAAGAATGGTTGCCATGGTTTCGTTTAGTCGAAAATATATTCGGTGAAAACAGTAGTTTATTATTGCAATTAAAGCAGCAAAACGCTGCACTGGACTCGCGTGTAGCCGAGAAAACACAAGCCTTAATTGAGCGTAGTGAAGAGCAAAAAAGGGCTTATGTATTGCTGCGCTCAGTGATTAATGGCATTCCTGAATTTATTATATTTTACGACGATCAGCATCTGCTAACGGGCTGTAACAAAGCTTTCGAGCACTATATCGGCAGCCGAGAAACAGAGCTCCTTGGCAAGAATATTCACAACTTGTTATTACCACCGGTTCAAGAAGCATTGAAAAACTTCAGTGAACTACCGGAACAAGAAAGCCGCATTGGTTATCAAGATCTGATTGAAACAAGCGGTGACACCTATGAGATTTTCTGTACCCGCTATTTTAATGAAGCAGGCCAACCGTTAGGTTCAATTGCTATTTTACGGGATGTTTCGGTACAAACCGCGGTGCAATCAACGTTACAAACAGCCAAAGAGCAAGCAGAACAAGCGAGTCAGGCGAAAAGTCAGTTTTTGGCTAACATGAGTCATGAAATCCGTACGCCAATAAATGCAATTCAAGGTATGATTGCGCTGTTATCAAACACTCGCTTGAGTGCGTTCCAACAGCAATACTTGACCAATGCACAAAGTGCCTCTTCTTCCTTACTGCACTTAATCGATGAACTTTTAGATTTAGCCAAAATTGAAGCGGGCAAGCTCAGGTTGAACCTTGAACCAGCGCACTTTGATGACATTGTTGATCGTGTTTTACAGCTTAACACACTAGCGGCACATCAAAAGGCACTAACGCTTGCTGTTGACATAGATGCTGATGTACCTGCTCAAGTTATCGTTGATGAAATGCGCCTAACTCAGGTACTGACCAACCTGATTAACAATGCTATCAAATTTACACATCAAGGCTCGGTTGCACTCAGTGTCACCGTTGCGGGCAAAGATGAGCAAAATGTACTGCTCAAGTTTGCCGTGACAGATACTGGCATAGGTATTCCTTTAGACAAACAAGCTCGATTGTTTGATGCGTTTGTGCAAGCAGATGAATCAATGACGCGAGAATACGGGGGATCTGGCCTTGGGCTATCAATTAGTCAACAAATCATTGAGTTGTTTGGCGGGCAAATTAAGGTCAGTTCTACGCCCGAGCAAGGCAGCGAGTTTAGCTTTGTAATCCCGTTGCGACTGGCTGCACCGAGCACAGAAAAGGTTTGTTCAGATATCAGCATTATTAGTTTGGGTTTTGAATTGCCTGAGTCTATGCAACAAGCTATTGCTAGCTATCATTGGCAGTACTATTTCGTTGAAAGCTTAGTGCAATTACAAGTGCTTAAGCTAGGCGGTAGGGCAGTTGTCTTAGTTAGTACTGATGATAAGGCACAGCATGCCTCGGCTAATGATAACCTGGTGGCGATTGAGCAGGCATGTGAAAACATTGCGCTTATTGGTCTATGCCAGCCAATTATGGCCAATATCTCACCGTCGATTGCGAATCAATTATCCAGCTTAAGTTCATCTTACTTATTGTTTGATAGTCCGCTATATCGTCACACCTTAGCTAAGATAAATCATCATTTGCAGCACGAAAAAGTAGCGGCCACTGATACTGAGCAAGTACTCGAACATACGCCCAAAGAGGCTGTCGTGACCGATGCTCCTGAGCTAATTCAAGTTAATGCAGGAGCAGAACAGCCTGAGGTAATTGGTTTACCGAGCGCAGAGAGCGAGCGACCAGCGAATGCACCTTTAGCGGGCACACTAGCTGGCGTTTTGGTATTGCTTGTTGAAGATAACCTAGTAAATCAAATGGTTGCCCAAGAATTATTGGCCTCAATGGGGGCAGAGGTTGTTGTTGCTGAAAATGGTCGCGTTGCGCTTGAGTGTTTAGCGCAATCACATTTCGATGTGGTGTTGATGGACATTCAAATGCCTGAAATGGATGGCTTGACGGCCGCAAGAAAGATACGCGAGCAAGATAAGTTCAAAGACTTACCCATAATTGCGATGACGGCACACGCAAGCTCTGAAGATAAAAGCGCAAGCTTAGCTGCGGGAATGAACTTACATATTGCTAAGCCGGTAAGTGCGGAAGATCTTTGCCAGAGTATTATAAAAGTCATGCAGTTTAGCGCGGTAGATTAGTCAAATATCTCGGCAGTATAGTGTTTGGCGCGAATTGCTTGTTCTGACTCAAAAGATAATTGGCCTAGCGGCATTAAGCGTGGTCCTGTTGGATCGCCCAATAAAAAGGTTCTGCCCTGATGCACTATGGTGACATCACCTGGTTCGGGTAATACTTCAAGACCAATAAAAGCATGCTGGTCGATATAAATCATCACCATTTTTATACGCGGCATTAATGCCCGCAACATGGCAATGGTTAATGTCATTTTACTATCACAATCCCCTTGGTTCTCCCACAACACTTTCGCTGGCACATTAAAGCCTGCACCAGAAGATGTTAATCGTGACTCGAGTGGCGAGTAAGGAATGTTTTGCACAAAACCAAGCACATAATTAGTCACCAAACGGATATTTTTAACATTCACGATGTCTAAGATCACAGATTTGGTGGAGGCGAGCATGGCAACAGATTCTTGAGCAATGCGAACGTGATCCGGTTTAATGCCAGGCGAATTTTGGTGGTCCGTAAATTGATGATAAAACTGGCTCGCTAAGTAATCGTTAAAAATGGCTGTTTCTTGCGCTCGAATTTCTCGGCTTGCGTTAGCAACATCGCTTGGGTTACGCCCTGAGATACTGATGTCGCTGAGTTCATTACCATAGCTAATGTTAATACCTGATAATGGGTTTTGCTTAAGGTACTTACGTACTTCTCGCTGCACATGCTTTACTGCGAAATCTGGGTTGTAAGCACGAAACTTACGAAACTTTGAAAATAGCGCTTTTTTTGGAAGGGTAAAGCGCATGTTTTGAGTTTGCTGAGCATAGTCGACCCACTGATAGCTAAACTCATAACCATCGCCAGCATCAGATTTACTAAAGCGCAGTTGTTCGGCAAACGCTGAGCTTGCAACAATGCTGAGGTAAGTAATTAAAAGACATAAAATCTTTTTCAAAGAGCAGTTCCAAAATTGAAAATTACTGGCTTTGTGGACTATACCGCGAAATCCAGCGAATTTTAAGTTGATGCTTAAAAGCACTATTTTTTGCGGTTTTACTTTACATTCAGCGTGAATTTACTATATTTAAACGCGTGTTTAAATTGCCTGTTTAATATTACCGAGGTTTACCGTGGCTGAATATCAAGTACCGTTAAAAGACATGAGTTTTATTTTGTATGATGTGTTAAAAGCGGATCAGCTTTGGCAATCATTGCCAGCGCTTGCTGAAACCGTAGACCGCGATACTGCGGACGCCATCTTACAAGAGTGTGCAAAAATTGCTGAGCAAGAAGTTGCACCTTTACTTCGTGTTGGTGACGAAGAAGGCGTAAGCTTTGACAGTGGTAAAGTGACCACTGCAACTGGCTACAAAGAAGCGTTCCAAACTTACGTTGAAGGTGGTTGGACAGCACTAGGCGGCGACCCAGCATACGGTGGTATGGGCATGCCGAAAATGATCACTGGCCTTCATGAAGAAATGTTGTGCTCAGGTGATATCTCTTTCTCTTTATACCCGACATTAACTGCTGGTGCGGCGTTGTCATTAGCCAAGCACGGTAGCGAAGAATTAAAAGAAAAATACCTAACAAGAATGTACGCCGGTGATTGGACTGGTTCCATGTGTTTAACTGAAGCACATTCTGGTACTGACTTAGGTATGATTCGCACCAAAGCTATTCCGCAAGAAGATGGTAGCTACCGCATCACAGGTAACAAAATCTTTATCACGGCAGGTGAGCATGATTTAGCAGAAAACATTGTTCATTTAGTACTAGCTAAATTACCAGACGCGCCAGCTGGCCCACGTGGTATTTCTTTATTCCTAGTACCAAAAATTAATGTTAACGACGATGGCAGCTTAGCTGAGCCAAACGGCGTTAGCTGTGGCTCAATTGAGCACAAAATGGGTATTCACGGTTCAGCGACCTGTGTGATGAACTTTGACGACGCACAAGGCTTCTTAGTTGGTGAAATCAACAAGGGCTTGGCATGTATGTTCACTATGATGAACTACGAGCGTATTGGCGTTGGTATTCAAGGTATGGCCGCTGCTGAGCGCAGCTACCAAAATGCTGTTGAATACGCAAAAGAGCGTTTACAAGGCCGTGCATTAACCGGTGCAAAATCTCCAGAGCAACCAGCTGATTCAATCATGGTTCACGGCGACGTTCGCCGCATGTTATTGAACATGAAAGCATTAACTGAAGGTTCGCGTGCACTTGCTTCATACATTTCGATGAAGCTTGATATTTCTGCCTACGGTGAAGGTGATGCACAGAAGACAAGTGAGTCTTTAGTCGCTTTATTAACACCAATTGCTAAAGCCTTCTTTACTGATTTAGGTTTAGAATCAACGGTTACAGGTCAACAAGTATTCGGTGGTCATGGTTTCATTCGTGAATGGGGTCAAGAACAACTAGTTCGTGATACGCGAATCACACAGATTTACGAAGGTACTAACGGTGTTCAAGCAATGGATTTGTTAGCGCGTAAAGTTGTGGCCTCTAAAGGTGCATTGTTCCAACCATTTGCTGAAGAAGTGAAAGCTTTTGTTGCTGAAAATTCACAAGCTGAATTGCAAGAGTTCGTTGCACCACTAGCTGAAGCCTTAGGTGACTTAGAGTCGTTAACTGCTCACCTTATCGAGCAAAGCCAAAACGATATTAATATCTTAGGTACAGCAGCAAATGATTACTTACACGTGTTTGGTTACACAGCAATGGCTTACACGTGGGCACTGCAAGCTAAAGCGGCATTAGCAAAAGTAGACAGTGGTGATGACTTCTATCAAAGCAAGATCAAAACAGCACGCTACTTCTTCGCTCGCTTGTTACCGCGTCGTTTGTCATTGATCGAAACCGCTCGTCAATCAAGCGAAGTGTTATTCGATATTGAAGACGAATTATTCTAATCATATTGATTGAATAATAAATACCAAAGAAAAAGGAGCACTGCGGTGCTCCTTTTTTATATCCTTAATTAGAAAAAGTGCTAGCCAAGTTACTTAGTATTAATTCCTGCTCAGTCAATTCTTGCTCGGTTAACTCTCGCTACGTTAGTTCCCTTTGTTTAAATTAAGACAGAGCGATTGCTAATTATCAGTTATGCAGTAGGCTAATAGTTAGTCTCAGTGATAACGGCACGGTAATTATGCAGCTTCTCGGTTCTTCTACTTCTCCTTACGTCCGTCGAATTCGTGCACTTTGTATGCAGTATGGGCTTGAATGCCAGCTTGATAGTCTTGATATTTTTTCTCCTGAAGGGCGTGAACAACTCAAAGAAAAGAATCCGGTACTTAAAGTTCCTGCACTTGTAGACGACGAGCAAACTATTTACGACTCACGTGTTATTGCCCGCTATATTATGAATAAGGCTGGAATTCGCGCTTTCTCTTGGTCACAAGAAAATTTACTTACCTTAATTGATGCCGCCAATGACTCTTTGGTGACGCAGCTGATTTCAATACGCTCAGGCATCGATATCAACGCTGATAATATGTTCTATGCAATTCAGCGTGAACGAATAGCCGATATTTATCAAGTACTGGATCAAGAAGTGCTAAACGGTGCATTTGATCACAGTCACTACCCAACCATTTGCCTTTATTGTTTGCTGGATTGGGCAGAGTTTAGAGAGCTGAAAACGTACCGGGACTACCCAGGGTTAAGCGCATTTGTGGCTAAATACCAGAGTAGCCAATTTTTCATTGATACCAACCCTCGCAATTAGCAAAGCGAATCTTCGCTTGTGTAGTAAGGTAACTCTATGAAAATAAGGCATTAATGTATTAGTATTGCTAACGGCTGGACTAGCTGTTCGTTTTCAAAAGTAATGATGCAAAAGCCATACGGGGTTTATCTTGTGTACGAATGCCGAGCTAATAAATTGAATTAATTTTGAACAAAAAAGTCTATTAACGAACTCATATTATAAAAATAGAAGGATTTACCTAAGGTAGTGTAATGGCCGATACTGATTTACAAACCATTTTGGTGGTTGATGACAACCCTGACAATATTGATGTCTTGAGCGGTATTCTAAGACCTCAATATAAGGTCAAAGCGTCAGTATCAGGCAAGCTAGCGTTAAGAATTGCAGGCGGCAAGCAAAAGCCTGATCTCATTTTGCTCGATATTATGATGCCTGAAATGGACGGCTATCAAGTCTGTGAACAATTGAAAGCCAATCCTATTACGCGCGATATTCCAGTGATATTCGTGACTGCCAAAAGTGAAGCTGAAGACGAGCGTAGAGGTTTTGAATTAGGCGCTGTTGATTACATTACTAAGCCAGTGAGTATGCCAATTGTGTTGGCGCGAATTCGCACCCATTTGGCTCTTTATGATCAGCAGCGGGAATTAGCTGCGCAAGTTAAGCAGCGAACTGAGGAGATAGAAGAAACACGCCATGAAATCATCAAACGTTTAGGGCGTGCTGCTGAATACAAAGACAATGAAACAGGTATGCATGTTATTCGCATGAGCTACTATGCACGTTTCTTAGCAGAGCGAATTGGCGCAGCGCCCGAATGGGTAGAGTTATTGTTTTATGCCGCACCCATGCATGATATTGGCAAAATCGGCATTCCTGATCATGTCTTGCTCAAAGAAGGTCGGTTAAATGAAGATGAGTGGCGAATTATGCAAAAGCACGTTGAATACGGTGCCGACATTTTAGGTAACCATGATTCAGAGCTACTCTCGCTAGCTCGGGAAGTCGCTTTAACCCACCATGAAAAATGGGATGGTAGTGGTTACCCTAACGGTTTGAAAGGTGAGGAAATACCGTTAAGTGGTCGCATTGTTGCTATTGCTGATGTCTTTGATGCCCTGACTTCAACACGTCCATATAAAAAAGCCTGGTCAGACGAAGAGGTTATTACTTTTTTGAATGAACAAGCCGGTAAACATTTTGACCCAGCGCTTGTGCCAGAGTTTTTGGCTTGTATGCCTCAGGTACTTGAGGTCAAGGCACAGTTTTCAGATGAGTAAAAGTGATTTCAGTTAACTGTGAAAAAGTTAGCGTTAGCATTGATTAAAATAGCCTCTTATTTCACTTCTTTAAGTCGTTCGCCTTAAGCTTCGTTCACTAGCTGACAATATATTTAGAAGGAATAGCTTGCGCCGATAAGAGCCATATGAGCAAGTGCGTCGGCATCCAATGTTGAAAGCTTTGTATCTTCGGCAACTGATGTCGCAGTAATTGCACCCACAATAGACCAATTTGGTGTGAGTTGATAGTTACCGATAATGCCAAATGTTGCACTGGTAATGTCAGTGCCGATAAGGTTTTGTGTTTCAAACAAGTTGGGAACGGGGCCGTAGAATGACGTGGCAACGGTTGTATCTAGTTGCTCAATTTTGGCTGACAAAGCAATGTCTAGTGCTTGGTAGGAAGCGACCACATAGCTTGTTTGCAAATAGGCATTGTCTTTTGCCAGTTCAGCAGTTTGTGGTGTTAAGGCAAGTGGCTGAGTAGAAAACTGCATCAATGAATATTGCGTAATTGCTGGCGATAAAAATTGTGCATCAGTGGCGATATTGGGTTCACTCTCAACACTTCCTTTATTATTTGTTACGGCTTGGAGCGCTTGTGCTGCGAATATTTCGTTGTGCTGTAGCCAACTTACTTCAGTATTGAATGTGCGCTGTGACTTTGGTGTCTCTTGAATGGTTTGTTGTGCAGAGGTTTCAGGCGAACCACTATCAATAAGTGAAGGCTCAACAAATAAACTACCACTTGATGGATTAGGAGCACTTTGTTGAGTAACTAAACCCTGATGAGTTTGTTGGCTATGCTCGAACGCCACTGCTTTGTAGACAATGGTGCAATAACACATCAACAGTGCCGCAATAAACAAATGCTTAACCATGAAATCCCCTTGGTACTTCAACTGCCGAACGTGGGTCATCTAGTGTAGAAAACCATTATATTTGGTAACTTTTTTGCGATAATTTTTTCAGCGGTATTTTTTGCGTTAACGTGGTTCACTTAACCTAAGTAACTTATGTTGGGCAACTTATCACCTTCCAACTTATCACCTTCCAACTCATTGCTTTTTAACTAATGCCATTCCAGCTCGCAACTCACCAATATGTGTAAGGTAAGTAAAAGTTGAATGCTGAGCGGGCAGGTGCCGCTGATTTATCGTTATTATGGTTATATAAACGAGTATAGTTGCTATTTTGGAGTGCGTGAGTGCTTTTTAAGTCATGCTTTTTACTTGTTTGATAAAAAAGAAAATCTTTTGGTATATGAGGCAATTTACTGATTCTGTGTCACAATATCGTCTAATTGAATGAGCAATATTGTGTTACGTTCAAAAGCGTTACTAAAAGGAGGATATGTGCGGAATTTAATAGGGCTAGCTTTGTTGTTTACAATAACAGCTTGCAGCCATACTGCCACGCAGCCTGAACAACAAGCGGCAGCGAATCAAGAAACTAAGGTTTGTGATCTACCTTATACCAAGTTCCAGTCAACGGTGACTGGGTATTGCCAAGAAGTCGCAGCAGAACTGCCAAAAACGATTCCCAGTGAAACCTTAACACTTGAATTTCGTCCCGTTGAACAAATCCCTGAAGTCTTTTGGTTTAATCAAAAGTTAGCCTACACGCTAAATCAGCAGCCTAACTCAGCACCTTTAGCCTTTGTTATTGCTGGTACTGGCGCGGCTCATGACAGCCCAAAAATGAAGACACTGCAAAAAACGCTGTTTAGTCAGGGTTACCATGTTGTTTCATTGTCGTCACCAACTTATCCGAACTACATAATTAATGCGACAACTCGCGACGATATGGTTGGCGATTTAGCCAAAGATGCTAAGTCGTTATATGCCAAGATGTCGGCAATTTATGAGCAACTGCAATCGAGTCACAACGTTGAGGCGACGAGTTTCTCGTTAACGGGTTACAGTTTGGGCGGAGCACACTCCGCTTTTATTTCTCAATTAGATGAAGAGGCTAAAGTTTTTAATTTTGAAAAGGTTGTACTCATTAACCCGCCAGTTAGTCTATACAATTCAGTGCAAATACTAGATGGCTATTTGGACTTGGAGTACAACCGCCCAGCGGCGGTCGCCATGGTTGACCGTATCTTCGATCGCTTAGCAGAGCAATATGCATTGCAAGAATCATCTGAGCTTTCACAGGAAAGCATTTATTCGCTATTTGCTGGTGCCAAGATGACTGAACAAGAGCTGAAGTTACTTATTGGCGCATCATTTCGCATGTCTTCAGCAGATATGATGTTTGCGATTGATGCAACCTACAATATTGGTGCATTAATCTATAAAAATCATGACATCAGCAAATTTGAAAGCATTACGCACTCAATGCATCGTGCTGACGACATTACCTTTACCCGATACTTTGATCGCCATATGTTGCCTTGGACACAGAAGTTAGAGCCAAACGTTACTCGTGACGACATGATTGAGCGCTTGAGTTTAGTGGCAATTGAAGACTACTTAAAATCGGCGGAAAAAGTCACTGTGGTGACAAACCAAGACGATATCATTCTAGCGGAAGGTGAAGTGGACTATTTACGAGAGGTATTTGGAGCACGCGCCCAAATCTTTGAACGTGGTGGTCATTGCGGAAATATGGATCGTCACAGTTTTGTTGAATATATGCGTGGCCAATTTGTTGGAGCTAGCACCCTATGAAGCGTAAAACACTAAACTTTCAGCATACTGCATTGGTAATCATCACCCTGTTGCTATCAGCTTGCTCAGCAAAGCCTCAACTGGCCGAAAATACCGAACCGCCGCGTGTAAAAATCGCTGACGACATCAAGCAACATTCGTTATTTGAGCGTTATGCCGATCCATTTGAAGGATTTAACCGTCGCATGTATTACTTTAATGCCAAAGCGGATGAATACGTGCTGCTGCCTATTGTTTCTGGATACAAAGCGATTACGCCAGATCCCGTTGAAAAAGGTGTCAGTAACTTTTTCAGTAATTTAGGCGAGTTACCAACGCTGGCTAACGCTCTTTTGCAATTGAAATTTGATGTGGCTGCTACATCTTTTGGCCGGTTTGCACTCAATTCAACCATTGGGCTGGTTGGTTTGTTTGATGTCGCTTCACCAGTAGGCTTAAAAGAGCAAAATGAAGACTTTGGCCAAACCCTTGGCTACTGGGGCGTAGGTTCTGGGCCATACTTGGTCTTACCTTTACTTGGGCCATCGTCAATGAGGGACGCTACTGGGCTAGCTGTTGACACGCTTGGCTATCGAGAGCTAGTTAAAGAGTTAGATTTAACCAGTGAAGAAGAACTGTTTTTGGATGCTCTGCGCAGTGTTAACGGGCGTGCTAATGTGCCATTCAAATATTACCAAACAGGCTCTGCATTTGAATATGAGCGTATTAAGCTACTCTATATGAAATTTAGAGAGATACAAATAAAGCGCTAACTGAACCAGTAAACTAGCTAATATTTCAGGGCGAGCTGTTAAGCGTTGTGTTGCAGCTCGCTTGATATTACTTTCAGCTCTCGCTACCCCAAGAGCTCCCTCCTCAGTTAACTTGATGTGACTTACTCGCGAGTTAGGCTAGCAATATTGTGTACTACCGATTAAACATTCACCTAAATCCATGTATACTTGCGCCCCTTGCATTTTGTTAGATCAGATTGGGGCAATCACTTGTTAGCAGTAGTACGAATTATCATCTTAGCAATCGCGTTAATGGCGATTTCTATTTATGCCTGCATATTTAGTTTGTTACGACCATTTCACCGTAATAATGTTTGTCATGCGGCACAACTCCTTGGCAAGTTGTCAAAAGTTATCGGTTTAGATGTCGAAGTAAGGCTACCTTATGATGTCAGCAAGCATGAGCCCGTTGTCTATGTCTGTAATCACCAGAATACTTACGACATTTATACATTAAGCGGTGCGGTTCAGCCTAATACTGTGAGTATTGGTAAAAAAAGCCTTAAATGGATCCCGTTTTTTGGTCAGATGTACTGGCTAACTGGCAACATCCTAATCGACCGTAAAAATACGGGCAAAGCAATCAATACCATTGCTTCAAGTGCCGATAAAATGAAAGAGAAGGGCTTGTCTGTATGGCTGTTTCCCGAAGGTACACGTAGCTACGGGCGCGGTTTATTACCGTTTAAAACGGGCGCTTTTCGCACCGCATTACAAGCTGATGCGCCAATCGTGCCTATTTGCGCTAGTAATACCCACGGCGTGGTAAAGCTTAACCGTTGGAATAATGGCAAAATGATTATTGAATTTATGCCACCAGTGCACTTCACAGAAGAAGATAAAACAAATATTCGCGCTATGGCTGATCGCGTAAGAACGTCTATGCTGGAAAGAATCCAAGCACTAAGTTTAGAAGCGGGCACCGAATTACCGTCGAACAATGTAAAGAGTAAAGGTAAATAAGATGACAAATGAAGAGCTAAGCCATTGGACCGAGTACACAGAGTCTTTGGTGAATGAACTACTCGAAGACGGTAGTAACGATGAGGTGTATCACACCATAGAGCATCATTTCTCGTCTGCTGACTTTAATCTATTGGAAAAAGCAGCCATTGCCGCGTTTAAGATGGGACTAGAAGTAGAAGAGCCAGAAGAAGCAGAATTAGAAACAGGTGAAAAAGTATTTGCCTTTGACATAATTACCGAGCAATACTTAGACAGTGAACTAATTTTAGACGAAACCCAAAAAATGGTGCAATTAGCTCAGCAGTGTAATGTTGACTATGACGGCTGGGGCACCTATTTTGAAGAATAGTTAGCGAATAGGCTAACGCGAATATACAGCTGATTTTAGGAGAGTACCGATGGAGTGGTTTAGTCAGTTATTACAACCAGAAGTTTTATCATTGTTAATTCCCATCGTCGCAATTGTTGGTGCGTTTGCTGTAGCAGCGCTTAACGCACACCATAAACATCAAGAGCGCATTGAGAAGATTAAGCAAGGATTTAACCCGGAAAAGTAAATCTCAAAACACTGCAATATCAATCCCCGCAATTTGGGACATATGCAAAAAAGAGCGAAGTTCATTTGAACTTGGCTCTTTTTTGTATTTGTCGCTAGCTATTTTCAATCTGTATTAACACGCCCTAATAAACACTACGTATTAATACTGCTGTGAGCACCTTGCTCGGTTAGCTCGAATGGCGTTTTACAGCTAAACAATGAAAATGCAGCAGGCACAAAATAGAACGACAACAAGGTCGTTAGCACAGTACCGCCGGCAATCGCGATAGCAAATGGCGGCCAAAAACCCCCACCTGCCAATATTAACGGCAGGAAACCACCAACCGTCGTAATGGTTGTCGATGTGATATGGCGAGTACAATTTTGCACACCTTTAACAATGGCTTGTTTATCTCCTTGAACGGCAAGTGGATCTGCTTTGAGCTCAGCAATAATAACAATAGCTGCATTGATGGCGAGGCCCATCAAACCTAATAAACCAATAATTACCGTAAAGCCAAATGGGTGATTAAATAGGTAAACACTTAATAAGCCTAAGCCAATCGATTGGAAGGCTGTGAGAAAAATAATAGCGCTGATTCTAAATGAATTGAACGACAGCACGACCACAGTCACTAGCAAGGTAAGGATAACGCCAATACTCGCGAGTAGTTTGCCAACGGCCGTGTCGCGCTCAGCAGACTCTCCGCCAACCTCAATACGGTAGCCACTTGGAATATTAAAATTGGCATTGGCCATATTTTGTTGAACGCGGTTTAGCACCACAGAGGGCAATATACCTGCGCGTAAATAGCCTTCGATGACATTAACACGCATCCCGTCACGATGTGGAATAGCGCCACGTGAAGGCTTAATCGTTAGCTCAGACAGGGCTGTTAGCGGCACCATGGCAGTACCATTAGCCGCAAGTAAATTAACATTAGCAACATCAACTAACTCATTACGCGCCTCATTGCTAATGCGCACGCGTACAGGAATAGATTCCGTTGCTTCAATAACTGAGCCATTGACTAAGCCAGATAACGATTGGCTCATTTGCTGGGCAATATCGACCAAGTTTAAACCTGTTAATGCTGCCGCATACTCGTCGGTTTGCACCCATACCTTTGGGGTGCCTGGTTGCAATGTTGCGCGGGTGTGAACAACGTCTTCTGTTGCCATCATAATTCGGCGCACTTCATCGCCAATGGTTTTGAGCGTATCTAAGTTTGGTCCGAAAATACGCAGTTCAACAGGGGCATTGAACGGGGGCCCTTGTTCAAGTTTACGCAGCAAAATTTGTGCACCGGGAAACATGTCGTCAAGCTCTCGCTGAATAATGGGGAGCAGTCTATTCGCGGCTTTAAAATCAACAGCGGTGATCATTCCTTGGGCATAGTTTTGCAGTCCGTCTTTATTGGGGATCATGTTGTAGTAAAACGACGGTGCATTCTTGCCGATAAACCAGCGTACTTTGTCGATACCTTCTAGCTGATATAGGTATTGGCTGACTTGCTCTGCTTTAGCGCGAGTATTATCGATACTGCTTTGTGCGGGCATAAAGAGCTCGATTTGAAACATATCCCGATCCGAAGGCGGAAAAAATTGCTCTGTTAAATGTTGCGCTGCAATAAAGCCAAATAGCGGTAAGCAAAACACGGTAATAACCGCTGTCCTGCGATAGTTGAGGGCAAGGTTGACACTTTTTTCAAATGTCTTACTAAGATGCGTCAGTTTAATGCCTGAGTTATACCAAACGTGCTTATCGCCCATTTTCTTGGCGACAAAACGACCGGCAAGGCCAGCAACGATAGTGTGGGAAATAATATAAGAGCCTATCAGTGAAAAGATAACACTGAGCGCAATACCACCGACAAATTCGCCAGCTGGCCCAGGCATGAGTACGACAGGCATAAAGGCTAATATTGTGGTTACGGTTGAGCCTAATAACGGCAGCCATAAGTGTTTAACGGCGTAAGCAACACTGTCTAGGCGTCGCATACCTTGCTGGCGTTTAAATTGGATCGTATCCGTCATTACAATCGCGTTATCAACCATAATGCCTAATGCCACAACTAAGCCGGTTACCGACATTTGATGAATCGGCAAACCATAAATATTCATGACAGCGAGCGTGAAAAATACGGTTAATGGCAATGAGGTTGCAACAATTGCTGCGCTGCGCCAACCCAGGGTAACCAGCAATACTAAGGAGATAAGCACAAAGCCTAGCGCAATATTGCTGACCAATTCGCCTAGGCGAGTTTCCGTGTAGGTGTTTTGATCGAAGAGCACTTCTAGCTCAATTGAGGACGGTAGCTTAGCTTTATATTCTTCAAGCGCTGCTTCTACTTCTTTAGTCCACTTATCGATGCGTAAGTCAGGCAGCATTCGTGTGGCGACAACCAGCGACGCTTGGTTATTTACTAATGTAATTTCACGAGCTGGCCAAGTCAGCGTTTTATCAACTTCAGCAATATCTCCTAAGGTGATTAAGCCGCCGTGCTCATTCTTTTTTAAGGGAATATTGCGTATTCGCTCAACAGTTTCGAGTGCTCCCGTTAGCTCTACTTGCATTTGATTGTTAGTGTTAACCAGTTGACCTGCTGCGACTTTGGCATCTGCCATCAGTATTTTTTGAGAAATTTGCGCAGAGCTTAGTTTAAGTTGAGCACTTTTATTGTCATCAACTTCAACTAGGATTTCTTCCTCCCCCTGTCCGAATATTGTGACGATATCGGTGCCAGGGATAAGCCTTAAGCGGTTTTGTAAATCATTAGCGTAGCGGCCTAGGCTGGCAATGTCAGGCTCGCCTTGTTGTTGCCAGTTTAACGCGATGAGCTGGGTATAGGCGTAGCCTCGATCGTCTTCTAACGTTGGCGAGAGCGAGCCTTTAGGTAATTCAGGTTCAACTTCCGCAATTAAATCGCGAATTCGAGACCATATTGGGCGGGTATTGACAATCTCATCTTTAAGTTTGATTTGAACAACGGAAAGGCTTGGCCTAGATGTTGAGGTAATGAGGTCAATTTCAGGTATTTTCCGCAGTTTCTGTTCGATTTTCTCAGTAATTAGTACCTCAATTCGCTCGGCACTTGCACCAGGCATACGAGTCAGCACGCTGGCGTTACGGTTTTCAATATGCGGGTCTTCGGTTCTCGGTAATGTGGAAAGTGCGCCAAGGCCCGAAACTATCAGTAAGGCAATAACCAGCGACATTACGCGGCCATTGCGAACAAATGAACGGATCATTGTTCAGCTCCAGCAGCTCTGACGACTTGGCCGGGTACATAGCGATGAAGGCCTTCCTCGACAATGGCTATCTTAGTTTCATCTAGGCCAGTGATGTAAGCCATCGAGTCAGTTGTATGCACAACATTGACAGTATATGGCTTGATGACAAAATGACTGTTTTGCTCAACCGCTGCATAGATATTCCATTGACCGCGAACCCCATCGGTAATGGCAGTAAGTGGCAACCAATAACCTGCTTGAGCAATTTCTTGCTTGATGGCAACACGGGTAATTAAACCGCTTACGTTCTGCTGGGCTTGATCAAGTACTAAACGGATATTAACAGTTCGAGTAGTTGGATTGATTTGTTGCCCAATGGCTTTAATCGTCGCGGTATTTTGTTGCTGGGCGATGGTGACAGGTAGCTGCTCACCAAGCGTTAAACTGGCAGCAACTTTGGCGGGTACGCCGATGGTGATCTCTTGCTGGCTTTGTTTGAATACAGTAAAGGCTGGCGAGCCTGGACTGACTAATTCACCTTGAGAAACAATACGTTCGTTGACAATACCATCATACGGAGCGCGCAACTCGGCTTTTGCGATTTGGTAACTCAAGGCATCATAAGAGGCTACTAAGGCATCCTTATTTGCGGTTAACACGCCATACTGCGCTTCTAGTTCGTCTATATTTTGCTCGGACGCATATTGTTTACTGATTAGGGACTTAACTCTTGCCAAGTTTGCTTGGTTCAAGGTGAGTTGCGCCTCAACTTGCGCGATTTGTGCTTTTAGCTCGTAGGCGCGAATATTAAGCAGTTCAACGTCTAGACTGGCAAGTAATTCGCCTGCTTTAATGGCATCACCACTGTCTTTAATCACTTCAGTAACGCGACCACCAAACTCAAAACTTAGCCTAGTTTGTTGCTTAGCGGCAATTTCGCCGATGTACTCGCGGGTAATGGTATAGCTAGTTTGTTGGTTGATCTGCTCGATGCTTGCGGCGTGAAGGTAAGGGGTATCGTCTGGCTTGCCGACAGCCTGCTCTGAGCAAGAGGTAACACTAACGACCGCTGTTATTGCAATGGCTAATTTCTGCCAAATGTTTAGTTTCAACCAAGTGCTAGCTGAATTAGCGTTATTCATAACCATCCTTATCCATATGCTTTTGCCACTAACTGGCATTTGCTAATAAATTAGTCTTTACTGGACTGCTCAGTCTATTCAGTCTAGATGAAGTGTACTGGACTGTCTAGTCTACTTTAGCTACAGTATTATTAATGTTTCACTTTGCACATTAACGCTATGCAAATAAACACCACGCAAATAAAGGCAATGCAAACAAACTTTAAGTATAACGGCACGCACGATGACTAAACCTCGCAGTCGAAACCGAACCAAGCAGCAGCAAATTCTTAACGCTGCCACTGAGCTATTCACTGAGCAGGGCTATCATGCCACGAGTATGGCGCTCATCGCGCAACATGCAAATGTGTCTAAACAAACAGTCTATAGCCACTTTGGCTCAAAAGAGGAATTGTTTGCTGCTGCCATTGAACAAAAGTGTGATACCTCAGGTTTGCTAGACATTAACCACATCGACTTGTCAGATCCCAAATCCGCTTTACTTGCCGTTGCAAAGCGATTTTTTCTTATGGTTACGTCCAAAGAGGCGCTTGCCGTTCACAAAATTTGTGCTTATGAATCAAAAAAGTACCCGCAACTATCGGAACTCTTCTACCAGGCTGGCCCAGAGCGCTTAACGGCAGATGTCGCAAAACTGTTAGCAGAGCTCAATGCGCGTCAGTTGATCAGTATTAAAGCACCTCACACAGCAGCGGTGCAGTTCTTACTGCTGATGAAAGGTGAAGCTTGGGGCCGTGTTGAGTTTAATACGCCTAAGCAGCTTTCTAACGCAGAAATTGATGAATATTTATCTGACAGTGTAGATTTCTTTTTACGGGGCTACAGCCCGGAATAAGTTGCGATAACCTTGCTTTAAGAATTCCCAATATTCAGGGTTACATTCGCTTCACATTTTGCTATAACGCTGTCATTAAAATTATTCTAATCGTTTTAAAGGATCCTTTATGCCTGCACCTGTTAGGCCGCTCAACGCTGTTGACCACGGTAAAGTAAAAATTAACCCATCACGTCATTTTGCTCACGTTGAAAAAGAGCAAATTGTGCCACTTATCGTTCACGAATTTGCTAGCACGGCTGCAGAAATGCCAATTGTATTCGTGAAAAACTCTGAAACAGGTGAGTTTACGCCAGTGGCAATATTAGGCTTTGAACAAGGTGAAAACTTGTTTTATGGCCAACAATGGCTTGCGAGCTATGTACCAGCGGTAATCATGCACCATCCGTTTGCATTAATGCCTGCACAAGATAACCCAGAGCAAATGCAATTGGTTATTTCAGAAACGGATGAAGTGCTTAATGGCACTGAAGGTGAGGCATTGTTTACTGAGGCTGGTGAAGAAACCCAGTATTTAGAGCAGCGTAAAAATGCATTAGGTAAGTACTTTGAAAATACTTTTATTACTAAAGGTTTTGTTAATTTCCTAGTAGAGAAAGCGTTGATCGTTGAGCAAACGCTGAACCTAGAAGTAAACGGCCAAAAACGTCAGTTAAATGGTATTCACCTTATTGACGAGAAAAAGCTTAATGCCCTACCTGATGAAGACTTCTTAGAAATGAAGAAGCGCGGTTACCTATCGCCGATTTACGCGCACCTATTATCAATGCAGCAGTTTAATAACTTAGCGAAATTGAAAAACAAAACAACGTAATTGTTGTTCGAACAATTAGGGCGTGTTGATCTTTCAGGGTTGTTTTTGCAGCAGTCTGTTTGGGTTTTATACAAGGCGGCACTTGTGCAGTGTAGTCATTCTCCATAAATAAGTGCCAACACAGCAGAAAATTCAATCTCGAAAGATCAACACGCCCTAGTAAAAACCGGCTAAATGCCGGTTTTTTTATTGGGTGAATAGTTGGGCGAATTGTTGACTACATTGCAGAGCGAATTGTGATTCGCGACTGTGCTTAATTCGAACTCTCTAACTGCTTGCCACTATAGCTAGGCTTTTGGTGCATAGTGCCCGCTGCGTCAGCCAACTCTTTTGGCATGTAGTTCTCGTCATGCTTTGCCAAAACTTCAGAGGCCTGAATAATAAAGCCATCGGTTAGTACGCCGTTAGCCACAATACCTTGTCCTTCACGGAACAAGTCAGGCAAGATACCATCGTACTTAACGGTGATCATAGGGTCATTCGCATCAAAGCTAATCGGCATTTTCATATCAGCGAGTCTAAAGGTGACTTTTAAGCTGTCAGGATCACGGTTAACTGTTTCTGGCACCACTAAGCCACCCACACGAAGTCGCTGACCGATTTGTGCTTTTAAGCCTGTATCTTCTTTGCCGTAATGGATTTCAGAAGGTTTATAAAATAAATCGATATTTTGGCTAAGCGCGTACAGAATTAGCCCTGCGACGACACCTAATCCTGATAAAACGGCGACAACGATGGTTAATCGTTTTTTCCTTCTAGGATTCATGCGTTACCTCTTTATTACCTTTTTTATTGCCAGAGCTTAGCTTTTTGCCTGTTGGGCTGCTTGTTGCTCAGCGGCAAGTTTTAATTTTTGTTCACGTTTAATTTGGCTAGCAATTTGCCCTTTAATTGCTTTGCTCGCTTTGAGGCTACTAACAATCAACAGCAAAAATAGCACGATTGACGCGCCATAGCTTAACCAAACAAAAAAGCCATAACCACCCATATCGAGGAAGGCAGAAAAACTGTCAAATTGCATTAGTTACCTCCGGCGTTTGCTTGCTTGTTGGTTGCAAGGTGAGGTGCATTGTCATCACCTGTAACGAGCGTGCGTACCCAAGGGCGCATTTTATTGCGTGACAGTACTTCGGTTTGAAAGCGAATACAGGCAATGTAGCCAGCTAAACAGCCAAATCCAAAGAAGCACAGCAAAAATGGCCAGTACATCTCAGGTGCCATGGCTGGCATACCGAGTTTAGACACCGTTGCACCTTGGTGTAGCGTGTTCCACCATTCAACCGAATATTTGATGATCGGAATATTAATCACACCTACCAGCGACAAGATACCAGCGGCTTTACCCGCCATTTGCTTGTCATCGAAAGCGTTGTGCAATGCGATAACGCCCAAGTACAAAAATAATAAAATAAGCTCTGATGTTAGGCGCGCATCCCATACCCACCAAGTGCCCCACATAGGTTTACCCCATGCGGCGCCGGTTAACAATGCGATTGCAGTAAACACCGCGCCAATAGGTGCCAGTGCCGCCGCAGAGGCGTCGGCCAGTTTTACTTGCCACACTAGGCTAGAAAGTGCCGCAATGGCCATGGCAACGTATAAGCTCATTGAGAGGATGGCACTGGGTACATGCACGTAGAAAATACGAAAGCTGTCACCTTGTTGGTAGTCTGCCGGCGCAAACAATAGTGCCCAAACTAGACCAGTACTGAGCAGTACAATGCTAGCTAAACCAAACCAAGGTTTTATTTTTTCAGTGAAGTGGTATGACACTTCAGGGTTAGCGTATGGGTGTAACCATTTCCACATTTAGTTAGTACTCACTTTTAAGGCGGCTCCAACGGCAAAAGGTGCAAGCGTTAGTGAACCAAAAAACAGCGCGGCAATTATAGCAAGTTGTCCATTGTAGGGTAAGCTTAAGCTCGCAGTATCAATGGCACTAGTGGCAAAAATGAGCACCGGAATATAAAGCGGTAGCACAATCAAACTTAGTAACACCCCGCCTTTTTTAATGCCCACGGTTAGTGCTGCACCAATTGCGCCAATAAAACTTAATACGGGCGTACCCAACAATAGGGTTAGCATTAAAGCCGAATAACTTTGCTCGGGTAAATGCAGTAATACCGCCAACAGTGGCGCGATTAAAATTAGTGGTAAGCCTGTTAACAGCCAGTGCGCGCAAATTTTTGCCAAGGTAAAAATAAACAGTGGCTGTGGGCTGATCAGCATTTGCTCCAGTGACCCGTCGCTGTGATCGGCTTTAAATAAACGGTCGAGTGACAGTAGCGTTGCCAATAACGCCGATACCCAAATAATCCCCGGTGCTATTTTCGCCAGTGTATTGGGCTGTGGACCTATACCCAGCGGGAAAAGAGTGATCACAATGATAAAAAACAACAGCGGGTTAATCATTTCGTCTTTATGACGAAAGGCAATAATGAGATCGCGTTTTAGCGTTAACATAAATGCTTGGCGGTATGACAATGCCCCTGCTTGGCGATTCGATGCGTTTGTCATATCAAAATAACCTATAACTAAGTTCGATAGTTTTAACCAAGGCAGGATCAATCGCTAAATCTTGGTGTGTCGTTAATATCACACAGCCACCTGCTTTTGCATGAGCAACAAACAATGCTTCAAGTGCCGCAACGCCTTGTTTATCAATGGCGGTAAACGGTTCGTCTAAAATCCACACTTTGGCTTTGTTTTGCCATAACCTCGCCAATGCAATACGACGATGCTGGCCAGCACTTAAATGCGATGCGTAACAGTCTTCAAACCCCAATAGGTTAACGTTTGATAACGTTTCTTCAGCGAGCTCTGGGTCTTCACCATTGAGCGCTAAATTAAAGGCTAAGTTCTCTTGCGCACTTAGCTCAGCTTTAACACCTGGCATATGGCCTAAATAAAGCAAATCTTGGCAGTAAGCTTCAGGTTGTTCGTGAATTGAGTGAGTTTTATAAAAAATATCGCCTTCAAATGGCATAGACAAACCAGCGAGAATACGCAGTAAGCTGGTTTTTCCGGCGCCGTTAGGGCCAGCCACTTGGACAATTTCTCCCGGCTGAATGGCGAAAGATAGGTGCTCGAACAGCACGCGCTCTTCACGAATGCAGGTTAATTGCTTGGCTTGGATCAAAGATGGTGTGTCAGACAAGATAACTTCAGCAGGTTAGGGCGAGGTACAACTTTTTTGGCCAATTCGCCGTAATTGATAACGAGCGTTAATCATACTACAAATTGGCGCCGACAAAACAGTCTGACATACGATGAGTCTCGCTTTTGTTGTGTTAAATCATAAAAGCATGAGATTAGTTGCGAATTGTTACGGTGAAAAAGCTGAAATAATGCAAAATTTAATGGTAAAATCGCCGGGTTTTTCAACGGCATGAAAGCCCATTATTCGCTGTTATAGGCATATAAATTATGTGGGTATTATTGGCTTAACATGATTTAACGCATTTACATCGCGGTGGATGCTAATAAGTCAGTGCTGAGAAATTATTACAGAGCTTGGAGTTATACATGATCCCAGAACTTGGGCATTTTTCCCTGATCATCGCCATGGCGTTTGCCATGTGCTTGTCAGTAGTTCCGTTAATCGGTGTCTACGCTAACCAGCCAAAGTTGGCAGCCTATGCCAAACCCCTTACTTTTGGTATGTTCATTTTTACTGCAATCAGTATTTTTATTCTCGGTTATAGCTTTGTAGTCGATGACTTCTCTGTGCGTTACATTGCCAGTCATTCCAATAGTTTACTGCCTTATTATTTTAAAATTAGCGCGGTTTGGGGCGGCCATGAAGGCTCCTTACTGCTTTGGGTATTTTCATTAACCGCCTGGACCATGGCGGTTGCGGTATACAGCAAAAACATTGAGCAGGCATTTATCGCACGCGTATTAGCGGTAATGGGGATGATTGCGGTAGGCTTTATGGCGTTTACGCTACTAACGTCTAACCCGTTTGAACGTTTATGGCCGAATGTTCCGATGGAAGGGCGCGACCTTAACCCACTGCTACAAGACATTGGTCTGATCCTTCATCCGCCAATGCTTTACTTAGGTTACGTAGGTTTCTCGGTTGCCTTTGCTTTTGCGGTTGCCGCTTTGATGTCTGGCAAGATGGATGCGGCTTGGGCGCGTTGGTCTCGTCCGTGGACAGTAGGTGCTTGGATTTTCTTAACACTTGGTATTGCGCTAGGTAGTTGGTGGGCCTATTACGAGCTTGGCTGGGGCGGCTGGTGGTTCTGGGATCCAGTAGAAAATGCCTCGTTTATGCCTTGGCTGGTCGGTACTGCCTTGATTCACTCATTAGCGGTAACAGAAAAGCGCGGTACATTTAGAAACTGGACCGTGCTGTTAGCCATTTTCGCGTTTAGTTTAAGCTTATTAGGCACCTTCATTGTTCGCTCTGGCGTAATTACTTCGGTGCATTCATTTGCCGCTGATCCAACTCGTGGTGCCTTCATCCTGCTATTACTTGCCATTGCAGTAGGCAGCTCATTAACGCTATATGCGTTTCGTGCCAGCAATGTGCAAAGCTTCTCGCGCTTCTCTTTTTACTCTCGCGAAACCGCTTTACTCGCCGCTAATGTGATTTTGGTGACATCAGCGGTAACGGTAATGCTCGGTACCTTATACCCGTTATTTATCGATGCCATGGGACTGGGGAAAATATCAGTAGGGCCACCGTACTTTAACGCGGTATTTGTGCCTATGATGTGCTTGTTGTTTGTCGTAATGGGCATTGGCCCACTAATTCGCTGGAAAAAAGCAAAGCAAGGTGAGCTGCGCAAACAACTTAACCCAATCACTGTATTGAGTGTGCTGGTTGGTTTGGCCTTTCCATTTGTCTACGCTGGCAGTTTTAATTGGTTAGTCAGCCTAGGGATTGGTTTGGCGATGTGGGTGGCTTGTGTAGTGATCAAAGAAGCCATTAATCAGAAGCAAAAAACGGGCAAGCTCACCTTGAGCCAACTGGGTATGACCCTTGCTCACTTTGGTATCGCAGTAACCATTGTTGGTGTTACCTTAGTATCTGTTTATGAAACCGAAACCAACGTGCGAATGGTGGCTGGTGAAAAAGTAACGATCGACGGTTACACCATTGCTTTTATTGGTATCAAACCAGTTAAAGGGCCAAACTACTCAGCTGAACAAGGTCAGCTAGAAGTTTATCAAGGTGATGACTTTGTTGCTTTATTGCAACCTGAGCGTCGTACTTACTTAGTACAAACGATGGGCATGACCGAAGCGGCTATTGACCCAGGTTTGACGCGCGATGTCTATTTAGCACTGGGCGATCCACTGGGCGATGGCGCTTGGGCGATTCGCGTGCATATTAAACCATTCGTACGCTGGATTTGGTTAGGCGCGATATTTATGGGACTAGGTGGTTTTGTCGCCATGATGGATAAACGCTACCGTCAACGCCGTAAACAGCACGCAACATCTCGCGCAGATGAAAGTGCACCATTAACTCAGCAAACAGTTTAAGCAGTAGGCCAAGTAGTCAGTATTATGGGAAAAGTTATTCGTTTTTTACCACTCATTGTCTTTATTGCGCTGGGTGCAGTGCTTTATCGCGGTTTATTTCTAAAGCCTCAAGAATTGCCTTCGGCGCTTGTTGGCAAATCCGTCCCTGCGTTTAGTTTGCCGGGCTTAAAAAATGCAGAGAGAGTGCTTACGCCAGCCGACTTGTCTGGCGATATTGTGTTGTTAAATGTTTGGGCAACTTGGTGTCCGTCATGTCGCTATGAACATCCTTATTTACTGGATTTAGCGAAAAGCGGCCAAGTGAGCTTATACGGCTTGAACTACAAAGATGAACGCCAAGCTGCGCTTAAGTGGTTAGATGATTTAGGCGACCCTTATTTGCTCAATGTCTTTGATGAAGCCGGCAGATTAGGATTAGATTTAGGCGTTTACGCGGCGCCTGAAACCTTTGTGATTGACCATCATGGCATTATTCGTAAACGCTTTGCTGGCCCTATTGATGCGAAAGTGTGGCAACAAGAGTTTGCGCCGCTGGTAAAAACTATTCGCCAAGAGCAAGCACGAGGAGAATAAGATGTTAACCCGAATATTATGCTTAATCGCTTTATTGTTTGCCGGTGCAACTATTGTGTTGGCCATGCCAAGCCAAACCCAAGCGTTTGATGATCCCGTGATGGAAAAGCGCTATCAGTCGTTAATTAAAGAACTACGCTGCCCGAAATGCCAAAACCAAAACTTGGCTGATTCAAATTCACAGATTGCCGTTGATCTGCGCAATGAAGTCTATGACATGCTCAACCAAGGCAAAGCGGACATGGAAATCACCAGTTACATGGTCGATCGCTACGGTGAGTTCGTTTTATATCGCCCAAAAGTGAATCAGCTGACCTACATTCTGTGGTTTGGCCCAGCGGTTATCTTGTTTATCGGTGTTGTTATTGTTGTGATCGCTGCACGTCGAAAAGCGGCGAGCAAAAAAGAGCTGAGTTTGTCAGCCGAACAACAACAACAACTTGACGAAATTCTAAAAGAAAAAGATTAATTCATGTTTGAAGTATTAGTTTTAATAGTTGGTTTTATTATTCTGCTACTAGCCGTTATTTGGTGGCATTTTATTCGCAGCAGCAAACAACAAGCTGTCGCCATGACAGGTGCTCATCGAGAAGACACTAATGTTGCGCTTTACAAAGAGCATAAAGCGGAAATTGAAAAAGACTTTAACGATGGCAAGATTGATGAAGAAAGCCATCAGTACTTATTGGCCGAGCTTGATAAAAGTCTGCTGCAGGATATTGAGCAGAATAAAAAAGCCCAAGCGACTAACGATGCCAGCGTGCAAAAGTTGTCAGTTATTTGGCCTATTGGTCTAAGTGTTTTTGTACTGATGTTCAGCTTAGCCATGTACAGTCAGCACGGTGCTTATGAAAGATTGGCACAGCCAAGAATGGTGGCGAGCAACGATCAGGCACAACAAGCGCAGCAGGAGCAAATGCACGCGCAACTGCAACAATTACAACAAGCAGTAGCTACTGACCCCAACAATGCTGATGCATGGTATGGCCTAGGTCAGCTGTATGTTACTGGTGGTCAATTTCAACTAGCGGTTGAGGCATTTGATAAAGTGATTGCCATTGAAGGTGAACAAGCCGACTTGCTAGGTGCGAAAGCACAAGCGACTTATTATGGTGCAAATCAAACCATTACCCCAGAAGTACAAACACTGATTGATCGCGCCTTAGCATTAGATGCCAATGATCCATCAACGAATATTTTGCTTGGTATGCACAATTTTATGAATCAGTCTTATCAACAGGCGATAAATTACTGGCAAAAAGTTGTTGATGCTGGCCGCCAAACGGTTAATGTCGCAGCGCTAACCGAAGCGATTAATGAAGCGAAAAGCCGCTTGTCGCTGACGCAAGGAGAATCAAATCAAGGTGATGCTACTGATGCAAATACAGCAGCTATTGGACCTCAGTTAACCTTGTCGGTTGAATTAGATGAAAAATTTGTTGATCAGTTAAACCAAGGTGAAGATAAAGTCGTATTCGTTTACGCAGTACCAGCCAATGGTGGGCGCATGCCAGTTGCAGCGGTAAAATTGATGGCGTCTGATTTACCAACGCAAGTGGTATTAAATGACGCTCGTGCCATGAGTCCACAAATGACCTTAAGTATGGTAGAGACTGTCAATGTCTATGCAGTGGTCTCTCAGCTTGGTGGTGCAGGCATTCAACCGGGTGATTTCAAAGCTGAAGTTAACAACGTTAAGGTGAATACAACAGCACCTATCGCCGTTAAAATTGATACGTTAGTGCCGTAGGTGTTAGCTGTTGGCATTGCCAAAAGAATAAGAAATACTGTTAAATTTAGCGCGCACCTATTTAAATAAGCATATTTGAGAAGAGACCTGCCTGATCGCAGGTCTTTAATTATGGCTAGAGGCATTTGTTATCTATAACATTAGTTAAAAGGCAGTCGCCAATACATAGTCGCTAACACAACAGGTAGCGCCAAACACTAATTTGGTAGTAATTCAATCTGGTGTAAATCCAATTTGGCTTACATTCAATTTAGTTAATATATGAGCGCTTACGACAATACATCATTTGTTGATCTACGTTTATAGACTGTCTGTAACGTTGAACAGCTAACATAATAATTCGATAAGGATATAACGTGAAAAAATTAACGCTTACCTTACTATCTACTATTGCTGGTGTCGCTATGATGGCGCCAGCAGCAAATGCAACAAGCAGTGCTTCAGTAGACGCTAGTGCCAGCAAGTCATCAGCACAATGCGCACCTTTTTTGAATCATAGTTTCCGCAAGCTACATGCTCAAGATCAAGTTGATTTATGTGAGCTAACCGCAGGCAAACCAGTGCTCGTTATCAACACTGCCTCTAATTGTGGTTTTACACCGCAATTTAAAGCATTAGAAGCACTTCACAAGGAATATAAAGACCAAGGCTTAGTGGTCGTTGGCTTTCCGTCAGATGATTTTTTCCAAGAAGAAGACGATGAAAAAGACACCGCTGAAGTGTGCTTTGTTAATTACGGGGTAACTTTTACCATGCTACAAACTTCACCAGTTCGTGGCTCAGATGCTAACCCAGTATTCAAGCATTTAGCGGATGAAACCACTGCTCCTAAGTGGAATTTCTACAAATATTTAATTAGTAAAGATGGCAAGCAGGTTAAGCACTTTAATAGTCGCGTTAAACCTGACGAAGCTGAGTTTATTCAAGCAGTACAAGCTGTATTGTAAGCTCACGCTCTTGACCTCTTACAGACAACAAAAGAGATAAGGTAGCTGTATGTCTCGATTTATCGGGCTCGATAAAAGCATCCACGATAAGCGTTTAAAAACTGGTGTACTATTGGTCAACCTTGGTACACCTGATGCACCGACTCCAAGCGCTCTGCGCCGTTATTTAAAAGAGTTTTTGTCTGATCCTCGCGTGGTAGAAATTCCACGCTTGGTATGGATGATCATCCTTCATGGCATTATCTTGCGAGTAAGGCCGGCGAAATCTGCCAAACTTTACAAAAGCATTTGGACGAAAGATGGCTCACCATTGTTAGCCATTAGTAAACGCCAAATGGGCAAGGTAAAGCAGCGTCTACATCAAACTTACGGTGAAGACGTGACCGTGGATGTTGCTATGCGCTATGGCAATCCAGGCGTCAGCTCGGTGCTCAAACAAATGCAGCAACGTGGTATCAACAACTTAGTGGTGCTGCCTTTATATCCGCAGTATGCTGGCCCTACCACGGCCTCAGCCTTTGATGCTGTGGTGAAGGAAATTCAACAGTGGCGTTGGATTCCAAGTGTGAACTTCATCGGTTCGTATCACGACCATCCGCTGTATATCAAAGCACTTGCTAATAGTATTCGTGAGCACTTTGAGCAGCATGGCAAGCCAGATAAGCTTGTGTTGTCTTACCACGGTATGCCTAAGCTGTTCCATGATAATGGTGACCCTTACTACTGCTTCTGCGCGAAAACCACACGTTTATTGGCAGAGGCACTTGAACTGAGTGAGGATGACTTCGTGATGACCTTTCAGTCGCGCTTTGGCAAAGCAGAATGGCTTAAGCCATACACAGATGCAACGTTGGCAGAGTTAGCACAAAATGGTGATAAGCATGTAGCCATTGTTAGTCCTGCATTTAGTGCTGACTGTTTGGAGACGTTAGAAGAGCTTGAGTCTGAAAATCGCGAAGAGTTTATGGAAGCTGGTGGGGAAACCTATCACTATATTCCTGCGCTTAATGATCGCGATGATCATATTGATGTGCTTGAAGATTTGATCAAGCCTCATATCGTCTAGCTCAAAAAGCTTGAGGTAATAAAAAAGCAGCCAAATGGCTGCTTTTTTTGAATCTGGTATTTAACCTTTACGAATGTGTAAAGATTAAAGAGCTGTTACGTTCTCAGCTTCTGGGCCTTTTTGACCTTGCTTAACGCTGAAAGAAACAGATTGACCGTCAGTTAATGTACGGAAACCTGAACCTTGGATAGCGCTGAAGTGTACGAATACATCTGGGCCATTTT
Source organism: Thalassotalea euphylliae (assembly GCF_003390395.1). Classification (NCBI taxonomy): domain Bacteria; kingdom Pseudomonadati; phylum Pseudomonadota; class Gammaproteobacteria; order Alteromonadales; family Colwelliaceae; genus Thalassotalea; species Thalassotalea euphylliae. The sequence continues at coordinate 3,678,245 of NZ_QUOV01000001.1, read as the reverse complement.
CTTGCTCGATGAAACCAAAGCCTTTCGACTCATTAAAGAATTTTACTTTACCAGTTACTGTGTCTGACATACCTAATTTTCCCGTAGTCAATAAATTTAAATAATGACGTTACCGTCGCTCACGGAGTAAATGCCCTCTACCCAAAAGTACAGACAGAGGAAGGTATATCCATTAACACAAAACGCGTCAGGTGACTTAACTTACTACACAAATAGCTAATTAAAACCTTCATCCGAACGCAAAAACTCAACGCGAAATAAGCTTAACACACGAATTAGCATTAAGCATGCAAAAAATAAATAATTTATGTTGCAAACAGATGACATAAAAAGAAAAGGCCATTACAGATTGTAATGGCCTTGAGGTCTTACCAGATGTGGGTTAGCCCAAAAACGCGAAAGCTAATTAAAGCGCTTCAATTTGCGCCTTTTGCTCTAGCATTTTCGCTAGCGTTGACTCTGCTTCTGCAAGCTTAGCTTTTTCTTTTTCGATAACGGCTTCAGGCGCTTTGCCAACGAAGTTTTCGTTGCTTAGTTTACCTTTCACGCGTTGTACGTCTTTTTCCAGCTTTTCGATACCTTTGCTTAAACGAGCAAGCTCAGCATCTTTATCAATTAAACCCGCCATTGGGATAAGCACGGTCATTTCGCCAATCACTGCTGATGCAGAAGCTGGGGCTTCGCTGGCATCATCTAATACCTGAATTGACTCAAGTTTCGCGAGTGAGCTTAAGAACTGCTCATTATCGTCTAAACGGCGCAGATCTTCTGCTGACACATTAGTCAACAGCACAGGTAATGGCTTGCTTGGCGCAATATCCATTTCGCCGCGAATATTACGAATGGCGACGATAAACTGCTTGACCCACTCAACATCCGTCAGCGCTTGTTCATCAACTGCGCTTTCGTCGTATTGCGGGAAGCTTTGGATCATAATGCTATCACCCTTAGCGTCAAACGCAGATAGCGGCTGAACTGATTGCCACACCGTTTCAGTGATAAATGGCATGATAGGGTGCATTAAGCGTAATAGCGCTTCTAACGTGTTTACCAGCGTGTAACGGGTACCACGTTGCTGTGCTTCACTGCCTTTGAACAATACTGGTTTAGTCAGTTCTAAATACCAGTCACAGAATTGATTCCAAGTGAATTCGTATAGCGCTTGTGACGCTAAGTCGAAACGGAATGTGTTAAACGCTTCGTGCACAGCTTTTACGGTTTGTTGGAATTGGCTAGTGATCCAGCGATCCGCTAGTGAGAACTCCATCTCACCGCCTGCCTTGCCGCAGTCGTGCTCTTCAGTATTCATTAACACATAGCGACTAGCGTTCCATAACTTGTTACAGAAGTTGCGGTAACCGTCTAAACGTTTCATATCCCAATTGATGTCGCGACCTGTTGAAGCAAGTGCTGATAAGGTAAAGCGCAACGCGTCAGTGCCGTGTGCTTCAATGCCTTCTGGGAATTCTTTCTTGGTGCGTTTGGCTATCTTTTCCGCCAGTTGAGGCTGCATCATATTGCCAGTACGTTTGGTCAGCAACTCATCTAATGAAATGCCGTCAATCATATCGATAGGGTCAATAACATTACCTTTCGACTTCGACATCTTGTCGCCATGGTCATCGCGAATGAGACCTGTTACATACACTTGCTTAAATGGTACTTGTGGCTTGCCGTCGTCATCTTTAACAAAGTGCATGGTCATCATGATCATACGGGCAACCCAGAAGAAAATGATGTCAAAACCAGTAACTAACACATCAGTAGAGTGGAAGTCTTCTAGCTCTGGCGTTTTTGCTGGCCAACCTAATGTTGAGAAAGTCCATAGGGCAGATGAGAACCATGTATCTAATACATCATCGTCTTGGCGAAGTGCAACGTCGTCAGCTAAGCCGTTTGTCGCGCGTACTTCCGCTTCATCTCGGCCTACGTATACATTGCCGTTGTCGTCGTACCATGCTGGGATTCGATGACCCCACCATAACTGACGTGAAATACACCAGTCTTGAATGTCGCGCATCCAAGCAAAGTACATGTTTTCGTATTGCTTAGGAACGAATTCAATGTCACCGTTTTCAACGGCTTCAATCGCCGGTTTTGCTAGTGGTGCAACGCGTACATACCATTGGTCAGTTAATAGTGGCTCGATAATCACACCTGAACGATCACCGTACGGTGCAACTAAGTCGTGATCTTTAATGCTGTCTAGCAAGCCAAGTTCGTCGAACTTAGCAATAATGGCTTTACGCGCTTCAAAACGGTCAAGGCCAGCAAATTCAGCTGGTAGGGCAGTATCAAATGCGTCAGAAGGCTCACCGTTGGTGTCGTAAACTTCAGCTTGGGCGAGTACTGCTGCATCTTTATCAAAGATATTGATCATGGCTAGGCCACAACGCTTACCGACTTCGTTATCGTTAAAGTCGTGCGCTGGTGTGATTTTCACACAACCTGTGCCTTTTTCCATATCCGCGTGCTCGTCGCCAACAATTGGAATGCGACGGCCAACTAACGGCAACTCAACGAATTTGCCAATTAAGTCTTTGTAACGTGGGTCTTCTGGGTTAACCGCAACACCTGTGTCACCTAACATAGTTTCTGGGCGAGTAGTGGCGACTACTAAGTGATCTTGGCCTTCACTGGTTTTTGCACCATCAGCAAGCGGGTAACGCAAGTGCCACATGTGGCCTTTTTTGTCTTTGTTTTCAACTTCAAGATCAGAAATAGCGGTGTGAAGTTTAGGGTCCCAGTTAACGAGGCGCTTACCACGATAAATTAAATCGTCTTGATATAAGCGAACAAACACTTCTTGCACGGCATGTGATAAGCCATCATCCATGGTGAAGCGTTCACGTTGCCAGTCAATTGAGTTGCCTAGGCGGCGCATTTGCTGACTGATGTTGCCACCAGACTCTGCTTTCCATTCCCAGATTTTATCGATAAAGGCATCACGGCCGTAATCGTGACGAGTTTTGTCTTCTTCCGCGCCAATTTTACGCTCAACCACCATTTGCGTAGCAATACCAGCATGGTCAGTACCTGACTGCCATAAGGTCTTTTTGCCTTGCATACGTTGGAAACGGATTAAGGTATCCATAATGGTTTGTTGGAAGGCATGACCCATATGCAAGCTACCAGTAACGTTTGGTGGTGGAATAGCAATTGAGTAGCCATCGCCTTCACCTGTAGGGCTAAAGTAGCCTTTTTCTTCCCAGCTTTGGTAAAGCTGCTGTTCGATATCAGAAGGATTAAATGTTTTTTCCATCTTTAAAGTCTGTCTGCGTAAGTTGTGTTCGTAATATGTTTGGCATTTGTACTGTGTTAGTTTGCTAAAGCTAGCTGCTATGTTTAACTCGCTTGGCCTAATTCGATACGGCGTGCGTGTCGACTTGAAAGCCTAACTGGCGGCAAGCCTTAAAGCGCTCGCGGGCAAGTTGTTTTTCTTGCTCGGGTGCTGGTACAAAGTCCATTACATGTGAAAATTGGTTGGCAAACACAGGCATGTTTTGTGCTAAATTAATTAGCACTGCGCGTCTGCCGCGTGGTGGTTGCCAGCCGATTTCAACTGGCGCCCCCTGCTTAGGGCCTTCGCCCACTAGGTTGTGTGGTACGAAACTGTCAGGCTCGAATGACCAAAGTAGTTCATCAACATGATGGGCCAACTGCTGATCTTCGGTGAAAATATACACCTTTTGCTGTTGACGAAAGTAGTTGGCAGCCAAGCTACAGGCATAATGTAGTCTTGCTTGTTCGCTGCTGCCATCAGGCATCAAATGAAAAACTGCTTGGGTTTGCATTCGCGAGTCAACCTAACGTTTTATTCTGTGTTAGAGCTGGCGTATTATTCGCCTTGCTCGGCACCACTTTTGTTGAGTAAAAACTGGGTTAGCATGCTAACCGGGCGACCTGTTGAACCTTTGTCTTTACCGCCGCTGCGCCATGCTGTACCGGCTATATCTAAATGCGCCCAATGGTACTTCTTAGTAAATTTAGCTAAGAAACAACCAGCAGTAATGGCACCTGCCGCACGACCACCTAAGTTAGTGAAATCTGCAAATGGACTTTCTAACTGCTCATGGTAGTCATCCCATAACGGTAAACGCCATGCGCGGTCACCGCTTTGATCAGAAGCATTAAGTAGTTCATGTGCTAATGGGTTATGCGTACTCATCAAGCCCGTTGCATGTTTACCTAAGGCAACGACACAAGCGCCAGTTAAGGTTGCCACGTCAATCACCGCTTCTGGTTCAAAGCGTTCTACGTAAGTTAATGCATCACATAGCACCAAGCGGCCTTCGGCATCAGTGTTTAACACTTCAACTGTTTGACCTGACATTGTCGTTAAAATATCACCTGGGCGATAAGCATTGGCATCAGGCATATTTTCACAACCAGCCAATACACCAATGACGTTAATTGGTAGGTCTAATTCCGCTAGTGAATGCATTGCACCTAGCACGCCAGCTGCGCCGCCCATGTCGTATTTCATTTCATCCATGGCTTCGCCTGGCTTAATTGAAATACCACCAGAATCAAAGGTTAAACCTTTGCCGACCAGCACAATGGGCGCTTGATCTTCATCACCACCTTGATAGTTGATGATACTCATCATAGATTCATTCGCCGAACCGCGACCAACGGCAAGGTAAGAGCCCATACCCAGTTCTTCCATTTGCTTCTCACCAACAACTTCGGTGGTTACTTTGTCGTAGTCGTTCGCTAAGATATTGGCTTGCTCGGCAAGGTAAGCTGGGTTACAGATATTTGGTGGCATGTTAGCCACGTTTTTACAGGTATTGATACCTTCAGCGACACCTAAACCGTGCGTAATGGCTCGTTCACCAATTGGCAATTCACGGCGCGTTGGTACGTTGAAAACAATTTTACGCAATGGGCGGCGAGGCTCTTCTTTACGCGTTTTTAAGCTGTTAAAGCTGTATAGGCAGTCTTGTGTTGCTTCAACGGCTTGGCGCACTTTCCAGTAGGTATCACGGCCCTTAACATGCAACTCAGATAAGAAACATACGGCTTCCATTGAGCCTGTTTCATTTAAGGTGTTAATCGTTTTACTGATGATTTGACGGTATTGACGTTCGTCTAATTCACGCTCTTTACCACAACCAACAAGTAGCACGCGCTCACTTAAAATGTTTGGCACGTGATGAAGTAAAAGCATTTGGCCTGACTTACCTTCTAAGTCACCGCGGCGCAGTAAGTTACTAATGTAACCTTCACTAATTTCGTCTAGTTGTTCAGCAGTAGCAGATAAACGGCGAGGTTCAAAAACGCCAACAACAATACAGGCGCTGCGTTGTTTTTCTGGGCTACCACTTTTTACACTAAATTCCATGAATTCTCCTACTGGATTGCTTGCGTGCAATTATCTTTTTTGGTGCGAAACTGTATTTCACTTGTATTTACCCGTCTCTGACCTCAACAAATCAGCCAAACAAAGCGTTGGATCTCTCGTTTAGCGACAGATAAACTAGCTAAAATATCTAATTAACCTATTAGGTTACTATCAATTAGATAGGGCTAAGGGCTATAATTATAGCCACATTCAACGGGTTTGCTACGCGCAAGTACGTTCAATTATGTATAAAAATAGCAATTTTACTTAAAAATTGCGCCATTGTCAGAAAAAAACTAAGTTTTTAATCATGGTTATCGATTTGAGGTTTAAGTGATTGTATTTCGTTATCTATTAAAGGAAGTGGCTAAAGCGCAGCTTGCTGTTTTCTTTGTGTTGATGACCATTTTTATAAGTCAGAAGTTTGTTCGTGTGCTTGATGACGCCTCTGAAGGGGGGATTCCTGGTCATCTGGTTATGGTGTTTATTGGCCTGAAAATGCCTGATTTAGCGGGCATGTTATTGCCATTGAGCTTATTCCTCGGCGTTTTGCTCGCTTATGGTCGCATCTATGCTGACAGTGAAATGACGGTATTGCATGCATGCGGAGTCAGCGAATGGTATGTCGTGCGAGTCACACTCGTACTCAGTTTAATCACTGCGATATTTACGGGGATATTTACGCTGTACCTTGCGCCTATGGCGGCCGAATATGAATATCAAGTAAAAGAAAGGCTGGCGGCCGATTCCGGCATCAGTGCTATGGTCGCGGGGCGTTTTCAAAAAACGGGTAACGATAAAGCGGTGGTGTTTATCCACGATAAAGACAGAGCCGACAGCTCGCTTAACAAAGTATTTGTAGCCCAACTACCGAGTGAAGCGGGTGGCGTTGAAAGTGTGATTAATTCCAGCCTAGTTTACGCAGACAAAGGGCGCGTTGTTGAAGAAGAATCTGGCTCACAGCGCTTGGTACTAGAAGATGGCACACGTTATCAAAGCGATATTAATTCAGGCGAGTTTCGCGCCGTCGCTTTTGACAAATACTACATTCAAATTCAAGATCAAAAAGTTGAGCATAAACGCCGAAAAATCAGTGCGATTGCTACCGAAGACTTACTGTTAGATGACTCGCAAGATGCACAAGCCGCGATACAGTGGCGTTTAGCCTTTCCACTCGCTTGTATTATTTTAACCTTAGTTGCAGTGCCGTTGTCTGTGGTTAATCCAAGACAAGGGAAATTCGCTAAATTGTTACCTGCACTGCTTTTATTCCTCGCCTACTTCTTGTTACTAACGGCGATGCGCTCAGGTGTTGAAGGCAACGCGCTACCTTATTATGTCGGGCTTTGGCCTGTGCACCTGATAGCTCTGGCGCTTGGTGCGAGTTTATTAATGCAAAGTAGAACTAGTGGCTTGCGCTTAAAAGCTAGATTACCCAAACGAGCCAGAAATAGAAGAGCCAGCGACGTTAAATCAACCGCTCAATCTGAGCTAGAGCGGAGGCAACAATAATGCGTATTTTAGATGCTTATATCGGCCGTGTTATTGCTTCAACCACATTTATCACGCTTATGGTGTTTGTCAGTGTCAGTGGCATTATCAAGTTTGTTGAGCAAATGGGCGATGTTGGTCGTGGTAACTACGAGCTAGCGCATGCTGCGCTTTATGTCTTATATGCGGTGCCGCGTGATATCGAAATATTCTTCCCGATGGCGGCGCTGATTGGTGGCTTGATTGGTATTGGTATGTTGGCCAGCAATAGTGAGCTGGTGGTAATGCAAGCTGCAGGCTTGTCAAAACTTACTATAGTTAAATCGGCGATGAAAACGGCGGTGCTGTTAATTATCGTGTCGATGGCGGTAGGTGAGTGGTTAGCGCCAGCAGGAGAAGCGTCGGCACGAGAACTTAGAGCACAAGCCATCTCGGGTGGTAGCCTAATTTCCGCGAAGAATGGTGTGTGGGCGAAAGATGGCGATTACTTTGTTCATATTACGGAAGTAGAAGATCAAGGCACGCTAAACAAGGTGCAAGTCTATCGCTTTGATGAGTCATTAAAGCTAGAGAGCTGGCTATCGGCAGATTCAGCAACTTTTGCAGACGGTGCTTGGCAACTTAGCAATGTCAAAGACACAAAAGTCACCGATCGCGCGGTAGTTGAAGAAACGTTTGAAACGTTGGCGTGGCAGTCCAGCTTAACGCCGGAAAAACTCGGTGTGGTAACAGTAAAACCAGAGTCGCTGTCGGTACAAGGCTTGGTTAGCTACTTAGAATATCTTTCACAAAACGAGCAAGATCAAAGTCGTTACTTGTTAGCATTTTGGCGAAAATTGGTTCAGCCATTAACTGTTGCGGTCATGCTCTTGGTTGCTTTGTCGTTTATCTTCGGCCCACTGCGCTCAGTGTCGATGGGGGCGCGCATCATGATGGGTGTATTGACTGGCTTGTTGTTTCACATCACCAACCAAGTGTTTGGTAGTTTAAGCTTGGTATATCAGTTGCCGCCAATTATTGGGGCAGTTATGCCGAGCATCTTGTTTGTCAGTGTCGCGCTGTTCTTGATGAAGCGAAAGGCATAAAGCAAGACCGACAAACTAAAACCAATAAACCAAATCGATAAATCAAAAGAGCAGCGATTTAGCTGCTCTTTTTGTTGTTATTCGATCTTCAATAGTCTTTCTTCAGCACTCGCCCTTTAACACTCTGTCTTCAGTTTTGGGTTAACGTCTTGGCTCATTGGCAGCAAGTGATAAAACAACAACTTCGGTATTGGTAAGTTTATCTTGCAGGCTCTGCTTATTCTTTCTATCAAACAGTACTAAGAAATTCCCTAATCCCAAAAGTGTTGGTAACAAGCGCTTTAAGCCTGTTTTTTTATCGATAACACTGCCGTCTAAATTCTGTACTCGCAGTCGCCATGCTTTCATACCGATAGTCTGGCCGTTACGTGCCCAAAAATAAATGAAGAAAAACGCGACCCAGCCAATGCCCCAGCCATCCACTAATATTCGGTAAATGATAGAGCTCTCTTTAACATCAATTAGATGATCAAATCCTGCCGTATCCACCAAACCAATATTGGCAGCCAAGGCGAAAAGTCCAAAGCCTATGGCACCCGCGACCATATAAACCGCAATGGCGATCAATGCATCATAAACCCAAGAGCCAAAACGACGGAAAAAGCCAGCGCGAGGAAATTCGGTATAACGGACAAAAGTGGTATCTTCTTGTTTAGCCGTTTCTTGTTTAGCCGTTTCTTGTTTAGCCATAGGGGGAGATAAGCTTAGTAAATTCGGATTACATTAAGGGGCTAGTATACAGCGCTCTACTTAACAAACCCAAGCTTAAGTTACGTGGGGAAGGTAGTGTGCTTGTCTCGCAGCCTAAGTAAAACAGGATTTATATGCCATTCGCATAATTAATCGCCACTTAGCCTTGTTTACTGATAAAAAGGATTGATTCATCAAGATCTTTTCGTATAATGCCAAGCACTTTCGTTAGTTAACGAAACGACATGTGTTGCCGGAGTGGTGGAATTGGTAGACACGACGGATTCAAAATCCGTTGCCTTTGCGGGCGTGCCGGTTCAAGTCCGGCCTCCGGTACCATTTTCTCTAAAAGAGAAAACTAATAAACCTGCTTAATGCAGGTTTTTTTGTTTCTACTGCCTGTAAAAACTCAAATTTCGCTCCTGCCTCAAGCTCCAATCCTATGTTTGTGCAACTAACTTGATAACACTCGCCAATACGTCTTTGTGTTATTTCACTGATATTAAAGCATGTTATTTTCCGTATTCGAGGTAGTGCCGAAATTAGCGTATTGTTCGTTAGTTTCTGGCATTAAAATAGTGAGCCATATAAGCGTTAAAAATTAACTCGTCGAGCGATTGCTTCCCGTCGTCTTCGGCTAAACCGCAAATCACTTCAATATTGCTAATGCGCCTGTGGTGTAGGTTGTTGTTAACAAGGTTTGTTATTTGTTGAGCTGTGCTAGTTAACGAATCCATTGAGCAATTTGAAAATAGGCCAACAAAGCCAGATTCTTCATATCGTGCAATAACGTCTGAGCCAGTAGAGCTTAATTTCAAAGAATCGACAACAATCTTGAGGATCGTTGTATAGCTATCGGGTTTTGAATCCTTTAATCCAGCTAAACCTTTTACATAAAAGTACATAACGGCTAGCGGGATATCAGCATCTCGGCAAATCTTTTGACCAATTGTGGCTATTTGATTAAACCCATCATGATTAAGCAACTGGCTTTCAAGGCAATATGCTTTGCCATTTCGTGCGGCAAGCTCAAGTTCAATAATAGCGGCGATTTGTTTTAACTGCCGCTGTGAGGCTAAATTAAATTCTTTCGGCTTGTTATCGATTAAACACAATGAGCCAATATTGAACCCTTCAGGAGACTTTATTGGTTGAGCGGCGTAAAATCTGATATCAGGTTTGTTCAATACAAACGGATTTTCCGCAAAGCGTTTGTCTTTTAATGTGTCTTGCACGATAAAGCTTTCTTCTTGAAGAATGGCGTGCGCACAAAAAGAATCATTGCGGTGCGATTCTTTTGCATCTATTCCAATTCTCGATTTATACCAAGTTCGTTTGCTATCAACGATGGAAAATAGGGCAATAGGAACACCAAAAAGTTGCGAAACAAATTGGGTCAGACGGTCATATTTATCTTCAGGTGCTGTGTCTAAAATATTCAGCTTTTTAAGCGACGCTATTCGACTTGTTTCATTCGCAGGAAGTGAGGGTTTGAGCATGGCTATAAATTCTAAATAAGCCCGAAATTGTAGAGCAAGGTTATCAGTATGCAATATCTAGCTGCTCACTTAGTAAGCAATCGAGATAACTTTTTTTCGGGTATATATTTTATGTGAAATTTACGTAAATACTTGTTTGAAACTTTGTTGTGTAGTCGTTCTCGGTTATTGCCTAGATAGAGAAAGCTATCTTGCCACTATTTAATTCAGACAATCGCAAAGAGTTAATTTATGCAATCGCAAAGAGGTTTAAGTGTTATTACACGAATCACGAAACCATTCGTAATTTGTTAGTCCATCTAGTTCTAAATACATGTGGTCAACCAATGATAAAATAATAACATTACTTGATCGCTCCTTTCTGTGTCATCAACAACTGTCGGTCAAGTGCCATTTATCAACGTTAACTAGCGCGTTAGCGTTTCATATTTATTCCCAGACTTTTTTCTAGGTAGTGTTATGACTTACTTTAAGCCTTCTCTTATTGCTATGGCTATTGCAACCGCAGCATCTGCTGGCAGTGTTGCGACAAATGTTGCATTTGCTGAAACGGCAAATGAACAAGAAATTGAAAAAATCAGCATTATTGGTTCTCGCCGTTTAGGGCGCAGCATTGAAGACAGCCCTGTGCCTATTGATATTCTGGACGCTGATACGCTAGCGGGAACCGGCCTGACAGAAACGAATCAGCTATTAAACACTTTACTACCTAGCTTTAACTTTCCTCAGCCTTCATTAACCGACGGTACCGATCACGTTCGCCCAGCTCAGCTACGCGGTTTAGCGCCAGATCACACTTTAGTCTTAATCAATGGCAAGCGCCGTCATACCAGCGCTTTATTGAACTTAGGTGGTTCAGCAGGCCGCGGCTCTTCAGCGGTTGATCTAAACGCGATTCCGGTGAATGCCATTGAGCGTATTGAAGTACTGCGTGACGGTGCGGCAGCACAGTATGGTTCAGACGCGATTGCTGGTGTGATCAACATTGTACTAAAAAACGCATCAAGTGGCGGTGAAGTGTCAGTTACTTACGGTGGTAATGTTACTGAAATGGAAGGGGTGCCAAATTTAGAAGGTGTTAGTGTTGGCGAAGACGGCAACTTAGCCTTTGAAACAGGTGGTGACCGCGATGTGACTGACGGACAAACGTTAACACTGCGTGCTAATTCTGGTTTTGCTTTAGGCCAAGACGGCTTTGTTAATGTGTCTTTGGAATATCGAGATCGCAATACCGCCAACCGTGCTGACTTTGATCCACGTGAAAATTACGAACGCCAAGCAGATGGCTCATTAGACCCTAGAGAACTAACAATTAACCGTTACAACCATACCTTTGGCAATGGTGAAGTAGAAGATATCGCAGTTTTTGTTAATGCGGGGTATTACCTTGATGAAGATACTGAACTTTACGCCTTTGGCTCATACAGTGGCCGAGAAGGTGAAAGTGGCGGCTTTTACCGCCGCGCCAAAGACAGCCGCAATGTTCAAGCCATTTATCCAGACGGCTTTGCGCCGCGCATTACCTCAAAAATCAACGACTACTCATTAGCCGCTGGGGTTAAAGGTTATGTATTAGAAGAGTGGAACTACGATGTTTCAGCGGTTTATGGTCGCGATCAGTTCCAATTTGGCGTCGAAAATAGCTTGAATACCTCGTTTGGTGCACAAAGCCCTACTGATATTGATGCCGGTAGTTTGATTTACGATCAGCTTACATTAAACGCTGATTTTAGCCGTGTATTTGAATCAGCATTATTTGAAAACGGCTTGAACGTAGCGTTTGGTGTTGAGTATCGCCACGAAAGTTATGAAATTGAAGCGGGCGAAGCAGCGTCGTATCAACGCGGTGAATTTGGGCGTGGTGGCGCCGTGCGCACTTCAAATGACGACGCTTTTGGCGCAGCAGGTTCACAAGTCTTTGTTGGCTTTAGCCCAGCATCTGCAGGCGACAATAGTCGCCATAATGTTAGTGCTTATATCGACTTAGAAACCGACGTTACTGACTTTTGGAACATGACGGTCGCGGCGCGTTACGAAGACTACTCAGATTTTGGCTCAACGTTAAATGGTAAAATTGCTAACCGCTTTAGCTTAACCGAAGAACTTGCTTTGCGTTTATCAGCATCAACAGGTTTTAGAGCGCCATCACTACAGCAGCAGTTTTTTACCAATATTCAAACCACGTTTGTCGATTCTGTGCCAGTAGAAACGGGCACCTTTGCACCGGGCAGTGATGTTGCTAAAGCATTAGGCTCGCCGGGCTTAGACGCAGAAGAGTCAGTAAGCATCGCTGGCGGTATTACTTGGACACCAGTGGCGGAATTTAGCTTATCAATCGATGCTTACCGCATTGATATTGATGATCGTATTGTTTTATCAAACAACCTTTCAGGCCCAGGTATTGAAAGCTTATTGGCAGGAACTGGCGCTACGCGTGCACGTTTCTTCTCAAACGCCATTGATAGCCGCACAGAAGGTGTTGATGTGGTCGCCACTTATTCGTTAGACCTAAACACATACGGCAATGTGTTATTAAACGCAGGTTACAACTATAACGACAATGAAGTGACTAACATTATTGAGCCACCAGCGGCACTACAAGGTGCAGGTGTTGATCAAGGTAACTTGTTCTCAGGCACAGAAATTTTGCGCTTTGAAGTGGGCTCGCCAAAAAGTAAGCTGAACTTAAGTGCGACATGGAACTTTGATGATGTTAAGGCAACGTTGCGCACCACTCGTTACGGTGAAACGCAAGACCCATCAATTAACCCAGCGCGTAACGAAGTGATCCCTACCGAGTGGGTTACAGACATTGATGTCGCTTACCAATTAACTGATGGCTTATCGTTAAGTGTCGGCGCGAACAATGTATTCGATCAATACCCAGATGCAAGCCGTAACTTGATTGACGATGTGACCACTTTTACCCGTATTTTCGCTTATTCTCCGTTTGCACCATATGGTTTCACGGGTCGATTTGTGTACGGAAAAGTTAGCTACTCGTTCTAATCGTTATTAATAACGTTTGAACTAAACAAAAGCTCCAAAGTTTTAGAAACCTTTGGGGCTTTTTTATTTTTTGCGTTGGTAGTATTGACTACGAATTTGCTTAAATTTTCCTTCGCGTTTCGCTTTTTCGATGACCTTTTCTAATTCATCTTTGTGCGCGAAAAGATGTGATTTTTTTGAAATAATAAAATGCGAGCTGCTTTTTAATGATGTTGGTTGCCATCTCGAAGGCATAATCGCATCGCTAAGTTTTCGTTCAGTCAGCACTTGATTCGTGCTAAGTGCGGTATGGAAAAAGCCATCGATACGCTTTCGCTCAAGTAACTGAATTTTTTGACTAAGCGATTTAACTCTCACTTTGTTTGAATAATCTTCTTTTTCAAACATTGAATAGCTATTTGCCCCTTGGCTGAGCCCAATTATTGCAGCTTTTAGCTGTTTTGTATTAGCAATTTTGTCGCGATCATCCGCGCTGACAAAGAGCATTTCCGTAACCGCAGTGTACGCTGGCATCAAGGCAACTAGCGCAGGGTTATCATCTTTACCAAATATAATAATATCGACATCTCCTTTTTCTAACTCTTTGACTCGGCGGGCAAGTGGTAAAGGTTTGATGCGAATGTTTTGGTTGAGCTCATCGGCCAGAAATTGAAAGTACTTTGCATGTAGCCCATCAGGAAAACCAGGTGATACAGAGGCAACTATAGTTTCTTTAGCCAACGAAGTTGCGCTAAATAGAAAAATACTCATTACCAATGTATTAATGGAAATACGCAAATTAGAAAACTCCTAAAGGTTAGTGCGTGTTAACAGTTTGTTAATTCAAATTGAGGTAATTATAACCTAACTTGATAAGCCTTTATTAATCGGTCGAGCGTGTGGCTGTATTCGTTACTCTATGAGTGTTTCAATTAACATCCCATTTAATGTCACAACTAATGTTTGATTGAATAACTGCTACGAGTTTAATTCTGCTTTGCTTACTCTACGTTAGTTGGACTAAGTTAGTTGTAATAAGTTGATCGTGATAAGCTGCAAAATTAAAGGTAAAGCCACCAAGTTAAATTTGTTAAAAGCAGGCCGAGTCATGAACTCGGCCTTTTAGTTTTTTATTCATAATAAGCGCTTTAACTTTGAATCTAGCTTACTGGTAAATCCTATATTTCTGAGGCTAACTACCGATCTATAGATACAGGACTTTTACCTTTCGCCGCTTGGCTTTAAGTGACCTTTAACCTAATGCCCAAGCAACTAATTGTTAGGTTTGTAAGCTGAGTTATGTAGTGTTGAAATAACGTAACGATAGGTTGCAAAATTGTTAATTTGCTGTAACTGGTTAAAGGTTGTGATTGCACTGTAGGTTCACTGCTTTATAATGCGCGCGAAATTCATCAGAACAGTTTAAAAAATGTGCGGCAGGCAATAAGGAATAGCTGGCTTATTGCACTTACTATGTCGGTTTTCGATCGTTAAGCCGAGAAAACTGTTCACTCAAATCACTCATATTGGCATTAGCCACTAGCCCATTTAAAAATGTAATAGGGAATCAATGAAACTTGATATTCGTTCTAAAGTTGTTGCAGCGTCAGCAATCGTAATTGTTTTAGCCATTGCGCTTGTTAGTACTTTTAGCATTATTAACACGCGAGATATTGTGCTGTCTAACACAGTAGATAAGCAACTTCCTGCCGTAATGGGGGAGGTAGCCAACAGTATCAATACTGACTTACAGCGCCCAATTGCTGTTTCTCGCGTGTTGGCAACCAATCCTGATTACAAACAATTCTTAGCGAGTGGTGAGCAAGACAGTGCTAAGTTGTCTAACTACCTAAAAGCGATTAAAGAGGAGTTTAATGCAACCTCTTCATTCTATGTTTCAGATATTACAGGTAACTACTACACGGCGGATGGAATTTTAACGAAAGTTACCCCCAATGATCCCGGCTTCTCTTGGTTCTACGGTTTTAAAGCCAGTGGTAAGCCTTTTGCTGTAGTTATTAATGTTGACGAGGCGAATGGCAAAATGACCTTGTTCGTAAACTACCGTGTTGAAATTGATGGTCAGTTTAAAGCGCTTGCAGGTGTCGGCTTTGCCGTCGATAGTATGGCTGAGCTTATTAGACAATATAAAATTGGCGAAAAGGGCATCGTTTTTTTGGTTGACGGCGACGGTAAGATTGCTGCGCACCCAGATGCCGACAAGGTTGGCCAAAATTACTTCTCACACATTGGCGTAGACAAATCGGCACTTCTTACGAAACAGGCATTTGCCAGTTATGAACTAAGCAATGCTGAGCACCATAGTTTATTAGCCAGCAGCTACTTGGCTGATCTTGGCTGGTATATTGTTGCTGACGTGCCTTACGACGACGTTTTCGGGCAACTTGATAGCCTAACCTACTCGCTTGTTTTACTTGGCGTTATTATCGCTGTGGTATTTCTAGTATTTGTTACGCTAGTAATCACGCGTCTTATTTCACCGTTTAGTGATATGACCAAATTATTAGAGCAAATTGGCCAAGGTGGTGGTGATTTAACGATTCGCTTAGACGAGTCTAGAACTGATGAAGTGGGTCGAATGGCGCGCGGCTACAACAACTTTGTTGAGCACCTAGCCGATATTTTACGTCAGGTTTCTCGTGCCGCTGATGAATTACAAAGTTCGGTTAGTCATGTAGATGTTAAAACCTCAGAGATGACTGACGAGCTTTCAGTGCAAACACAAAACACCGAGCAAGTCGCTACGGCAATTGATGAAATGGGGGTTACTGCAAGAGAAATTGCCAATAATGCCCAGTCAGCTGCTGACTACTCAAAAGCCGCTGAGGATCTAGCAAATCAAGGTACAGAGTCAGTGGTAGAAACCTTAGCGACGGTGAATAGTACAACCTCACAGTTAGCAGAAACTACCGATTTAGTTAATCAATTATCCGATAACACTGAATCGATTGACGCTATTTTGGAAGTGATTCGTTCGGTGTCAGAGCAAACTAACTTATTAGCGTTAAACGCTGCGATTGAAGCGGCTCGCGCTGGTGAGCATGGTCGAGGCTTTGCCGTGGTTGCTGATGAAGTGCGCAGCCTTGCGTCTCGCAGTCACCAGTCGGCAGAGGAAATTAAAACCACGATTGAGTCATTTAAAGAGCAAACCCAAGTGGTAGTTGAGTCTATCGCGCAATCCGTTGAACTGAGTAATTCGAGCTTGGCACAAGCGACTAAGTCAGGTGAGCACTTGGAAGAAATTGTTGGCAACATGGCGCAAGTCAATGAGATGAACTTTCAAATAGCTTCAGCAACGGAAGAGCAGTCTAACGTGGTTGGTGAAATTACGCCGCACGTAGCAGCCATTGCGGAAGTCGCGCAGCACAATTCATCTAACCTCAATGAAATGGCTGATGACAGTCAACAATTAAACGAAATGGCAAGAAGCCTAAATAAGTTAGTTGCTAACTTTAAGTTAGATTAGTTTTCATTTGAATGTGCTTGAACCCAATAACAAGCAAGACTGAGAAAACCTAATGTCTGTAAACACAAGCAAAGTCGCTACTTGGCTTGTGTTTAACTTGTCTAATATCTATTTATAGTGCGTTAGCCTTGCAGCATTAAAAACTCGACAATTTTATTCATTTCTAGATTAAAATCATCGGCCCGCACACTCTTAATTACGATACCTTCAGTACTTGATAAATCAATATCTTCAGCCATGGTGTAGTGGCGGTGATCAATATCGTAAAACGAGCGAACTTTTGGGCGAGTTGGGTCATCGGTTCTTGCTTCAACAATGGCTAAGCGATTGGCGTTTAGTTCGACCAAAGAGCCTATCGGGTAAACTCCCATGCAGCGGATAAATTGATCAACCAGAATTTGATCAAGCTCCCCATCTTTAGCAAGCTTTCTTAAAATATTAAACGCTTTAATATGGCAGTAGCCTGCCTTGTAGACTCGGTTTGCAGTAAGCGCATCGAAAATATCACAAATAGTGATCATCCTGCCGTACATTGAAATATCATCAGCCGCCAATTGGTATGGATAGCCTGAGCCATTGAGCTTTTCATGATGAAGGGCAGCGACTTCCATGCTCAAATCTGAAATACCAGCAATGTTATTAATGATATCAATTGAGTGTTGAACATGAGTTTGCATTACCGCAAACTCCTCAGGAGTTAACTTGGCCGGTTTATTGAGAATTTCATCAGGTATTTTGACTTTGCCAACATCGTGTAAAAAAGCGCCGATAGCAACCTCTTTAGCTAAACGCTTTTCAATGCCTAAATGACGGCAAAATATGGTCATCAAAATAGAAACAGAAACTGCATGTTCCAGCAGGTAGTCATCTTTAATGCGGATATTGAGTACACAGGCTAATGCATCTGGATTTTTAAACACTGCCTCTACAGCGTCATCGGTTACTTCTTTAACAGGTGCAAGGTCGACGTCAATATCGTTCATGATATTGCGCAAGAGTTGTCGTTGAATACTTTTTGAATGGGAAAATAGGGCTTTTGCTTGACTGATTTCGAAGGCCAATGGTTCTATATAAGTGTCAGTTTGCTCAGGACGAGTAAACTGAATGTCACCATTGTCTGAATTTTTGATAACTAGTGACTTGCTAGTGTCAATTAGAACACTGGAAACACCGTGATTAGCGAGGTGATCAATGATCGCTTGCGACTTAACATGGCCAGGACCTTTCAGTTGATAGGTGCCAGTTTGTTCAACAATATCAACAATGTATTGTCCCAGTTTTATTTTGGTTATCCCTACTTCAATAATCATTTACTGCCATTCCGTTTTGTCTATTTAATAAAACAATCGAGCAAGGGTAGCGAACCATGTAACCTGCCAGTGGTGTTAATGTTAAGTGTAGACGTCAAGGGGGGCATTGCAATTTTAGGAGGCGGCCTAATCATCAGTAATTGTGATCAGTATCAAGCCAGCGATACGCGTGCAAAAAGCAAGTGCTAAAGTAGGGCTTGCCTATTAGCGCTGGGCTCTCCATTAGCGCAGGGAAAAGCTATTTAATAAGCCATGTAATTGGTTTAAAGATATGAATTAAGAGTGAGTCGGATGTGCTGCTTTGTGGCGATATTGGGCTTGGTCTGCCAGCTTTAAAAGGTCATCCATTGTTTGTTCACCATTACTTTGAATAGCACCACAACTAATAGTAACCGGCAGCAACTTATCTTGGTAACGCATTTGATGATTCGCAAAGAAACTCACTAGTCGCTGTGCAACTTGGTCGGCTTCGTGTTGGCGTTGGTTGGCAAGCGTAATGACAAATTCATCGCCAGCGTATCTAAAGCAATGGTCAGTATCGCGAATCAGTTCTTTAATTTGGCTGGCAACATAAATCAGCACTTTGTCACCACAATCGTGACCGTAGGTGTCATTGATTTGCTTAAATTTATTACAGTCAATAAATAGCAGTGAAAATGGCGTGTTGTAGCGTTTTTGGCGACTTAACTCTTCGGTAATTGTCACTTCCATTAAGCGACGATTGGCAACGCCGGTTAGGCGATCGTAATTCGCCATATATTCGAGTTGTTCACGAATCAGCACATTAGATAAACAAAGACTGACTTTAACTGCCAGCTGCTCAAGGTGTATTGTCCCTAAGTCCGGTGCAAACCGTCCGCTGCTGCGATCGGTTAACAGCAAACTACCAAACAGCTTTCCTTCTAATTTTACCGGAATAAAAGCGGCAGATTTTGCCCCTTCGAATAAGCTTGTTGGTAAAATACAGTCAAGTTCTGCCAGTTGATTGGTTAACAATGGTTTTTCGTCGCCATGGAATAGCGCTAGTCGTTCGGCACTAATTTGACGGGTATGTTGCTTGTGCCAGTCGGTTTGAGCCACTTGACTTAACATATAGCTGAGCGGTGGAGGATCAATCAGCAGTAGGTGAATATCATGCAGTTGGAACTTGTTTTTTATCAATGTCAGTAGCGTTTGCAATAACTCTTTGCTTGATGAGCAGCTAAGAATTTCTGTCTCAATTTCAAACAGTTTTTTAGCGATTGCTTCATTGGTTCTGGAGTTTTCAATTAACTGCTGTATTGATGACATAGCTGTCCACTCGACTATTTTTCTACTTTGTAATTGTTAAGAATTCTTGCGCATGAGGCAAGCGAAAAATCACCTGAAATTGGGATTTGTGACACTGGTATCTAAATTGCTTTATTTAGCCTATCAGTTGAGTTCCACAGTATTGTTCGCCATGTTTTTGGCGCGCTCATTGTCACAACTAGTGTAGCGGTTTCTTGGCTCATAGAATGCTGCTATGTGGTAGCACCATTGCGAGGTATAAATTAACGCTATGACTAAGACTTTATTTGTTGTTGCCGATAACGGAAGTTAAGACGGCAATACTTTGCAGTATTGGCAGAGCTATTGGTTTAACGACATGCGTAAATGTACGTAAACCAAGTGGGCAATTGATGAATAATCGGAAGTGTATTTCCGACTAATAATTTAAATGGTAGGTAAGCTGGTATTTTAACAATGCGATTTTGTTTTATTCTATTTACTGTAGCGCTATCTTGGCTATTTGCGTTGCCAAGCAAGGCACAAAGCTTTGAAGCGGTGCAAATTTATACGGACAATCAATTACTTGATTTAATCAAAGAAAATAAACATTTGAGTCAAGTGGTGCTAGATGAGTGCCAGCTTGTGCAAGATATTGAAGCACGTGCTGTGAAGGCAAAACTACCATCGTATCAATTTTTATGGGGCGATATGCTGGCCTTTGGCGTTTGCATTGAAAAAGACATTGAACTTGGTCTTTACTACATGCAGCTATCTGCCGATCAAGGGCTGCCTGAAGGGTTAGAGCAGCTTGGCCGTTATCACCATGTTGGTAAGTTTATGCAGCCTGACTTAAACAAAGCCATTATGTATTTAAAAGCGGCTTCTGCATCGAACAATTTAAAAGCGCAATTGCGTCTAGCCGAAATTTACAACCAAGGTCATGGCAGCCCACTAGACTTTCCAGAGCTATACTCACAGTTACATCACGCAGTAACTGATGATAAAAAGGTGCATAAGCGCATCAGTATGTCGTTAGCGAAACTCGCGAATAAAATGCCGGAACATATTGTCGCCAAAGCTAAACGAATAAAATACTAGCTTTTAGTTTTCACAAAATAAGCTAAATAGCTCACTAGAAATGTTCAACACAGGTTATACTACAAAAAAAATCCTGAGCATTTCATGTGAGCCCAAAAGACCCATTCCTAGAGCGTGAAGCTAATAAATACGAAAAGCCTGTCGCTAGCCGTGAACACCTATTAGAACTCATCAAACTATCTGCAGTACCTATGACGTTTAGCGCCATCGTTAAAAAGCTAGGTTATGGCAAAGATGAAGATCGCAAAATCGGGGTAAAGCGTCGTTTGCGAGCCATGGAAAATGCTGGTCAACTGACGTTCAATAAATTTAAGCAATACGTAATTGCTGATCAAAGTGCCAAGCTGACTGGTAGGGTCATTGGCCATCGCGATGGCTACGGTTTCTTTGCTCCAGATACTGGAGGTAAAGACTTTTTTATTTCCTCACATGAAATGCAGCGAGCGATCCACGGCGATATCGTTGAAGCGATATTACTTGACCGTACCGATCGCCAAGGCCGCAAAGAAATTAAAATACTCGATGTCATCGAGCCGCGAAAAGCTGGAATTGTAGGCCGATTTTTTGTTGAAAATCACTTGGCCTTTGTTGTGCCTGATGATGCCCGTATTAACCAAGATATTTTGATTGTGCCCGATGGCAAACTCGGTGCTCGCCACGGCCAAGTGGTGGTGGTTGAAGTGGTGCAACGTCCGAGTAAGCGCAGTAACGCAGTCGGCAAAGTAATTGAAGTACTGGGTGATCACTTGGCGCCGGGTATGGAGATAGACATTGCGCTGCGCGAACACGATTTACCGCATCAATGGTCGCAAGCGGTAACAGATGAAATAGCTGAGCTTAGCGAAGAAGTTGAAGAGTCTGCCAAACAAGGGCGTGTCGATTTGCGCGACTTGCCACTTGTAACCATTGATGGTGAAGACGCGCGCGATTTTGATGATGCGGTTTACTGCGAGCGCAAAAAATCAGGTGGTTGGCGCTTGTGGGTGGCAATTGCTGATGTCAGTTATTACGTGCGACCGGGTAGTGGCTTAGATGATGAAGCAATTGCCCGTGGTAACTCGGTTTACTTCCCAAGCCAAGTCATTCCGATGTTGCCAGAAAAGCTTTCCAATGGTTTATGTTCGCTTAACCCTGATGTTGACCGTCTTTGTATGGTCTGTGAAATGACCATTAGCGAGCGTGGCAAACTCTCTGGCAGCAAATTTTATCCGGCGGTAATGCGCTCACACGCGCGTTTTACTTACACCAAAGTGGCCGCCATTTTAGATGGTGATGAGACGCTACGAGAGCAATACGCGCCACGTGTTAGTGAATTAGAAGAGTTACACAAGCTTTATACTGCGCTTAACGATGCGCGCCTAAATCGCGGTGCGATCGCGTTCGAAACCGAAGAGTCGCGTTTTATCTTTAACGCCAACAAAAAAATAGAAGCCATTTTGCCACTAGTGCGCAACGACGCGCACAAAATGATTGAAGAGTGCATGATTTTGGCGAATGTCGCCACGGCGAAGTTCGTTGAAAAACACGCGATGCCAGGTTTGTTCCGCGTGCACGATAAACCGAGTGAAGAGAAGTATAAAAACTTTGTTAGCTACTTAGCGGAGCTAGGCATTGCGATGCCTGTTTCTGAAGAGGTAGAACCACGCGATTACAGCGATGTGTTAGCAAAAGTGGCAGGACGTCCTGATCAAGAGCTGATCCAAACCATGCTATTGCGTTCAATGAAACAAGCGGTTTATCAAAGCGATAATATTGGTCACTTTGGCTTGGCGCTGCAATCATACAGCCATTTTACATCACCGATTCGTCGCTACCCAGATCTGGTAATTCACCGTGTTATCAAAGCGATTTTAGAAGCACAAGAAAACAACCCAGTGAATGTTGGCTGTTTTAGCTATTCACAAGAGCAAGTCGTCAATTTAGGCGAGCATTGCTCAATGACAGAACGCCGCGCAGATGACGCGACCCGTGATGTTGCAGACTGGCTGAAATGTGAATACATGCAAGACCATGTCGGTGATGAGTTTACTGGCGTGATTTCAACAGTCACCAACTTCGGTATGTTTGTGCGTTTGTCAGACCTACATATCGAAGGATTAGTACATATTACCTCGCTTGGTCGCGATTATTACCATTTTGATGACGTTCGTATGTGTCTAACAGGCGAGAAAACGAATACCCGTTATCATGTTGGTGATGTGTTAAAAGTACAAGTAGCAGCGGTAAATTTGGATGAGAAGAAAATAGATCTGGTCCTTTGCGGTGAAGACGCTGTGATTAAGCGAGCCAAGCCTCTACGCGGCGCAAATAAAGGCGGTGCAAACAAAAGCGGTGGTGCGACGAAGGACAAGGGTAAGACGAAAGCAAAAGGCCGAGGCGGCGTAAGTTACCAACCTGAGCGCAAGGATGACAAAGCTGCAGGCAAAAAGCCCAAGAAAGCTAAGGCAAAAAGCGAGCAGCCCAAAAAGGAAAAGTCAAAAGCGGCAAAACGCAAGGCGAGAAAATCTCGCCCAGGCAAGAATGCCCGTAAGCGTGCTAAGCAGTAGTTGCTGTCTTAGCCAATTAGGCCTCCAAGCAAAGTTAAAAAGTTAAATTAAGTAAGTGTTATGGCAAAAGAAGAAATTGTTTTAGGAATCCACGCGGTTAACGCGCTCATTAAACGCTCACCAGAGCGCTTTGTTGAAATGTGGTTACTAAAAGGGCGTGATGATGAGCGTCTACTACCCATTATCAACTTGGCGCGAAAATACGGTATTCCTGTGCAATTAGTACATCGCAAAGTACTCGACGACAAAAGCGATGGCGAGCAACATCAAGGCGTAGTAGCACGCGTTAAGCCAGGAAAAACCTATACTGAAAATGATTTAGAAGACATTCTTACTGAAGCTGAACGCAAAGATGAATCGCCATTCTTACTGATCCTTGATGGCGTAACTGATCCGCATAATTTAGGCGCTTGTTTGCGCAACGCCGATGCCGCGGGTGTTCAGGCGATCATTGTGCCAAAAGACAAAGCGGCGCGCATTACGGCAACAGTGCGCAAAGTGGCTGTTGGTGCGGCGGAAACTGTGCCTTTAGTTCAGGTTACTAATTTAGCGCGCACCATGAAGCAATTGCAGCAAATGGGGGTTTGGATTATCGGTACGGCTGGCGAAACGGATACCTGCCTGTACGATGTTAAGCTCGACGGCCCTATGGCACTGGTGATGGGCGCCGAAGGGAAAGGAATGCGCCGTTTAACGCGCGAGCATTGCGATCAACTTGTTAAGCTGCCAATGGCAGGCAGTGTGTCTAGTTTAAATGTGTCGGTAGCAACGGGTATTTGTTTGTTTGAAATTGTCCGCCAGCGCCGAGCATAGTCTGATTTAGTGGTGTCCAAGCCACAATAAAAACGCCAGCCTGAGTTGTAAATCAGGCTGGCGTTTTTTGTGCTTCAAGAGCTTAGAGCTTAGAGCTTAGAGCTTAAAGCGGCATTACTTTGTCATTAATCTTTAGCTGGCCTTGTGCAAAGCTAGCGGTAAAGCTTAGTTTACCTTCATCTTTTGTTATTAAGCCTTGCTGTACATAGCCATCGATCATTGGCGATAGGCCAAGTTGTTGGAAGAAAGCTTCTGGGCCAGCGCCATCAGCCTCTAGGTTCATAGCCGCAATGACGGACATTGGGTTATTGATATCGACCAAGTCTTTATTAATGTCTAATTTAGCTTTGGATGCTAATTTACCGTGTTCAGTTACAACACTAAATTCTTCGATGGCGATTTCTGGACTGTGGTCAAGCATCGCCATGGCAGTTGGAATTAGGCTAGCCAAAGCCTGTTGGGTTGCTACTGATTGTGGATCACCATTAAACGACTGCGATGCACGATTAAGTGCTTGAATTGCTTTAATATCAAGGTTACGTATCGCAACTACTAGGTTGCTTTCAGTCACCTTTTTGTCCATGGCTGTGATCTCATCTGCGCCATAGGTTAATGTCAGATCGAGTAGGTCATCGTGCTCGGAGGTATTACCCTCAATATACATATTATTAATCGCCACCGACTGGCCGTTTGCTTTGTTATCAAACGAAAAGCGTTCAACACTGACACTAAAGTCGCCAATTGAAACAGCATCACCTGAGTACATATCTCCAGCAATTAGAGTTTGATCTAATTTGAAAGTTAACGGCAGTACTTCAAGGGCTTTTCCTTGGCCTTTAATTGACAGTCCTTGCCAAATATATTCACCCGTTAATGTGTCGCCACTTAAAGTGAACTCGCCAAGCGATGGTCTGATATTAACCGACTGGTCGACTTCGTCGATATCAAAGGCAAGCGTTTCTAGCCTAGTCGAATAGTTTCCTAACCACGATAGTACAGAGCTTATTTTGATGTTTTGATTGAGTTGTTCAACAATTTGGGGCTGAGCCGCGAAAAGGGGAATATCGAAACTTGCTTTCGATTTTACCAATGAAAGCTGAAGCCCGCTGGTTGTAATGTTGACAGGGCCAAAGGTTAACGACTCTGTTAATACCAGATCAACTGTTGGCATTTCAGGTGCTTGCGTAGCAATTGACAAGGTTGTTACGGCTTCGCCACTAAACCAGTCACGAGTAAATTGATAATCTTTAACAGCAATAGCTGGATTTTTTTCTATCGAAGCAATGGTGTTTTGGTGGTAAGTCTGAAATGAGTTGCCAACAAAGTTGGGCAGTATGAGGCAGCCAGTTATTGCGATTGCTGCGCCTATGGTCGCTTTTTTCATGATAATTCCCTTATAAAACATTCCTTGGTATGCAAACGTGTAAGTTTTGCAAACAGGCAACAACAGTACGACAAAAACATAAGTTAGGCAAACAAAAACGTAGTGCTTTCATGGGCTTGTGGTTTTCATTAATGGCTTAACTATAATGCTAGGCCCTAAACTCGGCAGGGTGAAAATTACACAGGTTCAGTTCGTTATCCGAACACGCCTATGCGTTGGGATTTATCCGCCGAATTCATCACTATTGGTGGGGCGTAATATCTAAGCCCATTTCGCTGATTTATATAGGGAATAATTGATTGGTGATGTGATTTGTCGCTGAACTTTCACGGCATATGCCGTACTATTCATGTCAGTTTTAAATTTGAGATTGAAATATTTAGTGACCTAGGTATTCAGGTTATTAAGTTACTGGGAATAATTGATGAAGAAAATACTAATTACTGGCGCGGCAACTGGCTTTGGTCGCGAAACCGCTATCGCATTGGCAAAACGAGGTCATCAAGTTATCGCTGCAACTTACGATGAAAATCAAGCAGAGTCGCTAACTGAATTTTCAAAATCGCAAAACGTTGAGCTTCAAATTATTAAGCTTGATATTACAAACCCTGATGATGTCGAACAGGTAAAATCGTTCGATCTTGATGTGTTAATTAATAATGCCGGTATCGGTGAAGGTGGCGCGTTAGTGGAAGTGCCATTAGAGCGCATTCGCAACAACCTTGAAACTAACGTCATCGGCACGATTGCCATGATTCAAGCGGCTGCTCCAAAAATGATGGCTAAGAAAAAAGGTACCATTATTATTGTTACGTCGTTAGTTGGTCGCATTCCACTGCCATTTTTGTCGCCTTATTCGATGACTAAGTTCGCGCTGGAAAGCGCGGGTGCTGGTTTATCAGAAGAGTTAGCACCATTTGGTGTTAATGTTTCTATGATTGAGCCGGGTCCATACGGTACTGGCTTTAACGAAGCCAATATGGAGAAGAAATTCTCTTGGATGAAGCCGGACTCGCTCTACAACGATCACAAAGATTATATTGCCGAAGTGGAGCAAAAGTCAGTGTTAAATATGCAGAACGACAATATTCAACCTGTTATTGATGCTATGGTCAAAGCCGCCGAGCATGACAAGCCTAAACTGCGCTATGCTGTGCCTAAGTGGATGGGACTGGCCGTTAATGTAATGCGTGGTTTTGGTAAATAAAGGCGCTAATAAGAATAACCTTATCCTGCGACAAAGCCGTTTAACAAGAAACGGCTTTTATTTTTGCCTGAAGTTTTTGACGAGCGCTTGCAGTTGAGCTAAGAAAGCCAGCAACAGCAACTCTCCCAATTTTGTACACAAATACTTTTAATTGGCAGCGCTCCCTATTATCCTTACAAAGTTTGTGGCATTGAAAAGGACTTTATGCTGAATACTATATTATATCGTGCGACCCTTGAGTGTAGCTTTGCAAGTTGTCTTAGCTGCCCTAGTGATTGCACTAATACCAATGTACTAGCAGCCTCAATTGGCTGCTTTTTTAGATCTCATCTTGTTAGTCAAATAGGTAACTATAAGTGACCTCAAATAATTCACCGGCAACTACTCAAGTGATTGAGCAAGTTGAGCAAGATATTGAACGACGCTCACTTAACGGATGTTATATCTATTTCTTGGGTTGGCTAGCGATAGGAATTGGCACTGATTTTTATCGTGAGCAGACCGAATGGTTTTACGGCATTGCTGGCGCATTATTTTTGCTCGGCGCTTTTCGTATTATCTTTTACTTTAGCTCGAAATCACTAAAGCAATATAGCCATAAAGTTTGGTGGTTATTGTTGCGTGCAAGTGTGCTGCTGCCCTGTCTTATTTTCAGCTCTGTATTCGCGCTCTCTATGTTGCAACCAAAATTTGAGCCTTTGTTTATCTACATCTTTATGACGATATTTGCGTTAGTAAGTAGTGGTACGGTGACCTATTCCCTAGATAAGTCTTTGTACACTAGTTACCTGGCGTCAAATACGGTGATTCCAATTATCACTGTGGTGCTAATGTCGGATTCTGTAGTGGCTCAACTTGAAGTAGGTATGCTGTTTTTTTACAGCATTTATATGTTATTTCAGGGGCGACAGTTAAACAAAGAATACCTAGAAAAATTAACTCAGAAGCAAACCCTAAAAGAGCTATCAATAAAAGACGCGTTAACCGGCATATATAACCGCCGCCACTTTGATCAGTACCTAGCACATGCATGGGATGCCAATATGCGCCGACAAACAACCTTGTCGATTGTAATCGTTGATATTGATTACTTTAAGAAAGTGAATGATCAGTATGGTCATCCTGCGGGTGACGAAACCATTAAACACATTGCCAGCGTGATGAAGTCAACATTCCAACGAGATACCGATATTGTTGCGCGTATAGGGGGGGAAGAATTTGCGGTTATCGTTACTGACACTGAGCAAACTGACGTGTTTAGCCTAGTAGAAACGCTACGTGAAGAGATCAGTTCCTCGACGATTTATTTTAATCAACATGACTTTTCAGTCACCGTGAGTGCCGGCATATATTCATTAGTACCTAATCAACAAAGCAGCGCCAGTGGCTTAATGAGCGGCGCCGATAAGGCACTTTATCAAGCGAAAGCTAATGGTCGAAACTGCACGGTAATTAATAAGGCTTAACCTTAGCTAACGCCAATAGTTAGTGGGTTGTTGTTTATTCGGTAAATAACACGTGTTTTTTGCCGCGCCGTACTTGCCTTCCTTGGTTATTTTCCCTACAATACGCGACCTTAAATCAGCCGCAAGTTTTGTTCCTTGCCTCAACACTGGTGTTGGCTGAGCCAGATACGAGGCTACAACCGTAAGGAGCTCGTAATGCGTCATTACGAAATCGTATTTATGGTTCACCCTGATCAGAGTGAACAAGTACCTGGCATGATCCAGCGTTACTCAGACATGATCACAGCTGCTGAAGGCTCAATCACACGTCTTGAAGACTGGGGTCGTCGTCAATTAGCTTACCCAATCAACAAACTACACAAGGCACACTACGTTTTAATGAACGTTGAAGCGCCTCAGGCAGTTATTGATGAATTAGAAACTTCTTTCCGTTACAACGACGTAGTTCTACGTAACATGATCATGCGCACTAAAGGCGCGGTAACTGAAGCATCTCCTATGGCGACTGCTAAAGATGACCGTCGCGAAGCTAAGAAAGAGGTTACTGAAAAGCCAGCTGAAGCTCCTAAGAAAGAAGAAGCTGCTGCTGAATAATTAGTAATCCGTGACTAACAGCTTCGTTCTTGTTGGTAATGTGGCAAGCCCACTGAAATTATCAACTAGCCCTGCGGGGGTTCACCACTGTCAGTTTAGTATCGAACATCGTTCAATTCAGGTTGAAGATGGCTTAAACCGACAAGCATTCGTTAGAATGAAAGTGGTCGCAACAGGCGAATGGTCACAACGATTAGCAAGTGAATTAATTGAGGGCATGCAAATTCAAGTGACAGGTTTTATTAACCGTCATGAGTCAAGAACCGGAAATCCAGTACTTGCCTTGCATGCTCAACAGATTGAAATGATTTGATTCGATGATTGTTTAATTGAGTGTTTGCTCAGTAAATAACATCAATGATTAGGAGAAATCCCATGTCACGTTTTTTTAGACGTCGTAAGTTCTGCCGCTTCTCAGCGGAAGGTGCTGCGCAAATCGATTACAAAGATATCGCAACACTAAAAAACTACATCACTGAAAGTGGTAAAATCGTACCTAGCCGTATCACTGGTACAAGCGCTAAATACCAACGCCAACTAGCTACTGCTATCAAGCGTGCACGTTACTTAGCACTATTACCATACACTGATTTACACAAGTAACCTAAAGGGGCATTAAGATGGAAGTTATCCTTCTAGACAAAATCGCCAAGTTAGGCGGCCTTGGTGACAAGGTGACGGTAAAGTCTGGTTACGCACGTAACTACTTACTACCAAAAGGTAAAGCTGTATTCGCTTCTAAAGCTAACGTTGAGCACTTTGAAGCTCGTCGTGCAGACTTAGAAAAGCAACTAGCTGAAGCTTTAGCTGCTGCTGAAGCACGTGCTGCTAAAGTAACTGAGCTTGCAGAAGTGACTATCGCTTCTAAAGCTGGTGACGAAGGCAAGCTATTCGGCTCTATCGGTACTAAAGATATTGCTGATGCTATCACTGAAGCTGGTGTTGAAGTTGTTAAATCAGAAGTTCGCATGCCTCACGGTTCAATCCGTGAAACTGGCGAATTCGAAATCGCACTTCACTTACACACAGATGTAGACGTTAACGTTAAAGTTGTTGTAATCGCTCAAGCATAATTGCTTTTCTGATAACAATTAGACGTTAATAGCAAAACACCATGTGCCTCGGCCATGGTGTTTTTTTATGCCTATAGGTAAAGACAAAGATATAAATAAGCTGAATTAATTGGCGAATACCTCGGTCGTTATACCAATTGGTAGGGAAAACCTGTACCGAGTTAAATATCAATACTATAACTTATTAAACGGAGTTAATTTTGTCAGAGGCTGCTGTGCCGCATATTTTCCAGCATACATTAAAAGCGGTTATTAAACGGTTTGAACTTGGGGCTTTGCTACTTTATTTGGCAAGCGTTGCTTTTGCGCTGGGTGCAATTTGGTTCGAACAAAATCAGCAAGCTGAAGCAATAATGCAGGCGACTAATCAATGGTATCCTGCTTCTCTGGTCGAAATCTTTAATATTGAGTCGGGTTTACCGCTTTATCACGAGCAGTTGTCTTCATCTGATTTCACCTTGTTAAGAGAGGTGAGCAACGACACCTTAACCTTGGTTTTTATCCATCCAGTATATCTACTCGTTAGTTCGTGGCTCTTTATTGCATTTAATATCGTTTTTGTTGCCTTTGTACTCGCAATTCGTGGCAGCTTATCAAAAACACTCACTTTATCTTTTGACCCGATTCGCGCCTTGGAGAATTGGGTTGCCTTGTCACGTATTCATGGTAAATATCAGCCAATCCAAGCGAAAGAGCCGATCAGTGAGTCAATTGCAGAGCTTTTACAGAAACTGCAAGAAGCAAAAGCGAGTCAAGGTCAGGCAGAGCTACAAATTCGTGAAAGACTTTTATTAGAGCCTGAAACAGGGGTTGGTAACCGAGAATTCTTTAACAATCGCCTAGATGCACTGCTCAAAGAAGAAGATTCAAGGGGCTGTGTCATGCTAGTTTGTTTTAAAGATTTCGATACGGTTCAAGCAGCTTATGGTGCGCAGCAAGCACTGGATATTGTTGAACAAGCTATTGGCTTGATTCAAAAACGCCTTGTTAACTTTAATAACTATTTTATTGCACGCCCGAATGAAGCTGAACTGGCTCTGTTGCTACCGGGTTTTTACGCAGATGAAGCAGAAAAGCTTGCTAATCGCGTACTCGCGAGTATTAGCCAAGTGCCATTACCGATTGGTGTTGCTCAAGAAGAGTTTGTTCATATGGGCGTTGTTTGTTTTGCGGGCGAAAATCAAGCCTACAAAGTGATGGCTGAAGCGGATATGGCATTGCGTAATGCACAGCTGCAAGGCCCGTCGCAATGGTTTATGTATGACACAGGAGAAGTTGCAGCGGAAACAGCGAAAGGCTCGCTAAAGTGGCGTACATTTTTAGAGCGGGCCATTGAGAAAAATGCGTTTGTTATCTTCTTTCAACCTGTAATAGCAAGCCAAAGCGATCAAATTCTGCATCACGAAGTTTTGTCAAAAGTGCGTGATAGCCAAGGGCAATTAACCAGTGCACGCGTTTTCCTACCTATGGCGCAAAAGTGTGGCTTAAGTGCCAAAATCGATCTGTTGGTATTTGAGCAAGTGTGCCGTTTATTGCAATACGAAAGTAAACAGCCCGATGCATGCAGTTTGAACCTATCGATAGATGCCTTACTTGACGAACAATTTATCGAAGCAATGTTTATTAAATTGGCGCAGGTACCTGACATTGCCAATCGGCTAATTATTGAAATTAGTGAATATCATTTAGTCACGCATCTAAATAAATTAGCACCAGTCGTGGGGCTTTTAGATGAGCTGGGCGTAAAAATACTGGCTGATAAAGTAGGGCAATATGTGGTGAGTACTGATTACTTAAGAGACTGCCCAATCAGTTACATTAAGTTGCATCGCAGTATTGTATATCTAGTGCACGAGAAAATGGAAAATCAGGTTTTCATTCAAAGTTTAAAAGCACGCTGCTTGCAATATGGCGTAAAAATTTATGCGCTGGGTGTTGAGAGCAAGGAAGAGTGGCGAACCTTAGTTCATCTTGGTGTAACTGGCGGCCAAGGGCACTTCTTTACTGAACCTGTGGCGCAGATGGCAAATGCGATTGTACTACCTTAATAAATTCGTTTGGTAGTAATCCTCGTTCTATCTGGCCGCCAAGGCCTTGTAGTCCGCCGGTGTGCAGTAATACAATTTTGTGGCCTGCTGGAAAGTGCCCTTGTGCTATTAAGTCCAGTAACGCTAGTACCATTTTCCCTGAGTAGATTGGCTCAAATGGAACGCCCGTTGCTGCGATAAACTCAGTTAAACGCAAGCAATCTTGGTCACTAAATTTTCCATAACCACCGCGATGAAATTCGGTTAGTAGCTGCCAACTATTGAAAGTCTTAGCCGTTTGATTTTGACTAGTTGGGAGTAGTTGATTGATATTGTTACGTAAATATTCGGCTTGTTTGAGTACTGCAACCCCGAGAATTTGATGTTGGCACTGATCAGCGTAGATAATACCTGCGATGGTACCGCCGCTGCCAACGGGTAACATTAAAGTGTCATAGCTTATCTGCTGATTTAGTTCGTCCACTAGCTCTGCGAGCCCAGATAATGCCAATTCATTACTACCGCCTTCTGGCACAATTAAGTGGTCTGGAAATTGTGCCGCGAGCGCAGCTAGATATTCAGCCTGTTCTCGTTGACGATAGGTTTGGCGATCGACAAATATGGGTTCTAGCCCCCAATGCGTTGCCCAGCTCAAAGTGTAATTGCTCAGGTATTCAGGTTCCCCTCGAATAATTGCCTTTGCTGCTAATTCTTGTTGCTGACAGGCATAGGCTAGGGCATGCAAATGATTTGAATAAGCACCACCAAAACTCAGTATGCCTCTTAACCCTTTTGCTTTGGCATAGGACAAATTGCCCTTTAGTTTACGCCATTTATTACCAGAGATAATTGGATGAATCAGGTCATCGCGCTTGATATATACCTCAATTTGACGTGCCCTAAATAGCGGGTGTTCGATGATTTGCAGTGGTGACATTCGTGATAATAGGTGGGCTAAACAGACTAAACGAGCGGCTAGACGACGAGTAATTAGACGCTTGTTGAGCCAATTATTTAGCTAAGTTGAAACATAAGTATAGCTATTGTCTCAAGTGACGATATCGAAAGTAAAGTGGGGTAACTTATTCTCAATATCTAAAATGCGTGAAATAGACTCCGTATTAGGTGCTGCTAAGCGATTCATTTACTGCCTAGAGAAACGTGACTTAAAGCTTGTTTTTGTTGCTAAAAAACTTGCGCATCAAAGGGAATAAGGGATAATGAAGCTGTATAGCTGTACCATACTGGAATAAAAAATAAGAACCATTGGATGTCGTTAACCTCTAAATTCTCTAAGCTGTTTCGCGGCAAAAAAGTCGCACACCAAGTTGGCTTGGCATTTCGACATGATGCCTTGGCAGTTTGTTATGCCACCGATCAAGGCGATTACCATTACCATCAGTTTCCTGTAACCAATGGCGATCAATTGGCAGCACTTGAACAATTTGCTATCGAAGGCAAGTTAAGTGCCGAAGGTCATTTAGTCTTGGCGCCCGCGCAATATCAAATCGTGCAAGTAGACAAACCGAATGTACCTACTGATGAGATTCTTAGCGCGTTAAAGTGGCAGATCAAAGACCTAGTGACTATCCCACCAGAGGAAATGATCCTCGATTATTTCTCTGGTCCAACGCTATCAGGTGGTGCGGAAAAGATTAACGTTGTGGTTTCAACTAAATCAGCGTTACAGGCAATTGTTGAGAAAATGTCGGGTAGCATCGTTGAGCTCACGACAATTTCCACTGAAGAATTTGCGTTTGCTAGCTTAGTGCCATTTCAAGAGCACGCCGTATTGCTTGTTTGTCAGCAGCCAAATGAAGAAGTGGTGATTTTAATCGTCAAGCATGGGCGTATCTTCTTCCATCGACGCCTTCGAGGTTACGCCCAACTGGCAAGTAAAACCATGGAAGAGCTTTCGTTTGGTGCGATAGATTCGTTAAGCCTTGAAATTCAGCGCTCCTCTGACTACTTTGAACGCCAATTAAAGCAAGCACCAATTAAAGAAATTCAAGTGATTCTGCCGATCAAAACGCAGAATTATATCGTCACTAAGCTGGCGGAAAATACTAATACGCCGGTTAAGGCATTTGTTTTTATTGAGCAGCACCAAGACAAAGCCATGTATGCAGCGGCAATTGGCGCGAGCCAGTTGGCATCGAGCCAAACAAGTAGCGAGGAGCAAGTGACTCATGATTAAGTCATCAATCAACTTGCTGCAAGCGGAGTTAGTGCCGAAGAAACCTTGGTTAAGTTTACCAACGGTTATTACTATTTGGGGACTGGCGCTAATTGTGATGTTTGCTGGTGCTAGCTATAGCCATTGGCAACAGTCAAAAACAGCGCAAGAGTTGGCAATACTAAACGAGCAAAATCAGCAGCTTAATGATCAATTAGAGCAGTTGAAGGCGCAACAAATCTCCGCTAAAGCTGACAGCCAACTAACCGCTGAACTGGCGAGCTTAAAAGCGCTTACTAGAAACAAACGCTATTTATATGGGCACCTCACCAATACAGAGTATTCTTACATTGGGGGTTTTGCGTCTGCCATGGCTGAGCTTTCGCAATTACATAACCCTAACATTAGCCTGACTCATATTAATATTCAGGAGCGTCAATTTTATTTTGCGGGTATGGCGCGTCAAGCGAGTGCTGTACCGCGTTGGTTAGCCAATTTTGAAAAGTCACAAGTATTGTCTGGGCAGGTATTTCAGCAAATGCGTTTGATAGAATCTGACGACAAGCTTATTTCATTTCAGGTGAGCTCAACAGACAACTTGGTTGAGGAGACTGAATAATGGAACAATGGCTTCAATACCAAGAGAAGTTTTTACTGCTCACTAAGCGTGAAAAAAACATTATCTTATTTGGTGGTTTATTTCTGATTTTGTACTTGGGCTTTACCTTTGCAATAGAGCCTAATATCAAAAAAGTACAGCAAGAAAGTGCGAGAATTAAAGACCTAAAAATTTCAATTAATGCTGCACAAGCATCGATCAATATTTATCAAGAAGCACTGATTACCGACCCAAATGAGGCGGTTAGCAAAGAAATTGAACAGCAAAAAGCCTTACTTAGTAATATTGATGAAGAGTTATTAACGCTAACGTCCGAGTTGATTAACCCAGTGCAAATGCGAATTGCTTTGGTTGAGTTATTGTCGTTGCAGCCTGGTGTGTCACTGTCTTCTTTTGAAGTGATTGCGCCAAGTGAATTATTTATTGCCAATCAAGCTCAAGACGAAGCAAACGAGCTAAATCAAGCAGGTGAAAACGCTACTGGTAATGATGGTAATGGGCCGGAAGGTAGCGCTGAACAAACCGCTGGAAATAGTGATGACACTGTCGCCTTGTATCGA
This sequence comes from Thalassotalea euphylliae, assembly GCF_003390395.1. Taxonomy (NCBI): domain Bacteria; kingdom Pseudomonadati; phylum Pseudomonadota; class Gammaproteobacteria; order Alteromonadales; family Colwelliaceae; genus Thalassotalea; species Thalassotalea euphylliae. Next base: position 3,643,534 of record NZ_QUOV01000001.1, on the reverse strand, counting down.
CACGGCATAAAGCTGACATTAACCGGACGTTACAGTGCGCTTCAGGCATATTTAGCCGAGCTTGAGCAATTGCAATGGAAGTTTTTCTGGCAAGAGTTTGATTTAAAAGTGACTGAATACCCAAACAATGAGCTGTCGGTAACGTTATACAGTTTGAGTACGGCAAGGGAATTTATTGGTGTTTAAAGTAGTGAGTAAAAAGCAGGTATTTAGCCAACTCAGCCTTGCTCTAGTCATTGCGTCGAGTTGCGCCGTGGCTAACGCTTCGAGCGATCCAACTCGGCCTTTAGTAGCAGGTTTAGCATCAGCGAATGTCGACTCAGCGACGCGTAAGCCTGGCGAATTAGTCTTGCAATCAATTATTTCGCCATCAGCAGGTACTTCGCCTCAAGGTGGGAGTGCAGTGCAGCATAAAGCAATTATTAGTGGTCAACTTGTTAGCCTAGGCGAGCAAGTTGACGGTTATCAGGTTATCGATATTAGTGAGCGACAGGTTGTTCTTCAATCGGAAGATAAAAGCAAAGAGTTAGTGTTGTTTTCTCGTTCTGTCGTGACATACAAATAAAAGAAGTTATTATGAAAAAGTCTCCCATTTATCTGTTTGTAACAAGCTCATTAATTGCCTTAGCTGGCTGTACTTCGGTACCAGATAAACCGACATTTATTGAGCAAGAGCTCGACAAAGCGATGGCTGATAAATCTGCTGCGGATAAACGCAAGCCATTGACTCAATTGCCAAATGCAGTTCAGCAAGAATTAATGCAGCAAACCATGAACAATGCCAAAGCGTCATTGTTAGCCGAAAAACGTTTAGATATTGCTGCCGTTGATGTTGATGCTAAAGCCTTTTTTGCCGCTTTAGTGGAAGACTCAAACTATAGCGCAGCGGTGCATCCTGAAGTCGTTGGCAATATCACGTTGAACCTTAAAGATGTCACTATTGATGAAGCCTTAATTGTATTGCAAGACCTTTATGGCTTCGACATTAAGCGTTTTGGCAAAGTAATTCAGGTGTACCCAGCGGGTATGCGCACTGAAACGATCCCATTAAATTACCTGTTTGTTAAACGCTATGGTACGTCTAGCACCAGTATTAACTCTGGTGGCGTTTCTGAAAACGATCCAGACAGTGGCAACAACAGTAACAGTAGCTTCAACAATAGCGGTAGCAACAATAACAGTAATAACCGCTCAAGCAATAACAACCAAAACGGCAGCAGTGGTATCAACCTATACACTGAGAACGAATCTGATTTTTGGACAGAATTAAAAGATACATTGGAATCACTTGTCGGCGCAGAAGATGGCCGTTCTGTTATTGTTTCTCCGCAGGCAGGTTTGGTCACTGTGCGAGCGTTTCCTGGCGAAATTAAATCAGTTAAGAAGTTTATCGACGATACGCAAAAACACTTGCGTCGCCAAGTCATCATTGAAGCGAAAATCATGGAAGTGACGTTAAATGATGATTATCAACAAGGTATTCGCTGGGACAATGTCTTAAGTCATGTTGAAAGCACAGATCTAAACTTCTCAACGACAGGCAATATTGCTGGTAATACCATTTCGTCAGCGTTGGGTGGCACGACTTCAATTAGCTTTTTAAATGCTGATTTTTCAGGGGTTATTGAGCTTCTACAAACGCAAGGTAATGTGCAGGTGTTATCAAGCCCAAGAATTACTGCGACTAATAATCAAAAAGCGGTGATTAAAGTTGGTGAAGATGAGTATTTTGTTACCGATGTCTCAAGCACAACGACAACGGGAACATCAACAACGGTTACGCCAGAAATTGACCTAACACCGTTCTTCTCAGGTATTGCTTTAGATGTCACCCCACAAATTGATGCCAATGGCGAAGTGATTTTGCATGTTCACCCGTCGGTGACCTTGACGCAAGAGCAGTTAAAAACAGTGACCATCAACCAAGAAGATGTTGTACTGCCGCTGGCACAAAGCAGTGTTCGTGAGTCAGATACAATTATCAGAGCTAAATCGGGTGAAATCGTTGTCATTGGCGGCTTGATAGAAACCCGAAAAGTCGATTTAGAGTCGAAAACTCCATTACTAGGCGATATTCCACTGATGGGCGAGCTGTTTAAGAGCAAATCGCAATCAACTCAAAAGAAAGAGCTAGTGATCATGCTCAAGCCTGTAGTGATTGGCCAAGATACTTGGCAAGATCAGCTGCAAGAAGCACGCGCCTTATTGAAGCAGTGGTTCCCTGAAAGCGAATAATAATGTTGGCAGTGTGCTGCCAACATTAACCTAAATAGTAAATTGGCGAGCAATGTACCTTTATCATTATGGGTTAAGAGAGTTACCTTTTACGCTAACCCCTAATACCAACTTTTATCTTGGGCTAGCGCCGCATAACGAGGCGCTTGCGGTATTGCTTACTGCGCTAAAAACTGGCGAAGGCTTCCTGAAGGTCATTGGTGAGGTAGGCACTGGAAAAACCTTACTGTGTCGTAAATTGCTCAACGATATTCCTGATCATTTTGTTACTGCCTATATTCCAAACCCCTATTTGAGCCCAGATGAATTGCGCCGAGCGGTAGCGGTTGAATTGGGTGTTAAACAAGCACAACGTATGTCAGTACAGCTGCTAACACAGCGTATTCAAACTCGGCTGCTGGAATTGCATAGCAAAGGCCACTCTGTGGTGCTAATTGTTGATGAAGCCCAAGCGTTGCCAGAAGAAAGTCTGGAAGCGTTGCGTTTGTTTACTAATCTAGAAACAGAAAGCCGAAAGTTACTGCAAGTCGTAATGTTTGCGCAACCAGAGCTGGATGCACGTTTAGCCGAGCAACATTTTAGGCAGTTGCGACAGCGCATCACTTTTTCTTACCAGCTAAGGCCGATGACGGCTGAAGAGGTTGAGCATTATATTAGCCATCGCCTGAACATTGCTGGCTACAAAGGTGCAGCATTATTTTCAAGCAAGCTTTGCCAAAAATTAACTAAGACGAGCAAGGGTATTCCTCGTTTGGTCAATGTTCTTTGCCACAAAATGTTGATGCTAGGCTATGGTGAAGGGCAATATGAGTTGACCCAAAAGCACTTAGCGTTAGCGGCTAAAGATACTGAAGATACTGCCCCTGTCGGCAGTATAAGGGGCTTTTGGTCGAAACTAACGGTTGGTAATCTCGCGATTGCTCTCCTGATCATTCTGCTTGTGTTGTTTGGTGCCACTTGGCCATTTTTACCTGTTGGAGAATTCATGTGAGCGTCATTAACCAAATGCTCCAAGACCTAGAGAAGCGAAATACACCTGCAGGAGTTGAAACCGTAACTTCATCTGTCGTTGTGAGTGCGCCGCAAAAATCCCTTGTGCTTCCTATTGTGTTATCTGTGTTTATCACTGCAATTATTACCGCGGCATTGTGGCTTTACTATGAGAATCAGTCGTTAAAGCAGCAAACACAGCCTCAAGCTAGAGCACATGTCGCTCAGCAAGGTGTTATAACCCAAGTAGATACTAAGCCACTGTTAGATGCTCGAGCGCAAGTTGATGGTAATGCTAAAAGCAGCACTAATAGCCAATCAGCGGCTTTACCTATGGCTGATGTTGAGCAAGTGCCCAATTTAAATGGCACTAAAAAAGACTCTAAAAAAGATAGCGAGCAAACAGACATTCAAGCTGATGTTAAAGCGAAGCAAACAATAGCTAGCGCGGAGTCTGTGACTCAGCCGCTGGAACCGCAAGAAAACCAATTAGCAGTTGTACAAAAGCATCGCTCGAATACACAAGCCATAGAAGAAGTAGCGAAAGGCGCTGAATTAAATCAGCCAAAAGTGCAATCTCCTTTGTTGTCGCAACCAACACAGGCATCTATTGAGCGGGAACCTGTTAAGCAAGAACCTCAACCAGCGCCACTAAACACTATGCCCTTAACCACTAAGCCTTCATTGACGATTGCTCGAAAACAGTTAACTTCTACCCAGCTTGCAGCTCAAAAAGTGAATCAAGCAGAGCGCGCTATGGCTGAAAAAGAAGGGCAAAAAGCTGAGCAATTGTTGCAAGACGCCTTACTGCTTGCTCCTGAAAACAAAAATGCGAGAAAGCAACTAGCAGCGATTTGGTTTGCAAGAGGGGCGAATCAAGCCGCGATGAACCTACTGAATCAAGGAATTAGCTTATCGCCCAACGAACCAGATTTTCGGTTAATGAAAGCTAAAATCCTGCTGAAAAACTACCAGCAAAACCAATCTCAAAGTGCTAGCCAGTTATCATCTCAAACATCACCACAATTGGCACAAGCATTTGAAACCTTAGTGATATTAGCTAACGTGCCGCAGGTTGAATATCAATCGATGTTAGCAACGGTAGCGCAGCAATATCAGCAATTACCAGCCGCCGTTAGTGCATATCAGCGGTTGGTGCTACTGCAACCAAACCAAGCTAAATGGTACTTGGGGCTAGCAATTGCATTTGACCAAAGCAGCCAATTTAATGATGCTTTGAATGCATACCAGCAGGCATTAGCGATTGGTGGATTGTCTTTGCAAACCCAGCAGTTTGCTCAGCAACGAATGACAGAATTAGGAGAGTAGACGATGGCTGCACCAAAGTTAAAAATGCGTCTGGGTGACTTATTGGTTCACGAAGGCATTATCAGTAATGATCAGCTAATGCAGGCGCTGAATAGCCAAAAAACCTCTGGTCGAAAACTTGGTGATGTGTTGATCGAGTTAGGTTATATCAGCGAACGTCAATTACTGGAATTTTTAGCGCAGCAACTGGATGTGCCATTTATGGACATTAGCCAACTGCGCGTACCGGGCGAGGTGGCTAAGCTATTGCCAGAAGTTCATGCTCGCCGTTTGCGTGCACTTGTGATGGAAGATCGCGGTGACAGCGTGCTGATTGGTATGAGCGACCCTGCCGACTTAAACGCGCTTGATCAGCTAGAGCAAATGCTTGCCCCAAAACGCATTCAACTTGCGGTGGTGATGGAGTCGCAGTTATTCGAATCGTTTGATAGCCTTTATCGTCGTACGGCTGAGATTGAATCGTTTGCCAGCCAACTAGAGCAAGAATACGAACAAACCTCTGATTTTGATATGTCATCTACCTTCGATGACGGTGGTGATGCAACAGTAGGTAAGTTATTGCAATCGGTATTTGAAGACGCTGTGCAAATGCGCGCTTCTGATATTCACATTGAGCCAGATGAGAAGCAACTTCGCATTCGCCAGCGTATTGACGGCGTGCTGCAAGAGAACATTCTTAATGAGAACAAAATTGCTGCCGCTTTGGTATTGCGGTTAAAGCTGATGGCTGGGCTAGATATTTCTGAAAAGCGTTTACCGCAAGATGGTCGTTTTAATTTGCAAGTGAAAGGTCACAACGTTGATGTGCGGATGTCGACCATGCCAGTGCAGTATGGTGAGTCTGTGGTGATGCGTTTACTTGATCAGTCAGCGGGTATTTTATCGCTTGATGAAACCGGTATGCCACCTGAATTGGTGCAGCGTTTACGCCATCAAATAAGTCGTCCACATGGTATGGTGTTAGTGACCGGACCAACCGGTAGCGGTAAAACAACTACGCTTTACGGCGCGCTAAGCGAATTAAACCAATCGTCAAAGAAAATTATTACCGCAGAAGACCCGGTTGAATATCGTTTACCGCGTATCAACCAAGTGCAGGTAAGTAGCAAAATTGATTTAACTTTCTCTAGTGTACTGCGCACTGCATTACGACAAGATCCCGATATTATTATGGTGGGTGAGATGCGTGATAGTGAAACTGTAGAAATTGGTCTTCGAGGCGCATTAACAGGTCACTTGGTTTTATCAACACTGCATACCAATGATGCGATTACCAGTGCACTGCGTTTGATTGATATGGGCGCTGCAGGTTTCTTAGTGGGTAGTTCATTGCGTGCTGTCATTGCCCAGCGCTTAGTGCGCAGAATTTGTGAAAACTGCACTGAAGACTATCGCCCAGATGCACAAGAAAAAATGTGGCTAAATAACTTAACTGGATTAGATTGTAACAGCATATCTTTTAAACATGGCAGAGGCTGCCAATCATGCCAGTATACGGGCTATCGTGGCCGTATCGGTGTATTTGAGTTACTAGAAATGAACGAGCCAATGATGGCTGCGTTAAAACGAGAAGACACCGAAGCATTTACCGAACAAGCGAAACGCCACCCAACATTTAAACCGCTTGCTAAAGCCGCTTTTGATTATGCCGTTGAAGGTATAACCAGTGTTGAAGAAGTGCTAAGGTTAGTCGAAACCGTAGACGTAGCGGGTTAATCTAAATCATGGCAATGTTTAACTATATCGGGCGTGATGCGCAAGGTAGTCAAGTAAAAGGCTCATTAGAAGCAACCACTGCTAATGCGGTGGCTGAGCTATTAGCGCGTCAGCAAATTACGCCTGTATCGATTGAACAAGGGAAAGAAAACCAGCAAGTATCGACGGGAAATATTGATATTGGCGAGCTATTGGGTTTTTCGCCAGTGGCACTGGATGATCTGATAGTACTGTGTCGCCAAATGTACGCATTAATGCGCTCTGGCGTTCCTATTTTGCGAGCCATTAATGGTTTAGCAGAATCTAGTGCATCACCAAAGCTGCGCAAAGTGCTCGCTGAAGTTGCTAGCCAGCTTGAAGGCGGTTATGCGTTGTCTTCCGCGCTTAATCAGCACCCAAGGGTTTTCTCCTCTTTGTTTATTTCGATTATTCATGTAGGCGAAAATACCGGTCAATTAGATGGTTCATTTTTAAAATTAGCGACCTACTTTGAGCGCGAACAAGAAACGCGAAAAAGAATAAAGTCAGCATTACGCTACCCTAGTTTTGTGGTTGCGGCGGTTGTTATCGCCATTGTCATCCTCAACATTTTTGTTATCCCGACCTTTGCAAACATGTTTTCCCGTTTAGGTGCAGACTTACCATTTGCCACTAAATTATTGATCAATAGTTCAAACTTCTTCCTTGATTATTGGCCTCATATGTTAGCTAGCTTGATTGCCGCCATTATCGGTATACGGGCATATGTGAAAACGGAGGCAGGACGCTATCAATGGGATAAACGCAAACTAAAAATTCCTGTTGTTGGTAGTATAATTGAGCGCTCAATTTTGTCGCGTTTTACCCATAGTTTCGCAATAGTACTTAAAGCGGGTGTGCCGATGACTTCTGGCCTAAGCCTAGTCGCTGATGCCGTTGATAACGATTATATGCGCGATAAAATTATCAAAATGCGCCAAGGTATTGAAAGTGGTGAAAGCCTGTTACGCACGTCACTCACTAGCACTTTATTCACACCACTAGTATTACAAATGGTGGCGGTTGGCGAAGAAACGGGCCGCGTTGATGAACTGCTTGAAGAAGTGGGTGATTATTATGAACGCGAAGTTGATTATGATTTAAGTACACTAACAGCGCGAATTGAACCTATTTTACTGGTGATTGTTGCGGCAATGGTACTGGTACTCGCACTTGGTATATTTACGCCAATGTGGGATATGGCTTCAGCATTTCAAGGTAAGTAATGCTTAAGCAAGTAGTGGCAGAGCACAAAGAGCGAACCGTGCTTGAGTTAATTATTATTGGCGTATTGATTACCTTGCTAATGGCGAATTTTCTATATGCTTTTTTTAAGCAAGAAAGCTCGATTGAGGAAGCAGGCTTTCGTGCCTTGGCGAATCGCTTTACCACCAAAGTCAATGCGATTCATGGCCAATGGTTGATGGATGGTCGCCCACAGGTTATCGAGTTACGTGATAATTTAGGACAAACCAATAAAGTAAAGGTTAATCAATTTGGTTGGCCAGATGGCGTAAACTGCGAAGCTATTTGGCAGTTGGTGCTGGATATGCCGCTGGAATTACTAAATCAGCCTATTTCAGTATTGGAGCTAAATACCCAGCCGATAGCGATAGAAAATAATGAGGACTTGAGCATAGATAAAGTCTGTCGATATTATTTTGCCCAAGGGCAGTATTTTGATTATCAGCGACATAGCGGTAAAGTACTGCTATAACCTAATACAAGCTGGTATCTATTTTTGTGCTGAAAATGACCTAAAGTTAGGCGAAAAGTCAGTGACTTATGTAACAATTCGTTGCTAGAATCTAGCAAGATACGGAATTAACGGGTGTTCCCATGAAAAAACAATCAGGTTTTACATTAATCGAGTTGGTTATTGTGGTCGTTATTTTGGGGTTTTTAGCGGTAACCGCTATTCCAAAGTTTTTAGATTTAACCGACCAAGCTAAACAAGCCAATATTGAAGGTATGGCAGGTGGCTTTGCTACTGCGGTATCACTGGTGAGAGCGCAGTGGGAAGCGGAAGGGCGCCCACAGAGCAGTATTAACAATGCAACGGTTAACTCAGTCAACTATGATGGCGTTAATCTTGTACTAACAACTCCTGCGAACAACCAAGCGAACGTTAGACCAGGTTATGTGACAGGCTTAACCGATGGCGCAACGCTAGGCGCAGCTTTTGACGTGAGCAATTGTGTACAAATTTGGCAGAATATTTTGCAGCAGCCTCCGGTCATAGAATCAACCATTGGCAATTTAAATAACAATAGTGGTGCAAGTTACTTAGCAACTATTATTGCCAATCAGCCGCCAGCCAGCTCTAATATTTGTGCTTTTTACTTAAAAGAGTCACTCAATCAAGATGCTAACGGTAACTTTATTGCGCCAACAGCAGGGGCAGCAACTGGCACGGGTAATTTATTTACCTACAATCCTGCGAATAGCTCCGTAGTTGTTTATATTAACAACTAATATAGTCTTAAGATAAAAACGTTAATTATTAATAAATAAAGAGTCGTATTATGAAAACATTACAGAAGCAAAAAGGTTTTACCTTAATTGAACTCGTCGTTGTAATTGTTATTTTAGGTATTTTAGCTGCTACTGCAGCGCCTAGATTTATTGATCTGCAAGATGATGCACAAAATTCTGTACTAAATGGTGTTGAGGCAGCTTTAGAAGGTGCAGCAACACTAGTATATAGCAAGTCATTAGTAGAGGGTAACCAAGATTCAAATGCAGCTGATGAAGATGTAACAACCAACTTTGGTGATGTTGATATTTTGTTTGGATATCCAGAAGCAACAGCTGCTAACTTGCAATTGATTTTAGATCTAGATATCAGTAATGCCGACGACGACACTGATTTTACTTTTCATGAAATCACAGGAACACCTAAATCAGTTGTAATATACCCGCAAGGTCGCGAGCCAAGCTCTGGTCAAGCGATTGGTAACAATTGTTCTATCGTTTATACTGAAGTTAACGCAGCAAACGGTCGCCCGACTATTGAACCTACACCTTGTACATAACAACTGGTAGTAATAAATAAAAAAGAGGGCTCTTTAGCCCTCTTTTTTTATCTGAGATTTAGTAGTCTTGGGACTAGTTTAGCAATTTGGACTATTGCATTGTTAACAGTATACTAATCAATAGTATAAATACGTTAATCGAACGTTATTTGTCGCTCAAGATTGTCGCATGAGTAAGGAAAGGTAGCTGGCGTGGACAATAATTCGTTGAAAATAACTAACTGCGCTAGGCGAGATACACTCTCTATCGATAAATCTGCATTACCTAAAAGTTTCAGCACACTTAACGCTCAAGTCGGTTTTACACTGCTAGAGTTGATTGTCACTATTATTATTATTGGCGTTTTAGCTGCAACTATCTTACCTCGCTTTACTGGCTCTGATGGCTTTGAAGAATATAGCTATCGCACCCAAGCTATCGCAATACTGCGTAATGCTCAGCAACGTGCGATGAATCAAGATGCTAGTGCGTGTAATCGCATTCTTATTGACAGCACGCGTTTAGGTATTCCTGATAATGCTAATTGTAATGGCTTTACGAGTGATTTTGGCGATCGCGACAATGACTTTACCCGCCTAACTGAACTTACTGCTAGTGACAATGTGACCTTCTCTACATCAGCATCTAATGGATTAATTAGTTTTGATAAATGGGGTGTACCCAGTTGCGGTAATAATTGCAGCATTGAGATAAAAGGCACTGAAACGCTGACTATTTTAATCGAATCTCAGGGGTATATTCATGCCCAGTAGACGAATCCACTTATCTAGTACTTGCTTGTCTAGTGAGCAAGCTGGACTGCAGGACAATCATAAATTTAACCAATTAGGTAAACTTCAACTTAAAAAAACCAAGGGTTTTACCTTGATTGAGTTGATTATTGGCATTGTTGTGTTATCGATTTCTTTTTCTGTGATTACCAGCCTTGTTATTCCAACGACAGTACAAAGTGCTAATCAGTTACACCAAATACGCGCCGCTGAGCTTGGGCAAACTGTGATGAATGAAATACTGGCGCGCTCGTTTGATGAAAACTCTGATCATGTTGGGGGCATTGTGCGATGCAGTAGCAGCACATGCTCAAGCGCAGGCGCATTAGGGCCTGATGGTGTAATACCTAACCAAGAAACGCGTGAAAACTACAATGATGTTGATGATTTTCAATGCTACGACACGTCTAATCCTGAGCAGTCTTTTGACCTAACATGTGCAAATTTGGTTAACTGGGGTAAAGCGCCTTATACCTCGGATATCTATCGTAATTTTCGAGTGGCAATCAATGTTTTTTATGATGGCAACTACGACGGTATAAATGATAATGGCTATGCTGTCGCAAAGCGTATTGGTGTCGAAGTTAGAGCACCAGACGGAGAAATTATTGCGTTCTCAACCTACAAGGTAAACTTCTAATGCTAAGTCGTGGCCGTGGTTTTACCTTGATTGAAATGGTCATGGTAATCGTATTATTAGGTATTACTTCTGTTGGTATTGGCAGTTTTATTCGCCTTGGTAGCCAAGCCTATGCTGAAGTTTCTGCGCGTGATGAATTGATAGCTAGCGCACGCTTTGCAGTTGAGCGTTTAAATCGAGAATTGCGACAGGCATTGCCAAACAGTATTCGAGCTAACTTTTCCAGCGTGAATGTGCAGTGTGTTGAGTTTATGCCGATTGTGGCAAGTACTATTTACCAAGACATTCCGGTAGCGCCAGAGCCCGCTAGTGATACCCTAAGCATTATCAATTTTAGCGGGGCTAACAATGTAAATAACAATCATAGTGTTGCTGTCTATCCGATAAATGAAACCGACTTGTATGCCAGTAATACTCGTTATATTTATCCTGTCGATAGTGTGAATATTGCAGCAAATGCTGATACAGGTACAGTTGAGCTTGATGTCCCGACAAATGTTCACTTTGCTGAAGATTCACCAACACAGCGCTTATATTTTATTAGTCAATCCATAAGGTATTGTGTTGAAAACACAGAGCTTTATCGCTATGAACAGGTCAACAATGTGCTAAATCGCGTATTAATGGCGCAAAACTTACAAATACCGAATAACAACCCTAGTGATGCCATTCCAGATTACGCACCATTTGAATTAGCAACGCCATCTCAATTTCGAAATGCAATTACACGTGCGGACCTCAGATTTAACCGTGGTGGCGAACAAGTGATCTTTAACAATGAAGTGCAGGTGTTGAATGTACCTTAACTATCGCTTAATCCGTCAAAGAAATTCAAAATATTCCCTTAATAAAACTAAAGCTAAACAGCATGGTAGTTCACTTATTTTAGCGATTTTTGTGTTAGTGGTGATGTTGTTACTGGGTACAGCAATGACGCGTATGATAGCAACATCTTCTCAATCAGTTGCGTATGAAGTGTTAGGAACTCGCGCATACCAAGCTGCCAATGTGGGCGCACAACAGCGTTTATCAATGATCTTCCCTGTATCTGCCAGCACCCAACGTTGTGGTGTGCCAGATCCTGTAACCAACAGAAGCAGCGACAATACTATTCCAAGCGTGCTTAATAGCTTGAGTAGTGTAGGTGGTTTAAATGGCTGCCGTGTTAGTGCACTTAGCTGTAATGATTTTGTTGTTGATGGGGTCACTTATTATCGAATCACGGCAAGTGGGCAATGTACTGCTGGTGAAGTTCAAACCCTAAGAACCATTGAAGTAGAAGCGAGAAGTTTGTAATGCGTTATTGTTTCTGGTTATTCACCTTGCTACTAAGCTTAGTGCCTATTTCCGCCAAAGCTGCCATTACTTGCGATGCAGCAGATAGCTTTGAACAAGTCACATTTGATAATTTTAGTAGTGATCAAGGGCTATGGAGTCGAGTCGACTTTAATCGCACGGTAAGTAACTGGCCGAATGATTCAATTCTCAACACCGGCAATGGGCGAGAGTCGCTAACGTTTAATATTCGCAGCAACCGTTTAAATATTCAGGGCAACGACAACGAATTTGGTATGGTTGCTTATGACTTTGGTTCATTAGGTACCGATTTTGCACGCCAATTTAGTATCACTACCAATATCACGTCTAATGCCTCCCGCCCAACAAACAACGACTTAGGTATTGTTTTTGGTTATCAAGACGAACGTAACTATTACTTAGCGCGTTGGACAAAAATTGGCACTAGCTACCGAAATAACACGTCATTTCCAGGTACGTACCGACAACTTGATTTAGTGAAAGTAGCCGGCGGCGTTCCAATCCTGCTCGATAGTGCGCCGAGCACAGGAACAAGTGCAGGCAACAATTTCACCATGAAAGTGGTGGTGACCAGTGATGGCACAGGCGTATGTTTAGGCAATGCAGGGGGCAACAATATGTCGCTCGTATTGTCTTCAAATGAGATTCCATCGCTACAAACAACGGGTCTATACTCCTACGACAACGATAATGACGTTCGTTATGACAATTTTGAAGTGCGCTGTGATGACTGTGTGCGACTGTTAGCAAACTATCGTATGGATGAGCAAAGTTGGAATGGCTTTGCGGGAGAAGTAGCCGATCAAACGGGTAACTTTAGTGCAACCGCTATTAATGGCGCGGTTACCAGTGAACTTCTACCAGCGTTAACTGGGGATCCTGGAACATGTCGCTATGGCAGTTTTGACGGGGTAAATGATTACGTAGAGTTGCCCAGTAATTTTGACAATTTGCAAGGCAGTTTTACGATTACCGCATGGATAAACCCTAGTAACTTAGACCGCGGCTCTCGTATCTTTATTGATGATGAAAACAACTCAGATAGAGGCTACGGTTTTAGCCTTGGCGACCCTGGCAATGGCCGGTTAAGATTCTACTCTCGTGGCGTAAATCCCATTAGCGTTGATACCGCGAGCTCAATTCCTGCTAATACTTGGACATTCGTTGCAGCGGTGCACGATAGTGCGAATAAAACTCGTCAGATTTATGTGAATGGGGTCGCTCAACAAATAACAGGTGGCAGCACCATTAATACCTACACCGGTAATTGGGGGACAGCATCCGGCCCAGCTTCAATTGGTGGTGAAACAGATGGCGGCGAAACGGCCAATCGCTTTACCGGTGATATGGATGAAGTCAGAGTGTATCGCGGCGCGTTATCAGGTGCGCAAATCAACAATATTTTTCAAGAAAGGCACCCATGTCCAACTAGTAGCTTACTCGCTCATTACACCTTTGAACAAAGTGACATATCGGGCCAAATTGATGATATGAGTGGCGGCGATAATCACGCAACCAACATTGGTGGCCTATTAGATACCGACAGTAAATTTTGTCGCGGCTTTGATTCAGCGGGCGAAAACGCAAGTACGGCGATTAGCAATGCCTTTCGTTCATCGCTAGATATCGACGAAGACGTTGGCGCGCGCGGTACCATCAGTTTTTGGTTCAATAGTGATATCAACTGGAATGCAGGTAGAGAGCGCGTACTATTTGATGCCTCATGTAATGGCAACCCTAATTGCGGCTCAGCGCGAGACAAGTATTTTGTTTTAGAAATTGCCGCTAATGGTCGCCTAAAATTCAGTTTTGAAGACTCCAGAGATAGAGACTTTTCATTTCAGGAATCAAGCTCAAGCTCTCGGACAGCAGATACTTGGTATTATGTGACAGCGACCTGGAACTACCCTGATGACAGATTTGAGCTCTACGTTGATGGTAACTTGCGTGCGGGTTTAAACTTTAATACCAATGGTCAAATGAGTGACCTTAATCAAATTGTCTTCGGTGACAATGCGTCGAATTATGCGCGTGGCGATGCAAGTAATTTCCCATCAACGCGATCTTCGCAAGGCCGTTTTGACGAAGTCAAAATATACAACAAAGTGCTTACTCAAGCAGAAATTCAAGCGGATATGTTGGTGGGTACCGATTGCGTGGATGACAAGCGTGTTTTCCAAATTCGTCATGACGGATTGGGGCTAACCTGTGAACCAGAGGCGATTCAAATTGTTGCCTGCACGAATGGCGATTGCACCAACATTGATAGCGCTATCACCACAGATGTCACTTTAGCAATTAACGGTGGCCTAACCCGTACGATATCACTTACTAATGGTCAAAGCCCTGCCTTAAATAATGCTAATCGCGCCGAGATAAATTACAACCAAGCAGGCAATGCAACGCTTAGTTTAAATTTAGGTGCAGACAATACCTTTGAGTGCGGTGACTTAGGTGGTAATACCCAAAGCTGTGATATCGCTTTTGCAACGGCTGGGTTTGTTTTTGATGGGATTAAAAATGGCACCGCAGGGTTACCGATTCAAAATGTTACGTTAGAAGCAAAGCAAGACAATGGTAGTGGCCAGTGTCAAACCTTATTCGCTAATCAAAATAGAACAGTAGACTTAGCGTTGAGTTATCTTACCCCGAACAATCAGGGTAGCAACCCGTACACTATTGGCGGCAAGGTTATACCTGATATCAGCAGTGGCTATGAAGATGTAAACCTTAGCTTTGACGCAAATGGCAAAGCAACCTTACCTAGTAATATTCATAACGATGCTGGCCAAGTGCAACTAGCAGCAAGGTATATACAGCCAGCCAATTTGCCAACGCAACCGGGCTTTACCTTATTGGGCAACTCTGGAGCTTTTTGGGTTAAACCGCATTACATTAATATCTTGGTAGAAAAAAATGATGGTAGTGCCTTAGATGGTACTACTGCCGATTCACTAATCAGGCATGTTGCGAGCACGCCATTTAAAGTTACGTTTGAGGCTGTCAATTACGGCGGTTCGACGACCATTAATTATCAACCGAGTAATTTACAAATAAACTTACAGAGAACAGGCCCAACTGATGCTGCCGCAGTAGAAGGTATTTTGAACCTTCCTGCTTTGGCTGACATAACTTCTGGGACGCCAGCTAATGTCACTAATTCTGTTGCTCAACCGCTGTTTTCCGCAGGAAAATACGAAACATCATTAGCAAAATACAGCGAAGTTGGTTTAGTAACACTTGATGTTTCTGATACCAACTTTGGCGATCAAACCCCCGCACTTATTGTTGATGGTGGGTTGTGGAATGCGAACAGCCTCAGCGAAACAACTGCCATAGATATTGGTCGTTTTATTCCTGCCTATTTTATTCAAACCGTGAAAGTAGATGCTAATGCTATACCTGCAATTGACAATCATGGAACCTTGACGTCAGTAGAGCCACAAGTGAACTGGGTGTATTCAGGTCAAGAAGATGCCAGTGGAGACGGCAGTATTAGATACCAGCAGCAGCCTACAATTACTATTACCGCTTACAACAGTGATGACGAAGTGACGCAAAATTATATCGGCGACTTTATGCGCTTATCGCAGTCAAAAATTACCATTGAGTTACCAACTGAAGATAGTAAAAATGGTAAACTAAGTAATACTAAATTGGCGATATCAAAGGCAGAGATTATTACGAATAATCAGCTATTTGCTCGAATTGAAAAGGGTGAAGTCGATTATGAACTCAGTACAATGGATAACTTTGCGTATGCTCACGAAGAGAATGCTGAAATCCCGCCATTTGAGCCAGAATTTACTATGACTGTAACCCGAATTGAAGATGATGATGGAGTTACGGCGAATAGTAGGCAAAGCATCACACCAAAACCGTTTGTGAATAGCTCAAACGAAACATTCAGCGTTAGGTTTGGCCGTTTGGTTATTGATAATAGCTTTGGGCCTGAAACAAGCAATCTAAGACAGAATATTTACGTTGAATTTCTTAACGATAGTAATGTCTACCAATTGAATACTGATGATAGTTTCACAGTGCTAGAACTTACTGACTTGTCGCTTTCTAATATTGATATGCCAAGCTTGCCCAGCCCTGCGACTAGTGTTGAGTCATTATCAACGCTCACATTGAGTGGCGGTGAATTTACAGATTTTTCACTTCTTGCCCCTGGCGCAAATAATCAGGGGCAAACTAATGTGATTTATGAAAGCCCTACATGGTTGAAATATGATTGGGACGAAACGCTCATACACGATGACAACGCCTCAGCGATTGCTACCTTTGGCCGCTACCGTGGTAATGATCGCATAATCTACTGGCGAGAAGTTAATTAACCTCAGCTCTGGATAACTAATGTGCTTCTAGCGGTTATTTTTACTGCTACCAGCGTTAAATTTACTTGCAATAGACTAGCTATTGACGCGCAAATTTGCCTTGATATCAGCAAAAATATCTCGCTAGAAGACAACGATTAACATAAGTATTTGAAATGATTTGTTATTCACTATTTCTTATCCAAGCCTGAGGTTAATTAGCAAGTACTAACTATGCGTTGATAAGAATAATTAGCTGCCTCTTTTCGTTTTTGGCAGCTGATTGAACCGGTAGATTTTTGTCAATCGTATTTTCTGCGCTGTTTTTTTAACCACTTGATCTCCAATATGAAAAAAAACTTGCCATTCAGCGTGATTTTTTGCGAATCAGTGCACACATCAGATAAATACTGGGTTATGATAGCTCGATCAAAAAATCAGAAATGATAAGCACATTCACGTTGCTGCGGCCAATCAGTAACAGTTATAGGGTATTGCGTTCATATGTTTAAGAAATTGCGCGGAATGTTTTCTAACGATTTATCAATCGATTTAGGAACAGCGAACACATTAATTTATGTAAAAGATCAAGGGATTGTACTTAATGAACCGTCAGTAGTGGCGATTCGACAAGACCGTGCAGGTGGCTCAAAAAGTGTTGCTGCCGTAGGTTTAGCAGCCAAGCAAATGCTAGGCCGTACACCTGGTAATATTGAAGCAATTCGCCCAATGAAAGATGGCGTTATCGCCAACTTCTTCGTCACTGAAAAAATGCTACAGCACTTTATTAAACAAGTGCACAGCAATAACTTTTTACGCCCAAGCCCGCGTGTTTTGATTTGTGTACCATGTGGTTCTACCCAAGTAGAACGCCGTGCTATTCGCGAATCTGCACTGGGTGCTGGTTCACGTGAAGTTTACTTAATTGATGAGCCGATGGCAGCAGCAATTGGCGCTGGCTTACCAGTATCAGAAGCAACCGGCTCTATGGTTGTTGATATCGGTGGTGGTACCACTGAAGTTGGTATTATCTCGTTAAACGGTGTGGTTTACTCATCTTCTGTTCGCATTGGTGGTGACAAGTTTGATGAAGCGATTATCAACTATGTACGTCGCAACTTCGGCAGCTTAATTGGTGAAGCAACAGCAGAGCGTATCAAGCACGAAATTGGTTCAGCATACCCAGGTGAAGAACTGATTGAAATTGAAGTACGTGGTCGTAATTTGGCAGAAGGTGTACCACGCAGCTTTACACTTAATAGCAATGAAATTCTTGAAGCACTGCAAGAGCCATTAACGGGCATTGTCAGTGCAATTATGGTCGCGCTAGAGCAATCTCCACCAGAGTTGGCGTCAGATATTTCTGAACGCGGTATGGTGCTTACCGGCGGTGGCGCATTATTGAAAGACTTAGATCGTTTGTTAATGGAAGAAACGGGCATTCCGGTAGTAGTTGCTGAAGATCCATTAACTTGTGTTGCACGCGGTGGCGGTAAAGCGATTGAAATGATCGATATGCACGGCGGCGACCTTTTTTCGTATGAATAGCTTTCGTATGAGTCACGCTTATACCAATAGTTTTCTTAGCAAAAACTAACAGAGTGCCAGCGCCGCTGGCATTTTTTTCTTTAACCTGCACTTGGGTTAGTCATGAATCCAATCTTTAAACATGGCCCTTCTCTTCAGCACCGTCTTGCACTGGTCATGATCGTGTCTGCCTTGTTAATTTTCTTTGACCACAAAATGCAAAGCTTTGATAGCGCACGTGGCTATTTACAGTCGGTGGTGAGCCCATTGCAGTATATGGCGAATACGCCAAAAGAGTTAATGACATGGACAGCCGAAAACTTAGTAACCCGTCAGCAACTGATTGAAGAAAATGAAGCGCTAAAAGTTAACGAGTTAAACTTTCAGCAACAACTGATGGAGTTGGCCATCGTTAAGCAAGAAAACGAACGGTTACGCTCACTGCTTGCGTCGCCTTTGCGCACTGAAACTAAAAAAATGGTTGCCGAAATACTGTCAGTCGATAGCGACCCTTACTCGCATCAAATTGTGATTAACCGTGGTGCTAACGATGGTGTTTATGAAGGCCAACCTGTGCTCGACGAACAAGGTATTGTTGGTCAGATACTGCACGTGGGTACGACCACCAGCCGAGTGATTTTAATTACCGACTTAACGCATGCTGTACCTGTGCGCGTTAGCCGTAACGGTACGCGTATTATCGCTAACGGCTCAGGGCAAATAGATCGTTTGTCGCATGCTCATGTGCCCCATAGTGCCGACGTTCAAACTGGTGATTTGTTAGTAACGTCTGGCTTGGGGGGAAAATACCCTGAAGGTTACCCAGTATCGAATGTGATCATGGTGCGCAAAGACGAGTCTCGCCCATTCGCTCAAGTTTACAGTAAGCCTGTCGCACAAATTGATAAATTGCGATATTTACTGCTGTTGTGGCCTGAGCAACCAGCCAGTATTTTTGCGCCTAAGCAGTTAAACAAGCAGTCAAGCAATCAGCCGAGCACGCAATCAACAGGCTCAACGAATAATCGTGCACAGGAGGCAGCCAATGCTAGCCAATAACGGCATTATTATTGTACTGAGTTTGCTACTAGCATTAATTGCTAGCATAGTGCCGATGCCTCATAGTGTCGATGCGTTTCGCCCTGACTGGGTGCTGGTTGTTCTGATTTACTGGAGTTTAGCGCTGCCAAATCGCGTGAGCGTTTTTACCGCTTGGGTGATGGGCTTTTTATTAGATGTATTGCTTGGTTCTACACTTGGCGTGCATGCAGGCGCAATGGCCTTATCTGTATACATTGCTGCGGTTAACTTTCAAAAGATACGTAACTTTTCATTATGGCAGCAAGCACTAATTGTTGGTGTGTTAGCTGCGCTTTATCACTTGCTCGTGTTCTGGATGCAGCGAGTGTTAACCGATGTGGTGTTCTTACCAAGCTATTTATATCCGGTGATGAGCTCGGTTATTCTATGGCCTTGGGCTTTCTTACTACTGCGTAAAGTACGTCGCCATTTTAAAATTTCTTAGTGAGTGATTATGACCCAACCGGAACTTATTCTTGCCTCACAATCACCACGCCGTAAGGCGCTGTTAAGTCAGTTGGGTTACCAATTTACCTGCCTACCTGCTGATATCGACGAGTCTGTATTAGCCGATGAAAGTGCTAGTGATTATGTACACCGTTTAGCTATTGCGAAAGCGCAAACCGCACTTGCTGCCGCCCAAGAAAAACAACTTAGCCAACGCGAGTTAGTTGTCTTGGGCAGTGATACTACTGTGGTATTCGACAATCATATTTTAGGAAAGCCACAGAGCTTTGAGGATTTTGTCAGCATGATGACCATGCTCTCTGGAGAGCGACATCAAGTGCTAACGTCAATTGCTGCGGTGAGTGAAACCGAGGTTCAAGCACAAGTTATTGTTACCGATGTGTGGTTTAAACAGCTATCCTCAAAAGAGATCGGCGATTATTGGCAAACGGGTGAACCACAAGATAAAGCGGGTGGCTATGGCATCCAAGGTATTGGCGGGCAGTTTGTCAGTAAGCTTGATGGCAGCTTTTTTGCTGTGGTTGGTTTACCGCTTTATGAAACGTCATTATTGCTCAATAAGTTTGGCATTAAAGGGTATGTGTCGCCATAGTGAATTAGTGTGTCACCATGGTGAGTGGGTGAGGCGGCTTTAAGCAGGCAAGTGGATTAGAAGTATTAACCAATAGATTATTGTTAGTAACCGTTGGATGTTGTCTTTTTACAACCAGGGTTAGCTAAAGGATTGGTATAGAAGAGAGGAGTGGTACATGAGTGGTGAATTACTGGTTAATATTACCCCAAGCGAAACACGCGTTGCATTAATTGAAAACGGTGTGCTTCAAGAGCTACACGTTGAGCGTGAGGCCAAGCGTGGCTTAGTGGGGAATATTTATCTAGGTAAAATTATTCGTGTTTTACCCGGCATGCAAGCGGCATTTGTTGATATTAATTTAGACAAAGCAGCCTTCTTACATGCTTCTGATATCCACTCTAAGCTCATGCTTAATGACGATGGCAAAGAGCCTGAACAAGTGCCTGATATCCGCACACTTGTTCACGAAGGCCAGTACCTGATGGTACAGGTTGTCAAAGACCCACTGGGCACCAAGGGTGCTCGCCTAACAACAGATATTACCATTGCTTCTCGTTACTTAGTGTTAATGCCCAATGCCAGTCATGCTGGAATATCACAACGCATTGAAGACGTTAGCGAACGTAATCGCCTAAAAGATATTGTGGTACCTTATTGCGATGATAAGCACGGTTTTATCGTTCGCACCGCCGCAGAAGGTGCTGGTGAATTAGAGCTTAAACATGACGCAGAATTTTTACGTCGCGTTTGGGCGAAAGTCAGTGAACGAAAACAACGTAAGCAAATAAATGCGCCTATTTATCAAGACTTGTCGTTGGCATTTCGAGTGTTGCGCGACTTTTTTGGCACTGAGCTTGAACGCATTCGCATTGACTCAAAGCTCACTTATGATCAGTTAATGGAGTTCACCCAAGAATTTGTGCCTAACTTAGCGCACGTACTTGAGTACTATCCAGGTGAGCGACCGATATTCGACTTATTTGACGTTGAAGCGGAAATTCAAAGGGCACTAGAGCGCAAAATCATGCTCAAATCTGGTGGCTATTTGATTATTGATCAAACCGAGGCAATGACCACGATAGATATCAACACTGGGGCTTATGTTGGGCATCGCAATCTTGAAGAAACAATATTCAGTACCAATGTGGAAGCCACGCAAGCGATTGCTCGCCAGCTAAGGCTGCGCAATTTAGGCGGCATTATCATTATCGACTTTATCGATATGGTCAGTGAAGATCATCGACGCCGTGTTTTACATAGTCTTGAAATGGCGATGGCAAAAGACAAAGTGAAATTTAGCATTCACGGCTTTTCGTCACTCGGTTTAGTAGAAATGACGCGCAAGCGCACACGAGAAAGTTTAGAGCATATTTTGTGTGGTGAATGTCCCTCGTGCCAAGGAAAAGGAACGTTAAAGACGGTTGAGACGGTCTGTTTTGAAATACTACGTGAAATTGTTCGTGTTAATCGTGCTTATGATGCAGATCAGTTTATTGTTTATGCATCCACTGCGGTAAGT
This sequence comes from Thalassotalea euphylliae, assembly GCF_003390395.1. Classification (NCBI taxonomy): domain Bacteria; kingdom Pseudomonadati; phylum Pseudomonadota; class Gammaproteobacteria; order Alteromonadales; family Colwelliaceae; genus Thalassotalea; species Thalassotalea euphylliae. The sequence goes on along the minus strand of NZ_QUOV01000001.1, from coordinate 3,621,996 downwards.
GAGTCTTTACTTAATGACGAATACCACAACCTAGCAGAGCTTGAAGTCTTTATAGGCAAGCTGATAAAGGTTCAAACAGAACCTATGTACAATCAAGAACAGTTTGACGTAGTCATGGTCTAAAGCCTAAAACTGGCGTACGGCTAAAACTCGCTTACAAAGTAACGCTTGGCAAATGCCAAATGGTATGAAAGCCTCAATGACAAGAACAGGCATAACTTGCAGGTTTAAAAACTGGCAAAAACAATTGGCGTTAAAAACTAGGTAGTAACAAATTTGAATATAACGGCATTTTCTAACAGATGGTTAAATCGACTCTACAAGTGTATCGCCATACTCTTGGTTGTCGTTGCCGTATTGATCAGTGCCATGCGCTTGTTGCTGCCTTATATGCAAAATTATCGGGCAGAACTTCAAAACCATATTAATACGACCTACAACACCAATATTCACATTGGTGCGCTGACCATGGATTGGCAAAAAGTTGGGCCTGTTCTGGTGGCTAATAACGTTCGCTTGGTTGATACCGAATCAGCCGTCGTCTTTATCGAACATTTAGACATTAAAGTTAACTTTTGGCGCAGTATTCAGCACCGTACCTTAGTGACAAGGGGACTGACATTAGACGGTGCTAAAGTCGTGATAGATACGACTAAACTTGCCAACAACGGCGTCAGCACCGAAGATAGCTCAATTTATGACCGTTTATCTGACATTTTCCTGCTGCACGTCAGCAACTTTTCATTAACCAATAGCCAAGTGGTGGTACGCACGGCTGGTGGTGACAAAAAACTCGCCCTCAAGCACCTTAACTGGCTTAACCAAGGCAATCGTCACCGCGCTAGTGGTGAGGTGTTAGCTCAAGGCTTAGCAACCAATACCGCCAAAGTGTTGGTTGATTTTACCGGTAGTGAAGTGGCCGATATGTCAGGCCAAATCTACGTGAGAGGGCAGCGTGTTAACGTCACACCATGGCTAGATCGTGCGTTAACCCTAGAAAATGATAAAACCTACTCTGAGCTTAATTGGCAATCTTGGCTGACCATAGACAATGGCCTAGCCAGTAACTTACTCGTTTCAATCGAAGACTCTAAACTACGCTGGATAGTCGACGAGCAAGAGCATGAAGTACAACTTAAAGAAGCGTTGCTCAATGCTGACATTTTAGGTGATCGCATTGTCTTAAATTCTGCGCCAATTAATGTGGAAGTGAGCGGCCAAGCGTGGCAACCAATCTACCTAAATGCTGATGTGATTGGTGACGAAGTTGACTCTTATCTCTCTGGTCTAGATATCGCTGGCGTAAGCGAACTGCTGCCGTTATTTGTTGATTCACCAACACTTTCAAAAACGCTCGCTCAGCTTAGCCCAAGTGGGCAACTAAACGATATTCACATTCGTCGCTTGTCAGGTGAATTTGCTGCAACGGCTGAGCTAATTGATTATCAACAGAATTATGCAAACTCAATTCCGGGCGTTGGCCGACTTAATGCCAGTGTTATCGCACAGGGTAACCAAGTCGTAGTTCAGCTAAAGGCAAGCGATAGCCAATTGGACTTTGCCGAGCACTTTAAACAGCCAATTGCTTTTACTGAGCTGGCGGCCAATTTATCTGCTCAATTTGATGATACTGGCCTGAACTTAAATGTCGACAACTTTGATTTTGTTGCACCTAACATTGCATTAGCAGGTGAAGTGAATATTGCGGTGCCTAAAGGCGGAAGTGCGAGTATGGCGCTACTGGCCAATATTGAGCGTGCGAATGTGCAACAAGTTAATTTGTATTACCCACACCGTTTAATGGGTGACGATCTCGTTAACTATTTAGATCGCAGTTTAATTGATGGACAAATTAGCTCGGGTCAGGTGTTGTTTAATGGAGCCTTTCGCGATTTTCCGTTTAACGAGCAGCAAGGTATTTTCGTCGTTGATGCTGAGCTAAGCGATGCCACGTTTGCCTTCGACACCAAGTGGCCGGCCATTGAACGGATGGATGCCAATTTGAACTTTACCAATAACGGTATGTTGATAACGGCGCGCGAAGGTAGCCTGACGGGTTTAAATGTCGCAGGTGTTACTGCTGAAATTGCTGATCTCAGCAAAGAGCAATTATTACTGGTATCAGCAGACATTAACCAAGAATCACCTGCCAATGTCACGCAATTAATGCAGCAAAGCCCACTGAAAAAGAGTGTGGGTGAAGTGCTGACGACACTGCAGATTAGCAAGTCAATATCCGGTAAATTCGATCTATCGCTGCCACTTAAGAATATTAAAGGAGTGATGGCGAAAGGCTACGTTGACTTTGTTGATAACCAGCTAGAGTTAACTAAACCGGCAATGTCATTCGCTAACGTTAATGGTCGGCTGACCTACCAAAATGACGTGATTAATACTCAGGACTTATCGCTGAAGTGGCGTAATATGCCGCTGAGCATTGAAGTGACTGGCCGCGATCAGCAAGACTATTATCAAACCTTGTTGGCAATTAAAGGCGACTGGGCTGCCAAGGAGTGGCTGACACAAGTGCCAGAGCCGCTAAAACCCTATGCAGATGGGCAATTGAATTGGCTAGGCCAAGTGGCGTTGAATTCGCATCGCGGTGGTGGCTTTAGCTACGAAGCCGATATTACCAGTGACTTATTGGCGACAGAGCTTAATTTGCCAGCGCCATATGGTAAAGCTAAGCAATCGTCATTGCCGTTAACGGCGAAAGTCACAGGGCAGTTGGATAAATCGACGGTTTCTGTCAGTGCTGGCGAAGAGCTCAGTTTCTATGGCGTGCTTGATCATAGTGAAACACAGTTTCAGCGTTCTCACTTAGTATTGGGTAATGACACCATGTTGTTGCCGATGAATGGTTTTCACATCACAACTAAGCTTGCTTATGCTGACATACAGGCATGGCAGCCTTTTATTGACGACATTCTAAAAAGTTTACCGAAAAGTAGTAAGGATAATAAAGCCGCCAGCTTATTCCCTGCGCCAGAGCGAATTCGCGGTAATATTGACCAACTTGATGTCTTAGGGCAATCGCTCACCAATGTATCTTTTAACCTGCTTGATGAAAAAAATTGGTGGTTACTCAGGCTCAATGCCAAAGAGGCGCGTAGCGAGATAAAATTCTTCCCGAATTGGCACCAACAAGGGCTTGAAGTTGATGCTGATTTTATTCATTTAGCGGCTGATATGGGTGACGAAGGCAGCGCAGATGAAGACCCTGAAACAAGCGTAGAACAAGGCATAGAAAAAGACAAAGCCTCAGATAAGAACCAAACTACACAGCCGCCAGTTGAGTTAACCTATCAAGAGCGTTTGGCGTTATTTAACAGTATTCCGAAGTTAGATGTGGTGTGTGATAGCTGTAAACTGGGCAAATTAGATTTTGGTCAAGTGAGTTTTCAGCTTAAACACAATGGTGACAAGTTAAACTTGGAAAACTTTAAAGCCAGTCGCGATAAATCTAAGCTTGAGCTTGCCGGTTTTTGGCAGTTAAGCCCTGAGCAGTCAATGACTGAGCTAACCGGCAAAATTACTATTAATGAGCTTGAGCGTGAGTTTGATAAATTTGATTACGCCAGTGTGATTAAAGATAGCGGCATGACAGCCGACTATGATGTTTATTGGCAAGGCGGCCCAACTGAATTTAGTTTAGCCAAACTCAATGGCCAAGCATCGATTGATATTGACGATGGTTACTTAAGTGAAGTGAGCGACAAAGGCGCGCGTATTTTCTCTGTGCTGAGCTTACAATCACTGGTGCGTAAACTCACCTTAGATTTTCGCGATATCTTCTCTGATGGCATGTTCTACACCTATATTCGCGCCGATGCACAAGTTAAAGATGGGGTCTTGTATACCGACAATATGCGCATGAAAGGCGCAGCGGGTGACCTATCGGTGAAAGGCAATACTGAACTGGCGGCAGGTATTCTCGACTATCGCATGAGCTACAAGCCGAATTTAACTTCAAGCTTGCCCGTATTGGCGTGGATCGCCACTCTAAACCCAGCAGTTTTCCTCGCTGGAGTCGCTATTGATGAGGTGTTTACTTCACAGGTGGTGTCAGAGTTTAATTTTGAGCTGACGGGCAGTGTTAACGAGCCTAGCTTTAAAGAAGTTAATCGCAAAAGCCGTGACGTGAGTGTTGGTCGCTCTACGCCGCCAACGTTTGTCGAAAATAAGCCGAAAATGCCAGCTAAGCCAGTAGAGCCGGAAGATATTATGCCAGAAGGCCAGCTTGATGAATTTATCCCACCGACACCACTAGATTTAAACCTTAACCTGGTTCCTAACTTAGGCCCTAACCTAAATATGTACAATAATGGCTAAGCAAACAGTTCGCCTCTCGGCAGTGCAAATGTGCGCCATGCCGGATATTGATGCCAATCTAGCGCAAATTGCTGAGCAACTAACAGTGCTGACAAGCAAGGACGATAGTCATGCGGCTGCTAGTGTGACGAGTAACGCAGAAGCTGATCACATCGTGCTGCTGCCAGAATGTTGCCTTTACTTTGGTGGCAAAGAGCAAGATCAATTGCAGCTTGCCCATAATGCTGAGCAGCAGGCAAAAATATTTCAAGGGCTTGCTGCATTAGCTGAGCGTTATCAAGTGTATTTACTTGCTGGCAGTTTGCCAACGCCAGCCAAGACACCAGACAAGTTTTACAATACGTCGTGTTTATTCTCACCACAGGGAGAATTGCTCGGTCACTACCAAAAGTTGCATTTGTTCGATGTCAGCGTTGCTGACAATGAAAAAAATTACCAAGAGTCACGCTACACAGCAGCAGGAGAGCAAACGAGCTGTATAGCGCTACCTTTTGCCCAATTAGGTTTATCAATCTGCTATGATGTTCGCTTTCCTGAGTTATATCGTCAATTAGCGGGCCAAGGCGCCGATATCATTACTGTTCCAGCTGCGTTTACTCGAGTGACCGGTAAAGCGCATTGGCAAACGTTACTACAAGCAAGGGCGATTGAAAACCAAGTTTATATTATTGCTGCCGGCCAAGAAGGCGTGCATGCTAATGGCAGAGAAACCTGGGGCCATTCGATGATCATCAGCCCTTGGGGTGAAATATTAGCCGAACAGGAAGCGGGTATTGGCGTGATTAGCGCCGACTTTGATCCTGATTTGTTGGCGCAAGTAAGAAACAGTATTCCGGTTCGCCAACACAACCGATTTAAAACAGAGTTAATCCATGATGAATAAAGTTGAGCAAGTGTTACTTGCAGATAGTCAGTTAGATCGCAGTGCGTTAACCGACACCCTAAGTCAAATCCACCAACATCAAGTGGACTTTGCGGATTTATATTTTCAATCATCACGTCATGAATCGTGGATGCTTGAAGACGGCATTGTTAAAGAAGGCTCATACAATATTGAGCGCGGCGTCGGTATACGTGCGATTTCTGGCGAAAAAACGGGTTTTGCATACTCGGATGATATTTCACTACAAGCATTAGACAAAGCAGCCAACGCTGCGCGTGGCATTGCGGCAAGTGGTCAGCATGGCAAGGTACAAGTTTTTAGCGATGTGAGCAGTGAAACGATTTATCATGCGATTGACCCACTAGCGAGCTTAAGCCAAGAAAAGAAAATCGCGCTGATGCATGAAGTTGAAGCACATGCACGCAGTGTCGATAGTCGAGTTAGCCAAGTGATTGTCAGTTTATCTGGCGTTTATGAACATGTGCTAGTCGCGGCTACTGATGGCACCTTTGCAACCGATATTCGCCCCCTTGTTCGTTTAAATTGTTCGGTACTTGTTGAGTCTAACGGTAAGCGTGAGCGCGGTAGTTCAGGCGGTGGTGCCCGCACCGATTATAGCTATTTCTTTGAAGCCCAAGGCGACAAGCCAAGATATAAGTTTTACGCAGAAGAAGCGGTGCGCCAAGCGGTTGTTAATTTAGACGCCATTGATGCCCCTGCTGGTAGCTTCCCTGTCGTTTTAGGTGCTGGTTGGCCGGGCGTGCTATTGCACGAGGCGGTTGGTCATGGTCTTGAAGGTGACTTTAACCGCAAAGGTTCGTCGGCATTCTCTGGCAAAGTAGGCCAGCAAGTGGCATCTAGTCTTTGTACCATCGTTGATGATGGCACTTTGGCGGATCGTCGAGGTTCATTAAATATTGATGATGAAGGGACGCCAGGCCAATACAACGTACTGATTGAAGACGGTATTTTGAAAGGCTATATGCAAGACAAGCACAATGCTGGCTTAATGGGGGTTGCACCAACCGGTAATGGTCGTCGTGAGTCTTACGCGCACCTGCCTATGCCACGTATGACTAATACCTACATGCTTGCTGGTGAGTCTTCACCAGAAGATATTATTAAGTCAGTGAAAAAGGGGATTTATGCGCCTAATTTTGCGGGTGGTCAGGTAGACATTACCTCAGGTAAGTTCGTATTTACTAGCGCTGAAGCTTATCTCATTGAAGACGGTGAAATTACCTCGCCAGTCAAAGGGGCAACCTTAATTGGCAGTGGCCCTGAATCAATGCAAAAAGTGAGCATGGTGGGTAATGACTTAGCCTTAGATGCTGGCGTTGGCGTATGTGGTAAAGATGGTCAAAGCGTCCCCGTTGGTGTTGGCCAACCAACATTAAAAGTCGATGAAATGACAGTTGGTGGTACCCAATAATCGTCTTTATATCGGTAAAGTATTGAGGCAGCCTAGGCTGCCTTTTTTATTTTCGAGACTTTCTTGTAAATCAATTCAATAGTTTATAATGATATAAAGGTGTAACGACTTGTTACGCTTTGTCATTTTATCGCATAAATTATCGCGTTAAACTTATCGGGCTCCCGTCGCGAGCAGAGATTGGTTACCCTGTGCGGCGAAAACGAAAACTAGAGCCTGCCATGAATTTAACCCGAGCCGCATTAAAAAATCCCGCTGCAATTATTGTTGTTGCTGCCTTAATTATGGTGTTTGGTCTGTTAAGTGTGACTAAACTGCCTATTCAGCTGACACCGGATATCGAGCAGCCACAAATCTCGATTTTTACTGGCTGGCGCAGCGCTGCGCCGGAAGAGATGGAATCCGTCATTATTGAGCCGCTGGAAAATGCTGTTAAAAACACGCAAGGAGTGACCAAAGTAACTACCTTTATCCAGCGTGGCTCAGGCAATATCACCCTTACCTTTGACGTAGGTGCGGATATGCAAAAGGCGATGCTTGAGGTGATTAACAACCTTAACCAAGCGCCACCGCTGCCGCTTGATGCGATTGAGCCGGTGGTATCTGCTGGCGGCGGGCGCGGTGGCCCACAAACCGCGTCATTGCTGATCAAAACCTTACCAGATAATCCCAATCGCGACCTCGGCCAATACCAAAAATTGATTGAAGATGTGGTGAAGCCGCGTTTTGCGCGTATTCCAGGTTTAGCCCAAGTGAATTTAGCCAGTCATCGTCCACGAGAATTAAGGGTAACCTTTGACCCGCTGCGTGCCGCTTCTCTTGGTTTACCTATCGGTGATATTAGTGCCACTATCGCACGGGCAAACGACGTTTCGGCAGGTACGGCTGATGTTGGGCGACGCCAATATACCGTGCGCTTTGCTGGCAAGTATGATGTCGATAACCTCACCGAGATGATTGTCGGTTATAGCGGTAATCGCCCGATTTATTTAAAAGACATCGCAACGGTTGAAAATACCTTAGTAGATCGCAACGGCTTTAGTCTGCGCAGCGGTCAACCGGCTTATTACTTCACCTTAACGAGGCAAAATGATGCCAATACCGTGGCGTTACTTGATGAAATTAACGTTGCGATTAAAGAGCTCAATGAAGGGCCAATGCATGCCGCTGGCCTAACCATTGATTTAAGCTTTGACTCTTCTGTACACATTCGCAACGCCTTAACCCTGGTGAAAAGTAACTTAGGGCTTGGGGTGTTATTAGCGCTGATGATCCTGTGGTTATTCTTGCGCGGTATGCGCAACACGTTAATTATTGCGACCACGATTCCAATCTCTTTATTTGTGTCATTTGTCGCACTTAGCCTTTTTGAACGTAGCTTAAATGTCATTTCGTTGGCAGGTTTAGCATTTTCGGTTGGTTTGGTACTTGATGCTGCCATTATTGTGCAAGAAAACATTGTACGTATGCGTACCAATGGCTTAGATAATCACAAGGCCGTGCTTCGCGGTGCCATGCAAGTAACAGGCGCGCTGTTTGCCTCAACAGCGACAAGTGTCGCTATTTTTCTACCAATATTATTTATGGAAGGCATTGAAGGTCAGCTGTTCTCTGATTTGGCGTTAACCTTATCGATAGCCGTTATTGCTTCGCTAGTGACGGCGATAACAGTATTACCAATTGCCAGCAAGTTTTGGCTGAAAAATGTTAAAGAGTCTGATCCGTATGACCATTATTGGCAAAAGCTAACAAACTTAGTGATGCGCTTAACCAACTCGCGAATTAAACGCTACAGCTGGGTTGGCGTGTTACTCGGTGGCTCTTTAGTGATAAGCGTTACTATGCTACCGAAAACTGATTTTATGCCTCGCGCGCCGATTGATGGCTTCTTTTACTCGCTGAACATGCCGCCAGGTGGCAATGTTGATTTTGTCGAAAATGAGATGGCTGCGTTAATCAAAGCGCGTCTAGCGCCATATTTAGCTGGTGAGCAGCAACCTAAGATTAAAAGTTATAACTTCTATTCAAACGGCTCAGCCAACACTGGTGGCTTTATTTATGCCGACGACCCAACGCGGGTGGAAGAGCTGATGAACATAGTGCGTAACGAAATATTCAAAGGCCTGCCAGACACCCAAGCCTTCCTGTTTCGTGGCTCAATGATCAATGTGTCTGGTGGCGGTAATGGGCGCACGGTCGATATTGATATTTCAGGCCCTGATATTGAAACCTTGATGTCAGTTGCACAAGTTGGCATTGATGCGATAAACCAGAACATGGCAAATACCACAGCATTTCCGATGCCGAGCTTAAGCTTGGCAGAGCCTGAGCTTAAGTTAACGCCTGACGATCAACGCATTACCCAAGCAGGGTTAACTCGTCATGATGTTGCCAATGCGGTACGCGCGTTTACCAGTGGTTTATTTATCAATGAGTACTTTGACGGCAACGATCGAGTCAATGTGATTTTGCGCGCAGATCAATGGCAAACGCCAGATGAACTCGCTGCTTTACCTGTGTTTTCGCCATTCGCAGGTATTCAAACCATAGGTGAGCTAACCCAGATTGAGCGCACTGCTGGGCCCACGCAACTGCGCCGTGTAGATGGTAAGCGCACGATTAGTATTCAAGTGACGCCGCCAGCAGATATGTCGCTGGAAGAAGCGCTTGCGATACTGAGCGAAAAAGTTGTACCCGCGATGCAGGTGGATTTACCAGATGACTCATCAATTTTGCTCAGTGGTAATGCCAATAAAATGGCCGCCGCGATCCAAGATATGATCCAAAACTTTGTGTTAGCACTGGTGATTCTGTTTTTGTTGATGACGGCTTTGTTTAAGTCAGCAAAAGACAGCTTATTAGTGTTACTGGTAATGCCACTAGCCGTTGCTGGCGGTGTACTAGCGTTAAATGGCTTGAACTTGTTTACCTATCAGTCGTTAGACTTGCTGACCATGATTGGCTTTATTATTTTACTTGGCCTAGTGGTTAACAATGCAATCTTATTAGTTGATCAAACTCGCCAAGCTGAACGCGAAGGGCTAACTCGCCGCCGTGCAGTCGCACAAGCTGTGCGCGTAAGAGCAAGACCTGTGTACATGAGTACCTTAACCAGTTTATTCGGCATGTTGCCGTTAATGCTAATGCCAGGTGTGGGCAGTGAAATTTATCGTGGTCTGGCAACCGTTATTGTTGGTGGCATGATGGTGAGTGCGCTATTCACCTTAGTGTTGTTTCCGGCATTGCTGCGTTTCAATGAATCAGACAGCAAGGTTGATGGCAACGACGATGAAAACAATACCAGTGACAATATTGAGCCGTTGCACCCAACGCCACAACTTAAAATTAGCAACCGCTAGGAATTTATGATGTTTGTTAAACTATATAGCCCAAGTAAAAGCAGCCCAATTAAAAGCAGCGTTAATAAAAGCAGCCAAAGCTCCTTTCGTTCTTCACGCAGCGCTTATCGTAAGAATTTTCGCTTAATCAACAAAGCTTGTAAGCCATTCATCTTGGCTACTGGTTTGCTATTATCGCTGGTAAGCAATGCTAATGAAGCACCAGCCAGTGCGGTGAAAGTAGATGTTGTTACCAGCATGTCGCTAGCAGCAACGGCAGAGTTAATGGGCACAGTTCACAGTAAAATGCACGTTCCTATTACCGCTGGGGTTAGTGGTCGAGTGGATTGGGTGGCAGCACCAGGTAGCTTTGTAACGGCTGGTGGCGAATTAGTGAAAATGGATATGTTGCCACTAAAGTTAAGCCGAGCGGAGCATGTTGCTCAACTCAAACGCGCTAAGGTTAATCGCGATTACTATGCTAATGAAGTGAATCGCTTAGAAACGTTACGTAAAACCAATGCCACGTCGCAATTTCAATTAGATCAAACGCGCTCTCAATTTGAACTGGCTGAAGCTGATATCGAAATTGCGCAATTACAGCTTGAGCAAATTGACGATCAAATTTCACGTGCAACGGTGACAGCTCCATATGATGGCGTAGTCACTGAACGCTTAGTGTTAGCCGGAACAGATGTTAATCGCAGCGATGTGCTCAGCCGATTTTTAGATACCGAGCACTTAGAAGCAAGAGTTTTTGTGCCAGTAAAATATTTAGCGTTCTTGCGCTTGGGCAATGAGCTAACACTTGCCAATGAGCAACAAGAGTTAGATGCAGCGATCACCGCAGTGATCCCAAGTGCCGACCCTCGCTCGCAAACCTTTGAAGTGCGCGTTGAAATTCCAAGCCACTTGAACAGCCAATGGGCTGCTGGTCAATTGGTTAAAGTCACGGTGCCAACCCAGCAAGCACAGCCGACATTAACGGTGCACCGTGATGCTTTAATCTTACGAAAAGATGGCACCTATGTGGTGAAAGTTGGTGCAGATAACAAGGTATCGCGTTTACCGGTAAAGGTAGGCAAAGGGACGTTTGAACGGGTCTCTGTTAGTGGCGAATTGTACGATGGTGACAAAGTTGCTATTCGTGGCGCAGAGCGACTGCAAGACGGGCAAACCGTGGTTATTCAGTAAAACTTTAACTGTAGATAGTTGTTAGCTTTCACAATCAAGTGATCAACAGTCTATAAACTCCTGATATTAATGTGATAGAGTTAAGCCATAATAATAATTGGTTTAGCTCTTTCAGATCTCAAATTTTGTCAAAATTCATCGCCTTTATTAAATATATAGTTCAGTCAGCAAGCTATGGTGTGCTTGCTGCCGTTATCTTGATTTTGTTAGTGCCTGATTTGCGCATGCAATTGGCTAACTCGACCTTTTTAAATGGCGAAAAAGAAGAAACCGCACCTTTGTCTTATGCTAAAGCGGTCAGCAGAGCAGCGCCCGCTGTTGTCAATATCTACTCAACGGATCATGCTCAGCCAAGACGTTATTCACGCAATGTCGCCAATACTACCCGTTTAGGTTCAGGGGTGATCATGGATCCTAACGGCTACATTTTGACTAACTACCATGTAGTGCAAAATGCCGATTTAGTGTCGGTATGGCTACAAACAGGTCAGCGTTATGATGCGGTATTAATTGGTTTTGATATTTACACTGACTTAGCCGTGCTTAAAGTTGACGCTGTTAATCTGCCGGTTATTCCGCAGCGCAATGACTTGGAATCGCTTTCTGGCGATGTCGTGCTTGCGATTGGTAACCCGCTGAATTTGGGGCAAACGGTCACTCAAGGCATTATCAGTGCAACGGGTCGCAATGGCCTAAGCAGTACTAGCTATTTACAGTTCCTGCAAATGGATGCGGCCATCAATGAAGGCAACTCAGGTGGTGCGTTAGTTAACACAAACGGCGAGTTAGTTGGCATAAATTCCCGCAAATTTACGCAACGTAATTCACAGCTCAATGTGCAAGGTATCTTTTTTGCGGTGCCGTATAAGCTCGCCAATCGAGTTATGCAAAAAATTATCGAAAATGGCCGGGTAACACGTGGCTGGCTGGGTGTTAATACCGAGCAGCTGCCATCACATACCAAAGGTTTTACCATTACAGCCGTTAGTCCTAACAGCCCAGCGCAGCGAGCTGGCTTGCAAGTCGGTGACTTGGTTTATCAATTTGATGATGTTGAAATTACGGGTGTTGAGCAAGCGCTAGATATTGTTGCAGAAACCAGGCCGGGTGAGAGCATTATGGTAAGCCTTTACCGCAATAAGCAAGCGCTACAGTTACCTGTGCAAATTGGTGAGCTTAGGAATATAGGTAATTAAAGAGCATTTTCAATTAGGGGTCACTGGTGATTAAGGCAATCGCTAACTAAAGCAGAGCTTTACTTCATATCTCCGAATCCTTTCTTAGAATATGTTTAGACGTCTAAACGTTTAGATGTTGACATAGCTAAAGATCCAAGGCACATTTACTAGCTCAATTATTCGCTAGTGTCTTGTGGATTTGTTATGCCAATTAAAATTCCTGATCAGTTACCTGCCTTAAAAATTCTTGGTAACGAAGATATCTTTGTGATGTCGGAGCACCGCGCCGCCAATCAAGATATTCGCCCAATGGAAATGGCGATCCTCAATTTAATGCCGAATAAAATTGAAACCGAAGTGCAGATTCTGCGAATGCTGTCGAATACGCCGTTGCAAATTAATGTCGATTTAGTGCGTATTCACGCCAACCCGTCAAAGAATACACCAACGTCGCATTTAGAGTCGTTTTATCGCTTGTTTGATGATGTAAAACACAAGCAATACGATGGCATGATCGTTACGGGTGCGCCGCTTGGCTTAATGAATTACAAAGAAGTCAGCTATTGGCATAAAATTCAAGAAGTCTTCGATTGGGCGCAGAATAACGTAGTTTCTACCATGTACCTGTGTTGGGCGGCACATGCAGCCTTGTATCATCATTATGGCTTAGAGCGTCAGCTTCGTGAGGCTAAACTTTCCGGCGTTTACCGCCATGATAAGTTGCGCCCCCATGAAAAACTAACGCGCGGCTTTGATGATGAATTTTGGGTGCCGCATTCTCGCTATGGTGAAGTGTTACCGAAAGATTACCAATCGGTTGAGAGCCTAAATGTTTTGGCGCAGTCGCCAGAAGCTGGGGTATATTTAAGTGCCAGTGAAGACAAACGCCAAGTGTTTGTTACCGGCCATCCTGAATATGATCCAACTACGTTAGACGATGAATATCGCCGAGATTTAGCCGCTGGTTTGTCTGACGGTTTAGCGCCAGCGATTCCCGTAAATTACTATCGCGATAACAACCCAGATAGCGCGTTAGAGAAACCACCAGCGAGTAAATGGCGCAGTCATGGTAGCCTGTTGTTTAACAACTGGATCAACTACTATGTGTATCAAATCACCCCTTACCAATTAGATGCTGAGCATATTCAGACATCAATCACAGGAGAGTAACGTGCAGCAGTTAGCATCGTTTCAACAACTTCAGCAAGCCCTTAACGAGCGCATTTTAATTCTCGACGGCGGTATGGGGACTATGATCCAAAACCGCAAATTCAGCGAAAGTGATTTTCGCGGTGAGCGCTTTCAAAACTGGCACTGTGATATTCAAGGGAATAATGATTTATTAGTGCTGACCCAACCAGAGACGATTAAGGCAATCCACTCTGAATACCTTGAAGCTGGCGCCGATATTCTCGAAACCAATACCTTTAACGCGACGACGATTGCCATGGCGGATTACGACATGGAAGCGTTAAGTGCTGAAATTAACCTAGCGGCGGCTAAGCTGGCGCGTGCTGCGGCAGATGAATACACTAAGAAAACGCCGCATAAGCCACGTTTTGTTGCCGGTGTGTTAGGGCCAACAAACCGCACCTGTTCGATTTCCCCTGATGTTAATGACCCAGCGTTTCGCAATATCACCTTCAACGAATTAGTCACGGCATATAAAGAGTCGACCGAGGCCTTAATTGACGGTGGCTCAGACATTATTCTTATCGAAACCATTTTCGATACGCTAAACGCCAAAGCCGCCATTTTTGCCGTTGAAACTGTGTTTGCTGAGCGTGGTGTGAAGCTGCCGATCATGATTTCCGGCACCATTACTGACGCTTCAGGTCGTACGCTTTCAGGTCAAACAACCGAAGCATTTTACAACTCACTGCGTCACGCTAAACCAATCTCTTTTGGTCTGAACTGTGCGCTTGGGCCTGTTGAGCTGCGTCAATACGTGGAAGAAATGAGCCGTATTTCTGATGTCGCGGTTTCTGCTCACCCGAATGCAGGCTTGCCAAATGCCTTTGGTGAGTATGACTTCTCGGTCGAGGACATGAATGAGCATGTGCAGGAGTGGGCACAATCTGGCTTTTTAAATATTATTGGTGGCTGTTGTGGCACCACACCTGAGCATATTCGCGGTATGGCAGAAACCGTTGCCAATATCGCACCGCGCAAAATTGAAGTGCGTGCAAAAGCGTGTCGCTTATCGGGCTTAGAGCCACTGACTATTGAAAAAGAAACACTGTTTGTTAACGTGGGGGAGCGCACTAACGTGACCGGCTCGGCTATTTTCCGCCGCTTGATCACCGAGGAAAATTACGACCAAGCCATCGCCGTTGCGCTACAACAAGTGGAAAATGGCGCACAAATTATCGATATCAATATGGACGAAGGCATGTTGGATTCAAAAGCGGCGATGGTGCGCTTTTTGAACCTAATTGCTGGTGAGCCAGATATCGCCAAAGTGCCGATTATGCTCGACTCCAGTAAGTGGGACATTCTTGAAGCCGGCTTGCAGTGTATTCAAGGTAAGGGAATTGTTAACTCCATCAGCTTAAAAGAAGGCGAAGAGATTTTCCGTAAGCAAGCTGAGCTGCTTAGACGTTATGGTGCAGCAGTGATTGTTATGGCATTTGACGAAGTGGGGCAGGCAGATACGCGTGAGCGCAAGTTTGAAATTTGTCAGCGCGCTTACCATATTCTGGTAGACGAAATTGGCTTCCCTGCGGAAGACATTATTTTTGACCCGAACATTTTCGCCGTTGCCACAGGTATTGATGAGCACAATAACTACGGTGTTGACTTTATCGAAGCGGTGAAAGACATCAAAGAAAACCTGCCGTATGCCATGGTTTCTGGTGGTGTATCGAATGTGTCTTTCTCATTCCGCGGTAACAACCCAGTGCGCGAAGCTATTCACGCAGTATTCCTGTACTACGCCATTAAAAATGGCATGGATATGGGCATTGTTAATGCTGGCCAACTCGCCATTTATTCTGACTTACCAGAAAAACTTAAAACGGCGGTAGAAGATGTTGTACTTAACAGCGACGATGGTGCAACTGAGCGCTTATTGGAAATCGCTGAAGAATATCGCGGCCAAGCGGGTGGCACGGCCAGTAAAGTTGATTTAGCGTGGCGCGAATTGCCTGTTAACAAACGCCTTGAACATGCACTAGTCAAAGGTATCAACGAGTTTATTGTTGAAGACACCGAAGAAGCGCGCCTTGCTGCCAGTCGCCCGTTAGAAGTGATTGAAGGGCCACTGATGGATGGCATGAACGTGGTCGGTGACTTATTTGGTGCTGGCGAAATGTTCTTACCGCAAGTGGTCAAATCCGCGCGGGTAATGAAGCAAGCGGTGGCCCACTTGCAGCCATTTATCGAAGCGGAAAAAACTGAAGCTAGCTCTAACGGTAAAGTGCTATTGGCAACGGTAAAAGGTGATGTTCACGATATCGGTAAAAACATTGTTGGCGTGGTGCTGCAATGTAACAACTACGAAATTATTGACCTTGGCGTGATGGTGCCATGCGAAGAAATTTTACGAGTTGCCCGTGAAGAAAACGTCGATGTGATTGGCCTATCAGGCCTTATCACACCATCGCTTGATGAAATGGTGCACGTTGCCAAAGAAATGCAGCGCCAAGGTTTTGAGTTACCGCTACTCATTGGTGGTGCAACCACTTCGAAAGCCCATACGGCGGTAAAAATTGAGCCACAATACGAGCACCCTGTGGTCTATGTGCCTAATGCCTCGCGCTCGGTGTCTGTAGTGAGCACTTTGTTGTCAGACGAGCAACGAGATGATTTTGTCGCTAAGCAAAAAGCCGAATACGTGAAAGTGCGTGAGCGTCACAACAAAAAAGGCCCACGCTCGTCACTTATTTCACTCGAAGACGCGCGTGCTAATCCAACACCAATTAGCTTTGATAACTACACGCCAATCAAACCCAAAAAACTTGGTGTTACGGTAATTGACGAGTTAGACCTTAACGAGGTGCGTAATTATGTCGATTGGACGCCATTTTTTATGACGTGGCAGTTATCCGGCAAGTACCCAAAAATCCTTGAACATGAGCTAATTGGTGAAGAGGCAACTAAGCTATTTAACGACGCCAATGCCATGATTGATGATGTGATTAACAACAATAAGCTCAAAGCTAGTGCTGTGATTGGTCTATTTCCAGCACATAGTGTGGGTGATGATATTGAGCTATTTGCCGATAAGCAAAGTCAGCAATCGGGTGAGCGCTTGATGCGAATTCACCAGCTGCGCCAACAAGGTAAAAAACCAGAAGGTCAGTACAATCGCTGTTTATCTGATTTTGTCGCACCAAAAGGCGCAACGGCTAACGGAAAAGTTGTAGAAGATTACGTAGGCGCTTTTGCGGTATCTGCTGGCTTTGGCGCAGATGAACTGGTTAAAGCCTATGATGCTGAGCACGATACTTACAACAGTATTTTGTTAAAAGCCGTCGCAGATCGCCTAGCGGAAGCGTCAGCCGAGTACTTACATGAAAAAGTACGTAAAGAATACTGGGGTTATGCGCCTGATGAAGCCTTTGATAACGAAGCATTAATTCGCGAGCAGTACCAAGGTATTCGACCCGCACCAGGCTATCCAGCATGCCCTGAGCACACCGAAAAAGGCTTGCTTTGGGAGCTACTGGATGTGGAAAACAACATCGGCATGGAGCTAACCTCTAGCTATGCCATGTGGCCGGGGGCAGCGGTTAGTGGTTGGTACTTTGCTCACCCTGACTCAAAATACTTTGCGGTCGCCAAAGTCAACAAAGACCAAGTACTTGATTATGCTGCACGTAAAGGTTTCACAATAGAGCAAGCAGAGCGCTGGTTGGCGGCTAATTTGGATTATGATCCTGATTAGTATTTCAAGTAACCTTTATGACTAGTATTTAGGTTATAATTAGAACCATTTATTGAATATGTTGAAATAAATGGTTCTAGTTCGATTGCCAGATTTATAGCAATTCCTCTCACTAACGATATTCTCAATCCAATGCTAAAAGGCTAGAAGCACAGGCTTTTAGCTTTGCCACATTATTTTTCTTTACCAAATGACTGTTTTACTAAACCGTCACAATCATCAGATACTATTGTTGAGCTAAAACTCTAAAACGGTTTATTGACCTTGTTCAAAAAACTAGCAAACAGTTGTTTTTTATTAGTTTCAGCCGCATAAACCCGTTTATTTAATGCCCAAACCCTGTAGAATGCGGGCGTTTTTTCACACATTTTTTACAAAGTATTACATTTAGACTTTGCTTCTTTAATGTTTTCAATTGGATAAGTAGTAACATGCCAAAAAGCAGCCCCCCGTTTTTGCATACTTCTCGCTTACGCTCTGCCTTGCCAGATCGAGCTCGCAAGCTAGGTCTAGGAATATTGATTTCTGCTATGTCGAGCAGCACAGCGTTTGCCGCAACCGGTGACAATAGCTACACCGAAAATCAAGGTAAAATCGCGATCGACCATAATTTTGCCGCCTTTACGGGCAGTGATTATTCAGGTGGCTCATTGGCAACAACAATTTCCAATAGCACCACACATGACAAATTAACCTTGGCTGCTGATGCCAGTACATCGACCACTAATGGCGAGCTGTCAGTGGTTGGCAATCAACTTTTTCTTGGTGATGGCAGCACCGCGATTCCAGTGGGTAGTGTTGATAGCACAAATAATGGTGACAGTGGCAAATCGCTGCAAGTGAATTTTTCTGCTGGCTTTGAAAATGCCAATTACGAGGTTGGCAGCAATGGTGACACCAACATCCAAGGTTGGACGAATGTGTTAACGCAAGTGATTACTGGTCAAACGGTGATTGCTGGGCAAGTGGTACCACTCGATACTGTGTATTCAACAGTTGGTGCCAGTCAGTGTTCGGGAGTAGGGCCAAGTAATCGGGATAAAAATATCCCTAATCGTTTAGGTAACTTAAGTGTCCAGTTGACGACTTCAGAAATTCGTAGTGGCTCAGAAGGCGCCGCTGCACAATTAAGTAGCACAAGTGTCTCCACATTAGTGGGCTGTGATATTGTGCGTGGCCCAGCAATTTACAGTAATAGCTTAGTCACCGTTGAGGCGGGCGATACCATAGCATTTGATTGGCGAGCGAAAGGTGGTAGTGATGCTTATGATGTCTACGGCTATATTATTGATGTTAATAATGGCAATACACAGATTCTTTTAAACGAGACAGGTAGCAGTGGTAACGCCGAAACCGCATGGCAAACCGCATCTGCTACCATTGCGCAAGCAGGTACTTATCGCTTTGTTTTTGTTGCGGGTACCTATGATTTTAGTGGTGGTAACGCAGCTGGTGCGCAGTTGTTTATGGACTCGTACCGTATTACCCGCCAAAATCCAGCACCAGTATTAACCGCTGCTAACATTCAAACGCTTGCGCAAAAGCTGCGTTATGAAAATAACAATGACAATATTGATACCACCACGCGAACGCTAGCTATTACCGCAACTGATACAAACGCTGCACAGATCTCAAGCCCTGCAAATATTGCGATTAGCGCTGTTAATGATGACCCTGTGATTTCTGGTGTTAATGCAAAGAGCTTGTTGGAAAGCCAAACACAAGTGGCAGATTACAGCGCCACAGATGTTGAGAATGACAGCCTAACTTTTTCTGTAACAGGTACCGACGCTAGCGCTTTCACTATCAGCAATGCTGGCTTGTTAACCTTTAAATCAGTACCCTCGTTTTCGTCACCTAGTGATAGCGACAGTAACAATCAATACCAGGTTAATGTCGTGGTTACCGACGGCGGCAGCCCAGCGGCAAGCGATGCTATTGCGGTAACGGTTACTGTACAGCAAGACAGTGACAAAGATGGTGTTGCCAACAGTGTGGAAACGAGCCAAGGCACAGATCCGTTTGATCAGCAAGATTATCTGGACACTGATAACGACGGTGTGCCAGACGCGCTTGATGATAACGGCAGTATTGACGATGACTCAGGTAATGGCCTAGCGAACTACTTTATTGAATACCCGCAATCATTCCAGTGTGACGGCGATTACTTTATTTCTCAGCGTGACACTTTATTCCACTTAGATACCACTAAAACGCCGTTTGCGTTTAACGATGTTGCCCCCGCAAGCTTTCGCGACAAGCAACTGATTAACTCGATTGGCTTTAACTATCAAGATGGTTACTACTACGCGACGCGAAATACTCGTAGTAATGAAATTCTACGAATTGAGGCGTCTGGTAATGTCCGTAATATGGGGGCAGTGACTGGCTTACCTATTAGCCACTATATTCGCGGTGATTTTGACCTAAAAGGCACTTACTACATTGCGACTAATCGACGGTTACATCGCATTAACCTAGAAACCATGACGGCAACCACACACTGGTTACATGGCTACTTTGCGCCGCCTGATTTTGCCTTTAACGTACGCGATGGTCATTTATATGGCGCACAGAACAATCGTTTATATAAGTTGGACACAACAACTTACGAAGTGACTTCGCAAGTGATTAAAAACTTGCCATCATCTGGCTACGGTTCTGCATGGTTTGACGCAGCTGGCCGCTTTTTCTTCTCTTCGAATCAGACGGGTAATATTTACCGTGTAGACGATTTTAACGACCCAGTTGCCAATCATATATCTAAAGGTATGCCAACGTCGATTAACGACGGTGCATCTTGTGCAGGCTCGCCTATTCTTGAACACACTATTTCGCCTGCTAGTACTTCGCCATTGCAAGAAGTTACACACACTTACACCATAGACAATGGCTTACCTTCTACCGAGCCGCTAGGAAATAACTTATCGTTTAATTTCGCTGATAGTTTATCTGATGGTCGTACTTTTGTTGCTGACTCTTTAACGATTACTGGTGCGGCGAATAGCCCAACGATTAATAGTTACGCTGATGGCGCATCACTGACTATCGACAATATTGAGTTGGCTCCGGTCAGCCAGCTTGTGGTTACGGTGAAAGTCAAAATCCCTGCTAATTTAGGCGGCACTTATTATAACCAAGCCAAATTAACTGGCGTTGCACGTTACTTAGGTGGGCCAGAAATTTTATCAGACAACCCTGGTGGAACACGTCCAGACGCAACGCCATTAGTTGTGGTCAGCGGCAGCGCTAACAATACCTTTACCGGCGCTGTGTATAACGATCTCAATCGAAATGGTAGCCGTGACCGCGGTGAGCCAGGTGTTGCTGGTGTTAAAGTTAAGCTTGATAGCGGCAATGAAATCAATACCAATGGTGATGGTAATTACCAGTTTAGTGCGCTGACAGATAATAACTATATTGCCAGTATCGAATTGCCAAGCGGCTTTACTCTGGTTGGCCCGAATCCATTAAACTCGGTGGCGCTAGCGGGCGGTAACACTGCAGCGAATAACGACTTTGCGATATTTTCGAAAGCGTCGATTATCGGCACGGTTTATAACGACATCGACGGTAACAAACGCCGTGATGCCGATGATGAGCCGGGGATTAAAGGCGTTACGGTTAAACTACTGAATCGCAACAGAGTGACAATCGCCACGACAACAACTATTGATGGCGGATTCTATAGCTTTAGACAGTTAAATGGCGGTTTTTATTTTGTAGAAGAAGTTGATGATAGTGCCTACAGCAGTGTCTCTGAAAACTTAGTAGAAGTTAACTTGTTAAGTGGTCGCCAAGTAGAAAAAGACTTTGCCGACATGCTTAAGGGGACAATCTCCGGCCGTGTCTTTGACGATGCAAATGGCAATGGTATTCAAGATACTGGCGAAGACCCGCTGGTTGGCGTATCTATTAGTATCACTGAGCAAGGCGCTCAAAATCCACTTGAAAGCAAAACTACCGATGACTTAGGTGCTTACAGCTTTAGTGTTGCGGCGAACAAGTCATATATTGTTAAAGAGTCTGACCCTACTGGCTTTAATAGCATTACCAGTAACGAACGCACCACAAGCGTTGGTGTTGGCGGCGCTGCTGTTGCAAACTTTGCCGATATCAAGCAATCGGTTATTTCAGGTGTTGCATTCGAAGATTTGAATGGTAATAAAGTTCAAGATATTGAAGAGCTTGGCCTGTCTGGTATTGAGATCACGCTTAACAATGGTACACCAATTAAAACGGGTGCAGGTGGTCGATATCAATTTAACAACGTAGCAGCGGGCAGTTATGACGTTGCTAGTGCCAAGCCAAATAACTTTGTTCATGCTGGCGATAACAGCCAGAAAGTCACTATCTTACAAGGTCAGTCTAGCACCGCTAATTTTGCTTTTGTGGCAACAAACTCAGTTTCAGGAACAGTCTTCATAGATTACGATGCCAATGGAGAACAAGGCAGCAATGAGGCAGG
Organism: Thalassotalea euphylliae; assembly: GCF_003390395.1. Classification (NCBI taxonomy): domain Bacteria; kingdom Pseudomonadati; phylum Pseudomonadota; class Gammaproteobacteria; order Alteromonadales; family Colwelliaceae; genus Thalassotalea; species Thalassotalea euphylliae. Next base: position 3,600,283 of record NZ_QUOV01000001.1, on the reverse strand, counting down.
TGTATCGGGTGTTTTGGTAGAGTTATCAAACGGACTATTCACACGTACTGGCGATGATGGTCGTTATGAATTTGCCAATGTTGTGGTTGGCGGATACGACCTTTCAATTACTGCGCCTGACGGTTTTAGTGCAACCACAGGGGTTAAAAAAGAAATCACCCTGACAGGTACCAACGCAGCAACAGAGGCATTTGGTTTACGCCCTGAAGGCGTTATTTCGGGAGTTACGTTTAATGACCTGAATGGTGATGGTAGCCATAATGGCAAAGAACTTGGTCTTGGTGGAGTTGAGGTTAAACTCGACGGTAGCAATGCTGTAAATACTGCAATTGATGGTAGTTTTAAGTATGCGTTCTTAACAGCAACTGAAAAAATGGTTTCAGTGACAGCCCCAACGGGTTTTGCCGCGACGACGGAACTGTCTCAGTCTAAAACGCCAAGTGCTAGCGCCAGTTTTGGCTTTGTTCAGCTAGGCTCTATCTCTGGTGTTGTGTTTAGCGATACGAATGGTAATGGTGTTCAAGATAGCGGCGAGGCAGGTTTGTCTGGCGCGACAGTCTCTATCTCGGGTGCAGATACTGGCTCTACTAAAACCGACGGCGCAGGTAACTACACTTTCACCAATTTAACCGGGGGCAGTGAAACCTTATCCGCTAACTATAGCAGCGACTACTTTAGTATTAACGATAACCCTCATAAGCTGACGCTTACTGACAAGGCAGTTTACAACTTCGCGTTACAAGAAAATATTGCACCGGTTGCCAATAATGATGTGGCGACAGTCGCTGAAGATAGTGCAAATAATGAAATTGATGCGCTAGACAACGACACTGATGCCAATGGTGATAGCCTAACTATTACCTTAGCATCTGCTAATAATGGCCAAGCGGTAATTGCTAATAACAAAATTAGCTATACACCTAATAGCGACTTTTTTGGTCGGGCGAGTATTAGCTACACCATTAGTGATGGTCGCGGTGCAACAAACTCTGGCACCATTACTGTAACGGTTGTTGCCTCTAGTGATACGCCAACGGCTAATCGTCAGCAGTTAAGTACGGCTGAAGAAACGGCGCTACCTATTACCTTAACTGGTAATGATGTTGACGGCGATAGCTTAACCTTTAGTGTACAAACTGGGCCAGCCAATGGCACTATCTCTGGCAGTGGCGCGAATATTACCTATACGCCAGTGAAAGACTTTTTCGGTACAGATAATTTCATCTTTGTCGCCAATGACGGTAACAGTGACTCTGCGCCAGCAACCGTTACTATTGAAGTTACCAATGTTAATGATGCCCCAACTGCTGAAGGACAAAGCGTTGAGCTTACTGAAAATACTCGTGAGTCGATTACGCTTACAGGCAGTGATGTTGACGGCGACAGTCTAACGTACCTAGTGGCAACCCCACCAACCAATGGTACTCTAACGGGCAGTGGTGCCACGTTAACTTATCAACCAAACCAAGATTACATTGGCGAAGATAGCTTTACCTTTACCGTGAATGATGGCCAACTCGCTTCTGATCAAGCGACGGTTTCAATTACAGTGAATGCCGCAAATAATGCACCGCAGGCACTAGATGACAGTGTGACGGTTGAGCAAAACAGTATCGATAATTCAGTCAATGTACTGGCCAATGATAGCGATATTGATGGTGATGAATTAGTGGTCAGTAGCGCAGCTGCAAACCAAGGTCATGTGGTTATTCTGGACAATGGCGAATTGAACTACACACCTGAGCAATCATTCCATGGTGAAGACACTATCACTTATAACATTAGTGATGGCAAAGGAGGCTCAGCCTCGGCCAGTGTAAAAGTCACTGTGAGTGAAAAGCCTGTTAACAAAGCACCGATTGCCGTTGATGATAGTGTTACGATCAGCAGTATTGCCACTACTACGATTGATGTCTTAGCAAATGACTCAGATCCTGAGAATGATGAGCTGTCAGTTGTCAGTGCTTCATCTGATTTTGGTAACACTCAAGTGGTAAATCAGCAAGTGCAGTTTACACCGCACCAAGGGGTAAGCGGTTTGCTGGTAGTTAACTACAGCATTGAAGACAGTGCAGGCAATAGCGCTTCAGCTCAAATATTAGTGAATTTTGACAACTCCCTTGCACCTGAAATCACCTTGCCGCAAGACTTATGTGGCGAGTTTACGGTCAATGCTAACGCTCTGTATACGCGTGTCGATTTAGGACAAGCATCAGCGGTTGACCGCTTTGGCAATACGGTTCCTGTCTCACTTGTCGATGGTATTTCACTATTCCCACCAGGTTTAAATGAAGCTGCTTGGCAGGCAACTGATAGCGAGGGCAATACCAGTATTGCCGTACAAAAAGTCTGTGTTCTGCCTCTGGTTTCACTTTCTAAAGACCAAATTACCAGTGAAGGGCAGAGTTTAACTATTGGTGTTCACTTAAATGGCAGCGCGCCAGTGTACCCTATGGTTGTGCCATATGCAGTTGCAGGTAGTGCTGACAGTGATGATCACGACTTGGTATCAGGTGAGCTAGTTATTGAGCAAGGTACAGATGCCTTTATCACGGTAAATATTACCGAAGACGGCAATAGCGAAGGTGATGAAACACTGGTGGTGAGCTTAGACCCAAGTGTCAATTTAGGTGATAAATCTAGCCATACCATCACTATTAGTGACGGTAACATCGCTCCGCAAGTTACACTTAATGTTAGTCAGCAAGCACAAGAGCGTTTGTTGATTACTGCCGATGGTGGTGAAGTCGTTATTCGCCCCAGTGTTACCGACGCAAATGTCGCTGATGAACACAGCTACCAATGGCAGGTAAACGATGCAAGTGTTACCAACACTAGTACTAACCCTGACATTTTTAGCTTTGATCCCACACAGCTTACAGCTGGACTGTATCGTATTGATGTCGAAGTTACCGATAATGGCGTACCAGCTAAGTCTGCTACCTCTTTTGTTTATATTGAGCTAGTCGCTCAACTACCTGAGTTAACTGACGCAGATACTGATGGTGACTTGATCCCAGATAATCAAGAAGGCTTTGGTGATAGTGATGCCGACGGTATTGCTGATTATCTGGATGCAACACCTGAGTGTAATGTCTTGCCTGAGCAAGCAATTGTTAACAATGCTTATTTAGTAGAAGGCCAAGCAGGTGTTTGTTTACGCCGCGGTGAATTCACCTTAACGGGTGAAACCGGTGGTGCTCAAATCACAGATAACGATGTGGCTAACGAAGGTGACCAACTGATCCAAGATACGGAAGCCACTAATATTGGCGGTATTTTTGATTACATTGCCTATGGCTTACCTGTTCAGGGCAGCAGCTACGCAATCGTGATGCCGCAGCGTAATCCGGTGCCAGAAAACCCTGTCTATCGTAAATTTAATTTGGCGCAAGGTTGGCATAACTTTATTGAAGATGCCAACAACAGCTTGTGGTCTACTGCCGGCGAGCCAGGCTACTGTCCACCTCCTGCGGTTGACAACAACAGTGTTTGGACGCCAGGTTTAACGCCCGGTCACTGGTGTGTGCAAATGGTGATTGAAGACGGCGGAGTTAACGATGATGACGGTGAAGCTAATGGCACTGTTGTTGACCCAGGCTATGTTGGCGTGTTGAAAACAGCTAACCAGCTACCTATTGCTGAAGACGATAGCGAAACTTTATTGGTTAATTCAGAAATCACGCTTGATGTTCTGGCTAATGATAGCGATGCCGATGGTGATGTGCTAACGATCAGCTCGGCAACAGCAAACATAGGCGATGTGTCCATTGTTGATGATCAGCTGCACTATACTCCACCACTAAATTACAACGGTGATGTGGTCATTATTTACGGCATTACTGATGGTCAAGGCGGCACAGCACAAGCCGAGGTGACACTCAGCATCATTCCAAACAATGCGCCACAAGTGAGTGGTGAGCAAAGTGAGATGAACCAAGGTGAAGAACTCACCATTAACTTGCTTGAAAATGACACCGACCCAGAAGGCGATTCGCTAACGCTAGTGCGCGTTGAAGTAAATGCTGAGCAAGGCCAAGTGAGCTTCAATACCAATGGTCAGGCAAGTTTTATTCCTTCGACAGATTTCTCTGGGACAGCGCTTATCAACTATATCGTTGAGGATACAGTGGGTAATCAAAGCCAAGGGCAATGGCAAATCAAGGTTGTGCCATTAACACAAATTCAGGCACAAACCAAAGGTGGCGGTAGTGTAAACCTATGGATGTTATTGCTGCTTGTACTATTGACCACGCGCTTAAAATGGCAAGTAAAAGGATAAGTAATGAAGAAGTATAACCTGATAACAGCTAGCATTTTATCTGCAGGCATACTAGCCACTGGTAACGCGATGGCTAACAGCAGCCAATGTGATTCGCAAGACGCTCATTATCAACAATGCGACAATCAACTTGGTTGGTACCTTGGTGCAGATGTTGGCATAGCCAAAACGGATGTGGGTCGCCGCGAAGTTGAGCGATTTTTTGAACAATCTCAGCTTGATGCCGATGTTGTCGATGTTGATGATCAAGGTAATGCATGGTCAGCATTTGTCGGCTATCAATTTAACACTTACTTTGCTCTTGAGCTCGGTTATCTAGACTTAGGTGAGCGCAGCGTTGATTTTACCGGTCAAACAGCTGACCTTGATGCGTTTTACGATAATGTCGAGCATATCTACCCACAATCTGCGGAAGGTGCCACCATCAACGTCGTGGCCTCATATCCATTGTCAGAGCGCTTTAAAGTATCAGGCAAGTTGGGCTATTTTGATTGGCGTGGTGACTATCAAACACGCGAATCAGGACAGGGCGTAGGGCAAGACAGTGTATCAGATCATGATATCTGGTATGGCGTAGAGCTTAACTATCGCGTTGCAAACAATTGGCAAGCATATTTGGGCTTTTCTCAGGTCAACTTAAGTCGTGACGACAATGACGTATTCAACTTGGGTGTACGTTACTACTTTGGTGGTGGCAAGAGTCACAAAGTGAAGCCTAAATTAGAGCCAGTAAAACAATCGATGCCAGTAAAACAGTCAGCGCCAGTAAAAATGGTTGAGCAAGATTCTGACAATGATGGCGTGTTCGATCATTTAGATAAGTGCGAGCAAAGCGATAGCCGCTATCAGGTTGATAGTGATGGTTGCACCTTAATGCAACCGCAACAAGCCAGCTTTAACTTAGTGGTACGCTATGCTAACGATAGTGCTGAAATTGCTCCTAACTACTTTGAAAAAATTGCTGAATTAGCAGAATTTGTTAATAAGTATCAGGTCAATAGCCTGACGGTCACTGGCCATACGTCAGCACCTGGCAGTAAGGCTTATAATCAAACCTTATCAGAGCAACGAGCACAATCACTTGCAAAAATGCTGGTCGAGCAGTATCAGATCAAACCTGAAATTATTAACACGCAGGGCAAAGGTGAGAGTGATTTACTTGATACGTCGAATAACGAACAAGCTCATCAGCTCAATCGTCGTATTGAATTGAGCTTAAAAGAAGAATTGCTATTACCTGTAAAAAAATAGCGAATAATTAGATAGGCTATAGATTAATAAAAGGGCGCTTAAAGTTTACTTTAAGCGCCCTTTTTGTGTTAGAGAAATATCAGCTCACGTTAATTCGCGATAAAAAGCCTATTAGGCTACCCAATAGTCTTGAGCAGCTTAGTAGGCTTAATTTGATCAAATTCCTAGATTTTAATGAGCTGTTTACCTGTATTTGCGCCTTTATATAAATCAGCGAGTGCTTGTGGTGCATTTTCCAAGCCTTCCGTAATATTTTCGCGATATTTTAATTCGCCTTGCGTATACCACTGGGCAAGTTGTTGCAATGCGGCTGGCGCTTTAGCTGTGTGATCAATTAACACAAAGCCCATTACGGTTAAGCGCTTGGTTAAGATATGGCGATCGCGTCGTGGGCCTAATGGTGTTTCTGGCTCCCAGCTTTCCACAGCAGCAGTACCGACTTGTAGCGCACGAGCATTCATCGCTAGGTTAGGGTAAACCGCATCGGCGATAGCGCCAGAGGTGTTGTCAAAAAATACGTTGATACCTTCGGGCGCAAGCTCAGCAATGGCTTTTTCCAAGTTTTCAGTGGTTTTGTAGTTAAGTGCGTGATCGTAGCCAAATTCATTAACGCACATCTCGACTTTATCGTCGCTACCGGTTAAGCCGATCACTTTACAGCCTTTAATTTTGGCAATTTGACCAGCAATACTGCCCACACCACCAGCTGCTGTTGAAATTAACACAGTTTCACCTGCTTCAATTTTACCGAGCTCATTAAGTACCAAGTAGGCAGTTAAACCATTTGGCCCTAATGCCCCTAGAGAGCTTGAAATTGGGGCTAACTCAGGGTTGATTTTACGGACCATAGGGTTGGGCTCACACACACAGTATTCTTGCCAGCCGAAAATGCCGTAAACCGTGTCTCCTTTCGCGTAATCTGGGTGTTTAGAGTCAATAATTTCACCAACACAAATTGAACGCATGACTTCATCAATTTGCACAGGTGGTAGATAGTTTGGCTCTAGTGATACCCAACCACGCATTGCAGGGTCAATCGATAGATAAATATTTTTAACGGCAATTTGACCTTCAGCTAGGGTTAAATCTAGCTCGGTGGTTTTTGCTGAAAAGTGCTCTGGTCCTGGGATGCCGTCGGGGCGATTTGATAATACGATTTGGCGATTTTGCATCACACTCTACCTTTTATTCTTAGCTGCTAATAATAATCTGTTACTCCATTATAACCATCGCGTCGGTAACTGGTTATCAGGTAATCTATTAACAGTAATGCAATTTTTGAATAACGACAGGCTATTTTCACAAGTTGAAGACTACGGCTGAGCTAGGTTTTGCGAAGAATGATAGCTCTGTTAAATTAGCTCGCGTAAAATCCCTGTTTTTTATTCGTTATCTTTGTTGTTAAATGGCTAAACCTCGTAAAAAACTGCCGGAAAAATCTGTCGATATTTATTGCAGCAAATGCAATAGCGCCTTATTCCAATACAAAAAGGGCGGTAAAGGGGCGTTAGTCAAATGCTTTAAAGAGCGTATTACCAAAGACTTCACCAGTGAGCCTTGTCAGTGCCCTAATTGTCAGCAAGTGTTTGCCCGAGAAACGCTAATTCGTGGCACACCTGCGTATAAAATGATTGGTGGTAAGGTGTGGTTTAAATAATATTTGATGTGGTAAATAAAAAGGGAGCCTGAAGCTCCCTAGTTGTTGTTGATTGATACGGCTAAAGCTAAAGTCAATTAAACCGTAAATTGTGCAATCATTTGGTTTAACTGCTGAGTAATATCGCGCTGCTCCGCACTCTTGCTTGCCATATTACCCGTTTGCGACACAGTGGTTTCGGCCAAGTCGTTAACCGCTGAGGTTTGTCGTGTAATTTCGTCAGACGCAAGTACCTGCTCACGGGTTGCCGACGCCGTTTCATTTGATTGCTGCTCAATAAGTGCAATTGCCTGGTTAATTTGCAGCAATTTGTCATTTACTTGCGTAATGATATCAGCGCTTTGGCTGGTTTTATCGCGACCAACGTGCATGGCATCTACGGCACTTGCTGCCGATGCGTGCAGTTTGGCAATGATTTCTTCAATCTCGCCTGTTGATTCTTGGGTTCGGCTCGCCAAGGTTCTCACTTCGTCGGCAACCACGGCAAAGCCTCTGCCTTGCTCGCCAGCACGCGCTGCCTCAATTGCTGCGTTTAAGGCAAGCAGATTAGTTTGTTCCGCAATACCTTTAATAACTTCAAGCATAGCGGTGATTGATTGCGAATTATGGTGTAATTCTTCAACCACATTGGCGGCATTTGAAACATCATGGGTTAGCTCATCCATCAACTGGCTTGCTTTAGCTGCAAGTTGTTGGCCTTCTGCTGATTCAGAATTGGCTTGAGTAGCATGATCAAGTGCCGTTTGCGCATTGTCAGAAATACCGTGGATGGTTTGGGTCATCTGCGATGTGGCCGTTGCGATTTGCTCAATATAGCCTTTTTGCTCAGACATAGTACTAGAGAAATTATCTACGAGGTCGCTAACATCGCCTGATTCAACCAGTACCTTCTCAGTCGTCGTTTTGCTTTGTTTAACAATGTGCTGAATATTCTCGACAAATAGATTAAACGAATCGCTTAATTGGCCCAACTCGTCGTTTCTATTCATTTCAATGCGCTGTGTTAAGTCGCCTTCACCCGTGGCGATATCGTCCATGGCTTTGGCAATTTGTTGAATTGGCGTCGTTAATAGCCTTTGAATAGTTAGCATCATCACACCCGCAGTAACCAAGATAATGACAATAACCGCTAATGAAGACGTCCAAATCGAGTGGTTAACTGGTTCATCAATCACGTATTGGGGCACCATAAAGCCAACACGCCAATCAAGCGCTAAGGTGTCATCTTTTATGCTGGCAACGTAGACTAAGTAGTCTTCACCTTGCCAAGTGACATGCGTTAACGCTTCGTCTTTTTGCTCTGCCAGCCTCATTAAATCGGCAAAGCCTGCGGCGCCTTCAATTTGACTGTCGACCACATTCAGTTTTGGCAGACTGCTCATATCGATGCGATTTTGGCTGTCAGGGAATGAAATTAGTTGACCGTCAGCAGTAAATAAAAAGCCGTAGCCGAGACCTTGGAATTTCATTGTGTCAATTAAGCTGTGGCGAATTTCAGAGGCGAGAATGTCGATCCCCATTACACCGAGCAGCGCTCGGTTATCGTCGTAAACTGTGGTTTTAATGGACGTGACAATCGACTTGTCGTTGGCATCAATTTCAGGCTTGGTAATAAACAAGCGATCTTTTGATAGCGCTTCGTGCCACCATGGGCGCACACTGGTTGAATAGTTTGGATCGTTGTAGCGACCGTTTAAATCAAAGTACTCGTGTGTTGCTTTGGGCGCGTAAAACACTGACTTGATCATCGGGTCGCTTTGAGATTCGTTTTTAAAGAGTCGAACAATTTGCTGGTAGGCTTTATCGTCTGAGATATCGCTACCTCGCTCGGTGTAATTTGCAAACCATTCATTGACGAAGGGGTTACTTTGCAGTGAGGTAACCACACGCGAACGTTCGCGGAAAAATTCATGGATACCATCAGATGCTTGTGTTGTTGAAATGCGAATGTTTTGTAAAACAGAGGCTTCAACACTTGTAGCCCGTTCACTGGTAACGGTAAATGCCACAATAATGGCAATAACAGAAATAATGCTAGATACAGACAGCAGTACCTTGCGCATTACAGAGGGACGATTGGACATACTTCACCTTAATCATTTTACTTCAAAATATATCTTCTCAACCAAGTACAGCTTGTCGATTTTATTGTTATGTGAACCACTATTTTGACGAACTTGCTTCAGAAGGTCGTTATTTCGCCTGACTTACTATCGATATAATTATTGTTAATGGGCGATATCACGAACCCTAATCTTGACCAATCTGGTCGGATTTGTCACGTCAAAATTATTCATCCGTTGTGAATAATTACGCAGTAGTGATTGCAGAGGTGGCGACACAAAGCTAAGCAGTAAACAAAAGCTAAGCAGTAAAATTCATCCAGCTAGCTAGATGATTTGCAGCTAGGTGATTTGCCGTTAGATTCGTGCCATTGTTGGACAAGTTTTCAGAATAAAACGGATAAAAGGTTAGAAAACACTAGGAAGTGAAAAACAAAGGCGGCTTATAAGCCGCCTTAAAGAGAGAGTCTAAATCGCCAGTTTATGGTTGGAAGTGACGATTAAAGAAATTCACTATGGTGCTATTCAAATGCACTTTAACGGCTTTACCACGCATACTGTGTTTACTGCCAGGGTATGTCATTAGCTCGAACGTCTTGTTCTTATCCTGCATCGCTTTGATTAGCTTAGTGGTGTTAGTGAACAGTACGTTGTCGTCTGCCATGCCATGGTAAACCAGTAATGCGCCTGATAGTCCATCAATATAAGGGAAAACACTACTCGCATTGTAACCTGCTTGGTTAGCTTGTGGGTGGTTTAGATAACGCTCGGTGTAGTGCGTGTCATACAACATCCAATCGGTTACTGGGGCGCCAGAAACACCGGCTTTAAAGTAATCGCCCGCCTTGAACATGGTCATCAGTGCCATATAACCGCCGTAAGAATGGCCGTATATGCCAATGCGCTCTTTATCAACGAACGGTAAGGTATGAAGGTATTTTACGCCAGTGATTTGATCGGTAACTTCAACGTCACCCAATTTTTCATAAATTGGGAATTCAAATGCCGTGCCACGATAGTTTGAGCCACGGTTGTCCAGTTGGAATACGACATAGCCTTGTTGCACTAAATACTGAGTTAAGTACTCCTTTGAGCCCCATTGATTGGTCACGCGCTGCGCGTGTGGGCCACCATAAACACGGACAATTACAGGGTACTGCTTACCCGGCGCCATGTTGCTTGGTTTGTATAACTTGTAGTAAAGGTTGGCTTGACCATCATCAGACTTGAGCGAACCAAACTCTGGTTGCACCCAATCACTTAAGTAAGGGGTTAGTGGGTGGGCTTCGTCCAGTTTGTTTTCTGATAACCAAGTTAAGTGCTCGCCGCCAATTTGGTGCAAACTTACTTGTTTAGGCTGGGCAATGCTTGAATAATCATCTAAATAGGTTTGGTAATCACCCGCAATCGTCACATCGTGATAGCCGTTGCGTTTAGTAACACGAGCTACGTGCTCCGGTGATTTACCGGATAAAGGCGCTTTGTATAAGTGACGCTCAAGTGGGGTATCGGCACGACCAGTGAAATAGACCCAGCCATTTTTCTCATCAACGGCTTTTAGGCTATCAACCACCCAATCGCCTTTGGTTAACTGCGCTTTTAATTTACCTTTTTTACTATAGTGGTAAAGGTGTTTAAATCCGTCTCGCTCAGACGCCCAAATAAAACTGCCATCACTTAAGAAGCGCAGATCATCGTGCAGGTTTAGCCAGTGATCTGAAGTTTCCGTTAGCAAGGTGTTTTGGCGGCGCGATTTAATATTGTAGCTACGTAGCTCTAGAGTTTGCTGGTTGCGACTCTGCCATTGGTAGGTTAGCTGTTGGCTATCAGGGATCCAATTAACACGTGGTAGATAAATGTCGGTTTCATCACCTGTGTCGACAAATCGAATACGCTTACCTTTAACGTCTACAGTTGCCAATTGAATGTTAACGTTGTTGGTGCCAGTTGCAGGGTAGCGCTGCTCAATCAGTTTAATTTCTTCCGCGTAAATTTCATTGCGGATTTCTACTTGTACTGGCGATTCATCAACTCGTAAAAAGGCTAAGTTTTGCTCGTTTGGCGCCCACCAGTAACCTGTCATTCGACCCATTTCTTCTTGGGCGACAAACTCTGACATGCCGTTTTTAATTAGCCCGCCACCGTCTTTGGTTAAACGGCGTTCTTTGCCCGAGCTTAGCTCGTAAGCATAAATGTTTTGCTCACGAATAAAGGAAATGTAATTACCCTTTGGCGAAAACTTAACGTCGGTTTCAAATTCCGGCGTATCGGTAATACGACGTGCAGTCTGTTCAGTTAGACTGTAGTAGTAAACGTCACCATTAAGTGGAAACAATAACGCGGTGCCATCGCTAGAGAAGGTATACTCCATAATGCCTGAGCCATAAACACGTTGGCGTTCGCGGCGTGCTTTTTCTTCGTCAGACAAGGTTTCAGGGCCTGAGAAAATATCGTTGGAGTCAACCAGTAAGCGATGCTGTTTATCGGCAAGGTTGTATTCCCACAAGTCATAACGGTATAAGTCTTCTTTTTTACCTTGTAAGTAGGTAACACGTTGGCCGTCTGGGGAAAACTTGAGAGATTTTGGCGTTTGGCCGCTTAACGACGGCGAGCTGTAAATACGCTCTAATGAAAGCTGTTCGGCATACACAGGTTGCAATGCCAGCGCACATCCCAGAGTGAGTGCGACTCGAGTGAATAACGTCATAATAAACCTGGATTTTATTATTGATAAAAGTGGTTAATGCCAATGCGTTAAAGCAATGTAAGCATTAACCAAGGGTTTTGTGTTGTCGCATACTAGCAAAATTCATCGGCTAAGGCTAAATCGCCTCTAATGCTTCGCTCAGCTTTTTAACGCCGATAACTTTCATGCCATCAATCTTAGTTTTTGGCATATTGTTATACGGCACAATCGCCCGTTTAAAACCGTGCTTAGCGGCTTCATTGATACGCTCTTGACCACTGGGCACAGGGCGAATTTCACCTGACAAACCTACTTCACCAAATACCACTAAATCTTGCGGCAGGGCGCGATCGCGAAAGCTAGAAACTAACGCTAAAAGTAAGGCCAAATCGATACTGGTTTCAGACACTTTAACGCCACCAACGACGTTAACGAATACGTCTTGGTCATTCATTTGCAAGCCGCCGTGGCGATGTAAAATCGCCAGTAGCATGGCAAGTCGGTTTTGCTCAGCGCCAACCGCAACGCGCCTTGGATTACCGAGCGCGGAGTGATCCACTAAGGCTTGAATTTCAACCAGTAGCGGTCGAGTGCCTTCCCACAAAACCATCACAATACTGCCTGGTGTTTGCTCTTCACCGCGGTTAAGAAAAATCGCAGACGGATTTTTGACTTCTTTAAGCCCAGTACCTGTCATGCCAAAGACACCGAGCTCGTTAACCGCGCCAAAACGGTTTTTATGGCCACGCAAGGTGCGATATCGTGAATCGGTTGAGCCTTCGAGCATAATGGAACAGTCGATACAATGCTCAAGTACTTTAGGGCCTGCCAATGAACCGTCTTTGGTGACATGGCCAACTAAAATCATGGCAACGTGGTGCTGTTTGGCAAAGCGGGTTAAGAATGCGGCGCTTTCGCGCACTTGCGAAACACTTCCCGGTGCCGATTGAATATCGGCCATATGCATTACTTGAATTGAGTCAATAACCATGATTTTGGGCTGCTCACGCTCGGCAATATGGCAAATATTCTCAACGCTAGTCTCTGATAATAACTTCAACTTATCTGTTGCTAGCCCCAAGCGTTTGGCACGCATGGCCACTTGCTGCAAGGACTCCTCACCTGTGATGTACAAGGTTGGCATTTGACTCGCTAAGTGACACATGGTCTGTAGCAATAGCGTACTTTTGCCGGCACCGGGCTCACCACCAATTAAAATCGCACTACCTGGCACGATACCACCACCTAAAACACGATCGAACTCAAGGAATCCCGATGAAAAACGTGGTAGATCTGTTAAGTCGATACTATCTAACGTTTGTACTTGTGAGGCGACGCTGCCAGCGAAGCCCGAAAAACTTCCGCCTCGGCCACTTGCCTTGGGTTGGCGAAACTCTGAAATAGTGTTCCAAGCCTTACATTCTGGGCATTGGCCAAGCCAACGAGAAAAGTCAGCACCGCATTCAGTGCAGACATATGAAGTTTTATTTTTTGCCATGATTATCCTTTTGGGGCACAGATATTGCTAGCTCGATGCGTTAGATATTGATTTTAATTAAATTGTGTTTAAAAATTGGCGCTTAATACTGTCTTAACTGGTTATTATCGGCTAAGTCTTATATATACTGGCTTGTGTCGTAATTCGCAATTAGCGCCATTGTAAAGAAAATAGAGATTAGATGACCAAGAATTTTTCTCAATATGCAAAAATCATTGAGCGTTTTAGAGGCCAAGTAAAGCAATCAGACTTTGAGGCCACTTTTTTAGACGCGACAAAAAATATTGCGAAAACCGAACGCTTCCTACTAAAAATGGAAATTAAGCGTTTGGCACAACCTTGTACTCGTTTGATTGATTTGCGTGGTCATGTTGATGGTGAATGTAAAGCCTTTGAAGATGAAGAGCGCACGCATTATCTCGATGACTTAGCGATTCGAGTATACAAAGATAATGTCAGCGCTTATGGCGGTTACACCTTCGGTGTTTACGAGGCAGTAAATAATACTGAAAACAATTTTCGCGTTATTTATCAACGCGAGAAAGCCGGCAGCCTACCAGCAGCAGCGCCAAGCGGCACGCCAAAAGTTCAAGAAAAACTCTATTACCCAGCTAAATTTGTACCTTTTGGTGATTTTTATAATCGCCAAGAAGAACGCATGAATTTCGCGATCGCCGTTGGAGTTACGCTTGCGAATGGCGAACAAATAGAAGCGACTAGCTCAGACTTGAGTATTTCGGGTGTTAAGCTGCGCTTTGCAAGCATGCAAAAAATATCGGTTGGCGATGTTATTAAGCTTGAATTTACTGGCCTAACGCAGGAGTTCCAATTTGGTAATCAGTCCAACTTTGAGTATCAAATAGAAAACATCAGTGTTGAAAATCAGGTTCAACTGATTGGTGCGTCACGCATTCTCGACAAAGAAAAAGATGGCTTTAAGCAGTTTCTCAAAGGTTTTATTCAAGGCAATAAACGCCGCTATAAAATTAATTTAGACAATACCATTGCTGCGTTAAAATCTCGCAGCTTAGAACAATTTTCCTTGCCTAAAATCAATGAGTTACCAGTATTTGTGGCAGCCAAAGAAGGTAAGTTTGTACCGCGTTATGCATTAACCTGTAATAACAATCAAGCGGTATACCAGTACTGGCAAAATGAAGCGAAACAAAGCACGTTGTACAACCTGATCGATTCGGATCGCGTTGAGCGTATGCTACGTGCTGAAAAAACTGGGCACTCATTATTGGTTTATAGCTTTGTTCATCAAAGTCAGGGACGCTCTTATTTTTACACCGCAGATGAAAAGCAACTTGCTCAAGATGAATCATTTGCTAGGCATTTTTTAGGCTTTGCCGCGTCGAAATCGACATTTGCCATTACTATGCTCTCAATTGCTGCGGTTGATAAAGTAAAGGCGAATGCACCATTAACGCTTGCAAACACCTTGACCAAAAAAGATGCCTACCTAGACATGCCAATTTCGGAAGAGGTGCAAAGTATTCTTTCGGGCTTGTCATATATTGTCGTCGCGACTGACGTGACCACAAAGCAAATACGCAGTGATTATCAGCAGTTTAATTACGACGACATCGTCACCAGTAAATTAAAAGCATTTGGCCACAAGCGTTTGGTTAACGTGCCTGCTATGGATGAAATTGGTGTTAACTATCGAAATCAACGACAAGAGCCTAGATTTGTTTATAAAACCCCTGTTGAGGTTGAGGCGGAAGGTGTTATGTGGACAGGCACATCACAGGACTTTTCGGTATCAGGCCTTAAAGTGCACTTAGATAAGTCGGCGGTATTAACCAAAGGCGAAATTGTTAAAATCGCCTTCCCGAATTTACAAAAAATTACTTCAACCTTTGAGTTAAAGTCGCTGCCTTATGAAGTCATGCGCATCAATAAAAAGAAAAATGTGCTGAATTTGCGTGTCCATGTTGAGCGTCACCAGCATATTGGCAGAGCTTTCTTTAAAGTATTGATTGAAAAAAACAAAGCCAAGCTGACCAAAGAAGAATACGCAGATATGACGCCGGGTCTTGCCAAAGCATTGCGTTCTATCTATGCGAAAAGTACGAGCGTGCCAAGTTTCTTTGTGCAAACAAGTGGCAGTCGCTACAAGGTTGAAACTTTGGCAAGCGGTAATAATGAAAAACCGTTTTTAATGAGCATGAAAGGCTTAAGTGATCGACCCAAGCACCTCAACCTTTACCCATTATTACATCACCCAGAAGCGGCCAATTTGGTTAACCTCACGTTGAAAAAACTGCAACAAGCTGATGCGCCAGCAGAGGAAACCTTGTTTATTTCAATTAAGCGAAATGCTGACGCGATTGATCAGGCCGTGACAACCAAGTTAGCCAGTGAACTAAGTTCCACTAAATTGAAAAAGATGTTTATCGACAAGGCGCAAAAAAGTGGTGAGTTTTATTGTGTGCAAATTAAATTGTCTCGCACCGCAGAGCCGGATATGGAGCACTTGAATCCAGAATTAAGCTATATTGGTTCATATGCAATTCATCGCGGCAAGCAATTGGAGCAAGAAATTTGGAGTGTTGCTGGCGTAATGCAGTGTTTCGATATCACTCAAGAAGTGATTAATCGCCATAAACTGCTAAATTAAAAATATTCACCAGTGATCAAAACAAAAAAGCCAGCCTATTTCGCAATATGCTGGCTTTTTCTTGTGTTGCCTTTTTCTTCGGCAGGAAAGAGCTGATTATTTTAACCAATGAAGCATACAATCAAGCCCACTATGGCTAATGCTTGAGTCGGCTTTCGCCAGTACTAGCGGTTTTGCTTTATAGGCGACACCTAAGTGAGCGGCTTCCATCATCACAAGATCATTAGCACCATCGCCCATGGCAATTGTTTGTGTTGTCTTAATGCCATATTGCTCGGCGAGTTCAACAAGCACGTCTGCTTTCTTTTGAGCGTCAACCACATTGCCAAGCACCTTGCCTGTTAGTTTCTCATCAACAATCTCTAGGGTGTTGGCATAGGCGGCATCTAAGCCTAATGTTTCTTTTAAATGGTCGGCAAAATAGGTAAAGCCGCCAGAGGCAATCGCAACACGCCAATTGTGTGTTTTTAATGCCTCAACTAATGAGACAAGCCCAGCCATTAACGGCAAATTATTCGCGACTGCTGCTAGAATTGATTCTGGCGCACCCTCAAGAGTGGCAACGCGTTGATGTAAGCTTTGTGAGAAATCTAGCTTACCTTGCATTGCTAATTCTGTTACCTCAGCAACTTTTTCACCAACGCCTGCCAACTTAGCAATTTCGTCAATACATTCAATTTCAATGGTAGTGGAATCCATGTCCATCACTAGTAAACCTGGTTCGTCTAAGCGTGGTGCGTCAGTGACAATGGCAGCTTCAAAATTCTCGCTTTGGGTCAGTGCTACTAACTGCTCGCGCGCAAATGTAATGTTTTCACATTCGATTGCAAAGCGAATGCTTTCCAGTTGATTTCGTTGATTGACCGCGGTTAATGCGGTCAACGATAGTTGGCATTGCTGTTCGATACGAGCAAGTAAGCTGACACTAAGCGAGCTAAAAACCACAAGTTCAATGTTTGAATTTTGCGCCTGATACTCGCTAAATTGAAAACCGCTCGGGGTTGTTGAAAGGCACACAGGCGCTTGAGCTAATACAGTTTGAAAGGCTTGTGCAAGCGGCTGATCGCTGACACTGACATCAGATTGAAAATTGCTGGTAATCACGAAAGAGTCCTAAATTCAGTATTTAAACAGATGCATACATGCTATATGGTATAAATATTGTTCACTTGGTTAATGGCTACGATGCAAACAGAATTGCCTTTATACCCCAAAATATCATCGATTTATAACAAAATTCTGCAATTAGCGATTGCGATAGTCTTGATTGTTGTGCTGCTCAATATGCTGATAACCCGTTATAACCACCAAGCTCAGTTGATTTCTAGCCAACAGCAAGCGTTCGCTGATGATTATATTAACCAAGCAGCACAAGCGATGTTGGTGTTATTAAAGCAAGGTAAAAAAGCCGCGACGAATGACTATTTAGCAAAGCTGGCGTTGCCAGAATTTATTTCAGGGGTGACCTTGTATGATCAAACTGGGCAAACTGTCGGCGTTGGTGGTAAAGAGCAGAGCATTCATGAATTATTTGGCATCAATACGCCAGAAGTAGCGCAATATTCCGACGTGGCTCCGCTTGTGGTCGAACTTAGGGATGAAAAACTGCAAGGGTATTTACGCTTTACTATCAGCAAGCAAGCGTGGCAACAAAGCTTGCAACAGGCTAATACTGAACATCAAGAAGTTATGCGCTACATGCTACTCGTTGCAGGTTTGATTGGGTTTTTGTTGGCACGCGGATTAAGTCGTTTTAGGTCGCCTACTTCACTGCTTAAAAGCAAGCGTCACTAATAGCGAAGGTATTAAAGTCACAAGTTAAATAAGCGGTTTATATTCGCTTCAATCTGCTCGCTTAATATTTCTTTGTCTTCACTACGTAAACTAGCTAGCGCCTCAAAAACATCGACAACATGTTTGGGGTGGTTTGCTTGCCCTTGAAAACCCGCCAGTGGCATTGCCGGTGCATCTGTTTCCAATACCAGCGATTCAATCGGTAACTTTTTAACGGTGTTTATGGTTTTGGCTGCTCTGGGGTAAGTAATCGTGCCGCCAATACCCAATAAAAAACCTAAGTCTAGATATTGTTTTGCTTGCTGGTAGCTGCCTGAGAACGCGTGAATTATACCGCCATGACTTAGCTTAGCCGCTTTGAGACTACGTACAACTTCGGGGTGGGACCGCCGGTGGTGAACGATTACGGGCAGTTGATGCTGCTTGGCTAGCTCAAGTTGTTGCTCAAAGATAGTGATTTGCTGGTTAAGATGCTGCGTTGGTGCTTTGCTGTCTTTAGCTATTGTCCCATCAATGCCCATTTCTCCGAGTGCAATCAGCGAAGCTTTGTGCTCCGCTATTAGTTTGTCGAGTTGCTCAATGGCATCATCGGCTAAACCATCGAGAAACCAAGGGTGAATGCCCAAGCAAGGATAAAGCTTAACTGAGCTTGCTGCTTGTGTTGGCAGTGATAGCACTTGTTGCCAGTTTTGCGGGCCAACACTAGGGACAACAATGCGCTTAACTTGCTGTGCTTCACAAGTTGTTAGTACATCATTCAAAGACTGGCTGAGTTCGTCAAAATCTAGATGGCAATGGCTGTCAGTAAAGCTTAGCAAGTGATTCTCAGTTGTTGTTGGTATAAGGTTTACATATAAAAAAGGTTAGCATGAAGCTAACCTTTTTTGTTCATTCAGTCTTTTCTGTTAAACGGATGTTTTTGTTCATCAGATGTTTGTGAGCGGGCTAGAAATTACGAATTTTTTCCGCACGTGCCACTAGTTTTTCCAACATGGGCTCAAGTTTAAATTTCTCAATAAAAAGCGGTGACAACTCGCGCTCTTTCAGCAAGGTATTGGCTAGGTAAACTGCATGCGCTGTGCCAAATGGTTTATTGAGCAGCTTTTCCGGTTGATATTGCAATACCAAAGCTTCGACAATAGCATAAGGAAAGCCCCACAAATGCAACAGATAACCACCTACTTGCGCGTGATCGGTATTAAATAACTTTTGCTCTAAGCCAATGTTATCGCTGCCATTTAAGCGCTCTGCCATAAACTTTTTGGTTTGCTTTTCGTCAACTTCATAGAGCACCAATTTGCCAATGCCATGCAGTAAACCAGTCAGCAATGCTTGTTGCTTTAGCTGTGCTTTAACAATAGATGCCGCCATTCGCGCAGTGGCTAAACAGTGCTGTTGTTCTTGCTCAATTGAGAAGTCAGGAATATTGGGCTGGTAGGAAAACATCTCTGCCGTCATCACAATACAGCACAGGGTATCAACCCCCATTTTCGTGATGGCATCACCGATGTTCGTAATTTGCTTGCCCTTAGCCATCGCCGAGCTATTGACGAATTGCAACACTTTAGCGACAAGTGCTGGATCGCGACTAATAATTTCGGCAATCTTTGCTGAGTCAGTAGTACTTTGCTTTAGCAGCTGATTAAGCTGCATATAAACCTTAGGTGGGCTTGGTAGAGTTTTGATCTTAGCAACGGCATCAACAATATGTTTTTTGGTGATAGCTCTGTGCTGCGGCACCATAGCTTCAAGCAAGGCGACAAGTTCTGCCGCGTGAATCGGTGAACGAATCTGCTCGTGCGCTAAATCGAAGTCACTGTTGTCATCGTGGGTAACGACAATTTTAAGGGCATGAGGAGCCGCTTGAATAAGTGCTTTTAGGCATGCTTCTACCGCCATATCCGCCAATTGCTCGTTAACTACAACGACGTCGTAGCGGCTAGCGGCAAGTAGCTCTAATGCCTGTTCGGCATTGGCAACCTGACTTAAGGTATGATTACCGCGACTAAAAATTTTATTTAGCGTTGCTTGATCGGCGCTATTAGCCCCGATAAGTAAAAGCTTCATTACGACTTCACCTCTTCCTTACTCCCTAAAAATAACATCCTATTCAAGCTGCATCCCTGTCACAGTGGAGCGTATTACATACGCTCCATCACATCGATACCTAAAATATCTAAGCCCTTGGCAAGTGTGGTTGCGACACTTGCACAAATTGCTAAGCGTGATGTCTTAGTTTCTTCGCTAATACCTTCTTTTAGGATTGGGCAAGCTTCGTAGAAGCTCATGTACAAGCTGGCTAACTCGTATAAGTAGTTACAAAGTAGGTTAGGGGTACAGTCAGCAATCACTGAATCTAGTACTTCTTCCAACTGAAGTAGCTTAAGGGCTAGTGCTTTTTCTTGTGGTGCTTCAATTGTTGCTGGCTCTGTCAAGCTTGCTACATCAACCCCTGCTTTGCTGAAAATACTTTGAATACGCGAGTAAGCGTACTGTAAGTATGGCGCCGTCGCTCCTTCAAAGCTCAGCATGGTTTTCCAGTTAAAGATGTAGTCGCTAGTGCGGTTTTTCGATAAATCGGCGAATTTCACCGCGCCAATACCCACTTTACGCGCCACTTCTTCAAGTTGCTCAGCGCTGATTTCAGGGTTTTTCTCTTTGATAAGGTCAGTTGCACGCGTAACCGCTTCGTCAAGTAGCTCAGCTAGCTTAATCGTGCCGCCAGTACGGGTTTTAAATGGCTTGCCATCGTCACCCATCATCATGCCAAATGGGCAATGGTCGTAAGCCACTTGCTCAGGCAAGAAACCTGCTTTACGGGCAACAATTTCCACTTGCTTAAAGTGCAGGGCTTGGCGCGCATCGGTAAAGATAATAATGCGATCAGCGTTTAACTCGCCACTGCGGTAACGACAAGCAGATAAGTCTGTCGTTGCGTATAAGTAACCACCACCAGATTTTTGTACGATAAATACCGAAGGCTCACCGTCTTTGTTCGCCATTTCGTCGATAAAGACCACTTTCGCACCTTGGTCTTCAACGGCAATTTCTTGTGCCATTAATTCATCGATAACTTTCGGCAAGTCTGGGTTGTAGGCGCTTTCACCCATGATGTCGCTGCGCTTCAAGGTAACGTTGAGTTTTTCGTAAATTTCTTCACTGTGGGCGATAGAAATATCAATAAACTGTTGCCATAGCTTGTCGCATTCCGCGTCGCCACCTTGGAGTTTTACAACGTATTCGCGAGCGCGATCGGCAAAGCCTGCTTCGTCGTCAAAGCGCACTTTAGCTTCGCGGTAGAACGCTTCTAAGTCAGATAGGGCGGTTTCAGCGACTTCGTCAGCCGCTAGCTTATCGCTTAGGTGCGCCAGTAACATACCAAACTGCGTACCCCAGTCACCCATATGGTTTTGGCGAATCACTTTGTCACCACGGAACTCTAAGGCGCGTACTACGGCATCACCAATAATGGTTGAGCGTAAGTGACCAACGTGCATTTCTTTCGCTAGGTTAGGCGCTGAGTAGTCAACAACAACGGTTTGTGGCTCTGCGCGTTGGCTAACACCTAAATTAGCATCGGCGGCACTTGCCGCTAACTGGCTAGCTAACCAAGTATTGTTTAAATGAATATTAATAAAACCTGGGCCTGCAAGTTCGATATTGTCGGCAATATCTGCAAGCGCAGGCGTTAAGTGTTCAACCACTTTCGTCGCTAATTCACGTGGGTTGGTTTTAAGCTTTTTCGCCGCGCCCATCACACCATTGGCTTGGTAATCACCAAATTGCGGTTTGGTTGATTGACTAACGGCTGGATTGGTATCTGCTGGTAAGCCTGCTGCTACCATAGCAGCCAACACTTTTTCCGAAAGCAAAGACTTAATATTCATGTTAAAAGATCTCTATCTGTATGCGGTTAAGCAAGCTAGGTAGTGGGTTATAGCACTACCTAGTTAAAATTTTTATGACGCTACAAGCAATTCATCACCATAGCGCAGAATATTTGAGGAGCTAGCCTAGTTGCTAATGCTCTCTGGTTTTATGGAACACAATATCCGGATGACGCTCTTGTGCCAAGTTCAGGTTAACCATGGTTGGTGCGATATACGTTAGGTTGTCGCCGCCATCAAGCGCCAAGTTATCTGATGCTTTCTTGCGGAACTGATCAAGCGTGCGCTCATCATCACAAGTACACCAACGTGCGGTGGCAACACTGATCGGCTCGTAAATCGCATCCACGTTGTATTCGGTTTTTAAGCGCTGAACAACTACTTCAAATTGCAGTACACCGACCGCGCCAACAATCATATCGTTGTTATCTAGTGGTCTAAATACCTGCACAGCACCTTCTTCTGATAACTGGATCAGACCTTTTTGCAGTTGCTTGGCTTTAAGTGGATCGCGCAGGCGAATACGACGGAACATTTCAGGCGCGAAGTTTGGAATACCGCTGAACTTCATTTCTTCGCCATTGGTAAACGTGTCACCAATTTGAATGCTGCCGTGGTTATGTAAACCAATAATGTCGCCTGCAAAGGCTTCTTCAACGTTAGCGCGATCGCCCGCCATAAAGGTTACCGCATCGGCAATTTTCACGTCTTTGCCAATACGAACTTGGCGCATCTTCATGCCTTTGCTGTATTTACCGGAAACGATACGCATAAAGGCGATACGGTCACGGTGTTTCGGATCCATATTCGCTTGAATTTTAAAGACGAAACCTGAGAATTTTTCCTCTTCGGCAGCGACATCACGTTTGTCTGTTGCGCGCGGCTGTGGTGTTGGTGCCCATGTCGTTAAGCCATCAAGCATATGATCGACACCAAAGTTACCGAGTGCGGTACCAAAGTATACCGGTGTTAGTTCACCTTTTAGGAATTCGTCTAGGTTGAATTCGTGCGATGCACCAACGACTAATTCCAGCTCTTCACGTAAGTCTTCGGCGAAGGCACCAATTTCAGCGTCTAGCTCTGGGTTGTCCAAGCCTTTAATCACGCGTTTTTCTTGAATCGTGTGGCCTTGGCCTGTGGCGTAAAGGATGGTTTCATCGGTTAAGATGTTGTATACACCTTTAAAGTCTTTACCCATGCCAATAGGCCAAGTGATTGGCGCACATTTAATTTTCAGTACGTCTTCCACTTCGTCCATGACTTCCATTGGATCACGGGTATCGCGGTCCATTTTGTTCATAAACGTAATGATTGGCGTGTCACGCAAACGGGTAACTTCCATTAATTTAATGGTTCTGTCCTCAACACCTTTGGCGGTGTCGATAACCATTAAACAAGAATCTACCGCCGTTAGTGTACGATAGGTATCTTCCGAGAAGTCTTCGTGACCTGGGGTGTCGAGCAGGTTAACGAGGCAGTCAGCGTAAGGGAATTGCATTACCGAGGTGGTGATCGAGATACCACGGTCTTTTTCCATTTCCATCCAGTCAGACTTAGCGTGCTGACCTGATTTCTTACCCTTTACCGTACCGGCTGTTTGCAAAGCTTGACCGAATAATAATACTTTTTCGGTGATCGTGGTTTTACCCGCATCCGGGTGAGAGATGATAGCAAACGTGCGGCGCTTGCCGACTTCTTGCTGTTGTACAGACATGCCTGATTCCTGTAACGATAAGGGTGAAAATTAAAAAAGCGCGATATTATAGCGAGAAGTGTCGATAAGAGCAGCAAAAATTATTTGTCATTTATTGTTACTGCTCGCACTTATTGACTATAAATCACCCTAATCGAATCAACGAATCAACGAATCAACGAATCAAGCATTCATCTATAAAACTACGTTAGTCGAAAACCCCCACCACTTGGCGACTGATAGCAATCAGCTTGCCATTGGCATCCCAAATATCTGATTCCATATGACAGTAGCCATCGGCAGCTTGGCGTGGGAAGGATGAATAGGCTAGCCAGTCAGTTGGCTTGATTTCGTCATGCGGGTGCAAAAACTCAATATTCCAGTTCATGCTGCTCGCCGGTGCTGGCCATTTTAAGGTTTGCAACACTGGGCAAGGGTAGCCATCGATCAACGCGATTAAATGGGCATCGGTAATAGCTTCTGGTGCTTTGCTAAAACGAATCCAGCCTTTGATATGGTTCTTTTTACTGCCCATAAATGGGAACTTACCTTCCACTAGGTTGAGGTCTAAGTGTTTTAAAAACTTAGGCACAACTTTCGGGATCGGTGGAATAAACTGTGCTTTTTTCGCTGGCGGTAAATCGTGTCGCTCGGTATTTTCAACCGCGATTTTTGATTGGCGATCAACCGCAAAACACACTTGGCAAATCACCGCGACTTTATCTTGCTGGATGATTTTACCGAAGGCTTGTGTGGCACTTTTTCCTTCGCGCAAGATCTCAACTTGCAGCTCAAACGGTTCACCTACCGCCAATGGCCCGACAAAGTTACAGTTAAATGAGCGCATTGGTCTATCGTTAGCGACTTTCGATTTGATTGCCTGATAGAGAACCGCTGCTGAAATACCACCAAATACGGTACGCCCTTGTCCCCAACTAGCGGGAATAGTGAGTGTCGATGAGTTTGTTGCTTGCGCGAGTAGGGTATCTATATGCATAAAATGCTAATTCCTTGATAGGGTTTGCGGTGTCACTTCGATGGGGTCCTCACCATCTGCTTGGCTAGTAATGGTCAACCAAAGTTGGCCTTCAGAAAGAGTACATTGCAGATGCATTTGGCGATCAACTAAATTAGCTAATTCTTCGGCTAACTCAGGCGCTATGGTGGTTACGGTTAAATTGCTTTTTAAGCGAAGTTGGTTCGCTTCTTTTTGCCACCACTGGTTAAACGGGCCATCGGCATAACTGTAGATGGTCATTTGCTTGGCTTGATTACAGCCTTTTTTAATACGGATTGCCGATGGTTGGCCGAGCTCTATCCAATGCTCAATTTCATCGTGTAAGTTTTTTTGCCATAAATCAGGCACATCAACATCGCTTAATCCTTTGGTAAAGGCTAATGACTCGTTGGCATTGAAAATAAACGCCAAGATGCGCAGCATCATTCTTTCGTTGTTTTCAGAAGGGTGACGAGCAATGGTGAGGTCGTGCTCTGCGTAGTAGTTTCTATCCATATCGGAGATGGATAACTGAACTTTAAATATTGTTGCTTTAAGCGCCATAAGAAATGATGAATATGAGTAGTTGCTCTAATTATATTCACACAATGGCAGATATTGTCACCTGCTAATTAGCAAATTGGTTGTCTTGGTTTTTATGTGTGATGGCTAATAAATAAACTTGCATGTTCAGATTACATGTGTAATCGTTGCTTTTGATTACATGTGTAATCAATGGGGCTAAAACTTAATAAAAATTAATCAATTTCGTTCCACAGGTTTAACGAGCAAGCTTAATTTGATTCCAAATGGGAAGTAGCATGAAAACACGAAAAATAAGTGCAAAACAGATGGTACTGGGTGTACTTGCTATGGTGACAGCCGGTTGTAGCGCACCTACTGTGCATTTATACGGTCGCTACTTAACCGAGGAACAACAAACCAATGTTATTGAGCAGTTACAAGGTAACCTAGAGGGCAAATCGTTCAACATCTCTGTTAACCAACATCAGTTTCCTGAGTCGATTAACGATACCACCATTATTTATTCTCCGTTTGTCTCAGACCCAGAGGTTGTTCATTTGTTAGCGAGCGAGTTATCCAACCTTGATTGGCAAGTAACTCGGACTTCGGCCTTAAAAGAAGGTAATCATTGGTTTCAAAAAAATTCCATCGGCGTATTTCTAGTGCCGAAAGGAGTTAACCCGCACGCAGGAACCTCAATGAGAGATATGGCGAATCTGTACCGTATTGAATTCGACAAGAGCCAAGATTTACAACATGATGGAAGCGATCAATGCCACTCTTCTCTTACGCTCAATTTAAATATAAATGGGCGGTATGCATTTAGCGAAGAAGTTAAGAATGAAAATTATAGCTATGGCACTAACGGCCAATGGCGAATGCGAGCATACCCATTTATTGAAATGCGTCCCGACACAGGTGGTCGTTGGCTGTATTTTGAAGCCCAGCGAGAATCACGAAATGATCAGATAAGCCAATTGAACGTGACGACATTAACACCAGTAGAAGATTACGCAAATTTAGCGGGCTGTCAGTTTGTTTATGGTCAGCGCAGTTAGACAGGTCAGTTGCAATGAGGTTTGGCAACCGAGACCACAAGTTAGGAAATTATTATGATTGATATTAGCAATGCTGAAGCCGAAGTATTAACGGTGCTTTGGGGGCAACATCCACTGTCTGCTGGCGATATAATCGAGCAGCTTAACCAAGAGCGCCCTTGGCATGAAAAAACCGTGAAAACCTTGCTTAATCGGCTGGTAAAAAAAGGTGCCGTTGGTTTCGAGAAAGATAAACGCCGCTACTTGTACTATCCGATTTTAGAGCAAGCTAGTTATCAACAGCATGCCAGTCAGTCGTTAATAAAACGTTTGTTTAGTGGCCGAGTTTCACCTTTGGTTGCTGGTTTTGCCAAGCACAACAATTTGGAAAAAGAAGACATAGAGTCGTTGAAGCAACTGATCAGTGATTGGGAGCAAGAAAATGATTAGTTGGCTTGGCGAGGTAATCATCCCATTTAGCTTAGTTGCGGCAGTGCTACTACTGACAAGGCGCTATTTATCCAGTTTTTACAGCCCTCAAATAGGGTACGCTACTTGGCTGCTGTTACCTGCAAGCTTGATTCTTCCTTTTATTGAGATGCCAAACTGGTTTGCTGTCGTTAGCGAAGGGCAAAGTGTTCAGCGTTACTTGGCGGTTTACACCACTCAGCCTTCAAGTACCGGTGTTGAGCTGCCTTTGCTTACTATTTGGCTTGCTGGTGTACTCAGCTTACTGGGCTTTTGGAGTTTTCAGCATCTCAAACTGATCAAATCGTACGCTAACTGGCAGCCTGTCACCAATGATTTATTACAGCACGAAGTGCTAGCAAATAGCGCATTAAAAGTTTACCGAACACAGCAGAACTATAGCCCCGCGCTAGTCGGGATAGTTAAACCGAAACTTTTGATCCCCAAGCATTTTGAGCAGTTGTATTCGAAAGAGCAGCAACAGCTGATTCTTGAGCATGAACTTTGCCATTTCAATCGAAATGACATGGTATGGAACACCATTGGGCTGTTGATAGTGGCTTTAATGTGGTTCCACCCTCTGGCATGGCTAGCGTATTCGCGCTTTCGCCGTGATCAGGAAATTTCCTGTGATCAAACCGTGTTGGCGCGCAAACACACGACTTGCAGGATTAACTACAGCAAAGCTTTGTTAGTGGCGGCGCAAGCGTCGCCACCGCTTGGCTTTGCTCAATTATCCTTTAAAGAATATGGAGATAAAAACGTGATGTTTGAACGCATTAATATGATTAAGCAAGGTTACCAACAATCCAAGCTGGCAAGTGTAGCGGTGTTGGTAGGGGCATTAAGTATAATGTCGGCAATTAGCTATGCTGGTGATGGCTACTCAGGCTACTCAAAAAATGATACGCATAAGTCGAGTAAGAAAATGAGTAACTTGGCTGAGCACATCAAGCCGACTGTACGCATTGAGCCTAAATATCCGATTCAAGCCGCACGTGATAGAGTTGAAGGTTCGGTGGTACTTAAGTTTGATATTACGCCCAGTGGTAGTGTCAGTAATATCACTATTGTTAAAGCCATCCCTGAAAATGTATTTAATAAAGTGGCAACGACAGCGCTAGCACAATGGCAATATGAAACATCGGCTAGTGCTTCAAACAATAATTTAGTGCAGTTGGATTTTATGCTGGATGATAACTCTACTTATAATTTCGCCAACTTGACCGAGCAAATAACGGTGAGTAATTAGCGAAGACATGAAAAGCTGGTTCGTAAACTGTGTAAGTTAGCTTACCAGTTTTCTCCCCATCACAATGGAGTCTTCATAGCCTGTTGCCGTTGGGTAGTAACCAGTGCGGCGGCTAATTTCAGTAAAGCCATGATTGATGTAAAGCATGATTGCTGGCGTATTGCTGGTTCTAACATCAAGCCAAAGCTGCTCGCCACCAAGGTTTTTCGCTTGCGTAATAAACTGTGTTAGTAGCGCATTACCGAAGCCTTGACCTTGCTCAATGGGGTTTACGCAAATATTCATTAACGTGGCTTCACCTAAAATGTATTCACCAATATAAAAGCCGATAATTTTGCTGTTGCCGCTGGCGTCAATTGCCTGTGCATATTCACCAAAATAGCGGCCACCTACACAAGACTGAAATAGTTTTTCTGTCCACGGATGAGTGTGGCAAGCATTTTCAATAGGCATTAGGGCAGTTACATCATCTAATGTAATTGCAGTGTAGGTGAGATTGTTAGTACTTGAATTTGTCATTTTAATTGGCAAGTAGCAGCCAAAGTTGCTGTTTCAGTTGAGGTTGCTGAGCAAGCACATCTAAACTTGGTGTCACTAAATGCTGCTTGGTCAGTTCAATTGTTTCCGCTTGATGGAATTGCCACTGAAGCAAGCCCAAATCTATTTTGTCTTCTTTAATACCGACTTCAGTTTGATTAAGTGACAGCGCAGTCAAAATATCTAAATATAAGCGATGGTTTGCTGTTGCTTTGACATCAATGGCTAAATAGTCTGCCGAAGGAGCAGAGTTTTGTTGATCTCGTAGTTGATACAAGTCAATGCCCATGGCGGTCAATTTATCGAATGCTGCTTGCTGGATCATAATAGGCAAATACAATTATCACTTGTGATAAACAATGATTAACGAGTTTGTTGAGCAGACTATATGTTAGGAACTAACTGAAAGTAAAGAGAGAGAAAAAGTGGCAGGGGTAGAGAGATTCGAACTCCCAACCGTCGGTTTTGGAGACCGCTGTTCTACCAATTGGAACTATACCCCTGCAGAGGCGTTGCATTATACCCAACCAAAGTTAAAGGTAAACCCCTTAAAAAGCGAAAATTGCAAAAAAATAGCGGTTTTTGATTGTTTGCTGGTATTTTCAGCAGAAAGGGCTTGATAAGTAAACAAACCCTTTCTGCTGACAGGGGGCAACTAAAGTTTCGAGATAGAGGTTTTAAGTATTTTGATCTAGATGAGTAGAATCTAGTTCATTCAACAAGCTATCTTTGCCGCTTAGTTTCCTAGGGCGTTGAAGCCCAATTACTCGGCCAATCAACCGTTCTTCGGCTGCGCTCTTTGAAGATGTTTAGCTGTGTGTCTAAATAGTCTTGTACAGATGCTTGCTTGTTTTTGTCTGTTTGGTGCCACACAAGCCAATTTTCAGCTACTTCTTCATTTAGTTGAGGTAGTTGCGCCAGTATTGCTGGTTGAGCACTTTTTAGTTGTTCAACTAGGCTTTGCATACTGCTATCACCGTGCCGATAGGCTTGTGCCAACCAGTAATCTGCTTGCGGTAAGTTTTGATTGTGTAAATAAATCACCCCTAAAGTATGCATCGCACCAGGGTGCTTGCTTTGTGCGGCTTGCTCTATGTAGGTAAGCCCTTTTTCAGGGTCTTGGTAGTGATCGTTGGATAAATAAATCAGCCCCATTTTGTATTGAGCACTTGGTACACCTTTAAATGCAGCTTTTTTGTAGTATTTAACTGCGCGGCGCAAATTCTTTTTCGTGCCATAACCGTTGTAATACATGTCAGCTAAGGTGGCGATAGCTTCTTTGTGGCCGCTACTAGCATATACATCGAAGTCATTAAAGTAACTGCGACACTTGTTACTCAAGCAAGATGTTATTTCATTTGAAGCGAAACTAGACGCTGGGTAGAAAGACAACAGCGCAATAACCAAAAGTGATTTTCTCATGCTAAATTCCTTCTTATTTCGAGTATGTTATCCGAGTATGTTGACTAAGTGGCAAATGCTATTTTGACTGTTAACGTTTGCATTGAAGTATAAATTAACCTTTTCTATTTGCCGATCAACTCACCCATCAACTCGCCCGTCAACGGCAATCCTTCACCGCTTTGTATTAAATTTACCTGCCTTTTAAGCTCTAGTTTTAAACCCTATATTCAAAAGTGAATAGGCTTTGAGATATTTGCACATATTCAAAGCCTATTAATTCACATAAAAAGCTAAAAGCTAATTGTGATGGGAGGTCGGTTTTGAGTGATAAAACCTGACTTCATCTGGGTATGGAAATACATCTTCGACAATACCCGCAGCAACATTTTGTTGTGCTTGCTGCCAATAGCTGGCGTCTAATAGCTCTGGGTGATGTTGTAAAAACGCTTTGCGATATTTCGGGTTAGCTAGTGCAAACGTCGCTAACTCTTCTGGGAACATATCGCCAGGGTCTACTGTATACCAAGGCTCTGAAGCATAAATTTGCTCTTCGGTTTTAGGTTCAGGCTTCACTCTAAAATTCACTTCGTCCATGTAAGTGATTTCATCGTAATCATAGAAAATAACGCGGCCATGGCGAGTTACACCAAAGTTTTTCAACAGCATGTCGCCAGGGAAAATATCGGCAGCAATCAGTTGCTTGATGGCTGTACCATAGCCCAACATAGCATCACTAATTTCCTCATCACTTGCTTTAGCAAGGTAGAGATTAAGCGGCGTCATTCTGCGTTCAATATACATGTGCTCGATAACCACCAGATCGTCTTCGTAGCGAATAATCGATGGCGCCACTTGTTCTAGCTCTGCTAATAACTCATCAGAGAACCTGTCTTTGGGAAAGGCAACTTCGGAATATTCCATGGTATCGGCCATTCGACCCACTCTGTCGTGCAGCTTCACCAGACGATATTTAGACTTCACATCTTTTTTCGTCATTTGTTTGCTTGGCGCAAACTTGTCTTTAATGATCTTAAACACATAAGGGTATGACGGGAGGGTGAATACTGACATCACCATACCTTTGATCCCCGGCGCTAGTTCAAGCTTGTCGTCGCTTTGCGCTAAGTGGTGCAGGAAGTCGCGATAAAATTGCGTTTTACCTTGTTTGTGATAACCAACCGCAGAATAAAGCTCAGCCTTGGTTTTACTTGGCATCAACTCTTGTAAAAAGTTGATCATGGGCAGCAAATAAGGACAATCAACAAAGAAGTAGGCACGAGCGAAACCGAATACGACTGCCATATCTTCTTTATTGGTTAACAAGGTATCAACGTAAATATGGCCTTGTTCATCGTTAAGCAGCGCCACAATAAAAGGCGTTTCACCGCCCGGTGAAACCACGCGACCAATAATGTAAGCGCCTTTATTGCGATAGAAAACTTGATCAAGAATATCAAACTTCATCTGGTCGATAGGATAACGAGTTTTGTCTGCTTCGCGTGAAAAGCGACTAATTACGATATCAATATCGCCAGCTAAATCACGAAACGGCAGGGTAAAGCCCGCTTTTTCCATGATTGTCTCAATGGTTTTTTCTAAGCCTTGCTCATTGGGTTCATAGCGTGTGTAGATTTGCTTTTGACGCAGGTTGTCTAAACATTCTTGAGAAGATTCAACAAAAATAAAGCCATTGTGGTAGTACTTGCGCTCAAACAGATGGCAAAAAATGGAATTGTAAAAGCTTTCTGCTAAATCGGACTTGTCATGATAGAGCAGCTGCTCAACGTATTCTTGTTTAATTGCTTGCCATAGCGCTTCGTCTAATTCTGAAATGGCAAAGTCTTGGCGTATGGTGGCTAAGGTCTCTTTGATACGTAGATCATAAAAATCGGTTCGTTGGCGTGAAGCTTCTTGCACTTCATGCCATTGTGCTTGCTCAAAACGCTCTTTCGCTGAACGAGTGATTTCACCAAATAGGTACATATGGCGCTCAAAACCATTAATAATAGTTTTGGCCACGGCGATAGCTAAGTTATTCATATAAACATCCTGATTTACTTAACGGCTTAGCCGAAAAAACTGCTCATCTGAGCATAACCGATGAATCTATTTAGTGCTTGCGTTTTTTTTGCCAATAGTCGCTATTGAATCTATCAATATTGCTTGAATTTACGCCGCCTCGGCACTAGACTTACGCGGTTTTTTTGTTGCTGGCTGGCGGTGTATATGCGTGTTTCTGATTTTGCTTTTGATTTACCTGAAGAGTTAATTGCTCGTTACCCAAAACAAGATCGTACTGCCAGTCGTTTAATGACGGTTGAAGGCAATAGCGGCGACATCACCGATGGCACCTTTGTTGATGTGTTAGCGCAGCTAAACGACGGTGACTTACTTATTTTCAACAACACCCGTGTAATACCTGCCCGCATGTTTGGTAAGAAAGCCTCGGGTGGCAAGCTCGAAGTGTTGGTTGAACGGGTTTTAGATGAACATCGAGTGTTAGCGCATATCCGCTGTAGCAAATCGCCAAAACCTGGCACCGAAATTATTTTGGAAGAGTCTGTGTCGGCAAAGATGGTTGCTCGCCA
Source organism: Thalassotalea euphylliae (assembly GCF_003390395.1). Classification (NCBI taxonomy): domain Bacteria; kingdom Pseudomonadati; phylum Pseudomonadota; class Gammaproteobacteria; order Alteromonadales; family Colwelliaceae; genus Thalassotalea; species Thalassotalea euphylliae. The sequence goes on along the minus strand of NZ_QUOV01000001.1, from coordinate 3,568,038 downwards.
TGACGCACTCTTTGAATTGTCATTTGAAGGTGAAGAAAAGGTCTTAGATATTCTTGAACGCATTGGTCATATGCCATTGCCACCTTATATCGACCGCCCAGATGAAGACTCAGATCGCGAACGTTATCAAACCGTTTACAATGAAAAGCCTGGCGCTGTTGCTGCGCCAACCGCAGGTTTGCATTTTGACGATGACTTACTGGCAAAAATTCAAGCCAAAGGTGTAGAGCTTGCTTTTGTTACCTTGCACGTTGGCGCGGGGACTTTCCAACCGGTAAAAGTTGAAGAAATTGCTGATCACGTCATGCACGCAGAATATGTGGAAGTCTCGGAAGACGTTGTGGCGAAAATCGAACAAACGAAAGCTAATGGTGGCCGTGTCGTCGCAGTTGGCACCACCTCGATGCGCTCACTCGAAAGTGCAGCCAAAGCGGCAGATGAGCAAGGCGAATTAATTGCCCCGTTTTATCAAGACACAGATATTTTTATTACCCCAGGTTTTAACTTCAAAGTGGTTGATGCGCTAATTACTAACTTCCACTTGTCGGAATCAACCTTGTTAATGTTAGTCAGCGCCTTTGCAGGTTACGACAATATGATGCGTGCCTATCAACACGCAGTAGAGGAAAAGTATCGCTTTTTCTCATACGGCGATGCGATGTTTTTAACACGCCAAAGCCGTTAACTCTTTTTTTTAAGTTTTATAAGAAAAGTTTTACCAGAAACATTGAGTTAAACACGTTTAACTTAACCCCTAAACTGAAGCCGCTGGTCTGTTTTACTAGTGGGCGGAGAATACAATGAAATACGAATTAATTAATAAAGACGGCAAAGCACGTCGCGGCCGTTTGACCTTTGAACGTGGCACGGTGGAAACCCCTGCGTTTATGCCTGTGGGCACCTACGGTACGGTTAAAGGCATGAAAACTGAAGAAATTAAAGAGATTGGTGCAGAAATCATTCTCGGTAATACCTTCCACTTAATGCTACGTCCAGGCACAGACATCATCGAACAGCACGGTGATCTGCATGACTTTATTAACTGGGACAAGCCTATTTTAACCGATTCAGGCGGCTTCCAAGTATTCAGCTTAGGCAAGATGCGTAAGATCACTGAAGAAGGGGTAAAATTCTCTTCACCAGTAAACGGTGAGAAAATTATGCTAACGCCAGAGCGTTCAATGGAAGTTCAACGTGCGCTAGGCTCAGACATCGTAATGATTTTCGATGAATGTACGCCATACCCTGCTACTCACCAAGAAGCGAAAGACTCAATGGAGCTATCACTTCGTTGGGCACAGCGCAGTAAAGATGCGCACCAAGGTAACCCAAATGCGTTATTCGGCATTGTCCAAGGTGGCATGTATGAAGATTTACGTGAAGTTTCTGTTGACGGCCTAAAGGCGATTGATTTCGACGGCTATGCGATCGGCGGTTTATCAGTCGGTGAGCCGAAAGAAGATATGATCCGCATTTTAGATCACACTACCCCCTTGATCCCGGAAAATAAACCCCGATATCTGATGGGAGTAGGCAAGCCAGAAGATTTAGTGGAAGGTGTGCGCCGCGGCATTGATATGTTTGATTGTGTAATGCCAACCCGTAATGCCCGTAACGGCCACTTATTTGTGAGTGATGGTGTGGTTAAAATTCGTAACGCGAAAAATAAAACCGACACTGGTCCACTAGATCCAGAGTGTGATTGCTACACCTGTAAAAATTACTCAAAAGCTTATTTGCATCATTTAGATAAGTGTAATGAAATTTTGGGCTCGCAGTTAAATACCATTCATAACCTGCGTTTTTATCAGCGTGTGATGAAAGGTTTGCGCGATGCGATTGAGGCAGGTACATTGGATGACTTTGTTGCCGATTTCTATGCCCGCCGAGGCTTACCTGTTCCGCCATTAGCGGAAGGTAGTGAGCAAGTTTAATCATTTTGCACAGCAGCAAAATGTAGCGCTTTATTAACGTTAATAAAGCGCTAAGAATTCAATTTATAAATATTAAAAGAAGTAGAGGAAATTATGAGTCTATCTTTAGGTACTATTTTCGCCCAAGCACAACCGCAAGGTGGTGGTATGGAAATGTTAATCATGCTGGCCGTTTTCGGTTTAGTGTTTTATTTTATGATTTATCGCCCACAAGCGAAGCGCGTAAAAGAGCACAAAACCTTAATGTCGGCACTATCTAAAGGTGACGAAGTACTGACCCAAGGCGGTTTAGTGGGCAAAATCACTAAAGTGTCTGACGAGAAAGATTTTGTGGTAATCGCGATTGCTGAAGGTACTGATGTGACAGTACAAAAAGCATCAATTAGTGCGGTACTGCCAAAAGGAACAATGAAAAGCCTCTAATCGAGGCTTTTTGCGTTCTTTAGCCCAACGTTTTTTTTTACCCAAGTAGTTTAGCAGCTATGTCAGGTAAACCTAGCAAGAGCGCTCAACTAAGCAAAAGCGTAACGCTAACAATAGCGAAACAATAAACTAGTGGAATTATTGTGTTAAATAAAACCCCTCTATGGAAAACGCTGATGGTGATGTTCGTTATCGCCATTGGTATGTTATACGCTTCACCCAACCTCTACGGTGAAGATCCCGCGGTTCAGGTTTCAGGCCTACGCGGTGTTGAAGTGGATGCTTCAACATTAGACCAAATTAAATCTCAATTAAGCGAAAATAATATTGAAGCAATGAGCATTGCCCTTGAAAAAGGCCAAGTGCTAGCGCGTTTTCGCGATACTGAAAACCAAATTAAAGCGCGTGACTTGTTACACGACACTTATGGCCGTGACTACTCAGTGGCGTTAAACCTAACACCTGCAACACCTGATTGGTTAGCTGCAATTGGTGGTTCACCAATGAAGTTAGGTTTGGACTTAAGTGGTGGTGTTAGCTTCTTAATGGAAGTAAACATGAAAGAAGCCGTTAATAAAGCACAAACGGGCTTAGTGGGTGATTTTCGCTCTGAGCTACGCGGCGAAAAAATTCGCTACCGCAGTGTCAAGCTTGACGGCGATGCGATTAAGGTTGTTTTCCGTAATCCTGAAGATTTGGAAAAAGCGGAAGACTACCTAAGCAAGCAAAATCGCGATTTGTTATTTACGATGGACGAAGATTCACTGACTTTAAAAGCAGTGATGACAGAGCAGAAGCAAAAAGAAATTCGCGAATATGCCTTGCAGCAAAACATTACCATTATTCGTAACCGTGTTAACGAATTAGGTGTTGCCGAGCCGCTAGTACAGCGTCAAGGCCAAAAGCACATCGTGATTGAGTTACCGGGTGTTCAAGACACGGCAAAAGCAAAAGAAATCTTAAATGCGACGGCAACCATTGAGTTCAGAATGGTGGATACCGATAACGATATTGGTAATGCCTTAGATGGCCGAGTGCCAGCTAGCTCGCAATTGCTATATGAGCGCAACGGTACGCCAGTACTGCTGAAAAAGCGCATCATGCTAACGGGTGACCATATTGTTGATGCAGGCTCTGGCTTTGATGAATACAGCCGTCCGCAAGTAAACATTACCCTTGATTCACCAGGTGGTAGCAAGTTCTCGAACGCGACCAAAGATAATATCGGCAAGCCAATGGCAACGGTGTTTATTGAGTACAAAGGTACCGATCGCAAAGATGCTGACGGCAATACCATCTTCGAAAAAGTGGAAGAAGTAATCTCAGTCGCGACTATTCAAGCGCGTCTTGGTAAAAACTTCCGTATTACGGGTGCTGGTAGCCAGCAAGAAGCGCATAACTTAGCGTTGTTGTTACGTGCAGGTGCTTTGATTGCGCCAATTCAAATTGTAGAAGAGCGTACCGTTGGTCCATCACTGGGTGCTGAAAACATCAAACTAGGCTTCCAAGCGATTATTGGCGGCTTCGCGTTAGTGTTTATCTTTATGATGATCTACTACCGTGCTTTTGGTGTGGTAGCAAACCTTGCGCTAGGTGCTAACTTGATCATGATTGTTGGTGTCATGTCGATGATCCCAGGGGCAACCCTAACGCTACCAGGTATGGCAGGTATCGTATTAACCGTAGGTATGGCGGTTGATGCTAACGTACTTATTTTCGAGCGTATTCGTGAAGAGTTACGCAGTGGTAAATCAGTACAGCAATCTATCCACCAAGGTTATGACGCAGCATTCTCAACTATTTTAGATGCTAACATCACCACCTTAATTGCTGCCTTTATTCTATTTGCTGTTGGTACAGGCCCAATCAAAGGCTTCGCGGTGACCTTATCAATCGGTATTATCACTTCGATGTTTACCGCAATTGTTGGTACACGTACGGTCGTTAATGCAGTTTGGGGCGGTAAACGCCTTGATAAAATCAGTATTTAGGTGGTAGTGATGCAAATTTTAAAGTTAAAAGAAACTGTTGCCTTTATGGGCTACCGCAAGGTAGCCATGGTGTTCAGTATCCTGATGATGGTAGCGTCGATTGCTTCGCTAGCGATTAACAAATTGAACTTTGGCCTTGATTTTACTGGCGGTGTTAAAGTTGAAGTGGGCTTTGAACAAGCCGCTGATTTAACGAAAATGCGTCAGGTGCTTGATGCCAACGGCTTTGATGATGCCGTGGTTCAACTTTTTGGTACCAGTCGCGACGTGGTGATCCGCATGGGTGAGCGCCCAGGCGTGAAAGCCGAAACTTTAGGCGATCAAATACTTTCTGTACTAAAAGACGGTATGGGCGTGAACGTTGAAATGCGCCGTATTGAGTTTGTTGGTGCCAGTGTTGGTGACGAGCTTACCGAACAAGGTGGCTTGGCGATGTTAACCGCCTTGATTTGTATCTTGGTGTACGTTGCGTTTCGTTTCGAATGGCGCTTTGCATTAGGTTCGGTATTCGCGTTATTCCACGATGTATTACTAACCCTAGGTTTGTTCTCAATATTAGGCATTGAGTTCGATTTAACGGTATTAGCGGCGATTTTGGCGGTAATTGGTTACTCGCTTAACGATACCATTGTTGTTTCTGACCGTATTCGTGAGAACTTCCGTAAAATTCGCGAAGGTGGCCCAGAAGAGATCATCAATATCTCATTAACACAAACGTTAAGCCGTACCTTTATTACGTCAATCACCACGTTATTGGTATTAGCCGCACTATTCTTCAAAGGTGGCGCGCTAATTCACGGTTTTGCGACAGCATTATTATTTGGTGTGTTTGTCGGTACTTACTCATCTATTTACGTAGCAAGTTCAATTGCCTTGGCGTTAGGTATTTCAAAAGAAGACCTAATTCCAGAAGTGGTAGAAAAAGAAGGTGCTGACCACGAAGAAATGATGCCATAGGCACAGATTCTTTAAGGTTAGTAACGATAGAAAAACGGGCTTGAGTTAATCACTCAAGCCCGTTTTTTATTGGCTCGTTTTCGTTTTCGTTAGCAATGACCAGTCAGTGCCAGTTTGAGTGCTAGTCAGGCTCTTGAAACAGGTTTTTCGGCAAGGAAAGTTTCGCGATGCGTTTGCTAAGTGAGTAAATTCTCTTCATGCTGTCCATCAGCTCATTTTCCATATGCGTTACGTCGATATTTTCTGACCCTTCCTGCTTAAGGCGCTTGGCCTGCATTTGAATGGCTTCACGTACCAGTTGGTTAATATTATCTTTCATATGCAGAATGTTCTGTGCCGCCAATTCATCGTCATTTTGTGTGATGGTTTGTGTTGCACTAAGAACTTCTCTTAGCTGATAGTAAAGTTGGCTTAAAATCGTACGTTCGGTTTCTGTTGCTTTTAACTTAAGGCGAACCGCTTCTTTACCTACTTCGACTAGGTTGGTTTCAATTACATCACCAATGCGCTCCAAATCTTCGTTAATGCTAAGGTAGCGCATCATGTTTTCATTCTCTTGCTCGGTTAGGTTCTGCAATGTTAGTTTGCGGATATAGTCAGTGATTTCGGCGTGTAAAATATCGGCTTGATCGTCCATTTTGGCAATTTCATCAAATTTTCTCGCGTCACGCTCGCGAAACGCATCACCTGTTTTTGCCAGCATTGCATCAACAATTGACGCTAAGTGAGCAAGCTCGCGGCGCACCATATCAAGCGCCAGCGCAGGCGTTTCCAATAAATCATTATCGAGATAAAGCGGTTTGATAATCGCTTTCTTAGGTGTAGCTTTGTCGGGAATAAGGCGCTCAACCAAGCGGCCAAACTGTGCCGTAAAACCAATAAATATCAGTGTGTTGGCAACATTAAAAATGGTATGAGCATTGGCTATTTGCCTTGGTACTTCTGCTGCCAGTTTTTCTGTACCAGAGAGGTTTGCCGCAACCGGTGACACATAAGTTACTAAGACCGCAAGCTGTGGAATAAACAAGAGCCACAGCAGCACACCAACAATATTGAAAATAATATGAATGGCTGCCGCTCGTTTGGCTTCAGTTGGTTTACCAATAGAGGCGAGTAGGGCAGTTACGCAAGTACCAATATTAGCGCCAAAGGCAAGCGCAATACCTGCGGGTAAGCTAATAAAGCCTTGGCTAGCCATGACAATTACAATGCCTGTTGTTGCCGATGAAGACTGCACCAGAGCGGTAAACAAGGCCGCCACCAAGATACCGTAAAGCGGCCTTTCCATGCTGGTCATTAGGTTGATAAAAGGCTCATAGCTGCGCAGTGGCGACATTCCTTCACTCATAATACCCATGCCAAAGAAGATAAGACCAAGCCCCATCAGCACGTTACCGTAGTGTTGTACCTTTTCTTTCTTTGAAAGAAATAACATGGCAAAGCCCAAGGCAATCATTAAAAGCGCTGCTTTTTCTACTTTAAAAGCGACAATTTGCGCGGTAATGGTAGTGCCGATATTAGACCCCATAATGACGCCAATTGACTGTGATAAGGTCATTAACCCTGCCGAGACAAAGCCAACGACAAGCACAGTTGTGACTGATGAACTCTGGATTATAGAAGTCACTGCGGCGCCGCTAACAGCGGCGGAGAATCGATTAGTGGTTAGTTTTGACAGCAGGTTCTTCATTTGATCGCCGGCAGCGGCTTTAAGTGCTGCAGACATTTGCTCCATGCCAAATAAAAATAAGGCTAAACCACCAAACAGCTCCATGGCCATTTTAAACCAATCTAGCGAGTCAGAGGTACTACTCGCTGCCCAAGCGACTAGTGGGGTGAATGCCATAAATAACGCCCCAGTGCCGATCATATAGCGACCCTTTGTGTTGCTTGAACTTATGTACATAGAATCTCCCTTTCAGGTGTTTTTTCAGCGAGCATCAACGTTGAATATCATTGAGAAGTTAGCAGCACAAAGCCTGTTGGCAATTAATCATTTGAAATCAAGTCCTAAGTTAGCTCCCACCTTTATATTGTTGTGAGGAGGGGCTAACGGTTCTGGCATTTTGTTAATTACACAGCTTGGTTGAATCGCTTACTTGAGTTGCTTGGTTGAGCTTCTTGTTTGAGTTGTTGAGTTAAGCATAGTCAATCATATCGGTTGCAGCTGATTGATATGGGCAGCTAAGATCAAAAAAACGAGCAATAAGCTCGTTTTTTATCGATGCAGACTATAACCAATAATATGTCTAGTAAAATATTTAGTTAAGACAAATGCCGTTTAGTAGCAGATATTGCGTTTATACGCTGCCAGTGCGGCATTGTTTTAGTTCATGAAAATACTCATTAGCTTTCGGGTGTGCTAAATCGGCAATGATGACTTCAGAAACGCCAACGCCAGTGTCAGTTTCTTGGATCCACAGTGCTATTTTCTCACTGTCTTTCATCACCTCTCGATTCAGCATATAACTTTTATCTGCTTCAAGGTTAACATTAAAATTTACGACCGCAACGCGCTCGCTAAAGTCTATATTACGGCGTTTTAGCTCAGCTTTTACCCATAAGCTATGCTGGCCGCTGAGGTGCTGTTTCGGGTGAATAAATGAAGCCGGCTTTTGATTGGCACACATTAAATAAACGTGTTCAAAGTTGTCTGTATTGTCGCGCTTAAAGTTTTCTAAGCGAAAGTGGTTATCTTCTAGCGCTGTTTCTATTGGCAGCGCGCTACAACCAAGCAAAGCAAAACTCGCTAGCGGCATGACGAGTAATTTGATGTTTTTCTTCAGTATTTCCATGTTCATTACACACTTCCTTTTTAATAAACCTAATTTAATACTGGTCAATAAATATTCATAATTCAAGGGTTTTGTGTTTTTGTCGAAACACTGGTGCTAACAATTCCTGCCATTACGCTAGCTGGCGATTGCATTCGCTAGGGCTTTGACCGAAATAACGAGTAAACTCTCGACTAAACTGCGTTGGGCTGTCGTAGCCGACTTGTGCCGCAGCTTGTTTTACTTTTAGCCCTTGGTCTACTAACAGTTCACGTGCACGGCTTAGGCGCAGTTTTTTAACATATTGAATGGGCGATGAAGCTGTTATTTGCTTAAAGTTACGGTGGAACGTTGAAGCGCTCATATTTGCCATAGTGGCGAGTTGCTCTACATCTAAGCGTCCACTGTAATGGGTGTGCAAGTGCTTGAGCACTTTTTCCATTTTCGATAAATGCGTGTTATGGCTCACCAAAGAAAATAGTGGCGCAGCATTCGGGCCTTTCAATATATGGTAAAAAACTTCACGGATTAGGCTTTTGCCTAGTACTGAGGACTGCATATCGTCTTGCAAGCATTTGGCAAGTCTTACTATGGTGCAGCGCAGGTTATCAGTGCATTGGCTAACGAACAGTCCTTTATTTTTTTCGCTAGTATTGTCTACTCCTGTTGCTTGTGAGCAACCATGATCGGTAAAAATGCGCACCAATTCATTCAGAAGATTCATATCAAAATCAATCATCAATGAAAGTAGTGGTTTACCGGGCTCGACTATGGTGTCGCATTTAGCAGGTACAGGGACCGCGAGCGCAAGGTAATTATCTGGATTGTATTCATAGACGTTCTCATTGAAATAAACGCGCTTTTGCCCCTGCGCCACCCAGATAACTCCTTGGCTGTAGCATAACGGTATCTTGCCAGACGATTGGCTGGCTTTAAACACATACACACCAGGCAGTGGTGTTTTGTTGACACCTTCATTTGGCGCAAGCGCGGTTAAACTTTCAATTAAATCTTGCATGATCAAACCCTAAAATTATGCCTGCTCGCAGTATATCCAATAGTACAACCTAAATCTGCTAAAAATACTGGTGATGAGAGTTTTAGGCATGATTATGGTTGGAAATGCTGTTTTAAATCTTTTTTGTGGTAATAAAATGTGCTTAATGAATTCGATACCAATTAAATTAACTAATTGAGCTATTCAGAGCGCTGTCAGCGGTGTGAAAACAAGCCAAATTTTTGTTGATATAGTTATTCTACATCTCATCAATTTGGCGCGGTTATCACGACGCTGAAACGCTCCCAGAGGGCGAGTTTAAAAGGCTCATATGCTGCGTTATTGATTTGGACAAGGGAATAACCATTCTCTGTAATCAATGCCTTGCCTCTGAGCCTTTTAATTCTCGCTGAATGCTTAAGTAATTATTTCAATTGGTATAAGGGCACACATTAGGATAGATAATGCAAAATTTTGATTACTACAACCCAACTCATATCGTATTTGGTCAAGACCGTTTAGCTGAACTAGACCAACTTATTCCTGCACAGGCGAAAGTACTGGTGCTATTTGGTGGTGGTAGCGTTAAGCGCTTCGGTACATTAGAGAAAGTAACTGCAGCTTTAGGCAACCGCGAAGTTGTTGAATTTGGTGGTATTGAGCCAAACCCACAATTTGAAACGCTAATGAAAGCGGTTGATGTGGTAAAAACACAAGGTATTGATTTCTTATTAGCTGTTGGTGGTGGTTCTGTAATGGACGGCACTAAGTTTGTTGCATTAGCATCAAAACAAGAGGCGGACCACGCTAACATTTTGTTCCACGGTTTTAACCCAGTACCAGCAACCGAAGCATTACCATTAGGTTGTATTGCTACCTTGCCTGCAACTGGCTCTGAGATGAACAGCTTTTCTGTTGTTACGTACAATGATCAGAAATTCCCGTTAACTTCACCGCTAGTATTCCCTAAGTTCTCGTTCTTAGACCCAGATTTCACTTTCACGTTACCAACAGAGCAAATTGCTAACGGTGTTGCTGATGCCTTTGTACACGTCATTGAGCAGTACTTAACGCAACCAGTAAATGCGAAAATCCAAGATCGCTTCTCTGAAGGTGTATTACAAACCTTAATTGAAGATGGCCCAGTAACTTACCAAAGCCAAGTGAAAGGTGAGCAAGATGTTGAAGCCCGCAAGAACTTTATGTGGTCAGCAACTTCGGCGCTTAACGGATTAATTGGTGTTGGTGTACCGCAAGATTGGGCAACACACATGATTGGTCACGAAATGACGGCAATGTTCGGTATTGCGCATGGTCGCACCTTAGCGATTATCTTGCCAAGTCTACTGCGTGAGCGTAAGGCGCAAAAACACGACAAACTTGTGCAATTTGCTGAGCGCGTTTGGCATATTACCGATGGCAGTGACGAAGAGAAAATTAATCAAGCAATTGATAAAACAGAAGCTTTCTTCAATTCACTAGATATTGTTACTAACCTTTCTCACTACGATATTGATGAAGCAGGTATCGACACCTTAGTGGCAAACATGGAAAAGATGGGCTTAACTCACCTTTCTGAAACAGGTGATTTAACATTGGATATCGTGCGTAAGATTTTAATAGCTGCGCTTTAAGCTCATTTGACGATAATTGAAATGAGTAAACCAAAAGGGAGCTAAGGCTCCCTTTTTAGTCTTTAAAGTTCTTTAGATTAAGAAGGTTTTAGTCTAGAAAGAATAGCTGAGTATTCGTCAATTTAGTCTATACATCATCTGCAATCGCGATACAGACCTGAATTTCATTAGCATTAGGGTAATATTCAAAATCAGTGCTAAATACACGCTGATATTGGTTAGTGTTATTTTCTACATTTTTGTCATCTTGAAACGCTTCATCCTTAAAAAAGTGCCAAACTTCAGTCCATGCATCAATGGCAATTTGCGGCATTTCACCTTGCTTAGAAAATACTAAATAGCGCCCCGTTGGTATCGTAATCGCATGTAGTGCATCGTCTAACTTCGCTTTGTCCTGCGAATTTTTCGCGTCGTAGCCAGCGGTTACAGTGAAGTCACCATCTTGGTCAGAGGCATAATCGGTATAGACTCCATAGACCCTTTCACCACCTTGGTAATCAACAGCGACCTGCGCATCGAATCTTTGCCAAAGACCGGGAATTTTACCGTTAGGACTCATTTCTGAGGCGTTGTTGGTACGTGTGCTAATGCCATAAATAGTTTTACCTTCAATGATTCTTACTTCCATGAAATGCCTTTGTGATAGATGTATCGAGTGAGTATGGGCATAAGGTTAACAAATTGTCAGGCAAGATCACCAAGTGATTCCTAAACTTTATATAGGACTGGTTGTGAAGTAGCTGAGAGGTTGTGTGATGTTAAGATCGATACAGCGGAAATTGGTTTTACTGATACTGCTGATTGTCGCAGCAACAGTTTTAGTTTATTGGTTGCTCACGCCACCTTCAAAATATTTTGCGCGGCAAGTAAAAGCTGTACCAATTCACTCGACCAGTGAGCAAGAAGAAGCGCAAGTCGATTCACTGCTGGATTTCAGCAGGCATATTCGCCATACCCCTCGACCAGCAGAAAGCTTTGAATTTCCCATACGACTGGGCCAAGTTGGGCCGCTAAAAACCTTGTATGCAGGCCCTCCACAATACCCATTCTATTGCATGACCCTTGATAGTGGCTTAGGTCAGCCACAAGTTGATAATCAAATGGGGTGGGGGGTATCGGTTTATGATCATGAGGCAAATTTAGGTAAGCTTTCACACCTCGTTGGTTATAGCAAAGACTGTGCAATTAAAACTCAATTGCGCTTTGCGGTAGAGCTCGAAAGTGGCGAAATTAAGGTTTTTGATAGCAGGCCACCGGAAGCTCTTTTGCAATCAGCTTTGCAACTTTTCCACATAGAAATAGGCACAATTAACCGTTTTCTGTATTTGCTGATTATGCCGGTTAAACACTACTCGAGTACACAAGTTAACCTGCAACATAGCTGGAACAATAAACTTGTTTATCAGTTTGAAGGGGGCTCGGGTATTGGTTTTCGCCAAGGCAAGCTGCGTATCAAACGCACGATTGAACGGCGAATAGAGCAGCTGCGCTTAGGCTATGCCGTAATCACGTCAACCGCGAATAAAACCAGCCATACCTATAACATGTTGCTGGCGGAAGATACCGCGCGGCGAGTAAAACAGCAGTTTGTTAGCCTTTATGGTGAGCCTGAATATACGGTTGGCATTGGTGGCTCGGGAGGCGGTTTAGCACAGTACCTGATCGGACAAAATAGCACTGGTATTTTAGATGCTGCGATTCCGCTTTATTCCTATCCAGACATGATTAGCCAAACCTTGTATGCACTCGATTGCGACTTACTGCATAACTATTATGCGTTTAGGTCACCTGAACCAGAGTTTTGGCAAAACTGGCCAAATCGCATTTTGGTGGAAGGAATGAATGCGAAAAATGGTGAAACCCATGTAAGCGCGGTATTAGAGCCAATTAATCAAGTATTGGTTGGCCGCTGGCCACGTATGCCCCAAGGCAACAGTGAATGTATTAATGGCTGGTTTGGTCTTTCCACTTTTATTCATAATCCAGCGCAAGGGTTTCTGAATGAATACTTTTCAGAAGCTGTGGTTAAGCAAGTACAGTGGAGTTATTGGCAAGATATGGTTGAGCTTTTTGGCCGTGATGAGCTTGGGTTTGCCAATCAAACTTGGAGTAATCAAGGGGTGCAATACGGATTGGCTGCATTGGTTAAAGGGCAAATATCGGCGCAGCGTTTTATTGATCTTAATTGGCATGTCGGTAGTTGGAAGCCGCTAGCAGATATGTCACCAGAGCGAATACTAGGCGGCTGGCGAGGCAAAAAAGGGATTCTCTGGTTAAGCCTATGGAGTCGTAACAACATCACTGAAGCAACCGATAAAACGCCTGCTAAACGTGCCGACGGTAGCAGGCAAGCAGCACAATCCGCTTATCGCAGCGGGCAAGTATTCATTGGCAAAATTAACCTACCTATTATTGATGTTCGCCACTACTTGGAAGATGAGTTAGATATGCATCATATGTCAGCCAGTTTTGCCGCGCGTCAACGTATGCTAGCGGGACAAGGTCATGCTAAGAATCAGGTTATTTGGGTGGCAGATAAAAACCATCAACCGGTTACTCGTGCCTTTGCTGCCATAGATCGTTGGCTTCGGGAAATAAGGGCGAATCCGGCGTTATCTGCTTGGCAAAATAAACCTGCCGATATCACCGACATTTGCTTTGATAACCACGGAAACATAATTGCGAGTGGTAATCGAGTTTGGGATGGCCAGTGGAATAATCAAGCGTTAGGTGCTTGCGCAAAACATTTTAAAAGCTTTAGTAACAGCCGAATAGCAGCCGGTGGCCCTTGGGCTGGCAGTGTTTTCAGTTGCAAGCTAATACCGGTTTCAAAAGCCATTGATGACGGAATGTATGGTGATATAGATATGCAACCTTACTTGTCAAAACTGCAGGCGATTTTTCCAGACGGTGTATGCGATTATCGTTATCCAGATCAAGCAAGACCAATTGATTTGTAGCTATGCTGATGTTTGATTTTGGCAAATCGGCTCGGTGCCAACTTTTCGGTGGCAACTTTTTGCTACTGACTAGCGTAATTTATTGATAACAAAACCATACGTTTGTTTTGTAAATGCAGATAGTTGCGTCAAACTATGGTGAGTTCAACTGTGACTAATAAGGAAACCAAAGTGGCAAATGCAGTGTTAAGCAATTGGGATGACATTTTGTTGCTCAATGACCAGCTCAGTGAAGACGAGCGCATGATTCGAGATATGGCTCATAATTTTTGCCAAGAGCAATTAATGCCTGGCGTTTTGATGGCAAATCGCAATGAAACATTTGATGCCAATATTATGCGGCAGTTTGGTGAAGTTGGCTTGTTGGGTGCAACCATTAAAGGCTATGGCTGCTCTGGTGTGAATTATGTTAGCTATGGCTTAGTGGCGCGTGAAGTTGAGCGAGTTGATTCAGGTTATCGCAGTGCCATGAGCGTTCAGTCGTCATTGGTTATGCACCCCATTTATACCTTTGGCAGCGAAACACAAAAAGAGAAATATTTGCCTAAGCTGGCTAGCGGTGAATACATCGGCTGCTTTGGCTTAACTGAGCCAGGCTCGGGCTCTGATCCGGCTAGCATGATCACCCGAGCTAAAAAGGTTGCGGGCGGCTACGAGCTGACCGGCTCAAAAATGTGGATCACTAACTCGCCAATTGCTGATGTATTTGTGGTTTGGGCAAAAAATGAGGCAGAGGGTGACGCCATTTGTGGCTTTATCCTAGAAAAAGGCATGGCAGGCCTGTCGGCGCCGAAAATCGAAGGTAAGCTTTCGTTACGGGCATCAATTACTGGCGAAATTGTCATGGATAAGGTGTTCGTGCCAGAGGAAAATATGTTCCCTGAAGTACGAGGCTTGAAAGGCCCGTTTAGCTGCTTAAATATGGCGCGCTACGGTATTTCTTGGGGCGCGTTAGGTGCTGCGGAATTCTGTTGGCATGCTGCTCGTCAGTACGGTTTAGATCGCCAGCAGTTTGGTAAACCGCTAGCACAGACTCAGCTATTTCAAACTAAGCTGGCAAACATGCAAACCGAAATTTCGTTAGGCTTGCAAGGCTCCCTACGTGTAGGCCAAATTATTGATGGTGGTGATTGGGACCCAACCATGATTTCACTAGTTAAGCGCAACAACTGCGGCAAGTCTCTTGATATTGCCCGTATGGCGCGTGACATGCACGGCGGTAATGGTATTGCCGATGAATTTCATGTGATTCGCCATATGATCAATCTTGAAACAGTGAATACCTACGAAGGTACTTTTGATGTTCACGGTTTGATTTTAGGTCGTGCGCAAACTGGTTTGCAGGCATTTTTCTAAGCTGTATTAACGTGGTGAAAACTGGTCGGTAAATCAGTGGTATAACGTCAAAGGTTAGAAAAAGTTTAGAAAGAGGTAGGGAATAGCAATGGTTGAAGTGTCGAATATCAATAAAGGTAGTTGTTTGTGCGGCGCTATTCAGTTTGAAGTCGAGCGCTTCGAGCCTTTAGTGGGCCATTGCCATTGCAAAATGTGCCAAAAATTTCATGGCGCGGCATTTTCTACATTTGGAGAGGTTAAGCGAGAGTATTTGCACTGGCACTCTGGTGTTGAGTTACTGAGCCATTATCGCGCCTCGAATGATAGTGTGCGTAGCTTCTGCCAGCGTTGTGGTGCGAGTTTGCTGTTTGAATCACGCTTTAATCGCGAGCAATGCACCGTAGAAATTGCCTTGGCCGCCTTTGATAACTTGGTTGGTGTAAAGCCTGACGCACATATCTACTGCGAGAGTAAAGCCGCTTGGCTAACGTTTGAAGACGATTTGCCTAAATACCTCGGCTATCGTGACGGTAAGTGCTAGAAAAATCCAAAGTTAATTAACCGGAAGGTCATTAGCACGCTGGCGAAAAAAACCAATAAGAATAACCACATAATTGCTTTTTGAACGCCAGAGAGTAACCACAGTCTAATTTTGGTAAATATATTGGCACCTTTCGGCGCCTTGCCAATCACACTGCTAAAACTATAAATAAACAAAGTGAGCAATAGGCTCCACATCAACAACAGTGCACTGGCAAATAGCCAAACCTGAGACTGATTGCGAGCACCAGATAAGGTAACTGCGGCAAATAGCGCGATAGCGAAAAACGCGAGGATAATTGCAGATGTACGAAAGGGATATAAGCGTTTGGCAATACGATGTAAGCGTTCCATCTATAGTCAATTCTAGTCCGTGAAAAATATCTTTATTGATACTAACGCTTAATTACGCTTAAAGTCACGGACAGAATATTAATACCTAAATTAGCCTATTACTTTAATGAGTAGCTTTTGCGAGCAGCTTTTACGAATAGCTTTTGTCAGCAGCTTATGCCACCAACTTAAAAACTAACTGCTTAAGGTAACTCTTCACCACGTGCGCTAACGTATAGTTGGTACCAATCTTCCCGTGATAGCTTGACTTTGCTTGCCTCAGCGCAGCGCTTAATACGCTCCGGATTGGTCGTGCCAATTATTGGTTGGATATTCGCCGGATGACGCATTATCCAGGACAGAGCAATGGCGTCGGCATTTGTGTTGTATTGCTCTGCAAGGTTAGCAACAAGCTTAGCTGTCTGCTTGATATACTCAGCTTGGTTGCTCACATCACGGCCAGAGAAAAGACCTTGTGCCAGGCTTCCCCATGATTGAATTTGCACGCCATTGAGCTGACTGTACTCCATTGTACCTGCACAAAAGTTACCGTGTTCACCCGCTGGGTTACCAGCCAATACGCCATGATCTAACCATCCTAGTTGCTGAAGGCTGATTTCAATTTGGTTAGCAATTATGGGCATGTCGAGTGCCGATTGTAGGTAGGCAATTTGGTGATGATTCATATTAGAAACACCAAAATGCTTCACTCTGCCGCTTGTTTGAAGTGATGTTAAACATTCAGCGAGCTCTGCTAATTCCATTAATGGATCTGGGCGGTGCAATTGTAAAACATCAAGGTATTCAATGCCTAAGCGCGACAAAATGCCATCAACAGATTTCGTTATCCACTCGTTAGAAAAATCGTAGCGCTTAGGACCACTATCATCGTCAAAGCGAATTGCACATTTAGATTGCACGATCATTTGTTCGCGCAAGCTTGGTTGCTCGGCTAATACTTGCCCAAACACTTGCTCTGCTTTGCCAAAGGTGTAGATATCTGCATGGTCAAAATAGTTAATACCCGTTGCCAGTGCGGTTTCAATGAACTGTTGGGCTTGGTGGTAATGGGTTTTGTTAATCGGCTGCTGATCCCAGCCTCCGCCCAGTCCCATGCAGCCACAAATAATTTGACTCGCGGTTGGCAAGTGTTGATGAATAGCCAGTGCGTTCATGTCTTTATTCTCTTTATCAATCTTAACTTTAGTCATTGTAGACGTTCAATGATTTATCAAGATAGGAAAACAATAAAAACTCACTGTATGATATATAAAATAATGAGTGTGCTGACAAACTAACATGAAAGAGCATAAAAAAATTGAGCGATTACTATTATTTGGTGAAGTCGCTAGCCAGTTGAGTTTTACCAAGGCTGCGCAGCAATTGGCGATATCTAAAGGTTATTTATCGGCGCAAGTTAAGCAACTTGAGGGCGAGCTAGCAACACCATTATTGGTGAGATCGACAAGAAGCGTGCGCTTGACTGAGGCAGGCATCGCTGTTGCCAAACAAGTGACTGAGATGCGGCTAAACATGTTGGCGATCGATCGATTCACACGTGCAGAACAAGAAGACGTTGCTGGCTTACTCAGAATCACCGCACCTCAGCAATTTACGATGGGAAAGTTGGCGACTTGGTGTGCTGAGTTTCAACAGCGCAATCCCAAGATAACCTTTTCTTTGGATTGCAGTTACACTAAGTTCGATTTAATGGCGAATGATTTTGACATTGCGCTAAGGGCCACTAAAATGCCCCCCGAGAACTTAGTCGCTAAAAAATTATTAAGTTATTCATATATATGCTGTGTCTCGCCAAGTTATGTTGCCAAACACGGCAAGCCGTTAACGCCAGCAGATTTAGCACGGCATTTATGCTTGCTCGGCGCTAAAGATGAAAGCTGGCAATTTGGCCAAGATAAGATAAAGCCGAATAAAACTTTTGTTATCAATGACAAAGCAATCATACGCGAGCAAGCCATTAGCGGGCTGGGCATAGCTTATCTGCCAAGCTATTTAGTTGCGCAGGCACTTGCCCAAGGGCAGTTAATGGCCCTATTTAGCAATAACGATAACGATAGCGATAACGAGGTTGAGCAAACATCGACAAGTCCTGGTTTAGATATTTACTTACTGCGACCACAGCTTATTCGCCCGCCGAAAAAAGTACTTGCCTTTAGTGAATTTTTAGTCGGTAAATGCAGCGCAGAATCTGCTTAATGATGTATCGGGCAGGCAGTAAATTGCTTAATCATTTTATTTCAAGAAGTTAAATAAGCTTGAGTTAATCAGCGAAGCGATAAGTTTCAGTTTTAGCGTTCGGCGTTAGTTATTGAGTCAGGGTTTGCTACACTCAAAGCATACGCTTTCACATCGTTTGCAGGCGGACCAGTCGCTTGTGTTAATCACAATAATGGGTAGCGTCATATCGAGTTACATAGCAGTATCAGCTACCCACTTTTATACGTGTTAGGTTACTTATGGAATACGAATTCAGACATGACCCTATTTCAGGGCAAGCGAAAGCATTATTTTCACTTGAACAACAAATGATTGGCCCTTGGCTGGAAACGGAAGTCGGTGGTAATGCCGAAATGTTGTCGGCGTTGTTAATTGCCATTGAAAAAATTGAACGTAAACACCAGCATGAAATTACCGTAACGGGCAGCGAATATTCAGTTACGTTAACTGATCAAGATGCGTTTATTCAGCCCAACACTAATTTAAATGGCACCGAAGATTTACCAGAAGAGTTAGCGGTGCAAGAGCTTCATATCGACAGCGAAACCGTTAGTGCCTGTGGCTTGGACGATTTTCGTCAAATTTTGTTGTCATGGGCAAAATTTACAAAAAATTAACTTGTTGTAAGGGCTTTGGCTAGCTTGTAACATACTGAAAGTTAATATTTTAATAAATTATGGTGTCGCTCAATGTCTAACTCTGCTGTTAATCAATCTACGCCTAAACGCCAAAAGCGTATGGTGCCCTTACGCTATGTGTTAACGCCTATCGCGATTATATTTGCTGCCATCATCGTCCTGATTCTTGTCGGTATGATGGCGCCAAAGCCGCCGAAAAAGCCAGTTGAAACCCGTGCGCCACTCGTTGATGTACTAGCGCTTAGTCCTACCGATGTTCAATTTACCATTGCGAGTCATGGCTCTGTGATGCCACGCACTGAAACGGTATTGATTTCAGAAGTGTCGGGTATGGTCAGCCAAGTATCAGATAAGTTTGTCGTTGGTGGCTTTTTTAGAAAAGGTGAACAGCTACTAAAAATAGATGACGACACCTATCAAGTGGAAGTACTGCAAGCGCAATCGCGTTTAGAATCGGCAGAAGCTGAGCTGGTTTCAGAACAAGCACGCTCTGACCAAGCAAAAGACGAATGGCTACTAACCGGTAAAACACTTGAACAAGCGCCAATCCTTGCGCTTCGTATTCCTCAGCTACAAAAAGCTAAAGCCGATTTAATTGCCGCCCAAGCCGATTTACGAGAAGCGCAGCGAAAACTGGCGCGTACTAGCATTGTTGCCCCATACGACGCGATGTTAAAAGCTAAGCGTGTTGACGTTGGCCAGTACATTACCATTGGCGCTGCACTAGCCGATACATTTGCCATTGATTATGCCGAAGTACGCTTGCCAGTCAAACTGCGCGATGTGCCATTTCTTGATTTACCGAAAATTAATCAAGTACATAGTGAAGGCTCTGCCGTGGAACTTTTCTCAGAGGTTGATAATTCTCGCCAAACGTGGGCGTCATTTTTAACTCGTTATGAAGGGGTTGTCGACACTTCATCTCGTGTTCATTACGTGGTTGCGCAAGTTGTTGACCCTTATGGTGTGCTTGACCTTAACCAAACAAACGAAATTCGCATCGGCACCTTTGTTAACGCCAAAATCACTGGTAAGTCTGTTGATGGTGTGATCGCAATTCCACGAGGCGCGGTGCATGGCGCGAATACTATTTACCTGATTGACGAAGCCAACAAGCTACATATTAAACAAATACCAGTACTGCGCTCTGACTTTGATTACGTTTATTCTCAGCAAGCGCTAGCAGCGGATAATCGCCTAGTGCTGACTAACTTAGAAACCCCTGTTGAAGGAATGACGCTACGTGTGAATGGCGAGTGGCAGCCGGAGCAAAATACGAAAACTGAAGAGCAAGTTGCTGGCGATAGCAATGTTGAAGAAAGTGCTCAAGAAGAAGCGGAAGGAAGTACTGAGGGAACAGGTGTATGACACAAGTAAAAGAAGAATTTACAGGGATCATTGCTTGGTTTACCCGTAACAGCGTCGCTGCCAACTTGTTGATGGTGTTCATTCTGATTGCTGGGTTTATCTCGTTTCAGGGTTTAAACAAGAAAATGTTCCCTGAATTTAACCCCAATAGTATTCAAATTGTGGTGCCGCATTTAGGAGCGGCGCCAGAAGAGGTTGAACAGTCAGTTATTCTCAAAGTCGAAGAAGCGGTTGAGAATATTGAAGGCATCAAGCGCATGGTCTCGACCGCTAGCGAAGGGGTTGGTCGTGTTGTGATTGAGTTGCAGTCTGGTTACTCAATGGCTGAAAAGTTAGACGAAGTACAACAGCAAGTTGATGCCATTACCACCTTCCCTGAACAAGCAGAAAAGCCGATAGTGACGCGACAAGAGTTTAAAGGCCAAGTTATTTGGCTATCGGTAAGCGGCAATATGGACAGGCGTGCCCGCCAAAACATGGCGCAAGATGTTCGTGATGAACTAATGGCATTGCCCAGTATCAATAGTGCAGAAGTGGTCGGCAGTCGTGATTATGAAATCAGTATTGAAGTATCTGAAGAAAAGCTTCAGCAATATGATCTGACGTTTGACGAAGTAAGCGCTGCGGTTAGGCGCTCATCAATTGATTTACCAGGCGGTACCATTAAAACGGTCGGCGGTGATATTTCTTTGCGTGTAGAAGGGCAAGCCTATACCGGTCAGGAATACGGTGACTTGGTACTTCGCACTGCCGCAGATGGCACTCGGTTAGTACTTGCAGACGTTGCCAATATTGTTGATGGCTTTGTTGAAAGAGAAGACTTCGCACGATTTAACGGCGAGAACACCTCGAGCATTATGGTGCAGTCAACTGGTGATCAGAATGATTTAGAAATCGCCGAACAAGTACATGCCTATGTTGCTAAGAAGAACGAGCAACTGCCGCAAGGGGCTAAGCTCACCGCTTGGGGAGATTCCTCCTTTTATCTGAAAGATCGCTTAGACATGATGATCTCCAATATGATGTTGGGGGCGTTATTAGTGTTCTTGGTGTTAACACTGTTTTTAAGATTACGCGTTGCCTTCTGGGTAATGTTGGGTATTCCCATCAGCTTTTTTGGTGCTTTTATTTTAATGCCAATTATGGGCGAGTGGTCAGTTTCAATTAACCTGCTCAGTTTATTCGCCTTTATTATGGTGCTTGGGATTGTGGTTGATGACGCGATAGTGATTGGCGAAAGTGCCTACACAGAAATTCAGCGTTCGGGCCATTCCACTGACAACGTGATTAAAGGCACGCTCCGCGTTGCCATGCCTGCCACCTTTGGTGTGTTAACAACAATTGCTGCGTTTGCGCCACTGTTATTTATTGATGCGACATTTGCTGCGTTTTTCCGTGCCATTGCGCTTGTCGTCACTTTTTGCCTGATATTCTCGCTAATTGAATCAAAATGGATATTGCCAGCGCATTTAGCACATATGAAATACGTGCCGTTAAAAGATAACCCCAATGCCTTTGAGCGTTTTCAAATGCGCTTCAAAGCAGGTCTAGACAACTTTATTCATCACACCTACAAGCCTTTACTAGAAAAAGCTTTAGTGGCTCGCTACAACACAATTGCGACCTTTATTGCAGCGCTACTGTTAGCGCTTGGGTTAATTATTGGCGCTTTTGTCAAAGTTGAAGTCTTCCCGAATGTACCGAGTGATTTTATTCAAGGTAATTTAACCTTGGTCGATGGCAGCGCAGTGAGTGAGCGCAACAAAGCGATAGAGCGTATCAAGCAAGCGGCGTTTGATGTTGCCGAAGAGAATAAAATTGACGGCGTTTCGTTTATCAAGCACTCCATGGTTTTTACTAACGGCAATACCAGTGCGAGCTTTTTATTGGAGCTAGTCAAGCCTGAGCAACGTGAGCTAAACGCTTATGATATTGAAAAACTGTGGCGTGAAAGAATTGGCGAAATCCCTGGTGCAAAAGAAATTCGCTTTTTTGCCGGTACTAACGTTGGCGGTGGAGCCGCGCTAGAGTTTCAGTTAACGGGTCGCAATGATGTTGAACTAGAGGCGGCAGCAGAGCGAATTATGGATAAACTTGGCGCTTATGATGGCGTTTATGATATTCGCAACTCGTTTAGTCGTGGCTCGCAAGAAATTAAATTGAGCATTAAACCTGAAGCGGAAGTGCTAGGTTTAACGCTGTCAGACTTAGCGAAACAAGTGCGTCAGGCATTCTATGGTGAAGAAGCACAGCGTATTCAACGTGGCCGTGACGAACTTAAAGTGATGGTGCGCTATCCAAAAGAAGATCGATTATCGGTAACGGATCTAGAAGATATGTGGATTCGTACCAGCAGTGGCGAGCAGGTGCCCTTTTATCAAGTGGCTGATATTAGCTTGGGGCAAGGGTTTTCAACCATTACGCGGGTGAATCAAAAGCGCTCAATTACAGTGTCTGCGGATATCGACAGTGAGAAAATTGAATCGCGCAAAGTGCTGTCGGAAATGAATGAAGAAATCATTCCAGATATTTTGGCGGATTACCCATCGGTTAGCTACGGTGTTGAAGGAGCAAGTAAGGAACAAGCAGATTTCTTGCGCCAACTTGGCATTGCAGGCTTAGGCGCGCTGTTCTTAATTTATGGATTAATAGCCATTCCGACTAAGTCTTATGTGCAACCCTTGGTGATTATGTCGGTGATCCCGTTTGGTATTATCGGTGCTATTGTTGGGCACTTTTTATTGGGTAAAACTATTAATATGATGTCGATATACGGGTTTATTGCATTGACAGGGGTTGTGGTTAACGACAGCTTGATATTAGTCGACTTTATTAATCGTGCTAAAGGTACTGGCCAACGCATGATCGACGTTGTTATTAACGCTGGTACGGAGCGCTTTAGGGCAATATTGTTGACCTCGCTAACCACTTTCTTTGGTATATTCCCGCTTTACTTTGAAGGTAGCTTGCAGGCGCAATTTATTATCCCAATGGCTATTTCACTGGGTTTTGGCATTATGTTCGCGACTGTTATTACCTTGTTCCTAATTCCCGCCTTGTATTTAATTAAGGAAGATATTCAAGGACTATTTACAAAAAAGAATACCAACTTGGGTGATGCTAACCAAGCCCCATTGTCGTAAGGCTTTTGGGGCACCCATAAAATAAAAAAGAGATAGTTATGATGAATAAGCTTTTTAAACAATCGCTGTTCCTTGGTGCGATGACGATATCGGCAGTTTGTGGTGCCTTTGAAAGCCCGCAAATTGCTGACAATAGTGATCAAAAGTACTACCAAACCAAAATGTACGCTCAAGGTGTTGAGATTCCTTGGGGAATGGCACAATTGCCAAGTGGCGACTTACTAGTGACTGATCGTAAAGGCGAATTACGAGTGATACGTGATGGCAAGTTACTTGCCGACAAAGTGGGCGGGCTACCTGAGATTGTCGCCCAAGGGCAAGGTGGTTTGCTCGACATTGCCTTGCACCCAGATTACGAAAAGAATGGCTGGCTCTACATTACGTTTGCGAGCCCTCAAGGGGAAGGTGAAGGTACAAATACAGCCTTAATGCGCGCTAAATATGACGCCAAAAACATTACTATTACGCATCAAAATATGCTTTACAAAGGCAGTGATAATACGACTAAACGCCACCACTTTGGTAGTCGAATTGCCTTTGATGATAAAGGCTATGTTTACTTCTCGATAGGTGATCGCGGTGAACGTGATCGCAAGCCGCAAGATTTATCACTTGATGGCGGTAAAGTGTATCGTCTTCACGATGATGGCCGCATTCCAACAGATAACCCATTTGTCGGGCAAGCAAATGCAAAAACTGCGACTTATTCATATGGTCATCGCAATCCGCAGGGCATGGCGAAGCACCCTAAAACAGGTGAAATTTGGTTGCACGAACACGGCCCCAAAGGTGGTGATGAAATTAACTTAGTGGCGGCAGGTAAAAACTATGGCTGGCCAGTGATCAGTTATGGAGTTAATTACAGTGGCAGTAAGTTTACCGAACTCACTGAAAAGCGTGGCATGGAGCAGCCTTTGCACCATTGGACACCTTCCATTGCACCGTCAGGAATGGTGTTTGTTACCAGTGATAAATATCCGCATTGGCAAGGTAAAATATTAGTAGGCTCGCTGAAATTTCATTACCTAGTGCTGGTAGACGTGACGGAAAATAGTTTTAAAGGTCAATCAAAAATATTTGAAGGTATTGGCCGAGTGCGCAGCCTTATGCAAGGTAACGATGGCTATTTGTATGTGGGTACAGATGGCGGCGGTATTAAACGTATTGAGCCTAAAAATTAATGGGCATTTAACCCAGCTGAATATAATTAAAGATTGCGTTTTGGAATGCTAGCTCGCTACCAATACGGGAGCTAGCACTTGCTTTATGTTGTTAAAGCACCTTGCATATTTTTAACAAAAAGTTCCTTATTTCAGAAGCTTGGGAACTAGAATTAACTATTTCCATACAATAATAATTTTAAGTTATTAATTAAATGAATATTTTTCGCGTTCTTACCGCGTTTTTCTTGCTGTGCAATACTGCAATTGGTGCTTCGTTTGATGTAGAAGACCCCCACATTTGTAAGCACACCTTGGCTAAATACAAACAGCCGATAGCGCAACAAAATTCAGCGCTTGATGGCTTAATCAATGCGGTGTTGTTACATTGCCAAGATCAGCATCAAGCCTCCATTGAGGCATTGAGTCCAGTGCTATCAAAGCCCGCAGACTTGTCTAGCAAACAACTGACCTACGCCTATATTTTACAAAGTGTTAATCTAAATAATATTGCCGATGACAATAGCTGTGCGGCTGCAAAGCTTTCGATGGCACATGGCATGAACAGCAATAGTGAGCTGCTTTCTATTCGTGCTGAGTTGAATTACTTTTCGTTCTGCAATGTTTATGACGACAATACTCAACATGCGTTGAAGCGCTTATATGAGCTTAATCAGATCGCTGCTGATATGGATAGCCTGAACTTACAATTGGTGATTCACAACCAGTTATCATTTGTGTATTACATGTTAGAACAAAATCAGCTTTCTGCTGAAGAAGCAGAAAAGGCATTGGCATTAAGTGAACAATTGGCTGCGGATGATTACTTGCTCACGTTGTTTAATCTCATCGATGCATACTTGGATGCAAAAGAACTCAGCTTGGCAGAGCAACGTTTGGCATTGTATGAAGAGCGCTTAGCGAGTTCACAAAGTGAATTCGAACACTATTTGTTTCATTATGCAAAAAGCTATTTAGCTTACCTGCAAGCTGATTATCGCAAAGTATTAACAGTGCAGAGCCAGTATTTTGAGAAAACTGATTTTAGCTCTCCCTCGTTTGATGAGAAATTAGCAATTCTTAAGGGCTTGTCGTGCTGGCAATTAGCCCAGTACGAATGCATGGAGCAGACAATAAAACAACACTTTTCGCAATATATTGCTAATGATGGTGAACAAGCAATTAGCCGTTTAGGGCTTTATGAGTTGCTGATTCATTGGCACACATACCAGCAAGATCACCGCTCTTTAAATAAGGCACAGCAAGGTTATTTTAATTTAGCTAACGATAAACTTACTCGGCAGCAGCAAGCGGCCAAAGTGTTAGGGGTTGCTAAGCTCAATAATGAAGTGATCCGGTTAAATTCGGAAGGTGTGCATAAGCAATTAGTGGCGCAAAACCAGACATTGCAAAACTACCGCGTACTTATCGGTGTTATTGGCGCTTTATTGGTGTTAGTTACGCTGGCTTACTTACATTTACGTCGCAGAGTAAGCCAACAAGTGTTAAGAATTAACGAGTTGAAGTGAGTACTTCATCGAGGTCTTCCAATAAATCTTGATAGTCATATTCATCGCAGTCTAGTACGGTGAATATGGTGTCTTGCAGGTATTGCCAGTCTGATGACGGCCTGAAATATTTATGCTGGTGAACAATATTTTCCGCCATTTTTAAAATCGCAAACGCAAGTTGCGTTTCGCTACCGTCGAGTTTCGCAAGAAAGTCTCTCTCATGGTGACGCAATATTAACTGACAAATATCTGGTGGCAGACGCCATGACGTTGCGACATAGTAACCTATCGTTGCATGACTCACTTGATACGCCTTTTCTTCAATTTTCGTGATCACTTCACTAGGGTTCTTTTCTGCGAAATCGAGCACCTGCTGATAATTGTTATACTTGATTGCCATCACTGGAATTCCGCAGTCGTGAAACAGCCCAAGTGTGAATAGTTTTTCTTTGGCAATTCTTCGACGGAGCTTTTGGCCAATAAATACCGCAGTGTTAGCGATATTGCTGGCGTTATCCCAAAAGCTCTCAAGCGATATGCTGCAGCCCTGTTGGTTAAAACTTTTTCGAATCAGGTCACTGGTGACTAACGAAACAATACCGTTAAGGCCGATATATTTAACAGACTTTGGAATGTCAGCTATTTTTCGGGATAGACCGTACAGCGGGCTATTAATGGTTTTAAGTACTTTTGCACTTACAGAAATGTCTTGAGCAATAAGCTCAGCAATTTCGTCTAAGTTCGGTTCACCTTGTTTGACTTTTTCTTGCAGCTCGAGCAATAAGCTCGGCTGAGCTGGAACAGAAAAACCACGGCCAATGTCTTTTAAAACCGACTCGTCAACTTGTAGCATCTTGGGTTGAAAATCATTTGAAAATACAGATATCCGCCTATAGTAAAACGACCGATAAAAAAAATCATGCCCAATGTTTGTATTCAATAGTTTTTAATGCAATATAAAGCCCGAAACGCAAAAAGAACGAGAGCAAGAATGAAACGTTGTGCAATTTTATCGATGGACAGTTTGGCCGATTTTGAAGCTTATGATCACCTGCTTGAAGAGCCATTGGCTGAGCTTGGCTGGCAAATGCAAATGGTTTCTTGGCGCGATGAACAAGTTGATTGGGATGATTTTCATGCAGTGATTGTGCGTTCCCCTTGGGATTATCAAGACGATGCCGACAAATTTATCGCTGTGCTTGAGAAGATAGAGCAATCCACAGCCCACCTTGAAAATAGCCTAGCGGTGATGAAGTGGAATATCGACAAACGCTATCTAAAAGAGCTTGAAGCAAAACACGTCAATATCGTGCCAACCTTATGGCGAGAGCACTTTGATAATAGTGAAATTCCTGCATTTTTTGAACATTTTGGTGTTAAACAAATCGTTATAAAGCCGCGAATCTCAGCCAATGCTGATAATACCTTCTGGCTAAAAAAAGCCAGTTATCAAGACAGTTTAGCGGCATTAACAGAAGCCTTTGCTAGTCGTAATTTTATGGTTCAGCCGTTTATGGCAAGCGTTATTGAGGAAGGTGAGTTTTCACTGTTTTATTTTGATGGCAACTATAGTCACGCGATTTTAAAAACACCTAAAAAGGATGATTTTCGCGTTCAAGAAGAGCACGGTGGCCGTTTGGCAACGATTGAACCTGAGCCAGAATTAGTGCGTCAAGCAAACCTCTCACTTGCTGCAATTAGTGATATGCCATTATACGCGCGAGTCGACTTTGTGCGCAGTGGTGATTCATTTGCGCTCATGGAAGCTGAGCTAATCGAACCTTCATTGTATTTTAATATGGATAAAGGCTCAGCAGCGCGATTTGCCCAAGCATTCGCCGCTAAGATGCAAAAGTTGTCAATATAACCTCAATCAATAACTCTTATTACGAGCTAATGCTATTGAAATAATTTGTTAAATTCGCTAGCGTAGTAGGTTGCATGTTAAGCACTTTTTTAGACTAAATCGTGCTTGTTACCTACTTACGCTGGGTTAACTCGAGGTTAATCACCTCACTTTTACATGCATGCTAATCACTAAAATAACAAAAATAACGGATTATTGTGATGTTACGAGCTTTAGTATTCTTACTCCCTATAGCCCTATTAGGCTGTGGTAGCACTTCTGATACCAACCAATCAAGTACTTACTCCGCGCCAGCTAATGTTGTTGTTTTAAACTATTACCCTAATTGCCCCTATCATGTGCTTGGTGAGGTTTCTGGCTTTAGCGGGATTTCAGCTTCCGAGCACCAGCAGCTGAAAAGTTACCCTCGCAATGCCAAAATTTCATCCAAGTTGGCAAAGAATTCGGTAGATGAAGCTATTTTACAGCTGAAACAGCGCGCTGAAAAATTGGGTGCTGATGCCATCGCAATTACGGATTATCAAACAACGCAAATTAGAATCCGAACCCAGGAAAATCGAACAATCAAAGCAAAACGTCACAGAATGACGGCAGAAGCTATCGTATTGTGTCAGGACAAAGAGACTCTAGCCAAGGCAACTGGTGGAAAGATTACTAATTTTAATGCCAAAGGCGAGTCAAACATTGCTTTGCTTAAGTCTGGTGCTATCACTACAGCTGCATTAGCGCTAACTGATTCGACACTAAACGATTCTACATTCACCGATTCCAAATCGACAATTGCGCCAACACTCAATTCAGCCACAAAAGTAGTGGCAGAACAAGCGGCAGATACTGTTGTAGCGACTCAAGCAAAGCGACAAAAAACGCCCAAACAGCTGACATCTCAAAGATTGACGCCACGACGCGCTATTCCGCGCAGAAGCTCGACAACTGAGCAAAGCTTAGCTGACATTGCTAACGTCGAGCGAGTCGCAAGTACTGCTAGCACAAAATCGCAGGGTAATGCACAAGCAGCGAGTATTAACGCGGTAACAAGCACATCGCAATTTAATGAAAATATAGATGTTAATGGTGATATTTTAGGTGCTCAGTTGGGCTGGAATAAACGACAAGTTACAGCGCTTTTAGGTGAGCCTTCAGCCATTATTAAGGTATCTGGCAAGCAAAGTGCATTCTTGTACGGGCGCAAACATTTATTTTTGTTTGATCGCGACACCTTTGTTGGTTACGAACATTCGGACTGGCTATTACCGCTCCATTTAAGCAATCGAATTCCTTTGCACGATAACCTGTACGGTGCTGATATCACCATTGATAAAGAGTTAGAAATTGGCAGTACATTATTGCAGGTGAGTAAGGCGCTGTATTTAAAAGCCCCAATATTGCGCTTTAATACCCTGCGTGTTCAGGGACGCAAAACATTAACGAGATTATATTTCAACGGTAACACCTCGGCGGATAAAGCAAATAATAAACAGCTGAGCGGTATTTCGATTTACTTTAGAGGGTATCAGGAATTTGATTGGCAAGGTGTTGTTGCTTTGGCAAGCAGTACAACCTTTATTGATTTAACCGAAGGCTTATTGGAGAGCAAACGGAAGATTTCTAAAGATGATGTTGTCGATACCCTAGGGCTGCCGACCATTACTATTCCTAAAGCGAGAAATAAAGACGTATGGGTGTATGGCAATTCGCTGATTGTCGACTTTGTCCGTGGCAATATGATCAAGTACACACTCGAAAGTAATAAATATCAGTCGCAGCGCAGACCATGTGTGCAATGTTTGTATGTAGGTCAACCGCGCACCGAAATCCCTAACCGATTTGTCACTCAGCGTACGCAAAATCAGTTAACTCTTGAGAACAATGGCTTTTCTTACTTAGTGAACCTTTCTGAAGATAGCACTCCAAAAGTTGATGAAGTGCAGGTGTTTATCAAGCAGTAAATAAAAAATAGATAAAAAGAAGCCCACATAATGTGGGCTTAAGGTAGTGGGCTTTCCCGTCAAGGAAGCTGTCAAAGTAACATGTGATAAATGTATCACTTACACATTTCACTGGGAGTGAACTGGTTTCATTCCTAACTGATTAAGTTAGGGTGCTCAGCCAACCAACAGTGCTATCTGAGGGCACACATGACACTGTCAGCCGCTGAGCTTGCTTGGAAACTTTTCTTTGTAAATATGGCACAACCTCTAACGCACTAATCGGCCGGTATTCGCCAATTCATATTCGTTAATCCATATTTACCATCATAGAAACTGTTGCTTATCTGTATATTCCGATAAGCTGAACGTGCTGAAAAAGATACCTAAAGGCAATTAATTTGTAACGGCTAGGGGGATAGCCGATGAAGCTGGGCTAATTGCTTCACAAATCATACAACTGCCTGTCGGTATCAGTTGGGCTTCAGCTCCAAGATTGCTCTTGGTATTTTCTAATCGTGGTCTATCATAACAGCTAAAAAACAAAAGTAAACTCAAATGAGAATTATTTTTATTTGATTTGTGTTATTTCTTTTGACACTCTGTTCAAAAGCTAATTTTGATAACTCGTTAAAAGGTGAGCGAGCGCAATTCTACTTGCATATTTCCTTATGCTCTCGCTTATTGCCTGCGCTAAGTTCTTTGCTAGAATTACTCTACGTTGTTTTGACTAAACACTACGTCATAAGCAAATGACATAACTTGCTGTCATAACCTTCAAAATATTCTGCCTTCGTGATCTTTATTAATTCGTTGAACCTAATTTCAAAAGCCAGCTAATATAGAAGAAAACAAAGTGTGGCAATAGTCACCGAAAATGAAAGGGTAGATGTATGGAGTTACGTTCCTTCGTACTTTGTAACGACGCAGGTGATGAAGTTTGTATTTCTAATTACGGCGCTCGTTTATTGCAATGGCATACCGACGTATTCGGTAAAGACCGCAATATTATTCTTGGTTATTCAACGCTTAGTGATTATTTAGATGACCCGTTTTATCATGGTGCGATAGTTGGTCCTTATGCTAATCGCATTGGTGGCGCAGCGTTTTCTATTGATGATCAGGAGTTTGCTTTACAAGCCAATGAAGGCTCGAACCATTTGCACGGCGGTGACAAGAGTATCAGTCACATGTGTTGGGAGTTAGTGGCGCAAGAAACGCAGGTGCTGACACTAAAATGTGAATTGGCAAATGGTCATAATGGTTATCCTGGCGCAATGGTATTTTGGGTAACCTATCACCTGAACAACGACAGCTCGCTAGATATTGATATGAAAGTAATAACTGAGCAAGCAACCGTGGTCGGTCCAACAACACATCCTTACTTTAATTTGGCTGGTGTTGGTGAAAGTGCGTCAGGGCATATTTTGCAAATATTTGCCGATAACTTTACCGAAGTCGATGACGCTAACGTACCTACCGGTGAAATTTGCCCAGTTGATGGTACGAGTATGGATTTTCGCCAGCCACGTGTGCTTGATCCTCAACAGCCTAAAGATAATCTGGATCATAATTTTGTCGTCAGTAGACCCGCTGATGAATCTCAAGGCGTGTTGATCAGCCCCGATAAGCAATTGCAGCTTCATGTATCAAGTGGTTATCCTGGTTTACAAGTGTATACAGGCAAATATTTAGGCGGTAAGTTTGAAAGTTTTGGCGGTATTTGCTTAGAGCCACAATTTTTCCCAAACAGCCCGAATATCGACAATTTTCCTTTTTATCTCACCACGCCAGAAGAGCCCTTTAGAATGCGTATTAGCTACAAGTTAGTGAAAAACCAGACAGAGGGCGACAATCCAGCCTCGGTGGAAAGTGAAAAAGCCGACTAACACTATCAAAAGATTAAAAATTGTACGTGATCTTTTAAAAAGAGTTCTGTATAATCCTGCGCTCCCTACGTTACAAAGCTTATTCTTTCCCGAGAGTAAGCAACGGGCTCGATACTCGAAGGGGTAAACGCGTAGCCTTTTGAACCGATAACGCTAGGGCGTTATCAAGTTTAGTAACATTTTTATTTGGGTTTTTATAAATGAAAACTTTTGTAGCAAAACCAGAAAGCATTGAGCGCGACTGGTTTGTAGTGGACGCTGAGAACAAAACTCTTGGTCGTATCGCTACTGAAATTGCGCGTCGTTTACGCGGTAAGCATAAGCCAGAGTACACTCCTCACGCAGACACAGGCGATTACATCGTTGTTGTTAACGCTGAGAAAGTACGTGTAACAGGTAACAAAGCGAAAGGTAAAATCTACTACTCGCACACTGAGTTCCCTGGTGGTTTGAAGCAAATTAGCTTCGAAAAGCTTATCGATAAAGCGCCTGAGCGTGCTATCGAATTCGCAGTTAAAGGTATGCTTCCTAAAGGTCCTTTAGGTCGTCAAATGTACCGTAAGTTAAAAGTGTATGCTGGTCCTGAGCACAAGCATGCTGCACAACAACCACAAGTTTTGGAGCTGTAACCCATGGCTGATAATCAATATTACGGTACTGGTCGTCGCAAGAGCTCTACTGCTCGTGTGTTCATGAAAGCAGGTAACGGTACCATTACCATTAACAAACGCGATATTTCTGAATACTTCGCTCGTGAAACTGCTCGTATGGTTGTTCGTCAACCTCTTGAGTTAGTTGAGTTATTAGAGAAGTTCGACTTAAACATCACTGTTACTGGTGGTGGTAGCACAGGCCAAGCTGGTGCTATCCGTCACGGTATCACTCGTGCACTTATGCAGTACGACGAAGCATTACGTGGTGACCTACGTAAAGCAGGTTTCGTTACTCGTGACGCGCGTAAAGTTGAGCGTAAGAAGGTTGGTTTACATAAAGCACGTAAACGTCCTCAATTCTCAAAACGTTAATATTTACGTTTTCAAAATCAAAAAACCGGCTATATGCCGGTTTTTTTTATGTCTGTTGTTCTCTGAATATAGCGGCTGTGCGTTTACACTTTAGCAATGGCCTAAAGCAGACCGTAAGAAGGTTGGTTTACACAAAGCAGCTAATCCAAGTTAACGCCCTCAATGCTCAAAACGTTAATATTACGTTTTCAAAATCAAAAAACCGGCTATATGCCGGTTTTTTATGTCTGTCGTTCGTGTGACAAGGTGCAGAATGGAAAATTATAGCAGCAGCGCAAAGTCGAGCTTAAGAAGGTTGGCTTACTCAAAGTAGCTAATTCAAGTTAACGTCCTCAATGCTCAAAACGTTAATATTTACGTTTTCGATGTCAAAAACCGGCTATATGTCGGATTTTTTATGCCTGTCGTTCGAACGATAAGGTGCTGATCGGTACATTCTAGCAGTAGCGCAAAGTCGAACGTAAGAAGGTTGGATTACTCAAAGCAGCTAACTCAAGTTAACTAGTTCAATTCTCGCAACATAATCATTCAAGTTCTCGATATCAAAAGCGGCTATATAACGATTTTTTATGTCCAAAATTTAAATTGTTTAAGCTTTCGCCAATCTGTTTTTCGCCTTGAAATATTTTGTCACTATTTTAAATAAACTCACGTAAACAAGGGTTAATTACCTTGTAAAAATAGGGGGTTTTCTTTATGATCGAAAAAATTTTTTTGTCGCTAGTTAGCTCAAGTAACTGGCTGATAGTGCTTGAATAAGAACCATTATCATCTATGTGATTGAGTTTGTAAATTAATTGGAGAATTTGAATGAGCAATGCGCCCGTGAATAACGGCCGACGACGCTTTTTAACTGCTGCAACTTCGGTTGTTGGTGGTGTAGGTGTTGTTGGTGTGGCTGTGCCTTTCATTGGTTCTTGGAACCCTAGTGCCAGAGCGAAAGCTGCTGGTGCTCCGGTTGAAGTCAATGTGAGTAAAATCGAGCCTGGTCAACTAGTTCGTGCTGAATGGCGTGGTAAACCTGTATATGTAATTCGTCGTACTGACGAAATTATTTCGGCATTACCAAAGCATGATGGTCAACTTCGTGATCCGAACTCAGAAGAACCACAACAGCCAGAGTATGTGAAAAACGCACATCGCTCAATTAAGCCTGAGATCATGGTTGCACTCGGTGTTTGTACTCACTTAGGTTGTGCACCTACTCATCACAAAGGTGATTTCGAACAACACGTAGCTGGTGTTAAAGACGGTTTCTTCTGTCCATGTCACGGTTCTAAGTTCGATATGGCCGGTCGAGTTTTCCAAGGTGTTCCTGCACCACTTAATTTATCAGTTCCAGACCATTCTTTCCCTAACGAAGACACCTTACTAATTGGTGTTGCCCCAGGAGATGCATAATGAATAATTTTCTGGCTTGGATAGAACAGCGTCTTCCAGTAATGGAAGCGATGAATAAACACGTTGTGCAGTACCCTGCACCGAAAAACTTTAACTTTTGGTACTTCTTTGGCTCACTAGCCATGTTAGTACTGGTTAACCAAATCCTAACGGGTATCTGGTTAACCATGAACTACGAGCCATCAGGTGACGGTGCGTTTGCTTCTATTGAATACATCATGCGTGATGTTGATTACGGTTGGTTGCTACGCTATATGCACTCAACAGGTGCGTCAGCATTCTTCGTTGTGGTTTACTTACATATGTTCCGTGGCTTAATGTACGGTTCATACCAAAAACCGCGCGAGCTACTGTGGATCTTCGGTATGCTAATCTTCTTAGTATTAATGGCTGAAGCATTCATGGGTTACTTATTGCCTTGGGGTAACATGAGTTACTGGGGGGCACAGGTAATTATCTCCTTATTCGGTGCAATACCTGTTGTGGGTGAAGACTTAGCAACTTGGATCAAAGGTGACTACGTTATCTCTGGTGCAACGCTTAACCGTTTCTTCGCGCTACACGTAATTGCATTACCATTAGTACTTGTCGTACTTGTGTTCTTGCACATTTTAGCACTACATGAAGTAGGTTCTAACAACCCAGACGGTACGAACATTAAGAAGCCTAAAGGTAGCATGAAGCCTGAAGAGCTTTCTAAGTTCAAGTTCCACAAACAGTACGCTGATAAGTACGACATTGTTGATGCGATTCCGTTCCACCCATACTACACAGTAAAAGATATTATGGGTGTTGCTGGTTTCCTTATTTTCTTCTGTTGGGTAATGTTCTTCTTCCCAGAAGGCGGCGGTTACTTCTTAGAGGCGCCTAACTTCACGCCTGCAAATGGCCTTAAAACACCTGAGCACATCGCGCCAGTATGGTACTTCGGTCCGTTCTACACGATTTTACGTGTTGTTCCAGACAAGTTAATGGGTACCTTATTAATGTTCGCAGCAATCGGTGTACTATTTGCCTTACCTTGGTGTGACCGCGGTACGGTGAAGTCAATTCGTTACCGTAGCAAGTGGCACTTATTGAACTTAACGCAGTTTGCTATCTGTTTCGTTATCCTAGGTATTCTAGGTACATTACCAGCATCAGACACTGCTAACTTAGTAGGTTCAATTGCAACTATTGGTTACTTCGGTTTCTTCTTAGCCATTTGGTTGTACTCGAAGAATGAAAACACTAAGCCAGTACCAGAAAGGGTGACCAAATAATGAGAAAGCTTTTTATTACTTTATTGGCTGTATTGCCGGTATTCGCATTCGCAGCTGGTCCAAGCATTCCATTGGATGCGGCGAATAACGACTTATCAGATAAAGAATCGCTAAAGCGTGGTTTTAAGTCATACATCAACTACTGTCTTGGTTGTCACCAGCTTCAGTACCAACGTTACAACCGCACGTTTGCTGATTTAGGTATTAGTGACGAAGAAGGTAAAGCTGAGTGGATGTTCACTGGTGAAAAAGTGGGTGATCACATCACTAATACAATGCCAGCGAAAGAAGCTGCTGCATGGTTTGGTGCTGCGCCACCAGATTTAACACTTGAAGCTCGTTTCCGTAGCCCAGACTGGATCTACACTTACTTACGTTCTTTCTACGTTGATGAGTCTCGTCCATTTGGCGTGAACAACAAAGTATTTAAAGACGTTGGTATGCCACACGTATTGCAAAACCTGCAAGGTATTCGCACGATGGACGAGCACGGTGTGTTATCTGCACCAGTTGGCGGCACCATGACCGAAGCTGAATACGACGAGTTTGCTCGTGACTTAACTAACTTCCTTGAGTACGTTGGTGAGCCGAACAAACTAGAGCGTAAGACGTTAGGTAAGTGGGTTATTGGCTTCCTATTCATTCTATTTGTGCTTTCTTACTTCTTGAAGAAAGAATACTGGCGTGACGTTCACTAATCTCTTAGTGAACTAGCACCACAAGTTTAAAAAGGCAGCGTAAGCTGCCTTTTTTGATCTAAACGTATGTGTGTTATCTGGTCTAACCAGTTTTAATTTTTCATCAATTTTTAGTATCATAGAACACTTTGTTACGAGTTCCGTAACGTCTA
Source organism: Thalassotalea euphylliae (assembly GCF_003390395.1). Classification (NCBI taxonomy): domain Bacteria; kingdom Pseudomonadati; phylum Pseudomonadota; class Gammaproteobacteria; order Alteromonadales; family Colwelliaceae; genus Thalassotalea; species Thalassotalea euphylliae. The sequence goes on along the minus strand of NZ_QUOV01000001.1, from coordinate 3,531,880 downwards.
TTTTATTTAGTGTATGTAAGTCATGCACTTATCACGCATATCTTTGGAGATACTATGGCTGTTGCTGCAAACAAACGCTCGGTTATGACCTTATACTCACACGCGGATGACATGTATAGTCACCAAACACGTATTGTATTGGCTGAGAAAGGTGTCGGTGTTGATATTCACTTAGTTGACCTAGCTAACTTGCCGGAAGACCTAATTGATTTGAACCCTTACGGTACAGTACCAACTTTAGTTGATCGCGAATTAGCGTTATACGAAGCGAAGATCATTATTGAGTATTTAGATGAGCGTTTCCCGCATCCACCGCTAATGCCTGTTTACCCTGTATCTCGTGGCCGTAGCCGCCTAATGATGCACCGCATTGAGCAAGACTGGTATAGCCTAGCAGAAACCATCATGAAAGGTGATGCAACCGCTGCAGAGAAAGCACGCCAAGAGCTTAAGGAAAGCTTATTGAGCGTAGCGCCTATCCTTAACGAAGCACCTTACTTTATGAGCGAAGAGTTCAGCTTAGTAGATTGTTACTTAGCACCGCTATTATGGCGTTTACCTGTATTAGGCATTGAACTTGCCGGCCAAGGCTCACAAGAATTGAAAAACTATATGTTGAAGTTATTCGAGCGTGAATCATTCCAAGCCTCGTTGACTGAAGCAGAGCGTGAATTACGTTTCGGTAACCCAGCGTAACTCGCACGTTTATGTCTACTCCGATAGAAATGACCTCGAATAAGCCTTATATCGTTGGGGCTTTTTACGACTGGATATCTGATAACGACCTAACACCTTACATTGTAGTTGATGTGAGTGTTTATGGTGTTATGGTGCCAATGTCGTTCGTTAATGATGGTCAAATCGTTTTAAATATCTCTTCTTCTGCCGTTGGCAGCATTGTAATGGGTGAAGCGGCCATTGAGTTTTCAGCTCGTTTTGGTGGTAAGCTAGAACACTTGGTTGTGCCATACGGCGCTATTGGTGCTATTTACGCCAAAGAAAATGGTGCGGGTACCTCATTGCCAATTGAACACCCAGAGGTTGTTGAAGAAGATGAAGCTCCTGCAAAACCTGCCTTGGCTGGTGTTGAATCAACACCAGTTGCTGGCACAGGCGAAGGCAAGGAAGCGACAGGCGCGAAAGCTACTGCAGACAAAACAACTGAAGATAAACCAGCAAAAGGCCGACCTAGCTTAAAAGTTGTTAAGTAATGCCGACTTATCTTCATTTCTAAAAAGCCGCTTTGCGGCTTTTTTTATAAATAATACCAACTTGAATAATTATTTGCTCACTCAGCGAGAATTTAAAGGCTCATAGACAAGGCTTGGCGTGCAGAGAATGGTTACTCCCTTGTCAAACGGCATAACGCAGTATATGAGCCTTTAAAACTCGCCCTTGGGAATGCATAAGCAGCATAATAACTGCACAAAATTCACTTGATGTAGAGCAACTATATCATCATAAATTTCGTTTGTTCTAATACTGCTTATGTCATTCTGAGAGACTAAATAATTAATCAAATTGGTATAAAACCCTTGTTGATCTACATTGCATATTTTGAACAGGCTTTGTATCTTGCTTAACTTATTAAGTTATAGGAAGCAAATGATGGCTGGTCCACTAGCAGGTATTAAAGTGCTTGATTTAAGTCGTATTCTTGCTGGCCCGTGGTCTACTCAGGTGCTCGCTGACTACGGTGTTGAGGTGTGGAAAATTGAGCGCCCTATCACGGGTGATGATACACGAAGTTGGGGACCTCCATTTATTTCAGGCGACAATACCCAAAACCCGGAAGATTCAGCCTATTACCTTACTGCCAATCGCGGAAAAAAGTCTTTTACGATTGATTTCACGACTGAAACTGGTCAGCGACAAGTGCGAGAGCTGGCGATGCAAGCGGATATTATTGTCGAAAACTACAAAGTAGGTGGCCTTGCTAAGTACCAACTGGATTACGCGTCGATAAAAAGTATTAACCCCAAGATAATTTATTGCTCGATCACTGGCTTTGGTCAAGATGGCCCATATGCTCAGCAAGCGGGCTACGATGCCATGATCCAAGCTATGGGTGGCTTAATGAGTATTACGGGTGAACAAGAGGAATTACCCGGTGGTGGTCCACAAAGAGTCGGTGTCGCTGTCGCCGATTTAATGACGGGAATGTATGCCGTTAGTGCTATTTTGGCGGCGCTGTATCATCGCGAGCAAACTGGTGAGGGACAACAACTCGATATTGCTTTGCTCGATACTATGGTAGCTATGCTTGCCAATCAAGGAAGTAATTACTTAGTGTCTGGACAAGCGCCTAAACCGATGGGGACTGCACACCCTAACATTGTTCCTTATCAAGCATTTGCGGTGAAAGATGGTCATATTTTTCTTGCGGTAGGTAATGACCAGCAGTTTATAAAGTGTTGTGACGTACTCGGCTGCCCTGAACTTACGACAGACACACGGTTTGCCGAAAATGCTCAGCGCGTGAACAATAGAATCGAGTTGATTACTTTAATTGGTGAACGGCTACAAACTCGCTGTTTAGATGAATGGCTAGCTGACTTTAATCAGGTGCAAGTGCCTTGTAGCCCAATTAACACACTAGATAGGGTTTTTACTAACCCTCAAGTGCAACATCGTCAGATGCAATTTGAGCTACCACATGCTGGTGCAGGTAAGGTGCCTATGGTTGCAAACCCAGTCAAGTTTTCGGCCACACCCAATGATTACCAACAGGCGCCGCCACTGTTGGGTGAACACAATGATGAGCTTGAAAGTTTAATAAATCGGAAATGCCGCCAATAGCTCTAGCGCTTGCTCATTACAATGCTCTATTGCCGCGTCAATGTCTTCTTCTGTTAAACCAAGGCTGTCGAGTATGTGTTGGCCCACGATAGTTTTTTTTGAGTACAAACCAGGATGAGAGTTATAGACTGCCAAGCGAGAGGCGACATAAAGTAAATTACTTGGAGCATCGAGCTCCTCTTGAAACGCGTGGTTAAACTCTTTAATTGGTGTAACAATAGTTAACGGCAGTTGCCATTGTTCTAACAAAGCTGCGCTGCAGTCAGCAAAGGTAAAACCGAATGTTTCTTGCTGGCGATGCCAGGGTGTTTCGTTTGAGGTATATCGTTCGCAGAATTGCACGGCATCTGGCGCGTTATGCACAATCGCCAGTAGCCCCAAATTGTGAAATAACCCAGATAAGAATATGTTATCAGCGTTGGAGATTTTTTTTCGCTGGGCAAGGAATTGGCAAATAAGCGCACATTCAACACTAATTTCCCAAAATCTCTCCATATCTGTTATTTCAGGGTTAATACTCGAAAACGCAGCGGTAACACCGTACGCATCGACCAACTTTTTCACTTGGCTAAGCCCTAATAAAATTAACGCCTTGTTGATAGAATCAATTTGCTTAGGGAAGTTGAACATCGCACTGTTAGCTATTTTTAGTAAGCTTGCCGCAATTGCTGGCTCAAGGCTTATAACATCAGCGATATCATCGAGCTTACATTCATCATTAGCCAGCATTTCCGTTAGTTTGAGGTAAATATCTGGCAACACACAGAGCTCTTGTGCTGCTTGAGCAAATTGCGCGGGCGATTTAGACATAAATAGTTCCATTAATTGCGACGTCTGTTATTTACACCTTAGTGCATTTTTGTCACAAGACAATAGGCTTGGTAGTGAATATTCGTTAATATTCAATCAATATTAACTCGCATGCCTTATAAATACTGAGATTTTATGGCTGAACCTTTTCATTACACAACCACCTTTACGCTGGATAAAACTTACCTTACTGAGTGCTATGAGCAAACCCTAGTTAAAAAGTCGTTATGGCAGGCTTATCAAAAGGCTATCGCTTTTTGTGTTATTGGTTTGGTATTGTTTTCAGTGCCTGATGTCAGTGCTTATTGGCCTAGCTTTTTAATTGCCTTAGCGGTGATTGAAGCACTGAGTGTTCGATTTGGCAGGGCATGGTGGGTTACTCGTCAACTATTAGGTAAAAGTGGCAATAACCAGGTTAATCTAGAGGTCAATGCCGAAGGTATTGCGTTAACTTCGCCATTTATTGAACAAATTTATCATTGGCAGAGTATTAAACAGATAGAGCATACCGAACATGGCCTTATCATTCACCTTGAGCAACAGCGTCAATACTTATCCAAAAGTGTGCTGTCGGCCGAGGCCATCGCTTTTATAGAAGAGCAAACATTTAGGGAAGAAAACAGTAAAGCTGCAAGCTAATAACAACGAACGGGTAGCAGCCAACAGACAATAACAATTGATTGATGTAGCGAAGTAATGACAACTCAAACGCGTTCACCACTTTTCTCTGCGAAATTTTTACTACCTTTCTCATTACTTTGGGCGGTACTCGTTGGCTTATCTGGATTTCCTGTCAGCCAACTAAGTGAGTACATCAGCTATAGCTTACTGGGCGTGTTAGGAGCAATTTTTGCGAGCTCGACAGGAGCAGGTGGCGGGGTAATATTTATTCCGATGTTTAACCACTTGTCGTTCTCTGAGATTCAATCAATCGCCACCAGTTTTGCGATTCAGTGCTTTGGTATGACTGCTGGCGCGCTCACTTGGTATCACCACTACCATAAAGAAAAGCGTGATTTGGTATTGTGGCAGGGCTTTAAACGCATTATTGCGGTGACCAGTATTGCGGCAATTGCGGGTATTTGGTCAATTTATGGCGCAAATGTCAGCTCTCCAGCAAGCCTGCATCAAAGCTTTGGCTGGTTCTCGTTAGTGCTTGGCTTATTTATTATGACAACCGTTTATCTGCTCAAGCCAAAACGCGAATCGAGCAAACTACAATATTTTGATTACCTAGCCATTATCGCTATTGGTTACTTTGGTGGCGCAATTACCGCTTGGCTATCTGTTGGGGTAGGTGAGGTGTTAGCGATTTATCTGATTCTTAGACGTTTTGATGTCACTATGTCGGTTGCTGCTGCAGTTATTGTTTCGGCATTTACTGTTTGGTCTGCAATTTGGCAACACACCTTAATAAGCTTCAGTGTCTATTGGCAAGTGGTTATTTTCGCTGGGCCTGGCGCTGTGATCGGCGGTATCTTAGCAAAATCTCTGGTGACTTACTTGTCGGCGCGTAAGCTCAAATTATTTTTCGCATTTTGGTTAATTGCCATAGGGCTAACAGAGACCTTGTAGAATAAATGAGAATAGTTCTCAAATCCCTTGACAGCTAGTAACCAGTTAATTACTCTTGCCACCATCACATCCTTAAGCATACTAATAACCTTGCATAGGCTTAATATGATCAAAAAAATTATCGGTTTAACGGCGTTCGCCGCAACACTTGTCGCTCCTGTATTTAGCGCATCGGCAGACGAAGTTAACGTGTATTCATACCGTCAGCCATTCTTAGTTGAGCCTTTGTTTAACGAGTTTACCAAGCAGTCGGGCATTAAAGTGAATGTCGTATTCGCGAAAAAAGGTATGGCAGAGCGTTTAGCCCGTGAAGGCGAGCACAGCCCTGCAGACGTACTACTTACTACCGATATTAGTCGTTTAATTGAGTTGCAAGAAAAAGGTTTATTGCAAGCGGTTAACTCTGACGTATTAGAAGCAGCAATTCCAAGCCAATATCAAGCACAAGACAATTCTTGGTTTGGCTTAACCACTCGCGTTCGTAACATTTATACCGCTAAGCGTTTAGGTGATATGGCGATTAGTTACGAAGATTTAGCAGATGAAAAATACCGCGGTAAAATTTGTACGCGCAGCGGTAAGCACCCATACAATGTCGCGCTTGTTTCTTCAATGATTGCTGAACACGGTGAAGCGAAAACGTTAGCATGGTTAGAAGGTGTAAAGAAAAACCTAGCGCGTAAACCACAAGGTAATGATCGCGGTCAAGTGCAAGCCATTCACCAAGGTCTATGTGATGTGTCGCTAGGTAACAGCTACTACTTTGGCAAAATGCTTAATGACGACAAGCAAAAAGTATGGGCCGATGCGGTAAACATTAACTTCCCTAACCAGGAAAATCGTGGTGCTCATGTAAATATTTCAGGTGTTGGCGTTGCGAAATACGCGCCACACAAAGAGGCTGCAAAAGCCTTACTTGAATTCCTAGCGTCGGACAAAGCACAGCAAATGTATGCGGAAACGAATATGGAGTATCCGGTACGTGCGGGTGTGAAAAAATCTGCGTTAGTTGCTTCATGGGGCGACTTTAAAGCTGATGATTTACCGCTAGAAACGATCGCTAGCCATCGTAAAGCAGCATTAAAATTACTTGATCAAGCAAAATTTGATTTGTGATATTTGGTCAACGTAACACTTCTTGGCTAACGCTTAGTTGGCTAATTGCACTGGCGCTATTAGCGCCAGTGCTCGTTATGCTGTTTACCAGCATAGGGAATTTTGGTGAGCTTTTTTCTCATCTTTGGCAAACCGTATTACCCACCTACATCAGCAATACCTTATTACTGACGTTTTATGTATCGCTATTGGTATTGCTATTTGGCGTGCCAAGTGCCTTCCTCATTAGTCAAACACAATTAATAAGCGCCAAATGGCTGCGTTGGGCCCTATTATTGCCACTTGCGATGCCTGCCTATTTGGTTGCCTATCTTTATACTGACTTATTTGACTACGCGGGCCCAGTGCAGCGCCTGTTAAGAGCAAGTTTTGGCTGGCAATCGCCAACAGATTATTGGTTTTTCGATTTACGCACGCTTGAAGGTGCTGCGGTTGTCTTAGCGCTGGTATTGTATCCGTACGTTTATATGCTGACTCGTACTGCGCTGGAACAGCAAGATACTAGCTTACTCAGAGCAGGGCGTACGTTAGGGTTATCAGCACGTCACGCAATGTTAAAAATTGCCTTACCTTTGGCTCGACCTGCAATCATGGTCGCGGTCACTTTAGTGATGATGGAAACCATCGCTGATTTTGCCACGGTGCAGTATTTTGCGGTTAATACGTTAACTACCGCTATTTATGATACTTGGCTCGGCTACGGTGATATGGCCGCGGCCAATGCACTGGCGAGTGTGTTGCTACTCTTTGTGCTATTTACTGTGGTTGCCGAGCAAAAAAGTCGTGCAGGGCAAAGGCATCAATCGAATCGCCCTAACTTCTCAGGCGATAAATTGGCTTTATCGTTTGGGCAGCAGGTGATGGGGCTTGTCTTTTGTTGGTTGTTAGTCATATTGGGTTTTGCATTGCCTTTTGGTTTGCTGATCGCCATGGCAATTGATTATGCTCAGCTAGACCAACTAGGCCAGCTTGCAGAAATTGGCTGGGAAACGTTGAAAATCTCAGCTTATGCGGCAACCGCTGCCGTTGCTTTGTCTTTGCTGTTGGCACTGTTTCATCGTTTTTACCCAAAATCGTTAAATCATTTGCCACTACAAATTTCTGGATTTGGCTATGCTGTGCCAGGTACTGTGCTTGCGATGGCGCTAATGGCGACATTTGGGCCGATAGATCATTGGCTAAATGATACCGCTGAATGGCTAGATTGGTCGAAGCCCGGGTTGATTTTATCCGGCACAACCTTTGCCATCATTTTTGCTTTTGTTGTCCGTTTTGCTGCTATTGCCAACGGCACAATAAGTGCGGGTATTGGCAAAATTCCACATTCAATTGATAAGGCACCAGCGAGTTTAGGCGTTGGTTTAATGGCTACTATCCGAACAGTGCACTTACCAATTTTAAAAAGTTCGGTATTTGTTGCTTGGCTATTGGTTTTTGTTGAGGCGATGAAAGAGCTGCCAGCGGTGCTTTTGCTCAGACCTTTTAATTTTGAGACCTTGAGTACCTTTATTTATCAGCTCATCTCAGATGAACGTTTGGAGCAAGGGGCAATAGGTGCAATTTTTATTGTATTGTTTGGCTTGATACCGATCATTTGGCTTAACAAAAATAAGCATTAGTCAGTTTAATAGTTAGCCTATTAGTTAGTCATTCGATTACTTTAATGTATGACTAATATTGTTACTTTAGAAAGAAATTAGAATTTGATGTCACAACTTAATCACGTAAACGCTAAACTTTTAACGGTGAGCCAGCTAGATGTAACCCTTGCTGGACAGGCCATATTGCAAAATATTGCGTTTGAATTGCATGCCGGTGAGATCCTTGGTTTAGTTGGCCCAAGTGGTTGTGGTAAAACGACCTTGCTCAACACGATTGCAGGTTTTATTGCTCAACAAGGTGGCGACATCACCATCGCGGGTAAAGCCGCTATTAACTCGAAAAACATGTTGGCGCCGGAAAAGCGCCAAGTCGGCATGATTTTTCAAGACTATGCTTTATTCCCACATTTAACGGTCGAACAAAATATTGCCTTTGGGATAAGTAAACTGCCCAAATCTGAGCTACGTGAGCGTGTTAACCAGATGCTCGAACTGTTAGCACTAACCGGTTTTAACCAGCGTTACCCACACGAACTATCGGGCGGACAACAGCAACGGGTTTCCATTGCCAGAGCGATTGCCCCGCAACCTAAGTTGTTGCTGCTAGATGAGCCGTTTTCTAATATTGATGCACGCCTTCGCCAATCATTGATGTTAGAGCTGCGCCAATTGTTCAAACAATTAAAGATCACTGCGATCTTTGTCACCCACAACAAGGATGAAGTGTTTACCTTTGCCGATAAAATGGCGGTGATGGCACAGGGGGAAATATTACAATTTGGCAGCCCAGCTGAAATCTGCCAAGCGCCCGCAAATTATCACGTTGCCGATTTTCTCCAATTAGGTAGCTGGTTGCCATGTCAAGTCAATGGAAAGTGTCTGACGAGTGCATTGGGCGAGCACGAATATGAACATGCACAAGTACAGCGTAGAGAAGATAATACAAGCGGCGATATTCACCAGCTGTTAGTTAAACCGAATCAAATCGCTTTCACTCGTGCTGAAGAAGCGAATATGGAAGTTGTTCATATTAGCGTTGCTGAGCATGGCTTTCACTATCACTTACAAAGCATTGACCAATCAACCCCTTTGGCGATTCGCCAGTTAGGGATCTATTCAGAGCAGGCATTTGCCCTGCAAGAAAAGTTAAACGTGAGTATAAAACCTCACCCCTACTTAGTTTTTAGTTGTTAGCAGTTTTAACGTTAATAATATACGCGCCACTACTGAGGTTATTATCTCCTGTTTATATCCTCAGTAGTGCAATTTATCCTCAGATTTTCATTAAACACGCAATTATTTGGGATGGCGATCCACAAAACTCCACAGAATCATCAACTTCGCTCTATCGCTTAATTTTTCTGGCTTATAGCAAGATCAAATAACCTATTCTTTGCTTGACATAGGTTTACTCAAGTCTCTAAACTGTATAAATGTGGGAAAAAGTGGGGAATCGTGGATCCTTAGGGAATTAAGCTGCAAAAACGTGGCTCAGTCCAAGGATAAGATTCTCTGAAAATAAACAGACTTATGTGATAACGAATAGTTATGGGCATAGGTAGCTAGAGGCAAACGTGTTTAGAGGCACCAGCGCAATTACGCTCGACAGCAAAAAACGCATCACGATACCAACTCGGTATCGCGAGGAGCTTATTGCTGATTGTCAGGGCAAGATGGTGTGCACCGTTGATGTTCAACAAGCTTGTTTGTTGCTTTACCCGCTTCCTGAATGGGAAGAAATTGAATTAAAACTCTGCGCTTTGTCCTCAATGGATCGAAGCGAGCGACTATTTCAACAAGTATTACTTGGCAATGCCGCCGATTGTGAAATGGATAAAAGTGGTCGCCTTTTGATCAATGGCCCGTTATGCCAACACGCTGCATTAGAAAAGAACGTGATGTTGGTTGGCCAGCTAAAGAAATTTGAGATTTGGAGTGAATCGGCTTGGCAACAGCGAATGCAGCAAGGCATTAGCCAAATCCAAGCAGGCGAAATCGAATTAACTGAAAGATTACTTGATTTGACACTATAACGAAAATGCCTGAGCAAAGTTCACATATATCTGTATTGCTTGATGAAGCAATCGAAGCCCTCGCCATAGATCCAAATGGCCGATACATCGACTGTACTTTTGGTCGAGGCGGTCACTCGGGACAAATTCTTTCCCAATTAGCCGATAACGGTGAGCTTATTGCTATTGATCGCGATCCCACCGCAATTGAGGCGGCAAAGCAGTATGGCGACGACAATCGTTTTTCGATAGAACATTTTGGCTTTGCAGAATTACAGAGTATTGCTGAGCGCCGAGAGGTGATAGGTCAAGTTGATGGCATCTTATTTGATTTAGGTGTTTCTTCACCGCAGTTAGACGAAGCTGAGCGTGGCTTTAGCTTTATGAATGACGGCCCGCTTGATATGCGTATGGATACCACGCGTGGCGAAACTGCAGCCGAGTGGTTAACACGTGTTGATGTTGAAGACTTAAGTTGGGTATTAAAAACCTTTGGCGAAGAAAAGCATGCATGGCGAATTGCCAATGCCATTGTCGACAGTCGTGAAGAAAATCCGCTAACCCGCACTGGTCAGTTGGCCAAGCTTATTCAAACGGTTGCACCACAGCGCGAAATTAAAAAGCATCCAGCAACGCGCAGCTTTCAAGCGATCCGCATGTACATCAATTCAGAGCTTGACCAAATAGAACAAGCACTTGCAGCGTCGCTTAACGTGTTAAAGCCCGGTGGCCGACTAGTGGTGATCAGCTTCCATTCATTGGAAGACCGGTTAGTAAAACAGTTTATGCGCAAGCACTCGCAAGGAAAGCAAGTGCCAAGAGGGTTGCCAGTGAGTGAGGCAGAACTACAAAAAGGGAAAAAACTTAGCTTGGTAGGCCGTAAAACCAAACCAAGTAAGGCAGAAATTGAACGTAATGTTAGAGCGCGTAGCTCAGTGTTGCGAGTTGCAGAGCGCCTAGCAGACAGCTAAGCAGCTATTGAACTAAGGTAAGCAAATAGCTAATGGCGACTAAGAAATCTGCATTAGTTGTTGATATTTATCACGATATTCAACAACACCTGTTTACCTATGTATTGCTGGTTGCAGTAGTTTTGTCTGCTTTTTCGGTGATTTACTTCACCCACGTTAATCGACAAACCACCAGTGAATTGGAAGTGTTGTTGACCGAGCGCGATGAATTAGACATCGAGTGGCGCAATTTATTAATAGAACAGAATAGTTTGGCAGAGCATAGCGTGATTGAGCGCAAAGCAGCAAAAATGCTGGATATGCAACGACCAGACGCAAATTCGGAAGTAGTGTTAACCATACCATGACAGCTAAGGTAAAACGCAATAAAGCTAATCAAAAACCGAGCACAGTTGCTTGGCGCTTTTACGTTGTGCTGGCGGTGGTGGTAGCTATCTATTTAGCGCTAATGGCTCGCGCAGCTTATATTCAAGTGTTCGAACCTGACATGTTGAAAAAGCAAGGGGATATGCGCTCGTTAAGAACCGCGGCCAGTGAAGTTCAACGTGGCTCTGTACTCGATCGCAATGGCCGTGAACTAGCGGTAAGTGTGCCGGTTGAAACTGTTTGGGCAGATCCGAAAGTTGTGATGGATAACAATGCGTTAGCCATGAGTGAACACTGGCAAGCATTGGCAGATGTGTTAGATCAAGACGTTAACAAACTCACCAGTCGTATCGTGCGCAACCCAAACAAACGCTTTGTTTATGTTGAGCGCCAAGTGTCGCCAGTGATGGCAAACTATATTAAAGAGTTAAAAATCCCCGGTATTCACCTACGCAAAGAATCCAAACGTTTTTATCCATCGGGTGAAATTAGTGCTCACGTGGTCGGCTTTACCAATGTCGATGACAAAGGTATCGAAGGTATAGAGCGGGTTTACAACACTATGCTAACCGGTGTTGGCGGCGAGAAGAAATTCCGCAAAGATGCCAAAGGCCGGAAAATTGAAATTCTCTCAGTGGAAGAGGCGCAGCCCCCCAAAGATGTTGTGCTCAGTATTGACCAACGCATTCAAACCCTAGCATACCGCGAACTTAAAGGCGCGGTTTCTGCGTTTAAGGCGACCTCGGGTTCTGTGATTGTTGCGGATGTGCATACTGGTGAGATTCTTGCCATGGTCAACTCTCCATCGTTTAACCCGAACAACCGTGCAAACACACCAGTGCACAAAATGCGTAATCGTGCGATCACCGACATGTTTGAGCCTGGTTCAACCATGAAGCCACTGTCCTTGCTAACTGCAATGGAATTTGGTGTCGCAGAAGCAAGTACGATTGTTGATACCCATCCAGGCTGGATGCGTCTTGGTGGCCGCCGCGTTAGTGACCCGATTAATCGTGGTGATCTCACCATGGAAGAAATTTTGATCCACTCATCCAATATGGGCACCGCTAAATTGGTGCTTTCGATGCCGAAGGAATTTCTACTCGACAAGTTCTTCGAAGTCGGTTTTGGTGAGCAAACAGGCACTGGGCTAATCGGTGAAACCAGTGGCATGATGCACGATCGCAGTCGCTGGTCACAATTTGAGTTAGCGACTTTATCGTTCGGTTATGCCTTGGCAATTAGCCCATTACAACTAACTCGTTTGTACGCCACTATCGCCAACGGCGGCACTAAAATTCCGCTGACGATATTAAAACAAGATACGCCAGCCAGAGGCGAGCGCATTTTCTCAAATCGATTAACCGCAGATTTGCGTTCTATGCTTGAAGGTGTGGTGGAAAACGGTGCTAAGAAAGCAAAAGTAGAAGGTTATCGCGTTGGCGGTAAAACCGGTACCAGTATTAAAGCGATTGCAGGCGGTTATGGTAATGACTATGTTGGCTTGTTCGCAGGCATGGCACCAATTGATAATCCTGAAGTGGTCGTGGTTGTCGTTATTAATGAGCCGGGTGGCGATTTATATCACGGTGGAGATGTTGCAGCGCCTGTGTTTTCACGGGTAATGAAAGGCACCTTGCAGGTGTTGAATATAGCGCCTGACTCATCATCGAACAGTCAACGCGTGGTGAAAAGCGCTGAGCGCAAGGGGGGGGACAATGCCTAACCTTGCCACTAGGAATCTTGTCACCAAGAACTCTGCTACTCAAACCCCACTTATGCCAACAGCGCTTGCTGGATGCTCTATTGCAGAAGCCTTGGCTCAGTTTGATATTAACATTACACCTTTAGCGACGGCTCAGCTTGTCAATAACAGCCGTCAGGTTAATCAGGGTGATGTGTTCTGTGCTGTGATAGGTACTGCGAGTGATGGTCGCAATTATATCGACCAAGCAATTGCGGCAGGAGCGAGTTTAGTGATAGCTGAATGCCAACAGGCACAGCAACATGGCAATCAGCTACGCCGTGAAAACGTCACAATTGTGCAGTTTTATCAGCTAAATCAACGTTTATTTGAATTGGCGGCGAGCTATTATCAATACCCACAAGATAAGTTGAGCCTCATTGGTATTACTGGCACTAACGGGAAAACCAGTACCAGCCAAATGATCGCCAGCTTACTTAACCTTTGCCAGCAAGATGCTTATCAACAAACTGATAAGAGTACTGAAAGCTATGGCCAGAGTGATGGCCATAGCATAGCAGCTCAAGCCGCTGTGATAGGTACTACAGGCGCTGGTATCTTACCGGCATTGACACCAATTGCTAATACAACGCCAGGTGCGACCGAGCTGAATCAGATTTTAGCGAGCTTTGCCGAACAGTCGGTCACGCATGTGGCGATGGAAGTTTCTTCGCACGCATTAGATCAGGGCCGTATTGCTGCTGAACAACTGAGTGTCGCGGTGTTTACCAATTTAAGCCGAGACCATTTGGATTATCACCAAACCATGGCGGACTATGCCAAAGCTAAGTTCAGTATCTTTGCTGGCACTACTAGCGAAACCAGTGCGCAAATTGCGGTTGTTAATGGTGATGATGAGTACGGTCAAGCTTGGCTTGCGCAGTTAAAACAGCCAAGTATCGCCTTTGGTAAAAGTGATGCTGTTACTCAGCATCAGCGCTTTGTGCGCGCACAAGATATTGAGCTTTCACCTAGCGGTGTTAGCTTTATCGCGGTCACAGAAAAAACAAGCGCTAAGGTCGAGAGCAAGTTATTAGGTGAATTTAACATTGATAACTTACTAGCAGCCATTGCCAGTTTATTAGCACTAAATATTTCACTTGATGCCATTGTTGCCAACATTCCCAAGTTGTTGCCTAGCCAGGGACGAATGGAGGCATTCCATCACACAGACAAGCCCGTCGCCGTGGTTGATTATGCTCATACGCCTGATGCATTAGCCAATGCTTTGCAAGCTTGTCGTCACCATTGCCAAGGCGAGCTGTGGGTGGTGTTTGGGTGTGGTGGTGATCGCGATCAAGGCAAGCGTCCACAAATGGGGCAAGCTGCTGAGCAATTTGCCGATCATGTGGTGGTCACTAATGATAACCCGCGCAGTGAAGCCCCTGAACTGATTGCTAACGACATTTTAGCAGGCTGTCAGCATGTGGAAAAAATCACCGTTATGCTCGACCGTCAACAAGCCGTTCGCTCTACACTCGCTCACGCCAAATCAAATGACATTGTGCTGTTAGCGGGAAAAGGGCATGAGAATACCATCGAAATAGCAGGCCAAATCATTGAATACAGTGAACGTGCTCTGGTCGAAACCCTATATCTGACAGGAGAGCACTAATGATCCCATTAACCTTATCAGAAATTGCTAGTGCCACAGGTGGCGAACTCATTGGTGCTGATATTACGATTTCTGCGATTAGCACAGACAGCCGCGCATTAGCAGCAGAGCAAGTTTTTTTAGCGCTCAAAGGCCCTAATTTTGATGGTCATAAGTTTGTGAGCCAAGTTGCTGAGTTAGGTGGTTTGGCGGTCATTGTTGATCATCAAGTTGAAACAACATTGCCACAAGTGGTGGTGGCTGATACTCGTATTGCGCTGGGAAAAATTGGTGCTTACGTCAAAGCACAAACAGCGCCAAAAACTGTTGGTATTACTGGCAGTAGTGGTAAAACCACAGTCAAAGAAATGGTTGCTGCAATTTTATCGCGTCTAGGAAATGTCCTAGCCACCAATGGCAACTTTAACAATGACATTGGCGTACCGCTGACGTTGCTGCGTTTAGGCCACGAACATGATTTTGCTGTTATTGAAATGGGCGCCAATCATATTGGTGAAATTGCCTATACCACTAACTTAGTCAAGCCTGATGTAGCCATCATCAATAATATTGCGGCCGCACACTTAGAAGGCTTTGGTGATTTATGTGGTGTTGCTCGCGCAAAAGGGGAAATCTTCGAAGGTATTCCAGAAGGTGGCGTGGCTGTTTACAACCAAGACTCAAAATGGGCTGATAAATGGCAATGGCGTTTAACTGATAAAAAAGTGCGTCGTTTTTCTTGCAAAGAGAGTGCAGATGAGAAAGGCGCAAATGAAATAATCAAAGCTGAGCAAGCTGCAGATTGTTATAGCGCAAATGTCACTCTTGACGACAATGGCTGCGCCAACTTCAAGTTACACACGCATATTGGTAGCACCTATATTGAGCTGACAATACCTGGTAAACACAATGTTTGTAACGCGGTTGCTGCAGCTGCCATCGCCATTGAATGTGGTGCCAGCCTAGATGACATCAAACTCGGGCTAGCGGAAATGTCGGCGGTTAAAGGACGTTTAAACCTTTATCAGTTAGATGATAACTGTAAGCTCATCGACGACACTTATAACGCTAACGTGGAATCAATCAAAGCTGCAACAGAGTTGCTGGCTAGTTATCCAGGCTACCGTGTCTTGATTTTAGGGGATATGGCAGAACTTGGTAGTGATGCCAGAAGTTATCATCAAGAAGTAGGAGAGCATGCCAAAACACAGGGAATAGACACTTTATTAACACTTGGCGTGTTAAGCCAAAGTACGGCTGATGCCTTTGGTGATAATGGTCAGCATTTTAGCTCGAAAGAGCAATTGTTGGCATCGCTTAAGCAGCAATTGGCTAACGAAGAACGCGCGATTTCTATTTTAGTGAAAGGCTCGCGCAGTGCTCATATGGAGCACGTGGTAAATGAGATTATAAATTGGCGCAAACCTCGCGCCGCTGAGGAGCACTCGTAATGTTGTATTGGTTAGGCGAGTACCTCACCCAATATTTTTCTGGATTTAATGTTTTTTCCTATCTGACCTTTAGGGCTATTGTTAGCACCCTAACGGCCTTGGGAATTTCTCTGTATTTTGGCCCTAAATTAATTCGCGCCTTGCAACGTATGCAAATTGGCCAAACCGTGCGTGACGATGGTCCGCAAAGCCATTTGTCAAAATCAGGTACGCCTACCATGGGCGGTATTTTGATTTTGGCGTCAATCATCGCCAGCGTGTTGCTATGGGGCGATTTGTCGAATACCTATGTTTTGACCACCTTATTTGTTGTCGCTTCATTTGGTGCCATTGGTTTTGTTGATGATTACCGCAAGGTGATCCGCAAAGACTCAAACGGCTTGATTGCCCGTTGGAAGTACTTCTGGCAAACCGTGGTTGGCTTAGGTACCGCAATATTTTTGTATGCACAAGCGCAGTCGCCAGAAGAAACAGCGTTACTCGTGCCATTTATTAAAGATGTGATGCCGCAATTAGGCCTACTGTATATCGCCATGGCGTACTTCGTAATTGTCGGTACCAGTAATGCTGTGAATTTAACCGATGGTTTAGATGGCTTAGCCATAGTACCTACTATTATGGTTGCCGGTGCCTTTGCGGTATTCGCGTACGTTACAGGCAACGTGAATTTTTCTGAGTACCTAAACATCCCTTACATTCCGCAAGCCAGCGAATTAGTGGTGGTTTGTACTGCCATTGTTGGCGCTGGCCTTGGCTTCTTATGGTTTAACACGTACCCAGCACAAGTCTTTATGGGCGATGTTGGCTCATTAGCCCTTGGTGCAGTTTTAGGCGTTATTGCGGTACTTGTACGTCAGGAGCTTGTGCTGGTGATTATGGGCGGTGTTTTTGTGATGGAAACCGTTTCTGTGATCTTGCAAGTAGGTTCATACAAGCTGCGTGGTCAGCGTATTTTCCGAATGGCTCCCATTCATCATCACTATGAATTAAAAGGTTGGCCAGAGCCACGCGTGATTGTGCGTTTCTGGATTATTTCCATTGTTTTGGTTTTGGTTGGCTTGGCCACCTTAAAGCTGAGATAGCGAACAGGTTTTAATTAATAAGAGCAAAGAGCAAAGTAACCAGATGTCATCTATATCGTTAACACAGCTAGCAGATAAGCGCATTGTCGTGTTAGGCCTTGGCCTGACTGGCATGTCGTTTGTTCGTTTCTTAACGAACAACGGGCTAAGCTGCGCCGTTAACGACAGCCGTGCGCAACATCCGGCCTTTGCTGAATTTGCCGTTAATTACCCTGAATGTCAGCTGTACACGGGACAATGGCATAGCGAAATCATTGCACGAGCAGATATTTTATTAGTCAGCCCAGGTGTTGATATCACCTTACCGGAAATTGCTGAAAACATTAGTGCCTCGGCACAGGTATGGGGTGATGTTGAGCTTTACGCTCGCCTAAAAGATACACCTTGTGTTGCAGTTACTGGCTCCAATGGCAAATCAACTGTGGTTAATCTGCTGCATCACATTGGCCAAAAGCTAGGTGTTGATACCCAACTTGGTGGTAATGTTGGCGTACCAGTGCTTGATACCATCAATGAATCTCCTGAGTTGTTAATTCTTGAGCTTTCAAGTTTTCAATTGGAAACCATCAGTAGCTTAAAGCCACTAGTAGCAAGCGTTTTAAACCTTAGTGATGATCATTTAGATCGCCACAAAACGATGGCGATTTACACTGAGCTTAAACAGCGTATTTATCACGGTGCTGAGTTTGCCGTATTTAATGCTGAAGATAGCGCAACGGTGCCAACTACAGATATTAATGCTTGTTCATTTAGCCAAGCTGTACCGAGCTGCTCCCAAGTCAACAGGGATAACTTTGGTGTTATCAGTCATCAAGGCAAAGCTTATTTAGCCAAAGGTGAACAGCCACTGATGGCTTTAGCGGAATTACCAATTGCGGGTTTGCACAACGCAGCCAACAGTTTAGCTGCACTTGCCATCGGCGAGCAGCTAGGTTGGGAAATGTCGAAAATGTTGCAAGCGATTAAGTCTTATCAAGGCTTAGCGCACCGCTGTCAGCCAGTTGCCAGTGAAGACGGTATTCGTTGGATTAACGATTCAAAAGCAACTAATGTTGGCGCGACACTCGCCGCACTTCAAGGTTTAGCACCAAGCTTGGCTGCTGATCAAAAACTCTATTTAATTGCTGGCGGAGAAGGCAAAGGTGCTGATTTTACGCCGTTAGCACCTGTAATTACCGAGCATGTTGCTCATGTCTTCGCGCTTGGCAAAGATCAACAGCAAATTTTAGCGTTATCGGAAAATAGCACGGCGGTCGATTCCATCGAACAAGCGGTCGCTTACTGCAAAAAGCAAGCAAAAGCGGGAGATGTGGTGATGTTATCGCCAGCATGCGCCAGTATTGATATGTTTGCTAACTTCGCTGAGCGCGGAAACGTTTTTACTGCGGCCGTTGCTGACGTAGCTAGCAAATCAAGTGAGGAGTTGAGCTAATGGCGATTAACTTCTCACTACGAGTGCTTAGCATGCCTGCCATGTCGTCTATGCCCAATTGGATGAAGGTGGAAACGAACGCTAATGTCACCTTCGATCGCTCCTATATTATTTTAATGGTTACCATGTACACCATCGGCTTAATAATGGCGGCGAGCTCTTCAATGCCAGTGGCTGAGCGTTTGTTTAACGACCCATTCCACTTTGTTTTTCGCCATGGCATCTATATTGGCTTGAGTTTGTTGATTGCTGGTTTTACCTTGCAAATACCCATGAGTTGGTGGCACCAAAACAGTGGTAAATTATTGCTCTTGGCAATTGCGCTTTTATTAGTGGTTTTAGCCGTGGGTCGTACGGTAAATGGTTCAACCCGCTGGATTGTACTTGGGCCAATTACTATTCAAGCGGCAGAGCCAGCTAAGTTATTCTTTTTCTGTTATTTATCTGCTTATTTAGTGCGTCGTCGTGATGAAGTGATGGAAAACATCAAAGGCTTTGCTAAGCCATTGATTGTATTTGGTGTTTTGGCAATGTTGTTATTGCTTCAGCCAGATTTGGGTACTGTTGTTGTGATGTTTGTCACTACCTTTGGCCTACTATTCCTAGCTGGTGCTAAACTATGGCAGTTTATCGCGGTTGCGACGGTTGGGGTCGGTGCGCTATCATTGCTCGCCATTTTTGAGCCCTATCGCTGGCGCCGTGTTACCAGCTTCCTTGACCCATGGGCAGATCCCTTTGGTAGTGGCTACCAATTAACGCAGTCGTTAATGGCCTATGGTCGTGGCGAAATGTTCGGTCAAGGCTTGGGCAATAGCATACAAAAATTAGAATATTTGCCGGAAGCACACACCGACTTCGTGATGGCAGTGCTGGCGGAAGAGTTTGGTTTTATTGGTATTAGTGCCATTTTAGTATTGAGTAGTATTTTAGTGATTAAGGCATTACTGCTAGGTCGCAAAGCGATCAACAAAGAAAAGTATTTTGAAGGTTTTTTTGCCTATGGTATTGGAATTTGGTTCTGCTTCCAAGCAGCGGTAAACGTTGGCGCCAGCGCTGGTATCGTTCCTACCAAAGGGTTGACTATGCCACTGATCAGTTATGGTGGTAGCTCAACCATTATTATGACTATAGCGGTAGTGGTGTTACTGCGTATCGATCATGAATTAAGGCTGCAATCATTACAGGCGACGAGTTCAAATCGCAAATCAGTGGGCAAATCTACTAGCAAGCCAAAAGCGATGAGCAAAGCCTCTAGCAAGAACACACCAGAACAAGGAGCGCTTGATGTCTAGCACTTCTGTCGCGAACAACAAACCTAAATTATTAGTAATGGCGGGCGGTACTGGCGGCCATATCTTCCCTGGTATTGCCGTTGCGAAAGCGCTTGAAGCGGAAGGTTGGGACATTCACTGGCTTGGTACCGCAAAGCGAATGGAAGCCGATATTGTTCCTCAGCACGGTTACCCCATTTCCTTTATTAATATTGCGGGTCTGAGAAACAAGGGCTGGAAAGAGCTGGTTAAACTGCCGTTTAAATTATTGCAATCACTTTGGCAATCCATCCGTGTTATTCGCGGTATCAATCCTGATGTTGTGCTCGGCATGGGCGGTTACGCAAGTGCTCCAGGCGGAGTTGCCGCTTGGTTATTGGGTAAGCCTCTAGTGCTTCATGAGCAAAATGCCGTTGCGGGGATGAGTAATCGCTACCTATCAAAGCTCGCTAAGCGTGTGTTGTGTGCCTTTCCAAAAGCATTTGCGCCGAAAGTTAAAGCTGATGTTGTCGGCAACCCACTGCGCAAGGAAATGGTTGAACTTGAGCAGGTGGTGTCGGTTCAGCCAACCACCAGTAAGAAAGTACTTGTTGTCGGCGGTAGCCTAGGAGCAAAAGTGTTTAACGACACGGTTCCAGCGGCCATGAAACAAATTCAACAGCAACATATTCATGTTTGGCATCAAACCGGTAAAGGCAATGCCGAGCAAGTGCGTAAAGCGTATCAGCAAAATGAGCTGACGGGCGAGCGCGCCAAAGTGACAGAATTTATCGACAATATGGCCGAGGCCTATAACTGGGCTGATATCGTCGTGTGCCGCGCTGGTGCGTTAACCGTTTCTGAGCTTGCGATGGCAGGTAAGCCGGCGATTTTTGTGCCGCTTCCTCATGCCGTCGATGATCACCAAACCAAGAATGCTGAATATTTAGTTGGCCGCGGTGCTGCCAAGCTAATTGCACAACGAGATTTTAATGGTACCACGCTAGCGCAAATGCTCAACAGCATGTTTAGCTCAGACACTGTGGTGCGCAATATGTCAAAAGCTGCGCTTGATGCCGCGCATGCTGATGCAACAGTTAAAGTGGCTAACGCCTGTAAGGGGTTAGTCACGCATGGATAAGAATAAAGTAGTAAGTAGCGCTGTGAGTGAAATGAATAAAGCAAATACGCTGATTAAGGTGCCTGAAATGCGCCGCGTTAAGCAAATCCACTTTGTTGGGATAGGCGGCGCAGGCATGGGCGGTATCGCTGAAGTGCTATTAAATGAAGGTTATCAAATCAGCGGCTCTGATATCGCGGAAAATGCTGTCGTAAAGCGCTTGGTTGCCTTGGGAGCGCAAGTGCATATTGGCCATCAAGCAGAGAATATCAATGGTGCTAGCGTGATTGTCGTGTCTACCGCCATTGACAAAACTAACCCAGAGATCACTGCGGCGTTTGAACAGCGTATTCCTGTGGTGCGCCGCGCTGAGATGCTAGCCGAGCTAATGCGTTTCCGCCACGGTATCGCTATTGCGGGTACTCATGGCAAAACCACAACAACGAGCCTTATCGCCAGCATCTTAGCTGAGGGCGAGCTTGACCCAACGTTTGTTATTGGCGGCTTACTTAACAGCGCTGGCACCAATGCAAGACTAGGCTCAAGTCGCTACTTAGTGGCAGAAGCAGATGAGTCGGATGCTTCCTTCTTGCATTTACAACCAATGGTCGCTGTGGTCACCAATATTGACGCCGATCATATGGAAACCTATGACGGCGATTTCGAAAAACTTAAAGACACTTACTTAGAGTTTTTGCATAACCTGCCATTTTACGGCATTGCTGTGCTTTGCATTGATAACCCTGTAGTGCGCGAATTATTGCCAAAAGTTGCGCGTCAAGTGATCACTTATGGCTTTAGCGAAGATGCCGATATTCGTGCAACAGATTTTGAACAATCTGCCGGTCAAAGCCGCTTTAATGTGGTTATTAATAACGTAACCAATTTCGATGTTACGCTGAATCTGCCGGGTGAGCACAATGTGCTAAATGCCTTGGCAGCGATTGCCGTTGCTCATGATGAAGGCGTTAATCAAACCGCAATTACTAAGTCGTTAAGTGAATTTGAAGGTATAGGGCGTCGATTCGAGCAACTTGCTGCTCTCAGCACTGAAGCAGGCGATATGGTGCTAGTAGATGATTACGGTCACCACCCTAAAGAAGTGGAAGCGACCATTAAAGCCATGCGCAATGGCTGGCCAGACAAACGTTTAGTCATGGTGTTTCAACCGCATCGCTACTCGCGCACCCGTGATTTATTTGAAGATTTTGTTGAAGTGTTGTCAGAAGTCGACAGCCTATTCCTACTTGATGTTTACAGTGCTGGCGAAGCCAGTATTCCAAGCGCAGATAGCAAATCATTGGCGCGTGCCATTCGTCAACGTGGCCAATTAGAGCCAGTTTATGTTTCTGATGTTGAAAAGCTGCCATCGCTATTAGCCATGCAACTACAAGAAAATGACATGGTGATCACGCAAGGGGCCGGCAATATTGGCGCAGTGGCTCGTTCACTAGCGGTTAGCCCATTACTCAACCTTAGGCAAAGTACTTCATCTGACAAGGAGCATGGCTAATGACGACCACTAAGAATATTGCCGTGCTTTATGGCGGCACATCGGCTGAACGCGAAGTGTCACTGAACTCAGGTAAAGCAATTGCCAATGGCCTGGTGCAAAGCGGCTATCACGTTGAATTGATTGATACCAAATCTGTACCGCTCTCAGCATTAGCTGAGAAAAATATTGATTGTGTGTTTATCGCTTTGCATGGTCGTGGCGGTGAAGATGGTTGCCTGCAAGGTGCTTTAGAGTTTATGGGACTCAATTACACAGGTTCTGGTGTTTTAGGTTCGGCGCTTTGTATGGATAAAGTGCGCACCAAGCAAGTATTACTTGCTCAAGGGCTACCAACCGCGCCGTTTAAAGTAATTCAACAAGCGCAATTTGACATGGCTGATTGTGAAGCTGTGTTAGCCGAGCTAGGCGGTGTCGCTATGGTTAAGCCAGCTAAAGAAGGCTCAAGCATTGGGATGGCAAAAGTCACTAATGCTAAGGCACTGGAAAATGCATTGATTGAAGCCTTTGGTTTTGATGAGCGTGTTTTAGTTGAAGCTTGGATTCATGGGCCAGAGTATACCGTCTCGATTTTAGGTGATACCGCATTGCCAGCGATTCATATGGAGACGCCGCGAGAGTTTTATGACTACGAGGCGAAATACCAAAGTAATTCGACCTTATACCATTGCCCAAGCGGTTTACCTGAGCAAGATGAGCAAGCCTTGCAAGCCTTGGCGAAGCATGCCTTTGATGCAGTTGACGCCCAAGGGTGGGGACGCGTTGATGTGATGCGCAATGAACAAGGTGATTGGCAAGTATTGGAAGTTAATACAGTACCAGGGATGACAGAAACGTCACTGGTACCTAAAGCGGCGCAAGCAGCAGGAATTGGCTTTAGCGAATTAGTCTCGCGAATTGCTGAGAGTGCTGGCTTAAACAAATAGCAGTTAGTAAGGGTTTAAAAAGTTAATGGCAAGAGCATCAGCTAAAACATTGGCTACTAAAAACGAAACCAAAGCAAACGTGCATTGGACGTTTTGGTTAGGGTTGACGTTTTTTCTGATGGTGGTAGTTGGCTTGTTGTCGGTGGCTTGGTTGATTGGTCAGAAGTTTAATTCAGCCGAAACCTCGCCAGTAACGCATGTGGCGATATCAGGCGAAATGCCATACACCCGCGAAAGCGATGTGTTAACAGCATTAGCGCCACTGAATATCGGCAACTTTTTTAAAGTGGATGTTAACCAAGTGCAGGCGCGTGTTGCGCAATTGCCTTGGGTGTATTCGGTGTCAGTGCGTAAGCAATGGCCAAACGAATTGAAGATTTATGTGGTTGATCAGGCGCCTATTGCTCGTTGGAATGGTGACTTTTTTATTAACCAATACGGAAAGGCGTTTCAGGCGTCACATGAGCGTGTAAATCACCCGCTGCCAGCGTTTTTTGGCCCTGAAGGCAGTGAGCAGGTGGCGTTAGAAAATTACCATAGCTTGAACAAACTGTTGGCCTACAGCAGTTTGGCGATTAACGAATTGGTACTGTCAGAGCGTTTTTCTTGGCAGTTAACGTTAAGCGATGGCGTACAGATTAATTTAGGCCGTGAAGAGCGTGTGCAACGTGTACAACGCTTTATGGATATTTATCCACAGATTAAACAGTATCAAAAACAAGACGAAGTGATTGATTACATTGACCTTCGCTACGATACCGGTGTTGCGGTTGGCTGGAAGCCAGCCCCTGAAGAGCAAAGAGTGTAAATTGATGGCGAAAGTAGCAGAAAGAAAATTAGTTGTTGGCCTAGATATCGGAACGTCGAAGATCTCGGTTGCCGTTGGCGAAGTGACGCCAGAAAACAAACTCAGCATAGTTGGGGTCGGTAATCAGCCATCACGTGGTATGGATAAAGGCGGCGTGAATGATTTGAATTTAGTGATTCAATCCATTCAACGTGCCATCAACGAAGCCGAACTCATGGCGGACTGTCGCATTAGTTCAATTTACTTGGGTATCTCTGGCAAGCACATTAGCTGTCAAAACGAAAACGGCATGGTGCCAGTCAGTGACAACGAAGTAGTACAGGAAGATGTCGATAATGTGATTCACACGGCACGCTCTGTCCCTATTTCTGCTGAGCGTCGCATGTTACACGTGCTGCCACAAGAATTTAGTATCGACTGCCAAGATGGTATCAAAAGCCCGATAGGCATGTCTGGTGTTCGTATGGAAGCCAAAGTGCATATTGTTACCTGCGCTAATGATATGGCGAAAAACTTGGTCAAATGTGTTGAGCGCTGTGAACTCAAAGCCGATCAACTAATTTTCTCAGCATTGGCGTCAAGTTACGCGGTGGTGACAGAAGATGAAAAAGAGCTAGGCATCTGTGTCGTTGATATTGGTGCTGGCACTATGGATTTAGCGGTATTTACTGGTGGCGCACTGCGTCATACAGCGGTAATCCCTGTCGCGGGTAATCAGGTTACTAGTGATATTTCGAAAATCTTCAGAACACCACTTAGCCATGCAGAAGAGATCAAAGTGCAGTATGCCTGTGCATTGCGCCAAATGGTTAGCATGGAAGAAAGCATTGAAGTGCCAAGTGTTGGTGGTAGACCTGCACGCAGTATGTCGCGTCATACCTTGTCAGAAGTGGTTGAACCGAGATATCACGAATTATTTGAATTAATTCAAGAAGAACTGCGCGAAGCGGGCTTAGCCGATCAAATCGCAGCGGGCTTTGTGCTTACGGGGGGGACCTCGAAAATGGAAGGTGTAGTGGAATTTGCTGAAGAAGTCTTCCAAATGCCAGTACGTATCGCCCAGCCATTACCTGTTGAAGGTTTATATGAGTATGTGAGCGATCCAAGCTATTCAACGGTGGTTGGTTTGTTGCATTACGGCATGCAGGAAAGTGGCAACGAAGAGAAAGCGAAAAAGAATGTAGAAGGTGTGACGGACTTATGGTCACGCGTTCATGCCTGGTTTAAAGGCGAGTTTTAATTGTCGTTATTCGCAATGATGCGAATAGTGATTGTTGTTTAAATTTTTGGTGGAACAAAAACGTTAAAAAACGGAGAGAGTATTATGTTTGAATTGATGGAAGATCATAACGAAGAAGCAGTAATCAAGGTCATTGGTGTTGGCGGTGGCGGCGGTAACGCTGTTGAGCATATGGTAAGCCAAACCATTGAAGGTGTTGAGTTTATTACCGCAAATACTGATTCACAGGCTTTGCGTAATTCATCAGCCAATGTGACTTTGCAGTTAGGCAGCGATGTTACTAAAGGTTTAGGTGCTGGTGCGAACCCCGAAATTGGTCGCCGCGCAGCAGAAGAAGATCGTGAAACGATTAAGCAAACGCTTGAAGGTGCAGACATGGTCTTTATCGCTGCTGGTATGGGCGGCGGTACTGGTACTGGCGCAGCGCCAGTTGTCGCAGAAGTGGCTAAAGAAATGGGTGTATTAACGGTTGCTGTCGTGACTAAGCCTTTCCCATTTGAAGGTAAGAAGCGTATGAACTACGCCGACCAAGGTATTGAGTTCTTGGCAAACCATGTTGACTCGTTAATTACTATCCCTAACGAAAAGCTATTAAAAGTGCTTGGCCCAGGTACGTCACTACTTGACGCATTCAAAGCCGCGAACAATGTTTTGCTTGGCGCAGTTCAAGGTATTGCTGAGCTGATTACTCGCCCTGGTCTAATCAACGTGGACTTTGCTGACGTTCGTACCGTAATGTCTGAAATGGGAACGGCAATGATGGGGTCTGGTATTGCATCTGGTGAAGACCGTGCACAAGAAGCTGCAGAAGCAGCAATTGCTAGCCCGTTGTTAGAAGACGTAGACCTAGCGGGTGCACGCGGTATTTTGGTAAATATTACCGCTGGCATGGATATCAGCATTGACGAGTTTGAAACTGTTGGTAACCAAGTAAAAGCTTTCGCATCTGAAAATGCGACAGTTGTTGTTGGTGCGGTAATCGACCCTGAAATGACAGATGAACTGCGTGTAACCGTAGTCGCAACGGGTATCGGCGCAGAGCGCAAGCCAGACATCACGTTAGTTAATCCAGCACCTGCGGTTGAGCAGCAAGTGGTTGGTGGTGACTATGTTGCAGCACCACAAGCTGAGCCAATGACAGCAGCAGTACCAGAGTCAGCACCCGTGACTACGTCAGCGAAAGAATTGGATAGCTATTTAGATATTCCAGCTTTCTTACGCAAGCAAGCTGACTAATTATTAATAGCGATGCTAGCCAGCTAAACAATTTAGGCTAGCAGCTAAATGTTACAAATCGTACAGGCTTTGGCCGTATTTTTGATTTGATAAACAAATTTTGATACATTACGCAACCGCTTAGTAAGGTGGTCGGATGTTATCCGAATTTTATTGACTTAAGAACAGGCGATCTATGATTAAACAACGTACATTAAAAGATAGCGTTTCAGCAGTCGGTGTTGGTTTACACAAAGGTGAGAAGGTTAAGGTTACTCTCCGTCCTGCACCTGCTAATACTGGCATTGTGTTCCGTCGTGTAGACTTGGAGCCAGTGGTTGATATTAAAGCAACGCCAGAAGCTGTTGGTGAAACGACCTTATGTACGTGTTTAGTGAATGAAGATGGTGTTAAGATTTCCACCGTCGAACACCTTCTTTCAGCTATTGCTGGGCTAGGTATTGATAACCTAGTGATCGATGTTGATTCGCCTGAAATCCCAATTATGGATGGCAGCGCATTGCCTTTCGTCTACTTGATTCAATCAGTAGGCGTAGAAGAGTTAAATGCTGCTAAGCGCTTTTTACGTATTAAAAAGCCAATTCGTGTTGAGGAAGATGATAAGTGGGCAGAGCTTTTACCATACAATGGTTTTAAAGTTGATTTTGCGATCGACTTCGAGCATCCAGTTATCTCAAAAACAGGTCAAAGCATGACGATGGACTTAACCTCGTCATCATTTATCAAAGAAATTAGCCGCGCTCGTACGTTTGGCTTTATGAAAGACATCGAGTTTTTGCGTTCTCATAACCTAGCATTAGGTGGCAGTTTAGAAAATGCTATCGTGCTAGATGAGTACCGTATGCTCAATAGCGACGAGCTTCGTTACGATGATGAATTTGTGAAGCACAAAATTCTTGATGCTATTGGTGATTTATACATGGGCGGCGTTAGCATTCTTGGTGAATTGCGCGCGTTCAAATCAGGCCATGCGGTAAATAACATTTTGCTTCGCGAAGTGTTTAAGCAAACAGACGCATGGGAATGGGTAACATATGAAGATGAAGCCAGTGCACCAGCCATGTTCCAAGAGCTAAGTGTAGCAAGCTAATTTATGCTTCATTGAAAAGGTCGGCAATGCCGGCCTTTTTTGTATCTAGGCTCTAATGTGCTTTATTTACGCTCGTTTTTCTACAAACACAGTACAAATATGCCAAGCCATTGAGTTTTTCGTGGATTTATGCCAAAGTTCCGCAGATTATCACAAAACTGCATAAGCGATTTATGCATAAGATTAAGGCAAATACGACACCGTTTTATTTTTGATTGTTAAATGGTGTGTTTAAAACCAAGTAGTTATGAGTTTAACCCTTTTATATCGCGGCAATAATGTTAGGTTCTCAATGAGGCTGTCGAAGTTTCATTGGTTGTCTGCGTTATCTGTTTTTGCCCTAATTTCAGGTTTAGTGATACATTTAGTCATTTCAGCTAATGCAATTCCTGCCAACTCTTCACCGTCAATAGAGCCGACAACTCAAATAGCTGAATTGCCTTCATCAGACAAGCAACAAGTCATTGCATTGACGTTAAAGTTAGCTGAACTGCAATCGCAAGTACTGCGTCTTAATGCACTTGGTGATCGCCTTGCGGAAGAAAATAATATTTCTGAAAAAGAGTTTAATTTTGACCAGCAGCCACCTGCCGGTGGGCCTGTTCAGTCGCCCGAGCAAGTGAAAAGTAAAACGCTTGCTGAGCTGTTACTTGAAATAGAAACGCTAGAGCAGCAAGTTGCTCAGGAACAAAATCAACTGATGCTACTTGAATCAGTGACGCTTGGTCACCATATACAAAGCAATAGTTATTTGTCTGGCCGACCTATTGTTAAAGGCTGGTTGTCATCTTACTATGGGGTGAGAAAAGACCCATTCCACGGTCGCCCAGCGATGCATAAAGGCGTTGATTTTGCGGGTAAGGAAAACGCACCGATTATCGCGACAGCATCTGGCATTGTGAGTTGGTCAGGTGAGCGATACGGCTATGGTAACTTAATTGAAATTGATCATGGTGACGGTTATAAAACTCGCTATGGTCATAACAAGCAACTGCTTGTTGAGTTGGGTGATGTGGTAGAAAAAGGGCAAATTATTGCGCGTATGGGAAGCACAGGGCGCTCAACTGGGCCGCATGTGCATTACGAGATCTTGCGTAATAATACCCAAATAAATCCGATAAAATACGTTTATCGCAAAGCAAAATAACCCTTAGATTTAATCGCTTTTTTAGTTGTGGCGCGAGCCACAGCATGAATTTTTATTAGTTGAAGAATTGTCTTCTAAATTTGGTTTATCAAAATGTTTGTAAAGTTAATGACAAAAGTTTTCGGAAGTCGCAACGACCGTCTTCTGAAGAAAATGCGCAAAGAAGTCGCGACAATTAATGCCTTAGAGCCAACAATTGAAGCACTTAGTGATGAAGAGCTAAAAGCTAAAACGGCTGAGTTTAAAGCGCGTATTGAACAAGGTGAGTCATTAGAAGCCATTCTTCCAGAAGCTTTTGCCGTTGTACGTGAAGCAAGTAAGCGTGTGTTTGGCATGCGTCACTTCGACGTGCAAATGATTGGTGGCATGGTGCTTAATCAAGGCAAAATCGCTGAGATGCGCACCGGTGAAGGTAAAACCTTAACGGCAACTTTACCAACATACTTAAACGCGCTTTCTGGTAAAGGTGTTCATGTTGTTACGGTGAACGACTACTTAGCAAAACGTGATGCTGATTGGTCTCGCCCATTATTTGCATTTCTTGGCCTAACCGTTGGCTGTAATATTCCAGGTCTGTCGCAGCCTGAAAAGCATGAAGCTTATCAAAGTGATATCACCTACGGTACTAACAACGAGTTTGGTTTTGATTATTTGCGCGACAACATGGCATTTTCTGCCGGTGATCGCGTTCAGCGCCCACTAAACTTTGCGGTAGTGGATGAGGTTGACTCAATTTTAATTGACGAAGCGCGTACCCCGTTAATTATCTCAGGTCAGGCTGAAGATAGTTCAGAGCTTTACCGTGCCATAAATACCATAGTGCCAGGCTTAGAGCGTCAAAGTGAAGAAGATAAAGACGAAGATACAGGTCAATCTGAAGATTTTGTGGTTGGCGATTACACCATTGACGAGAAAGCCAAGCAGATTTACTTAACTGAGCGTGGCCAAGTGAATATTGAAGAGATTCTTCAAGAACGTGGCCTGATTAAAGAAGGAGAGTCTTTATTCGCTGCGGCTAATATTTCATTGCTTCACCACGTTATGGCGGCATTACGTGCTCATAACTTATTCCAAAAAGACGTTGATTACATCGTTAAAGACGATGAGATCGTTATCGTAGATGAGCACACTGGCCGCACGATGGAAGGTCGTCGTTGGTCTGAAGGCTTACATCAAGCAGTTGAAGCCAAAGAAGGCGTACGTATTCAAAACGAAAACCAAACGCTTGCTTCTATTACTTTCCAAAATTTCTTCCGAATTTACGAAAAGCTCTCCGGTATGACAGGTACTGCTGATACTGAAGCATTCGAATTTAACCATATCTATGGTTTAGAAACGGTCATCATCCCAACTAACCGCGAGATGATCCGTAAAGACATGGCTGATTTAATCTATTTGACGGCTGAAGAAAAATACGAAGCCATTCTTGAAGACATCAAAGATTGTGTTGAACGTGGTCAGCCAGTATTGGTTGGTACGATTAGCATCGAAACTTCTGAATTCTTGTCTGCATTCCTTAAAAAAGCAAAGATTAAGCATAAAGTACTCAATGCTAAGTTCCACGCGCAGGAAGCTGAAATTGTTGCCGAAGCGGGTAAAACAGGCGCAGTAACTATTGCTACGAATATGGCGGGTCGTGGTACCGATATCGTCTTAGGTGGTAATTTAGACGCTGCCCTTGCCAAGCTAAATAACCCAACCGAAGAGCAAGTAGAAAAAGCCAAAGCAGCGTGGCAAGAAGAGCATGACAAAGTGCTTGAACTTGGCGGTTTACACATTATCGCGACAGAGCGTCATGAGTCACGTCGAATTGATAACCAATTACGTGGTCGTGCTGGTCGTCAAGGTGATGCGGGTTCGTCTCGTTTCTACTTATCGATGGAAGATGGCTTGATGCGTATTTTCGCTTCTGAGCGTATTGCTAATATGATGCGCAAGTTAGGTATGGAGCGTGGCGAAGCTATTGAGCACCCATGGGTAACCAAGAGCATTGAAAACGCACAGCGCAAAGTTGAGGGCCGTAACTTTGACATTCGTAAACAGCTTCTTGAATTCGATGACGTAGCCAACGATCAACGTAAAGTGATTTACGAGCAACGTAATGAGCTATTAGATGAAAGCGAAATTGGTGAAGTAATTTCGGTTGTTCGCTCTGATGTTATAAACGGTGTGATTGACCAGCATATTCCACCACAATCGTTAGAAGAGATGTGGGATGTAACAGGTTTAGAAGAGCGCTTAAAAGGCGAGTTCAATACTGAATTGCCAATTGCTAATTGGTTAGCAGAAGATAAGAGCCTGCACGAAGAAACATTACGTGAAAAAATCGTTGGTGAATTTGAAAACACTTACAGCGAAAAAGAAGAAATGGTTGGTGCTGATGTGCTTCGCCAGTTCGAGAAAGCGGTAATGCTGCAAAGCCTTGATTCGCACTGGAAAGAGCATTTATCAGCGATGGATCACTTACGCCAAGGTATTCACTTACGCGGTTATGCTCAGAAAAACCCTAAGCAAGAATATAAGCGTGAGTCATTCGAATTATTCTCAGAGATGCTGGATAACTTGAAATATGACGTTGTTGGTATTTTGAGTAAAGTTAAAATTCAGGCGGAATCAGATGTTGAAGCGGTAGAAGAACAACACCGTAAAGCAGAAGAAGTTCCTAAAAACTTTGAGCACCAAAGCGCTGAAAACGAAGTAGCGCCGCAACAACGCCAACCTCGTGTTGGTCGCAATGACCCATGTCCTTGTGGCTCAGGTAAAAAGTACAAGCAGTGTTGTGGTAAGTTAAGCTAACCTTATCAATAGGTCACTGATGTAAAACAAAAAGGGGATTGATATCCCCTTTTTTGATGCCGTTTAAAAACCGCAGTATAGAGCGTGTTGACCTTTCAGGGTTGTTTTTGCAGCAGTCTGTTTGGGTTTTATACAAGGCGGAGCTATTCTACATAAAGGTGCGACAACGCAGTAGAGAAGCCAAACAGGCGCTGCCTGAAAGGTTCACCTAAACGCTTCCTGCTCTTTGTTGCTCGGTTTTTACGTAGAACAACTATGCCACAAACCGAGCGCCGTGATTAGAAAGCGTTTAGCTTGAACAAAACTCAACCTCGAAAGATCACCACGCTCTAATCAATAAGAAAATTAATAAAAGAGAGGTTAGATGAAATTAGTACATGTAGCAGTAGGCGTGATTATTCAAGATGAGAGTGTATTCCTTACTAGAAGACACTCAGATGTACATCAGGGAGGTAAATGGGAATTTCCTGGGGGTAAGGTTGAATCTGAAGAAACGGTTGCCCAAGCGCTAGCTAGAGAGCTTAAAGAAGAAGTTGATATCGATATACTTGCTTGTCAGCCATTGATGGAAATCAGCCATGATTATGGTGACAAACAAGTTAAGTTAGCTATTTTCATTGTCGATCAGTTTAGCGGTGAACCTAACTCACAAGAAGGTAATGAGCAGCAGTGGGCAAGCATTAGTGAATTAGCGGCTATCGAGTTCCCAGAAGCAAACCTTGCGATAGTCGAAAAGCTGACAGCGCTATACGCTCAAAAATAAATTTACAGTGAAGTAGTATCTAAATTAAAAAGCCACTCGTAATGAGTGGCTTCTAAAGGCACATAGCTAGTTATATTATTCAGGTTCAACAAAAAACTTATGATGCTGTAAGAACTGCTCTTCCAAGGCGTCAATCATCTCTTCTGACATAGGCTCCGCACTTTGCACAGGCTGCGAAATTTTATGGTTTTCTTCAGCCCAGTCACCTAAATCAATTAATTTGCAGCGCTCTGAACAAAAAGGGCGATATTCGCTGCTTGCTTGCCAAGCAACAGGTTTATCACACGTAGGACATTTGACTGTGGTTGCCATAAATATAGAATTTTTTGGAGAGTTAATGGCGGCGAGTATAGCGTTAGCAGCGGGCAAGTTCAAACTGCGTCGTTTGCTTGGAGTATTTGCGACCTGTTTGCTGACAGGGCAGCATAAATCGAATGGAGTAGCGAAAACGATTGCCGCTTATGGTTGGGTAGTATTCCGCACCTTCTGGCACTTTTATGCGTAACAGCAGCAAACCTTCACCATTGTCTTGATAAAAGCCAGAATCACATTCAATGGCTTCGAAACTTCCTCGTTGGCGAATGAATTTTAACACCAGAGAAATTGCATCACGTAATAGTGCGAACTTAGCTAGCCAGTTTTCCATATCTGAGAGGGTGTAATTTTGCGCTCTTGCGAGCCAATACTGCAGTTGTGGTAGGTCAAATAGAGAGCTCCCGCCTTGAATAGCGAAGCGTTGTTTAATTGAGCCTAGTAACTTGTCTTGTCGAAGCTCGTGCCATGCTTGCTTGTTTACTCTGAGTTGGCAAACATAACCTACGATTTGTTGAAGGTTTTTTTCTAACGCTTTGCTGTCGATATCAGGTGATTTTGACCACATGACTAAATGCTGTTCGAGCCGTTCAAGGTCTTTTATCAATTCACCGCGAATATCATTGCGATCTAGGGTGTCAAATATAGCAAATAATGCATTGAAAAATACTTGATAATTATCAGTAATATATTGGGCATCACAATTGTGGGCTTGAACAAAAAGTTGCTCAAGTTTTAAGTAGTTGCGTATGCGCTCATTAAGCGGGTGCTCGTATAAAACTGACATCGTAACAGTAGCTAGGTGGATCTATCAGGTTATACTAACGATTGATGATCTAAATGGCGAATTTTTTCATTAAATTGTCATTTTCTTGTGTTTACTAGAAGCTCACTAACTTGCTGCTAGCGAAAGATATTTTTTGTGAAGATTGTGAACTTGCTGCTCAACATCAGCTAAGTTAGCGCTGCTGTTGTCAATAACGTCATCTGCTTTGGCTAATCGTTCTTCACGTGAGACTTGGGCTGAAATTATGTTGTTTATAACTTCTGGCGTGGAGTTATCTCGCTTTAACGTTCGCTCAAGCTGCTGTTCTTCGGTGATATCGACGACTAAAACGTTATCAACTTGCGCGTCTAAACCATTTTCAATTAGTAGAGGTGCAACCAGTAGCTTGTATGGAGATTTGGCTTTGGATAATTGAGTAAATATCTCTGTTCGGATCATCGGATGAAGTAACTGATTGAGCCATTGTTTTGCATTGCTGTCAGTAAAAACGATTTGCCTCAATTTTTCTCGATTGAGGCTACCATCAGTTTTTAGTACCTGTTCGCCGAAATGGTCGGTAATTTTCGTTAGCCCTATAGTGCCAGGTTCAACAACTTCTCTAGCAACAATATCAGCATCGATAATATCAATACCCAAATTCGCAAAATAATTGGCGACGGTGGTTTTACCGCTACCAATGCCACCAGTTAACCCAATAATCATACGCGTTGTGTTTTCCTAAATTGCTGTTAACTCAATTTTTCATCTTTGGAAACTAAAGAGCTAGGGTGGATAAGTACCATTGCCAGATTGATTCACCCCAAAGTAGACATATCCAACCAGCAACAGCTAAGTATGGGCCAAATGGGATTGCCTGATCTCGTTGATGATTTTTAAATAGCATTAATGAAATACCAACGATAGCGCCGACAAAAGAAGCCATTAAAATTAGTAGCGGTAAGAGTTGCCAGCCCATCCAAGCACCAAACAATGCAACTAGCTTGAAATCACCATGACCCATGCCATCCTTGCCGGTGATTAGTTTGAATAACCAAAAAACAGAAAACAAACTCATATAACCTGCAGTAGCACCAATAACAGCGTCTTCAACGGGCACTATAAGGCCATTAAGGTTGATGAGTAAACCTAGCCATAGAAATGGAAGAGTGATTTGGTCTGGCAGTAACATATGATCTAAATCGATCATGGTTAGGGCAACAAGTGCAAAGGTTAGTAATAGAACCCAAGCGGCGACCCAAGTAACGCCGAAATGAATCGCAACCGCTAACCCGAGCAGTGCAGTTGAAAACTCAACAAGCGGGTAACGTTTGGATATTTTAGTGCTGCAACTACTGCATTTACCTTTTAGAAAAAGCCAACTGACTACCGGGATGTTTTCATAAGCCTTAATTGCGTGGCCGCATTTGGGGCATGTGGAGTTAGGTTTGGAGAGAGAAATAGGGGTAACATCTCGCGTCGGTTTTTCTGATACTTCATCTTTTAAAAATTCGCGACATTCAAGGTACCAACCAAGCTCCATCATTTTAGGTAAGCGATAAATAACAACATTGAGGAAGCTGCCGACCATTAGCGAAAACACAAACACAGTACCTAAATAAAACCATGGGAATTGCTCAAAAGCGGAAATAGTGTTTTCTAACATGTTTCAAACTCAAAATTTATATACTTAGTAAAACTAAAAAAGCCATTGTGTACCAATGGCTTTAATCGCGACGTTATCAATAAAAATGGAACTATACAACCTGTCCAATCTGGAATATTGGCAAGTACATTGCGATGATTAAGCCACCAATCACAACACCTAAAACTGACATAATCAAGGGTTCAAGTAAGCTTGTAAGATTATCGACAGCGTTATCAACTTCAGCCTCATAGACTGTTGCCACTTTAGCTAGCATATCGTCTACAGCACCAGATTCCTCGCCGATAGATACCATTTGAATTACCATATCTGGGAATATTTGTGAATTTCTCATCGCTAAGTTCATTTGCATACCTGAAGATACTTCGGAGCGAATCTCTAAAATAGCGTCACGGTATACCGCA
Organism: Thalassotalea euphylliae; assembly: GCF_003390395.1. NCBI lineage: Bacteria > Pseudomonadati > Pseudomonadota > Gammaproteobacteria > Alteromonadales > Colwelliaceae > Thalassotalea > Thalassotalea euphylliae. The sequence continues at coordinate 3,496,293 of NZ_QUOV01000001.1, read as the reverse complement.
TTACCTGATGCTCCAGCAGCGGATTCTAAGGCATCGACTAATGGTACACCTGCGGCGAAAGTTGTTGAAAGTGTTCGAGCGTATCGTGCGACGGCTGCCTTATTTAATATGTCTCCCACAACTGGAAGTTTTAGAATAGCTTGGTCAACGTTATCTCTTATTTGCTGACTATTATTGTGAGCTCGTTTAAATAAAAAGCCAGCAATAAACAACGCACCAAGTCCTATATACCAGTATGCCTGCATAAATTCAGATATAGCAATTACCAATAAAGTAAATGCTGGTAATTCTGCACCAAAGTTATTAAATATCTCTTGGAAGACTGGAACTACAAAGATAAGTAGTATGGACGTTACGATAAAGGCAACGACTAATACGGCTACAGGGTATGTTAACGCTTTTTTTATTTTAGCTTTTAGTGCTTCAGCTTTTTCTTTATATGTTGCAATACGATCATAGATAGTTTCAAGTGCACCCGATTGTTCGCCAGATGCAACTAAATCACAATACAGGTCATCAAAATATTTAGGGTGCTCTCGAAGGCATTCAGACAATGGCAAACCTGATGCTAACTTAGCTCCTATTTCACCAAGCAGTTTTTGCATATTGGGGTTATCATTACCTTTAGCTATCATTTCGACGCTTTGAACAAGTGGAACTCCTGCTCCAAGCATCGTCGATAATTGACGTGTCATAGTTGCGATGTCGGCAGGAGAAATAGGCTTTGCTCCGCCGCCAATGCCAAATAATGGTTTTGGCTTTTTCTTTATTTTACCGGGCGTGACTCCTTGCTTTCTGAGTTGAGCTTTAAGTTCAAGTACATTGGAAGCAGAAAGTTCACCAGAGATCTTTTTACCTTTCCTGTTTACCCCTTGCCAAATGAAAGTATCGTTTACTTTAGTTTTGACATCTTTATTTTTACTTTTTTTCGGGGAGCTTTTTGATGCGGAACTTACTGCCATGTTAACTTCCTCTGCGCCTTATCGTATTTTATATTTAGCCGAGCTAATTTAATTAGCAGTAACACGATTAACCTCTTCAAGGCTTGTAATACCGCTCATCGCTTTTACTATGCCAGATTGTCTCAAATTATTGTAGCCCTCTTTTTGGAACTGGCGGGCTATGTCGAGTGAGTTACCTCCCTCCATTATTATACTGGCTACTTCGGGCGTGATTTTGACTACTTCGTAAATACCAACTCGCCCTTTATAGCCCCCTGTGCAATCGTCACAACCAACAGGCTTATAAATCGTAAAAGCCCCCAACTTATCTTCAGGAAAGCCTAGTTGCCTGAGGTGCTCATGCGGCACATCATCCGGTGCTTTACACTGTGTACAAAGTCTACGAGCTAGACGTTGGGCAATAATAATGCTGACTGAGCTCGCAACATTAAATGCTGGAACCCCCATATTAAGTAAACGTGTAAGTGTTTCCGCTGCGGAGTTAGTGTGAAGAGTTGATAGCACTAAGTGGCCTGTTTGTGCCGCTTTAATAGCTATTTCTGCAGTTTCTAAGTCACGAATCTCACCAACCATCACAATATCGGGATCTTGTCGCAGAAAAGAGCGAAGAGCACCGGGGAAGGTAAGCCCAGCCTTAGTATTAATTTGAACTTGATTAATCCCTTCTAGGTTGATTTCCACGGGGTCTTCAGCCGTTGATATATTGCGCTCAGCGGTATTGAGAATATTTAAACCAGTATAAAGCGAGACCGTTTTACCAGAGCCTGTCGGCCCGGTAACTAAAATCATACCTTGCGGCTGATCTAGGGCTTCCATATAAATGTCTTTTTGGTCTGCTTCGTAGCCAAGCATATCGATGCCGAGCATTGCACTAGAAGAATCCAATATCCGCATTACAATTTTTTCACCCCACATAGTGGGCAGTGTAGAAACACGGAAATCGATAGATTTCTTCTTAGATAATGCAAGTTTTATACGACCATCTTGTGGTACGCGTCGTTCTGCAATGTCTAGCTTAGACATGACTTTTAAGCGGGCAGCCATTCTAGAAGCTAATGCAACAGGAGGTTTGGCTATTTCATTTAAAATCCCATCGATACGAAAGCGTATTCGATAGGAATGTTCGTAAGGCTCGAAATGTAAATCTGAAGCCCCTTTTTTTATCGCGTCTAATAGAATTTTATTAATATAAACAACGATTGGAGCATCATCTTGCTCTTGACCAATTGGCTCATTATCGTTTTTTTCTTCTTGAACTTCTAAACCTGAAAGTGCTTCCGAGTCTATATCTGAGATATCTAGTGCATCAGCATCGGTTTCTAATGCGGATTCTATAGCCTCATGTAGACTACTTTCGTCAGTAATCACTAACTCTGTCGTGTAGCCTGTATTAAACTGAATATCCTCTAGTGCATCAATATCAGTTGGATCGGACATAGCGACAAATAGAACTTTACCCCTCAAAAAAAGAGGTAAAGCGTTATGTTTCCGAATTAGCTTTTCATTGCGGATACCTTCAGGTACTAATGAAATATCAAATTGTTTCAAGTCTATTAGTGGATAACCAAAAGAACGAGAAAATATTGAAGCTATAGATTTTCCATTGATCTTTTTGTCTTCAACTAAAAACTTAATGATCGATTTTTCTTGCTTTGCATATTCTTCACTAATAACTTCAGCCTGACTTGCGGCAATTAAATTATTTTTCGCTAGAGCGGACAGTAAGCTTGATTGTTGATGAAAGCTTTTCATTGTTAGTTGTTGATCTTAAGAAGGAATTATTTTCATTTTACACAAAAAACAAAAATAAACGACTTAAAAGGAGTATATATGTCTTCTAGCAAACCCCATTAGTCAAACAGCTACCTGAATTTTGCCAGTTACCACTGACTGTTGGAGTTAATATATAAGTAGAGGCGCTAGAGTCTTTTCCTGTGCCAGATATTGCATTAGTTGTCGAATTTATTGTTATATTATCAACGTATTCACTACGTGCTGAAGTAGCTAGATTAATGCCAATTTTTTGTGCTGTGTTACATTCCGACATGGCTTTCTTGGTTTGGATACAAACCTCCATCGCCGACTTAACTGAATCAACAGCGAGCACTACATTTGTGAATTGAGACTTTTCAGCAAACGTTCGATATTGAGGAAGGGAGATTGCGGCTAAAATGCCAATTATAGCAACGACAATCATTAATTCTATGAGTGTAAAACCTTTGGAGTTCATAATAAAAAAGGCTCTGTAAAGAGCCTTTTGTCAATATTACTTATTAACAAACACCATTCGCAACACACGTTCCTGTTTGATCCCAAGTTCCGTCTGATTGTGGCGTTAAAATGTATGTAGAGTTAGCACCAGAAGCACCTAGACCGTCTGTTCCAGTTCCAGTGATAGCGCCTGAGCTTGCTGCAATTGTAATAGACGTTACTTCATTGCCTCGTGCAGCATCTGTTAAGTCAATACCAATCTTAGCGGCTGTATCACAATTGGCAATGCCGCCGTTAACTTGGATACATACGTCCATTGCTGATTTCACACTACCTACCGCAAGAACAACTTCAGAGAAACGTGATTTCTCTGTATATGTCTGATAAGCAGGCAATGCTACCGCAGCTAGAATACCGATGATCGCAACAACGATCATTAGTTCGATTAACGTAAAACCCTTTTGGGCTTTCTTTTGAATGTTTTGGATTTTATTCATAATAATAATTCCATCTTTATTACGGGGGCTGGAAACATAGTGCAATAAAAAGCCAGAGATGTAAAACAATGTAACTTATTTTTTTGTGTTTTTTTGATAATTACTGTAACCTGGCCTGTTGTTAACATGTTGTTTACATTTGTCTGTTGGATATGGTTTTATTTGGTAGCGAGTTTTGAAATGAAAGTCTGAGATTTGGAGTCAGCGAATTGAAATCAGTTACTTAGGTAAAACTACAGATAAGGTTCAAGTTCTCAGGCTTTTAATTGATGAAAGTGATTGCCCTTGTTTGTCCCAAAAACATTCAATGTAAAACTAGGGGTAACTTGAATGGAACTTTTGTAGTTACCGAAAATAGAAATTTGAGCATTAAATATTGTATTTAACGACTCGTTTTCTAGTTTAATTGTTAGATATATACCTATAATAAACGAAAGTTTAAAGGCTCTAGCTTTGCCTTAATCCATTCGTGCATATCGGATGATGATGTTAAGGTGTGCTTTATTTGGCTGAGTTGATTGGTGTTGTGCCACCAAATGTTGATGTATTTATATATCCATTCAGCTTAGCTATTTCTCGTTAACCAACTCTTTTAGATATACTTAAATATTAATCGTGAGTTTTAGCCTTTTGAGCTTTACGAATAGGTAAAGACCAGATGCTGACATTAGTGTGACTGAGATGTTGATAATTTGTCTAGTTAGGAAGTGAGCTACTTACTAATAAGGATGAGCAAGTAGCTTGAACTCAATGCGCTTAGTTATTAAGAATTATGAAAAGCGCATTGATAAATCGATCGCTTTCACATGCTTGGTTAAGGCACCTGAAGAAATGTAGTCAACACCGGCTTGTGTGTATTCCTTTAGAGTTTCAATGGTCATATTGCCAGAAACTTCTAATTTAGTTGCTTGGTTGTGCTGTTGGTTATAGGTTTCTGTAATATGTACAGCTTGCTCTATCATGGCTGTGGTGAAGTTATCCAGCATAATAATGTCGCAACCAGCTGTTAAGGCTTGGTTGAGTTCATCCATTGATTCCACCTCTACTTCCACTTTAATCTCTGGCTTATTGTGACGTGCTGTTGCCACGGCTTTATCAATGCCACCACAAGCTGCAATATGGTTCTCTTTAATTAAGTACGCATCAAATAAGCCGATACGATGGTTATTACCACCACCACAACTTACCGCATACTTTTGTGCACTGCGTAGTCCAGGAATTGTTTTTCGAGTATCTAGCAGCTTAGTTTTACCATCGGCTAATTCGGCGACATAGCTCGCTGTCAGTGTCGCAGTGCCCGAAAGTGATTGTAGGAAGTTTAATGCAGTGCGCTCACCCGTTAATAAAATGCGGGCATTACCGCTTATCTCAAATAGTACGCTATTGGCTTTAACACGTTCACCATCGTTCACAAACCAAGTAATTTTTGTATCTGTATCTTGAACTTTATCTAGTTGTTCGAATACTTCATTGACCCAAGCAACACCACAAACAATGCATTCCTCACGTGTAACAACGGTTGCCGAAGCACTATTTTCAGCTGGAATTAACATCGCAGTTACGTCAAAGCTAGCATCTACTTCAGCGAGCGGAGAAATGCCTAAGTCTTCTTTTAAGGCAAGTGAAACAGAATGGCGAATGTCTTGTTGTAACGCAGCAGGTAGCATTGGGGCTTTTCTCTTTATCTCTTTAAATTCGTGAATAACAGGGGAAGTTGGTGAAACTAACGTTGTTCTAATACAAGCTGATTTCCAGTTTGACGAAATTCTACCTTTTTTAAGGCGCTCATGCCTAACAGAATTTCATCACTTTGCATACCTGGATTAATATGGGCATCAACATCGTATAAATAAAGGTTACCAATGGATAAAGATTGTATTTTTGTACGATACACTCGCACCACACCATTGGCTGTTTGCACAGGGTAACTGCCATAACCTTGTAAACCAAGACGTTCGGCAACCCGTGCCGGTATTGAAACTTGTGTCGCACCTGTGTCTAGTAGGAATACAACAGGCTCATCGTTAATTGTGCCGCTCGTAATATAATGGCCGCTTCGGTTTTGTTTTAGGGTGACGCTGGCTTTACCTTGCGATGACAGATTTGAGTCTGGCCGCTGGTTAGGGTTCCATTGATTATCTAAAACCCCTTGAAAGGCATAGATCAATATACCTATTGCCAAAATCCAAGCAATCCAGATAAAACCTCGGCCAAATGATGTTTCTTGATTATCTTTCACAATTTCTTCATTACCAATTTCTTTGTTGCCAAATTTTCTGCTGCCAACTTCTCTGTTGCCAATTGAACGCTAGCAATTCTATTAGCGCTAGCCTTACCCACAGTTTTAAATAAGCTAATTCGTATCGATAGTAAATGAGTACTAATTGATATTATCATACGTAAATATTTGCCATTTGGCTGTATTTGACTTTTTTTCGCACCAAGTAGTTGTAAGAAATCATGTTTACGATTAAAAACGGTTGGCTAGTTGAAGCTGAGCAACAAGTGTCACCCCATTTTACGCCGAGAGAGGCAACACAAGATATTAGCTTGCTAGTTGTTCATAATATTTCGCTGCCACCGGGTAAGTTTGGTGGTGGGTATATTACTGACCTGTTTATGGGGAGATTAGATAAAAATGCTGAACCATTCTTTGAAGAGATTTATCAACTTCAGGTTTCTGCCCATTGTTTAATTCGTCGCGACGGTCATGTGATTCAATATGTATCATTTAACGATAAGGCTTGGCATGCTGGCGTTTCTAATTTTGAGGGCAGAGAGCGATGCAATGACTTTTCTATTGGCATCGAACTCGAAGGCACAGATAGCCTAGCTTACACAGATTCTCAGTACCAAAAACTGGTCAGCTTAGTGCAAAAATTACAAGAATCTTATCCACTTATTGGTCATAATAATATTGTTGGCCATTGTGATATAGCGCCGGGGAGAAAAACGGATCCGGGTGAATCATTTGATTGGCAGCGCTTTAATTCCATGCTGAATAATTGCAAGCAACCTAGCACAAATCATATTTAGCAGTTATATAGCACTCAAATAGTTAAACAACTTTAAGGTACTTAAGGTAGCGAGAAGGTTATGGGACTGATCAGTTTACTTATCTCATTAGCAGCAGAAAAAAGCTTATCTTCGCCGTTTTGGCAGTTTAACTATGCCTTTGGCCATTATATGTCAGTGGTGAAAAAGCAAGATTTTCACAATAAAGTGACTGGCGTTTTGCTGCCTATTATTTTGCTGGCGGTGCCAGTTGCGCTCACCTACCTAGCGTTATCATTTGTTCAAGATGGCTTGCTCCATTTAGTTGTTTCAACTGCCATACTTATAATTTGTTTTGGTTGCGTAAAAACGCGAGACACTTACAAGTGTTTTCTACAATCTGCTTTTAAAGGTGAATTAACCACGTGTGATTTGCATTATCAGCAGTTGATCAGCGACAAGAGTCTGCCAGATCATGGTTTTGGCCAAACACTCGTGTGGCTAAACTATCGCTACTATATTTCTGTGATGATGTATTTTGTGGTGTTTGGCGCAGCAGGTGCTGTTTTCTATCGTTTACTTTGTAGCTTAGATGAGCAGCAGCATCGTTTAACCGAGCAAGAGCCAGAAAGCGCTGCCATCACAGATGTGTATAGTAAACTATTATTTATCGCAGACTGGTTGCCAGTAAGATTAGCGTCATTTGGTTTAATGATTGTTGGTCACTTTTCTAAAGCATTTCCTGTGTGGATTGATAACTTTTTTCAGTTTAGTAAGGCGCCTCAATGCGTGCTCATTGATGTTGCTCAGCAAGCAGAAGATATCATGGTTGATGATAAAGATTGTACTGCAGAACCATGCTTACTGGTTAAGTTAGCCAAACGTAACGTTTTATTGTGGTTTGCCGTTATCGCAATTCTGACCCTCTCCGGCGTGATCAGTTAGTTCTGCTTATTTCTTCTTAGCTAGTATTCGCTAAAGTTAATTATTTTGGCCTGATTCGTCGATATTTACTTCCTATCGTGAAGTAATAACTGCGAGCTTGCTTTTTCCTATTTCTTTCATGATCTATTGCGCTTAGCAAATCTAGTTATGCTAGTTAAGCGCTAAGCTGAGCCGACAGTTTATTCTCAGCTTTAAATGCTAAGGCTTTGTTTTAACTTCTTTTGCCTTCAGTTGGTTCTCGTCAATTATTTGGTTGGACAAATAAACTTTGCCTAATAAGCACTGCCGTGTGAATTTTGTTTGCTGTTCAGACCACTTCTTCGAAATCCGTTATAGCGCCCATTTTTGTTGACAGAATTAGTATTTTCTTTTGCTGGAAAAATGATCGCTGTCAGCTAAATTGTTTTACAGGGTTCACGATTTTTGCTACTTTATTAGAGTAAATTGCCAATGGTAAGACCAATTTACCAATTGTCGGCTGCCAATTATAGCTATTAGTGAAATGGCAACATAGTAAAAGCAATGGTGGAGTTAACACTCACGTATGGTGTCAATTAAAAGCGTTAAGACAAAGCAACCTAAATTATCTGATGTCATTCTGGCACAGCTGGAGCAAATGATTGTTGAAGGCAGCTTGAAATCAGGACAGAAACTGCCACCAGAGCGAGAGCTAGCTGCGCAATTCGAAGTCTCAAGACCATCATTGCGTGAAGCGATTCAAAAGCTAGAGGTCAAAGGGCTAGTCACACGTAAACAAGGTGGTGGCACTTTTGTGACTGACAACCTGTTAAGCGGCCTGTCAGATCCTTTATTTGACCTAATGTCGAAAAGCCATGAGTCGCAATTCGACTTGTTGGAATTTCGTTATGGCATTGAAGGTATGTCTGCCTACTATGCGGCGATGCGTGGTACCGAAGCCGACTTTGAGCAAATTAAGCTGAAGCATGAGAACATTGGTAATGTGCAAATTGAAAACAATTATCGCGCCGAAGCGGAAGCGGTTTTTGACTTTTACATTGCCATTTGTGCAGCGTCACACAACGCCATTATGTTACATCTTGCCCGCAGCATGTCGACGTTACTGATCGATAACATTGAACAGAACTTAACAATACTTGCCCAGCGTCCTGATATTTTTTCGAAAATTAGTGACTACCGTACCCAGCTGATGAACGCCATTTTAAGCGGTCAGCCACAAAAAGCGTGGGGAGCAAGTCATCGTCACTTAGCGCTGATAGAAGAAGTCTTATTAGAGCTAACACAAGAGCGCAGTCGTATGGAGCGTTCAATGCGCAGAATGCAGCGCTATTAGTGCGGTAATAGAAGATAAAGCCAGTAGAGGTTTTAGAAAGTTTTATCTGGTGAGTAAATGTTACTTGCCAAGCAAAAGAATAAGTTAAGCGGATAGTAAATTTTTAACTATCTTTATAAAGGTTTAATACCATAACAATATGGAGACTAAGTAAAATTATGTCTGAGCTCCCAAATCACTTTGATGTTGATTCAGCCGAAACACAAGAATGGTTAGAGTCGTTAGAAGCCGTTTTGGATAATGAAGGTCCAGAGCGTGCTCATTTCATCTTAGAAAAACTGATTGACCGTGCCCGTCGTGGTGGTACGCATCTTCCTTTTGATGCAACAACGGCATACGTTAACACCATTGCGCCCGGCCAAGAGCCAAATATGCCAGCTGACTTAACGCTTGAATCTCGTATTCGTGCGGCAATTCGCTGGAACGCTATGGCACTAGTATTGCGTGCCTCGAAAAAAGACTTAGAGCTTGGTGGCCATATCGGTTCATTCGCTTCAAGTGCGATGCTTTACGATGTTGGTTTCAACCACTTCTTCAAAGCCGCGGGCCCTGAAAATGGTGGCGACTTTATTTTTGCCCAAGGTCATATTTCACCGGGTATTTACGGTCGTGCCTTCCTTGAAGGTCGTTTAACTGAAGAGCAAATGAATAACTTCCGTCAGGAAGTGGATGGTAACGGTTTATCATCTTACCCACACCCGCACTTAATGCAGGATTTCTGGCAGTTCCCAACCGTATCTATGGGCTTAGGTCCACTGCAAGCGATTTACACTGCACGTTTCCTTAAATACTTAACGGATCGTGGCATTAAAGACTGCTCTGGTCAGCGTGTATACTGTTTCCTTGGTGACGGTGAGTGTGATGAACCAGAATCATTAGGTGCTATCGGCCTAGCTGCACGTGAAAGCTTGGACAACCTATGTTTCATTGTTAACTGTAACTTACAGCGCTTAGACGGCCCAGTTCGTGGTAATGGTAAAATTATCCAAGAACTTGAAGGTACTTTCCGCGGCGCTGGTTGGGAAGTAATTAAAGTTATTTGGGGTTCATACTGGGATCCACTTATTGCACGCGACACATCAGGCAAGCTATTACAGTTGATGAACGAAACCGTTGATGGTGAATACCAAAACTGTAAAGCCAAAGGTGGTAAGTACACCCGTGAAAACTGGTTCGGTAAGTACCCAGAAACTGCTGCTATGGTAGCGAATATGTCTGATGAAGACGTATGGCGCTTAAACCGTGGTGGTCATGACCCTGTTAAAGTTTACGCGGCGTACGATCGCGCGATGAATACTAAAGGTCGCCCAACCGTAATTCTTGCGAAAACGGTTAAAGGTTTTGGTTTAGGTCAATCAGGCGAAGCGCAAAACGTTGCTCACAACGTGAAGAAGATGGATATCGAGTCGATCAAGCAATACCGCGATCGTTTCAATATGCCTATCGCTGATGACCAATTGGAAGACTTACCATTCTTCCGTTTTGACGAAGACAGCCCAGAAATGAAGTACATGCGCGCCCGTCGTGAAGCACTTGGTGGTTCATTACCTGCACGTCGTGAGCAAGCCCAAGAAGAGCTAGAAATTCCATCGTTAAAAGCGTTTGATGCTATTACTAAAGGCTCGGGTGATCGTGAAGTGTCATCAACCATGACCTTTGTACGCGTGCTAAATGCGTTATTAAAAGATAAGAAAATTGGTAAGCGCATCGTACCTATTATCCCTGATGAAGCACGTACATTCGGTATGGAAGGTTTGTTCCGTCAAGTGGGTATTTACGCAAACGAAGGGCAAAAATACGTACCACAAGATGCTGACCAAGTGGCCTACTACCGTGAAGACAAGAAAGGTCAGGTACTGCAAGAAGGTATCAACGAGCTTGGCGCAATGGCTTCTTGGGTAGCGTCAGGTACGTCTTACTCAACCTGTAATGCAACGACGATTCCGTTCTACATATACTACTCAATGTTCGGTTTCCAACGTGTAGGTGACTTAGCATGGGCAGCGGGTGATAGCCAAGCACGTGGTTTCTTACTGGGGGCAACTGCGGGTCGTACAACTCTAAATGGTGAAGGTTTACAGCACCAAGATGGTCATTCACATGTGCAAGCGAACCTTATTCCAAACTGTTTAACTTACGATCCAACTTATGGTTACGAAGTTGCGGTGATTGTGCGTGAAGGTTTACGCCGTATGTACGAAGAAAATGAAAACATTTTCTACTACATCACATTAATGAACGAAAACTACCAACACCCAGCAATGCCTGAAGATAAAGATGTTGAAGAGCAGATTATCAAAGGTATTTACCAACTAGAGCGTGTTGAATCAGCGTCGGCGAAGGCTAATGTTCAGCTAATGGGCTCAGGTACTATCTTGTTGCAAGTACGTGAAGCGGCACAAATTCTTGCCAATGATTACGGCGTTTCAAGTGATGTTTACTCGGTAACTTCATTCAATGAGCTAGCGCGTGAAGGCCAAGAAGTTGTTCGCCAAAACATGCTTAACCCAGAAGCCGAGCAGCAAGTGCCATACATTGGTCAAGTGATCACTAAAGATGCAGGTCCTGCAATTGCAGCAACTGACTATGTGAAGAACTACTCAGATCAAGTGCGTGCCTTTATCGACACCGACTACCGCTGTTTAGGTACTGATGGCTTTGGTCGTTCAGACAGCCGCGCAAACTTGCGTCGTCACTTCGAAGTAAATGCGTCTTACATCGTGGTAGCATCATTACACGAATTAGCAAAACGTGGTGAAGTTGAACACAGTGTAGTGACTGAAGCAATCAAGCGCTTCAACATTGACACTAACAAGATCAACCCACTTTACGCGTAATTGGGGATAGAGGAGAACAACTATGTCTGACGTTCAAAAAATTCTTGTCCCTGATGTTGGTGGCGATGAAGTTGAAGTGATTGAAATTGGCTTCGCTGTTGGCGATACGCTGGAAGCTGAAGACGGTATTGTGACCGTTGAAACTGACAAAGCATCAATGGATATTCCTGCGCCAATGGCAGGTGAGCTTGTCGCACTAACCGTAAATGTTGGTGACAAGATCAAAGAAGGTGATGTGATTGGCGAAATTAAAGTTGCTGGCGAAGCTTCAACTGAAGCGCCAGCCGCTGAGCCTGCTGCGGCAGAAGCTCCTGCGTCTCCCGCGCAGACTGAAGCAGCTACGCTTCCAACAACAACGCCTCAAGCCGAAGCGGCAGCCCCCGCAACTGGTGGTAGCGAAGTGATTGATGTTGCTGTACCTGATATTGGCCAAGACGGTGAAGTCGATGTGATTGACGTACTTATCTCCGTGGGTGACGAAGTTGCAGCAGAAGATGGTCTGATCACACTTGAAACTGATAAAGCCACGATGGATGTGCCTTCACCAGAAGCGGGTATTGTTAAAGAAGTGTTGGTCAGCACTGGCGACAAAGTAGGCCAAGGTTCACTGGTGATTAAGCTAGAAACCAATAGCGGCGCACCTGCTGCTATTTCTCAGCCAGCTGCAGAGCCAAAAGCCGAGCCAGCACCAGCGCCTGTTGCTGAAAAGCCAGCAGCTGCGCCAAAAGCTGCACCAGTGCCACATCATCCGCATGCAGGCGACTTTAAATCAACAGGTAAAGTTTATACTTCACCGTCAATTCGCCGTTTAGCACGTGAATTTGGTATTGATTTAACACTTGTTAAAGGGACTGGTCGCAAAGGTCGTATTTTAAAAGAAGACGTACAGTCTTACGTGAAATATGAGTTATCTCGCCCGAAAGCTAACGCTGGCAGTTCAGTCGGTAAAGGCGAAGGTGGCTTGCAAGTAATTGCGCAACCTAAAGTTGATTTCAGCAAGTTTGGTGAAGTGGAAGAAGTAGCGTTAACGCGCATTCAGAAAATTTCTGGTCCAAACTTACACCGCAACTGGGTGACTATTCCACACGTGACTCAGTTTGAAGAAGCTGATATCACAGACGTTGAAGCTTTCCGTAAAGAGCAAAACGTGATTTGTGAAAAGCAGAAAATGGGCTTTAAGATCACGCCGCTTGTGTTCATCATGAAAGCAGTTGCCAATGCCTTAGCGGCATATCCGGTATTCAACTCAAGCTTGAGTGAAGACGGTGAACACTTGATCATGAAGAAATACTTCCACATCGGTGTCGCGGTTGATACACCAAATGGCTTAGTGGTACCAGTAGTACGTGATGTTGATAAAAAAGGCATTTACGAGCTATCAAAAGAGCTACTAGAAATTAGTGTTAAAGCACGTGAAGGCAAGCTTAAAGCGGCCGATATGCAGGGCAGCTGTTTCACGATTTCGAGCTTAGGTGGTATCGGCGGTACAGCGTTTACACCAATTGTTAACGCACCAGATGTTGCTATTCTAGGTGTTTCGAAATCTGAGATGAAACCGAAGTGGAATGGCAAAGAGTTTATCCCACGCTTAATGTTGCCATTATCGCTATCATACGACCATCGTGTGATTGATGGCGCGGTGGCTGCACGCTTTGCTGTGCAGTTGTCGTCGGTAATGTCAGACATTCGCAAATTAGTGCTGTAAGCACATTGATTTAAGAGCCTCATTAGAGGCTCTTATTATTTTGCTAAGATATTGATTAATTGATAGCGAAGTGCCTATATTTTCAGTAAACTTCGCGTCATAAATTGCAAGAATTTCATTAACGACAGGCAAATAACTAAGCTAAAAATGTCGTTAGTCAACCAAACATAACTTTGAGGTTAGCATGAGCAACGAAATTAAAACTCAGGTAGTAGTTTTAGGTGCCGGACCTGGTGGCTACTCAGCCGCGTTCCGTGCAGCGGACTTAGGTTTAGACGTAGTATTAGTCGAAAGCCGTAAAACATTAGGTGGCGTTTGTTTAAACGTTGGTTGTATCCCATCTAAAGCACTACTTCACGTTGCTAAAGTTATTGACGATGCGGCTGATATGGCTTCTCACGGTGTGAGCTTTGGTAAGCCGGAAATTGATTTAGACAAAATCCGTAGCTGGAAAGACAGCGTAGTTGCACAGTTAACTGGCGGCTTAGGCGGTATGGCTAAGCAACGTAAAGTAACGACTGTTTACGGTTACGGTAAATTCACTTCTGATAAAACTATCGCAGTTGAAACAGAAGAAGGTACGAAAACGATTTCGTTCGACAACGCGATTATTGCCTGTGGCTCTTCAGTGGTTGACCTACCATTCATCCCAAATGATGACCCACGTGTTATCGACTCTACAGGTGCGTTAGAGCTTAAAGATATTCCAGAAGAAATGTTAGTACTAGGTGGCGGTATTATCGGCCTAGAAATGGGTACTGTTTACAGCTCATTAGGCGCTAATGTATCGGTTGTTGAATTTGCTGACCAGCTAGTACCAGCTGCTGATACTGACATGGTGAAAATCTACACCAAGCACAACAAAAAGCGTTTCAAAGACATTATGCTTTCAACCAAAGTGACTGCGGTTGAAGCAAAAGACGACGGTTTATACGTAACGTTTGAAGGTAAAAACGCACCAGAAGGCCAAGTGCGTTACGACAAGATCTTAGTTGCTGTTGGTCGTAAGCCAAACGGTCACTTAGTTGCAGCTGATCAAGCTGGTGTTAATGTTGATGAGCGTGGCTTTATCAATGTATCAAACGAGCTTCGCACTAACGTGAGCAACATTTTTGCGATTGGTGATGTTGTTGGTCAACCAATGCTTGCGCACAAAGCGGTTCACGAAGCACACGTTGCTGCGGAAGTTATTGCTGGTAAGAAGCACGTATTTGAACCACGTTGTATTCCTTCAATTGCTTACACAGATCCAGAAATTGCATGGGTAGGTGTGACTGAAGGTGAAGCGAAAGAGCAAGGCTTAAACATTGAGGTTGCTAACTTCCCGTGGGCAGCATCAGGCCGTGCTATTGCGTCAGCACGCACAGAAGGTAAAACCAAGCTGATTTTTGAAAAAGAATCAGGCCGCGTACTTGGTGGTGCGATTGTTGGTATCAACGCTGGTGAAATGTTAGGTGAAATCTGTTTAGCGGTTGAAATGGGCGCTGATGCAGAAGATGTTGCATTAACCATTCACGCTCACCCAACACTAAACGAGTCTATCGGTTTAGCGGCAGAAGTATTTGAAGGTTCAATTACTGACTTACCAAATGCCAAAGCAGTTAAAAAGAAAAAGTAATTAACTAAGCTTACTTTTTTACCAAGATGATTAAAGCCAGCGTTTATCGCTGGCTTTTTTATTGTCAGCTTTTACACTAGGTAAATTACCCTCTTGTAAGGATTTCATTTTGAAAGCATTTTATTGTTGCATGAAATCGGTTTTCGCTTGTTTTATTCTGGCTACTGTTCATGGCCAAGCTAATGCACAGCATCAAAAAGGCAAATTTGAAACTGACTTCGATCACCGCGTGCAGTTTAAACTCGTCAAACAAACCGATAAGCAATATCACTTGGAAGTTGCGCGCTTAGGTGGTGTTTCATTTGAGCGTATGAATTTATTTACCACTCGAAAGGCAAAGCGTATTTGTGGCGATATGGGCTATAGCATTAAGTACTTGGAAGGAGTCGAGAGCTTTGACGATCGCAATGCTAAACCTAACTATATTTTCCCTTCATTAACGGTGGAGATTAGCTGTCCGTAAAAAGAGGGAGTATTGTTGACTAGTAGATCAAACTTCTCTGAACCCAAACTACAGGCAATAAAAAAGGGCTGCTATTAAGCAGCCCTTTTAGTCTCTAGTTTAAAAGCTATGATAGCTGATTAGCTAGGATCAGCAATCTTAACTGCAACTGCACCAGAAGCTGGTGTTGTCATCGCTTCAGTAGGTGGCGCGAAACGTGTTAGGTCGATACCTTCAACAGCCGCTGTGTACTCATCCATCGTCGGGAAGCGACCTAAGATAGTTGAAAGTACTACTAGTGGTGTTGAACCTAGTAACGATTC
Organism: Thalassotalea euphylliae; assembly: GCF_003390395.1. Classification (NCBI taxonomy): domain Bacteria; kingdom Pseudomonadati; phylum Pseudomonadota; class Gammaproteobacteria; order Alteromonadales; family Colwelliaceae; genus Thalassotalea; species Thalassotalea euphylliae. Next base: position 3,480,447 of record NZ_QUOV01000001.1, on the reverse strand, counting down.
ACCTTTCTTCTCTGCGCTATCGGCTACAACACGACCTTGGAATAGGCGAGTAGAAGTAGCGATTACCGTGTCACCTGGTTCTGCTTTTTCTTGGTTGCCCATACATAAGTTACAGCCCGGGCGCTCAAGGTATAAGATGTTTTCGTAGCTCTTACGTGCTTCACCTTTCGGGTTTTCATCGTCAAATACGAAGCCAGAGTATTTCTCTAGAATTTCCCAATCACCTTCAGCTTTTAACTCGTCAACGATGTTGTACGTTGGTGGAGCAACAACAAGTGGTGCATTGAATTCGATTGAACCGTTTTGCTTCTCTAAGTTACGGAACATTTGCGCGATAATTTGCATATCACCTTTGTGAACCATACAAGAACCAACGAAGCCTAAATCAACAGGGCGGTCGTTGTAGAATGAAACAGGGCGAATTACATCGTGGGTGTAACGCTTAGAAACGTCTTCGTTGTTAACGTCTGGGTCAGCAATCATTGGTTCAACGATTGTGTCCAAATCAACTTCAACTTCTGCGTAGTATTTAGCGTTTTCATCTGGTGCTAGCGCAGGTGTTTCACCAGACGTAATACCAGCGATACGTTCATCAGCTAACTTGATTAAGCCAGCTAATGTTTGTGCTTCGTTATCCATACCCTTATCGATCATGATTTGGATACGAGATTTTGCAAGCTCGATAGACTCAATTAATGTTTCATCATTTGAGATACAAACAGATGCTTTCGCCTTCATTTCCGCTGTCCAGTCAGTGAACGTGAACGCTTGGTCAGCTAGTAAAGTACCAATGTGTACTTCGATTACGCGACCTTGGAATACGTTTTCACCTTCGAACTGCTTAAGCATTTGTGCTTGCGTTGCGTGAACGATATCGCGGAAGTCCATGTGATCAGCCATTTTACCTTTGAAGGTAACTTTTACTGACTCTGGAATTGGCATTGCAGACTCACCTGTAGCAAGTGCAATCGCTACCGTACCTGAGTCAGCACCGAATGCGACACCTTTAGACATACGCGTATGTGAGTCACCACCGATGATGATGGCGCGATCGTCAACCGTGATGTCGTTCAATACTTTGTGAATAACATCAGTCATTGAGTGGTAAACGCCTTTCGGATCACGGGCTGTGATTACACCGAATGCATTCATAAATGCCATTAGCTTAGGCGTGTTAGCTTTTGCTTTGCTGTCCCATACTGATGCCGTGTGACAACCTGATTGGAATGCACCGTCAACAAGAGGAGAAATTGTAGAAGCAGCCATCGCTTCTAATTCCTGACACGTCATAGGACCTGTTGTATCTTGAGAACCAACGATGTTTACTTTAACACGTACGTTAGAACCTGCGTGTAATGGCGCATCAGATGCAACACCTACCGCGTTACGGTTGAAGATTTTCTCAACAGCCGTTAAGCCTTGACCTTCGTGAGAGATTTCTTTTGCTGCTGCGTATACAACAGGTGCATCTACACCTAACGCTTGGGCAGCGAACGTTTGTAACTTCTTACCAAAAGTCACCGCGTAAGAACCACCCGCTTTCATGAACTCTTGCTTTTGTGGTGTGAATGCAGAAGCAACGTCAGCAACTTCTTCGCTACCGCTGAATAATTTCTTCGCTTTAGTATCGATAGTCAGCACTGTACCTGTAGCTACAGAGTAGGCTTCTTCTAACACTGGGTCGCCATTTGCGTCAGTAACCGTGTTACCGTCAGCGTCTACTTTCTTCACCCAGTTCTTAAGGTCAAGACCAATACCACCAGTTACATCAACTGTTGTTAAGAAAATTGGTGCAATACCGTTAGTACCTGCAACTACTGGTGCAATGTTGATGAACGGTACGTATGGTGAAGCTTGCTCACCAGCCCAAAGTGCTACGTTGTTCACACCAGACATACGTGATGAGCCAACACCCATAGTGCCTTTTTCAGCAACTAGCATGACTTTTTTACCAGGGTGCTCTTTTTGAAGTGCAACGATTTCTTGTTGTGCTTCAGGCGTAATCATACATTGACCGTGTAACTCACGGTCAGCGCGTGAGTGAGATTGGTGACCTGGCGATAGTAAGTCAGTTGAGATATCACCAACACCAGCAACGTAAGTTACTACTTCAATTTTCTCTGAAACTTCAGGTAATTTTGTGAAGAATTCAGCTTTTGCGTAGCTTTCTAAAATCTCTTTAGCTACTGCGTTACCCGCTTTGTATGCTGCTTCAAGGCGAGCAGTGTCAGCGTCGTATAAGAATACTTGTGTTTTTAATACGTCTGCCGCAGGCGCAGAAACTGAAGCATCCTCACCTAATGCAAGGTCAAGAAGTACTTCAATTGAAGGACCACCTTTCATGTGTGAAAGTAGTTCGAATGCGAACTCAGGTGTGATCTCGGCAACGGTTACTTGACCTAGGATGATTTCTTTTAGGAATTTCGCTTTGGTACCAGCAGCACTGGTTGTGCCTGGTAGTGTGTTGTAGATGAAGAAGTTTAATGATTCTTCACGGTGTGCATTATCTTGATCTTTAATCTGTTCGATAATTTCCGCTAATAGCTCAGCGCTATCAATTGGCTTAGGTGCAAGACCAAGCTCTTCTTTACGGCTTTTGATTTCCGCTAAATATTCTGAATACAAGCTCATGTGATACTCACTTTGATTAAAAAATGCTAATTGACGGGTATTAGTATGATTATTTCGGACGGTATTTTACCTGATTTTTTGGCGACGAGTAATCATTTGCTGAAATAAGTGGCATTTATATGATTTATGAGAGTTAGAAATTTTAATTATAGTAGTTATGGGGGCTGCTAAATATGGCTTTAAGTATTTGCCAAATAGACAGGGGCAGGTAATAAATGACGCCAATTAGTCAATTGTCGCAGAGTTCATTCGCTTGCTTACATTTACTTATACCAAAGTCTAATTCATTGGAGCCTGGTTATATTTTAGGTTTATAGGATGTTGATAATTTGTCTTCTGATTTTAGCGTTTAAGTAGCTATCAACTAAACTCAGCAGAGATAAATCGTAAAAGATACCTAGTACTCAAACGCTTCGTCAATTGGCGTATTTATTAGAACTAGGTTGCGCCAAGCGAGAGGGGGAATATCGTGCTTGAAGAATATCGCAATCACGTAACAGAACGCGCTGCACAAGGGGTTACTCCGAAACCATTAGATGCAGAACAAACGGCAGCATTAATTGAGTTAGCTAAAGCACCTCCTGAGGGCGAAGAAGCTTTTTTAGTCGACCTCTTGTCTAATCGTATACCTCCAGGCGTTGATGAAGCCGCCTATGTTAAAGCGAGCTTTTTGGCAGCCGTGGCGAAAGGCGAAACACACTCACCAATCATTTCTGCAAAGCATGCCACTGAATTATTGGGCACTATGCTAGGTGGTTACAACATTCAGCCGATGATTGACCTACTTGACGATCATAAGCTGGCAGAGATAGCCGCTGCTGGGTTGAAGAAAACCCTACTAATGTTTGATGCTTTTTTTGACGTGAAGGAGAAAGCGGAAGCTGGCAATCAAGCCGCACAAACGGTGATGCAATCTTGGGCCGCAGGCGAGTGGTTTACCTCAAAGCCTGCGGTTGCAGAAAAAATCACAGTAAAAGTGTTTAAAGTGATTGGTGAAACCAATACCGACGATCTTTCCCCTGCACCAGATGCTTGGTCGCGCCCTGATATTCCAGTTCATGCCAAGGCCATGCTGAAAATGGCACGTGATGGTATTACCCCCGACGAGTCGGGGGCGATTGGTCCCATCAAACAAATTGAAACTATGCAAAAAGACGGCATACCGCTAGCCTATGTCGGTGATGTCGTCGGTACGGGGTCATCGCGCAAATCAGCCACAAATTCTGTGCTTTGGTTTATGGGAGAAGATATTCCTTACGTGCCGAATAAGCGCACTGGTGGCGTGTGTTTGGGCGGTAAAATTGCACCAATTTTTTACAACACTATGGAAGATTCTGGCGCATTGCCAATCGAGTTAGATGTTCAGAAAATGCATATGGGTGATGTGATTGATATTTACCCCTACGAAGGCGTTGTCAAAAATAGCACAGGCGAAGTTATCGCTGAGTTTGAACTGAGCCCAGTATTGCTTGATGAAGTGCGGGCAGGCGGCCGCATCCCACTAATTATTGGACGAGGGTTAACCAATCGCGCTCGTGAAGCACTGGGTTTAGGCGACATTGATTTGTTCGCAAAGCCGATAGACGCGGTAACATCAAGCAAAGGTTTTACGTTAGCACAGAAAATGGTGGGCAAAGCCTGTGGTGTACAAGGGGTAAGAGCTGGCCAATATTGCGAGCCGAGAATGACAACCGTTGGCTCGCAAGACACTACAGGGCCAATGACGCGCGACGAGTTAAAGGATCTCGCCTGTTTAGGCTTCTCGGCCGATCTTACTATGCAGTCATTTTGCCACACCTCTGCTTATCCTAAACCTGTTGATGTGCATACCCATCATACGTTACCAGATTTTATGATGAATCGCGGTGGTGTGTCGCTGCGTCCAGGTGACGGCGTGATCCATTCTTGGCTAAATCGTATGCTGCTGCCCGATACCGTTGGCACAGGTGGCGACTCCCATACCCGTTTCCCACTTGGTATTTCATTTCCAGCAGGCTCTGGGTTAGTGGCTTTTGCGGCAGCTACCGGGGTAATGCCATTAGATATGCCAGAGTCTGTATTAGTGCGTTTTAAAGGCAAGATGCAGCCGGGTATTACTTTGCGCGACTTAGTCCATGCGATTCCTTATTACGGTATTAAAGAAGGCCTATTAACAGTAGAAAAAGCCGGTAAAATGAACGAATTTTCTGGTCGCATTTTGGAAATTGAGGGCTTAACTGGGTTAACGGTAGAGCAGGCCTTTGAGCTTTCCGATGCCTCTGCTGAGCGCTCGGCGGCAGGCTGTACAATTAAGCTGGAAGAAGCAGCGGTAAAAGAGTATCTAAGCTCTAATATCATTATGCTCAAATGGATGATTAGCGAGGGCTATGGTGATGTTCGCACTATAGAGCGAAGAATAAATGCTATGGAAGATTGGTTAGCGAGTCCATCACTTATGAGTGCTGACAGCGATGCCGAATATGCCCATATTTTGGAGATAGACTTAGCTGATATTACTGAGCCGATTGTTTGCTGCCCGAATGACCCTGACGATGCCAAGCGCCTGTCAGAAGTTGCAGGCGATAGTGTCGATGAAGTATTTATTGGTTCATGTATGACCAATATTGGCCATTTTCGTGCCGCCGGAAAGTTATTAGAAAGCCATATGAATAATACTGGTGGCGTGTTGAATACGAGAATGTGGGTCGCACCGCCGACCAAAATGGACCGCGATCAACTGACCGAAGAGGGTTACTATTCTATTTATGGTAAAGCAGGTGTTCGCATTGAAACGCCGGGCTGCTCATTGTGTATGGGAAACCAAGCACGCGTTGCTGATAACGCTACTGTGTTATCAACTTCGACCCGAAACTTTCCCAATCGTTTAGGTACGGGGGCAAATGTGTATTTAACTTCTGCCGAGTTAGCTGCGGTTGGCGCCATTTTAGGGAAATTGCCCACACCTGCTGAGTACTTTAAATATGCGAAGCAAATAGACGCCACGGCGGCAGACACCTACCGTTACTTAAACTTTCATCAGATGGAGCGTTACACAGAAAAAGCAAAGTCGGTTATTTTGCAAGTGACGGCATAGAAAACTGAATCAACGTAGCTTTTGAACAACTTTGATGACAACTGTGTAGGTTGGATTTTTTTTATTTGTATATGTAAGGCTTTACTATTTTAAGCAAAGATAGCTCTATTCGATAAATTAAGTGAACAGGGCTATTCATATGGAAATTATTGCACTGATACTCTTTGTTTTATCTACGTCAGGAACACCGGGTCCGAACAACATCATGCTGCTAAGTTCTGGGCTGAATTTTGGCATCAAAAAAACAGTGCCGCATATGCTAGGCATCAATTTAGGCTTTCCATTAATGATTGTCGGCGTAGGTATTGGCTTGCTTTCACTATTTCAGGCCTTGCCTTCACTGTTTATGGCGATGAAGTTGCTAGGGGGGAGTTACCTTATTTATTTGGCTTTTAAAATTGCAACGACGCCAGTGACTGCCGAAGCACAGCCACAAAGCCACCTACAAGCCAAGCCGTTATCTTTTATACAAGCTGCGGCTTTTCAATGGGTGAATCCTAAAGCTTGGATAATGGCGGTATCAGCGATAGTGACTTTCTCATCAGTGGAAAGCTCTACCATTGATAACCTCACGGTTATTGCCTTAATTTATTGCTTGTTCGGATTACCTTGTTCTTTTACTTGGATGGCCGCTGGTGCGGGCTTGAAAAATATTTTGCAAAAACCTTTATTTATCGCTTGGTTTAATCGAGTGATGGCGAGTCTGCTGGTTGTTTCACTTATTCCAATGTTTAGGGCTGAGTTGATATAAACCTAAGGTATTTAGTAACTACAGATTAACCACGAACTTGGTCTGTGGGCTTTCGGGGCAGCATTAATACCAATTGAAATAAATACTTAATCATTCAGCGAGAATTAAAAGGCTTAGAGGCAAGGCATTGCTTGCAGAGAATGGTTATTCCCTTGGCAAAATCAATAACGCAGCATATAAGCCTTTTAAACTCGCCCTTTGGGAGCGTGTCAGCGGCGCGATAATTTCGCCAAATTTATTCGATTTAGAGCAACTATATCTGCACAAATTTGGTTGATTCTCCCACCGCTGTCAACGCTCTGAATTGATCAATTAATTAATTCAATTGGTATAATGCTTGGTTTGACAAATCAGCAGCACTTTCTAGGCTTTGAAGTGTAGTACATCAAGAATAAGAAAATTAGGGATAGTCTAATTTAGAAAGGGAAGTTGAGTCTTCCTGACGTATCTAGCAGTAATTAGCTTATTTTCACATTCTGCGACTTTTTAGTTAATTAAGCACGAGGTGACTAATATGCTATTTGCAACTAACCGCACACCGAAAGAATCACAGCGCAGCAAGCGCAATCGAAAAATATCGTTTCCAGTGCAGAAGACTAGAGCCAGTCTTGATATGTATTTCTGCGAGCGAAATGGCGTTGATGATTATACCGAAATTGGCAGCCCTGCATTTTTCGAACGCCTGAAAAACCTGCCAAGTAATACACAAGTACTGCTTTATATCCACGGCTTTAATAATACTGCTGAGCCAGACATCTTTCCTAATGCCGAAGAGTTACAACGGCTTATTGATCAGGAAAGAGGTTCTAATTTTGCTCATGTGGTACCACTAATGTGGCCGTGTGATGACGATTCTCCCGCTGCGTTTATCGATGATTACTGGGATGATCAAAAGGCCGCTGATGCTAGCGGTATAGCATTTGCTCGCATGCTGACTAAATTCGATAACTGGCGTAAAGCAGAAGCAGCCAAACCTAATCCTTGTACTCGACGAATCAACATCTTGGCGCATTCAATGGGGAATAGAGTGCTACGCAACGCTATCGCAACTTGGGGTAAACATGATCATACGGGGCAAGTGCCACAGATTTTCCGCAATATTTTTATGGTGGCGGCTGATGTTATAAATCATTGCTTGGAGCCGGGAGAAGCAGCTGAATTTGTACCCTATGCCTGCCGCAACTTAGTGGTTTATTACGCCAATGACGATTTAGCCATGCCGGCGAGCAAGCTGGCCAACTTGAAAAATAAAACGGTATCACGGCGGCTTGGCATGACAGGGCCTGAGAATATGGAGGTATTGCCGAAAAACGTTTTCGAGGTCGATTGCGACGACTTTAATAACACCTTTGATAAACCCAAAGGGCATTCTTATTTTCTTGCCGTCAATGGTAAAACCAGCCCTGCCTTGCTGCATATGTTAGCTGCGATGGAAAAAGGGCGAGTAACGCCAAATGATCGCAGTCAAGAGCTTGAATACGATCGATAAATTCAGGCCAGCAACCGAAGGCTAACATGGTATGATATCGCATTACTTTCGACACTCTACTTTCGGTTGCTACTTTTAGCAGCGCAAAACTTTGGCAGTAACGTATGAATCATCAACCTAATAACCCATTGCATGGTAAAAAACTGGAAAGCATCATCAACGAGCTAGTCGCTGAAATTGGCTGGGAAGCAATGGGGCAAAATGTAGATATTCGCTGTTTTACTAACGACCCTTCGGTTAAATCTAGCTTGAAGTTTTTACGCAAAACGCCTTGGGCGCGGGCCAAGGTTGAAGAAATGTATATTAATGTGTTTCATGGGTTTCAATGGAAGTAACGGCTACTTGAATAGAAACGTTAGTTCTACCACTGCTCTGCCCAGCGGATAAGATCGTTAACGGCCATGGGTTTTGCGATGGCATAACCTTGTGCAAAGTTACAGCCTAAATGTTGAAGTTCATGAAGTGTTTCTAGGTTTTCGACACCTTCAGCAACAATATTCATATTCAACATTTTACCTAGCATGATGCAAATCTTAACAATGATCATTGCCTCTTCATCAAACAGCATGCTAGAAACGAATTGACGATCAATTTTCAGCTCAGTAAACGGCGCTTGATAAAGTTGCTGAAGTGATGAATATCCTGTACCAAAATCATCAATCGATAGGTGAAAGCCCTTCATTCGCAAACGATTTAGCACATCCAACGACGAAGTTAACTCGCCCATAACTGCACTTTCAGTGAGTTCCAGCGTTAAATTATGAGGTGCTAGATGGTTTTTGTCGGTTAGCGCTTTTAATTGTTCCGGTAAGCTCAACGCAATGATGTTGTCTGCCGAAACATTGATAGATAAAGACACTTCTAAGCTCGATTGAATAACGGCGCTACTTTCTTTAACCGAAATGTTTAGAATTTCTTGCGTCATTAGCTCAATTAAATTGTGCTTTTCTACAACGCTAATAAACTGATCAGGGTAGACAAGCCCATCTTCTGGGTGTTGCCACCTTACTAGCGCTTCAACACTGTTGATTTTGTTTGTCGTTAGGCATATTTGTGGCTGGTAATGCAATACGAACTCATGATTTTTAAGCCCTGCTTCTATCTCTTCAGGTGAGTATTGCTGTTTTACGGTTTTAGGATATTTGGGCTGGTTAAGGTTAACAGACACTCGATTGAGAAGCTCGATAAAGCTTTCCAATTCAATCGGTTTAGTTAATGTTGCTAATACTTCAATATCATGTGCTTTGGCTAATTGCTCGGCAGAGTGTAGCACTTTTTTATCAAAACCGCTTACTAAGATAAGTGGGCAGTGGTGCCCGCGATCGGCGAGCATGCGAATAACCTCTATGCCATCGAAATCGGGCATAAATAAATCAAGTACAAGCGCGTCACATGCAGGGAACTCTTGCGTGAGAAAACTGACTACGTTCGTTTCAAAATCGGCTTGCCAATTGGCTTGTTCAGCAAACTCTTTTAACAATTCTGCATACTGCTCATTGTCGTCCAGAATAAATAGAGCAGCCTTATTGTTATCGTGCACAACAGCTTCTAATCTAATCCATGATGCAGTAAAAGCTAGCAGTAAAACCTTATGTTTTCAAATGATTAAATTTTGCTTGACGCCAAAGTCATTGATTACATTAAAAGTCTTAACGTGAAGCAGGGAAGTGCTTTTCTCTGACTTTCTTCATATGTTCGCTAAACATTCGCTCCATTTTAGTGGTACCGCAACGCGCCCATGACGTTGCCGTTACGCCTTCAATGCCGACTTTGCTGAGGTCTTCAGTGATGATACAAGCACCATTGTCTGTTTTTGTAATTGAAAGTGAACTATCAAGTTGTTGCGTGTTTTTAGCTCGTACTTGGTCTTGAGTAAGTGGCGACACAGATTTAGGAACTGGCGTTGGGTTCGGGTGCATGTTTGAAAGTGAACGGTGTTGAAAGTGTTCAGCCAGCTCACTTTCTACTATGGCCGCATCTATGCTCTTGCGCATATTTTCAAGCTGCTTCATAGGGTTAATTGAAATCGACTGGTTGCCTTGTGCTGAAGTTAATACGCGGCCATTAGTTAGTTGTTGATGAGGAGAAGCTAGTGGTTCCTCTGTAAGTGAAATTGCGTCATCCACTCTTGATAAACTATCGCGATCGCTTTGTTTATTTTGCTGAGGTGATACTGACGCACCCTGGTTATTTTCCGTTGCCTTAACTTCATCTTGGGTCTGCGATATTTCTAAAACTTCTTTTGTTTGCTCCAAAACCTGCTTTGACTCTAGCGCAACGGGTTTTGACTCTTGCAAAACGGGCTTTGATTTGGGCGGAGTATATAAGTAACTTTTAACTGGTTTTGCTGATTCGATTGTCGGAGGAACGAGATGTACATTTTGCGTTGAGTACATAAGCGAAACAATAATTGCAAAGTGCGCAATTATTGACAGAATTAGTGCCTTGCTACGTCCTTGTACCACATTGAATAACTTTTTAACCAACCTGCTTAGTAGAGTTGCTTCACATTAATAAGTTCCAGAAAAGCTGATTATTTCTCTAATTAAGCGAGGAGTGTAGCTTTGTACGTTGCCCGATATTTCGCGACTGCCATGCTAATGTCAAAATAATTACAAAATAAGCGGTATTGGCGGGTGCTTGTAAATTAAAGTCGACGGTAATATGAATCAGCATGCCAATGATGGCCGTCATGCAACCAAAGGCAACGCCTTTCATCAATGCGTGATTACGTTGTCGCATAGTTTGCATACATTGCCATAGACTCATTAGCACAGTAATACCTAGCAGCAAGGTGGCGGGAATGCCAAATTCTACCGAAAATTGAAGGTAGTCGTTATGTGCATGATCGTAAAAGCTTGTTACTTTTTCGCCTTGTACCATAGGAAACACGGTATAGAAACTTCCTGCGCCATATCCGACAATCGGCCTTTCTTTGAGTAATGTTAATCCATAGATATTAACTTCATCTCGGCTTTCCTGAGCGAAGCTAGTGCTTTCAATATGAGCTTTAACTTTATCCACACCAAACCAAGCGCCAAGAATAAAAGTATCGATAAGAAATAAACTGACGAGCAATATGGAAAGGCTAGGTGTTCGATTCTTAAAATAAATCAATGCGTAGAGCCCTGTAATGGTTAATGCAACGAAAAATGCTGCATTACCCATGCGAGAGCGAGATGCGACAAGGCCAATAACAAGTATAGCAAGAGCAATTCTAACGACAGCTTTGCCTTTTATCATGGCTGATAAAAAGCTTTTTAAGCGCTGTTTCACTGAGGCTCCGCTATTTTTAGACAAACTAGCAACGAGTAAGCCTACGCTTGTGGCTGTGGTTAATAGTAAGAAGTTTGCAAAGTGGTTTTTATAGTAAAAAGAGCCCGTAGCATAGTGGCTAATGTGTTGCTCAAATACTAGCGATTTTTCGAGTCCTGCGTAGATGCTAATAACGCCATAACAGGCTTGAAATAAGCCGGAAGCTAGCATGACTTGAAGTAAAAGCCTGATATGTTTTTCAGTGTTAATCAGTATTATTGTTAACACCATAATGCATAGATAAGACATGCCTTTGATAAGGCTTGAAAAACCTTGGCTTGGATCTAATGAAATGATATTGGCATTGGAACTAAGCTCCCCTATGAGATCCCCGCTACTGCTTATTGCAAATGGCATAGGCACTAATTGTACTAGCGTCCATACCTGAAATAGCATGATTGGCAATAATAATAGCTTATAGGGTTTTAGATTTTCCCAAAGGTGAGTTTTAGAATTCTTCGATAGTGCAGTTGCCAGTAGCAATCCGGCAAGTGTGATAAACGATACCGCAGCCATTATTGCCCATGCCCATGGTCGATTAGAGCCAAGCGGTATAGGCAGCCAAAACACTAAAGTTAAAAAAACGTATAGGCAAAAAGAATGGACATTAGCCATGCTAGAGTAATCTTTTATTTATTGAGGGCATTAAAAAAGGCCCAGTTTAGGGCCTTTTTTAAAAATGATAAAGTTAGTTTGCAGAAGCTGCGTTGGTTGAATCACCAGTTCCGCCATTACGGCCACCAATAACTGGCGGGGCTGTTGCCGCAGAAGCTGGCACAATCGCCGAGTTTCCTGCTGCTGTTGGCTCAGAAAGGGTTGCTGGATCACCACCACCGGCAATGGCTGCTAGCAAAATGTCTGCTGGCTGCATCAAGTTTGTATCTGCCGCCGCTTGCATAATTGCTTGATGTTGCTCTGGTTGCGAATTGTTGATCGCCACTTCAATGATTTGATCGGCAACGCTTGAACACGAGGTTAAGTATGTTGTTAATACTTCATTTAAATTGACTTGCTCGTTAATCGCACTGACAATTGGGGAAGTGAAATCACTACAATTGATAGCTGTTGCGTCGGTTAATTCAGCACTGTCTTGTGCTACAACTGCCATACTGGTAATACCAAGAAATAGCGTCGTCCCTAAAATTGCTTTCTTCATCTTTTTCTCCAGCGTTGCTCTTAATAAAGCAAAGAACATCTCGTAATTTTATAAACGAATGTTTAAAAAATCAACAAATTGTCTGAGCTATGTTTAAGTTTTCTTTATTTTGCTTCGGGTTTGCCTACAAAATAACCTTGGTAGTAATCACAAAATAGCGACTGCAAAATATCTAGCTGCTGTTGTGTTTCAATAAGCTCAGCAATTACCTTTATATTGAGATTGTGAGCAATATTGATCAGCGACTGCACAAACAATTGATTTTCATTTGAAAGGGCGAGTTGTTGGGTGTAGCTGCCATCAACTTTGACATTATCAGGTTTAATTTGCATCAAGAAAGAAAACGACTGAGTTGTTGCACCGAAGTGTTCAAGTGTAATGGCACAGCCAAGTTGTTTTAATGCCTTGATTAGCTCAATAATTCTTGGCGCATTCGCCTGCAAGCTTTGTTCACTTATTTCAAAGCACAAAGCGCCACACAATTGAGGCTGAGCTGTAAGCTTAGCTAACAACCAATTGATAAACTCGTCACTGCGCAATGAAGCGCGGCTGATATTAAGAGCTAGTGTTAAGTCACTTTGCTGAGCTGCTTTAAGGCCTTGCTCAATAATTAATTTATCAAGCTCGGTAGTTAGTTGGTATTTTTCCGCGACTAGAAAAAGCTGTGCCATTGAAACTTCGCGGTTGGCATCTGACAACCTAGCGAATACCTCAAGCTGACTTGTATTTTTTGCGTTATCACAAATAGGTTGGAAAACCAGATCTAACGTTTCCTCTGCCAATAACTGTTGAACATAGGTTTGCCAATCAAGGTTTTCTTGAGGAATTACCATATCTTGAGCCAGTGCCCAACCGTTTGCGTTCGTTGTCGCTTCTTTTAAAGCGCTGTCTGCTGCGGCAAGTACATCAGTGGCAGATCCATTACTATTAATGGCACTAACGCCAATATGAGCAAAGGCACTAACGTTATGGCGACTAGGGGCTTGACTAAAATATTCAGTTAGCTGCTCTGCCAATTGCTGAATTTCTGCTTGGTTCGTACCTTTAGAGATTACCGCGAGATCTGAACCACTAATTCGAAATAGCGTTTGCGACTCATGTGTGATTTTAGTTGATATAGTGGCGGCTTGTTTAACGTACTCATCGCCAGCAGCATAACCAAGTGATTTATTCACATCACTTAGCCCTGTTAAGTGAATAATCAGCAGGTGTCCCTCTGAGCTCGCTTCTTGTGCGGTAAATAAAGCTGAAAGCTGATTGTTAAAAGCTCTTCGATTAGGTAGCTGTGTTAGTTCATCAACAAACGCAAATTGACGGTATTTCTCACTTTGCTGGCTTAACTCCGCAAACATGTTTTTTAGAATATATGACATGCGATTCATTGCATTAACAAATAAGCTAAGTTCGCGAGGTTTGGGAATATCAGTAACTTGAATAAAGTTGCCTTGGCAAATTTCATCTGCTTGTTTAGCAGCGCGATGAATTGGTTTAGTAATGGTATTCAGTAGCCAAAATACTAAACCACCCGTGAGCAAGAATAATCCAAATACCATTATTGATATTGCCTTAGCACTCGTCCACAACTGTTGATAAGCATAACCTGGGTGAGTTGCCAAGGTAATGGTTCTAGGGCTTTGCCAATTGATCAAAAATTCAGTACTACCAGTAGGTGTTTGGATTGGGAACATCGCGGTAAACCAAGCTGGAATGGTTTCATCAGCACTCGGATTCTCTAATTGGTATAGTAGTTTTGATTGTTGATCGGTTAAGCGAATATATTGGTAATAACCACTATCGAATATAACGTTAATTCTCACCTCGGCGATAGCCTGATACAACTCAGGATCGTTTGCAGCTTCAGAATCGCTTTGAATGGTGTGACCTAAAGAAGTGGCGGCGTCTTGTGCGTGAACCGCTAGTTGCTGGCTAATAAAATCCTTGGTGCTGGCGACATTAATCCACAATGTCGCTGCGAAAATCAGCAGCAGTATTGAAGCTAATCCTAAATAAAGCTGTTTAGATAAACTCATTTCAATCTCATCTTTATTGTTGTTATTTGCCTTGTTCGATTCTAACTAGCATGTTTTCCCACATGCCATGTCCTGTATTTCTTAGCTTTTTACCACGTCCTTGAGCTTTAGCTGCCCATAGGCCATCACCATTGAAACTATACACTGGTTTTAGGTCACGCCTTAAGTTTGCGGGTAAAATACGTTTGTTCAAATTGTCCAAAAGCAGCGGCATCGCATCAGGTGTTTCAAAATAGGCCAACACCATATGAGCTTGCTTGATGGATAGTGCTTGCACGTACATGAGTCGTAATTTCTCTTTTGGAACACCAAGCGCAGTGAGCGTAAAGTACTTTGCGATACTGAAATCCTCGCAATCGCCTGCGTTCTTTCCTAAAAACTCGACCGGCGTAGCCCAGTAGTCTTTTTGTCCCCACACTTGGTTGTCATCAACAAAGCGCAATTGGTTGAAAAAACGATTAACGGTGTGAAGCTTTTCTTTTTCGGAGTCGTTTTGGTATTCAGATACGATATCACGCCAACGAGTAACACGTTCTTTAGCGTCTTGACCGTAATTTTTTTTTACCTGATTGATGACATCAGCAGCAATGAACAAATTAGAGTCGTTGCTACTGAATATTTGAAGAGATGTAAATAAAGAAAAAACTAAACAAATAGTTTTAAACCACTGGGGCAAGTTTGTTTCCAATAAATACACTAACAATACTTTAAAAGTAACAAACTTAGATAACTATTACATTACCTTTTTTGTTATGCTTTCTGTTAGTATCGCTTCATTGTGTTGTTATTTTTATTGTTCTTTTACGAAAAATTTAAGTTGATTTTATACGAAAAAATATCATTAAACAGAGCGACGATAAAATAATTGGTATAGTTGAGGGGACTGGAACTTCGACAGCAGTTATGACACGCAATTGATCAGCCCACTTAGGAGCAACTTTGAAATCAACTTCAATAGTTCTCAGGTCATTACTTATCCTGAAGAAATCATCTGTACCTTGGAATATTGAAGACTCTAAACCCCTTCCTACACCTTTGTTTCCATTTACGTCCTGTCCTTCAGGCCCTGTTATTGTAAAGTAATCAATATTTGCAAGGTAATCACTTTCGGTTAACAGCTGCTTACCATCTTCAAATTGAGAGTTGTCAGGTCCTGTCCATATAAGGGCTAATATTTCTGTGTCAAACACAAATGTTTCGTTATAAAACCTTATAGTATTTGCCCCAGCATTAGAGCCCACTGCATCAGCATGAAACAGAAAGCTATTGATAGCAGTTCCATGACCTATTATCTCACCAAACGCATTTTGTTCTGGTGTTAGGCTATTTAAATCGACTAATTGATCAACCACAAGGTCATCAGTAAGTGTAAAATTTTGACGCTCTTCAATCAAAAATACGTCGAAGTCACTTTCTAGTGAGTTCATATTTAATGATGTGGGGGCTACATGGATAATGGTGGCAAATGCACTCTGAGTTATTACTACAACTGTTAACAACGTACTAACGATGAGTTTATTCATATACTACATATTCCTTTAAACTAACGACATTGACTGCTCTATAACTTTTTACAATGTTTAAAGATGTTTAAGTTTGACCCTATTGCATAGAACACTGTACTTTAAAATACAAGCAAGAAAGATACCCTTTTTATTAAGCTTTTGTTTTCCTTGTTTTATTTTGTTTTTTGTTTTTGGCTTTCTATTTTTTTATGTACTTCTGTAAAAAAACTGGACATATTCTGATTAAATTTAGTGACACTAATAATCCTTTTAATTTTTATCTATTTAGGTAAGCATATCATATAAGTTTAGTTTAAGTGCTGGGGTTAAAAGACGCAAAACTCTCGAAAAAAATGATGAAAATAAGCATAAAAAAATATGCTGCTTTTAATTGGGCATTACTAGATCAAGCTGTGGTTAGTGGCAGCAATTTTTTGTTAGCGATAATACTGGCAAGGTTGCTAGGGTTGGAGTTGTACGGTGTTTATGTAATTACATGGCTTGCTACACAATTTTTTAATGGTATTTTTGTTTCAATTATAGTGTCTCCAATGCTCTCGATCAGTCCGAAATTAAAGGCACATAACGTTGCTAATTACTATTGTGGAACACTAATGCTTAGCTTTTTAGTTAGCTGTGGAATCAGTGTTTTTATTGCATTGCTTTCTTTATCTAGCTTGGTAACGCTTTGGAGCGGTCTCTCATCTACAGAAATTAAATTACTTGCAGTTTTAACGTTTTGTAATCTTATGCAAGAGTTCTTTCGGCGATACTTTTATGCGCGTAGTAGGGTTAGAGCTGCTTTTTTCAATAGCTGTTTATGCTTTGCAATCATTGCTTTTTATTTAACTGTTCAACTGAAATTCGACAATAAGCTTTCTTTAATAGATGTTTTTTACATGATGAGCTTAGCCTATGGTGGCGCTAGTATTGTTGGTTTTCTCTTGTGCGAACATAAAACCTATGGATTCAATGGAGTTAAATTTGTATGGCATAGAAATTGGGGAAGTGCGAAGTGGATGCTAGCATCAACCATATTACAATTTTGCAGTAATAATTTTTTTATTGTCGTAGCTGGCAATATTTTGGGAGCGTATGCTGTTGGTGTTGTCAAGTCTGCCCAAAATATACTAGGTGTAACTCATGTACTTTTTCAGGCATTGGAGAACTATTTACCGACTAGGGCAGGGGTTATTCTTGATAAATTTGGTAGCAACGCACTTTCAACTTTCTTGAAAAAGGTACTGATTCTGGGAAGTGTAGCAACGGGTATTATTAGTATGTTAATCGCAATGAATGCAAACAGTTTGCTAATGTTGCTTTATGGAAAGGAGTTTACAGAGTACGATTGGGTTTTGATGTGGTATGCATGCCTTTACGTCCTTATGTTTTTGGCATTTCCTCTCCGAATTGGCTTGAGAGCAATAGAGCGAGTGAATGCTGTTTTTTATGCATATGGTATTGCCGCCCTATTTACATTATTAACAAGCTATTTTTTAGTCAGCGAATTTAATATTAAGGGAGTTTTAGTTGGTCTTTCAGTAACTAATGTCTTAATGCTGTTAGTTTTATTTATTAGTTTTTACAAGGGAATAAGAGATGGAGCTCGCTGATGCACTGCAAGACATTATTACCAAATTTGCAAAACACTTAGAAATAAAAGGTGTTGACTATGTGTTTTTTGGTTCCCCTACTGGAGATAAACTCTTACGTGGGGATCTAGACGTTTATTCACCAAATGAACCCAGATTTGATGAAGCTGTCAAAACTTTTTGTCAGCATTATCAACTCCTTTTGGTAGGAAAAACGTTTCATGCAACAGGGGTAAGATATGATATTGCTTTCAAATTAGAAGGTGCTACATATATTTTTCCTGGCCCGGACCTACTCAAATATCCTACGTGGAAGGTAAAAGGTAAGTTAAATGTAGACTTCACTTCTGTAATTAAACATAGAGAACGTAGCCCGAATGGATATTTTGAACCAAATAATCATAGTGCTTTTTTGTTTTACTTAATTAAGAAGATTGATAAAAAGGCAATTTCAAAATTAGAGTTCGATTATTTAGTTTCGCTTTATAACGCTCAAGAAAGAAACATAGATTCAGCTTTGCAACAGCTATGGAAAGCAAAGGGCAGCGATGTTGCTTTGTGTTTTAAACAAAAAGATATGGTAGGTTTTGAGAGCATATCAGAAGCTCTATTTGAAGAGTTAGCAAGTCAACAGTCTTTTGATTTTGAAAGATTATTTTATAATATAAAACGCATTGCATTTAGGCTATCAAAGCGAACTGGCTTGCATGTTGTTTTTATGGGGCCTGATGGAAGTGGTAAGAGCACTATTATCAGCCTATCGACTCCTCTTTTAAAGAATTCTTTTAGGGGAGTGGAGTACATTCATTTTCGACCAAATTTAGCAAATAAAAGCAGCCAATCTGGTTACTCTGTCGTAAGTGATCCTCATAAGAGTAAAGCAAGGGGCTATTTGGGCTCTCTTATGAAGCTCTGCTATCTAGTTGGTGACTATTTTATTGGTTATTTAGTTAAAGTACTTCCATTATTGGTTAAGTCAAGGTTAGTAATGTTTGATCGTTATTATCAAGATCTAATGGTTGACCCTATTCGCTATCGACATAAAGGCCCCAATTGGTGTTTAACTTTACTAGGGAAAATTGTTCCTAATCCTGATTTATTCATTCTAATGGACGCCCCAGCCGAGGTCCTACAAGAGAGAAAGCAAGAAGTTAGTATAGAAGAGAGCCGACGTCAAAGAGATGCGTATTTAGAGTTGTTTGAACAACTTCCTAATGCTTATGTAGTTGACACTTCTAAAAATATAGATGATGCAGTTAATGAGACAGTAGGTATTTTAGTGAATTATATGTCAAGGCGATTAACAACTCGTAATGAGTCCAAGCTGAGCTATGGCCAAAAAAATTAAAGTTACTGTAGTTACCCCCGTATTAAACGGCGCTAAGACAATAGAAAGATGTATTCGTTCTGTACAAAATCAAAGTTATGTTGACATAGAGCATATAGTCATTGATGGGGACTCTACAGATGGTACACAGTGTATAGTGAATAAAATGGGGGTTCGACTTATCTCAGAACTAGATGCGGGAATATATGATGCTTTTAATAAGGGAATTGCTGCCGCAAGTGGTGATGTTATTCATATTCTCAATGCTGACGACTATTATCATAACACTAAGGTAATAGACGATTCAGTTAAAGCAATAGAAAAATATGATGCAGATATTTGCCATGGGCTAGTCGAACAAGTAGATTCAGAAGGGAATTTTGTTTGGCAAGTGGGGATAGATACAGAAAAAAAGCACCTAATGAAGAAAATGAAAGTTGCTCATCCTTCAATGTTTGTTAGAAGGTCAGTTTATGAGAAATTCGGAAATTATAGTGTTGGATTTAAGATCGCTGCCGATCATGAATTTGTTCTGAGAGTGTGGGATAAAGTTAAAGTTACATATATAGATAAACCCTTCTGCAAAATGTCGATTGGTGGGGTCAGTACCAGTAATGTCGAGAAAAGTTATCGAGAGTCAGCAGCAGCTAGGCTAATGCACGGAGGGGGGCTAATTACTACGGTTCTGAACTACTTGTGGCAAGTATATAAACATAAGTACTTGGTAGAACCTATGCGAAAAATGGGTTATCGGAGAAAGTGAAAGTTTTAATATCTGCTTATGCATGTGAACCCAACAGGGGTTCTGAAGCCGAGGTCGGTTGGCGTTGGGCACTGGAAAATATTAATGCTGAACATGATGTTTGGGTGTTAACGAGAAGAAATAATAAACCAGTAATAGAAGACTTTTTGAAATCGTCTTGCCAAGCCAATAACATAAACTTTATTTATTATGATCTTCCCGTTTTGATTCTTAAGTTTAAGCAAGTTGGCAATTTAGTACACCTTTATTACTTACTGTGGCAATGGGGAGCATATAAAGTAGCTAAGTTGTATCACGCAGAGCATAAGTTCGACCTAGTACATCACGTTACATTTGTTAGTGTCAGGCAACCAAGTTTTATGGGGGGCTTAGGAATTCCTTTTATATTTGGTCCTGTAGGTGGGGGAGAGTCTTCTCCAAAAGCTTTGAGGAAGTGGTACAGCGCGAAAGGAAAATGGCGAGACGCGCTTAGAGATGCAATGAATGCTTTTATTAAGTTTGATCCTTTTATGCACAGCACTTTTAAGCATGCAGATAGAATTTTTACTACTTCAAGTCAAACGAAAAATTTAATACCAAAGAGATATCATTATAAAACTGACGTTAGATTAGCGATAACTACTGAACAACTCGATAAACCAGTAAAGGCAAAAGTATTAAGACGTACAAAATTTAAGTTACTGTTTGTTGGACGTTTTGTTTATTTAAAAGGCTTACCAATTTTATTTAGAGCGCTACAAAAATTGAATGTCATGGGGGAGAGAGTTGAGCTAACCCTAATTGGTAAAGGTGAAGACCAAAAGGTGTTGTGTGAGTTAGCCAAGTCTTTGAATATAGAAAAACAAATTATATGGATAAACTGGCTTCCACATGAAAAGCTAATTGAAGAGTATCAACATTACGATGCATTTGCTTTTCCAAGTTTACGGGACTCTGGAGGGTTAGTCTTACTTGAAGCAATGAAGAATGCACTTCCTGTATTGTGTTTTGACTTAGGTGGGCCAAACACAATTATTGATAATACATCAGGAATAAAAATTTCGTCTAGAAACTTGTCTTCAGATCAAGCGGTCGATGCCTGGGTTGATGCTATTAAAAAAATCAGCAGAGACAACGCTTTATACCACAAGCTGAGTTATGGTGCGTTACTTCGTGTTTCTGCATTTACCAGCGAAAGCTTAAGGCGTGATGTATATCAGAGATTAGGCTTGTAAACATAGTGTTGTACGCATGACCCCTGTATTTATTTTTTCATTACCTAGATCTGGCTCTACATTAGTACAAAGAATTTTATCGTGTCATGATGAAATTAGCTCAACCCCCGAACCCTGGATTTTATTGCCTCTAGTTAATATGCTTAAACCTGATGCTGGGGTTGCCAAATATTCTCACGCAACAAGCGCAAATGCGATTAACCGATTTGCAAATAAGGTAAATATTAAGGTTGCGGGAAATTTCAATTCACAGCTAGCTACTTTTGTTCAGGGTTTATACACTTCCGCAGCAAATGAGGACACTAAATATTTCGTCGATAAAACACCAAGGTACTTTCTAATAATTGACGAGATTGTTGAGCTCTTTCCTAACGCAAAGTTTATTTTTTTATTTCGCCAACCTCAACAGGTGTTGTCTTCTATTATTGAGACATGGTGCGAGGGTCGATTTTTTAAATTATATCGAAGCCGTGTGGACGTAGATGAAGGTCCTAAAATGCTTTTTGCTGGATATAAAAAATATAAAGACAGGTCCTTTGTTGTTGATTATGAGAAGTTAGTGACTGATTGCGATCACACCTGCCAAGAGTTGTTTGATTATTTGCAGCTACCATGGACACCGAAATTACTTAATAGGCTAAATCAGCAAAAGTTTGATAAAGAAGAGTTAGGGGACTCCGCGGGTCAAGAGCATTATGATACGGTTTCAAGTTTGCCAGTAGAAAAGTGGCTTTCGACGTTTAATACAAGAGCTAGGCGGATTTATTTAAACCGGTATTTATCTGGATTGGGGCAAGATACTCTGAGCTTTTACGGTATCGACAAAGCGAAGTTATGTACATTGGCAAAAAATGGAAGTAGAAAAGAAAAAATATGGAGAGAAATTATTGATATTTTAGGGATAAGTTATCAATCACTGGTCCATCGATTTAAATTAAACTTGCTTCTTTCAAGGAAGTATTCATCTTCTAAGTCCGGTTTTTATGACTAAGTATTCGATATTTGAAAATGTGAGCAAAGGTGATGCAACTCACGTTCTTATGCCTAGTTCGACGAAACCTAAATTTATCATCCCATTGAATAGCAAATGCTCAAAATGGCAGGCAATTTTTTTACCGAGTTTTAATCAAAAAGTTAAGTTTTGGCTAGATAGACTTTTTTATTTTGGGAAAGCTAGAAAGTACCTTAGGTTGTCAGCGAACTTCTCAGGTTATTTTAATAGAACATTTGGAAACTCAGGACAAAACTTATCTTTGTATATAGGGACACCAGGCCCGTATAGTAAAAATGTTGCGTTTTTTCCTATTGACGAAAATGATTGTTGCATTATAAAAATTGCCTCAACAGAAAGTAGTAAGTTGCTGATAGAAAAGGAGGCTATCGCTTTACATGAGTTGGAAGGCAAGCTTGATAATATTCCTGAAGTGAATAGTGTAGTTAGAATGGATGGTTACACGATGCTTAATCAATCTGTAGTTGCTGCTTCTGGTTTTGTATCCGCTAAACATTTGAATGAAGTAATTAGTTTTGTTGATGTCCTATTTGAAAAAACAACTCAAAAATCATCCTTCTGCACTTCCACAATGTATTTTTGTATCAAGTCGAATTTAAATCAAATAGAACATAAGCTAGATCAGAGAGAGCTTAAACACTATAAGTCAGCATTGGCTTTACTTGAAAACGGTTTAAAAGGACAACTTGAGTTTTCACGAGTTCATAGAGACATGGCACCATGGAACTTGCGCATAACAAAGGGATCGATATACGCTTTTGATTGGGAGTTTTCCCAGCCTTGCTTCGTACCTATGTACGATATATTTCATTTTTTATTCATGCCTAGTGTATTAAAAAACAAACTATCAACGAGCTTTGTCGAAAGCCAACTTTCACGCCTAGAGTGTGCCCAATATAAAAGATACAGGCACTGGATGTTTTTACCTAAATATCAACTGCTAGCTTACCTATTGGATATATGTACGTTCTATTTAATGTCTCAAGATGGGAGCCTAGGGCCAAATAATATTATTGAAAATGGCTATGGAAAGCTTATCGAGAATATTGTGTGTGAACTAAATGAATAAATATGAAGAAGTAAAAACAACCTACTGGAATTTGAGGTTTCTT
Organism: Thalassotalea euphylliae; assembly: GCF_003390395.1. NCBI lineage: Bacteria > Pseudomonadati > Pseudomonadota > Gammaproteobacteria > Alteromonadales > Colwelliaceae > Thalassotalea > Thalassotalea euphylliae. The sequence goes on along the minus strand of NZ_QUOV01000001.1, from coordinate 3,457,477 downwards.
GATAAATTATTGATTATTCTCCTTTTAGTTGTAATTTGGGGGCCTCCATTTCCGCTTCAAAAAGCTGTTGAGGTTAACGAATTTGCAAGGAGTGCCGGCGCTTCTCTTGCTGGAAGCCTTAATACTAAGGCTTATTTTCAAATCGCGGCATGGTTTATTTTTGCGATAGTTTTATTTTTTTCAATATTGACAAAAAAAGCTGGCTATTTAAGAGATGTTATTAAGCAAAGCATGACAGTAAAACTATGGTTTTCATTGCTTTTTTGTTGTGTTATTTCTCAGTTGTTTTCTGTTGGTTTTTTACTGTCTGGCTTTAGATTATTTCAATTTTTCGTATTGCTGATGTTTGCTCTGTATATGCTAGCCTCTGGCAGAGCCTTCATAAACAGTACTTTGTATTTAGTTGGCAGTTATATAGCCATTAACTTTCTATATAACATAATTATGTTTGTGGTTATACCTGACGCTGTAGTGCTAACCAGTTACATTGGTTTTGAGCGTTTAGTTGGAGGTTGGTTTTTTCGCCGTGATTATGGCCTGTGTGCCTTATTAGTTTTGTTTTATGGTGCAGCAAAGTTTTTTTCAAATGGTTATTCATTATCTAACATATTAATTTGTTTATTCGCACTTATTGGGCTTTACCTCGGTGGAACACGGGCTTTAATGATAGCTGCAATAATATCAATAGCTTTTGTATGGATAGCAACTCGTCGTAACTTAAATGTAAAGATAATAGCTAAAGTTGTAGTACTTTTTTTATTTTTAATTATAGCTATCTTCCTTCCTGAAATAAATGAAACGATGGGACGCAGTGCAAAGTCTTTAGCAACAGGATCAGGAAGATTTGAGGCTTGGAATTTATTCATTTCTGATTTTTTCAGCGGTATAAATGTAGTTTTTGGAGGTGGTTTCTTAGTTGGAGGGAAAAAAATAGCTTTAACCTATTACCAGGGGGCCTTTGGCAATATGCACAACATGTACTTAGAAGTATTAGTTGACTTAGGACTTATTGGTTTTACAGTATTTATGTTGATGGTTGGCGTAAATTTATACAACATCATAAAAATATTGAATATGTCGAGTTTTGTGACTCATTATGATTATCGAAATTTAATCATCGCGATTTTGATTTTTATTAGCGTGTTAGTATTTGGTGTTACATCTAATGCATTTATGGAAGATTTTACAGTAAACACGTTTATTTTTTTATTAAGTTCTTTTTATATATCATGTTTTTCTCGCTATTACTGTTTGGAACGATAAATTGAAAATTCTCTTTTGTCATAATTTTTACCAACAATTAGGTGGTGAAGAAACAGTAGTAAAAAGTGAAATTAAGTTGCTTCAACAATATGGACATCAAGTTGAATTATTTAGCGCCGATAGTAAAAACATTCGCTCATTGATCGATAAGATTAGTTTAGCTTTGAATTTATCATACTCAAAAGAGTACAAAGACAAGCTTAAAAACAAACTCAAAACATTTAGTCCAGACATGGTTCATGTACACAACGTTTTTCCATTGTTAACTGTATCTATATTTGATGCATGTCAGGAAGCAGGTGTCCCTGTTGTCGCCACTTTACACAATTATAGGTATTTGTGTCCTAGTGCAACATTGTTCATTGACGGTAAATTTAATTTTCAAAGCATAATTTTTACTCCCTACCTTCAAGTAAAACATAGAGTATACAGGGACTCCTATTTGGCCACTTTTCTATTGGCTAGGGTGATTGCTCGCATACGTAAAAAGCGTGTTCTGGAAACCAAGGTAGATGGTTTGATAGCAGTATCAAGTACTGTAAAGAAATTGTACCAACAGGCAGGAGTACCAAGTAATCGTATTTACGTAAAGCCAAACTTTGTTCAATCAAAAGGAGACTTAGAGTCAGAGTTATGTGGAAACTATGCAATTTATTGCGGCCGCTTATCAATCGAGAAAGGTGTTAATACCTTAATTAAAGCATGGCGATCGACAGATATTGAATTGAGGATCTTGGGCACTGGCCCGCTAGAAGCTGAGCTAAGAAAAAACGCTCTGCCAAATATAAAATTTATGGGGTATGTAGAACAGGAAGTTGCGCTAAAAGAAATTTCACAATCAAAATTCCTTATCGTACCGTCGGAGTGCTTTGAATCTTTCGGACTTTCAATTATTGAAGCATATTCATGCGGTATACCCGTTGTCGCAAGTAATGTTGGAGCACATACAGAACTTGTACATCATGGTAAAAATGGATTGTTGTTTAATGCTGGTAATATTTCTGAATTGCAGGTACAGATATCGCGTATATGCTCGAATGAAAAAGAGAGGAAATTGTTTGGTAGCGAGGCATTAAGGCTATTCAACAGTAAATTTCGACCAGAAAGTAATTATTTACAGTTATTGAAAATATACAACGAAGTGACTCAACGAACTATAGAAAAGCCATTGCAGCAGGTTAAAGTCTTAGGTATGCATACTCATGCAGCCTCATTTAAGAAAATAGTAAATTCAATAGAAAGTATGATTATCAGACGAAAAGGTGCGTATATATGTGTATCAAACGTACACATGTGTATGGAAGTTTACGACAATAAAACCTTTTCAAAAGTCGTTAACAGCGCGGATCTTGTTGTTGCGGATGGTCGCCCCATTTTTTGGGCTCAAAAACTCTTAGGTCAATCTGAAGCTCAACAAATCCGAGGCCAAGATTTAATGATTGAACTATGCAAAGTTAGTTCAACTAAAGGCATTAGGCTTGGTTTATATGGTGGTAACTCTATAGATGTACTTGAGCTTGTTAAAAATAACTTATCAAAGAAGTATTCAAATATTCAGATAGTCTACAGCTATTCTCCACCCTTTAGACCCTTAAGTGAAGAAGAAGATAAAGCCCAAATTAAAGCTATTAACGCTCTAGAAGTAGATGTACTTTTTGTTGGGATAGGATGTCCCAAACAAGAGAGCTGGATGGCCGCCCATAAACATTCATTAGATTGCGTGATGATAGGTGTAGGGGCCGCTTTCGATTTTATTGCTGGTGAAAAAAAGCATGCGCCAGTGTGGCTTCAAAAAGCTGGTTTAGAGTGGTTGTTTAGACTTGCTTGCGAACCTAGAAGGCTTTTTAAGAGATATTTTAGACAAAACCCTCGATTCTTATATTATTTCGTTAGACAATTGTTAAACAAAAATAAAAAATGAAGTGGTAGAGCTAATTAGTATGAGTAAGAAAGTCGCGTTGATCACAGGGGTAACTGGGCAAGATGGCTCTTATTTAGCTGAATTCCTGTTGGAAAAAGGTTATGATGTGCATGGTATCAAGCGTCGGGCATCGAGCTTTAACACTGAGCGAATTGACCACATCTATCAAGACCCTCATCTGGATAACAAAAGTTTCTACTTACACTATGGAGATCTTACTGACACTTCCAATTTAACCCGCTTATTGTCAGATATTCGTCCAGATGAAGTATACAATTTAGGGGCGCAAAGCCATGTAGCGGTCTCGTTTGACAGCCCAGAGTATACTGCTGATGTTGACGCAATTGGTACTCTAAGGCTTCTAGAGGCCATTCGCTTTCTGGGGTTAGAGAAGAAAACACGATTTTATCAAGCGTCTACTTCTGAGTTATACGGACAAGTGAAAGAAATTCCACAAACTGAAACTACACCTTTTCATCCTAGATCACCTTATGGCGTTGCCAAAATGTATGCATACTGGATGGTCGTTAATTATCGCGAAGCGTATGGCTTGCATGCCAGCAATGGTATTTTGTTTAATCATGAATCACCTCGCCGTGGTGAAACCTTTGTTACGCGCAAAATTACGCGGGCGTTAGCCAATATTGCTCAAGGATTAGATTCTTGTTTGTATTTGGGCAATATGGATGCGCTGCGCGATTGGGGACATGCACGCGATTATGTAAAAATGCAATGGATGATGCTTCAACAAGAACAGCCAGAAGACTTCGTGATCGCAACGGGTAAACAATACTCTGTTCGACAGTTTGTTGAGCATGCGGCTGATGAACTAGGGATTAGTATTGAGTGGCGAGGTACTGGAGTAGATGAAATCGGTGTTGTTAAAGCAGTAAAGTCTGAGCATGCGCCGAGTGTTAAAGCTGGCGAGGTGATAGTTCGAGTTGATAAAAAATACTTCCGACCTGCTGAGGTAGAAACACTGCTAGGCGATCCATCAAAGGCTAAGCAAAAGCTAGGTTGGCAACCTGAAACTAGTTTCGAGGCAATGGTTCAGGAGATGGTACAGCATGATTTGGCTATTGCTAAACAGCACGCTTTACTTAAGTCTAATGGATTCGATGTGAGCATGGCGGAGGAACGTTAGTGTCTATGCTCAATATTAAGCCAAAGCAACGAGTATTTGTTGCAGGTCACAAAGGCATGGTAGGTAGTGCATTGGTTAGAAAGCTAGCGCTAGATCCCAGCATAGAACTAGTAACTTGTGCTAGAAAACAGCTAGACCTTACTGATCAGCAAGCCGTATTTGAATTTTTAGCTGCTCAAAAAATAGATCAAATTTATTTAGCAGCTGCGAAAGTTGGTGGTATTCATGCCAATAACACTTACCCTGCTGAATTTATTTATGAAAACCTCGCTATTCAAAATAATATTATTCACGGCGCCCACCTAGCCGACGTAGATAAGTTGTTGTTCCTTGGCTCGTCATGTATTTATCCCCAACTAGCATTGCAGCCAATGGCCGAATCCGCGTTGTTAACCAATACGTTAGAGCCAACTAATGAGCCCTATGCAATTGCCAAGATTGCTGGTATCAAGATGTGCGAATCATACAATCGACAATATGGACGGCAATATCGCAGTGTTATGCCGACAAACTTGTATGGCTCCAATGATAATTATCATCCAGAGAACTCGCACGTTATTCCTGCACTTATTCAGCGATTTCATCAAGCAAAAATACAAGGTGATAGTGAAGTGGTTGCATGGGGCAGTGGCAAGCCGATGCGAGAATTTTTGCATGTCGACGATATGGCTGATGCCAGTGTCTTTGTTATGAACTTAGACAACAAACAATATCAGGCAAGTACCCAAGAGATGCTTAGCCATATTAATGTAGGAACAGGTGAAGATTGCACAATTAAAACCTTAGTGGAAACAGTTGCTAAGGTTGTAGGTTTTGATGGAGAAATTGCGTTTGATACTTCTAAACCCGATGGTGTACCGAGAAAGCTAATGGACGTTTCACGACTCAGCTCTTTGGGCTGGCGTTACCAGATTAGCTTGCAAGAAGGCCTAGCTCATGCTTATCAATGGTATGTTGATAACGTTGAGCAGGCCAGAAGCCACTGATATATTTTAAACCTAGGATACAGGCTAAATTTGTGAATTTTGACAATGGCTTAGCTTTGTAGTGGTCAACTTAAATTGGCCACGGTTTTGTATTCAAGCCAGTATCTTTTCTCTGACTCATTTGGGGTTAAACCAGCATTGTAGTGATGCGGCCTAACTGAGCTGTAATAACCAACAATATAATGTGTTATTTCAGCTCTAGCTTCAGTAAAGGAACGGTAACCCGTTGTGGGTATCCATTCTGTTTTTAAACTTCTAAAGAATCGCTCCATCGGGCTATTATCCCAACAATTACCACGGCGACTCATGCTTTGCTTTATCTGACAACGCCATAGCAATTGACGGTAGCTTCGGCTGGTGTAATGCGTCCCTTGGTCGCTATGGAACATCACACCTTTAGGCTTACCACGCATCTCATAAGCCATCATCAGTGCTTTGCTCGTCAATGCTGTATCAGGCGATAGTGACATTGCCCAACCAATCGGTTTTCTCGCAAATAAATCAATAACAACTGCTAAATAAGCCCAGCGATTGCCAACCCAGATATACGTAACATCACCGCACCAAACCTGATTCGGCTTAACCACATCAAACTGCTGATTGAGATGGTTAGGTGTCGCCACATGCTCTTGATTTGCTTTTCTATAACGGTGCTTCGGTAACTGGCAACTCACCAAGCCTAAACGTTTCATATAGCCTGTCGCCCTGAAACGTGAAATATCATAGCCACGGTCTATCGCTATCGTGGATATTGTACGAGAACCCGCTGAGCCATTACTTTCACGGTGGATTTGCTTAACGACAGCGATTTCTTTTAATTGCTTGCTATTCGGCTTCTTAGAGCGCTTATTCCAATACTTAAAGCTACTGCGATGAACATTAAATGTTTGGCAAATGGTGAATTCCGCATAGCTCTCTTTGAGTCGTTTAATTAGTTTAAATTGTTCATCGAGTCCGACATCAAGAGAGCGGTAGCCTTTTTTAGAATTTCCTTTTCTAATTCAATGCGTTTTATCTTTTTCTCAAGCTCTTTAATCTTACACTGCTCTGGTGTCATTGGGCTGGCTTTGCTGGTGATGCCTTTGCGTTCATTACGAAGCTGACGCACCCACTTATCCATTGTCGACTTACCAACGCTCATCGCTTCTGCTGCTTCTCGAACGGAATAACCTTGATCAACAACTAATTGAGCAGCTTCTAATCGAAATTCTGGTGTGAAATTACGTTTGCCTGTTCTTGTCATTTTGTCACCTAATCAATTTTATGAGGTGATGATACCACCTCTAACTAGGTGGCCAAATTTGTTATACCACTACACTTATTAGCTGAAAACTAATAAGCGTTTTTATTCACAAAGCCTGTAAACAAGGTGTGCACTAGAATTCTTAGGTCAAACATCAGTGACCAGTTTTGAATATAAAATAAATCATATTCTACTCGTTTAGTCATTTTATCCAACGTGTCTGTTTCTCCTCGCCAGCCATTAACTTGCGCCCAACCGGTTATGCCAGGCTTAACTTTATGTCGCAACATATAACCACCGATTAATGAGCGATATTCTTCGTTGTGTTCAACGGCATGGGGACGCGGGCCAACTAGCGACATTTCACCTTTTAGCACATTAAAGAGTTGTGGGAGTTCATCTAATGAGGTACGGCGAATAAAAGCGCCAACTTTGGTCACTCTGGCGTCAAATCGAGTTGCTTGTACAACTTTTCCTTCAGTTTTGGGCACTAACTGCATACTGCGAAATTTATATACGTTGATTTCTTGACCGTCTAACCCGTAGCGATTTTGCTTAAATAAAATAGGCCCTTTAGATGTCAATTTTACCGCGCAGGCAATCACTAACATTGGAATTGCTGTAAAGGGGAAAATCAGCAAGGTTAAAACTATGTCTTCAAGTCGTTTAAGTGACTTACTAAACCCTTCAAATGGAGTATCGAATACGCTAAGTGTTTGCATGGTGCCAATATGTTGCCAACGAGCATGGAGTAAGTTGTAAATGAAAAAGTCTGGAATAATATGAACGGTTGCTGTCGAGTCGCTAAAGCCGGTTAATATCGTTTGAATACGCTCTTCTGCCTTCATGGGCAAGGCGATGTAAATATGGTCAATATCGTTGTTTTGTTTGGCGAGGGCAATCGCGTCGTCGATAGCCCCTAATAGCGTATGGTCTCCGTTACCGTTAAATCGGCTAGGATCCCTATCATCGTAAAAACCAAGGAGTTCAAGGCCAAGTTCTGGGTTTTCCTTAATTTGTTTTGCTAGTTTATCGCCTGCATTGGTTAAACCTACAATAACGACTTTTTTTAAATTCAGACCTGTGCGGCGAAACTTAAATAAAATAGCGCGAAAAATTACCCGCCAAATATTTAGCGCGATTAGGGTAGAAATGAACCAAAGGCCAATTGCCAATCGTGAATAAATTGCCCCTGTTTTGGTGAAGTAGGCAAGGGTGATAAGTATCGTACAAGTTAGCCCCCAAACTAGGCTAGTATATGCCATCATGGTGAACGTAGTAGATGTTCGCCATGAACGATATAGCTCAAAGGTTTGGCTAAGAAATAGAAAGCTTGAAAGTGCAAGCAATAGCACTACTAGGTAGTTGATATCTAAAGTAATTTGTTTGGTTAACAGGATAATTAAGAATAAACCTGAGATAACGACTAGGTCGACCAGTCGGTATAGTGCTGAGAAGCTGCTTTGAATCGTAGTAAGTAAGCCATTGTACATGTTTTTGTAAAAATATTGTTATCAAGTACAGGGCTAGTTATTTTGCTTGGTGCACATTCGTAAGTCAAAATATAAAATAAATCATAAAGATAGTGTCAAATAATTTAACACTTCTCGCTAACCCTTACTACTTCAATTGTTAGCATTTGTCTGTATAATCAACAGCGTTAATATATTGGAATAATAAGAATAAAATTTAAAGGGAAAGCAATGCGCGTATTTCCGTTGGCTGCAATAATGGGGAGCCTATTCGCAGGCCATGCTCACTCAGCAATCATTAATGAAGACGATCGACAAGATCAAAGTATTGAAGTCTCTGGTGGGCAGTTTACTCCGCTAATCAAAGTGTATCAGCGTTATGATGATAATGTAGCCAGCTCGGATATTGACGATATTAGTTCTTGGGCAACTATTTACGAGCCAAGTGTAAGTTACAGCAAACAATTTGGTGAATTTGGTAAAAACAGCTATCAATTGGATTATGTGTTAGCACATGGTGCTTTTCATGCCAGTGATGAAGACTCTTACACGGATCATGACATTTCAGGCAAAGTTAATTATGAAATTAACAGTCGCCATCGTTTTGTCTTACAAGGTGGTTATATTGACAGCCATGACGAGAGAGGTAGCCGCTTTTCTATTGGTACGGGCGAAGGGTTAACAGAGCCTGACACATATCAGCAGTTTTATACTAATTTAGAATACAACTATGGCATAGTTGAAGCGGATTTAAGGCTGCAATTTGAATATGGACTTTTAGATAACAACTATGACGCGCGTTTTGTAGTCGATGCAAGTGGTAACCCGATAGACAGAACCCGTGAGCGTGATCGCCAAACAGATCAAATGCTGGCGAAGCTATACTACCGTGTAGGCTCAGCTACTGATTTAACATTTGAAGCGGTGCGTTTAGATGTTGATTACGACTTTACTCGCACACCAGAAAACGAATTGTCTAGTGTTGAAATGCAATATTTACTGGGTGTTAAGTGGGAAGCAACTGCACTAACAACTGGTTATGCGAAAGTAGGCTATAAAGACAAAAACTTCGATTTAAACTCTCGAGAAGATCATTCAGGCTTTGAATGGGATGCGCAAGTGCAATGGGAACCGAAAACTTATTCTCGTTTTAAGTTAAGTACAGGCCGTTCAACCCAGGAAACCAATGGTGAGGGGTTCTTCGTGCCCGGACGAAATGGTCAAGGTTACTTTGTGATAAATACCACGCACGAGCTGGCATGGCAGCATGACTGGAATAACCGATTCAGCACCGAAGCATTGTATCGTTACAGTGAAGACATTTACGAAGGCGATGTCGGTGAAATTCGTGATGATGATAACAATGGACTTGTGTTAAAAGCATACTATGACATGTCATATTGGTTGAGCTTCACGCTTGAATACGTAAACAACGATCGTGACAGCACTCGTGCTAATTTGGAGTATGATCGCGATCTAATCACTCTGGGTGTAAGAGTTGCTCTTAAATGATAAATAAGCTGTTAAAGACTTTCTGCTTTGTGGTACTAACAAGCTGGCTATGTGTCCAGGCTCAGTCGGCCGGAGATTACCAACTTGGCTCAGGTGACACCATTAAAATCAGTGTTTTTGGCCAAGCAGACCTTTCGATTGAAACCTTGTTAGATGATAGTGGAAAAATTGAATACCCGTTTTTAGGGCAAATTCAGGCGACAGGTAAAACGTTAACCCAGCTACAACAAGATATTTTGGCTGGGTTGAAAGGTGACTATTTAGTTAACCCAAATGTCTCAGTCACTATCGTTGAATACCGACCATTTTTTATTGATGGTGAAGTAAAGCAGCCCGGTGGTTACCCTTTTCAGCCAGGTTTAACAGTTAGTAAAGCTGCAGCTTTGGCTGGTGGCTTTACTGAGCGCGCGTCGTTGTCCAAAATTTTTATTGTGCGAAGCAATGATCCTGAGCAAGCGTCGGTTAGTGTTACAGCGAATGCTTTAGTGCAGCCGGGTGACATAATCACAGTTCGTCAAAGTTATTTTTAGTTCAGCTATGTTACAAGTGAAACCATATGAGCCCGTTAGCTCAGATTCAGAAATTCAACATTACTTTCGCATATTGAAGCGCTACAAGTGGGGGATTTTTAGTCTAGCATTTTTACTTACGTTGTTGGCTACATTAATAACATTCACTATAACCCCTTTATACAAAGCAACGGCTACATTATTGATCGAATCTGAAAAAGCGAATGTAGTCTCTATTGAAGAAGTTTATGGTATTGACTCAGGCCGTCGAGAATACTTGTTTACACAATTTGAAATTCTAAAGTCGCGTCTTATTGCTCAGCGTGTTGTCGAAAAACTCAAATTAGCGACTCATCAAGAGTTTATAGTTGATGAAAAAGAGGGGTTTTCACCCGTTAGCTTCGTTAAACAGTTTCTTGCCATCAATGTGGGTAAGAAGCAGGCATATACCGTAGATGAGTTACATCATAAAACAATGCGAGCAGTTGTCGACGAATACTTACGCCGATTGTCAATTGCACCAGTACGAAATACTCAACTGGTAAAAATTTCGTTCGAAGCCGCTTCGCCCAAATTGTCTGCGTTAATCGTTAATACACATGCCGAAGTGTATATAGAAAGCCACTTGGAATCTCAATTAATGATGACCGAGCGCGCGTCGAGTTGGCTTAATGAACGCTTAGCCGTGTTAAAGCAAAAGCTTGATGACTCAGAAGATAACTTGCTGGCCTATCAAAACCAAGAAGAGCTGGTTGATATTGACGGTGTAAAAAGTATTGAAGCAAGAGAACTTCAAGAACTCAATCAGCAGCTATCTGTCGCGCGCCAAAAGTTGCAACAAAGTGAAAATATTTTTAATTTAATTCAACGAAATCAGGGGAGCTTAGGTTCGCTAATTGCCCTACCTGACGTATTAAACCACGCGCTGATCATCAAAGTTAGCGAAGCTGTTCAAAACAGCAAAACCAAAATCTCAGAATTAAAAGGGGTGTATGGCCCCAAACACCCAATAATGATTGCCGCACAACTTGAACTTTCTTCTGCAGAAGATAATTTAGCGAGCCAAGTTAGCTTGTTGATATCGGGCATCAGTAACGAGTACAAGAAGCTATCAGTAGACGTTCAAAATCTAGAAATTGCTATCAAAGATAAAGGAACTCATTATCGAGAGCTTTCTAGACTGGACAGCCGCCAACAAGAACTAAAACGCGAAGTAGCCAGTAATCAGCAATTGTATGACGCTTTTTTCACTCGCTTTAAAGAAACCAAAGAAGTCGGAGAGTTTGAGTCCGCCAATGCACGTATTATCGATCCAGCTATCGCTCCAATTATTCCTTTCAGCCCGAGGAAAAGGGTCATAGTGGGCGTTACCTTTATCATGAGTATTTTACTCGGTATGGGCATGGTATTTGTGTATGAATATCTCAATGATGGTATTCGATCGGTTGAAGATATCGAGCAACAGCTTAAGCAGCGTATGTTAGGCTTATTACCGAAACAGAAAAAATTGAAAAGTAATGCGCTACCTTTACGCCATTATTTCGACAAAGAGCAGCATGCTTTTTCAGAATCTATACGTACTTTGCGAACCAGCTTATTGTTAACGAATATTGATAAAAATGTGAAAGTTGTTTCGGTAACGTCATCAGTGCCTGGGGAAGGAAAAACAACCGTATCGATAAATTTGGCTTTTGCACTTGGTCAATTAGAAAAGGTACTACTAATTGATGCCGATATGCGCCGTCCATCGGTTGCTAAGCGATTCGACTTGCCAGCTTATCAAGAAGGTTTATCTAATGTTCTAAGTGGCACTCATCGAGTGGAAGAATGTGTAGTCAGAGACGAAGAATCAGGTATTGACGTACTAACAGCTGGCACATTGACAACTACTCCACAAGAGCTTCTGGCATCGCAAGCTTTAGCCGACTTTATTGAGAAAGCACAAGAGCAATACGATCGTATTGTCATTGATACAGCGCCGACGCAAGCAGTAAGCGATGCGATAATTATTACTCAGCAAGCCGACTCGTTAATCTATGTTGTTAAGGCTGATAGCACACGTCAACGTGTTATCAAGCAAGGTTTATCGAGATTGGGTGCAATGGCAGGTAGAATTGACGGTATTGTGCTTAATCAAGTTGATCTGGATAAAGCGGCTAAATATGGCGAATACCACGGCTACTATGACCAATATGGTTACAACACTGAACAAGCTCAGAAAGCATCTTAGAAGTTGTGGTTTTTTAACTAGTAGAGTTTTGTATGTATGACCTACACAGCCATGTCTTACCTGGAATTGACGATGGTGCACAATCAATAGATGATACTGTTGCTTTATTGAAAGCGGCGGTTGATGACGGTATCTCGCATCTTATCGCTACGCCTCATATTCAACTTGGTCGGTTTGACAACACCTTAAGTAATATTGCCGCTATACACCAACAAGTTATCGATCATGAACAAGTAGTGTCACTTCCTATTAAACTCGCTTTTGCTGCAGAAATTCGTATTTGTCCCGAAATTATGTTGCTTGCAAAGCAACAAGCATTACCTCTACTTGGACAGTGGCATGGGCATAGCGTTATGCTGCTTGAGTTACCACATAGCCATATACCAGCAGGAACCGAGCAGCTAATAAAATGGCTGATAAACCAAAGTATCATACCGTTAATAGCCCACCCTGAACGCAATCGAGATATTCAAGCTGATTATCAAAAGTTTAAACGGCTGGCAAAAACAGGTTGTTTGTTTCAACTTACCGCTTCTTCCATCACTGGCGACTTTGGTGAACACGCCCAATCAATTGCTGAACAAATCATAAAGGACAACAAAGCTGCAATAGTAGCCTCCGATATGCATAGTATGAAACGCAGGCCGCCAAAAATGTCGCAAGCCTATCAATCTGTTTCTAGTCTTTTTGGGGAAGAGGTCGCGAATCTATTGTTTGTTACAAATCCTCAACTAATCGCTGAGAGTATGTTTACGTGATACCAGCATGGTTTCGTAAAGCCGGTTTAGTAGTACTATCTTCACTATTGTTATTGATGGCTTGGCAAGCAATACAAATAGGTAGAGCGAACTTAAGCTACTTAGCTGCCCACAATGCCGCTGAATATTGGCGAAAAGAGAAGTTAATACCAAGCCAAGAGTCGCTTCAATCTGCGCTAATGAGTGCTCAGAAAGCTAATTCGATACACCCAAACAATCCTCATTACTTGTTAACTGAAGCATTAATTTGGGAGTGGCAAGGTATCACTTTGAATCAAATAGAAGACCTTTCAAAAGCGAAGTTATTGTATCTTGAAGCAACTCAATATCGCCCGACATGGCCAGTTACGTGGGCAACATTAGCGATTTTAAAGTGGCGGCTTAATGAATTCGACGAAGAAATGTTGTATTTCTTATATCAAGCAGAACGTTTTGGCCCTAATCGCAAAGAAGTACATGAAGCTTGGTTGGAAATTGGCTTGCATCTTTATCAACAAAAACACCAGTATACCGCTAAATTGATTAAGCCTATTCGGAAACACTTAAGAGCTATGTTAGGTAGCCATGATAAAGAGTATCATCGCTCAGCGGTGAATATCATAGAAAGGCACCAAGCGCAGCGATTGGCTTGTAGTTGGATTCAATATGATTTGAATTTAGCAGAGCAATTTAATACCTACTTTTGCAGCTAAGCATATCTCCAACTAATTCTTTAGGTAACAGTTTATAGCCCATTTTACAAAACTTGAGTGTAACCTACGCTTAAATAGGTAAATTGCTATCAATGTAGTGAGAAATACAGCTCATTTTTATTGGTTAAGTGTTAGGCTCTCAAAACTATTGTTGTTTACTTCTTTTATATTTAGATACCTGAAAATAGCTGATTTAGATACCTCCCGTTCTAATTTTGTCCAATAAACACATTGTTTGTGTGTAAATTGAACTAATAAATGAAAATATCAAAAAACTTTCAAAAAGGTGTTGACGCCCAGCTAAAAATCTCTAAAATGCGCATCCACTTCCACGGGACAGCCCAACGAAGTGTTTTGATAAGTTTAGTTAGCAAGTTTGCTAAATAAACGGGTCAGATAACATAGAAAAATGAATTGAAGATTTTTTCAAAAAGTTGTTGACATCAAAACTAGGAGGCGTAAAATGCGCATCCGCTCTCAACGAGAGAGCAACCACAAAACACGAGTGCGATGTTTTGTTTGAATCGCAAGATTCAGTTCTTTAACAATTAGTTATCATGCAATTTGTGTGAGCATTCACATGATGTTGATATTTACAAATATAGCTAAGCTTGTCTTAGCAAAAATTAACTCAGTGAACTCATGCAAGAACTACTTTTATATAAGTTTTATTTGTACAGAATTCATTGAGCCGAGACTGATGTCTCACAAACGATTTTAATTGAAGAGTTTGATCATGGCTCAGATTGAACGCTGGCGGCAGGCTTAACACATGCAAGTCGAGCGGAAACGAAGAGGAGCTTGCTCCTTTGGCGTCGAGCGGCGGACGGGTGAGTAATGCTTGGGAATATGCCTTTTGGTGGGGGACAACAGTTGGAAACGACTGCTAATACCGCATAATGTTTACGGACCAAAGCGGGGGACCTTCGGGCCTCGTGCCAAAAGATTAGCCCAAGTGAGATTAGCTAGTTGGTGGGGTAAAGGCCTACCAAGGCGACGATCTCTAGCTGGTTTGAGAGGATGATCAGCCACACTGGGACTGAGACACGGCCCAGACTCCTACGGGAGGCAGCAGTGGGGAATATTGCACAATGGGGGAAACCCTGATGCAGCCATGCCGCGTGTGTGAAGAAGGCCTTCGGGTTGTAAAGCACTTTCAGTCGTGAGGAAAGGTTAGTAGGTAATATCTGCTAGCTGTGACGTTAGCGACAGAAGAAGCACCGGCTAACTCCGTGCCAGCAGCCGCGGTAATACGGAGGGTGCGAGCGTTAATCGGAATTACTGGGCGTAAAGCGTGCGTAGGCGGTTTGATAAGCCAGATGTGAAATCCCGGGGCTTAACCTCGGAACTGCATTTGGAACTGTTTGACTAGAGTACTGTAGAGGGTGGTGGAATTTCCAGTGTAGCGGTGAAATGCGTAGAGATTGGAAGGAACATCAGTGGCGAAGGCGGCCACCTGGACAGATACTGACGCTGAGGCACGAAAGCGTGGGGAGCGAACAGGATTAGATACCCTGGTAGTCCACGCCGTAAACGATGTCAACTAGCTGTTTGTGTTCTTGAAACGTGAGTAGCGTAGCTAACGCGCTAAGTTGACCGCCTGGGGAGTACGGCCGCAAGGTTAAAACTCAAATGAATTGACGGGGGCCCGCACAAGCGGTGGAGCATGTGGTTTAATTCGATGCAACGCGAAGAACCTTACCATCCCTTGACATCCAGAGAATTTTCTAGAGATAGATTAGTGCCTTCGGGAACTCTGAGACAGGTGCTGCATGGCTGTCGTCAGCTCGTGTTGTGAAATGTTGGGTTAAGTCCCGCAACGAGCGCAACCCCTATCCTTATTTGCCAGCGAGTAATGTCGGGAACTCTAAGGAGACTGCCGGTGATAAACCGGAGGAAGGTGGGGACGACGTCAAGTCATCATGGCCCTTACGGGATGGGCTACACACGTGCTACAATGGCGTATACAGAGGGCAGCAAGACCGCGAGGTGGAGCGAATCCCAGAAAGTACGTCGTAGTCCGGATTGGAGTCTGCAACTCGACTCCATGAAGTCGGAATCGCTAGTAATCGCGAATCAGAATGTCGCGGTGAATACGTTCCCGGGCCTTGTACACACCGCCCGTCACACCATGGGAGTGGGTTGCAAAAGAAGTGGCTAGTTTAACCTTCGGGAGGACGGTCACCACTTTGTGATTCATGACTGGGGTGAAGTCGTAACAAGGTAACCCTAGGGGAACCTGGGGTTGGATCACCTCCTTATCTTGAAGTAAAACGCTTCATGTTGAGTGTTCACACACATTGCATTGATAACAAACGTAAGAAGAAGTCCTAACATGTAAGCTTCGGACGCCTCTTAATTGAGATAATAGGTCTGTAGCTCAGCTGGTTAGAGCGCACCCCTGATAAGGGTGAGGTCGGCAGTTCAAGTCTGCCCAGACCTACCAAATTCTTTGCTACTCAGCGTTGATTGTTACCTCGTTTAGCGAACTAAACGTCGGCATCAACCGCCTTGATTAGCTTGAATTGAAGCTTGACCAACATGTACCCACTCTTTATTGAGAAAATAAAGGGGCTATAGCTCAGCTGGGAGAGCGCCTGCCTTGCACGCAGGAGGTCAGCAGTTCGATCCTGCTTAGCTCCACCACTTCTTCGCATAAGAATGAGAAACCAAATTAAAGGTATCTAGATGATATTTTCAATTTGGTTTTTTTAACCACAAATGAGCCGAATGTGCGCTGATTTGAAGTTCTTTAACAATTTGGAAAGCTGATATATATCCCGAGATAGTTATTATTTACTAATGATTATCTCGAATGATGATTACAGTGTCGCGCTGTAAACATCAAACCTGATAAATGATTTTTCCTTATCATTTATCAATCTAATTCAAGCATACTCCATTACTGTTCTTTTTAAGAATGGATAATGAGTACGTGAAAATGTCAGTCATACATTAGCATCAAGATTTGTCTCTTGATGACTTAAATACGAAAACTATTTGGGGTTGTATGGTTAAGTGACTAAGCGTATATGGTGGATGCCTTGGCAGTTAGAGGCGATGAAAGACGTGTTAATCTGCGATAAGCCTAGGTAAGGTGATAAAAACCGTTATAACCTAGGATTTCTGAATGGGGAAACCCACTTGCATAAGCAAGTATCATTAAGTGAATACATAGCTTAATGAGGCGAACCGGGAGAACTGAAACATCTAAGTACCCCGAGGAAAAGAAATCAACCGAGATTTCCTTAGTAGCGGCGAGCGAACGGGAATTAGCCCTTAAGCTTATGGGCGTTAGTGGAACAAGCTGGAAAGCTTGGCGATACAGGGTGATAGCCCCGTACACGAAGACAAACATAAGTGAAATCGAGTAGGTCGGCACACGTGAAATGTTGACTGAACATGGGGGGACCATCCTCCAAGGCTAAATACTCCTAACTGACCGATAGTGAACCAGTACCGTGAGGGAAAGGCGAAAAGAACCCCTGTGAGGGGAGTGAAATAGAACCTGAAACCGTATACGTACAAGCAGTGGAAGCCTTCGGGTGACTGCGTACCTTTTGTATAATGGGTCAGCGACTTATATTCTGTAGCAAGGTTAACCGATTAGGGGAGCCGTAGCGAAAGCGAGTGTTAACTGCGCGTTTAGTTGCAGGGTATAGACCCGAAACCCGGCGATCTACCCATGGGCAGGTTGAAGGTTGGGTAACACCAACTGGAGGACCGAACACACGTATGTTGAAAAATGCGGTGATGACCTGTGGGTCGGAGTGAAAGGCTAATCAAGCCGGGAGATAGCTGGTTCTCCCCGAAATCTATTTAGGTAGAGCCTCGGACGAATACCATTGGGGGTAGAGCACTGTTAAGGCTAGGGGGTCATCCCGACTTACCAACCCTTTGCAAACTCCGAATACCAATGAGTACTATCCGGGAGACACACTATGGGTGCTAACGTCCGTAGTGAAGAGGGAAACAACCCAGACCGCCAGCTAAGGTCCCAAAGTCATAGTTAAGTGGGAAACGATGTGGAAAGGCATAGACAGCTAGGAGGTTGGCTTAGAAGCAGCCATCCTTTAAAGAAAGCGTAATAGCTCACTAGTCGAGTCGGTCTGCGCGGAAGATGTAACGGGGCTAAACTATGCACCGAAGCTGCGGATTCAAAATTTATTTTGAGTGGTAGGGGAGCGTTCTGTAAGCCGTTGAAGGTGTGTTGAGAAGCATGCTGGAGGTATCAGAAGTGCGAATGCTGACATGAGTAACGATAAAGGGGGTGAAAAACCCCCTCGCCGAAAGACCAAGGTTTCCTGTCCCATGTTAATCAGGGCAGGGTAAGTCGGCCCCTAAGGCGAGACCGAGAGGTGTAGTCGATGGGAAACAGATTAATATTTCTGTACTTCTTTATATTGCGATGGAGGGACGGAGAAGGCTAAGCAAGCATGGCGTTGGTTGTCCATGTGAAAGTATGTAGGCTGAGAACTTAGGCAAATCCGGGTTCTTAAGGCTGAGATACGAGACGAGACTCTACGGAGTTGAAGTTGTTGATGCCCTGCTTCCAGGAAAAGCTTCTAAGCATAGATATAAAGGAACCGTACCCCAAACCGACACAGGTGGTTAGGTAGAGAATACTAAGGCGCTTGAGAGAACTCGGGTGAAGGAACTAGGCAAAATAGTACCGTAACTTCGGGAGAAGGTACGCCGGCTCTGGTGATGGGACTTGCTCCCTAAGCTGAGGTCGGTCGAAGTAACCAGGTGGCTGGAACTGTTTATTAAAAACACAGCACTGTGCAAAATCGAAAGATGACGTATACGGTGTGACGCCTGCCCGGTGCCGGAAGGTTAATTGATTGGGTTAGCTCTGCGAAGCTCATGATCGAAGCCCCGGTAAACGGCGGCCGTAACTATAACGGTCCTAAGGTAGCGAAATTCCTTGTCGGGTAAGTTCCGACCTGCACGAATGGCGTAATCATGGCCACACTGTCTCCACCCGAGACTCAGTGAAATTGAAATTGCGGTTAAGATGCCGTATACCCGCGGCTAGACGGAAAGACCCCGTGAACCTTTACTATAGCTTGACAGTGAACATTGCTCCTACATGTGTAGGATAGGTGGGAGGCTTTGAAACTTGCACGCCAGTGTGAGTGGAGCCAACCTTGAAATACCACCCTTGTATGCGTGATGTTCTAACCTAGGCCGATTATCTCGGTTGGGGACACTGTCTGGTGGGTAGTTTGACTGGGGCGGTCTCCTCCCAAAGCGTAACGGAGGAGCACGAAGGTTGGCTAAGTACGGTCGGACATCGTACGGTTAGTGCAATGGCATAAGCCAGCTTAACTGCGAGACAGACACGTCGAGCAGGTGCGAAAGCAGGTCATAGTGATCCGGTGGTTCTGTATGGAAGGGCCATCGCTCAACGGATAAAAGGTACTCCGGGGATAACAGGCTGATACCGCCCAAGAGTTCATATCGACGGCGGTGTTTGGCACCTCGATGTCGGCTCATCACATCCTGGGGCTGAAGTCGGTCCCAAGGGTATGGCTGTTCGCCATTTAAAGTGGTACGCGAGCTGGGTTTAGAACGTCGTGAGACAGTTCGGTCCCTATCTGCCGTGGGCGTTTGAGAATTGAAGAGGGCTGCTCCTAGTACGAGAGGACCGGAGTGGACGAACCTCTGGTGTTCCGGTTGTTTCGCCAGAAGCATTGCCGGGTAGCTACGTTCGGAACTGATAACCGCTGAAAGCATCTAAGCGGGAAGCAGGCTTTGAGATGAGTTCTCACTGGGACTTTAAGTCCCCTGAAGGGTCGTTGGAGACTACGACGTTGATAGGTCAGGTGTGTAAGGGTTGCGAGGCCTTGAGCTAACTGATACTAATTGCCCGTGAGGCTTAACCATACAACACCCAAATGGTTTTGTAAGACTGACAGAATAAAGAAAATCACGTACTAACGTGTGCTGAATAACGATATATATTAATTTCCAAATTGTAACTTTTTTCGCCTAGCGACAATAGCGTTGTAGAACCACCTGACCCCATGCCGAACTCAGAAGTGAAATGCAACTGCGCCGATGGTAGTGTGGGAGGTCCCATGTGAGAGTAGGTCATCGCTAGGCACTTAATTAAGAAAAACCCGTAGCTAACGCTACGGGTTTTTTGCATCTATGGCCTTTAAAAATTTTACTGCAGCATTGCTTAGTGATATTAACCTTTCATTACTACCTGATCCTTCTACAACAGCTCCTAACGTTGTCTTAATCTCTAGCATCCATGATCTTGTGGCATTAGTGCTTCCTAGCTCTTCAAATGCAACTAATGTTTATGGTTTCTGGGAAGTTAATAAAGACAAATATGTTGTAGAAGCTTTTAAACGTAACTAACGCTCAAGGCCTTTTAAAATTAGCATAATAACTCTTTTGGTGTAATGAACTTTAATACTATTTACTTCAAAAATACCGCTTTCTAGTTTTAACTTTCTACTTATTTGAGTTCAGTAAATAAATGGTGGTGTTAATGACATAAAGTAACTAATTGGTTGGCATAGATTTAGGGGAGCTGAATACTGCTTATATCCTATTAGAATCTTCACAAATTTAGCATCAATTTAGTTTTTCATCTTCAAAAGCTTGATTAAGGGAGGGGGCAATTGAGTCGAAGGTAGGGCATTAGGCACTTGAAATTATCCGTATATATTAGTGTCCCTTTTATGTGCGATTTAAGGTTCTTAGTTCTGGATATAATAAGTGGATTCAACGTTTTTAAACTTGTTACTGAAACAAGTAAACAGAAGAAATGTTGGTGTTAATGCAACTTAATAGTTATGAGGTAAAATGGTGGCCCCTCCCAGACTTGAACTGGGGACCTACCGATTATGAGTCGGGTGCTCTAACCAACTGAGCTAAAGGGCCATTTTTTAACTTGCTTGGTGACTTAGAGTAAAGTCTCCGAAATAAGCGGGGGCAGTATAAGCATTTTTACTTTTATTGTCACCCGCGCGATAACAAAAAATTAGTGGATAGCATTCAATAGCTTAATTCTTGTTCGTTTTGTTGGCGGTCACCCTTTCTGAAAGGGTTTAACTTTGGCAATCGCTTTTGAATAAAGTGTTAACTATTTGCCATTAGATCTTTGTTCTCATGTACAGTCATTTGTGCTGATTGGTGCTCAGCGATTGGGAATTTCAGTTCAAAGCGCGTTCCTTTACCTATTTCCGATTGCACTGTTATTTTCCCTCTGTGATGTTCGATAATGGCATAGGATACTGATAAGCCAAGCCCAGTCCCTTTTCCTTCTGGTTTTGTTGTGTAAAAGGGTTCAAACAGTTTCTTTTGGGTTGTTTTATCCATGCCGCAACCATTGTCAGTGACGCTGACGTTCACCGTATCTTGAAACCAAGAGCGAACGGTAATTTTGCCGCTATCTTCTATTGCGTGCAGTGCATTGACGATTAAGTTAATAAACACCTGTTGAAGCTCGCCTTTGTGTCCCATTATCTCTGGTAAATTTTCGTCGAGTTCAACCACCATTTCACACGTGTGTTTAATATTGTTCCAAGTGATTTTAATGCTTTCCTGTAGCACTTGATTGAGAGAGACCTTAGCGATTTTAGTGCTGTCTTCTTTGCGAGCAAATGAGTTTAGGCTACTGACAATTTCGGCAACGCGGTCAACACCATCCAAACATGAGCTAATGAGCTCTGCTACGTCTTGCTCTGCGAAGTCTAATTCATCGTCTACTGCAATATGTGGCCTCGCTTCGTTAATCGCTTTTTTAAATAATGTAATGTAGTCGCTTAGCACCGATAGGTTGCTTTTCACGTAACCTATTGGGTTATTTATCTCATGCGCGATACCTGCTGCAAGTTGGCCAATAGAAGCCATTTTTTCACTGTGGATCAGTTGGTGCTGCACTGAACTCAGTTTATGAACGGCACGTTGTAAGCGTTGATAGTTCTTGGCGAGCTTCTCTTCTGTTGCACGTTTTTGTATTGCGGAAACAAATTGCTGACCGGCAGTATCTAACGTTTGCTTTACCTCTTTGCTGTAGCAATAGTGCGGTAGGTCGATAACTACCAAGTTTTTACGTTGTTTAAGTCGTTGGTAACTGAAAACCAATTGGTTTTCATGGTGAAATAAGTCGTGCAAGCTTGGCTCTAAGGAGGAATTTTCAGCAATTCTTTGCCAATGGCTACTACCCGCTTCTGTAGATTCTAGCTCTTCAGTAGTTTGTAAAGAATTTGCAGCTTGATTAAGTAAAGCTGTGATATCTATTCTATTGCTATACGGTTTGACGAGTTTATTGCTGTCTTTCTCTAATAAATAGGCAATGGCACGCTTTGGATTTTTATAGTCGAACAAGAGTACCGTTGCCCCTTCGAGTAGCAATGATATTTCCTTTAAGAAATTCACCAACATTTCTGCGGTTGAGCCTGAACTGGCATGATGGTTGGCAAGGTTCGATAGTACCTTTAGCTGTACTTGACGGTTATTAGCTTGCTCAAGCGCACTGATCAGTTCACGGTATGAGTCATACCTGTGCTGGTCCACGTTATCAAGTTTCGCCTCCAGTGCTTTTTTGGCGCTTCTTTCGTCTTTTAAGGCTTTTTCTAACAGTGAAACTTGTTTGTTTAGTTGGGCTAGCTTGGCTGCACTGTGGTCACTTTCATTAGGCAATGCTTGTCTCCTTGATGCGTGCAGCTTAAGTGCTCGATGGTTACTTTCTGATTGAAATGTTTGGCGGCGCCATAAATTAGCCCTTCAGCTAGAAAGCAAACCTGGCGATGAGAGGTGTACTTAATCAACAGTTCACTGTTGGAAACCGTATCGAGAATTAGTGAGGGGGTATAAGCGAGCGGGTCGGCTTTTTTCACTTCGATATGAATAACATTTTCAACGTGATCAAGAAACTCAAATACGTTAGTGCATTCACCAATATGATGTTTAGCGCTGCCTAGCAAGGTAGGAAACAAAAACTCGCCAAACTCGGTAAGAATGTCGCTAAGCGAAACATTGAGTAACTCAGCACTGATGGTGAGCAGCTCAACAAATATTTTATCTTCATAAATATCTGTTGCGATAAAGCTGCTGGACTCAGCTAACTCACTTTTATCAACGATATCTAACCAAGTAAGCAGACCGTGCGCTTGTTCAATATACTCGCTGTAACCACAGAAAATAGCTCCTTTCATCAAACGACTCCATTTCGCTTTCACATTAGCTCTGAGTTTAGTCTTTGTTTTTCAATCTGTTAACTTTTTTTGCTAAGTTTTTTGCGATGTTCTTTGTCAAGTTACCTTTGACTTTCCTCTCAAGTAAGACAAATGCTAAACCAAGCTTAATTACTAAATGTCATTCCTATCGCAAAGCCTTGTGTGCCTAACCATTCCTTAAGTATTTATCGCACTGTAGATGCTATTCGTCTTGCGTTGCATTTTGCGACATGCGCTTTGCAAAGCTCCTCGTTAAACTTTTAATGCATTGAATAATAAAGATAAAGTCACATGGAATGTAATTTGCTCCTGTAGCGATAACACATTGTAGAAGGGGTTAACTATGTTCAGAACAAGTTTGTCAAAGTATGGTTTGATACTGGGAACATTAATCATGAGTACCAGTTTATTGAGCGCTCCTGCAAAGGCAGATGCCTTTGCAACTTGTCCTTCAAAGGCATTTCTTGTGCAGCAAAGTGTTGCCAAGCTTTATGGGGTTAACTTAGTGACTGGCCAGTACTCGTTGTTGTCTGATGATTTAGGCACCAATAATAAAATCAACGGTGTCGGTTTTAGCTTTCACGATAATTATATCTATGGTTGGGGCTATGAGTGGGGCACTTTAGTGCGCATCGGTGATGACTACCAAGCAACGCCAATCAATATAACAAATAACCCCGGTGGGAATTTTTACGTTGGCGATGTCGCGCTAAGTGAAAACAGTTACTTTTTCTATAAAAAAGGTAGCGGCTTGTACAAGGTTCCACTAGATGAACAAGATGCTAATTACCTAGCTGCAGAGAAAGTAGCGAGTGCCAATGCATTGCCGCTAACCATTTTCGATTTAGCCTTTCATCCAAACAACTCTTTTGCTTATTCGGTCGATAACAAAGGTAGACTACACAAAATTGATGTTGCTTCTGGCACCAGTGAACAATTGGGTAATGTTGGGCAGTCAGGCACGTTTGGCGCTGTTTACTTTGATGTTGATGGAAACTTTTATATTAGCCGCAACAGTGATGGCCACATCTTTATTATTGATGTTGATGCTGCTGCCCCTCAAGCAGAGTTGTTTGCTTATGGTCCAAGCTCATCAAACAATGATGGTGCGCGCTGTGCAACAGCGCCAATTGTTGATGATTCAGTCGCTCCAACTGTCGATTACGGTGATGCGCCAGATAGCTATCGCACCTTGCTTGCCAGCAATGGTGCTCGTCACAGCATTGGCGACAACTTTTTAGGCACTCGTGTTGATGGCGAACACAATGCCCACTTGTATCCAGCAAGTGATGATGCCACAGGTAGTAATGACGACGACGGCGTGGTGTTTATTACACCGCTAATTGGCGGCATGAGTGGCTTGTTGCAAGTAACGGCCTTTGGTGGTGGCTACGTTAATATATGGGTCGATTTTGATCAAGACGGTACCTTTGCCGAAAACGAAAAGCTAGTTACCGATCACTACCTTTACGACAGCAGCGAAATCTTTTTAGTCGAAGCTCCTTTTGAGGCTGTGCCAGGATACACATGGGCGCGTGCTCGCTTAAGTGTTGAGCCGGGAATTGTCGCCTACGGCGGTGTTACCGACGGTGAGGTAGAAGACTACCGCGTATACGTGACGAATCCTAACTTAAGTCAAATTAAGCACAACACTTACTTCATTGCTTTTGAAGACAACTGGCCGGAAATGGGTGACTACGACATGAACGATGTTGTGGTTAAACAAGACTCGTCGTTGCTAGTCAGTGGTACCAATGAAGTGCACCAACTTGAGATAACTGGTGAAATGATGGCGTACGGTGCGGCGTACGCGAATGGCTTTGCAATTCAAATTGATAATGTCGCGCCAAGTACCGTAAACCAAGCACTAGTGCGCTTTGAAATCAACGGTGTAGCGCAAACCACATCACTGGTTGAAACAGGTACGGATTCGTTAGTGCTGATGATATCTGACAATCTAAGTGATTATTTCAGCGCTCGCTCGGGCTGTAGTTTCTACAAAACGCAGTCAGGTTGTAACAATAGCGAGCAAATGAAGTTCAGCTTGCAAGTTCCTTTTATTACGCCAATTGCCTATGTGACCTTTCCGCAAGCGCCATTTAATCCCTTTGTGTTTGCTAAACCTGCTACTTACCACGGTGATTCGTTTTATCACCCAGGTCGCAGCATGGAAATTCACCTGAAAAACAAAATGCCAACCTCAAAAATGGATACTGGTTACTTTGGCTTAGCCTCAGATCGCAGTAACCTTGCCACAGGCCACACTTTTCAAACAGAAACAGGTCTGCCTTGGGCATTGGCGATTAACCCAGGTTCTTCACAAAATTGGCGCCATCCGTTGGAAAAAGTCGACTTGTTAGAGGCATATCCAATGTTTAGAGACTACGTAACGAGCAGTGGCGCATCATCGAGTGACTGGTACCTAGAAAGCAAAGCCAAGTCTGCAAATATCTACAAATAATGGTGCCTATCAATAGCAGTGCATACAAATACCTGCACTTACCAATACCTGCACTTATCAATACCTGTACTTATCAATACCAATACAGGTGAATCGTATTAAAGAAAAATTGGGGTAGATTATGAATATACAAAATAATTTAGCTAAGCCAAATCAAACGATTAAACCTAACCAAGCTTTTATGACAAACCAAGCCTTCTTCCCAAATCAATTGGGCAAGCTGGTGTTAGCTGCTCTGTTTTCAGCAGCGCTAACGGCATGCGGTGGTGGTGAAGGCGGCGAGAGTACTAACTCGCCAGTTCCGGCAACTACGCCGCCTGCGCCAGCGACACCGAGCGACAATAATACCAGTAGCGATGCTAGTAACGAGCAAACTGAGGCAGAAGCTGCTAATGAAGCGGCAGACACAACAGCGGAGCTAGTGAGTACGCCTGATTTTGATTTTGCAGGTAGTTTTGAGCTTGATGTTACCATTGCTGCTGCCCCTGCTGGCAGTACGCAGTATTACGTTAACATTTGCAGCGACTTTGAGCAGATAGAGGCAAAAGAAGGTGCTCCAGCGAGTTGGCAAGTCAACTATGACAGCTGCTTATTGCGTACCTTTATTACCGGACAAGCGCAAGTGTTCACCTTATCGTTAAGTGAGGCGCAAAGTGAATTAATCGCCCAAGTATGGCCGATGGAAAATGGCGCGATACCGACGGATTTGTTCTGGCAAAAACAATCACAAAGTAGTGAGTGGTTAATTACTCTTTAACAGATACGCTAAATCACAGCCTCGTCGCGGCTATTTTGTTAACCATAAGATTAGGTCTACAGTTGACGCTTAGACCTAATCTTCTTAGCTACAACCATTTCAACAGCGTTAAGCTGACGCTGAATAAATTTCACTCGGCTAAAAGTAAACAGCCTAGGCTCAATTCAAATTAACTGACGTTTACCATTTTTAAAGGAACGTTATTTTCAGAATGTGCGTCGTACTCTGCTGTTAGTGAAGACGCATTGCAAAATGCAAAATGCACTTGGTTTTTAATTCTTACAATAATCGTGAATTCTTATTGAAAATTTATTAAAGCTAATAAAAACAACTGTTTGGTGTTTTTTTAACTGCTTGGTACGCAACTTGAAATACTAATGCTAACCACTGGGGAAATAGCTTTTCCTCGTTAAATTGGAGTTAAAGGTTAGCAAGATGCAAGCAGTAAAAAGAATGACTTTAATCGCTATCGCAATGTGTGCCCAATTGGGGCTATCGGGCTGTGCATCTACTTTATTAATCAGTGCGCTAAAGGAAGAAAAAACGACAGCTAACCAAGCGCCTGCAGTGAATCATCAAATGTTGCATGCCATTCAATCACTGCGCGCATTGCAATCGAATCAACCATCAGAGCAATCATCAGATCAAGCGGCGCGCAAGAGTGAGCTTATCACCTTTGATTATGGCTTACGTGACGCAGAGTTGAATGTGGTTGACCGCTTAAAACTGATGCAGCTTTTAAATGGAAAGCAACAGCTAACCGTGAGTATTGCGCCAGCTAAAGCCAATTCTTTATGGCAGCAGCTATCGCTTACCCACAAACGCGTTGCAGCATTACAAGCCATCGCAGCACAGCGCAATACAAAGCTTGTCATCGCTTTTCAGCCATCGCTAGCTGATGACACCTTACAGATAAAGGTGGAGGTGTAACATGAACACATCTGTCATCGTTAATATCCACTTAATCTTGGCGGCATTATGGCGCAGACGTTATCTAATTGTCGTGCCGTTAATTGTTATGCCGATCCTTGCCGTTGTCGTCAGTTTAATTACGCCACGCAATTGGCAAACACATACGACGATTCTGGTTCAGGAAAGTGCCAAGATGAATCCATTCTTGGAAGATTTATCGGTTTCTACCGATTTAGAAAATCGCATTGCGGCCCTCGACACCTTGCTGCACAGTCGTCATATGTTGCTGAAAGTTGGTGAAGACTTGGGCGAATTAACAAATGAATCATCACCGCTAGCACAAGAGGAATTCGTCAAGCGAGTGTCGAGTTCGTTGAGTGTTCAGCTAGTAGGTAAAGACTTGGTGAAGTTAATTTACCGTAGTCAGCAGCCAGAAAATATCGATACAACCTTGCTGGCTATTCGTCATCGTTTTCTTGATAAGTTATTGGCGCCAGAAATCTCGGCAATCGCCGCTTCAGAAACGTTTTTAAACGAACAATTGGCAATTACCAAAGTAGATCTGCAAAGCGCAGAGTTGAGGTTAGCTGAGTTTAAACAACAACATGCTGACAGTTTGCCGCGTTTATATGGCAGTAATAGCAATCGCCTAGCGGAATTAATTGAGCTAATCGCAAAGCGCAAAATCGACCTGTCAGGGGCGATTGCCGCTAAGAAAACCATTCGCACACGGTTGGCGCAAGTTGACCCTGTGATGAGTGAAATAGAGCAGAGCATAGTTGATACCAAAGGTGAATTGGCCATTCTACGGTCGCGTTACACCGATAAGCACAGCAAGGTGCAACGTGCACTGCGCAAACTAGCACAGTTGCAAGATGAGCGTACCATTCAAAGTAAAGCGTCATACCAGCTAGACGAACAAGCGCTAAGTCGTTTGTGGGAAGTGGCTAGCCAGATGCAGGCAGGTGATTTAGACAATCAGCAGCATCCATTATTAGTGTCTCAATTAAAAGAATTGCAGTCAGCCGACGGCAAAGTTGAGCAAATTCGCGAAGAGCTGGTTTCTATCGAGCAGCAAGCGCAGCAATTGCAATCAGCGATTGCTGGCACGGGTGATATGGAGCGTCAACTGCAAGAGCTAGAGCGAGATTTAGCGGTTAAACGCTCATTGTACGATGATTTATTGTCGCGCTTTGAAAAAGCAAAAATTACTGGCGCGCTAGGGCGTTTTGAGCAACCTGAGCGTATCAAAATCATTGATGAACCTTATCAACCGTCGATTCCAAATAATTTCCCGCTCGTTATATTTTTGCTGGCTGGCGTAGTTGGCGGTTTGGCGCTTGGTACAGGTATGGCACTTTTTGCTGAACTCGCAGATACCTCTATTCGCGCTAAAAGACAGCTAGAGGCATTAACTCGCGTGCCAGTGCTCACACGAATTCCCAATTTAGATATTCGAAAACAAGTTTCGCAACAACAAGCAGGAGAATCACTATGAAGCCTACGATTGTGCATGTGGTGCAACATCTTAAACCTGGCGGCATTGAAAATTTTGCCTTGGAGTTCCAACGTGCAGCTGCGCCATTTTACGATGTTCATATCATCGCGTTAGAGCGCAGTAATAGCCAAAGCATTAAAGGCAAATATCACGGTTCAAGAAAGTTTATTCATGTTTTAAATAAACAACCGGGCTGGCGTCCTAGCTTAGTTGGCAAAATCAAAGAGCTGTTTGCCCAGATCAAACCCATGTATGTGCACACGCATCATATCGGGCCATTAATTTACGGCGGGTTAGCCGCTCGCATGCTAGGTATTGATTGCGTGATTCACACCGAGCATGACGCCTGGCATTTAAATCAACAAAAGCGCAGGTTGCTGCAAGAGTTATGTTTGAAGCTAGTGCGCCCAGTATTAGTCGCGGATGCCGAGTTTGTCGCTCAGCAGGTTAAAGCCTTATTGCCAGCGGCTAAACCTTATGTGATCACTAACGGCGTTGATACCGATTACTTTAAGCCAAGTCCAAAGGCGAAATCTTTGCTGAAAGAGCAAGCAGGTTTACCTAGTGAGTTAAGGTTTATTGGCTGTGCGGCGCGTTTAGAACCAGTGAAGTCGCATCACTTGTTAATCGATGCGCTGACGCAACTGCAACAAGATGTTGGTTTGTTAATTGCGGGTTCTGGCAGTTTAGAACAAACCCTAAAGCAGCAGGTTAAGCGTTTAAAACTAGACAATCGCGTGTTTTTCCTCGGTCACTTAGATGACATGCGCAGCTTTTACCAATTGTTAGATGTGTTTTGCCTATCGTCGAGTAATGAAGGCTTGCCATTAGCACCACTTGAAGCCCAGGCGTGTAATGTGCCGGTGGTGCTCACCAATGTTGGCGGCTGTAAAGAGGCGATTTGCGAACGCACAGGGAAAGTTGTTGAGCCAAACAATGTGCAAAAGCTAGCAAACGCATTAAAACAGCGACTGACCCAACCGTTACAAAAATCACCTCGTTTGTTTGTAGAGCAAAAACGCTCGATTAAATCGATGATCAAACAATATGTTGCGTTAACGCAACCAAGCTTAAGGGGGAAAGTATGAGCTATTTCACTTTTACCATGATGCTAGCAGCATTGTTCGTGTTGGCGATATTTCTGGTGATTTATCATCATGTGTTTTACCCAGTATTGCTTAGCCTATTGGCAAAGCATAAACGCTCTCCTTTGCGTGAAATTGCTACTCGCCATTATGTGCAAAGTGGCGATGATAAAAGTATGCGCCGTTTTTCTATCGTGATCCCAGCGTATAACGAAGCAGCCTTTATTGCAGATAAAGTCAGGAATTTAGGCTGTTTGGATTACCCGAGTGATCGCTTTGAGCTGATTTTATTGTGTGATGGTTGCCGCGATGAAACCTATCGCTTAGCCACGGAAGCGTTAGCTGAATTAGGCTTAGAAGAGTTGGACTATCAAGTGATTAACTTTGATGTGAACCGCGGTAAAGTGGCAGTGCTTAAAGACGGTGTTAAACGCGCTAAATATGAATATATCGTGTTTTCTGATGTTTCAGCATTACTGCCAGTAAATGCTTTGTTAATGCTCGATACTAATTTTAAAGATGCTAGCGTAGGTGCGGTTTCAGGCGGTTATTGTTTTGCCAATAAAGGCTCTGTTGGTGAGCAAAAGTATTGGCAATATCAACGCCAAGTGCGCGAGCGTGAAAGCTCGGTAGCCAGTGTTATTGGCGCGCACGGTGCATTTTATGCAATTCGCTCTGACTTTTTTGAAGACATTCCGGCCGATACCATTAACGATGACTTTTTAATCCCTATGCAGGTAATTAAACAAGGTTACCGTGTACTTTATGATTCACGCGTCTCGGCGATTGAGCTTGAGCAAGTTGAGTTGGCGCAAGATATGCAAAGACGTTTACGTATTGCGGCGGGTAACTTTCAACAAATGTTGATGCTAGCGTCGCTAATGAACCCGAAATACGGGTGGAATGCCGTGAACTTTATTTCCGGTAAAGTGCTAAGAGCGCTGATGCCTTTTATCTTGCTTTTTATAATGCTAAGCAATTTGCTACTGGTGGGGGTTTTAGGCTTGTTTGCAGACGCTGGCACCGAGCTAAACACAAATTGGCAATGGCTATTTCAGTTAACACTTGCGGGACAACTGGTGCTTTATTTAGGTGTAGGCCTGCTTAATATCAGCCGGAAAGTACCAGCAAGCGGCATCATAAAAATGATTTGTTACTTAGTGAACGGTTATTGGGTCGCCTTAATCGGCTCAACTAAGTACATGCTAGGTTTACAAGCCAAAGTATGGTCAAAAGTTGAGTAAACAGTCGTCACATTCGTTAGTAACAATAGATTAGTAAAAATTCGTAAGAGTCGAAAAACTTAGGAGTAGTATATGAACAAGCAAGTTTTTATCACCCCAGAAGTTAGTCAAGCAAAACGCGTATTTGATGTATTCGTCGCAGCCGTTGGCTTAGTGTTAAGTGCTCCATTTTTTGTGGTTATTGCCATAGCCATTAAGTTAACCAGCAAGGGGCCTGTATTTTATCGCCAAGAACGTATTGGCGCGATTTCAACATCGGGCACCCATCATTTTGAGATGATCAAGTTTCGCACCATGCGCGTTGATGCCGAAGCTGGTACAGGTGCGGTTTGGGCGAGCGCTAATGATAACCGCTTGACGCTTGTTGGCCGATTTTTACGCAAGGTGCGTTTGGATGAGTTGCCGCAGTTTATCAACGTACTACGCGGTGATATGTCAATTATTGGCCCGCGTCCTGAGCGCCCAGAAATTGCTAAAGAGCTGGAAGAGAACATTCCATTTTATCTAGAACGTACTTATGGTGTGATTCCAGGCATCACGGGGTTAGCGCAAGTGAATCAAGGCTATGACGCTTCACTTGCCGATGTACGCTCAAAAATAGCGTATGACTTTGCCTATGCAATGTCGTTAACCTCAGTCGCTCGCTGGTTATACATGGATATTAAAATTATGGTGAAAACCCTGATGATTATGGTGCTAGGACGAGGGCAGTAATGTGGGGAGTAAGGAGAACAGTAAGTTAAATTGACAACAGTCCCTGCAAGCGCATAAATTAAAGTTAACGACAGTTTCTGAACACTATGCCTTTTTAAGTTGATGTTAGTTAGCATTAGCGGGCGCTTTAGCTTTTGGGACATTATCTATATTTAATGACATGGATTTAGTTAACCTTACCTGTATCGGCGGTGGCCATGGCCTTGGTCACCTGCTCAGCGTTGTCAACACATTTGAACATTGTCACCTCACTGGCATAGTGTGTACCACAGACAATGGTGGCTCAACGGGGCGTTTACGTGAGCATAGCGAAGGCATTGCATGGGGCGATATTCGTTACTGTTTATCTAAGCTCAGTGAATCAAATTCAATAAAATCAATACTTTTTGAGTATCGGTTTGACAATGCGGGTGACTTATCAGGTCACAGCTTAGGAAACCTAATGTGCAGCGCGGTGGACTCACTCTGCTTGAGGCCGACCGATAGCGTAAAAGTAATGCGTGAGTTTTTGGGGATTCAAGCCGATATTCTGCCGATGTCAGATCAGGCGACCCATTTAGTTGGCTATTTGAATTGTGGCGAAGAACTTGTCGGCGAGCTGGCAGTTGATAACAAAGCTCAACTAGGGATTGAACGCTTGGCACTGCGCCCTGCTGTAAATGCCAGTGACGAAGTACTTGCTGCAATTGCTAAAACTGATGTGCTATTGCTTGGCCCTGGCAGCTTTTATACAAGCGTTGTTCCAAGCTTGCTTGTCGCAGGTGTCGTTGAAGCCATCAATGCGAACTCAAATATTCGCCTTTATTTTATTGCCAATGTAGCGCCTGAATTTGAAATAGCGCAGGGCGAATTAAATAAACAAATGCAGTTTTTTGAAGCGCTAGGTATTGGGCACAAAGTAATTTTTCTTATTCCTGAGCAAAGAATGGCAGAAGCCTCACCAACAACTCAAGAAGTGCGGGGTAAGGTTCACCCCGTTTCCGTTTCAAGCGATAGCTTAGGTAGACACAATGCCAGAGAATTAAAACAATTGCTGGCGCCGTTAATACAAGCTCTTTAGTTGATTTTACTTCACCCCTAACTCTCCAATTATAGAATTCTACAGGCCGCTAAAATCTTGGGCCTTTTTCTTATACTGCTTTCAATACCAATTGTTCTTGAGCTTCTTGTCTAGGGCGTGTTGATCTTTCGAGATTGAATTTTGTTCAATCTAAACGCTTTCTGATCGCGGCGCTCGCTTTGTCACATAGTCGTTCTACGCAAGAAGCGAGCAACAATGAGCAGGAAGCGTTTAGATGAACCCGCAGGGCAGCGTCTGTTTGAATTTTCTACTGTGTTGGCACTTATTTATGGAGAATGACTACACTGCACAAGTGCCGCCTTGTATAAAACCCAAACAGACTGCTGCAAAAACAACCCTGAAAGATCAACACGCCCTAGTCTCAAGTTCCTAATTTCTAGTTGCTAACTATGAACTTTCGCGATTTGCATTCTGCAATTCAAGTTGCAGGTATTTGCAAAAGTCTACATAACTCAAAGATGGTTTTTGCTTGTAGGTCTTTGTAAATTAAGGTTTATTTTTTTTGGTTCGAAGTTTGCTCTTTTTAAATAAGAAAATACGAACAAAGAAATATGAACAATAAATTTAAATCAAACAAAGTCGTATAAAGCGATAAGTCGAGGTGTTTATGCTGAACGAAATTTACAACTTAAATAATGATGTCGTCATTAAGTTATTCGAAGATTTAGACGCTGATGCAGTTAAAGCTATGAAAGCTGATCTAGCCAGTTACGCCGAATTATCTTCCGATATTGTTATTGACTTGAAAGATGTCGATTTTATTGACTCGTCAGGTATTGGCGCCATCGTGTTTTTATACAAGCGTATGGTTGCTAAAGGGAAGTTAGTGGCAGTAGTTGGTTTGAACGAGCAACCTAAAGAGCTGTTTAAAATGCTGATGCTAGATAAAACTATTCACTGCTTTGACAGCTTGGAGCACTACGTAACGACTGCTGGTATGTTGAAGGCGGTGTAATATGAAACACACTTTATTGTCGGCCATCATCCTTGCTAGTTCTACGCTTGTCTTGACTGGGTGTAGCTCATCAAACGAGCAGACAGCTGATGGCAATGGCGCTGCGTTAAGCCCTGATCAGTTAGTGCTGAAAGAGTACTTGCAAGCATCGCGCTTAAAAATGATGTCGCTTACAACACGACTAAGCCATCAATGCGTTGCTGGTCAGCTTGAAGTTGGCTACCGCTTGCTGGACAAAACTGAGCAAGAGTTCACTGGGCAAATGTATGCTGATGCCTTTATTTCGCTTACTCAGTTAGACAGACAAGTACGCAAACTGGAATGCATTAGTCACTACATTGATGGGCGTTTCGGCTGTAGCGAGACCAATAAAGTAACGGTACTTAGAGACTGGTATAAAGAGGGCTCTTTCGAGCAGTGCCAAGTAGTAAATTTATCGGCAGACGCATATAGCCAAGAGCAAAGCCAAAACCAAGGCCAAAAACAACGGCAGGCTCAAGAAGCTGGCAACAATATCAGCGTTCAAGGTTATACGGTGATCACGGAAACCTTACACGACTTTGATCAGGCCAAGCTAAAAACGATTTATTATCCAGCGTTGGAAAAACTCGTGGTACTAATGAAAAGCTTTCCTGAGTCTAGGCTTGTGATTACTGGCCATGCCGATAGCCACGGCAGCACTGAATATAACCAGACATTGAGTTTAGCGCGAGCCGAGCAAGTGGCTAGCTACTTTATTGATGCCGGCATTGCGGCTGAAAAAGTTAGCATTGAAGCGGTTGGTGAAACGGCGCCTAGGGTAAGCGAAGTTAACCAAACGCAACAAGTCTTCAATCGCTATACAAAAATATCATTACGCTTGGCACTGCCGAGTCAGGTAGCTAGTCAACAGTTAAAGAGCAGTCAGCTGATAGCAGTTAACGGCAAGGAGAGTCATGATGAATAGGCAGTTTTTTCTATCTTGTTTAGTTTTGAATGTGAATAGCTTTGCTCGACGCTGCATAGCATTTGCTTTGCTAACACTCACTTGGTTAGCGCTAGCAACCTCGATCATTGCGTCATCATCTGCCTCAGCACAGGAGCAACTAGCGCATGAGCAAGTGTTACCGGAACAAGTAGTACGGGAACAAGTAGTATTGCGCGCTGGTGATATTGTTCAGTTAAACCTGCCAGGTGAGGCTGATTTTGAAAAGCACTTTCAAATTAATCAAGAAGGTTTGCTGATGCTGCCTGAGATTGGACAAGTCACCTTGGGCGGCATGCCGCTAGCGGCAGCGACCTTGCATGTTAAGGCGTTACTCGCTGAGCAATACCGTGCGATTGATGATTTTGACCTTGTGCTGATTGAACGCCGCTTGCCTGTGCGAGTGCTTGGGTTTGTGAAAGAGCCGGGGATGATAGATTTACCTGCAGACGGTAATGTGCAACTTGCGTTGCAACAAGCTGGTGGACCAAGCGCCGGTGCTCAGCTTGATAAAATTCAGTTAAATCGCGCGGGTGAAGTCACTGCTTTTGATTATAAAAAATATTTAGACACGGGTGATTTCGCGATTTTGCCTGAGCTACAACCGCTAGATGTGATCTTTGTGCCAGCCTCTCCACTAATTGGCAATGTGCAAATGGACTTTGATGCTGCAACCTTATCAGCCAGTGGTGACGGTGCTGAAGCGGGTACAGCAATCAAAGTATTTGGCGAAGTGTTAAAGCCCGGCGTGTTTTCTTACAAAGCGGGTAATACGGTTGTTGATATGCTGATGCGAGCTGGCGGTGTTACTCGTTATGCTGGTGTTGAACATATTCGTGTGATTAACCAAGGTATTCCTCAGCTATTTGATTTAAAACATTACCTTGATACTGGTGATGCCACTAGCATGCCGACAATTACAGCAGGCTCTACTTTATTTGTACCAATCCAAGAAGAAGAGATTAAAACGGGCTTGCGTACTATTTATGTGATGGGCGAAGTGTTTAAGCCCGGCGCATATGAAGCACCTGATGGTACTGCCTTTTTTGATATTTTAGCCAATGCTGGTGGTCCAACACGTTTTGCTGAAACGCGCCAAGTACGCATTATTCGCTCATCTGGACAAGTAGATGCCTTTGACTTGCAAGCTTATACCGAGGGCTTAGCCGCACGCCAAATTCCAGAAATTTCACCGGGTGACGCGATATTTGTTCCAGAAAAAACCGATATGAATGAGAAGTCATGGTTAAAGATTTCGCCAGATCGTGCTATTCGCGTAATTGGTGCGGTAATTAAACCGGGTCGATACGAATGGGGTGATGAAATGTCGTTTCTTGATATTTTGGCGCACGCCGGTGGCCCAACGCAAGATGCTGACATTTCGCAAATCAAGGTACTAAGAAACGGCCAAGCAAGTCGAGAAAAACCTTTTGATTTAGCAGCTTTTATTACTGATGGTGGTGACTTTTCATTACTGCCACAAGTGTCTGCAGGCGACACGATTATCGTGCCGGAAAAACCAAGAGACGTGATTGACAACAAAGCGCGTTGGTTACGCCAGTCACAAGAAAGTTCGATTTACGTATTTGGTCAAGTGGGTCAACCAGGCCGTTATGCCTTCGACAATAAGCTGCACTTTCTCGATATATTGTCGGCTGCCGATGGACCTAATCAATTTGCGGATATTCATGCGATTAAAGTGACACACCGCAATGGTTACACCAGTAAAGTGACAACGGTAGATTTGGGTCTTTATTTTGAAACAGGTGACGAAACCTTGCTGCCACTGGTTCGTGCAGGCGATACCATTTATGTGCCGCAGCGCGACAAAGCTTGGTTAGATCAGAAAAAGGAACAAACGGTGCGCATTATTGGCGCGGTTGCTAAGCCTGGTCGTTACACCTTTAACGAAGCAATGACCATTTTAGACTTGTTGGCGGAAGCAGGCGGGCCAACCGACAAAGCGCATTTGACAGACATTATGGTGGTTAATATTTCAACCGCTAAGGCTAGTGAAAATCAAAGCCAACGTTTTGATTTAAAAACCTTTGTTAAACGCCCTGATTTTACCAAATTGCCATTGGTACGCAGTGGTGACACTGTCTACGTACCAGATATCAATAACAGTGACTGGAATGTATTTGTGTCAAACGTGAAAGATATGGTCAGCGTTGTCTCACTTGTTGCCATCACAGGAGGGTTTTAGATGATTACTTTACCAAGTCATTATGCCGAAGTAGAGGCCGTTTATAGCCAAACCTTGGGTGCTAACTATCGCACCATTGCTATCACCTCGGCAGCGCCGGGTGAAGGCAAATCGACGCTCGCAGAAGCTTTGGTGAAACGAGCTCAGGCTTCAGATAAAAAGGTGCTTTTGGTCGAGCTTAATACGTTTAACCCCGTGTTAAAAGCGCGACTGCAAGAGGCGGTGAACGCGCCAATGCCAACACAAAAGTCAACATCACAAGCTGCACAAGGCCAAGTTAATACAGGCATTATCAACTTAAACGAGCAAGGGTATAGCGTTCTGCCTGTCAGCAATGATGCGATGACCATCAAAAAATATCGCGAAGCGAGTTTGCTGATTGAGGCTATCAATCAATGGTTAAGTGAATTCGATTGCATTGTTTTTGATACGGCATCATTGGCGATGCTTAATCAACACAATATTCCCGCCTGTACCGTTTGCCAAGTATGTGATGGTGCCATTATGGTAGTAGAGGCTGGTAAAACTCCTGCTAATCTAATAGAAGAAGGGATCGAAAAACTGGTGGCAAAACAAGTGAATATTGTTGGCACTGTGGTCAATGATAAATCAAATCCATCATTGCTTGATGAAATGATCCGCGAAAGTCACAAACTTGATGCTTGGCTGCCTAAAATGATGAGCAAGTTAAGAGCAAAACTGGCAAATGTTGTGATGCTCAATGTCGCGGTGTAAGGTAAAAATAATGACTGAGTTGGGGATCGCCATATGCCTAAAAGCAAGGTGCAAAAACCATCAATTCAACAGCGGTAAGTAAAGGGAGATCATATGACGTTAATTGATCGCAATTCTTATTTGGCTAATCAAAACAAAGCAGATAGCCAAAGCGCTATGGCAGATCGAAACAGCGCGCAGAGTATCCTAGGTGTTGCTGACTCGCTAGCAAGTGATAGCCAGAGTCAGGGCCAGAGCGAAAATGACAGCGCCGCGCCAGTGAGTATTTTATTTGTTGATGATGAACAAGCCATTTTGGCGGCAATAAAACGTTTAACTCGAAAAATTCCTGCGCATTTTGAATTTGTCACCAGCCCGCTGCAAGCCTTAGCAATTATTGCTCAAAAGAACATTGATATTATCGTCTCTGATATGCGCATGCCGGAAATGGATGGCGTCACTTTTTTATCGGAAGTGGCAACCAATTACCCTGAAACTATTCGCATTATGTTAACCGGTAATGCCGACTCTGACTTGGTTATGTCCGCGATTAATAAGGGGCGTATTTGGAGTTTTATTGAAAAACCGTGGGACAGCGAACAGCTGATTTTGACGCTGCAACAAGCTATTCAAACCCGTAATTTAATGCGCAGTCGCGTAAATCATTTATATCATGAATTAGAGCAGGCGAAACTGGCGGCAGACTCGGGCTCGCAAGAGAAAAGTAACTTCCTCGCAGTAATGAGCCATGAAATTCGTACACCAATGAATGCCATGTTGGGGTCGATGGAGCTACTAACCAGTACGCAACTTGACGACCAGCAGCGTCAACTACTTCATAATGCGTTAACGGCAGGTGAATCACTATCAACCTTGGTTAACGATATCCTCGATTTTTCCAAAATTGAAGCCGGTAAGCTGCAACTATCGCCTCACACATTTAACACGCTGGATTTGATGGATGACTTGCACAGCTTGTTTATTGAACGCGCTAAAGCCAGAGATATTGGCTTAATGTTTTGTTTATCACCGCAGCTTTCCAGCGAGTTGTTGCTAGATGAGCAGCGGGTGAAACAGATACTGATCAATTTGATTGCCAATGCCATTAAATTTACCCAGCACGGCGGTGTTGAAGTGAGTGTTTATGGCAACGACACCGTGCTGCATTTTGAAGTGAAAGACACAGGTGTTGGGATCAAAAATGAAGACATTGCTAAGCTCTTTAACAAGTTTGTTCAGGCAGACTCTTCCTACAAACGTCAATTTGAAGGGACGGGGCTAGGTTTAGCTATTACAAAACAGCTTGCTGAATTAATGGGCGGTGAAGTTAGAGTTGGCTCGAAAGAAGGTGAGGGAACTACGTTTTTAGTGGCGATACCGCATAGCCACTTTACTACGCCCATTGTTACTAGCAATGTTACGAGCAATGTTGAAAGCCAATCGATTAACCCGAAAAAAATGGCGTTTGTTAATTTTGCCCCTTTCTATGAAGTATCGATAAAAAAACAACTTCACTTATGGCAATGCCAAGTAGACTTTATTCGTGACTCCAGTGATAGCTGCCAAGTCATAAATTTGCACGATGAAACCGGCTCTGACGATGTTTTGCTGGTCAACGAAGGGGAAAATCGCTGGCTAGCGCCACCCAGTGAATTAATGGCGTTAGTATTAGGTGAAAAAGTATTGGGTACTGCAGCGCAAGAAGCGTCAGAAATTAGCGCTCAGCAGCATCAGCTAACGGGTAATGGCGAACGAATTTTAGTGGTAGAAGATAGCCTACCGAACCAGTTGGTGATCACGACTATGCTTGAGCGTGCTGGCTATCACATTGATATTGCTAACAATGGCGCTGAAGCGGTTAAGCAAGTGGAGTGTGAAAGTTACCAACTAGTTTTGATGGATTTGTCGATGCCTGTTATGGATGGCGCGCAAGCATGTCGAATCATTCGCAGTAAGTCTCAGCAATTCAGACACTTACCCATTTGGGCAATGACCGCTAATGTCACCAAAGATGATATGCAGCATTGTTTTGCTGCTGGGATGAATGAGTTTATTGAAAAGCCGATAGATCGCGAGCACTTGCTGCTAAAAATCTACAGCTATTTTGAACAAGTACGCCAACAAGAAGCGCTAGCAAGCCCTGTTTCTTCCAGCAAAGTACTAAAACAGCCGATAGTATCAGCACCCGTTAACCAAGCAAGCCAAGCCAGTCAAGCCAGCCAAGCCAGCTCAACATTGAGTCGCGAGCCACAAGCCTTTGAAAAAACACCATCACAGCCGTTAATCGAAAAATCGGTAATTGACCAGTTGCTATGTGATACAGGAGCGGAAATCTTCAATAAAGTGCTACATCTTTTTGTTGATGAAACTCGTCGTCGTGTTGAGGTAATTCAGCAAGCAAAAACAGAAGCGGATGCCAGTCAGATTGAGAAAGAGGCCCATGCGATAAAAAGCAGCGCGGCGAGTATTGGTGCGATTGGCCTAGGGCAATTGGCGAAGCAATTAGAACATGTCTGTCAACGGCAACCGAGTGACGGCAGCTTGTCTGATGCAACCATCGAGCTGATAACGCAGCTTGCTGAGCTGGTCGCGCAGGTTTTAGCGGTACTAGAGCAAGATTACTTGATTGCTGATTCTAGCGGCTAATTCTGACCGCTAGCGCTGACTGGTAGCTCTGACAGTTAATAATCGGCCAAAACATATGCTTGTCATAAACTGCGAATACAAATAGCCTATAGAGTGTTTAAAAGGACTTTAAATACACATAGCTGAGGTTGTTCGCAAAGTGATCAAACAGTTATTCAGCTTGGTATAACCATAGGCTAAACAGTGATACATGGAGTTGGTAGCAAAATATGATGGATACCTTATTACTGACGTTAACTCGACCAGCATCGTTGAATGAAATTAAAACCATTCGAGATGCGGCAACGAATGTACTTACAAAGTGTGGCGTTGACAGTGCCGACGTCAATAAAGCAAAGTTGGTGATTTCCGAGTGGGCAACCAACATTGTAAAACACGCTATTGAGCCCGCAACATTTATTCAGTTAATGGTTTCTCAAGCTAAATTACTACCCCTTGTCAATGCAGATGGCGATGGCAATGACGAAGCGAGTAGCCAGCGTATCACTATTAGCCTTCAAGATAATAGTAGTTATTTTGACGAGTTTAATCAGTGTCAAATGCGGGTCAATGGTCTAAGTAAAAGTAATCCAACCACCCCATCGGAAGATGGCGAGCCTAATGCTAACACTCAACAGGCTTCGCTTAGCTTTGGCGAATCCGGTATGGGGCTTGGTATCATTTTTAACTTGTTTGCTGATTGCAAATATCAGCGAAGGCTCAGGGCGGGTGCACAAACTTTCTCGAAGCTGCCTACTCAAGATTATGGTGATAACGCACCAGAAGTAAACCGCTTTAGTTTTTCACTTCAGTATCAAACACGTTCGCAAGCAAATGTGCGTATTGCCGTGGTGGAAGATGAGCCGATGATGCGAGAATTGATCAAAGGTTATTTACCTAGCCATTATGAAGTAACTGTTTTTAACGACGGCTTAGCGTTTTTAGAGCACCTTGAACAAAATAGTATTACGGATGTTAATCAGCAGTCGTCAGAGCAGTCAGCACTACATTCTAGACCTCATTCTAGGCCACAGAGTGGGGTTTATGACTTAGTTATCTCTGATATTTCGATGCCAAATCTTGATGGTTTAAACTTAAAAAAACGCCTAGCAGCCAACCCTAAACTTTCGCATATTCCCTTTATTTTTTTGACAGCACAAGATGACTTCGATGTTGAAATGCAAGCTAACCACTTAGGTATTGATAATTACCTGATAAAACCTGTGCAAAAGGAAAAACTGCGCTTGTCGGTAGAGCGGGCGTTGATACGTCATCAGCAATTAGAAGCAGAAAAAACTGCGCGGCTTAACCGCTCACTTGATAACACGCTTAATCAAGCATTAAAGCCTGAGGTTAGTGACAGTATTTGTGGCTATCAAATACATGCTCGTTCATTTTCGCCAAAGACAGGTGGTGGAGATTTTATTTATCAGCAAGCGATAGGTGACAAAACCCTGCTAATACTGGCTGATGTTATGGGGCACGATGCGCAGGCAAAGCTTTTTGCCCATAGCTTTAGTGGTTTTTTCTCTGGCTTTCTTTCAGGGTTATCACTGAATACGCAGCAATTTTCTCAGGCAAAGTGTTTTGACTTAACGGCGATGATGACTGCATTGTCCAACAAGTTGTTTGAAGACGAACTGCTCAGTTGCAGTATGTTTACTTATCTGGCGCTGCTAATTGATGAGCAAGGTGTGGAAATTGCCAGTGCTGGTCACCCACAGCCACTTTTGCTAACAGCGTCATCAAATGCTGATATGCCAATTTACGAAGTGCTTAATGTGCAAGGGGCACTTGCTGGTGTGTGCATAGGTATTGAATATCAATCAACCTACTTATCAATGCAGCCAGGCCAACAGCTTTTGTTGTTTACAGATGGGCTAACCGATTGCCTACCAAAAGACATGAAACCAAACGCTTATTTTGACCAGTTGTTGAGTTTGAAGAGTGCTTACCAGTGTCATTCATACGGGGCATTTTTACCAGAGTTTGAAATAGCGAGTAAGCACTGTAGTGCGCAGGCTTTTATTGAGTTGAGCTTTGAGCATTTTTTAACACTTTGTCCAAAACCGAATGATGACGTAACTTTATTACTGTTAACTAAGTCCTAGTTGAGCTGTTAACATAAGCCTTAGACTTAAATATTTATGGTGTTTATTCGTTAGCTGTCATAGAGTTATACAGAGCAACTTGCCAAGGAATGAAGTCTGTGACGGAAAAAACACAAATCCTACTGCTTGAAGACAGTCCCACATTATCTGCGATTTACGCTGGTTTTCTTTCAAAAGAGCCTTATGACTTGCTAATGGCTGGCAATGGTCAGGCTGCGCTAGACATTATCAATACCCAGTGTCCACGCATCCTGCTGTTGGACTTAAACTTGCCCGACATGTCTGGCATGGACATTTTAAAGTACATTCACAAGCAAA
Source organism: Thalassotalea euphylliae (assembly GCF_003390395.1). NCBI lineage: Bacteria > Pseudomonadati > Pseudomonadota > Gammaproteobacteria > Alteromonadales > Colwelliaceae > Thalassotalea > Thalassotalea euphylliae. The sequence goes on along the minus strand of NZ_QUOV01000001.1, from coordinate 3,414,902 downwards.
AATTACCGATTGTGGTGGTGATCTTAACCGCTCATGGCTCGGTAGATATTGCGGTGGATGCGATGAAGTACGGTGCTTTTGACTTTATTAGCAAACCGGTTGAGCCTAAGCGTTTATTGATTACTTTGCGCAACGCCATCAAAAATCAGCAAATGAGTCAGATTATTGATGAATATCGTGAATTAGACCGACAAGACTTCTGCGGTTTTATTGGCTCGTCAATGGCTATGCAAGGGGTGTATCGTATTCTTGAAAGTGCAGCGCCTAGCAATGCAACTGTCTTTATTACGGGTGAAAGCGGTACAGGTAAAGAGCTGTGTGCCGAAGCGGTTCACCAGCTCAGTGCCCGTAAAGACAAACCTTTTGTTGCCTTAAACTGCGCGGCTATTCCCAAAGACTTAATGGAAAGTGAAATTTTTGGTCACGTTAAAGGTGCGTTTACCGGCGCTTCTAGTGAACGCAAGGGCGCAGCTGCTCTAGCTGACGGTGGCACTTTGTTTCTTGATGAATTGTGTGAAATGGACTTGGATTTGCAAAGCAAAATTTTGCGATTTATTCAGTCTGGTACTTTTCAAAAAGTTGGTTCAAGTAAGCAAGAAAAAGTAGATGTACGCTTTGTTTGTGCAACTAATCGAGAGCCGTTAAAAGAAGTGCAAGAAGGGCGTTTTCGTGAAGACTTGTACTACCGCTTACACGTTATTCCTGTCGTTTTGCCTGCGCTTCGTGAGCGTGGCAATGATATTTTGCAAATCGCGAAAAAATTACTGCAATCGATTAGCAATGAAGAAGGCAAAGCGTTTAGCCGCTTTGCCGCAGATGCTGAGCATGTCTTTTTATCTTATGGCTGGCCGGGCAATGTCCGCGAATTGGAAAATGTGATCCGCAACTTAGTGGTACTAAATAATGCTGAAGCGGTGACTGCTGACATGCTGCCCGCCCCACTCAATCAATTTTCATCAAGCACTAACCAGCCTGCAACTAGCTTTACTCAGTCGGTCACACCTGTGGTTGAAACAGCTATGTATGATAATTCAGAACAAACCTCAGTTAATACACTAGCAGCTAGTTCAGCAAATAACTCCGGAGGTAGTTTACTTGATGGCTCTGAGAATAGCCCAGTAGATAGCGCAGAGTGCAGCTCAAGCATTATGCCGCTATGGTTAGTGGAAAAGCAGGCAATAGAGCAAGCCATTGCTGCATGTGACGGGAATATACCAAAAGCGGCCGCCTTGCTTGATGTCAGCCCATCAACGATTTACCGAAAAAAACAGTCTTGGGATGAGTAGTTACTTCCTATCAAGTGATCAACACTCCACTAGCTCGTTTCACCGCTACCTGAGGATATTTACGCTTATTAGCAAGCTGCAAATATCCTCTTATTTCTCAACAAATATAGCATTGCAGTTTGCGAATACCTTCCTATATTGAAAGCTTAACTTATTGTAAAGTAATCTAAAAATAGATTGGCGCATATTGTGCTGATATTCACCTTAAACAGCTCGGATGCAACATAAGGTGATTATCAATGAGTCGTTCTTCGCTAAATATTGTTCTGTTAGTCGATAGCCGCAGTTTTGGTGGTATCGAAAGTCATATCGCTAACTTAGCCTTAGGGTTAGAGCAAGCGAGTCATAAAGTCTTAATTATTTTGATGGCGAACTATGGTGAACATCCCGTATTTGATGTTGACCCTAAATTGCGTACTAAAACCATTAAGTTGAGTGGCGGTGCGGTAGAGCTTTACCAAACATTAAGTAGACTCTCCATTGACGTTGTTCATACCCATGGTTACAAGGCTGGCATTATTGGTCGCTTTATTTGTCGTATGTTGGATAAGGCGGTGGTATCGACGTTTCATGCAGGCGAGCGTGGCACGTTAAAAATCCGCTTCTATCGTTGGTTAGATCGCATTAGTGCCAAAGGCACTCAATGCATCAGTGTGTCTCAACCCATTGCTGATGAGTTGGGAGTGAGTAGCGATGTGATTCAAAACTTCGTTGAACCTGCGCCACTCAAAACCGTGTCATTTCGCTGCAATCAACTGGCCTTTGTCGGGCGTTTTAGCCATGAGAAAGGCCCAGATCATTTCTTACAAGTTGCCGAAGCTATGCCAGAGCATATTTTTTCAATGTACGGTGCAGGGCCACTGTTTTCATCTCTTGATAAAAGTAAACCGCTGAATATGTGCTTGTTGGGGCAGGTACCGTCGATGCTGCCGCATTGGCAAGAGATTAAAGTGCTTTGTATTACTAGCCGAGCAGAAGGGTTGCCTTTAGTTGCGCTAGAAGCGATGGCACACGGTATTCCTGTCGTCAGCTATGCCGTAGGCGGCTTACCCAGCTTGATTGACCACGGAGTTAATGGCTGGTTGGTTGATGAACACCAGCCAGCAAAGTTTATCGAGACGCTACAGCAAGTCGTGACACTAAGCTCAAGTCGTTTCAAGTTGATTAGCCAAAATGCGCGCAAAACGATTCTTGATAGGTTTTCGACGACAGCAGTGGTGCCGCAAATTGAAACGGTTTATCGCCAAGCACTGAGCCATGAAGTTTTGGCTCAGCCAGTGAAGTAATCAGCATCACTAATTTGGTTGGTAGGAGTTGTTGCCATGTTATCTCGACAAGTGAAAAGTTTACTCAGCGATTCAGCCCTTTATGGCTTAGCGATTTTTTTTATGAAGGGGATTTCATTATTAATGCTGCCTGTTTATACCCATTATTTATCAACGGCAGACTATGGGCGCTTAGAAGTTTTGGTGGTATTCGCCAACGTCTTTTCTATATTTCTGGGCTTTGGTTTAGTTGAGGCGTTATATCGTTTTGTCGGCTTGGCTGAAAGTGAAGCAACAAAGCGACTACACGCCGGTGAATGTTTGCTGTTGGCGATGTTTGTCGGTGGCGGAGCCTATTTAGTTTTCCATTTTTTCAGCCCGCAATTGGCAACCTTATTGCCTGATCAAATTCAGGGTGAAGAAGTTTATTTACTTGGTGTTGCGCTAGCGCTTGGCGGCATTATTAATGTGCCACTGGCATGGCTGCGAATTACTAATCGTGCTCGCCTGTTTTTTTCAGTCACTATGGTGAAAGTCGTAATTCAAGTTGGACTGTCTTTCTATTGGTTGGCTGAGGGCTGGGGGGTAAAGAGTATTTTAGCATCTGGCGCGGTATCTTCAGTCGTGGTTGCCATTTGGCTCAGTGTGATTCAAATAAAAGAAACTGGCTTGTCGGTAAGCACTAAGCACTTACTCGCTATTTGTAACTACGGTTGGCCTATTTTCATTGGTGGCGTAGCTACCTTTGCGCTTTCCGGTATGGATCGTTGGTTGTTAGCAGCGCATTTCAGTGCTGCTGATATTGCAACCTATGCTATCGCCATAAAGTTTGCGCTGGTGCCGACTTTACTGATTCAGCCATTTACCTTGTGGTGGTACCCAAAACGTTTTAGCGTGCTAAAAGCAGACGATGGCAAGGCAGTTAATGCGCGCTTTGCCATGTTAGGAGCTGTACTGGCGGTATTAACTTGCGGCCTTCTAGGGCTAGTAGGACCAAGTCTCATTCGCTGGTTAACTCCTAGCGACTATCATGGAGCAGCGTTGATATTACCTTGGTTATTGCTTTGTACGGCACTTAAGTTAGTTGCTGAACTACTGAATCTTGGGTGTTACATCGACGCAGACAGCCAGCGACAAATGTATATAAACTTGATTGCTTCTGCTGTCGGGGCAGTGTTATTGGTACTGCTTGTTCCTGACTTTTTCATTAACGGTGCGCTGGCGGCCTTAGTCATTGCCTACACAGTGCGCGTACTACTGTTTTATTGCTGGAGTCAACGTCGCTTGGCGTTACCGTATCAATTTGCCTATTTTAATCTGGCTGTTGCTGGTGCGTTTTTAGCAAACTTTATTGGTCAATTTATTGAGGTATCGCCATGGTTTGGCCTGTTTTAAGTACCTCGCTTTACGGCTTCTTCTTTGTCTTAGCTGGCGCTGCGCTGTACTTTTTTCCGCACCCTGTTTTGTTGGTAGCGATAGGCTTAGTGCCATTTGTTATCTGGGGTGTTGTGCGTTTTTCTTTCTACGTGGTGCTTGGCTTTGTGGTGTGTTCATTTTTTCGAATTCACGAAGTTTTTCCGATGCTGTCGCCACTTAAATTACCGCAGTTATTCGCGCTAGGTGCTTTGATGGTGATTTTTCTGCGCTTGGCGATTATTCAAAACTTACCGCCGTATTGGTGCCGCCAATTTACTTACCTGATGGCGTTTTTTGGTTTGGTCACGGTTGCGTTGCCATTCTCGGCCAATGTTGGGGTCGCAATGAATTCATGGTCAGGCACTTACAGCAAGATTATTCTCATGACCTTTGTTATCGCCTGGATGATGCGAGCTGAGTCTCATTTTGTTAATGCTTGTCGAATCTACTTGTTAGCAGGAACCTGTGTTGCGGTCGTTGCATTGATGAACAAAGCTAATGGCGTTGGTTTGGTTGAAGGAACACGCGTTACCATTGGGCGCGATATCGGCTCTTTATTGGGTGACCCTAACGATCTTGCGTTGGTATTGCTATACCCCATGGCGTTTGCGATTGGTGCAGCGCTTGAAAAAGGTTTATCTCGATTTGAACGCTTATTCGGGGCAGTAATCTTTATCGTACTGGTGTTCGCATTACTGGCCACACAAAGTCGTGGCGGCCTATTGGGCATGGTCTCCGTTGTTGGCTTGTTTGCCTACCAAAGAGTGAAGTCAAAAGTCTTACTGTTTAGTGGTGGAGGGCTGGCGCTAATTGTTTTATTTGCTGTCGCTGGTATTAGCGAACGTTCGTCTGGCGGTGCGGCAGAAGAGGGTATAGATGAGTCTGCGATGGGGCGCCTTTACGCTTGGCAAGCGGCGTGGAATATGGCGTTGGACAATCCCATTGCCGGGGTTGGTATAAGTAATTTTTATTTTAATTACTTTTTCTATAGTGCTCATTGGGATGGTCTGAACCATGCGGTACATTCTACTTGGTTCGGCGTGTTGGCAGAAACCGGCTTTGGCGGCTTGATTTTGTTCATCTGCTTAATTGTGTCTACTTTTCGGGTGAGTTGGCGTTTAGTTAATGATCCACGAAGAGCGCTGTTGGCACCTATGATCCGTGTGGTTGTTTGTGCCGCACCTGCCGGTATCGCAGGGTTTGTTATCTCGGGTACCTTCCTAACGCAAGGCTTTATCTGGCCGATATATTTGCAAGTGGCTTTGGTTATTGCCCTCAATAAATTTACTGAGCAGTTTTTTGCAAACTGCAGTGACAAGCCCACTCACCCCTACATGCAAGTTGCAAATCGCAAATAAGCGGTTGTGTTGGTATTCAAATAATCTTTCCAAAATTAATAATTATTTAATTATTACAGGTGCTTAGTCGATGATTTAAACACTTGGTCTGCCATTTGCTCAATATTAATAAGCAAACGTCCTTACGGGCGCATAACGTATATCAGTTGTTGAGGTAGTTATGATTCAAGTGATTAGCGAATACAGTAACAAAGCAAATGTCGAACGTGACCATCAGGTGACGAGAGTACTTTACGTGCATTTTGGTGACAACTGGCTACGAGGCAGTGAAATTGTATTACTTGATATGATCAGCAGCGCTCAACAACAGGGTTATCAACCTGTGCTTTGGTGTAATAGCCAATTACTGGCTGATGAAGCTAAACAGCTAGGTATTGAAGTGATTTGCCAGCCAATGGTTTGTATTGGTTATTGGTTCAAACCAAGGTGGCAGTTTGGATCGTTTATTCGCCAGCTAATAACGGCTAGAAAATTGATTAAACGCTATGGTATTCAGCTGGTGCATTGTAACAACGGCGCACCCTGTCAATGGCTCTCATTAGCTTGTAAATACCTAAAGGTGCCTTTGCTACTGCATTTGCATGCCCGTTATCAGTATTTTGATCGCCTAGCACTTGGTTTTGCTGGCGCCGATTTTACGGTTGGTGTTAGCCATTCAGTGACAGAGGTTTTTCGTCAGGCTGAGCCCAATCAAAAATCCTGTTCTGTTATTTATAACGGTATTGAGCAACAACGTGCAGTTTCTGAACAACCTACCGACTTACGCTCAATAGTAGGCGCAACGGACAAAGATACTGTGATGCTCTATGTTGGCTCGTTAATCGAACGTAAAGGGTTAGCAACGCTAATTTCAGCTATTGCTCAAGTTTCTTCTCAAGGCTCTTTTCAAGTTAAGGCACAAGCATCGCGTCAAGTGATGTCGGGAGCGCCAAGCCAGCCACAAGTTAAACTTGCCATCGTCGGTGAAGGCGAAGAAAAGCATCGCTTGATGATGCAAGTTGAGTCGCTAGGACTCAGTGAGCAAGTCTTCTTTTTAGGAGAACAACAAGATGTTGCAGCGCTTTATTCAAGTAATGTCGATTGTTTTGTTTCTGTGCCTAGTGAGGAAGTATTTGGTTTAACACTGGCAGAAGCGAGTCTTGCTAATTTACCTGTTATCACCACAGATGTGCCAGGTGTCAACGAAATCTACCAAGACAATGTTAATGCTCGCTTAGTACCTGCTGGCAATATCAAAGCCTTAGCTGAAGCAATTAGCGAATATACCCGCCATCCATCAAGGTTTAAAGGTTTTGCTAATGCTGCGCAGCGCCATATTGCTCAATCATTTAGTTGTCAGCATCAGTTCCAACAATTAGACGCTTGTTATCAAGCAACTGTCGCTCGTGGCAGCCAAAAAAGTTTCACATGGTTTGTGAGTTATCAGTTGTTACAAGTAAGCAATACATTGTTGGCGAAAATGAATAGCAAAATCTCAGAAGGGCTCAAGCAGCTTGGTGTGCGTCAAGTGACAGCCAAATAATCGCTCAGGTAGAACGTAAGCGGATAGGTAGAAAGTATTCACCTAGGTCGATAAGTAACTCAGTAAATAAGCAATTTAGTAGATATGCATAGTCGTCATTGATACGCGTTAGGGCGCATCAGGGCGTGTTGGAGGTTGTTATGGCAAAGCGAATTTTAGTATTTGATCCTGTCGCCTATTTTGGTGGTTCGAAGCAAGTGGCGAAAAGGCTCGTAGCCCAATTACCTCACGATATTGAAGTTTGGGTTGCCACTAATGATGTCGCTACGTGGCAAGATGAAGCTGTGTATTGTTATCCGCTATCGACACCGGCCTGTTTACGCGACAAAAAATATGGTGTGGCGTTTTATCTCAAACATCTCTGTTACGCCTTGCAGTTATTGCGATTAAACAAAGAAGCGGGTGGCTTTGCTCGTATAGTTGGGCTTTCTGGTCCAACGGTTGATTTCGCGCTGGCTATTTTACAGTTTTGTAAACGCTCCACCTTAATTCAGCTCGTTCAAGGGCCTGTTCCTGATTCAAGATCGGCGGGCTTTGGGCTTTCAAGAGCAGCTCGAATTTTCTCGCTTACAACGGCAGTACCGTCCGTAAAGCGAGCGCTTGGGCGATTTCTCAATAGTTTTTCGTTTGCGAGCAGTCGCGAGCCCGCAACAATGGTCGAGCAATTTACCAATGCGATTGACCAAGGTGAAATCAAAGTTCATCGCGAGTTTAGAAGCAACGGAAAAGACAGCGCCAAAAACCACGCTAAAAACAATGGCAAACAGCAAGGTGTCGAAATTTTATGGAGCGCCTCGTTGATCAAATGGAAGCGATTAGATGTGCTGCTAGAGGCACTCAAGATACTGCGTAGCACCTATGGGTTAACTCATTTTATTGTCAATATTTGTTATATCAAACCACCTGTAGGTGAATCGAGCTGTGTAGATATTGATAGCTTGAGCAGAGAGTTACCGCCGAATGTCAGGCTGTTTGAGCAACCAGAAAATTTAGCTCAGTTGCGTGCCCGTTCCAGTATTTTTGTTTCTACTTCTGAGCAGGAGCCTTTTGGCTTAGCAATTTTAGAGGCGCTAGCAGCAAAACTGGCAGTAGTCGTGCCAAGTGATGGTGCTTATTGGGATAGAGTGCTTGAAGACGGTAAAGACTGTGCCAAGTATCAAGCATTATCACCACTTGAATTGGCGCAATGCTTGGCAAGGCTTATTCACAACCCGAAACGCTGTCGTCGTATCGCGGCAAAAGGCAAAGCGATAAGTAAGCAGTATCGAGCAGCAAACTGTTATTCGCAAATCACAAAAGCACTTTCAATTTGATAAGTTTCCAGCTTGCAATCTGCAATTAGGTTTTCTTTTTCTGATTAAGTAACTGTTATTTATGTTTTTAATTTTTGGTTCGATTTCTGCAACTCAAAAACAGCAAATAGCAACTTGTAACTAGGAACTAGCAATTAGCGAGAGATCTGCGTCACAGGTTGCTAGCAGACACAAAAGTGGTAATTGAGCTCACATGAGCAGGAGGCAGTATGCAAAGCTTTAGTATTCATTATGCCAAGCAATGGGCGAAAACAAGTGATAATTGGTTAGCCAAGTTAATTAAGAAAGCTTGGTTAGTCGTTAAATCGGCTGAAATGCCCAATCTGCCATTAGTGTTTAATGTGCTGTATCACCTGCATGTGTTGCTTAAACAATGTTTTAGTGATGTGTTACGCATACTTTACTACACCCCTATATTTAAAGCGCGAGTATGCAACCAGCCTAAAAAGCTTTATTTGTACGGCGGTTTGCCTGTGGTGATTGGCAGTTTAGATATTTATATGGGTGACCGAATACGATTGGCAGCAATGACCACGATTAGTGGCCGAGCCGTCGGTAATCGAGTACCTAAGTTAGTGATTGGCGATAATGTGGGCATTGGCTGGCGTACTTCAATTTCAGTGGGGCACAATGTGGTGATTGGCAACAATGTGCGTATTGCGGGCGACTGTTATTTAGCTGGCTATCCTGGTCACCCTGTTGACGCCCAAGCAAGAGCGAAAGGGCTACCGGATACTGAAGAGCAAGTGGGCGATATTGTGTTATATGACGATGTTTGGCTGGCCACTGGTGTAAAAGTGATGCCGGGAGTCACCATAGGTAAAGGAACCATAGTTGCGGCTGGTAGTGTGGTGACCAAAGACTTACCTGAGTATGTCTTGGCTGCGGGTTCTCCAGCAAAAGTTGTTAAGTCGCTAAAGTCGTTAAAATAGATAGTGGAGTAAGTAATGAATAAGTCATATGCTCCGAAGCAAAGAGAACAAGTTACTCATGACCCGCAAGCTCAGCAAGCGACTGCGACTAAGGGCAACAGCGAAACGAGTCGCCCTATGGTCGTTTTTGGCGAAGACTGGGGGAGACATCCAAGCTCGACCCAGCACTTAGTAAAAGTACTGAGCACGCAAAGAGATATTATCTGGATTAACTCGATTGGGTTGCGTAAACCGAAATTTAGCTGGCGTGATATTAGCCGTATTTTTAGCAAGCTCAAGGCTCGGTTTTTCGATACAACTGATAAAGCTGGTAAGCGCATGAATGAGCAATATGAGCAGTTCGGGCCACGTGAACAAGATGTACAAGATGAATGTACAGCACAAAAAATGCCGTCGAGCCCGTATCAATTTACAGTGATAAATCCGCTAGTGCTTCCTTGTACCGATCAGCCGATATTGCTATGGCTTAATAAATTCTTACTGAAACGGCAGTTAGCTAGTGCCATAGATGCACTGTCAGGCCGTCCGATCGTCTGGACGTCACTACCAACAGCGGTCGATTACCTATCGATTTTTGAAAGCACTGAGCAAGAATGTGACTGCGTTTATTATTGTGGCGATGATTTTAGTGCGTTGGCCGGTGTTGATCATGAATTTGTGGTTAGCAAAGAGCAAGAGTTGTGTGAACGAGCAAGCATGGTATTTGCTGCGAGTCAGCCGTTACTCGGTAAACTGCCTGAAAATAAAACCGTGGTTATTCCGCATGGCGTTGATTGCCAGTTGTTTCAATCAGACAGTGTCAATAATGGTTGTCAAAGCACTCCTTGGCCGCAAGATTTACCGCTAGGAAAACCCATTGCTGGGTTTTATGGCAGTATATCGCAATGGCTTGACCAAGCATTATTGCTGGAAAGTGCCTTAGCATTGCCTAATTGGAATTTTGTGCTAATTGGTAATATTGAGTGCGATGTCAGTTTGCTTGAAAATCAACAGAATATTTACTTTCTGGACGCTAAACCTCATGACGCTTTGCCAGCCTATTTACGGCATTGGCAAGTGGCGATGTTACCGTTTAAAAACAGTCAGCAAATACGTATGTGCAACCCGTTAAAGCTGCGTGAATATTTGGCTAGCGGTACACCTATTGCCAGCACCTACTTTAATGCGTTGGCTGAATACCAGCATTTAGTTGAGGTAGCGAGTGAGCAACACAGCTTCGCTAAAACTATTGTTGCTGCCAGCAGACGCGCTAGCGTGCAAGAGAAAGAAGCGCGAGTGTCGAGTGTTCGACAAGCATCATGGCAGCAACGTGCTGCTGATGCAGCGCTGTATTTGCCTCAAGCGTAATAAGCAATAAATAGAGTTAAAGGTAAAAGTAAAGGTGTTGTAAGTCATAGATGTTTGCAAAGAGATGCATATTGCAAAAGTTAAATATCGAGTTGTTATTTGTGGAGAAGTATCATGAAGCCGTCAATTTTAATTGTCGACGACGAGCAAGAAATCGTAAAAGCCTTAACACGTTTATTGGTTAAGCGTTACCAAGTGCATGGATTTACCGATCCTCAGCAAGCGCTGGCTTTTTTTGAGTCGTCGCCAACACATATTATGCTTAGTGATATGAAGATGCCAGAGGTGAATGGCGTTGACTTGATGGCGAGCGTCTACAAATTGAGCCCTAAAACGCGTCGTGTGATTTTAACGGGATACGCCGATGCCGAAATGGCGCAAGCGGCAATTAATCAGGGGCATGTTCAAGCATACTTAGACAAGCCTTGGGATAACGATGTGTTGCTGACAACACTAGAGCGCTTGATTAATGACTTAAAGCAAGAAAATAAACGAGCGTTTGCGGTTAAAAAGCTGAAGCAAAAAAACCAATATCTTAAAGATAAAAGTGAGGCGAGTGAGCTAATCAGCACTATGATGCTGTCAAGTAATGAGCATTCTCAACAGCAAACAGAGCGCCTTGTTAATTCACATAATGATCTGATTAATTTGTCGGCTAATTTGGTGGCCAGTCACACTCAAGACACCTCTGGTCACGCCAACCGTATTGCACAACAGGCCAAAATATTGGCAGAACAAGCTGGGTTACCGATGGAATTGGGGAATGCAATTTATTTGGCGGGCTTGTTCTATCGTATTGCGTTGACTGAACAAGATGCCAATTTAGCAGGCACGCCATTGGAAGAACTAAAACCCCAAGCATTACATATCTGGCAAAAACTACCTCAGTTAAGCAGTGATATTTTGCTAGATACGCCCATGTTGAGTGCAAGTGCAAAAATCGTAAGCAGTGCTTATTTTGTTTGGGGTAGTACTCATTGCCAACTTGACGATGCGGAGCCATTTCAGCAAGACAATTCGGTGTATGCTTTGGCCGCGAAAATACTTTCGTTAGTGGTGTTTTTAGACCTATATATTTGCGGTCAAATTGATGGCGAGTTACATCAACCCGTTGCGGCTTTTAAAACTCTTAAACCCGTGATGAAAAAATACTTTAACGGCAAACTTATTCTCAAAGCCGAGAAGCTACTTTGCCAGCCATTACCTGACTGTCAGTATGAACTTCCACGTACTATTAGCCAATTAAGAGCTGGGCAAGTGCTTGCTCAAGACGTATTTGACCGTCTAGAGCAGTGTTTGTTAACACAGCATTCAGTGCTGACAGAAGCGAATCTAGAAACGTTAAAGCTGCTGCAGGAAGAGTGTGAGAAGCCAATGTTAGTTTTTGTATATTCAACCGCACCGAGAGTTAAAAAAGATGCTGATGATACGACATCAGAAGTAGATAAATTAGCAGCAGGTTAAGTGAAAGCCTTGTTTTACTTGCCATTGCGTTTTACTGAAAGGTTAAAAGTAAAAGGTTAAAGTGAAAGTGAAAAGGTATAAAAAATCCAGCACTAGGCTGGATTTTTTATATTAGGAATTCAATGAGTGTAACTCATTGCTGACCAATTACTCGCCGTCTAAGAAGCTCTTAAGCTGCTCTGAACGAGAAGGGTGGCGAAGCTTGCGAAGCGCTTTTGCTTCGATTTGACGAATACGCTCACGCGTAACATCAAACTGCTTACCAACTTCTTCTAACGTGTGGTCAGTATTCATGTCGATACCGAAGCGCATACGCAATACTTTGGCTTCACGGGCAGTTAAGCCTGCTAGTACTTCGTGTGTTGCGTGCTTCAAGTTTTCAGATGTTGCTGAGTCCACTGGAAGTTCACCGCTGCCATCTTCAATAAAGTCACCTAAGTGTGAATCTTCATCGTCACCGATTGGCGTTTCCATTGAAATAGGCTCTTTAGCAATTTTCAATACTTTGCGAATTTTGTCTTCCGGCATCACCATGCGCTCTGCTAACTCTTCTGGTGTTGGTTCGCGACCCATTTCTTGCAACATTTGACGTGAGATACGGTTAAGCTTGTTAATCGTTTCAATCATGTGCACAGGAATACGGATGGTACGTGCTTGGTCGGCAATCGAGCGAGTGATTGCTTGGCGAATCCACCATGTTGCATAAGTTGAGAACTTGTAACCACGACGGTATTCGAACTTATCAACCGCTTTCATTAGACCAATATTACCTTCTTGGATAAGGTCTAAGAATTGTAAACCACGGTTGGTGTATTTTTTCGCGATTGAAATAACAAGACGTAAGTTCGCTTCAACCATTTCTTTTTTCGCGCGGCGAGCTTTTGCTTCACCGATTGACATACGACGGTTGATATCTTTAATACCGTGTACGTTTAAGAAAGTTTCTTCTTCTAGCTGTTTAAGCTTAAGAATACTGCGCTCAACATCCATTTCAATGTCTGATAAGCGTTTCGCGTAGCTTTCGCCAGAGGCTTTTTGTGCTTCGAACCAGTCTAATGATGTTTCATTACCTGGGAAGATTTTGATAAAGGTAGCTTTTGGCATACCTGCACCAACAACGCAGTGCTTCATGATTAAACGCTCTTGTACACGCAGACGATCCATTACGTCACGCATGTTCTTCACTAGGCGATCAAACACTTTTGGTACTAAGCGGAATTCTTTGAATACGTCAGCTAGTGCGTCGATTGCTTTTTCTGAATCAGCGTGGCCGCGACCTTTAGCGTCAATCACTTTGTTCGCTGCTTCATAAGCTTCGCGTAGAGCAGTGAATTTTTCTTTAGCTAGCTCAGGATCTGGGCCTGTATCGGCTTCTTCTTCGCTATCATCATCGCTATCGTCAGAATCTTGGATATCTGAATCTTCATCTTCCAATTCTTCTTCTGATAATTCAGAGCCAACGTGCGTTGCCGCTGCGGCTACGTCATCGTCTTCAGCGTCTGGGTCTAAGAAACCAACAATAATGTCACTTAAGCGAATTTCTTCAGCAACAAAGTTGTCCCATTGATCTAATAGGAAATTGATCGCTGGTGGGTATTCGGCTACCGAGCGTTGTACTTCTTTGATACCTTCTTCGATACGCTTGGCGATAACGATTTCGCCTTTACGCGTTAGTAGTTCAACCGTACCCATTTCACGCATATACATACGTACCGGATCGGTTGTGCGGCCTATTTCACTCTCTACCGTGGCAAGTGCTTGAGCAGCAGCTTCGGCAGCATCTTCATCAGTATTGGCCTCGCTCATCATCAGTTCATCGGCGTCAGGGGCATTTTCAAATACCTGAATACCCATGTCGTTGATCATGCGAATAATATCTTCAACTTGATCGGAATCGATAATGTCTTGAGGGAGGTGATCGTTAACTTCTGCAAAAGTTAAATAACCTTGTTCTTTACCTTTGGTTATTAACTCTTTAAGTCTAGATTGTGGGGCTTGATCCATTGACGAATGTCCACCTATTTATGGCTATCAAAATAAGAACAGTAAGCGATAAATTCTAGCAAGTTGACGATAAAATTGCCAGCGCTTTCATTGTTTACTGCGTTACATATTGTCAGATCTTGTTACAGCGATTGCTCGTTTAACAAGGCCTGTAATTCTCTTTTTTCTTGTGCTGTTAATTGATTTAGTCGACCTTTTTGCAGCAGTAATTCGGTGCGTTGTTCAACTAAGGTATTCAGCAACTTTTCAATGCTATCAAGGAATACATCCTCGGCATTATCAGCATTTATTTGATGTTCCCAACACAATAGTTTGGCAAGTTGTTTACCTTCAACACGGTCACGGTACATCTCAATAATTTGACCGCTGTTGATATTGGGGCTGCGCGTGCAAATTTCAAGCAGCTCTGTTAATAAACTTACACCGGGCTGATCTAGCTGGCCGAGTACTTGTGGATTTGGCAGCGTTTGTGCCAATGCTGGTGATTCAAGTAAAAGTGCAATAGCAAGCCTTGCCGGTGTTGTTCTTGTTGGCGTGTTAGCCTTGGCTTGAGCTTTCGCCGGTGATGGTGAGGCTTGGCTAAGCTGTTTGGCTAAATGCTCACTACCCGTACCAAAGTTATTGGCAATTTCATTGATCAGACTTTCTTTTAAAATACTGGCGGGCATTTTATTTAAGAACGGTTGGAAAGATTCAGCGAGTGAGGCGCGACCTTCTAAACTGGTCATGTCCACTTTGGCGATAAGGTTCTCCAACAAGAATTTTGACAAAGGCTGTGCTTGTTCTAGCACTTGCTCAAAGGCTTGTTGCCCTTGCTGGCGCACTAAACTGTCAGGATCTTCGCCGTCAGGCAAAAACACAAATTTTAACGATACGCCATCTCGCACTAGGGGGAGGGCGTTATCCATGGCACGCCACGCTGCTTCACGACCAGCTCTGTCACCATCATAGCAACAAATCACTTCATTAACGGTGCGAAACAGGGTTTGCAATTGCTCTGCTGTGGTCGAGGTGCCAAGCGACGCTACCGCATAGTCAATACCGTGCTGGGCAAGTGCGACGACATCCATGTAGCCTTCTACGACCACCAGTCGCTGTAGGTTTTTATTTGCCTGTTTGGCTTCATAAAGGCCATAGAGTTCTTGGCCTTTGTGATAAATACGAGTTTCCGGTGAGTTTAAGTATTTAGGCGTGCCATCGCCAAGTACTCGACCGCCAAAACCAATCACTTTGCCTCGCTTCTCACGAATGGGAAACATAATGCGACCGCGAAATCTGTCGTATGGGCGGCGACCATTTTCACTTTCAATTGCCATCCCGAGATCAACCAGTTGCTTGGCTAATTGATGGTTATGAGCAAAGGTATTCATCATGCCATCCCAGTTATCTGAGATATAGCCAATGCCAAAACGTTTGGCGATTTCTCCAGACAGCCCTCGGCTTTTCAGGTAGTTAATCGCGACATCTTTGTCACTGGCAACGCGCAATTGTTGCTGATAAAAACGTGAAATTTGCTCTAGTAATTGGTAATCACTTTGTTTTTGTTGTTGGGCTTGTTGATATTTACGCTGCTGTTCAGGTGTGTGACTGCGCTCTTCGCGCGGCACTTCCATGCCTTGCATTGACGCGAGTTCTTCAATTGCATCAACAAAATCAAGTCGGTCGTATTCCATTAAAAACGAGATGGCGTTGCCATGCTCACCACAGCCAAAACAGTGATAAAACTGTTTGTCGGGGCTAACACTAAATGACGGTGTTTTTTCAGTGTGGAACGGACAGCAAGCCTGATAATTCTTACCCGCTTTTTTTAAGGTAACGCGGCCATTGATAAGCTCTACGATATCAGTGCGAGCAAGCAAGTCATCTATAAATTGTCGTGGGATTAATCCGGCCATGGCTGGGAACAAAACTACCTAAGTTATTATCATTATAGCGGCAACGCGAGTCGAGATTTTATGAAAACTATCCAAAGATAAATACCCGCATAACAGAGCATTCTGACATAAAAAAACCGCGATGCAAAACATCACGGTTTTCTTTGCATATCGCTTGTTGCTTTAAAAGCAACAAGAAAATTATGCGTTTAAAGTTGCTCTAACTTTACCACTGACAGCGCCTAAATCGGCCTTACCCTGCATTGCAGGCTTTAATACTGCCATAACTTTGCCCATATCGGCCATTGAACTGGCTCCGGTATCGGCAATAGCATCAGAAATCATTTTTGCGATTTCTTCGTCGGTAAGAGGCGTTGGCAAAAAGGCTTCTAATGCGGCAACTTCGGCTGCTTCATTAGCGGCTAACTCTTCACGACCACCTTCGGTGTACATAGTAATCGACTCTTTGCGTTGTTTAACCATTTTGGTTAACACTGCAATAATACCAGCATCATCGAGCTCGGTTTTATTGTCGATTTCCGCTTGTTTGATTGACGAAAGCGCCATACGTATTGCACCAAGTTTAATTTTTTCCTTGGCGCGCATTGCGACTTTCATTTCATCTTTTAATTGAACAAGCAAACTCATGTTTTCAGTCTCAAGCAAGTTGACTAATTATTGTTTTAACAGAGTAAAACAGTGATTAGTACATACGAACGCGACGTGCGTTCTCACGAGATAATTTCTTAGCAGCACGCTTAACAGCAGCAGCTTTCTTACGCTTACGTTCCCAAGTCGGCTTTTCGTATGACTCGCGACGACGTACTTCAGAAAGAATACCTGCTTTCTCACAAGAACGTTTAAAACGACGTAGTGCAACGTCAAATGGTTCGTTTTCTCTTACTTTAATTACTGGCATATGCCTCTTACCTTAATATTTCTATATAAATCTATAAACGCTTTCGGTTATTACTGTTAGTTGTTAACAGCGACTAGACCTAACGTTTATACGCTCATATTGTGTTAATTGGGGCGCGCATTCTATGCTTTATTACGCCAATTGTAAAGCGAGAATTAGCCTTGTATATGGTTATTTTAATGATTCTCTGTTTACTTAATTTGAAGCAAGTAGCAGATGGGATTATCACATTGACAAATTCAAGGTACCGATGAGGACTCTATTAAGTCATAGCGGAAGAAAAAAGAGGGTGTTTCAACTTTTAAGGTTTAGCTAATTGCTTAGCAAGCGCTTGATTAAAACGCTTGATAAAGGCTTTATCAACTGAGTTTTTACTGAAGTAAAAATGTACTTCAGTTTGATTGACGGGTAACTTTATCTTTTTCAACTTTATCTTGTATTTTTGAGCGTAAAGTTCTATGGCACTGGCGTCGCCGAAGATAATATCAACATGACCACTGATCAACATTTTTAATCGTCGCTCTAGGTTATCGCTATGACGAAATTGTGCAGGTTTATTTTCAACAAGCATTTTGAAGGTTTCACCATGCCATCCGGTAGCATTATATTCAACTAAAGCGGAAGGAAAAGCCGCGAGATAATCCGCTAGGGTTTGATAGTTTTGGCAATTAGATTGATAACAAAACGCAATGGCTTGCTCTTGTCGATAAGGGATCGAGAAATAACCATATTTCATGCGTTCACGGTTTTTAGTTGTAGCAATGTACATTGACACATCACCTTGCTGAAACATCAAATACTTCCGCTTTGGTGGTATGTAAGGAACGACGCTAAGTGGTATTTTGAGATCGTCTAATGTCGATTTGAGTAGGGAATAATCTGAGCCTTGGAATGTTCCATTGCCGTCTACAAACAAATAAGGTGGCCAATCACCTTTGGTGGCAATCACTATCGGTTTATGGGTAGTAGAATTGGAAGCGATTAGTGCATTAGTTTGATGAGTTACTTTTATATCACTCGCTTGCAAAGCTTTACCGTTTGCGGAGCTAGCAAGTACAAAGAACAAGTTCACTGCGAAAAATAGACTGAAATACGTAAGACGAAAAAACATATAGTTAAAACACTAGTTGCCCACCAAGAGTAAAACCACAACATAATCAAAGGATTTGTGTCACTGCCATCGGGCATCAAAGCCTTTCTAATAAGATTCACTAAACTTAGCTCTGGATAACTAAGGTACTTCTAGAGGCTATTTTCGCTAGAAGAGTAAGATAAATATAAGTGATTGAATTAATCTGCCATTCACTATTAGTTACCCAAACCTCAGGTTATTTAGCTGTCTGTTACGTGATTTCGATATACCACTGAAATAGCACGGTACACCAAACTTTGGCTAGTTGACAGCATTGGAGTGCATATTACGTAAAAATCCTGAGTCAGAGGTTTAAAGCAAATAAAGCCAAAGGTTTTTGCTATATATCGGAGCTGATAGTTTTGCGCTCTAGTCGTATGCGTAAATAAACAGTACAATTCGCGATTTACGCACCATCAATTTCTGCGCACCGTCAATTTTCGTATTGGTGGCAGTTTTAAAGGCTAATAGGTTTACCGGATATTATGCGAATTTTAGGTATTGAAACTTCTTGTGATGAAACAGGTATTGCAATTTATGATGAAGAGCAAGGCATTATGTCGCATCGCCTTTATAGCCAAATTGCGGTACATGCTGATTATGGCGGAGTAGTACCTGAACTGGCATCGCGTGATCACGTACGCAAAACCATTCCATTGATTAAAGAAGTGCTGGCTGAAGCAAACCTGACACCTCAAGATCTTGATGGGGTGGCTTACACCGCTGGCCCTGGTCTTGTTGGTGCCTTATTAGTTGGCTGTTCAATTGGCCGCAGTTTAGCGTATGGTTGGAATTTACCTGCGGTACCCGTACATCATATGGAAGGGCATTTGCTCGCGCCAATGTTAGAAGATGATGTCCCTGAATTTCCTTTTGTTGCCTTACTAGTTTCTGGCGGGCATACCATGTTAGTGCGTGTTGATGGCATAGGTCACTATGAGTTACTCGGCGAATCTGTCGATGATGCGGCAGGAGAGGCATTTGATAAAACCGCTAAGCTGTTGGGGTTAGACTACCCAGGTGGCCCAGTATTGGCAAAAATGGCAGAAAACGGCACAAAAGGTCGTTTTAAGTTTCCAAGGCCGATGACCGACCGACCGGGCTTAGATTTTAGTTTTAGTGGCTTAAAGACATTTGCCGCTAACACGATTGCCAAAGAAGACAGTAGCGCACAAACGTATGCTGATATCGCTTATGCATTCCAAGAAGCTGTGGTTGATACTCTTGCAATTAAATGTCGCCGCGCACTAGAGCAATGCGGCTTAAAACGCTTAGTTATAGCTGGTGGTGTAAGTGCGAATACTTCATTGCGTGAAAAGCTCGAAGCAGTGACAGATAAGCTTGGTGGTAACGTGTATTACCCTAGACCTGAGTTCTGTACAGATAACGGCGCAATGATCGCTTATGCGGGTATGCAGCGCTTGAAAGCGGGTGTGTCAGCTGATTTAACTTTTAAAGCAACACCGCGCTGGCCACTTGATACTTTACCAGCGATTTAACGGGTAATTTGTTAACGGGGAATTTGCTGATAAGTAAGGCGCTAACTATTAATTAAACTACTGCTTCTAGCTGATTTGAGGTTCCGTACCTTTAATCAGCCGAGAAATATTGTCTTTGTGGCGGATCACTATTAGTGCAGACAGCATAAGTACCGGATAGACATAAAGCGGTTTTAATAGCCAAACATACAGCGGTGCCAGCAATACTGTAACGATGGCGGCGAGACTCGAATAACGGGTCGACTTGGCAACAATAATCCAGGTAAGTAGCAGTAACACTCCAAGGTCAATACCGATTGGCACTAGTACGCCAAATGCAGTCGCAACGGCTTTCCCTCCTTTAAGTTCAAAAAAGATAGGGAACATATGGCCTAAACAAGCAGCCATACCAACCACCCCTAACCATATTGGTTCAACTCCCATAAAGTAAGCACCCCAGACGGGTAAGGTACCTTTTAATACATCAAGTAGTAATACCGTTGCGGCTGTTGCTTTGTTGCTGATGCGAAGTACGTTGGTAGCACCGGGGTTTTTTGAGCCTGTAGAGCGGGGATCTGGTAGGCTAAGAAGTCGACAGATCAATATCGCGCTTGAGATAGAGCCAAGCAAATAGGCAATCACTATCATAGCTGCGGTAACAATCATCTCGTCTTTAATCCATCAATACGCTTGTTCTTGGTTATTGGTTGGCCATTCTAGCGCTTATAGCACTGGTTTTTCTATACCTTGAGAGGTAAACTCGCGGTTAAATTTAGCAAATCCTGATATGGCTGGGAATAAGCGTGGATAAAGTTTTTATTCAAGGACTTAAGATACAAACCACGATTGGTTTTTATGAGTGGGAAAAGCAAATCAAGCAAACTTTAGTGATTGATTTAACCATGGGATGGAACACGCGATTAGCAGCAGAGAATGACGAACTCGCTAAAACGTTAGATTATGCTGAAATCTCTGTTGCACTAGAGCAATTTGCCAATGAAAATCCGGTCGATTTACTCGAAACACTTGCCGAACGCATGGCGAACTTTCTGATCACTGAATATCAAATTCCTTGGCTTAAATTAGCGATAGGTAAGCCAGGGGCTGTGCATAACGCGCAAACGGTAGGCGTTGAAATTGAACGTGGTCATTTAAGCTAATGGCACAAGTTTTTATATCGCTTGGCAGCAATGTTGAACGTGAAAAGTATGTGGTCAAAGGGCTCGATGATTTAGCTCAAGCTTTTGGCCAGCTTGAAGTATCGTCTTTGTATGCATGCGAAGCCGTTGGCTTTGATGGCCCTGAGTTTTATAACTTAGTGGTTGGAGCTCATACGTCAATGTCGCTTGATAAGGTTGCTAAAGTGCTACGCGATATTGAGTATGCTAATGGCCGCAGCCCGAATGCGGTAAAGTTTAGTCCGCGCACGTTAGACTTGGATCTCTTGCTTTACGACGATTGTATCGCCGATTCACCAGCACAAATTCCGCGTGATGAAATTTTAAAAAATGCTTTTGTACTTTGCCCACTAGCGGAAATAGCGCCAAGGTTACGTCACCCAATTGCTCAGCAAAGTTATGCAAGCCTGTGGCAAGCCTACGATCAAGCCAGCCAGCACATTCAACAATTGCCATTACCTTGGCAACAACCTGTTTTAATAAACCAATAGCCAGTACCAATTATTAATTATGGATATTATTGAAATTATTCTTTTGGCGCTCATACAAGGACTAACAGAGTTCCTGCCAATTTCTAGCTCAGCACATTTAATTTTACCATCTCAGCTTTTTGGCTGGACAGATCAAGGTTTGTCGTTTGATGTCGCCGTACATGTTGGTTCACTACTTGCTGTGATGATTTACTTTCGCGAAGAAGTTGGTCGCATGTTTATGGCATGGATTGGTTCATTTTCAAGTAGTGGCAGGGCTAGTAACAACTTTGATGGCAAGCTGGCGTGGTGGATATTATTTGCAACCATTCCTGCTGGCTTATTTGGCCTTTTCGGCAAAGATTATATTGAAGAATATTCGCGCTCAATTTTAGTCATCGCGGCAACAACGATACTGTTTGGCGTGCTGCTCGGCTTTGCTGACATTAAGGCCAAACAAAATGTGTCGTTAGAAAAGCTTGGCTTTAAAGGAGCGATGTTAATTGGTGTTGCACAAGCCATTGCGATTATTCCGGGTACATCCCGCTCAGGAATTACCATGACCATGGGGTTGATGTTGGGCTTGAGCCGCGACAATGCTGCGCGCTTTTCTTTCTTATTATCGATTCCTGCAATTGCCATGGCGGGTAGCTACTTAACGTACAAAGCCATTAGCGATTCTGAATCTTTAGTCTGGGGTGATATCGGTATTGGTGCTTTGTTATCGTTTATTAGTGCCTATGCTTGTATTCATTTCTTCTTAATTTTAATTAATAAGCTCGGCATGATGCCGTTTGTGGTTTATCGCTTGTTGCTTGGTGCTGGTTTGCTAGCGTTTGCGTTTAGTTAAACTTTTGCAAGGTGTTAGGTGAGTTAATGGTATGATATTAAAAATATTTTTAGAGTTTTTGTGCTACCTCAAGTTCTCACTCAACGTAATGTTGCAAACTAAGCTGTAACTTCTATTATCAGTACTTGATTTACCCAAGGTTAGGCATGTCTTGAACAACCGATACGTTAGTTTGAGAAAGTGTTCTGCAATCAGTTATGAAAGCCTATTTTTATATTAGTCAGCCGTTAGTTCCTGTTGATAGTGCTTCGTTAGAGAGGCTAGTTGCCAGCGCCGAAGTAAAAAACGCAGCCTATGGCATTACGGGTTTTTTGTGCTTTAAAGATGTGTTTATTCAGTACTTTGAAGGTGAAGCGAAAGAAGTAGATGCACTCTTTGCAACAATTAAAGCGGATGCTCGGCATAAAATTTTAAACTGTTTGGTATTTGATAATATTGACTGTCGTCAATTTCCTAACTGGCGAATGAAGTTAATCAGCCGCGATGTATTGAATCACGATCGCGTAGAACCTTTCTTATTTAATCAACTAGCACGCGCAAAAGACAGAACGTCTCATCTTGATAAGTGGCGCAAACAAGTATGGCTTGCTGTGCAGTATATTGCCGCTCAATCAGCCCATGAAGTAGCGTTCGTCGAAACTGAAAAGTAAAAGTTTCTTATTTGCTTCACTTTAGGCTTGTCTCAATCTGTATCGTCCATAATTATCAGCGGTTGGAAATCATAGCATTCGACTTGATTGAAATTACTTTTTTTGCCCCAATTAACGTTATTAGACAAAATCATTGAGGATAAAACGTGAACCCGAACGCAGTATCGCTAACGTTAGAAAACTTTCAGCAAGTTGTACTAGAAGACAGTAAAGAAAAGCTTGTATTGGTGGCCTTTTGGGCTGATCAGGTACCAGAAAGTCTTGAGCTAAGAGATAAGCTTGCAAGCAAAACCGCAACTGCTGGTGAACACGTTATTTTTGCCGACGTTGACTGTCAGGCACAACAGCAAATTGCTATGCAGTTTGGTATTCAAGGTTTACCAACAGCGGTACTGGTAAAAGCTGGGCAGCCAATTGATGCGTTGTCAGGCCCGCAACCTGATGAAGCTATTGAGCAGTTTTTGGCTAAACATCTTCCGCAGCCGCAAGATGAATTTTTAGCTCAAGCACAAGCTGCGCTAGCCAATGGCGATGCTAACCAAGCGTATTCGGCAGCGAAGCAAGCCTTCGACTTAGATAATAGCCGTGCAGATATTAAATTAGTGTTGGCTGACGCATGTGTTAGTTGTGGTAAAACTGAAGATGCGCAAGCATTGCTTGATACGGTCATGATGGTCGATCAAGACAGTTATTATCAAGCTGTTGTTGCTAAGCTTGAACTGGCTAATGAGGCGTCAAACTCACCTGAATTACAAGCCCTAGAAGCTAAGCTTGCAGAGTCACCTGATGACCCTCAGCTTATTCAGCAATTGGCGGCGCAGTATAGTCAGGTTAACCGTCATGAAGATGCGCTTACATTGCTGTTTAATCGTGTACAAACTGCCCGTGATGATGCCGATAGCAAAAAGCTACTACTAGATGTGATGAAGGCCTTACCAGACGGTGACCCACTCGCTAGCAAATACCGTCGCAAGCTTTATACCTTGCTTTACTAGCATCGACTCACGAGAAAATAAACAACGTTAAGCAAGAGGTAGTTTGCCTACTCTTGCTTTGTTGTTAACTCTATTTTAGTTAACTTCATTCTTATTAACTCGGTTTGGCCCTAAAATGACAGGCTTATCTTTATGAAACGCATAGTCTTATACACTATGGCCCGTTGCCCTCATTGCGATACGGCAAAGCGCTATTTAGACGAAAATAATTACCGATATCGGTTGGTGAATGTTAAAACACCCGCAGGGCAAAAAGAGCTAAATCGCCTTGGCTTCCGTGCTGTACCAGTACTCAAAGTAGGTGATCAACTATTCAATGGTTTTTCTATAAAAGACTTTAAGCGCTTAATGAATAACTAAAGCTAGAAAATTATTAAAATAAGGTTTGAAATTAACCTCTTGTACAAATGTTAAACGCTTTTGAATTGCGTTATCATGACCCCTATTTAATCGGTTAACCATCTACAAGGACGTTGTAAGTGCTGCAATTTAGATGTGCAATCATGCTTGCTTGCTTTTTTTGCGCTGGGTTATTTAGTGCTTTGGTTTTAGCTAACAGCTACTCAGTGGAACATTTTAAAGCCATTGGCAATGATATTAATCGCAATCCACACCCGGTTTACCAACAGCTGCTCGCCATTGAAAGCAATAAACAAGCGCTCAGTGATGAAGCTTATCTGTGGTTACTTTACCGCAAAGCCCACGCTGAAGATTTACTGTATTTCCACAAAGAATTTGAGCAAACCGTTGCTGCTGCAAAAGCCTTAATTACTGATCAAACCTCGCCTGAAATACGAGCCCATATTGGCATTTATAGTGGCGTTGTTGCCGAACGCCAAGGGCAGTACGGTCAAGCTATTGCGAGTCTTAGGGCCGCAATGGCGCTAGCAAAAAATGAAAACCTCAATTACGCCTACACATGGGGAAAACAACATTTAGCATACTCACTTAGCCTGACCGAGCTTTATGAAACTTCTTTATCCGATTTACAAGAAGCCTATGTAGAGGCATTTGCCATGGATGACCACTTTCTTATTGCCGTGATCAATGAAACCTATGGCGCTGTTTATGGCTACATGAATGAATATGACAAGTCGATTGAATACTATAATCGCGCGCTCGACACTTATGAGCGTCTAGGTTACCGTCCTTTTGTTGCGGAGGCTATTTATGGCTTGGCGTCAACCTATCGTTATATGAAGCAATACGATAAGGCGATTGCGAAATTCAATTTGTATTTAAAGCGCATAAATTACACCACAAATCGAGACATTAGTTACTTTGGCGCTTATGGATTGGGAATGACTTATGCTGAACAAGGCAACTGTGCAAAGGCGATAGCCACCATAGACAATGCGTTAATGCTCAACGGCCAGATAGATTATGATGCAGAGCTTTATAAGCAAAAAGCGAGCTGTTTTATTAAACAAGGAAAACTGGAGGAAGCGGAAGAAAACATTGTTCGTGCAGAGCAAATTTTTGCAAAAATGCCAGAACTTGCTGGCACTACTTGGACGCTGGAAAACAAAAAAATTCGCGCCGCTTTGCTTTATGCCAGAGGGCAATATCAACAAAGTTATCAGCTATTGAAAGACTATTATGAAGCTTACTCTTCATTGCTCATTAGTAACTCCACTAGGCAGCTTATTCGGGTTCGCGCGGCCATGGAACTGGAACGACAAAGTGTTGAACTTTCCTTATTAGAGCAACGTAGTAGGGTGCAATCGTTGCAGCAGGCGAGCAAAGAACAAAGCACTTGGCAGCAAATAACCATTACGGCTGGTGTAGCTACAGCGCTAGTACTAGCGTTGACCATTGCAGTTGTTTTATACCTCAAGAATAAACGAATTTATGAGCTTTCAATTACTGACCCATTATCAGGGGTTTTTAATCGTCGATATGTTTTTGAATACTTAGATAAGCTCATCGCAACCAGTCATGGCAGAAACGGTGATTTAGCGATTTTGTTGTTTGATATTGATAACTTTAAGCAAGTTAACGATAACTATGGTCATCCATTTGGCGATGAAGTGATTTATCGGGTTAGCCAAATTGCGCAAGACACTTTACGTGTTGGTGATGTTCTAGGGCGCATTGGTGGCGAAGAGTTTTTGTGTATTTTACCCAGAACTGATGCAGAGCAAGCTGAAACTATAGCCAAACGGCTAGCGGCAAATATTCAGCAAGCCTTATTTACCAATGAATCTGGCCAGCAAATTACTATTACTTGTAGTGTCGGTATTAGTGCTATTGACAGTAGCATGCAAGATAGAGCAACGCTCTACGTGCAGTCTGATAAAGCGCTTTACCAAGCAAAAATGAACGGTAAAAACCAAGTAGTGATTTTTCAAGAATAATAGCGAAATCTTGGCTGTTTTATTTGTTGTGCAATATTGTTAGGGTAAGGTTAATCAATGCTTAAGCGGGTCTGTTTGCAATTAATGCCAACTAATTAATTGAAGTTGGTAATAAGTAATACACATAGCTTAAATAGACGGGCAAGCATTTGAATCAAAAGCTAAGCAAAAAGCCGTACCAAAACAATAGAGAAAAAGGTATGACAACTAGCGCGCTCGCAAGGCGAGCAATTACTATTTTCCAAGATCATATTGAAGCGCTCGGTTACAGGCCGCTAGTTCACTTTGAGCTGGAGGGCTGCTGTCATTCAAGCCAAATCAAAGCGAATCAAGAACCGTTTAATCGTGCATTGTCAGGTACTAAAGCAGGTACTAAAGCCGACAACAAATCAGCTACTGCCGCTGAACTTTCCCATCGAGAATCAGCTTCGCACAAAACTCGAGAATACACTCGCGAGCGAAAGTTATCCTCTGAACATTTTGTTCACATTAACAAAGCATTACAACATGCAGGTATTGAGGGGCAGTTAGTTGCTGAGTATTGGCATAATCAGTGGGAATACGTGTCATTATTCGCTGGTCAATCGCCGTTAAAAGAGGCACAGAACCTTGCGCAGGCTATGCAACTGTTGCCGAAACTTTTTGCTCAGCACGGCTTTGATCAAACCCTAATTAAGCCAGTGGTATGGTCTGGCGATCAGGGGCAATTAGCACTCGGAAGTAAAAACATCTTTACCGAAAAAGTGCGTGCTGTTCATATTCCCAATGCCATTCAAGTCAATGTCAGTGTGCTTGATCGCGACGGCAAAAACTTAGTTGCACATGATAATTTCGGCGAAATACTTCAACGTTGTTTTCTCAATACTAGCCTAGCGAACTGTTTGTTATTTATGCCAGAGCCAGATGCCTTTGAACGACTTGCACTGAAAAACAAATATGGTCTAGCACAAGAACTTTGCTCGCCAACCGACATTTCAGGTGGCCACCAAGGCAGTATTGCGCTTTACAAAGAGCGGGGCAAACACAACCAACCCATGGGCGTTGAGGTCATATTGTATGATCAACATAGCCAAGCGTTGCTAAGCGAACAAAACTGGCAAAAAACTGCACGAGTGGAGCATAGGTTAGGCTCAGCTAGCATGGCATATGATCCTTATGTCAATGTGGTATTTGCCCTTGCTAACCTTGTCGATGCACTTGAGGCATATCACAACGATAAAGGAAGAGCTTTGTTAGCCACGCCGTTTATTGAACAAGCCTTACCCGTTCAAATGTATTCTCGGGAAAAAGAACATCACCAAAACAACGGTCTAGATAGTAAATGCGTAACTAAGCAGACGCAGGAACCCAGTGCGTACGAGTTATTTGCAGGCAGTGATTGGTTGGCCAAACGCATTAATCGCTCTGGCCAAGCCTTGAATAAAAGCAATTTACTGCACCGTGAGCTAGGCGAGCAATTAACTCGTAGTGTACTCACTAGGTATCAGCCCAATAACAATATTGCATTACTGACAACAGGATAATGCGTTTTTATGATGAATATTACGAAACAACAACTAAAAACCCCATACTTAACCGCAGCAGACTCGCAATCAGGCAACATCGAGCAAATTGCAGCAAAACGCGCGGAATTAAAAGCTTACTTTATCAACAGCTGGCAAACTTATGAGTCGTTGTTTGCTTTGATCAATAACGACGAAGCGTTTTACTCACGACCAGAGCCATTGCGCCACCCATTGATTTTCTATTACGGCCATACGGCAACTTTTTACATTAACAAGCTGATGCTGGGTAAGTTTATAAAGCAGCGAATAAATGAAAAGCTAGAGGCGATTTGCGCTGTGGGTGTTGATGAAATGAGTTGGGACGATCTCAACAGTGCACATTACGACTGGCCAAGTGTTGACGAAGTGAGAACATATCGCAATCAAGTGTTTGATTTGGTCTGCGAGTTAATTGATACAATGGAACTGAGCTTGCCCATCACGCAAGATTCACTTGCTTGGATCATTTTGATGGGCAGCGAGCATGAGCGAATTCACTTGGAAACCTCATCAGTAATCATGCGTATGTTGCCATTGCAAGATTTAACACCGACTGAAGCATGGCAGTCATGTCCTTATCAAGGCCAAGCACCAATTAATGAATTGCTGCCAGTTGCCGCACAAGCGATTGAGCTAGGAAAAAAAGCCGACGATAACACCTATGGTTGGGACAACGAATACGGCGCTGTATCGCTAGAGGTGCCTGATTTTCGCACCAGTAAGTATTTAGTTTCTAACCAAGAGTTTATGGCTTTTGTCGAGGCTGGGGGTTATCAAACACCTTCGTATTGGTCGCCTGAAGGTCAGCAATGGTTGAGTTATAAACAGGCGACTATGCCGCGTTTTTGGTTGAAAAAAGACGATGGTTATTATCAGCGCAATCTATTGTCGGAAATGCCATTACCTTTAAATTGGCCAGTTGAAGTTAACTACTTAGAAGCGAAAGCCTTTTGTAATTGGCAGTCGAGTATTACGGGGCGCAATGTCAGGTTGCCTACTGAGCCTGAATGGTATGTACTGCGTGAAAAAGTCGCTGGCGACTTACCCGATTGGCAAGAGGCTCCAGGCAATACAAACCTAGAATATTTTGCCTCTAGCTGCCCTGTCGATAAGTTTGATAACCAAGGAATTTTTGACGTAGTGGGTAATGTTTGGCAATGGACTGAGTCGAGCATTGATGCTTTTGAAGGCTTTAAAGTACATCCGTTATACGATGACTTTTCTACGCCAACCTTTGACGGTAAACATAATTTGATTAAGGGCGGCTCATGGATTTCCACCGGTAACGAAGCAATTGCGAGTTCGCGTTACGCGTTTCGTCGCCACTTCTTCCAACATGCGGGATTCCGTTATGTGGAAAATGAGCAACAAGCTATGCCATTAGTGCCTGCCAACCATTTTGAACAAGATCAAGATGTTTGCCAACAACTGCAAAGTCACTATCAAAATGTCGGTCTTAGCGGTGGTAATTACCAGCAGCAATTAGCCGAGCAGGTTCGTACTTGGCTTGTCGAGCACAATGCCAACACCGAGAAATTATTGGACTTAGGCTGCAGTGTTGGCCGCACGAGTTTTGCTCTAGCGGACTTGTTTGCACATGTTGATGGTGTCGACTTTTCTGCGCGCTATATTCAACACGGCGTCAAACTTCAACTTGGTGAAGCGGTGCGTTTTGAAACGGTGCAAGAGGGAGATATTGTTGATTTTCATGAGCTTGCATTAGCAGATATTGGCTTATCTGCTGCCCAAAATGTGCTGTTTAGTCAAGGCGATGCAACGAATCTAAAAGATATTTTCACCGGTTATGACGTAATACTCGCTCAGCAAGTACTAGAGCAATGTTATGATCCGAAGCAGTTTCTAAAGCAAGTCTCAACTCGTTTGAACGACGGTGCTTTGTTAGTGATAGCTTCAGATTATCAGTTTGATGCTCAGGTTGCCCCGAAAGAAAAGTGGCTTGGTGGTATCAAGGTTAATGGCGAAAACCTAGTGGGATTTGAAGGAGTTCAACAAACCTTGGGGAATAACTTTGAATTACTGGCACAAACGCAACTTAACCAAGTGATTAAAGTGACCAAACGCACCAGCCAGCTCAGTGAAAAGCACGTAACCTTATGGCGCTTTAATGCTTAGTGGTTTGCTTAGCACTTGCTAATCAGCCGTTAGCAATTCGCGTTAGCCAGTTGATAACTAATCGATAAGCTTTAAGTTAATTAATGGCTATTGACCATTTCTAAGTAGAAGGCCAGGTAAAAGGCTAGATAAAAGAGTAGATAAAGGCCAGGTAAAAGGAGCTTCGTAAGAAGTTCCTTTTTATTTTTTTAATTTAAATGTACACATGAATTACGACAGCTTACCTCCTCATATTGCTTATACGCGAGCACTAAACGCTGACATTCGCTATAACCTCAGCCACTCCTGTGGACAAGCGTATTCACTTGCTGAATTAACCGCGATGGATAAACATGGTCGGTTAAAATCATTTGCAGATCAGCCGTTAGATTATGCCAGCGTGCAAGGGCAGGCGGAGTTACGAGAAGAAATTGCAAGTTTTCATCAATCCATTAATGAAAGTGAGCAGCTACCTTCTGCAAATTCGCTTAGTGCATTGTCCAAAGAATGTGTTGTTACCTTTTCGGGGGCACAAGAAGCATTGATGGGGATTTATCAAAGCTTGATCCGCAGTGGCGATGAAGTCGTTGTTTTTACCCCAAACTACCCTTCATTAACGGCGATGGTAAAGCCTCTTGGTGGCAAGCTAATTGAAATACCTATCACGTTAGACAAGGAAAATGGTGGTTGGCAGTTTGATATTGAGCAGCTTAGAGCAAGTGTTAATAAGCGCACCCGCCTTGTGGTCATCAATGCGCCACACAACCCAACGGGGGCGACGCTTTCTCAAGTACAGCGCAGTGAAGTATTAGCAATTGTCAAAGCCTACGGTTGTTACCTGCTAAGCGATGATGTTACACAGCCATTGGCTTATGAATCCTCACTTGCGCATCAATATTTGGACTACGATAAAGCGATATCAGTATCTGTGATGTCAAAAAGCTTTGGCCTAGGCGGGGTTCGGGTTGGCTGGGCAGTAACGCGCAACCGTCAATTAATAGAACGATTAGTTGCTTTCAAAGCCAGCCATAGTATTTGTACATCTCGTTTTGATGAGCAGCTCGCGATAGTCGCTTTAGAAAACAATGAATTAATCATCCAAAATACAAAGGCAATCGCTAAACGAAATATTAATCGCTTTGCCCAGTGCGTTGATAAGTTTCCGAGTTTATTTGAATGGCATCCACCAAGTGCAGGTTTGTTAACGCTTGTTAAGGTCAATACTATTCAGCCGATAGCACAGTGGTGTACACATATGGCCGAACAAACGGGTATATTGCTTCTACCGAGCGAATTATTTGGACTAAGTGAACCATACATTCGCTTGGGTTTAGGGCAGGAAAACTTCGGTGAAGCGGTTGTCGTATTAGAGCGTTACTTGTCATAGCGTTTTTTATCACTACAAAAGTAGCCTGTTATTTTTAACACAATTTGTTACATTTAGCGTTCAACCAAAACCCCCCATTTCCCTACTAAACCACTAAAATACCAAGCATAAAGCAACGAATGGAATTCGTTCCAATAATAAATCTTATTACATGTCTCTGAAAAAACTCTTATCGATAGGAGCTGCGTTAGTCCTTTCGCAAAGCTCAATTGCTGCTTATGCCGAGCCAGCAAAAAATTACCAATTACCTCACTTTTCAGCATCCATTGAAACGGATGGAAAACTTGACGAAGCGATTTGGCAAAGTGCGCTCGTGATTGACCTTGCTTATGAAAATCGTCCAGCAGAAGGTCAAACTGCGCCAGTAAAAACACAAATGCTGGTGTTTGAAAACGGGCAAGCATTGCATGTTGCCTTTAAGGCATATGACCCTAATCCAAGCGATATCCGCGCCGTATTGCGTGATCGCGACAGCTTATGGCGTGATGATCATGTTGGTATTGTCATTGATACGTTCAATGATGAGCGCAGTGGCTACGAGTTTTATGTTAACCCATTAGGCATTCAAGCCGATTTGCGTATGGATGACAGTAATGGTTGGGACGATGATGATTCATGGGACGCGATTTGGGATAGTGCGGGTCAAATTACCGACTTTGGTTATGTGGTTGAAATGGTTATTCCGTTTAATGCACTTAGGTTCCCAGAGCGAGAGGGGAGCTTAACGTGGAATATTGCCGGTCGTCGTATTTACCCGCGCGAAGTACGCTATGAATTGGCAAGCTATAAAAACGATCGCAACTTAAAGTGTAATTTATGCCAATTTGACCAACTTGTTGGGTTTGAATCTGCCAAAGCCGGTAATAACTTTCAGCTAACGCCAACGCTGACCATTTCTCGCTTTGATGAAAAGCCAGAAGTCCCAGGCGACTGGCAACAAGGTGATATCGAAGTTGAACCTGGTTTAGATGTGCGTTGGGGCATTACCCAAGATATGGTACTTAATGCCACGATTAATCCAGACTTTTCTCAAGTAGAAGCAGATTCCAGTCAGTTAGACGTGAACAATACCTTTTCATTGTTCTTTCCAGAAAAGCGACCGTTTTTCTTAGATGGGGCGTCTTATTTTGATGTCGCAGAGTTTAACTTTGTCCATACACGCAACATTGTTGAGCCAGATTACGGCGTAAAGCTGACTGGGAAAACCGAAAATCACAGCTACGGTGTGCTTGTTGCCAACGATAAACATACGAATTTTTTAATCCCAGGTGCGCTTGGCTCTGATATTGCTGAACTGTCGCAAGAATCCGATGTGGCGTTAGCTCGCTATAAAGTCGACTTGGGTGAGCGTCACAATATCGGCGTGTTAATGACTAATCGTAGTGGTGACGATTATCGCAATACACTTGCGTCAATTGATGGTAACTACTGGTTTTCTGAAACAGACAGTTTACGAGTCAATTTTGCCTTTGCTGATACGCAAAACCCAGACAGTGTACAAAACGATTTTGAGTTAGACGAAGAGCAGCAAGATCATGCCTACAGCATTCGTTACGGGCGTGAAACTCGTGATTATAATTTGCGTGCTTCTTACCGAAATGTGGGGGAGGATTTTCGCTCTGACTTAGGCTTTGTTTCTAAGGTTGATTTTGAACGAGCCGTACTAGGTGGACGCTACACTTGGTATGGTGAAAAAGATAACTGGTTCCACCGTTGGGGCGTTTTTGGCGACTGGGATGCTACCTACGACCAAGCGGGTAACTTACTTGAACGTGAGTATGAGATCCATGGCAACTTGCAGGGGCAATCTCAGTTCTATACCAATTTTGGTGTTGTGACGCGTGAGCGCTTGTTTGACGAGCAATATTTTGATGAAACCCAGTACATGGTTTATGCAGAATTTACCCCAATTGCAGGGCTTGAGCTGGCCAACTTTATCCGAGTTGGCGATCAAGTAGATTTTGCCAATACTCAACTTGGCGACGCTATTGTGTTAGAGCCAAGAATACTATGGGATGTGAATCAGCATTTAAAGTTAGATATTGCCTATAATTTCTTTGAGCTTGATGTAGACGAAGGGCGCTTATTTACCGCTAACCAAATGGATTTTCGCATTAATTATCAGTTTGACTTGCGCAGCATTATTAAACTTGTCGTGCAGTACACAGATATTGATCGAAATGTCGATTTATACCAATACGACACCATTGATGACCGACCTCAAGCGACTGAGCGATTTTTTGCCACTCAGTTAATTTATTCCTACAAAATCAATCCGCAAACCTTGTTTTTCATTGGCTATTCCGATGGCGGTTTTCAAGATGATTCGTTGGAGAATTTAGAGCGAGATCAGCGCAGTATTTTCACCAAGTTTAGCTATGCATGGCAGTTGTAATTAGGCTCCAGTAGCTAAGGTTTTGGGTGATTACTGAAACTGCCGTTGGCAAGTTTTCGTAACGGTTTGTCGCAAATTAGATACCTGACATCGATCGTCGGCTGTTAGGTATCGACATTCAGCTAAATATAGCTACACTCACCACCCTAATTGTTTTGCTTAGTTTTGTTTGGCGTAGCTTTCTTTTACATAGCCTAGCTCTGCTAACTCACTTAGCCGATGCTCTTTTAGTGCGCCGTTTGCGAATCACATAGGTTGTTATGACGTTTTCTCATTTTGCCAAATTATCTCCTATCTATTGCGCTTTAATCGGCGCAGCTTTGGGTCATGGCTACTTGCGTGCAGAGGAGCTTCCAAACTTACCAGCGACACAGGCGTTTAGTGCAATTGAGGTGATGCAGGTAAGTGGCTCACGAAGCCATTTACTGTCTAGCCAGTTGGTCGATAATTCCATGTCGAGCATTGAGATAACCGATAGCGCTACTGTTAACCCTACGGTTGCCGATTGGCTAATCAATGCGCCGAGCATTAGCTTGAATGGACAAGGGGGCTTGTTTCAAAGTTATAGTATTCGCGGTTTTAGTCGCTCTCGCATTCGCACTGAAGTTGATGGTATTCCCATTATTACCGATAGGCGTGCTGGCAATTCAGCGTCGTTTATCAATAGTGAGTTATTGGCTCGGATTGATATTCAGCAAGGCCCAAGTGCTACTCTATATGGCTCTGAGGCCATGGGTGGCGTGATAAATTTGATCTCTGCCGAGCTAGGCACTAAAAAGCTAACGGCGAGTGCGCAAAGTGACGATCAAGCGACTAATGCAGCTTTACTGTGGGGCAGTGAAACATGGCAAAGTGGTTTTGCTTATCGCCATGCAAATCAGGCGAGTGCCGCTGACAATACGCCACTCGACAGTGATTTTGAGCAGTGCTCAGCATTGCTAAAATTTAGCCAGTCTTGGCAAGGCTTGACTGTAAACGGCAGCACCATTGTTTCGCAAGGTAAGGATATTGGTAAATCTTCAAGTCAATTTCCTAATGATCGCGTAGTGCAGTACCCAACTGATGAGCATTGGCTTTCGCAGCTGTCATTACAAAGAGAGCAAGACTGGTTTGTACAGCTATATCAGCATTATCAAAACTGGGACACTGATACCTTGCTTGTTGGCAATCGACGAAATCTAACCCAGTACCAAAGTCATACCTTAGGAGCGCTTGGGTTGGCAACTCTTGACGCCGTTGGCGGGCAGGGACGATTAGGTGTTGAATGGCTGGCAAGGCGCGGCGTAAAGATAGCTGAATCTGAATTTTCATTAGGCGGCCAGCAGAACTTTGCGCAACCATTAGTGGATGGCAAGCAAGATAATATTGCTTTATTTAGTGACTGGCATTGGCAATGGCAGAATTGGCAACTCGATCTCGGTGGACGTTTTGACCACATCAATCAAACGCAGTTTATTAGTAAGCAGTCACGAGATGATCAGCAGTTTAGTGCTAGTTTTCGCATTGGTTATCAACTTAACACACAGCATATTTTAAGCGCCGAAATGGCAACTGGTTTTCGCTTTCCTACCTTGTCAGAACTTTACTTTGCTGGCGAAACGCCACGTGGCACTACGTTAGGTAATCCTGAATTGGCACCTGAGCAAAGCCGAGGCGCTCAGCTGAACTGGCAATACCAAATCAACTCAGCTTGGTCTATTGATGTTGCGGGTTACTACTACGGACTTGATGATTACATTGAACGATTTACCAGCCAAAATGATCAAGGTGAGAGTTTTCGCAGCTATAGAAACTTAGGTCGAGCGGATATTCAAGGTATTGAAGCAAGCGTGCGTTGGCAAGGTGATAGTGGAATGAGTATGCAGTGGCTTGGTCATTATCAACAAGGTGAAGACAAGCAAGGCGATACGTTAGCTGATTTAACGCCAGCCAAATTGAGTTGGCATACCCAATGGCAATGGCGAGGTATTGAGTTTAGCAATCAGTTAACTTGGCTAAAGAATCAGTCCGAAGTCGGCAGTGGTGAAGTGACAAGAGCACATCGATTTTTGTGGCAAGCATCATTGAGTAAATCTCTCACATCAAAGCTTACACTGCATTTTTATGGTAAAAATTTAACGGATGAATTGGCGTTTGCCAGTGCTGATGAAGATGCTTCGTTACTGCAAGGTCGCACTGTTGGCGTTAAACTAGATTATCAGTTTGATTAGCTCCATACTCTTTGTTGAATACTCCCGTGTTTATTGCCATAGGGACTTAGTTCAACGCTAACCAAAACTTGCGTACTCTCAGTTATGATTACCTACTGAACTTAGGCAATTAGTCACGTAAATGTCACATATTTGAACGTAAAATGCACGATCTTGTTGATCTATCGCTATTTTCTCTTATTATTAATGATAAGAAGACAATAAAAAGTGAACAAGCGAAACATTAGCTTCGTTTATGTACTTAACATCTAAATCAGCCCTTATCTTGCTGTTTTCCAATGTTTTAAGAATAATTAAAAGAAAAGGATGTAAACATGCCGTGGAAGCTATTGGTGCTTATTGGCGTAATCTTGCCTTTACTTAACTTTTCTGTCGCTGCTGATGAGTTTGTTGAAGGCAGACACTATCGTGTGCTTGATTTACCTAAGAGCCAACAACAAGAAATTAGAGAGTTTTTTTCTTTTTACTGCAAGCAGTGTTATAGCCAACAAGAGTTTATGCAGCAGTTGGTTAAGCGTATTCCACGCCGTGCTAGCTATGTTAAAAACCATGTCGCAGGTCAACCTAATCGTTCTGCTGAGGTCGAGAATTTATTGACCAGTGCGGTGTTAATCGCCGATAAAATGCGGATGCGAGACCAAGTTGTTGAAGCAATTTTCAACCATATACATCAGAAAAAACTAGACTTTAAAACGGTGGACGATGTTCGAAAACTGTTTATTTCAGTTGGTGGTAACGAGTTTATGTTTGATAGTAGCCTTGGCAGCTACAGTATCGACATGCAGCTTGCAGAAATGCAACAAACCGCTAAAGCGTTAAAGGCACAAGGCGAGTCTAATTTACCTAACCTTATTATTAATGGACGATACAAGCCATTGGCCAGCCAAATCACTAATATCGATGAATATAAACGGTTGATTTACTTTCTACTGCGCAAATAACGCCATTTTTTACCAAGAAAAATTACCAACAAAAAGCCTGCACTTAGCAGGCTTTTTTAATTTTTAAGTTTTGGCTAAATCACCCCAGGTTAGGATAAGAAATAGTGAATAACAAATTTCTTCAAGTAGTTATCCAGAGCTGAGGTTAAACATTTATCTGCTATCTCACTTGAAAGATTGTCGCTGTTTTTGCTGGCATCAACATATTTTCTTGAATCGCAATAGGCTTATTACTTAGCACTGGAATAAGGCTTTTGGCTTTACCTAAGAGTTCTGAATATTTCTCCATTGCAAGCGTAACCTCACTGGCGTTTTTGTTTATCACCACCATGTACTTGTTCAGCTCGTCATATCGGAAATACACGTAAACGCCGCTTTCTGGTGCGTAGTGGCGAAGTTCTCCGTGGTGAATGGTCGGCGTGTTTTTACGCCAATTCATCAATTTACGCATAAATTCTTGCGCTTTTTTCTGGGTTGACGTTAATCCTTTGCCAGTAAACCCACTCACGTCATCACCTTGCCAGCCGCCTGGGAAGTCGGTACGTATCACACCGTGATCTGTAGTACCCGGATTAGCCATTAAGATCTCGGTACCATAGAAAACCTGTGGGATGCCACGGGTTGTCATTAGGTAGGTCATCGCGATTTTGAACAACTCGTAATCTTCATTTAATTGAGTGAAGATACGGCTCATATCGTGGTTGTCTGGGAAAATTACTAAATCTTCTGGCGCTGCGTATAAAAAGTCATTGGCAAGCACTTGATATAGCTGATTGAGCCCCGTATTCCAGCTTTCTTTATTTGTTAACGCTTTAACGAGCAAGTCTTGCATTGGGAAGTCCATCACACTGGGTAAATAAGATTGATAACCATCGTGTGTGTTAGCCCCTTTTTGCCAATAGGCGACAATAGCTGGATTGGTTGACCATTCTTCGCCGACAATATTGATATTGGGATATTCGTCGGTCAAGCGTTTTGTCCATTGCGTTAAAAACGCTTTATCAGGGTAAGAGTATGTATCAACGCGAATACCCGACAGGTTGGCGTACTCAATCCACCACAAGGTATTTTGAATTAAGTAGTTAGCTAAGTAAGAATTACGTTGATTAAGATCTGGCATGGTCGGCACAAACCAACCATCGCTAAATAGCTGCTTATCGGCGTTAACGGCGTAAGAGTCGTGCAGTGCCTCGCGCTTATGATTAGTACCTACGTATGCTTTGCCTTGGTTGTTATACCAATCTTCAGTTGGTAAATCGTTGTGCCACCAGTGACCTGAGCCACTGTGATTTAATACCACATCAATAATCAGCCCAATGCCACGTTTCTGGGCTTCGGTCGCTAATTTTTTATAAAGCGCATTGTCGCCAAAGCGAGCGTCAATTTGATAAAAGTCAGTGGCTGAATAGCCGTGATAGGAATATTCTTGCTGATTATTTTCGACCACTGGGTTGAGCCAAATCTGAGTGTAGCCCATGTCTTCAATGTAATTGAGGTGATTAATAATACCTTGTAAATCACCACCGTGGCGGCCACCAGGTGCCGTGCGGTTTTTTCTTTCCAGCAGCTGGGGCACTTGGTCATTATTAGGGTTGCCGTTAGCGAATCGGTCAGGCGTCACTAAGTAAATAACATCTTTGGCACTAAAACTAATATCGGCTGCAGAGGTTTTATTACGTGCTTTCAGTTGATAAGGGTGGCTGATAACCACTTCGTTGTCTTGTAAAAAGTCGATATTAAAGCGATGTGGTTTTGTGCCTTCGCGAATGATCACATCAACAAACAGGTAATTAGGGTTAGCAACCTTGTTAATTTGCTTGATAACTACCTTATCGGATTTTATTTGTGGTGTTAATTCGCTGATATTGTCGCCATGCACTAGCAACTGAAGGGCAGGGCTTTTCATATCAACCCACCAAGAGCTGGGCTCTAAATGTTTGATTTGATAACTTGCGTTTGCATTACCTGTCTTGCTCGCTGCTAGCGCCGTGCTAGCCACTTCGGAAACTGCTGCGGCACTTGCTAATGATGAATGTGTTAGCAGCACAGCTGTTATCGCGGTTAACGACTTGCCAACTGTTTTGGTTGCTAACTTACTGAAAAATGTTTTTTGCATAAATTAAATTACTCTTAATTTGCGGCTGGCGTGGCTTGTTGCACAAATACGGCGGTGGTAAAAGCTGGCACAGTAACAACACCGGCGACAATTTTACTGGCTTTCACTATCTTGTCAGCGCCATCTTGCTGGCGAGGGTGTAAGGTTAGTTTGCCGATATTTTTAAGGCCTACTCCCATTTTAGAAGCGCTATTAAGCTCAAATGATTGTTCAGACGGCGCTGAGTTAAATACCACCAACAGCTGTTGGAAATCATCTGCTAATGCACGCCCTTTGCTGTTATCAATATGCATGACAATGAGACCGCTTTGTTGGTTTTTACCCGTATTTAAAAAGCTTAGCTTATCGATAATGTCTTGCTTATTCGTTAAGCGCAGCAAACGTGTGCTAGTGCGAATTGCCAAGAAATCGGCAAATACATCGCTGGCAAAACCAATGTCGTTAGCACTTGGCTTGTCACGCCCTTCATTTGCGGCGAGTAAACGCGAAATAAGCGGCCAGTTAGCTTGATCTTTTTCTGCTGGCGGCAAACCTACGGAATAAAAGTTTTGCTGTTTGCTAAAGTCGACGCGATTAAACCAATCACTGTAGTCATAGCTGTCACGCAGGTAAGACTTTGAACGCAAAAATTCTGAACCCATATGCAAGAATGGAATGCCTTGCGCTAACAATGGGTATGACAAACTTTGATTATGTAAACGAACGCGCTCTGCAGTGGTTAAGTCAGTAGCGTTGCGATATTGGTTGTTGTCCCACAAGGTTTGATTGTCGTGCTTCGAGACATAGTTGATGGTGTCGGCAGGATCGTGCGCGTATCCGGTTGGTTGACCACCATAGGGAATGTCTTTACCAGTACCGGTTGTGCCATCGTGATCAATAAGTGGGTAATCAGCTAGATTGCCTGCTAGGCCAACACGCAACTGATCAAGCAGTAAGCCATAGTCAGGTTTGTTGGTATGATTATCTGTAGCATGCGCTGAAGTTAACTCGTTTGGCTTAACGTTAAGGCCATTACCAATGCCTTGATGGCGGCGAATATCGTCCCCTTGAATATTAAAGCCTGCGCCGCGCACAGCATCGCGTAAACGATCACTAAATGTACCTATTTCGGTACCACCCAGTTCAAGTTGAGAAGCTTGGATAAATTGACGATTGTTCGCCACTTCGCCAAAGTTCCAACCTTCGCCGTAAAAGTACGTGTCTGGATCTGCAGCTCGCACGGCATCTCGTGCTGCTAACATCAAGTCTTTGGGCTGGTGGCCCATTAGATCAAAACGAAAACCGTCAATTTTATAATCGCGTGCCCATACAACTAACGAGTCAGTCATCAGCTTGGCCATCATAGTGCGCTCGGTGGCCGTGTTGTCGCAACAGGTTGATTGCTCAATGTCACCTGTTAGTGGATGCAAACGCTGATAATAGTTTGGCACTATCTTATCAAGTACTGCTGTGCGCTCTAGGCGAGCCTTATGTGTATGGTTATAAACCACATCCATCACGACTCTAAAACCCAAATTGTGCAGGTGCTGGACCATTTCACGAAATTCAACAATACGACTAGTACCGTCTGGATTTACGGCATAGCTGCCTTCTGGCACGGTGTAGTGAAATGGATCGTAGCCCCAGTTGTACTTGTCAAAAGTTTTCAGCTCGGTAACAAGTGCCTGTGCTTCGCTGCCCATAGGGTCAAATTGCGATAGCACTTGCTCGAGCGATAGCTTGGCGTCTAGGTTTTGGCTACACAGGCTAATGCTTGGTTGTTTTTGACAAATATCACCAACGGTTGAGTGTAAATCAAACGCCTCGCCTTGCGCTTCATTCACCGTACCTATATCAAATGCAGGGAGTAAGTGAATATGGTTAAGGCCAGCGTCTTTGAGTGTAGTAAGGTGATTCATGCCATCTGAGTTTTGCTCAGTAAAGGCTTTATATTTTCCGCGATATGTAGTGTTAGAGAGCTTTGCCTCATTGGCGCTAAAGTCGCGAATATGCACTTCATATAAAATTGCATCTTCTGGTGCGGCAAGCGCCGGTTGCGCTTGGCTTTCCCAATTTTTCGGCTGAGTGTAATTGGCATTTAAATTGACAATCTGACTGTATTCACTATCAGTCGACAAGCTCAGCGAGTAGGGGTCCGTGGTAACAATTTCTTC
Source organism: Thalassotalea euphylliae (assembly GCF_003390395.1). Classification (NCBI taxonomy): domain Bacteria; kingdom Pseudomonadati; phylum Pseudomonadota; class Gammaproteobacteria; order Alteromonadales; family Colwelliaceae; genus Thalassotalea; species Thalassotalea euphylliae. The sequence continues at coordinate 3,374,234 of NZ_QUOV01000001.1, read as the reverse complement.
AACCTTGCCCGTTGCTGGATGGTAAACATTGATTCGGTATTGATAAAACAGTGTTTCGGCACTGGTTGGCAACTTGGTTTGCCAAACACCTGTCTGCTCATCGAACCCCATTGCCATTTGTGCTGGAGCTGCTGGCGATTTATCTTGGTTGAATAACAATAAGTCGACCGAAAGTGCCGTTGGTGCCCAAAGTTTAACGTTAACTGCGTCGCTTATAACACTCGCTCCTAGATCATTGACCTCATCGGCGTCATTGGCTTCGCGTGTGTATAAATCGTCAATAACAGCGCCAGTTTGCACATAGGCAACAATATGCTGAGCTGTTTTATGTTGACCAGTTTTACCGTTAGCCGTCTGCTCAAATACATACAGCGGTTGCTTTAACCAAGTTTTTGCTGTTGCTGCAGCAATACTCACAGTAAAAGCTTGGAATTCTGATAAGTGTGGAAACTTGATAGCTAATGCTGGTGGAAAATCAATTGGCACTAACTTTGCACTTAGTTGTTCGCCTGAAAGCTGGTTAGTAGCGGGCGTGATTGACTGAGTGGCTAAACGATAACTTTTTTTCGCGTTTGCATTTGCCAGCACTATCACGTTTTGACTTAGCCAATGCGCGCTAAAAGATGATGCTTGTTTGTCGATATTAATTAAATCGCTCGTGGCCATATCATCGGTGAGCAGTTGCTCGCCTTGGCTTTTACTTGTTGAGTCGCTGCTCGTTGGCTGGCAGCCAGTTGTCAGCAGCATTGTTGGCAGTACAAGTGTTGGTAACAGCAATGAAGCTTGTAAAGTTTTTGACTGTTTGATTCTTGGCAATGTCTTTGTTGGTAATGTGGCGCGTTTGCTAATCATATGATGATCCAAAATTCCCCGACTAAGTGCTTATGCTAAAGCATGTTGTTTTTATGGTTGCCATGGTAAAAGGTCTGGGTAGCAAAGATATCATTTGCATACGTATTCAGTCGTTTAACTGGGCTAGCATCAACACTCAAGCCAGCAAAATAATTACAATGAACCTACAAAAATAAATATTTTATGCAGTTGGTTATTGATCTCTTAAGCATAGCGAATGCCTAGCGTAGCTTGCTTTAAACAAGACATTTACATAGTTCTTTGAGGAATACGCTAGGCTCTAATTGTGCAATCGATAACGACAAAATAAGCATTACGTACCACATCAAAACAGGGGGAAATAGCAATGCGTTACCTGATAACAGGCTTGCTAGTACTTTCGAGCAGTTCATTTATGGCATCAGCCAGTTATATTGAGCATGCTGTCAAGGAGCATAGCGTTCACATTCTCGGTGATGAGGCTTCATTCACGTTGACCGCATACCAGCACAACGCTATTGAGGCCGTGTTTGCCAGTGAGCATCACCGTGAGTTGGCGTCGTATGCCATTGCCCCCAATGCTAAAGGCAGTGCCTTTCAAGTAACAGAAACCCCTAGCAATTTACAAGTCACCAATGGTGCTATTACGGCGATTGTTGATAAAACGTCGCTTACCATTCGTTATCAGCGTGATGGACAGCCGTTATTAACTCAAACGGACTTTACTAGTCAGCCAGCAGGCATTTCGTTTAGTTTTGCCATTGATGAGCAAGAAAAGCTTATTGGTGGTGGCCAGCGTGTGCTTGGGATGGATCGCAGGGGACATAAACTGCCGCTTTACAATAAGGCTCACTATGGCTACACCACTGAATCAAGCCAAATGTATTACAGCCTGCCAGCCGTACTCTCATCGAAAAAATACATGCTGTTATTTGACAATTCAGCGACTGGAGAATTGGACTTAGACAGCAATGCGACGAATACCGTTAAGTTGTCTGCCGTTGGTGGCCGTGCCAGTTATATTGTTGTGGCTGATAACTCATACCCAGCGTTATTGAAAAACTATGTGGAACTAACCGGTAAGCAACCGCTGCCACCGCGTTGGTCACTTGGTAACTTCGCTTCGCGCTTTGGTTATCACGATCAACTGGAAGTTTACGATGTTGTTGAGCGTTTTAAGCAAGAAGATATGCCGCTAGACGCACTGGTGCTTGATTTGTACTGGTTTGGCAAAGATATCAAGGGGCATATGGGCAACCTAGCATGGGATCGCACAGCCTTTCCAACGCCTGAAAAGATGATCGCTGACTTAAGCGCTGATGGTGTGAATACGGTTGTGATTACCGAGCCATTTATTCTTTCAACGTCAAATCGGTGGTTAGAAGCCGTTGAAAACCAAGCGTTAGCGCTCAACAGTGCAGGAGAGCCGTATCGCTTTGATTTCTATTTTGGTAATACTGGCTTAGTGGATGTATTTAATGAGCAAGGAACCCAGTGGTTTAACCAAGCATACGAGCGTTTAGCTGAGCAAGGCGTTACCGGTTGGTGGGGCGATTTAGGCGAGCCGGAAGTGCACCCTGATGATATTTTGCATACCTTAGCTGATGGTTCACAGGTGCGGGGCGATAATGTTCACAATGTGTATGGGCACAAGTGGGCTGAAATGGTGTATCAAAAAAGTTTGGAGCTGGCGCCAAATCAGCGACCAATGGTGATGATGCGCTCTGGGTTTCTTGGTAGCCAGCGCTACGGCATGATCCCTTGGACAGGCGATGTGAGCCGTTCATGGGGTGGTTTAAAGCCGCAGGTAGAGCTAAGCTTGCAAATGAGTTTGTTTGGCCTTGCTTACACCCACTCTGACCTCGGTGGCTTTGCTGGTGGCGAAACGTTTGACGCAGAAATGTATACTCGTTGGTTGCAATACGGGGTATTCCAGCCAGTGTATCGCCCACATGCGCAAGAACATATTGCGCCTGAACCAGTGTTTCACGATGAAGAAACCAAGCGTATTGTGCGAGAGTTTATCAAGCTTAGATATCGCTTATTGCCATACAACTATACGTTAGCGTTTGAAAACACAACGACCGGCATGCCATTAATGCGCCCACTCATGTTCGAGAATGAACAAGATCTATCGCTTATTGATGAGCAAAACACTTACTTGTGGGGAGATGCTTTTTTAGTGACTCCTGTAACACAAGCTGGAACAGCGCAAGTTGATGTTAACTTCCCTGATGGCGTGTGGTTTGATTACTTTACGGGGCAGATGGTTATGGGAGGAGAAGTGAAAGCTTATCCGGTTTCGCTATCAAGCTTACCTGTTTTTGTTCGTGCGGGTAGCTTTGTGCCAACAACCGCAGACATTGAAAACACCAAAGCCTACAATCCAAATCAGTTTAACTTGAATTATTATTATCACGATAGCATTGCCAACAGCACAGGGCAGCTATACCAAGATGATGGCATCAGCCAGAATAGCTTAGCTCATAAGGCCTACCAGCTTTGGCAATTTGAGGCGACTAATAACTCAGACCAGCTAGCGATAGATTTTGGGCAATCTGGCAATGGTTTTACTGGTTTAGCAACGAGCCAAGCGGTTGAATTAGTGGTGCATCATTTGCCACATAACCCTAAGGAAGTGTTATGGGCGAACAAGAAGCTGCCATTGTTGCATTCTAAACGCGCATATTCGCTAGCAAGTGCTGGCGCATTTTGGGACGCTGACACACAAAAATTACAGGTAAAACTAGCGTTGAATAAGTCGCAGCAACAGCTTGTGATTAAAAAGCACTAAGATATTAATCGACACTAAAACATGGACGTTTTAGTTAACTCTTCTAAACCCAATGTAGTTCCAAATTTGCGCACTAAAAGCGTGGTTGTGTTTGACGTTTTATACATTTGGGCGTGCTCTAGCCCGATTACACTCACCTTGCTTACTAATTGCTCTCGAATAACATCCAAGTAATATGACAAACGAACGAGTTTGCATACGTATTCAATATCCTGCTATTGAAAGAAAGCAGTGATCGCGCCCACCGCTAATAAAATAACGATTTTCATTCAATAGTAGCCAATAAACAGGGCAACACAGCCTTTTTATCTTCCTATTGAGTTAATCGCTAGCATATATAAATCAAGTAATTAAGGTGCTTAACGTCATAGTTTAGGCGATTTATTCTTCGAGAGTTTCCCATCTTTTATATGACAAATTAACTTGTGTTTTTTAATTTTTTGAAAGCGCTTACATCTTGGTTTTGTTGGCCTTGTCGGCAATTACTGAAAGGATGAATACGTATGCAAAATGTGTTTTTAGCTTAGGCTGCAAATTACTATTAGCATATCCATCTGTACCTATGTCACTAGCTGTATGTGAAAGGGGCGTTGGAACTATCAATTATTAATAAGAAGTCATCACATCAGCGGGATGCTGAATACAATTAAAACAACAAGGATGAAACGGGGGAGAAACCTACATGTTAAAGTTCAAACCAAGCAAAGTAACGCTTGCCATGGTTTCTGGTGGTTTAATGGCGACCAGCTTACCAGTACTTGCCCAAAACGCTGACGAACAAGCGGCAGAGCAAGAAGTTGAAATTATTGAAGTACGTGGTATCCGCGGCTCATTACAACGCGCACAAGCGATCAAAATGAGTGAGAAGTCGATTGTTGAAGTTCTTTCAGCAGAAGATATTGGTAAATTACCAGATACTTCAATTGCAGAATCTTTGTCACGTTTACCGGGTGTAACGGGTGAGCGTCGTAACGGTCGTACCAGTGGCTTATCGGTACGTGGTTTCAATGAAAACTTCGTTGCTACTTCACTTAACGGTCGTGAACTTTTAGGTATGGGTGACAACCGTGGTGTTGAATTTGACTTATACCCAACCGAAATTGTTTCAAATATCGTGGTTTACAAGTCGCCAGAAGCTGGCCTATTAAACCAAGGTATTGGTGGCACCATTGACCTGCAAACGGTTAGCCCACTTAACACTACTGAGCGCACACTAGCGTTTAATGCGTCATACGAAGAAAACGGTGACGAAGCCGCAAACCCTGACTTTGACAACAACGGCCATCGCTTATCTTTCAACTATGTTGATAAGTTTATGGACGACACTTTAGGTTTAGCGCTTGTTATCGCGTCACAAGAAACGCCGCGTCAGGAAGAGCAATTCCGCGCATGGGGTGACGGCAACTATGCAACAGATCCTGATGGCAACTTTATTATTGGTGGTCACGATTCGTTTGTTCGTTCTGCGATGCTTGAGCGTGACTCAATTGCCGCAGTTGTTGAGTACGCACCAACTGATGATTTAAAAATTCAATTTGATGCCTTATATATCGACTTCGAAGAAAACGACGTGAAGCGTGGTCTTGAAGAAGGTTTAATTTGGGGCGGTGTAAATTACACCTCAACTAACGTTGAAGATGGTTTTGTAACCTCTGGCTTTTACGATGGCTTCCATTCTGTTGTTCGTAACGATGGCTTAAGCCAAGAAGCAGAATTAACGACATTCGGCTTAAACATTGAATACGCTATTAACGATGATTGGACGTTAGTTGCTGACTTCTCTACAGGTGAAGTTGATAAAGACATTATTGACGTAGAAAGCTACTCAGGTGTTGGCCGTGCAGGTACTGACGGTCGCCCAACGCCAGCGCGTTCATGGCAACAAACGTCATCAGGCATCTTCTTTAGTCCGCACCCGACATTATCTGATGTCGACTATACCGATGAAAACTTAATTCGTTTAGCTGGCCCACAAGCATGGGGTGCGCCAGTGATTGGTGCAGATGCACAAGATGGCTTTATTAACCGTCCAACGTTCGAAGAAGAGCTTGATGCGGTTCGTTTAGAAGTTAACGGTGTACTTGAGTACGGTATTGTGTCTGGTCTAACTGCAGGTGTGGCTTATGCAGACCGTAAGAAAGAGAAGATTAACGAAGGTGATTACTTAACTGCACCAACATACCCAGGTGACGGTCCTATTCCGGATGTCTTGGGTGTTGCTGACTTAAGCTTCCTTGGTTTAGGTGGTGTCTTAGCTTACGACAGTGTTGGTTTGTACCGCAGCGGTTATTACACAGAAACGCCAGCGTCTTTAGTACAAACAGACCGCTTAGGTGATACTTACACAGTTAACGAAGAGCAAACCACGGTTTACGTAAAAGTAGATCTAGATGCTGACTTTGGCGGCGTATACATGACCGGTAACTTCGGCTTGCAGTACGTTGATGTTGACCAAGAATCTTTTGGTTTCTCAACAGTTGAGAATGCGCAAGGTTTTGTTGAAGCAACACCTGTTAGCGGTGGCGACTCATATGGTGACTTACTACCAACGTTAAACTTAAGTTTCGAAGTTGCTGAAAATCAGTTTGTTCGTACCGCTATGGCGAAAGTATTAACACGCCCACGTATCGATGATATGCGTCCTAATGCGCGTGCTACTTTTGCCTACAACGACAACCAAATTAACAGCGCAGATCCTTCAAATGGCCCATGGAGCGGTAACTCAGGTAACCCACTGTTAAAACCATATGAAGCAAACCAGTTCGACTTATCTTACGAGAACTACTACGCTGATGATGGCTATTTTGCAGCGACTTTCTTCTACAAAGAACTGACAAACTGGCACCGTAGTACGTCAATCTTAACTGACTTCACGCCAGTGTATATTCCATCGTTACATCAAGACTCAAACGGCAATGCACCAGCCACCCTAAACGGCTTTGTTGATGCCAATATTGATGGTTTCGAAGGTTTTGTGCGCGGTTACGAATTCCAAGCAAGTTTACCACTTCGTTTAGTGGCTGATGCACTTGATGGTTTTGGTATTGTGGCGAGCGCAACATACCTTGATGGCGAGCTAGACGAAAACGAAGAGGCAGGTGTTCCAGCTGGCCGTGTTCCTGGTTTGTCTGAAGAGTCTTACTCATTCACCGCTTACTATGAGAATAACGGTTGGGAAGTGCGTATCTCGGGTACTAAGCGTGATGAGTTCGTCACTGAAACTCGTGGTACCAGCTTAGCGTTAACCGAAGTTGCACGCCAAGGTGCTGAACTTTGGGATGCGCAAATTGGTTACGACTTTGATGCGTCAGGTATTGAGTCATTAAAAGGCTTACGTATTACGTTACAAGGCCAAAACTTAACAGATGAAGACGATGTTGAAGTGAACTTAGACGATCCGCGTTTAGTGGTACGTCACCAGTCATTCGGCCGTAACTTTATCTTAGGCTTAAACTACCGTTTCTAATTTGATGCGGTAAACCTAGCGAATAAAACCTGCTAAATTGCTATTTAGCAGGTTTTTTGTTTTTGGCTCTTTTACTTTGGCTCTTCTGCTTTGATTAAGCTCACTTTTTTCACTGTGAAATTGGGTACACTAAGAAGCGAGAAAACGATAAAAAATAAACTATTAACAATAATTACGATAAGCAGTCTAACAAAATAATTTCAATATATGATGAACAACTCAACGAAAGCGGAATCTTCAATGTTACATTCTCAACCCATCCGAAAAGTCGTCATTTTAGGTGGTGGCACCGCAGGCTGGATTTCAGCAGCCTTACTTAAAAAGTTACTTGGAGAGGCAGTTGCCATTGAACTCGTTGAGTCTGAAACTATAGGCACAGTAGGGGTTGGTGAAGCCACGATTCCCCCGATTCAAGTGCTTAATTCTGTACTTGGCATTAACGAGGCGGAGTTTTTAAGGGAAACCAAAGCAACCATTAAGCTGGCTATTCGTTTCGAAAATTGGAAACAACAAGGTCACCAGTACTACCACTCATTTGGGGCGATTGGCAAAAGCATGGCGTTTTGCCATTTTCATCATTTGCTTAAACGCGCTGGCGGTTTAAATGACGAATCTCAGCTGTGGCAATATGACTTAAATTACCTGTGTGCAGAAGCAGGCAAGTTCGCCAAGATTAAAACTAAAGACCCCATTATTGATATGCCATACGCCTATCATTTTGACGCGGGATTGTATGCTCAGTACTTGCGAAAGTTTAGTGAAAAGCTGGGTGTTGTTCGCACGGAAGGCTTGGTTGAACAGGTTGTTCAATGTCAGCAAAGCGGCAATATTCAAGCGCTTGTATTAAAAAGTGGGCAAAAGGTGACAGGCGACTTGTTTATCGACTGCTCAGGTTTTAAAGGTTTGCTGATTCAAGACACCTTGCGCACTGGCTACGAAGACTGGAGTCATTGGTTACAGTGCGATAGTGCACTTGCAGTGCCATCAGAGCGACATGAAAAGACTGCACCTTATACCCGTTCAATCGCGCATAGTGCTGGCTGGCAATGGCGTATTCCACTGCAGCATCGAAACGGTAATGGCCTAGTTTACTCGAGCAGCCATTATTCTGCGCAAGAAGCCGCTGATGTTTTGATGAGCAACTTAGACACTAAACCGCTTGCCGATCCAAAACTTATTCGCTTTCAAACCGGTCGCCGTTATCAACAATGGCATAAAAATGTGATTGCCGTTGGCCTTGCTAGTGGCTTTTTAGAGCCGCTGGAGTCCACCAGTATTCATTTGATTCAGTCGGCCGTTGTGCGTCTAGTGCACTTGTTCCCACACCAAGGCATTACGACGGACATTGTTGATGAATACAATAAACAATCGAAAGTTGAGTTTGAGCAAATTCGCGACTTTTTAATTCTGCATTATCACGTTACAGAGCGAACCGATAGCCAGTTTTGGCGTGATATGCGGGCAATGGAAATTCCAGATAGCTTGCGCCACAAAATTGCTTTGTTCCAAGAGAATGGTCGTCTATTTCGCGATCAAAACGACTTATTCTTGGAAAACTCTTGGCTTCAGGTCATGGTAGGCCAAGGCATTATCCCGAAAGATTATCACCCCACGGCGAATAGTATGTCGCTTGAATACATTGAAGAGACTTTGAAGAAAATCAAAGCGATTAAAGCCGATCCTGTTAGCAAATTACCGTCGCATGATGAGTTTTTAGCTCACTATTGTCAGCTTGGAAAATAGGGAAAATAGTGTCAGCTTGGAAAATAGCGTCAGTTAGAAAATCAGTGGTAGTTAACAAAATAGCGAGGAGTTGTGCACTCAATGGATAAGCCATTCAATATTGTTATTCTAGGGGGCGGCACTGCGGGCTGGATGGCGGCTAATCTATTTGCCAAGCGCTGGGGCAATAAGGTGAAAGTGACCTTAGTGGAATCCCCTGATGTTGGCATTATTGGCGTAGGTGAGGGCTCTACGCCTAGCTTGAAACGTTTTTTTGAAATCTTGGGCATTGAAGAGCACCAGTGGATGGCGCGTTGTCAGGCAACTTATAAACTCAATATTCGTTTTAATGATTGGTCTCCAGCATCCGGTATTACCAGTTATAGCCACCCATTTCCTGCACAAGTTGACACTTTCACCAAGCGCGCTTTTATGGTGAATGCGCAAACTCGCCGAATGGGCCTAGATACGCATATTCAACCGGAAGACTTTTTACTTAATGGTGTCCTCGCGCGTCAAGGGAAAGGGCCAAAGGTAGGGGCTCACTTCCCCTTTAAAATGGAATACGGTTATCACTTTAACTCAGCATTACTGGGAGAGTTTTTAGCCGAGTATGCACAGGGGCTCGGTGTTGATTACCAGCGAGCGCATATCGCTGACATTACTCGCGCAGAAAATGGCAATATCCATTCACTTGTGACAGACCAAGGGGAAGCTATCTCCGCTGATTTTTTTGTTGATTGCACCGGCTTTGCTGGGTTGTTGATGGAAAAAACACTAGGGGTAGGTTTTAACTCCTACAAAGAAAACTTGTTCAATGATGCCGCTGTCGTGCTGCAAACACCCTATTCGACAGCGCAGGCTGCTAATATTCCCGTTGAAACAGAATCAACGGCATTGTCGGCGGGTTGGTGTTGGAAAATTCCCTTAACAAAGCGCTTTGGCAATGGTTATGTCTATAGCCAAGATTTTGTTAGCTCGGAGCAAGCCGAGCAGGAATTTCGACAACACCTTGGTGTGTTAGATGACAATGTTGAAGTTCGGCATTTAACAATGAAAGTCGGGCAACTGAATCAACACTGGTCACATAATTGTTTGGCGCTTGGCTTATCACAAGGCTTTATTGAACCACTTGAAGCAACAGCACTGCACCTTGTGCAAGTGAGTATCGAGCTGTTTATGCAAAAACTTGAAGCAGGGCAGTTTAGTGCTCAATATCAAGCAGAATATAACGAACTCGTTTCAGAGCGATTTGAACGGGTGCGCGATTACATAGTTGCACACTATAAACTGAATACTAGAAACGACACTGAGTATTGGCGCGCTAACCGCGACAATATGAAGCTTTCTGATTCGCTAAAAGAAATTCTTCACGTTTGGTATAGCCGAGGCGATATTGCCAAAGAAATTGCACGACAAAATATTAGTAGCCACTTTGATGAGATCTCATGGCATTGCTTATTGGCAGGCTATGGCGCATTTCCGCCGTTACACCCAAACCAGCCGGGCAAGGGTGACTTGTATCAAGAAAAAGATATTCAGGCCTTTTTGGCCGGATGTGCGCTAAATTTTCAAGCTCATGCTGAAAATTTATCAGCTTAAAAGGCGTATAGTTAGTGGCTAGGATATGTATCTAAGGGCTCTAGCCAATTAATCTAGAACTCTATTTGAAGTTATTCAAGAGTACTCACAAGATCACGTCAGAAATAATTTATATTGTAATGATATGAATAATAAGGAATAATTTTTATGTTGCCATGTTGGCGACGTATTATTTAAAAGGAAATTATAATGTTTAAAAAGTCATCTATTGCCGCTTTGGCCCTTTCTTTATCTTTCACTGCTTCAGCTAATTGGGGAATTTCAACCGGCTTTGCTAATTTTTCAGCTGATGCTGTTGGTGAAGATTTGTCATTCGATGTGGTTTATGGCTCACTAACTTATGAATATAAATTTGATGATTCACAATTTAGCCTAGTCCCTGAACTGCGCGCAGGTATTGGTATCTCAGATGATGCTGTTGATACTAATATTGGTCGTATTTTTGTTGAGCTAGATACTTTCTATGCTTTATCTTTCAAAGGCCAATACAGCTTTAATGAAAGTGCTTATGTTTTTGCACTTCCAAGCTACGCCAATGTTAAGAGTACGGCAACTGTAGACAGCACTTCTGTGTCTGATGACGAATGGGAGTTTGGCTATGGTATTGGAGCAGGTTACGCACTTAACGATAAAGCAAAGGTTGAGTTATCATTTGAACAATATGATGATACAGATGTTTTATCAGTAAGCTTACAAATGAAGTTTTAAGCGTTGACTGAATTAACATCACAAAAAAGGACGCATTAGCGTCCTTTTCAAGGTCGAAAACACGATGAAAGCCTAATTATAAGAATTCAACCTGTGTTTTTTATTGCGTTATGCCGATTAGCTGTGTTTCATCAAGTCAGTAAACTCAGGGTGACTCAAGGTTGCTTTAATCAAGTCTTGCACCGCAGGTGACAAGGCATCTGCCGTTGCATTGCATGCTGTAATTGCATCGAATCCACTTTTAAATGAATATTTGTTATTCACTGCCAAGCTTTTACCGTTTGTTGATTTTAAGTTTAACGAGATATCCCAGTACCCGCTGGTTACTCCTGAGATGGATGAGAATTCTATTTTTGTAATGTCCCCTGTGACTTTGACCTCATCTTTTGAGTACTTGTCAGCCATTTTAAGTTCATCGTTAAACGCTTTAGTAATAAATTGTGAAATAGATAAACCATCTGCTGGTTCAATTGGTCCCATTAGCCGGCAGTTGGAGCTAAATTTCGCTGGTTCGTTAAGTGAGACAAACTCACCTTTAACTTCTGTTAAGCTCTTTAGAGTTTGTACATTGTCCACGGATACCGAATATCGAGGGGGCTGCATTGTTGAACATGCGGTCAACGTTAACATACTCAGTGCAATAACTACGTTTTTCATTATCTTTCCCTTTATATAATTTTATTTCCACTTGGCCTAATTAAAGAGCTAGGCTAAACAATATTAAACATTAAACGTGTTCTTAATATTAATCAATGGTTTAGCTCTTTTAATATGATGGAAGAAAGTTTTGATTCAAGTATTGAGCTTGCGTTTAACCTGCTACTACTCTTGTAAGACTTTTTTAGGTTGATGTGCGACTAACCAAAATTAGGTCACATGATATTGATAGTGGCTGGAGAGGTACTAATAAGCAGCCTCTCGAGCAACATTTAGTCTACTGACTATCTTTAGTTGTGAATATTGAAAATAGCCACGCTCAGAGGGGCCATATTTAATGTGGTTTGATTACCCTGCACCGAGAATTCCGTGTTTTTAGATTGATAAATTTTCTCACCAACTTGATTCCCAAGTAAAAGGTTTGCTGAGCTATGTTCGTTGGCAGTATTAAACGCTAGCAAATATTGCTCGCCCGATGGTAAAGTGCGTGTCACGGCAAAAATCTCAGCCTTGTCATTGCTATAAATAACTTGTTGCTGACCGTAGCGCAATACCGGATGCGCTTGATAGATTTCTGCCATTTGCTTAAGCGCTAAATACAAAGGATGCACTTGGTCAAAGTTATCATCTGCGGTGGTTTTATCTGTGCCTAACAAGTCATCATCGTTATAACTCGCCACTTGCGATGGCATCATATCTTGGCGTGAATCATGGTTGCCGCCGTCACCAACAAAGCCTTGCTCTGAACCGTAATAGGTCACCGGGATACCACGCAGGAAGTACATCATTTGATGGGCTAAGGTTAAACGCGCAAGTTTTTCTGCCTCAAGGTAGTTGTGCTCGCTTTGCTGCAAATACCAAGCGAATCGGCCAAAGTCATGATTACCGACAAAATTAAGTAGTTGGTTTTCGTCGCTATCGTGATCGCGATATTTAACATCTTGTGCAAATAAATTCGCCAATTCACTTGTACCTTTTTGGTCAACTAAAACGTTTCTAACTGCAAACGCAAAGCCAAAATCGAGTACCGATGGCACTTTTCCCTCGGTGGTGAATCGACTCAAGACATCAGGGTTACCATCGAATACTTCTCCAAACATAAAGAACTTGGGCAAACCTAGCGATTTTGCATGCTCAACTAGGGCTGGCGAGAATGCTTGCCAAAATTCAATGTTTACGTGCTTAACGGTGTCTATCCTAAAACCGTCAGGCTTGAATTCGGTGATAATGTCTTTGAATACTTCTGTTAACCCAGCTACTACCTCTGGATCATCAGTATTAATATCGTCTAAACCAAAGAAGTCGCCATAAATTGAGTTTTCACCTTGGAACGTAGAATCGCCTTGATTGTGATAATACTTAGTGTCATTTAGCCAGCTTGGCACTTTTAGATTTTCCATACCATCGGGCACAAACGGTGTGTACTTATCGCCTGCGGCAACTTGTGCCAATGACTTATATTCACACTGCTGTTCGCCATCAGAAAAGGCAACTTCGCCTTCACCATGACATTCTTTATAGCGGATCACATCGGCCGTGTGGTTGGTAATAATATCGAAGAATACTTTGATGTTTTCATCGTGTGCTGTATCGATAAAACGCTTTAAATCAGCATTTGTGCCTAAGTGTGGGTCTATTTCAGTGAAATCGAGCACCCAATAGCCGTGGTAACCTGACACATCACCTTGCACTGCTTGATTTCGCAGAATAGGGGTTAACCAAATGGCGGTAATGCCCATTTCTTTTAGGTAGGGAATTTTGTCGGTTAAACCTTTTATGTCACCGCCGTGATAGTAACTTTTGCTGGTTTTATCAAAGCCGCCACGTGAAATTGCAATGCTCTCGGAGCCCAAGTCATTAGTAGTATCACCGTTGTAAAAGCGATCCGGCATGACGAAGTAAAACACATCATCTTGAATGTCGCGGTTTAAGTAGTGCGCTAACGTTGAAGAGTTTTCTTGCTCAACAATCGCAGTGTTATTATCGCTTTCGTTCGAGTTAGTTGAATCGTTACAGGCAGACAGTGCTAGCGTTACGCTCAAGGCCAAGCTTGAGAGGACGAGAGGCTTGTTAAGTTTCATCATAGTGGCGTCGATTAGTTGTTATTTATTTTGTATTTTAGCGTCAAATTATCGCGTCATTACCTGTTTGGAAACAAACTACATACGTATGCAAACTATATTGTTGCATACACTGGCTTGCATACGTATGCAGGCCGTTCACATCACTTGCTAGATACCAGATACTGAGCACCATCTATAACTAACAATTGTTTATAGCGAGCCTAGAAGGTAGGGGGAAGCTGTACTTCTGAGCGCGTAATGTAAACATCATGGGATTCTCATGCAGCAACAACCTTGGTGGCGCGGCGCCGTTATCTATCAAATTTATCCTCGTAGTTTTATGGATGCCAATAACGATGGCATTGGTGACCTGCAAGGTATTATTGCCAAACTTCCTTACATCAAAAGCTTAGGTGTCGATGCCATTTGGATTTCACCGTTTTTTAAATCACCAATGAAGGACTTTGGTTACGACATAAGTGATTACCGTGATATTGATCCTATGTTTGGCACCATGGCTGACTTTGATGAGTTAATGGCTGATGCGAAAGCAAAAGATATTAAAGTGATTATCGACCAAGTACTTAGCCATACATCTGATCAGCACCCTTGGTTTTTGGAAAGTCGCGAGAGTCGAGACAATGCCAAAGCTGATTGGTATGTGTGGGCTGACGCCAATCAAGACGGTTCACCGCCGAACAACTGGTTGTCGATTTTCGGTGGCGTAGCTTGGCAGTGGGAGCCAAGACGTCAACAGTACTACTTGCATAACTTTTTAACAGAACAACCAGATCTTAACTTCCACAACCCTGAAGTACGCAAGCATGTGTTAGATAACGTCGAATTTTGGTTGAAAAAAGGCGTTGATGGCTTCCGTTTAGATGCGATTAACTTCTGTTTCCACGATAAGTTGCTTCGCGATAACCCTGCTAAAGCAATTGAAGACCGCAAAGGCCGAGGCTTTAGTGAAGACAACCCTTATGCCTTCCAATATCACTACTACAACAATACTCAGCCAGAAAATGTTGAGTTTATGGAAGAAATTCGCGCATTAATGGATAAGTACCCAGGTGTGGTGACACTAGGTGAAATTTCCTCTGAAGATTCACTGCAAACCATGGCTGAGTACACCGAAGGTAACAAGCGTTTGCACATGGCGTATAGCTTTGAGCTGTTAACGGAAGATTGTTCGCCGAAGTATATCCGCGACACCATTGAAGAATTAGAAACCAATATGGTGGACGGCTGGCCGTGCTGGGCAATCGGTAACCACGATGTGCAACGTGTCGCAACGCGTTGGAATAAGCATGACAAAACCAAAGCAAATCCTGCTCAGGTAAATATGTTTAATGCGATGTTAGCCTCGCTACGCGGCAGTGTGTGTAGTTATCAAGGTGAAGAATTAGGTTTGGTTGAAGCTGAGCTAACCTTTGACCAGTTGCAAGATCCTTACGGCATTACCTTCTGGCCAACGTTTAAAGGTCGTGACGGTTGTCGCACACCTATGCCTTGGCACACCAATGAACAGCATGGTGGCTTCACCAATGCTGAGCAACCTTGGTTGCCTGTTGTTGATAGCCAACTTGCCAGTGCCGTTGATGCTCAACAAGGTGTTGCGGGTTCAATGCTAAGCCGTTACCAAGGCTTTATGGCGTGGCGCAAGCAACAGGGCGAATTGCTATACGGTGATATTGAATTCCTTGAAGCGAGCGATAACGTGCTAGCTTTTACTCGTGAATTTGAAGGGCACAAAATACTTGCGGTATTCAATTTTTCAGATGCTGCTCAGTGCTATCAGTTGGGTCAAGTACAATTGCTTGAGCAACTATCAGGACATGGTTTCGATGCCGTGCAAGCAGATGAAAAGCAAGTTGAATTACCAGCCTACGGCGCTGCATACTTCCGCCTAAAATAGCCAATTTAGCGGTAATTTGTCCGAACAAATTGTTGATTAAACGGTTTCGTATAAGCCCTTTATAGCGTGCTACAAAGGGCTTTTTCATTTCCGTCAATTACTGATTAATATCTATAGGTCGCTTACTGATCACTGGCAAAAACTACACCTCTCCCAAATATCAATTCCATCATTAGAGCTTTTATCTTGTTGAAGTGGCTTTATGTCAATTTGATTGATCAGTAGCCCTTAATATATGCATTAAGTAAACAGGCATATTTGCACGCTAATTTCCCGATTAAATTCGATTGGTAGTGAGTGATTAGTGAACAAGCATATTCGCCATTAACCTTACTTTTTATCATGGAAATATCGCCTAAGTAGCAGAAATGTAAGTTAAAATTCACATTGTAATTTAGATGTTAATTTGGCCGTTGCTCACTAATTCAGCCTGTTTTTTGGCCTGTTCAAACATTGGTTTTAAACAAAATTTGAAAAAATTTTTTGTAATCTCTTATACGAAATTGTTCGCATAGTACGCTAACCCTGTTTAGCCTCTAGACACTGATAGCGCTAGCTTTGAATGATTTATGTGCAACGAATCATGTTCCGTATTTTTCGTAGATACTCTTGCTAGCTGAACAGAATTCATCCATTTTCCCCAAAGCCTCTCTTGTAAAGCCATATTAGCTGTTTTATAAATAATTGAACTTAGTCGTTTTGTGTTGCTGCGTTTAGCCGCTAATCACTAGCTAAGCAAAAAAAAGAAGTGCGCAAAGACGCACTCAAAAAACAAAACACATAAAAATAATTAGTTAAAAATAACTATAAATTTTTGGAAGGAAATAACATGTCTACTACATTTCGTGCTGGCGCATTAGCCTTAGCCGTGGGCGCTGCGCTGGGTACAGCTCCAGCCTACGCGTTCGATGATGATGCAGCCGTTGAAGAAGTTGAAAAAATCGTTGTTGTTGGCTCACGTGCAGCGCCACGTTCAATTGCCGACTCTGCTGTTCCCGTTGATATTGTTGGTGGTGATGAGCTAGGTAAGTCTGCTTCGAGCGATATGCTTGATCAGCTGGTAAGTTCAGTACCGTCGTTTAACGTACGTGCTCAACCTATTTCAGATGCTGCTACGCTAATTCGTCCAGTGAATTTACGTGGCTTATCGTCAGATTCAACCCTAGTTCTTGTCAATGGTAAACGTCGTCACCGTGCATCAGTTATTGCCTTCCAAGGTGGTGGTGTTAACGATGGTGCCCAAGGTCCTGATATTTCAGTTATCCCTTCAGTTGCATTAAAGCAAGTAGAAGTGCTTCGTGATGGTGCTGCGGCTCAATACGGTTCTGATGCAATTGCTGGTGTAATGAACTTCGTTTTAAAAGACGATGCTGATGGCGGTTCACTATCAATTAAGCGTGGTGAATTCTACGAAGGCGACGGTGCTACAACGACTATCGATGGTAACATCGGTATGCCATTTACTGATGATGGCTCGGTAAACTTAAGCTTCCAATACAAGCAAGCTGATGCAACCAGCCGCTCTGTGCAGCGTGCCGACGCTCAAGGTATTTTTGACGCTGGTAACACGGCAATTCAAAACCCTGCACAGATCTGGGGTAATCCAGAAATTGACGACGATATCACTTTATTTGGTAACGTTAAGTTAGATTTAGGTGACGACAAAGAATTCTACCTATTTGGTAACTACGCAGAGCGTGACGTTACAGGTGGCTTCTACTACCGTAACCCTCACAACCGCGGTAACGTATATTCAATTGATGGTGGTCAAACGCTATTAGTGGGTGATGTTGGTTTTGCAACTGACGGTGTGCCAACTTGTACATTGTCTAACGCTTATGCGGAAGCCTTCTTAGGTGGCGACGGCAGCTCATCAAGTGTTTCAGCAAACGTTGGTAACGTATTGAATACGCAGGCGTATCAAGATTTAGTTGCTGATCCAAACTGTTTCTCGATGAACCAAATTTTCGAAGGTGGTTACACTCCTCAATTTGGCGGTAATATTACGGATACCTCACTAACTGCAGGTGTTAAAGGTGATATTCAATCGGGCTTCTTAGAAGGCTGGTATTTTGATTTAAGCGGCTCAGTTGGTCGTAACGAATCTGATTTCTTCTTGAAAAACACCTTAAACCCTTCACTTGGTTTAGCTACTCCAGTTGATTTCGATACTGGTAAATATATTCAGTTAGAAAAAACCTTTAATTTTGATTTAGTTAAAGGTGTAGATATCGGTTTAGAAGAACCATTAAACGTAGCAACGGGTATTGAATTCCGTGAAGAAAGCTTTGAAATTATTGCCGGTGAAGAAGCGTCTTGGGTCGCTGGTCCATATGCAGAACAAGGCTTTAACATTGGTTCACACGGTTTTGCTGGGTTCTCTCCAGCAGCGGCTGGACGCAACGACCGCCGCAACTGGGCAGCTTATGTTGATTTAGAAGCATACTTAACTGATGACTTTATGGTTGGTGGTGCACTACGTTGGGAAGACTTCAACACCTTCGGTAGCACAACTAACTACAAGTTAACGGCGCAATACTCGTTAACTGAAGAGGTGTCATTACGTGCTTCAACAAGTACAGGTTTCCGTGCACCAACGGTTGGTCAAGCAAACGTGGTTAACACGGCGACATCACTAGTGAACGGTGAGCTAATTCAAAGCTTCTTAGCGCCACCAACAGATCCTCTATCTTCTTTCTACGGTGGTCGTGAACTAGACCCAGAAGAGTCAGAATCATATGCCGCGGGTCTTGTTTACTCATCAGGTGATTTCTTCTTAACGATTGATGCCTACAGCATTGAAGTAACTGACCGTTTAGCGCAGTCTAGCCAAATTGACGTATTGCCAGAAGATTACGACGAGTTACGTGCACGTGGTGTACAAAACCCTGAGTTAATTTCTGCAGTAACGTTCTTCGCGAACGATTTCGATACTACCACTCGCGGTGTTGATATTGTTGCTAACTACTCAATGTCGTTAATGGGCGGCGATACGCAATTCGCGCTTGCTTATAACTTCAACGAAACGGAAGTAGATGAGTTCAACCCTGAAACGGTTAGTGAAGGTAAAGTTCGTCGCTTAGAAGAAGGTATGCCAGATCACCGTGCAACCTTCACGGTTAGTCAAAGCTGGGATGAGGTTGCTGCTTTTGTTCGCTTGAACTACTTCGGTGAATACTACGCTGTGCATGCTGATGATACATCAGACTTGTTCTCAGAGACTGCTGATGCGGCAGTAACGGTAGATTTAGAAGCTAGCTACTTTATTAATGACATGTTCACTGTATCAGTTGGTGCAAGTAACATCTTTGACCAAGAAGCAGAAGAGCTGCAAAACGGTGTTCCTGAGATCTTAGGTGCGCAGTACTACGAAAGTGGTCCATTCGACTACAACGGTGGTTTCTACTACGCGAAGTTAACGTACAACTTCTAATTCTGTCACCACTCCCTTTTAAACCCTGCCTTGGCAGGGTTTTTTTATGCCTTACGCAAAATCAATAAAAGAAAATAAATCAGTTTAGTCGTTTACCAATGGCTTTTAGGTAACTCTGCTTAAATAGGGAACGTTAGCTTAGCTTTGCCAATAGCTCGGCTTTTTTCTCTGCGACTGCGTTGATTTTAGCGGCAGTCATCGCCTCTTTAATTGCTTTACCTTGCAGGCCTTGTTCAACGAAAGGTTTAGCTGTCACTTGTTTACTCACATTAGCTAACTCGGCGATATAATCTGCTTGTGGGTAATCATTATGCTCTGCGCCCAGTCGGCCAAGGCTATCTGCTCGGCAAACGAGCAAAATATTCGCTAACAATTCAGGCTTACGTTGATACTCACATTGCTCTAGCAGCTTTAATACTGTGCTTGGCTTAAGCTCAAATGCGCGATGCACATTAAGATGAAACTGCGAGACTTTAGCTGCTAATAGTTTGTAGTCGTTAGGCACTTTTAAACGCGCCGCGACTTGCTCTATAACTTTGACACCTGCCAGTTCATGCCCATGATGTTTTGGCCATTTTGCTTCGGGGGTTAAGCCTTTGCCTAGGTCATGACAAAGGGAGGCAAACCTAACCTTGGGATCTACTGACAGCTTTACGGCTTGTTTCAGCACTAACATGGTATGTTCGCCTGAGCAGATTTCAGGGTGGTGTTCGGCAGGATTAGGAATGCCCCAAAGCTTATCTAATTCGGGCCAAAGTGCTTTTAGTGCCCCACAGGCTCTGAGGGTTTCGATAAAGACTTCCGGGTTAGGCTCAGCCAATGCGCGGTCTACTTCTTTCCATACACGCTCTGCTGATAATGCCTTCAGTTCACCACTAACCGCTATGTTAGTCATTAGCGCTAGAGTGTCATCGGCAATAGTAAAACCGTACTGGTGATAGCGAGCTGCGAAGCGAGCAACGCGCAATACGCGCAGAGGATCCTCACTAAACGCAGGTGAGACATGGCGAAGAATGCGATTGTCGAGGTCTTGCTGGCCGTGATACGGATCGATTATGTCACCATTTGGCGCTTGCGCCATGGCATTGACGGTTAAATCACGGCGGATTAGATCTTGCTCTAAGGTAACATCAGGCTCGGCGTAGCAGACAAAGCCCGTATAACCTTGCCCTTGCTTGCGCTCAGTGCGCGCTAGGGCATATTCATCTTTTGTTTCTGGATGCAAAAATACAGGAAAGTCTTTACCGACTTGTTGAAAGCCTAAATTAAGCATTTGCTGTTGGCTGGCGCCCACTACCATATAATCGTGCTCGACCACTTTACGGCCGAGTAATTGATCGCGCACTGCGCCGCCGACCAAGTAGACTTCTAAGTCAGCTAGTTTAGTTACCATAAGCTATTTGAATTTCAATGATTTTACCTACATTACGGTGCCATCTTATCATGAATCAGGCGGATGCTTGTATGGCCTTTGACTTATGCTGATTGAGCAGGTAGTTTGAGCGTGTAATTAACCAACGTATTGACTTCATGTACACAAGTTTTTTTGGTCTTAATGATATCCCGTTTTCGATAGCACCTAATCCTGATTACCTATTTTTAGGTGATCGCCATAAGGAAGCCTTGTCGCATTTGAGCTATGGTTTGGGGGATACTGGCGGTTTTGTTTTATTAACCGGTGAAGTAGGAACAGGGAAAACCACCATTAGTCGCCGTTTACTGGAGCAGTTACCAGAAAACACCCAAGTTGCTTTCATTTTAAATCCAACACTGTCTTGTTTAGAACTATTGGCCACCATTTGTGATGAGCTTAAAGTTCGCTATAAAAAAACAGGTACCACGCTTAAGTACTTAACCGACAAAATTCAGCAAAAGCTGCTGAGTAATCAAGCAGAAGGCATTAATACTTTACTGATTATTGATGAAGCGCAGCATTTGCAACCGGAAGTGCTAGAACAGTTACGGTTGTTAACTAACTTAGAAACTAATACCAAAAAGTTGCTACAAGTGGTGTTAATTGGCCAGCCAGAGCTACAGCAGTTGTTGCAGCGTCGCGATTTACGCCAATTAGCACAGCGCATTACCGCCCGTTATCATTTATTGCCATTAACACGCAAAGAAGTCGCGCTTTATATTAAACACCGTTTAACGGTTGCAGATTGCCATCGTCAATTGTTTAAGCCAAGCGCGATTGCCTTAATTCACAAAATCTCAAAAGGTATCCCGCGGCTAATTAACTTGCTCTGTGATCGCGCGTTGGCAACGGCATACGGTAATAATGACTCAGTCGTTAACCGCAAAACTGTGCTTACTGCCTCAGAGCAAGCGTTAGGTAGCGAATTTCACTTAACACCATGGTGGCAGAAAAAGTCATTAATCGCAGCGAGTATTGCGGCAAACCTAGCGATTGTAGTTGCTGGTGCCTACTGGTTTGGTGGCTACTATCAGACACAAACGCATGTGCAAACCGAAGCAAGCACTTCTAATGAAGTGGCTAATGAGAATCTTAGTGGCAGCAACGCTCAGTTTTCAAGTCAGAAACCAGTCGATGAAAGTAGTAGCGAGCAAGCTACATTGGTTGAATCAAGTGAGCTAGCACAAGTGAGTTTGAACCAATCAACACAGCCGGAAGTATTGCCTGCTAAAGTGGCGTCGGTTGAAATAGTACCTGCTAATATGCAAAACGAATTGGCGAACAATAATACTAACCTAGAGCAAGCGACTGAACGAAATTTGAAGCCTCAATCCGAATCTGAGCCAATACCAGCCGCTGAACAAAATTTGGATTTTGATTTAAGCCAACTAGAAGGGGTGTCACCAGAGTTACTCGCTAAAGTTCAGCAGGCGGTAGATGACACCGAGCAGCAGCAGCCGTTAGTGCCAGCTGCATCTGAATCGCCGGTACCTTCGTTATTAGACATGCCTAGCCACATTCAAAATAGCGTACCTGCTATGACCTTTGAGGTTCATATTTTTGCCACTGATGGCAATGGTTGGGTCAGGGTCAATGGTCGAGAAAGATATGAAGGTGATGTAGTCGCTGGCCGAGTGGTATTGGCGCAAATCAATCAAGAAGACGTTGTGCTAGAGCTTGATGGCCAACAGTTTTCACTGCCAGCCCTAAGCTCTTGGTAAGTAATTTGAAATGATTAAGCTTCAAACGCCGTTTTGAAGAAGCTCATTAGATTTAGATTAAATTCTTCTGGGCGAATGCATTTGTCGATTTGGTCGCGATATTTCGACTTGCTTAAGTCAATATCTTCAATTGGGATAGTTTGATTTAAGCGCGCGTTATAAAACACTTTAACAATAGGGTGGGTTGGCTTGTCTTGGTTAATTTCTGAAATTAAGCCAATTTTACCACTGTTAAGCTGAACGAGCGTACCAACTGGGTAAACCCCTAAGCACTGGATAAACTTCTCAACCAACTCTTCATCATAGGCGGTTGATGATTCTTGGGTTAAGGTTTTAAACGCTGCTGTTGGGTGTATCGCCTTTTGATAACAACGATCTGAAATCATTGCACCGTAGCTGTCGACAATCGCCATCATTTTGCCATACTTGCTAATGTCTTCGTCTTTTAGCTGTCGAGGGTAGCCACTGCCGTCAAGGCGCTCATGGTGTTCGCGAATGCAGGTCATGGCAATATGAGAAATATGCGGTGTGTCTTCGAGTATTTTAGCGCCCAAAGCAACGTGAGTTTGCACTAACTTTTGCTCTTTATCGTTAAGCGCACCAGGCTTATCTAAAATATCATTTGGAATAAACACCTTGCCAACATCATGCAGGAAAGCGCCCAAGGTAAGTTGCTCAATTATCTCGCGATCAAACTTTAAGTGCTTGGCAAAAATCGCCATCAAAATAGAGCAATTTAGCGCATGCTCAGAAAGATAGTCACTTTTAGAATGCAGGCGTGAAAGGCAAGCCAGCGCATCTTGATTGCGAAATATTGAATCGACCATGGCGTCAGTGGTTTCACGCACTTCTTCTGCGTCAAGCGAGCGATCGGCTTGAACCGTGCCAAGAATCTTCTTCTGTAAGTCTTTGGCATTACCGTAGAGTGACTTAGCATTTTTAAGCTCGTCTTCCAGCGATACCACTTTGTGTTTACCAACTTTATTAAGCTTGGTTAGTGGGCTAGAGGTAATGTTGGGCATGACCTTATCTATGTGCTCGGCCGCTTTTTGTTTAGCGGGGTCGATAATCAGTTTCTTGATGCCGGCCGCTTTTAACTGCAATACTTTGCTGGCGCTAAGCACGTAGCCTTCAGACTTTAGAATAAAGCCCTTATCTTGAAAGGAGATAGATTTAACATACATACCAGGACGAAGCTGGTCGATGTCGATTTCGGTGAATTTACTTGAGTTGTCGTTAGCTAACGGATCACTTGGCATCTGGCACTCTTTAATGCAGGAGATGCCAAGTGTGTAAAGGTTATTGCCAGCTTGCTAGCTTACCTTCATAGGCTTCAATGGCATCGATTTTCTTCAATGTCCAACCAACACTATCAACACCATTTTCCAAACAGTACTGGTGGAACTTGTCTAAGCTGAAAGTGTAGCAGGTCTCGTTAAGCGAGACTTTATTATTAACTAAATCTACCGTCAACGATTTTGTGTCGCCGTTACATTGTTGAAATAATTCGTTAATTTCTTCACTGCTCAGTTTTACCGGCACGATACCAATATTTATACAGTTGGCGTAGAAAATGTCGGCAAAACTTGGTGCGATAATCACCTTGAAGCCATATTCCTGCAATGCCCAAGGTGCGTGTTCACGACTTGAGCCACAACCAAAGTTTTCACGAGCAAGTAAAATACTGGCACCCTGATATTGCGGCGCGTTTAAAATAAACTCAGGGTTAGGCTGAGTACCCTCTGCATCTAGGTAGCGCCAGTCATGAAAGGCGTGTTGACCAAAGCCAACACGCTCGGTTTTCTGCAAAAATTGCTTAGGGATAATTTGGTCGGTGTCGACGTTAGCAACATCTAAGGGGACAACTAAACCAGTATGGGTTGAAAATTTTTCCATGATAATGCTCCTAGTGTTGCTTTCCTGACTGAGTGGCTGACTGAGTAGCTAAATTTGCACTTAGGTCGACAAAGTGACCTTCAATTGCCGCCGCTGCTGCCATTTCTGGACTCACTAAATGAGTGCGGCTACCACGGCCTTGGCGGCCTTCAAAGTTACGGTTCGAGGTAGAGGCACAGCGGTCACCTTCAGCTAGCTTGTCATCATTCATGCCTAAACACATAGAGCAGCCCGGTAAGCGCCATTCAAAACCTGCTTCGGTAAAGACTTTTGCCAAGCCTTCTTGCTCTGCTTGTTCACGTACACGGTATGAGCCAGGCACAACAATCGCATCAACCGTTTTCGCGACTTTCTGTCCTTTCGCGCTGTACTCGCGAACAATGCTAGCTGCGGCGCGTAAATCTTCAATACGTGAGTTAGTACAAGAACCGATAAACACTTTATTGACTTCGATATCAGTAATTTTAGTGCCTGCTTCTAAGCCCATATAGGCTAACGCTTTGGCGCATGAGTCTTGCTCTACTGGATCGCTAAAATCTTGTGGTGCAGGTACTGTGCTATCAACCGAAGTTACGTGGCCCGGCGTTGTGCCCCAAGTCACTTGCGCTTTAATTTCGCTGCCTTCTAGCACCAATTCGGCGTCAAAGGTTGCATCTTGGTCAGTTTCTAGGGTTTTCCAGCTGGCTACGGCCGCATCCCAGTCGTCTAACTTTGGTGCATACTCTTTGTGCTGTAAGTAGTCGAAGGTGGTTTGATCCGGCGCAATCAAGCCAGCTTTAGCGCCAAACTCGATGCTCATGTTACAAATGGTCATGCGTTCTTCCATCGATAATGCGCTAATCGCATCACCACAGTACTCAACCACATAACCCGTTGCACCAGCGCTGCCAGTTTTACCAATAATGGCAAGGATAATATCTTTCGCGCTAATGCCCGGTGCTACTTGGCCGCGTACTTCAATTTTCATGGTCTTCGCTTTGGTTTGGCGTAGCGTTTGTGTCGCTAACACGTGTTCTACTTCAGACGTACCGATACCAAAAGCTAAGGCACCAAATGCGCCATGCGTGGCCGTGTGTGAGTCGCCACAAACGATCACTTGGCCCGGTTGGGTAATGCCTAATTCTGGCCCCATAACATGCACGATACCTTGGTTTTTATGGCCCATGCCGAATAGCTTAATGCCAAAGTCTTCACAGTTCTTTTCTAATGTACGTAGCTGATTGGCGGCGCCTTCACCGGCTGCGTCAATCGCGACTGAGCGCGTCGAAATATTGTGATCCATGGTTGCAATCGTTTTGTCAGGGCGACGCACTGGGCGATCATGGAATTTTAAGTTAGCAAATGCCTGTGGTGAGGTTACTTCGTGAATTAGATGACGATCCACATACAACAAAGGTGTTTCACCGGGAGTATCGTCAACCACGTGACGTTGCCATAATTTCTCGTATAAAGTCGTAGCCATGGTGAGTGTCCTATTGTGCTGGTGCTGCTTGAATTGCTTGACAAATAAAGTCGCCAACTTCTGCTGTGCGTTTCGCTAAGTGTTTTTGCTCGGCTGGTAACAGATCTGCTGTTAGCACCCCTTCATCTAGGGCTTTTGCTACCGCAGCTTCAATTGCATCTGCTGCTGCCCCTTGGTTTAAGCTGTAACGCAGCATTAGCGCTGCTGATAAAATTTGGGCAATCGGGTTGGCGATACCTTGGCCGGCAATATCAGGCGCACTGCCGCCTGCTGGCTCATACATACCAAAACCAGAAGAGTTTAGGCTTGCTGAAGGTAGCATACCCATTGAACCTGTGATCATCGCACAAATATCAGACAAAATATCGCCAAATAAGTTAGGGCACAGCATCACATCGAATTGGTTTGGATCGCGCACTAGCTGCATAGCAGCGTTATCCACATATAAATGCTCTAGCGCCACATCAGGATAATCTTGTGCCACTTCGTTGACCACTTCACGCCATAAAATACTGGTCGCTAACACATTGGCTTTATCAACAGAGGTAACTTTGTTGTTGCGTTTCTGTGCAGCTTGGAAAGCTAGATGAGCAATGCGGCGAATTTCTTTACGGGAATAAATCATGGTATCAAAGCCTGATTCTTCTTCGCCTTCACCTTTACGGCCTTTCGGTTGACCAAAATAAATATCACCAGTTAGCTCGCGCATCACTAAAACATCAAAACCTGAAGAAGCAATATCGCTACGCAATGTTGAAAGGCTTGCTAGTGCCGGCTGCAATGTTGCTGGGCGCATATTACAAAATAATTCAAAATGACCGCGTAGACCCAATAATGCGCAGCGCTCTGGTTGCTCCGTTGGTGGTAAGTTTTCCCACTTAGGGCCACCTACTGAGCCAAACAAAATAGCGTCTGCTTGTTCACAACCTTTAACCGTTGCTGCTGGTAGGGCTTCGCCGTGATTGTCGATAGCACAGCCGCCAACATCATAGTCTTGTGTTGATAATGGGAAATTAAATTTATCCGCAACAGCAGCAAGCACTTTTTTGGCTTCCTGCATTACTTCTGGGCCGATACCGTCGCCGGCTAAAATTGCAATGCTTGACATCTTTCTTCCTAACTATATTAATTCTATTAACTTTATAAATTTATTTACTTTCGCTTGCCGTAGCTTCTTGATTGGCTTTTTGCGCGCGAATCGTTTGAATTTGTTGAGCGCGATAAATCGCGTTTAATGCTGAAATCAGTGCTTGGCCTGACGCTTCAATGACGTCAGTATCGATACCATAGCCGTGGAAATTACGGGCTTGCCAATTAACCACTAGGTTGGCAACACCTAAGCCGTCTTCACCAGCGCCTTTGTTAGAGATTTTGTAATCGGCGACTTCAATATCAACATCGATACACTTTTTGATTGCTTGGTATAACGCGTCAACCGGGCCGTTACCGGTTGCTGATTCGGTAAATACTTCATCACCAATCGCTAACTGTACGCCAGCAGTGGCAAATTGACCGCTGCCCGCTTGCACATTTAAGCTTTCGATGCGGTAGTGCTCTTTTTCATCTTGCTGTTGAATATTGAATAACAAGGCTTCTAAATCATCATCAAAGACTTGGCCTTTTTTGTCAGCTAATTTTAAGAAGTCTTGGTACAAGGTATCTAAATCAAAGTCATCGGCTTGATAGCCTAAACTCTCCATGCGGTGTTTAATCACATGGCGACCACTGCGTGAGGTTAAATTTAATTTCGTTTTCGCGATACCGACACTTTCAGGTGTCATGATCTCGTAAGTGTTAGACGCTTTTAACATGCCGTCTTGGTGAATACCTGAAGAGTGGCTAAAGGCATTACTACCAACAATGGCTTTGTTCGGCTGCACTGGCATATTGCACAAGTGACTAACTAACTTAGAGGTTTTAGCGATTTCTTGGTGGTTGATGTTTGAGTGCACACCTAACAAGTCGGCGCGGGTTTTCATGATCATCGCCACTTCTTCTAACGAACAGTTACCAGCACGCTCGCCAATCCCGTTAATGGTACATTCGATTTGACGAGCACCTGCTTGCACCGCTGCCATCGAGTTAGCCACAGCTAAACCTAAATCGTTATGACAATGCACAGAAATGCGCGCTTGGTCGATATTAGGCACGCGGTTAAATAGCGTTTCGATGATGCCGCCAAACTCATGGGGCAGGGTGTAACCAACGGTATCAGGAATATTGATGGTGCTGGCGCCTGCTTTAATTGCTTGCTCAACCATACGACATAAATTATCGATTGGCGTGCGGCCAGCATCTTCACAAGAAAATTCAACGTCATCGGTGAAACGACGGGCAAATTTCACCGCATGGATGGCCATGGCTTCAACGTCAGCAAAGTCTTTACGTAACTTTTGTTGAACATGCACGTCTGATGTGGAAATAAAGGTGTGGATACGGAACTGATCGGCAACGCTTAGCGCATCGGCACAAGCTTGAATGTCGGCTTCGACCGCACGAGATAAGCCACAAACAATGGAATTTTTTACCGTTTTGGCAATTTGCTGCACTGAGTTGAAATCACCGGGTGAGGAAACAGGGAAGCCAGCTTCGATAATATCTACTCCCAAACGCTCAATCGCTTGAGCAATTTGAAGTTTTTCATGCACGGATAAACTGGCGGTTAATGCTTGTTCGCCATCGCGTAATGTGGTGTCAAAAATGATTACTCTGTTATCCATCATTCTTTCCTCTATATCCTTAATCGGCCTTTGCCTTGTTTGTGTTTCTGGTTGCTGTGCAACCCCATCAAGCTAAACAGGCGGGCATAAAAAAACCCGCGGATTGTAGCGCGGGTTTTATGTGTTCTTTACTTTATGCTTTATCTGTTAAGTAACAACAATCTATCCGCGCGCAGTGAAGGCGAGGAGGAGTTTAATAATGGTGGTGTTTGTATTGTTGCTAAACATGGTGTTTTCTAATGTAAACTCAAATTGTTAAATATTTACTTTTTTTGCATATTGATGCTATTTCGGCTTGAAAGCTTGCATCAAAATTCAGTGCAGCTATTAGTAACGTAGAATGGTGCTCTAGGTCAATAGCTAATTTGCTTTAAATTTAAGTTTTTTGAACAGTGATTTTAATGACAAATATATTACAATGCGATAAATCCGCTGTTTTGCGTTAACTGGAGCGCTTACTGCCTTTTTATGCCAACAAAACCTTCTGAAGAAAATATGCCTACTCAGTCTTCGAGTGCTAACCCAAATCGTCGTAAAAAATATTTGTTGTACATTGCTCAAAATTATTCGTATGCGATTTTAAGACCATTGCAAGCGGCAATTCTTGGACGCGGTGATGACGTAAAATGGTTTGTTCATGGCGATGAAGTCAACCAAAGTTATTTTGAAGAAGATGAGCAACGTTTAGGTTCAGTTGAGGAGGTGATTGCGTATCAGCCTGATGCTGTATTCGTGCCTGGTAATATTGTTCCTGACTTTATTCCTGGGTTGAAAGTGCAGGTTTTTCATGGTTTTAATGCAGGTAAAGTGTCAGATAAACGAGGCCATTTTAACATCAGAGGTTTTTTTGACTTGTATTGTACGCAAGGTGAAAACACTACCTTACCGTTTCTTCAATTAGCACAGAAGCATCAGCACTTTAGTGTGGCTGAAACAGGCTGGCCAGCGATTGATCCGCTCTATAATTACACGCCAGTTGCCAATGCTAAACCAACGGTTTTATTGTGCTCGACGTTTTCTCGAAACTTCACCTGTGCGCCGCATTTATTTGAACAAGTAAAGAGACTCAGTGAAACAGGACGTTGGAATTGGCTGGTACAATTTCACCCGAAAATGGACAAGGCGATCGTTGACCAATACAAGGGCATTCAAAACGAGCACTTAACATTTGTTGAAACCGATAATGTCCTGCCTTTGCTACAAAAAGCAGATGTCATGGTCTGTGACACTTCATCGGTGCTGATTATGTTTTTGTTATTGGGTAAGCCTGTCGTGACTTTTAAAACGGCTCGTCCAAAAGATTATTTACTGGATTTTGATAAGCCAACTGAACTTGAACAGCATATAGAAACGGCGTTAACCCACCCTGAGCCCTTAATGACCAAAATAGCCGAATATAAGCAACAAACTCACCCCTACGAGGATGGGAAGTCCGCAGAACGTGTATTAGCGGCAGTTGATGAGCGCTTGGCTGGTTTGTATAAGCCAGCTAAGCGAAAGCCGTTAAATTTATTGCGTCGGTTCAAAATACGTAAGCAATTTAACTATTGGAAGCTTTAGCCTAGCGGGTATTCATTGCTAAAGAGAGGCATTGTCGATATTTTTCAACCGGCAGTTTTAAATCACTAGGCAATAGCTAGGCAAAAACAAGGTAATAGCTAGATAGTCGCTAACGCATGAGCTATAGCATAAACTCGATATTGACTGACAGGTTAGCGTCAGTGTCATCATCAATGTCGTTTTCAAAGCTTGATTGGCTGACGTCTGCGTCTAGCGTAAAGCGCCAGTTTTGATAACTATATTGCACCTTGCCTGATAGCATCACGACATCTTCAGCTATCGGGGTCAGGGTGTTACCGATTAACGGATTGTTTGGTGCTTTATCGTTATTATCTTGGTTGAGTTCAAGCCAGCGTAGCTTGAACTGGTAGCCAAGATCGTTATTGACTTGCGAAATTGCGCCAAAAACGATGCTTGTTGCATCATTCTCATATAAGTTACCTAGTACTCGACCTTTGTAGCGAACACCTGTTTGGTAAATATGGTGTTCATAATAACAATCGCCAATGGCTGAGGTACCATCACCGTTAACCCCATCTCGACACTTTGCATAAGTGTCAGTCCATTCTGCAAATAAACGCCAGTTTCTGCCAAATACCGTGGCGCGCGTGTCTATGCCTGCTTGATAGCGCTCTTCACCTAAGATACTCAAGCCACCTTTGCTATCACCATCTTCTGCAAAGGCGGTAAAGTAAAGTGCTACAGGGTGATCCAAGAGCTTAGTTGAGTATCGAATATCATAACCTGCAAGCTGGTTGCCGGGCTCTTCACCGGCAGCACATTCTTCAACAGAAGGGCCAACACCACCGCAATTATCGCGCCCTGCGAGAACGTCAACAAAAGTATCTAAACCACTAGGTCGACCGTCGCCTGCCCATTGCGCGAGGCGTGAAATACCCACTTCCCAGTTCTGAGCAGGGCGAAAATTAAGTCTAAAGCCCCACAACAAGGTGTCGTCGACGATACGGTCATCATTCATTAATCCCATAAACGTGGTTACTGTCCATGGAATGTTATGCTCAGTAAATGGCACGGTTACTGGCTCGGCAGATAACCTTGACAGCGATAGTGCTGGCATTGGGCGAGCATTGTTGGAAAGGCTTAAACTAGTGTCCCAGCCTGGCCCCCACCATCTGTCTTGCATGCCTGCGGCAACGACCCAATTGCCAATAAAGGCGGCCGCATAACTACCGTCATAAGTTACTTTGTCATCATCGCTCGGTGAAGATGTGTATTTCGGCGAAAAGTTGAATGCAAAGCGATCCGTCATAAAGGAGTTGTGGATCTGAATGGTATTCTTGTCGCGGTATTTATCACCAAAACTGGTGAAACGAGCGTCTTTGGTTGCAAGGTTTAGCTCTATGCGTTTCGTATTTTTCTTGGCAAGCCTTAACTGGTGATTAACGTAGCTATACGCTGTAAGTGTTTGTTCATCCATCAAATTAAGAGGTGCTTGTTCAAGATCTTTGGCAATGTCGCGCCACATCAGCGGAAACGTTGTCGTTGGTGTCGTGACAATGTTGACGTCTGCTAGGTGCTCAATACTCTCTCTTAAAAAAGCATCATTGGTATCTACCCAAGGGCCGGCGAACGCTTGAAAACTGGTTGCTGCAAACAGCAAAAAAGCCTGATGTTTTAGAGATGAGAATAATTGCATAAGATATGTTTACTTTATTTTACTTTACTAAGTCGCCTAATGCTTCGCGCAGGATCGTACTTGAGGTATGCGTTGTATAGGGGAAATACATGATCTCCACACCAACTTCGTTGAACTCTTTTTCAATTTTTAGCCACTTTTCCGTGCCTTGCCAATCATCGCCAACAAACATCATGTCAAACTTTAGATTGTTCCATGCTGCCATTTTGTCATAGCTCGTTTGTGGAACGACTTCATCAACGAATTTTATTGCCTCAACAATTTCCATACGTTCGCTAAACGGAATAATCGGCTGTTTGTTTTTAGCTTTCAAAGAGAGCTCATCGCTAGTTACACCGACGATAAGATAATCACATTCCAATCGAGCGCGCTTTAGTACATTTAAATGACCGATATGGAACATATCAAACACACCAGTAGTGTAACCAATCTTCTTCATAAGACCTCTTTGTTGGTTGGCGTTATAAAATTGTGTGGCAGTTTATCACAGCAATTAGTGGCTTAGTAGGTAGTCGGCTATTCGCAAACTTGCTTTGCCGTCGAGCTTACCGGCTAGTTTTTCACTCAATGAGAGTCTAACGTGGGCGAGTTGCTCTGGGTTGGCAATATGACTGTCTACCAAGCTTTTTACATCTCGATATTTTGCGGCGTGGGCAGCAATACTTGCATATTCACCGTAATCATCATCCATTCGTCGTTTAAAGCGGTAGCTAAATACGCCGCGGTAGCCCCAGCGCAACTTTAAGAAATCACACCAAATTACCGGCTTATTGAGTGCCGCAAATTCAAATAAAGCGGAAGATGCATCGCTGATCAGAATGTCGGCTGTACTTAGGAACCTAGTCAAACAATAATCAGATACTTTAGCGAGATATACATTGTCGAATGTCGCCCAGTGCTCGAGTAACTTTTTATGTTTGCTATATTTGGGCTTACTAACTGAAAAATAATGCGGCTTGATCAAGATGTTGTAATCAGCAAATGACGCAGGCCAATGTTTAGGAAAGAGTTCAAGACTGCTTGGGTAGAATGTTGGTGCGTACGCTATGGTCGGTTTATTGGGGTCTAAACCAAGAGAACCTAAGTCAAACCCTACGTTTTCGCCATTGATTATTGGATCTAGCTTGGCAAAACCGACATCAATAAAAGTATCGTCAGGATACATCTCTTGGAATCGTTGGGTGCGATATGCTCCCTCAACAAATCTTACCGTAGTTGGTGTATCAGATTTTTTGTAGTAGCTCGACTTAGGACCTATGCCATGACCTAATTGAACCGTTTTGCTGACCTGATGGACTTGATCTAGATGCGGGTAAGAGTTCGCAAATACGACCCAGTCAGCCTGTTTTTCGAGGTATAAATTGGTTGCTTCTTGCTGCCCATTCACCCAATGTGCGTTCAGCGCTTCGGTGGCAATGACTTCTTTGATCACAGTATCGTGAGTACTGTGGTAGAAGACAAACTCAATGGAACAACCCCGTTGAGTAAGCTCTTTGGCTACAGGTAAATACTGAGGGAGGTAATAGAGGTGAAGTACATCAAAAATTATGTGCATTACTACAGTTTCCGGTCAATGCTATAACTAACAGCCTAAAGTTTGGGTAACTCAATTGCTTCTAGCTGCTAGTGTTACTGCTATCATTGTTAAATTCACTTGCAATAGACCAACCATTAACGCGTAAGTTCGCTTCGGTTTCAGATAAATGTATTTTGCTAGCAGATTTCGGTAGTTAAGTGATTGAACTTAAATGAAGTTTCCTGCTTATCATCAAAACCTTTAGTTAACTATGCCTGAAATTAACTATGCTTGAACTTAACCAAGCCTGAAATCAGCTAAGCCTGAAATTAACTAAGCTTTAAATTAATTTAGCACCAAATCTATTGGACTCTTCGAACTAGGCAAACGTCAGCATTTTCGTAAACCAACAAGCCTCTTTCTTGAGGCTTTAATTGGTGCAGTCAACACTTAACTAATCTTGATATTACTTCCAGCTGTCCATTGATGATTTGCGACGACCAAATAATTGAGGGAGAAATAACCCCGCTAGTAGGCCAAGGCCAGCCACAATGCCACCATTGAAAAACCATTCCTTCATTACGTCCATATCTTGCGTTTCTAGTTTAGCTTGGGCGCTTGCTAGCTCGCTTTCTAACGATGTGATCTTGTTAGTGAGCTCAGTGTTTTGTGATTGGGCAGCAGTGAGCAATTTTTTGCTTTCAGCAATTTGTGTTCGAAATTGGGCTTCTTGCTCACCGGTTGAAGCGAGTTGGCCATTAAGCTCTGCTACAACATGGCGCAGGCCGGGCTTATTTGAAACATATCTGTCTTCAACCCAAGCGGTGCGGTCTTTATCGTCAACAATCTGGGTATAACCATTAAGTTTTTCACCCGTTAGTTTAACTTGTGAACCCGCATTGATGCTGCCAACTATGCGATAGTTGTTACCAGCACCTGAGTGCATGTAAATGAAAAGTTCGTCAGAAATAAAGCCGTCTTCAAGCTCAGGAGTAGCTTGTTGAGCAAAACTAGTTAAAGACACTGCAAATAAAGCTGCACTAGCCAGCTTAATGAATTTCCCCATGCGATACCGATTGAAAGACTTTCCCAAAGATGCACACGATATTAGGGCTTTGTGAACAAGAGCGCAAGCCAGAGCGCTGTAATTTGAGGAATAAGCACCAATTGCACAAGTTCCGTGGATTTTTCGTTTATTTCGACACCAATTAGCCGTGCTTAGCTGAGAAATAACTTGCTTGTTAAATGGCGCTTTTGTAATCTAATTTTCTGGTTTTTCACAAGGACATCCATATCAGCTTGCGAATAGCTAGGTGTCCCAACAACAAATACATGTCCACAGAAATCGAGCTTAAATATTTAGTTAGCGACGACAATGTCGTTAGCCAATTTACTCAACTACTTAATCAACACCAACTTACTTTCACCCAAGCGTCACGACAGCTAAGTAATACTTACTTTGATACTAATGCACGAACATTACGTGAGTTTGACTTTGGCTTGCGCGTGCGTAAAGCCGATGATTATACTGAGCAGACAATAAAAACTGCCGGAATCGTTGTTGGTGGATTACATCAGCGCCCCGAATATAACGTTGCCATTGAGCAAAATATTCCTGATTTAGCTTTATTTCCAAGTGATATTTGGCCTGCAGCTGCCCATGTTACGGAACTTCAAAATCAACTAGTGGCAATATTTACCACGAATTTTCATCGCACGAGTTGGCAGGTTGAAGTTAGTGGTTCAGTCATTGAAGTGGCATATGACCGCGGCGAAATTAGCGCGCAAGGGCAGATACTGCCGATTAATGAAGTGGAATTAGAGCTGGTTAGTGGCGAGCGTGATGCGATTTTTGTGCTTGCCGAACTGCTTTGTCAGTCATTTCAACTGACCCCAGGCCGTCTAAGTAAAGCAGCTCGTGGTTATATGTTGTGGCAAGAAAAGGCTGCGCTAAAAAGTGAGGAAACGATAAGTTTTCAAGTGCCGTTAAATCCAGAGCTATCTGTTGAAAAAGCCATGGTTATTGGCTTAGAGCACGGCTTAAATTGTTTGCAAAAGGCGATTGCGCAATCGTTGGCGGCAACAGAATTGGCTCATGTGAAACAAGTATTTGAAGCATTGAGTTTTATTCAGCAAGGATTGCATTTACATCAGAACTTAATTGAATCCGCTAAATTTGAACAATTCGATACGCTGTTAAAACACGCAA
Source organism: Thalassotalea euphylliae (assembly GCF_003390395.1). Classification (NCBI taxonomy): domain Bacteria; kingdom Pseudomonadati; phylum Pseudomonadota; class Gammaproteobacteria; order Alteromonadales; family Colwelliaceae; genus Thalassotalea; species Thalassotalea euphylliae. Next base: position 3,338,888 of record NZ_QUOV01000001.1, on the reverse strand, counting down.
TAGACAGTTTAAGTTGGCTTGAAACGGCTATTCATATCAACGATTTAACGCTGAAGTCAGGCAATTACCGCAAAAAACTCGAGTACAGCAATCAGTTGGTGTCTACCTTAAAAATAGAGCGCAGCCAGTTCCCAAGTGAAGAGGCGATTCAACAAGAACTAATGTCGGCGACATTTAATCTGCTTCAGTTACATTTGTTGAAGTACGTTTTAGAGCCCGTGGTTAAGCCCGTTGATAAAACACGCTCTTTGTCAGAGCATGCTAAAACCAAACTGAGTACTAATTTAACGGCCATTAAAGATGTGTGTGGCAATAAATTACAGTTAACGGCACAAGAATATTTAGTGATTCAAAAACACCTATTTTCTAGTTTGCACACAGGGAGTTGGTTCGGTGCACTGTATGAACAAGCAAGCCGAACTGAATACCGCCGCACTTGGCTGGATGTGTTTAATGGCATTGAAGAGTTGGCGACATTGAATCTGTTGCAACAGCAACTTAACGGTATCGAGCAAAGTTCGCAAAAGCTCAATCGTTGGCTCAACACAAAAGTTGATAACCTGCTGCAGGTGATTAATCAGTCATACCAAGCGGCCGTTAAAGTTGAGCCATATTGGCTGTAAAATCAGCACAAGTTATTGAAACTATTGGTTGTTATATTCGGTTCAACTGGCCTAATAGTTTTAATAACCGTGACTTGATGACAACAAAAATAACGACTAACACAATGGTAAATGGCGAACTAGTGAAAAAGCGGCTATTGAACTGAATCAACAAGGAGAGGGTATCCAAAGCACTATGATTAAACCATGGAAATATAGCCCTCTTACCGCTTTACTTTGTTTCCTGATAACAGCTAAGTTAGCTTTCGCTACAGCTTACCCTTTACCACCACCCCATCAGCGCCTTATCGGCGAGCCAACTAAACATACCGTTGTACGCGGTGACTATTTTCAGCGATTAGCAGAGCAATATAATGTTGGCTTTCTTGCCTTAATTGCGGCAAATCCAGGTGTTGATCCATTTCTTACTTATCAAAAACCTTCCGATACATTGGTTAGCGCTCAGCAATCAGCAGAACTGGCCGTAAGCCAATCAGAAAAAAAAGCACAAAGCCAAGCAAGTATCCATATTCCGACACAGTTATTGCTCCCATTTGTTGAGCGCAAGGGGATTGTTATCAACTTGCCGGAATTAAGGTTGTATTATTTCCAACCGGAATTAAATCGTGTTCATGTGTTTCCTGTCGGAATTGGCCGTAAGGGATTGGCGACACCAAATTTAACGAGTTATATCGGTGAGAAGCGAAAAGATCCAATTTGGCGTCCAACACAAGAAATGAAGGCCCGTTACCTTGCCGAAAAAGGCATAATTTTAGCGGATGAAATACCATCAGGACCAAACAACCCTTTTGGCAAATATGCGCTACGCCTAGCCACCAGTGAATTTTTAATTCACGGCACAAATCAACGCTTTGGCATAGGTACTCGTGCAAGCTCAGGCTGTATTCGCATGTATGACGATGATATTAAATGGCTATTTGAAAATGTACCGCTTAACACACAAGTCAAGATAATCGATCAGCCGATAAAAATGTCTTACGAAAAGCCTGGACTGAAACTTTTTGAAGTACACCAAGCGCTCACCTCGGAGCAAACTGCACTGCAAAATGCAGATGGTTGGCAAAGGTTAGTAAAGTTTATTGGGGAAAGCGAAATTGAACGTTATCGGGCAGATTTCGAGAAGCCATCAGGATTAGTCATTCGCGTTGAAAAAGCTAAATCGGCAGTACAGCAAGCTGCCGACTAATTGCTAGAGCGGCGAAAATTTATTTTTCGAACAGTTACTTCTTGAACGTGGCAACCATATTGTTAACGCGCTCATTCGCTTGGCTAGCGAGTTCGTTAGCTTCAGTAATTTTACGGTTTTGTTGTTGCTGGCGCGTCTTTAAGTTGTCGACTTCACGCGATAGCTTGCTAACTTGATTAGACAATCGGTCGATTTGGTTAGACATTTGATCGAGCTGACTATTGTTAGCGCAGCCTGATAAGCCTAAGACAGCGGTTACGCCAGCAATTAATGTGAATTTATTCATAAGCTTCCCTTTTATTCTTATTACACTTTCTTATTGTGTTGCTAGGTCTTTTACTAGCAACTTTAGTGAGTATGGCATAGCTTGAAATACTCGCCAAGTGAGTAGCTTAGTTAGGTAAGCTTAGACTTTGCTTGTACTTCGAAGCTATGCATTAAAGCTATGATTTGAGGTGGTGAATAGGATGCAAAGCGCGTTGCTTTGGGAGACAACGCGATTAAGTGAAAGCTTATTGTTGGCGCTGAGCTGCCAACAATTGATCAATTTTTTGTTCAAGGTCATTAACCTTAGCGAGAATTTCTTGGTTTTGTTTTCTCAGCTCGCGATTTTTAATGTTCGTGTCTGAAAACCCAAAGGCTTTTTGAACAAAAACCCCACCAAGCAAACCCAGAATACCGACGCCTAAGACAAACATGGAAAAGACCATGGCTCTGCCGAGCACAGTAACCGGTAATTCACCGCCAAAACCAATCGTTGAAGAGGCCATTAACATTAACCAGACCGCATCCGCATAATCGGCAATAGTTGCGCCATCTTGGCCGAATTCTGCCTGATAGGTGATGTAGCCAAAGCTCAACGTTAACGAGATAAATAGTGCAATGGCAAATAGGCTGATAACACCGAGGTTATAATTTTTAACGCCATATTCGTCGATATTGTAAAAGCCAGATTTTTCGATAATAGATTTGAACACAATCATGATGTTAGTGGATTAATCTTGTTGGTTTTTAACGTACATCACTAAATCATCCATCAATTTGCGTTTGATTTCTAGCTGCTGATCAGCATTTAAGTTGTATTTTTCAGCGAGTAATTCGTAGTCAGCGGGCGATAAGCTTACAGTTAATCTTGGGCGTTTAGGGCGCTTGCTTGTTGGTAGGCCAAGAATAGTGCGAATTTGATCTGACGGGCTAAGGCCAGCATCAAGTGCTTCACGGCGTATGGCGAGCTGAAATTGTTCATCCATATCAAAGGCCACCTGAACGGCCTTCATGGCTTTGACGGATGATTGCCATTTATCTGGTATTTTACGTGACATGATTAACTCCCGGGGTACATATCGACAATATCCGTGACAGGGCGAAATAGCGTCAGAAAAACATCGGTATCACCATCCTGCCATACTTCAATATCAATACCTTTATCTTCATCTGGATTGTACAAGGTATAAAGTTCAAATTGCTCGCCGCTATCACTACCTTCGTATTGGCTTAGATTGCTCACGCGGTTGTCTTTGCGATGGAAATAGCCCACTTGCGCGAACGCTTGTTGTTGGTATTGGCTATCACTCCAATCTAGGTTGAGTGTTGAGTCTTGTTGTCGTTCAAGTTGCGCTTGGCCAGGTTCATCAAATACTGTTGAAAACTGGTCTAAATCAAACAAGGTTTCAACGTCGTTGTCGGCAATTTTAAGTGAGAATTTTAGGTAGGTTTTATCATCAGCCTCGAGTGACAGGTATAGTTCGACATCGCTTTGGCCAGTGAGTACCCACTCTGTTTGCGTGCGATGCTCAAACTCGTAGCAGTTAATAGCAGTTACTTGAAATTGTTGGTCGCGTAACAAACTTGGCAAGCCAAAGCTGTCTGACATGGCAATCATGTCATTTAATTGTAAGTCTTTAACATGGGTAACGGCACGTTGCTTTTCTTCGTTGCCAAATAGCTTTTTGATAAAACTCATGGTAGTTCCAGTTATTTGTTCTTTGCCGGTATTCTTGTTACACACATTAGGCGTAATTGAAAACCTAATCTAGAAACAAGAAAACTCAGCCTAACAAGTCGCAGGGGGAACGACAAGACAGACTGAGTTGGTTGGGTAACACTCGCGCAATTAGCTTTTGTTTTGTTTCGCTTTTATACGATCTAACACTGAGCTTGCGTTGTTATCAGCAGCACCAATACCCGCTGCTTTAAGCTGTGCTTCTAGCGAGCCGTCGCCGGTTTCCGCTTCAAGTGCTTCAGCCGCTTTCATCTTGTCGTCAAACTGTTGTTGTTTAGCCTTAATGCGCTCTAGTGAGTCTTTAGCATTTAACAACTTAGAATTGCTTGACGAAAAGTTATCGGTAATGGCTGAAGTCGCTTTTTGTACACTTTCAGTCGTCTTTACCATAGACAATTGACGTTTGTGCTCTTGAATTTGGCGTTCACTTTTACGAACTAGCTCTTTCAAGCGGTTAGCATTGGTTTCGAAGCTTGCTAACGCTTGTTGTTGTGAACTAAGTTCAGTTTCTAAGCTCGCAATTTTTTCAGCAACCGCTAACGCTAACGACTCATCACCTTTCTCAAGTGCTTGTGCAGCGTAGCCTTCATGCTCGGTAACTTCACGGTTTAATCGCTCAACTTCACGGCTTGCTGCCATTTGTTGCGCCATCACATTGGTTAGGTCACGCTTAGCTTTGGTTAAATGGTGCTCCGCATCGCGAATTTCTTGTTCAAAGATTCGCGTGCCATTGGCATCAACAATTGCTTCACCCACTTCCGTAGCACCACCACGGATCGCTGTCATAATTTTCTTAAAAATACTCATAAAAATTGCTCCTCAATGATGGTCAAATTTAAACTAGGTAGTCGCTCATATCGTCGATAATTTCGATAGCGTTGTTACTCAAAACGGCTAGCTCGTGCTCAATATCTGCAAACGTTGAACCGATTGATAAGGCACCAAAAATAACGTACTTATCGCCAATTTTTGAGAACGAAGACAATGGCATTGGAATGCTCATTTCTAACATAGCGGTGTGCATATCAGCGATTTTGTCTTGTTTAACTTCGTCGTTACCCCAAAGGTAGGTAATGCAAAGAATTTGATCATCGGTTACCGATACAAAAATAGGTAACTCTTCACGACCTTCAACAGTTATTTGCAGCACATCAACATCACCTGAAATAGGCTGGCAATCAAAAACCATCCCGGTTTCAGAGTTGTCTGCTAGCGCATTTAAGTGATCAGCTATCTTATGTATATTCATGTTTATCCTCATGCAAACTAAGTAGCAAAGTGGCGACATCGACACTAATTGCTAAACGACATAATATGTCATTGGTTGTTAATGTAGCACTCAGACATAATATGTCAAGCAGCTACGGTGAAGTTTTTACTTTTTGTTACCTTTGTCTGTTAAATACAGGCTTTCCAAAAAATTAAAATATCTCTAGATAGCCTTTAAATAACGTATTACTGGACAATGCCTTGTTGATCTTTCCACGCTTGTTGATGCAATTGATATATCGTATGGCTGCCCAGATAGTTGATGCCATATTGTTCTTGCTCATCATAAAACCCCTGCGGAAAATTAAACGATGAAAGAATCAAAGGGAGCGTAAGCCAGTTATGCTCAATAGGTAAATCTGTTAGCTGATTCAGTCGTTGTGAAGGTGAAAGCCCAGCTTTTGATGCAATACTCCAACCCCATTCGCCAAAACTAGGCACATTGTCATGGTATTGCTCAACGTGAAGAAAGTTAGCAGCCTTCAAGGTATTGCCAATAGCGATAAAAGAAGCTTTAGCATGATAAGGGCTGGTTGATTGCACACCAATAACCCCATCGCTAGAGAGCAATTGGTTGAGTCGCGCATAAAAGTTAACGGAATAAAGCTTATTCAAGTCAGGGTGGCTTGGATCAGGCAAGTCTACCAAAATGGCATCAAAATGCTGGCGATTTGCAATAAGTTGGTCGATGGCAATAAAGGCATCTGCAGGCATCAGTGTCACTCTGTCATCAGTTAAGCTACCCTGATGAAGTTGAGTGAGCTTGCTGGCAAGCGGTGCTGGCAGGTGTTCGCTCGGCTTAGAAAAAATATCGAGTAACTGCTTATCTAAGTCAATTAAAGTGACTTCTTTTGCGCCCCACTTGAGTACATCGCGCAAGGCTAGCCCATCGCCGCCCCCAATGATTAATACCTTATCAGTGCGCGCTGAACTTGCCATGACAGGGTAGACCAAGTAGCCGTGATAAATGTCTTCATCAATAGACGAAAACTGCAGGCGACCGTTAAGGTAAAAGCTAATGACCGACTCATTCTCCAAACCCATATTACGTTCGGTAAAGGTTAACTGTTGGTAACGGGTTTTATCGGTATAAACGACCTTATCGAGATAAAGTAGATTGTTCATCTGATTAAGCCAGCCGTTACCAAACTGGTATACAACCATCATGATAATACCCAGTAAAACATGCAAACTTACCAAAACCTTTCGCCATTTTAACTGGTGCCAAAAGCGCGTAATAAACACGGTTCCAGCCAACAGGTTTAATGCCGCGGTCAGCGCGCCAGCCTTACTGATATCAATCGCAAGTAAAAAAATAACCCAAATTGCTGCGCCTATGCCTGCGCCAATATAGTCGGCACCGTATATTGTGCCTAAGTTATGTTGTAGATGTTTTTGGTGCACATGCTCGCGAATTTTGGCGATCAGCGGAATTTCCATGCCAATAAAAAAGCCTAAAAGCACACCAAAAATGTAAGGAAGCTTGAGCGCGAGCCAGCTTAGTGATTGAAATAATCCACCACGTGGCATGGCGTCAGGTGGTAACAAGAAAGTGTCAGCAATCAATTGAGGCAGTAATTGCGTGGCGGCAATAGCACCGCCAATTAATAAAATTGCGCTGCAACCGAGCAGGGCGATAATGGCTTCAAGCCAGACAAAGCCATTAAACGGGCAGGATATTTTACGCGCCGCGAAGGCACCTAACCCCATTGAAACTATCATCAAACCAATCATGGTGTAGATAGTACTTTCCATTACACCAAGTACACGGCCAGCATAATGAGAGAGCAGGTATTCGTAGATAAGCCCACAGCCAGCAAGTACGGCCATGGTTAATATAAGGATTGTGTCGTCAAGTAATAGACGACGAGTATTAGTCATGTGATAAACCGTGAGTTGTTGACGGTATGATTGCCCAATTTGGTATTGTTAACTTTGGTGTCGTTAACTTTGATAAGCTTCAATCATACCGCCATCACAAGTATTAATGGCTACTTGTGAAACAGTGTTAGGCCATTAGGCCAGTTAAAATCATCGCAATTGAAATACTAATCGCCATTTCAATTGCAGCAACGCCAATGTTGTGCTGCTGATCAACTTCTTCAACAAGGTTAATACCCCATAAAATTAACTTTTTGGCGATAAAGGTAAGTAGGGTAACCAATAACGTCATTAAGATACCAAACACTAACCAGCCAGCTAAATTGACGACCAGCGTTTCCGGGCTATAGCTAAAGAAGTAACTTGCGGCGGTCACGGCAAGAGCAGTACTAATGACTTGGCCTGCGTAGCGAATTGCGAGCGCTACCTGACCGTTGGCAAAGGCTTGTTGCATTGAGTCGCCTTGGTTGTTTTTGGCGTATTGACGCTCTTTAATACGCGTCGCGATAATCAGCACTGCCTGTGAAACAACAAAGCCACTGAAGATGGCGATAAAGGTGTTGACATCTAAGCCATAAACCCAAATCAAAACCGCTTTAATGATAATCGCAGTTGCAATGGCACCGGCTGCGTCAACAATACCAACAGTGATGTTTGCAGCCTTTATTTGCTCTGTTTTGTCAATTTGATTAAGCGCAAATTTGTCGTGAATAAGCCGGCCAACTTTGATTAATACTAAGCCGAAAATGCCATAAGAAGTCATCCCAATAACTTCCATCGTTAAGCTTTCGGCTGCCTCGCCAGTAATCGCGCCAGTTAACACAATCCCTAGAGCGGCAATTGAGCCAGCGACACTAATACCAAATGCAAAGTTGTCTTGCTTAGCCAATTCGTCTGTGGTGTTAACTTTGGCCGTTACGCCAGAAACGAAGCGCATCGCGCTTAACAAGACAATGGCAATGGCAATATCAACGGCGAGGAATGTCATTAAATTCGAATTCAACGCAGTAATCTCTAATAAGGTGTTTAACATTTTTATTCTCCTAATTCTTATTTACCGCGACGAAATCCGCGTGATGTACTACTGCTGCTGTTTCTGAAACTGGCATTACTTTTACTATATTTGCTTTTTGACGTGGTGCTTGATGACTTAGCAAATTTACTTTTATTAGTGTTGTTTGATGAAAATCGTGAAGCACTAGCTTGTGCCGTTTTACTCTGGCTCGAAACACCTGATGCACCGCTGCGATTTTTACCGTAAGCGCTAGTGAATCGTTGACCGCGACTTTCAAATGACTTGCGAGTACGAGTCTCTAATTGCGTTTGCTTGCTCAGCTGAGTTGGTGAGCTATATCGGGTGCGACCGTAATCGTGGTAGTAGCTGTAATTTCGCGATTTTCCCCAACGGCTGTAATACACTTTACCGCGACGCTTACGATCGATATCTAACACATCGTCAAGCAGGCGATAAACACCATACCAAGCCCAGAACGACATGCCATTACTATCGGTTTGCCATTGTCCGTATGCTGGGTTGCCTATAAGCTGTTCACCAACGCCAAAGTCTTGTGCATTATTCGCAGCCATACTTTGCGCTTTTGACATCGAGTTAACGCGCGGCAACTCACCGTCAGACATATCTGCTAAGACGTTAAGAGGGTCACTAAGCGCATCTGAATACAGGATGGGGTCGGCTGCCTGATAGATGTTCAAAAGCTCTTCAAATCGCGCTTGTTTGTTAGCAAACATTTGCGGCTGTGTTTTTACCAAATCAACGCGTTCAAGCAGTGCTTGGTATAGCGGGCCACTGGAAGTGGCGTCTTTGCGAAATTCATCAACAATGCTAAGTAACTGTGGCGATTTTTTTGCCACGGTATCAGCGTATTGGGTGATAAATTTAGCATTGCGTATTTGGCCGCTATCAAGCATGTCGCCAAGTTGTTGAACACGCTGCTCAGTTAAAGGAATTTGTGCATCAATTTGCTCTTGTACTGGATCGCCACAGGCGCTCAGTAGCAAAACGAATGCTAAGACTAAGGTTTTGGTGATTTGCATTTGTGCCATCTCATCCTTAAAAATGCTATGGTTATCATTCATTAATAACATCTATGACATAATATGTCTATTGAAACCCTGCTCAAGATTACTCTTATGCCTTGTTGTAGACATAGCGATATCCTTTGACTCAATAGCCGATTGTAATAGTTTTATGACCTAGAATAAGTCCAGTCCATACTTGTTATGCTAAATCTTATCCGCTGTTTATTGAAACATTATTTTTATGTCAATATCTTTCAAAAAGTTTCTAACGATTAAGACTTGAGCGCTCGATAACCAGCCACACTACTTCGGGCGATGTTGAAGGGAAATGTATGCCAAACCTGCCGATCATAAATACACATTTTGATGAATTAGCTGCACTTGCTAAACAGCGAAATCAGCATTTAGTTGATGACTATCAAAACTACATTGAACCGCTTGATAGCAATGCGGTGGCAAATTTAATGGAAGCGGTCACGCTGAGCGATTTTGTTTTTCGTGCATTTGAACAACAGCCTGAATCTATTGTTCAGTTGTTTACCGAGCGAGATTTCACTGACAGTCATGTGCCCGATTATGAGGAGCAACTCGCCAACTTACTGCGAGATTGCGACAGCGAAGCCAGCTTGCATCGAGTGCTGCGCCAGTTTCGCCAACAGGCGATGGTCGATATTGCCGTGTCTGATATGGTTGGGTACGCTGATCTTGATGTTTCTCTTGCTCGCCTAACCAAACTAGCCGATGCGTTAATTTTATCGGCACTTAACTGGCTTACTCTTTTTTGCCAAGAGCGCTGGGGCGTGCCATATGGTGTTGATGGTCAACAGCAAACCTTGCTTGTCTACGGAATGGGGAAGTTAGGTGGCGGTGAACTCAACTTTTCTTCCGATATCGACCTTATTTTTACTTATCCTCAAACTGGCGAAACGCGTGGCGCTCGAAAATCGCTAGACAACCAAACGTTTTTTACACGACTAGGGCAAAAACTCATTGCTGCTCTAGATCAGCAAACAGCCGATGGCTTTGTGTATCGCGTGGATATGCGACTGCGCCCGTTTGGTGATAGTGGGCCATTGGTACTAAGTTTCTCTGCATTGGAAGACTACTACCAAGATCAAGGCCGCGACTGGGAGCGTTACGCCATGCTCAAAGCTCGGCCAATAGGCCAAGGTGAACATCACCAAGAGCTGTCGCAATTATTACGCCCGTTTGTGTATCGCCGCTATATCGATTTTAGTGTCATCGAAAGCTTGCGCAAAATGAAACTGATGATTAGCCGTGAAGTTAGGCGCAAGCAATTAACCAACAATATTAAACTGGGAGCGGGTGGAATTCGCGAAGTTGAGTTTATTGTTCAGGTTTTTCAGTTAATCCGCGGTGGCCGTGTCAAAGAACTTCAGCAGCGCAACCTTTTGACTGTGTTGCCACTATTAGTTGAACATCAAATAGTGCCGCCGGAGAGTGCCCGTGTACTGACCAATGCTTATCGGTTTTTACGCCGTGTCGAGAATGTAATTCAAGCGTTAGACGACCAGCAAACGCAAACACTACCTGATAGTGAGCTTGATCAAGCGCGATTATTACACGTGCTTGGCATTGATACTTGGCAGGAGTTTTTAACTAGGCTCAATGCGCATCTAGGCTATGTGCACGATGAATTTAATCAGCTGATTGGAGAAGAAGCTCCCAATCATGAAGATATTGAAGCCCAATGGCAAACGCTTTGGCACGATAGCTGGCATGATACTGACGACTTCACTTGGCAAAAAGCGATTGCTTCAAATTGGCAAAAAGACGGTATTTGGCAAATGCTGTACGAATTTAAGCAAGAGTTAGAAAAGCAGCCTATTGGTCAACGAGGTCGAGTGGTCTTAGACAAACTCATGCCACGTGTCTTGTTTCACCTACATAGTAATAGTGCTTTTGAGAATGCATACGAGAATGCTTATGAGGTAGTGCTGCCTAGGGTATTGCAAATTATCCAAAAAGTAGCGAGTCGAACGGTTTACCTTGAACTGCTTTATGAAAACGACGGCGCACTTATTCACTTAATTCGTTTGTGCCAGCAAAGCCACTGGATCAGTGATTACATCGCGAAATTTCCAATACTGTTAGATGAGCTTATTGACCCTAAGCTACTGCATAACCCGCCAGCGTTGGCTGACTATGCCAATGAATTACAACAAGCCATGTTGCGTATTCCAGAAGATGATGTTGAAAGCCAAATGAATGGCTTACGGCAATTTAAACAAGCGCAACAACTGCGTATCGCTGCTGCGGATATTAGCGGTGTGTTACCGTTAATGAAAGTAAGCGATCACTTAACAGCCTTAGCAGAAGCTACAATTGGCGAGGTAATTCAACAGGCTTGGCATCAATTAACAGCGCGTTTTGGCCAACCCAAATCTACCTTAGGTACTAACCACAAAGGATTTGCCGTACTTGGCTACGGCAAAATGGGCGGCATTGAGTTAGGATATGGCTCAGATCTAGATTTAGTTTTTGTTCACGATTGCCCACTTAACGATACCACTAATGGTGAACGGGAAATTGCTGCTAGCCAGTTTTACGTGAAGTTGGCGCAAAAAGTGATGCATATTTTCAATACTCGGATGAGTAGTGGCATTTTGTATGAACTTGATATGCGCTTAAGGCCGTCTGGTAATTCCGGCGTATTAGTGATTCACATCGACTCGTTTGCTGACTACCAGCTAACTGAAGCTTGGACATGGGAGCATCAAGCTTTGGTCAGAGCCCGCATGGTTTATGGTCATGACGATATTAGAGATAATTTTTCCGCTACTCGAAAACGGGTATTAACTAATCCTAGAGAAAACGGTGAATTGAAAAAGCAAGTTGTCGAGATGCGCGAGAAAATGCGTAACCACATTGATACATCGTCAGGGCAATGTATCGATATCAAGCACGGTCACGGTGGCTTGGTAGATATTGAATTTTTAACGCAATATTTAGTCTTGAGATTTAGTGGGCAATATCCACAGTTAACGGAATTTTCAGACAATATTCGAATTATTGAAGGGCTAGCGAAAGTGGGGGTAGTGTCTGACGAGTCGGCTCAGCACTTAGTTGATAGCTATTGCCAACTTCGCAATGCTAGCCATCGGGCAGTATTACAAGACGGTAAAGCTCAGCTATCACAAGCAATGTTTAATCAGATGGCAGGCTCAGTTGCACAGATTTGGCAACGTTTTATGGAATAAACAAAGTCAAATAGGTGAGTTACCTGCTGATTTACACTTTATCGGCAGCGGAATTAACTCATCTTTAATAGTAGCTACGGGAATTGCTGATATTGCCTGTTGAACTCAATAGTCGGCATTTTTTAGCAAGGTAGTCTTGTGGGCCTGTTTGGAACACAATCGTACGCTGTTGGTAGCAAAAATATACATCTACGCCTTCAGGAAAGTGGCCGCTAATCGCATTACCTACTTGGTATGCGGTCGCCAAAATTTCTTTGTTGATGCGAAATGGATCTTTGATGACTAAATCTCGGTTTAACCGCCACATAACTTCAAGACCATCTTGCTCTGCATACTCAACTAGCTTTTGAAAAAGTGTTGAGCCAGTTCTAAAGGGGCGTGACTCTGTTGAGCCCTGCCAATCTTTTTTTAGTGGTCGAGTGATAACGGTTTTGGCTTCTAAAATTTTTTCTAAATCGCCGCGTGGTTCAGGAAGGTACACCACATTATTTCTAATTTTCGGTCCGCTGCCTTTCTCGTCGGGACCTTGGATGCTGGCGTAGAAGCGTGATAAGCCTTCTGCGGCTTTGTTTTTTGAGTTGGTTAATGGTTTTTTCGCGTGTTGTGGTGGCTCAGTCACCTGTGATGCTTCAGCGGGGGCTGCTGCCTCAGCCGGTTTTACCTGCTCAGGTTCGGATTCCGCAAAGCTATCACCAAGCGAGGCAATAAGCTCGTGGTTAGCCAATAAATAGTAGGCTAAGCCAGAAAGCACAATGGCAAAAAGCCCATTACGGATCCAAAAATTCATTGATTATTCATTCATATATCAAGTGCAACTCAATATAACCATACTGAAAAATCAAAATTTATACAATTTTCTCTAAAAAAGAGCAGGTTGACTACTGTTAATAGAGCGGTGGCGAATTTTCGTCTGGTCTTGTTTTAAAGCGGCGGTGTAGCCACATATATTGCTCGGGTTTACGGCTAATGGCTTGCTCTAATTCTTGATTGACACGCGTGACATCTGCAACGTCATCTTGGGTTGGAAAGTCTTTCAGCGCTGGCGTAATTTCAATGGTATAGCCTGAGCCGTCGTCGTTTCTTGTCGGGATAACCATATGCGTTTGAACATTTGGTTGGCGGGCAAAAATTAATGTACCTGTCGTTGTTGCAGCGTCAGGCACACTGAAAAATGGTACAAACAAGCTGCGGTTTTTGCCGTAGTCTTGATCTGGCAAGTAAACACAAGTTTCGCCTTCGTGAAGCGCGCCAATTAAGCCTTTAATATCACGCTTACTTAGCATGTATTTGTTTGAGCGGCCACGACCACGGTATTGAAAATACTCCATTAAAGCGTTGTTGTGAGCGCGATAAAATACCACCATCGGGTGAGTGTAGCCTACGCCTCGGCAGCAAATTTCAACGCTGAGATAATGCATCGCTAGCAGTAATACGCCATGACCTTCTTGTTGAGCCTTTTCTAAGTGTTCAAGGCCGACAACCTTGACTTTGCGTTTTGCTCGCCAATCTGGCCACCACCAGCCCATACCTGTTTCAAGCAGGGCAATCCCTGTATTTTCAAAGTTCTTTTTAAGGACTTGTTGACGTTCTTCTTCTGGCATGTCAGGAAAACATAATGCCAAATTGCGCTGGGCAACATGTTTGCGTTTGCCGCCAATTTTATAGAGTAAGCGGCCAAGTTGCTTGCCCAGTGCGAGCTGCAATTTATAAGGTAGCCAAGAAATAGCGTACATCACCAATACGCCAATCCATGTGAGCCAATATTTAGGTAGGAAAAAAGACAGTTTAAAGTTCGGCTGTAATATTTTATTTTTGCTCACGGGATACATTCTAGGCATGATAAACTATTGGCATTATACATATTTTGGAAGTCAGGATGAAAGTAGATATTCCTTCCTTTGCCAAAGCACGCGTGCTAGTTGCAGGCGATATTATGCTGGATAGATACTGGCAAGGTTCAACCCAGCGTATTTCTCCAGAAGCGCCAGTTCCTGTGGTTAAAATTAATCAACATGAAGACCGCCCGGGCGGTGCTGCTAACGTAGCGTTAAACATCGCTTCGCTAGGTGGCTCAGTAACGTTAGCCGGGATTACCGGGCAAGATGAAGCCTCACAGACGCTAAATACTCATTTATCTGCTGTGAATGTTAACTGTGCTTTTGCCGAGCAAAGCTCAGCGCCAACGATTACTAAGCTACGTGTGGTAAGCCGCAGTCAACAGCTTATCCGATTAGACTTTGAAGAATCGATGGCAGCGCTTGATAAACAAGCATTTCATGAATTAATTGACGCTAAATTAGCAGATCACGATGTCTTACTGCTATCTGATTATGACAAAGGCACCTTGTCTGACGTTCAACAGCTTATTCAGCTCGCCAAGAATAAGAATATTCCCGTATTAGTCGATCCAAAAGGCAGCGATTTTAATAAATATCGCGGCGCCACAATGTTAACGCCTAACATGTCTGAATTTGAGGCGATTGTTGGTGTTTGCGACAGTGAACGCGCCATCGTTGATAAAGGTCAACAGTTGCTTGCTGACTTGGAATTAGATGCGTTGCTTATTACTCGCAGTGAGCAAGGGATGACACTGCTTCGCAAAGACTGTGAAGAGTTTCACTTACCTGCGCTTGCCCGTGAAGTATATGATGTGACGGGTGCTGGTGACACGGTTATTGCCACGTTAGCACTTGCAGTTGCGAGCCAAGCGCACTTGACCCAAGCATCAGCATTAGCGAATTTAGCAGCGGGTATTGTAGTCGGTAAGTTAGGCACATCAACCGTGAGCGAAGCTGAGTTACTTGCCGCAACACATGGTGGCCAAGAGAGTGGCTATGGTGTCGTTACTGAAGAGCAATTGGCGATCGCAGTAAAGGCATCGAAGGCGCGTGGTGAAAAAATCATTATGACCAATGGCTGTTTTGATATTTTGCATGCCGGTCATGTGTCATACCTCGGCAATGCAAAAGAGCTTGGTACCCGCTTGATTGTTGCGGTTAATAGCGATGCGTCAGTAACAGCATTAAAAGGTGTTGGCCGACCGGTTAACCCAAGTGATCGCCGTATGGCGGTTCTCGCTGGGTTAGGTGCGGTAGACTGGGTGGTTGAATTTGGGGAAGATACACCTCAACGTTTAATTGCTAATATTTTGCCAGATGTCTTAGTTAAAGGCGGCGATTATAAAGTTGAAGACATTGCCGGCGGCAAAGAAGTTATTGCCAATGGCGGTGAAGTTAAAGTACTTAACTTTGAGCAAGGCATTTCAACCACAGAGATAATCAATACCATTAGGTTAGAAGATTAATAACCGCAGAATTTCAGATACGAAAAAGGCAGCCTAAGCTGCCTTTTTACTATTTATCATCAAGTAGAGCGCTTTATTTTGCTGCTTCTGCGGCTAAACCAGCGTTAATATCTTTCAAATCTTTGCCTGTTAATGTGCCTGCGGCACGTTTTAACGCAAGAATTGAGTTGATGTATAGGTAGCGCGTGCTTGATAAGTTACGCTTAGCATCGTATAGATTACGCGTGCTGTTTAGCACATCAACAATGGTACGCGTACCCACTTCAAAGCCAGCTTCTGTCGCTTCTAATGCTTTTTCCGCACTTAATACTGACTGTTCAAGTGCCTTAATAGCCGATACACCTGCAATTACTGTGTTGTATGCGTTGCGTGTGTTGCGAACGGTATCGCGGTATGCAAATTGTAAATCTTGGCTCGCGGCAACATAGTTGTGCTGTGCTTGACGAACAGCACTTGATGTTGCACCACCTGAGTAAATTGGCACAGTTAACGTGATGCCAATCGACTTGGTATCTAAATCAGGATCTTCAATTTCTGGAATATTCGGCAAGCGGAATGTGTCTTCTGAATTTGAGTATCGACCTGATAAATCAAGTGTTGGGTAGTGACCAGAACGGGCAATATTGATATTTTCTTTGGCAATATCAACAGATACTTTCTGCGAGATAATATCTAAGCTCTTCGCTTCTGCCGTTTGTTGCCACTCGTTCGCACTGTCTGGCATTGGGCGAGAGGCAGAAAAACGATCTGTATTTAGCACGAAAATATCACGCGGGTACACGTTCGTTAACACGCGAATCGCTTCTTCAGCGTTGTAAATGTCGTTTTGAGCTCGAATTACCTGAGTTACAGAGTCATCAAATTGCGCTTGTGCTTCATGTACGTCAGTAATGGCGGTTAAGCCTACCGAAAAGCGCTGCTTGGTTTGTTCAAGTTGACGCTCAATAGCGACTTTTTGCGCTTCAGCAAACTCTAAAGTGTCTTTTGCGCTTAGTAAATTAAAGTAGGCTTCACTTACGCGGATAATCAAATCTTGTTGCGCGATTTGATAAGCAAGGTCTGCTTGGTGTGCTGATTTTTCGGCATTATCTAAACGCAACCAAGTATCGTGATGATAAAGTTGCATGCTAAGGCTGGCACCGTACGAAATGTTGTCATTCTCAGCGGTGTATACTGCGCCCGCTGGAATACCAAAACCGTTATTTTGACGAGCAATATTGTCTACATCGGTTTCTGTATATGAGCCTGTTGCACTGATCTGTGGTAGCAATACCGCACGAGCTTGTTCAATGCCTTCTTTTGATGCTTCAAATTGCGCAGCGGCTTTTAGTAGCACAGGATCATTAGTTAGCGCCTGTTGGTAGACTTGCATCAGGTCATCAGCAAATGCTGATGTCGCGCTCATCGCAAGTGACATCCCTACAACCAGGGAAGTTAGTGTTTTTTTCATGGGCAAGCAATTCCTTAGTGTGCGATTTACTCTTATTCTTGTAAGCCGGATATGGTACTAGGCTTAAATAACTAACTGAAACAAATAAGTGTTTACCAGTGTTATGCTTATGTAACAAAATATTATTAAACAGTGGAATGATAGGATATTTCGCGTGAAAGTTAAAAACAAAATTCATCAATACGATAGATGCGATGTGAACTTGCACGAGCAGCGATGCCGATATCAAGGCTTTTTTCGCATTGATGAATACGTATTGAGTCATCAGCTGTTTAATGGTGGTGAAAGCAAAGTGTTGTCTCGTGAAATTTTTGAACGAGGTGATGCCGTTGCGGTGATACCTTTTGACCCGAAAAACAATTCAATCGTTGTTGTTGAGCAGTTCCGAGCGGGTGTGCTGCGCTCAGCAGAAAACCCGTGGTTGATTGAATTCATTGCAGGCATGTTCGGCCAAGATGAGGCGCCAGAGCAAGTTGCGGTGCGCGAAGCAAAAGAAGAAGCGAACCTTAATCTATCACCAGAGCAACTTATTCACCTCACCAGTTATTTTTCATCACCAGGTGGTACTTCAGAGCAAATTCATTTATTTGCTGCGCCAATAGACAGTGAAAATCTTGGCGGCGTTTATGGGCTAGACGACGAAGGGGAAGATATAAAAGTACACGTCTTAACGCTTGCCGATGCGCTCGCTCTGGTAAATGATGGTACAATTAACAATGCGATGACCATCATTGGTATACAGTGGCTGGCATTAAACGCGCAACAGCTTGTTAACCACTGGAATATCAATGACCTCAACTAATGCATCAGCAAAACCTGCTTATCGCCCTAACTTGCCTAGTTTGATGGAGCTATGTGCTGTCAACTATATGCTGGCGCTAAAGTTACTGGCAAATAAGGAAGAAGTGGGGGAGGTCAGAGAGTTTTTTATCGCCGATAAGCTGCACTATGCTATTACGGTTAAAGAGGTTACCAAATACACCTCACTTATCACGGTTGAGCAAGTTCAGCAGTTTGATTTTTCTGGCTTAGATAATTTACTCGCTCCTAAGATGATGATCCGATTGTATCACGATGCACAAGCGGCAGAGGTCATCAGTAGCCAAGCTATTCGCAACATTAAGCCTAAGTATCATTACCCGAATGATTTAATGTTACTGCCAGATGAAAAATTGCAAGTTAATGCGTTTTTAAAAGAGTGGTTGCAAGTTTGTTTAATGCACGGTCGCTCAGCGGTGAGCAATACTGCGCAATAGCGTCTTATTTATTAGTTCTTATGTTGCTTTAACTTTGCTTTAACGTTGCTTAAACACCATGACCAAACACCTTGACTCTGCGCCTTGTTTTACGATTGCTCAGTTTAGCGACAGCCATTTATTTGCTGATAAGCAAGCGATGCATTATGGCGCAGATGTTTATCAAAACCTTGTTAAGACTTGTCACCACATTGCCAATAACAAGGCGATTGATATCGTGGTGTTCACTGGTGATTTAACACAAGATCATACAGTAGAGTCTTATCACCGCTTTAAGGCACTTGTTGAAACCCTGTTATGCGATAAAACCGTCTACTTTCTTGCTGGTAACCACGATGATATTACTGTGTTAAATGATGTGCTGACGGGTAAACCATTTAACCAAGCAAGATCATTTTCACAGGGAAACTGGCGCTTTCATTTGCTTAATTCGAAATCTGCTACGCCAGCTGGCTATGTTGATATTGAGCAACTGAGTGAATTTGTTTCTGCTGCGGTAAACTTAAGCACGAACAATAGCAACGCAGAAAATAGCGTGAGCGATGACAGTAGCCTAGAAAATGTTAAAGCAGATGAAGAACTGTTTCAGTTTTGTTTTATGCATCATCACCCCGTTGATCTGGGTTACTTTATTGATCGCCATGGGTTAACGAACCATAGTGAATTTTGGCAATGTATGAACAACTGGCGTTCACTCAAAGGTATTGCCTGCGGTCACGTGCACCGTGCTTTTGAGATTCCTGCACAATCGGGACAAAGAAATGCCCCTGTTTATACCTGCCCAGCAACCTCAATTAAGTTTGCTCGCGATACAGAACAACTTGTCGCAGAGAGTTTACAACCTGGGTATCGTTTGTTTGATTTCTTCGCCAATGGTGATATTAAAACACAGGTTGTTTATTTAACTTAAGCTTGTTTAGCTCAAAGTTTATTTAGCTTAAGGTTGTCCATCTAACTTGAGGTTATTAAGCACATTATGATGAGTCTTTATTATGTCTAAAGCGGTTTTATACATTCACGGTTTTAATTCTTCGCCACAATCAATGAAAGCGGAACTCACTCGTGACTATTTGGCAAAACATTGCCCAGAAGTGGAGTTTCACTGCCCACAAATAATGAATTCACCTAATGCTGCGATTGCGCAGTTAGAAGAAATCATCAATAGCAAAACTGATGTCAACTGGCACTTTATCGGTTCTTCGCTGGGAGGTTATTTCTCAACTTATTTAGCACAAAAGTATCAATGTAAAGCGGTTCTGGTTAACCCCGCAATTACACCTTATTTGTTACTTAGCGATTATATTGGTTGGCAAACCAACCCGTATACGCAAGAGCGCTATGAAGTAAAGTCAGCACATATGGCCGAACTTAAGCAGCTTGAACAGCAAAAAATCACAGAAAACTTGTATCAAGTCATGGTACAAACAGGGGATGAAGTGTTAGATTACCAACTTGCCGTGAACAAATTCTCCAATAGCCAATTAATTGTGCAGCAAGGTGGTGATCACAGCTTTATTAATTTCGCTGATATGTTACCAGCAATCACTGATTTCCTAGATTTAGTAAACGCCTAACTAAAATAATAACGACGATTAGAAAACCCGATGAGTGAACAATACAATTCCGAATCCATTGAAGTTTTAAGTGGCCTAGAGCCCGTACG
This sequence comes from Thalassotalea euphylliae, assembly GCF_003390395.1. NCBI lineage: Bacteria > Pseudomonadati > Pseudomonadota > Gammaproteobacteria > Alteromonadales > Colwelliaceae > Thalassotalea > Thalassotalea euphylliae. The sequence continues at coordinate 3,318,993 of NZ_QUOV01000001.1, read as the reverse complement.
CCGCCGTCCTGGCATGTATACCGACACAGACCGACCTAATCATTTAGGCCAAGAGGTTATTGATAACTCGGTGGATGAAGCCTTAGCGGGGTTTGCCCAAAACATCACGGTTATTTTAGATAAAGATCAGTCGTTAGAAGTGATTGATGATGGCCGTGGTATGCCAACGGATATTCACCCTGAAGAAGGCGTTTCAGGGGTGGAACTTATCTTTTGTAAGCTACACGCTGGCGGTAAATTCTCTAATAAAAATTATCAGTTCTCTGGTGGTTTGCACGGGGTCGGTATTTCGGTCGTTAATGCGCTTTCTACACGCGTTGAAGTGACGGTAAGACGCGACAGCAAAGTGTTTGAAATGGCGTTTGAGCACGGTGAAAAAGTACAGGAATTAACGGAAACTGGCACCGTAGGTCGCAGAAATACTGGCTCTCGCGTGAAGTTCTGGCCAGATGCTAGTTATTTTGATTCGGCGAAATTCTCAACCACTAAGCTAAAACGTTTACTTAAAGCGAAGGCGGTTTTATGCCCTGGCTTAACCATCAAATTCCACGACAAAAACGAAGGTGAAAAGCACGTTTGGTGTTATGAAGATGGCCTAAGTGACTACATTAAAGAAAGCGTTGGTGACAGTGTTAGCCTGCCAGAAGAGCCATTTATTGGTAGCTTTAGTGCACAGCATGAAGCGGCAGACTGGGCAGTTACTTGGTTACCAGAAGGTGGTGAAACGGTTTCTGAAAGTTATGTAAACCTGATCCCAACCATTCAAGGTGGTACGCATGTTAATGGTTTACGCCAAGGCCTGTTGGAATCAATGCGTGAGTTTTGTGAATTCCGCAACTTGATCCCAAGAGGAGTGAAGCTAACGCCTGATGATATTTGGGATAAATGTAGCTTTATCTTGTCGGTAAAAATGCAAGATCCGCAATTTGCCGGTCAAACCAAAGAACGTTTGTCATCGCGACAATGCGCCGCTTTTGTCACTGGTGTGGTTAAAGATGCGTTTAGTTTGTGGCTAAATGAACATACCGAAATTGCTGAAGCGCTTGCTGAATTTTGTATTTCTAACGCTCAACGCCGCTTAAAAGCAAGCAAAAAAGTTGTCCGTAAAAAAGTCACCCAAGGGCCAGCTCTGCCGGGTAAATTGACCGATTGTGGTAGCCAAGATCCCGAAAAAACCGAGCTGTTTTTAGTGGAAGGTGACTCAGCTGGTGGTAGTGCAAAACAGGCTCGCGATCGCGAGTTCCAAGCGGTGATGCCGCTGCGTGGTAAAATTCTTAACACTTGGGAAGTGGAGTCAGGCCAAATTCTTGCTTCGCAAGAGGTTCACGATATTTCCGTTGCACTGGGTATTGATCCAGACAGTGAAGATTTATCGGCACTGCGTTATGGTAAAATTTGTATTCTTGCGGATGCAGATTCCGACGGACTGCATATCGCGACATTATTGTGTGCGCTCTTTACGCAACACTTTTTACCACTAGTTCGCGCAGGCCATGTGTATGTGGCGATGCCGCCTTTATACCGTATCGATATCGGCAAAGAGGTGTATTACGCACTGGATGAAAGTGAGAAAGAAGGTGTTTTAGACCGTATTGAAGCGGAAAAGAAACGCGGTAAAGTCAATGTGCAACGCTTCAAAGGGTTAGGTGAAATGAACCCTATGCAACTGCGTGAAACAACCATGGATCCAAATACGCGTCGTTTAGTTCAGCTTACTGTAGATGAACACGACGAAACCATGGAAACCATGGATATGCTACTTTCGAAAAAACGCTCAGGGGATCGCAAAGATTGGCTGCAGAGTAAAGGTGATATGGTTCAGCTTTAGTTTTAATGTTGAACTAATTTCAACAAGTAACTAACCTCAGCTCTGGATAACTAATGTGCTTCTAGCGGCTATTTATACTGCTACCAGCGTTAAATTGACTTGCAATAGACTAGCTATTGACGCGCAAATTTGCCTTGATATCAGCAAAAATCTCTCGCTAGAAGACAACGATTAACATAAACATTTGAAATGATTTGTTATTCACTATTTCTTATCCAAACCTGAGGTTTACTAAAAAAGCCCGTAACCTAATAATTACGGGCTTTTTGGTTTGCCCGGATCTTTTATTCAATTGTTTTATTTGGGGGGAAATTTAGTTGTTTTGTTTCTCTATAAAAGGCTAGAGCCGCTGTTAGTGCCCTAGTAATTGTTGACCATAAAGTGTTAAACAAAAACCAAGTACTGCACCCAGTGGTGGTGCCCAATGTTTTTCTAGGCGTGATTGTGGGGCAATATCTTGGAAGATTAAATACAAGATACCACCCGCCGCAAATAGCATCATAATGCCCAGCAAGCTTTGATAGCTTGAGAGCCAATAAAAGCCAGCTAAACCAGCAGCAGGGCCAACAAAAACAAGAATAAACATGTAGCTAAAAATTGTTGTGTTTTTTACTTTATTGGCTTGCAGTTCTTTATAACTATTAAAGCCTTCCGGTAAATTTTGTAAGCCAATTAACACTGCCAGTAGCAACGCGGTTGGTGATTGCGTAGCAACCAAGCCGCCTAATGCAATGGCTTCCGGAATATAGTCCAGAATCATGCCCATTAGTTGAGGGTTTTCGCGCCGCTTTAATCCTAGGTAACGTTCTAGTAAGAAAAAGCATATACCACCAGCCAAAATAATAACTACGCTTAGTGAGTCAGGCTCAATATAGTTGCTACCTTCAGGAATTAGTACAAGTGTTGTCGCCCCTAGTAAAATACCGCCACCAAATGCGATAACAAAATGGCGAAACTCTTGTTCCAGCCATTGGTTTTGAATATTTTCGTGACTGGCGAAAAAGGCGCCGAGTGGAATACATAAGCCCGCTAAGGTCGTGAGAAGAATTATGATCAGTGTGTCACTCATAAATCACCAGATAACAATAAGATAAAGTGGTTATTCTGCATTAATAGTACAAATCAGAATGTAAAAAGTCTTATAGAAAAGTGTTATCACTTGCACCTTGTTTTATGAAAAGTGAATAAGATAAAGAAAGCCGAATACTGAAGCTTTCCAGTATTCGGCAGTAGAGTAGTGCTAAAAGTGTTTTTTAGCTTATTTAGAGCTCGCTAATGTTTAGTTAGAACTGTCCAACCGATTTAACACTGTCGTTGACAGCCCCGTCACTGACATAGCCGATTAAGTTTGGATTTTTGCTGATTAGGTCAACTATCTCAGCTTCAGAATCAACACTTCTTGGTGCTTGACCTTTACCTGTGAAGACCAATTTTGACCAGTAAGCTTTGAATTGGCTTTCTGACTTTCCGACAACTGCTTTGAGAAAATCTCCTCTGAGTTGACCTGATTTAAGATCAATAGGAATTGCTTCATCGCCATTAGGAAACTTCTTAGTTTTTCCTAAGAATATTTTTTTGACCGCCTTTTTATCAAGGGCATCGGCATTGGAAGGATGCACAATAACAGTGACTGCTTGGCTGCTAAAGGCCGTGAAACACGAAGACAACAATAATAATTTTAATTTATTCATAATGAGCTCCTAGAAAACAACATCAATGCCAGCGGACATGATAGAGTAATCACCTATATCTGGGCGAGTATGATCTCCACTAATATAATCGACTTTGAATGCTGCATTGGGATGAAAATCATATCGCAGTGTAATGCCAACCGCATCAAATTCTGGTTGCCCTAACACCTCAATAAAAGTTTGCCCCGTTGCCAATAAAGTTGGCGATTGCACCCCAGATAGTCCCTCACTGTAGTCAATTTCCTGTGTTTGTTCTTCTGCGTGAACAGTAATAACAAATTCGTTGAAGCGATAACCAAGTGCGACGTACCAACCTTCGTTTGTCGAGTCAGAAGATTCTTCTACACCGTAACTAACATATTCCGCATCAAGCAATATATTATTGTAGTCGATGCCAAAACCGGAAAACCAGTAAAGGCCATCTTTTTCGTGCCAGCCCAAACCGTTAATAAAGTTATTAACATCACTGGTGGTTGCCCCTTGAGCAAGGGCTAAATCAATACCCGGTTGAACGCTTGCCAACACCACTGCTTGGTCAAACTGCTCTGCTTGAATTTCGGCGCCGAAAACACCGGCAAACACCTTCCACCAATCGCTGGATAAGGTGAGGTTCAACGAGATTATTTGATCTAGTGCTAAAGGAACTTCACCGCCAATAGCTGATAGAAACAAGCCGCCATCCCAATTACCAAAAGATAATTTGGTATCTAAGGTATAATCTCCATCAGCGAGTGAAAACTGACTGTTTAGTGAAATACCTTCCATTGTGGCAAATTCGAAATTCGAATAAACCGCTGTTGGCAGTCGCGAAAAGTTGTGTGCGTAACCAACTTTTTCATATTCGGATTGGTGAAAGATTGGGTTAGCGAGCTTACCTATGTGTACTTGGTGTATGTCGTTAATTTGATAGCTAAGATATGCCCACCTTGCCTCAACATCAAAGTCTTCTCGGCCCTCTGCGAAAAGTTGAATTGTTGCTGACAGGCCTTCGCCTAGCTCTCCTCGCGCTTGCAAGGCAAACAAGGACTCGCCTTTAAAGGTGACCTCACCTTCATCTAGGTAAGTAAAGGGGGGAGCACCCTCGTCAGAATCCGAATAGCTGGCTCGAACTGAGCCAAAACCGTTGAATTCTATTTGCGCTAATGCATGAGGAGAACACATTAAAGCGGCAATGACCGTCGTCAAATATCGTTTTTTCATCATAAATTGCCCTTTTCGGTAATAATAATGATTTGCTCAATTATCGAGTCACTTCATTCGTGATTCTTATCCGTAATTTTTATCGACTGTGTTTTGTTTTGCGCTTTCACCCTTATCACTTAAAAAATAAAATCAATGCCCGCAGAAACGATTGAATAGTCGCCGATATCGGTACGAGTGTTTTCGCCTTTTAGGTAATCAATTTTGAATGCTGCACTCGGATGAAAATCGTAACGTAGCGTAATGCCAGAGGCATCAAACTCGGTAAAGGCTAATGAGCTGATGACCCGTTGGCCGCTGGCTAAAAGCACGGGGGATTGCACATTGTTAAGAATGCTAAAGTCTCTGTCTTGGGTTTGTTCTTCGGTGTGTATGGTCACCACAAATTCATTGAATCGATAACCAAGCGCGACATACCAAGCGTCATTTTCTGCATCTGAAGAGTCGTCTATAACATAGTTGACGTATTCCGCGTCCAATAAAATGTTGTTGTAGTCGATGCCAAATCCAGCAAACCAATACATGGCATCTTTTTCATCCCATGTGATCGCATCAGTGTAGGTAGTGACATCGGCCTGAGTAGCACCCTGTGCCAAGGCTAATTCAATACTACCTTGAACAGCCGGTAAAATACTTTGCTGGTCTACCTGTTCACCATCTATTTCGGTGATAAATGTGCCGGCAAAAAGCTTCCACCAATCACTGGATAGCGTTAAGTTGAGCGAGAACAGGTTATCAAAGCCGAGTGGCACATTATTGCGAATGGAGGCGATAAAAACCTCACCGTCCCAGCTGCCATAAGACAGCTTGGTTTCTAGCGTTAAATCGCTATCTCCCAAACTAAATTGACTGCCGAGTGATATGCCTTCCATGGTCGCAAATTCGAAATCCACGTAGACGGCAGTCGGTAATCTTGAAAAATTATGCGCATAGCCAACTTTTTCATATTCTGATTGATGAAATATGGGGTTGGCGAGTTTTCCTACATGCAACTGATGAGTATCGTTGAGCTGATAGCTAAGGTATGCCCATCTTGCCTCAACATCAAAATCATCACGACCTTCTGCAAACAGTTGAACCGTCGCCGACAAACCTTCACCTAATTCGCTTCTTGCTTGCAGCGCAAATAAAGACTCTCCTTTAAAAGTGACTTCGCCTTCTTCAAGGTATCTAAAGGGAGCAGCCCCAAAATCAGAGTCTGAATAACTTGCTCTAACAGAGCCAAAGCCATTAAAGTCAATCTGAGCAAGTGCCTGAGAAAAGGGCAAGGTTGCTATGATTGCCATCGTCAAATATCGTGCTTTCATATTTACTAACCTTTTTAGGTACTGGTTTTCGAGATACGGCTCTACGCGAGAATAAACTACGCAGTCTAAATTCCAATTAAACCTTAAAGCCTTTGGCAATAATTTCTAAGTTGTGTGCTAAGCCCGCTAATTCGCTACTCACTGATGCTAATTCTTGAGAAGCACTGTGAGTTTGATTAGTACTTTGGCTGATATCGTCTACATGCGACACGATTTGGCCTGCAGCTTGTGATTGCGAATCTGTGGCGTGAGCTATATTGGTGGTCATTTCACTGATTTGAGAAACTGATGTAGTAATCTCTGCAAGCGAAGTGCCCGCCATGGTCACTTGTTCAACACTGCTTTCCGCCAACGATCGACCATTGCTCATTGCTCCTACAGCTTTACGGGCAGCTTGTTGAAGCTTTTCAATGGTGGTTTGAATCTCAACCGTCGAGTCTTGTGTTCTAGAGGCCAGTGTTCTCACTTCATCAGCAACAACGGCGAAACCACGTCCTTGCTCGCCCGCTCGAGCCGCCTCTATTGCTGCGTTAAGCGCCAATAAATTAGTTTGTTCGGCAATGCCCCTGATCACATCAAGTACAACGCCTACTTGGTTAGCGTCACTGTCTAGGTGGTCAATGACTTCGGAGGAATCTTCGACGGTTTTCGCCAGTTGGTGAATTGTTTCAACTGTCTTGGAAACAACATCAGCACCTTCGGTAGAAATTGTACGAGTTTGTGTTGCTGTATCGGCAGCTAAGGCGGCACTATCAGCAACGCTTTTGACACTGTGATTTAAATCGTCAACAGCGGCTTTGGTGTTGTGTGCACCATCTTGTTGGAGTTGAGTAATGGTATTGGTTTGCTCCGCGTTAGCACTGACAGAGTTTGCCATTTGCGAAAGCGGTAAGGCGATATCGACGACTTGTTTGATGGTGTTCTGCAGCTTTTCAATGAACATATTAAAGCGATTAACAAGCTCACCTATTTCATCGCTGCTTTTCGAGTTTAGTCGTACCGTTAGATCTCCTTCACCCTCTGCGATGTCTTGCAAAGAATTAACTACGCTCGATAACGACGATCTAATGCCTGAAATAATCGGTATTGCGGTGCCAAATAGCAGAATAATCGTAATAATACCGACAATAAACCCAATATTAACTAAGGTTTCTGCGGAGCTATTAGCATCGGTAATTGCCTGCTCAAATTCTTGTACTCGCGTTTTATTAAAGCTTACCAGTCCACCTTTTGCCTGCTCAAAGGCGGCGTTCATGGCTTTACCCATTTCAGGCAGTTTTTCAAAATCTATGGTGTCATTGATCATGCCACTGCTCAGCGTTCTAGCCTGTTGATAATAGCTATTGAAGTCGTTTAACAGGCTTTGCTGATCAGATATAAACTGCTGGTCAGTTGAACCTATTTGGGTGATCGAATCGATGATCTTTTCTGATAACTCGTCTGCTGAAGCAATACCATCTTCATCTCCGGTGGTTACCGCAGCATTGAGGATTTCTGATAGCCTAACGATATCAACGGCAGCAGCTTCAGATAACTGGACGACAGGAAACTGAACGTCTTTAACCCGAGAAAGCTGTTCAACGTTGTTAGTGGCATTAAAAATGGAGAGGGCGAGGTAAATGGTAAAACTGATCGTGCCTATTACTGGTATCAAATAAATTTTTTGAGCAATAGAAAGTCGATAAAGAAAATTCATACTTTGTCCTCTAATTTTAGCTATCTAAACTGTAGAACATAAATTTCAATTTTGAGAAGTTTTGATGCTAAAAGTAGTGTTCCGATTCGCTAATATATCCTGTTGACTTTTCCTGCTTTTTTGCACTTTAAATGCAGCAATGGTGCGGTTGGGAAAAATTCTAAAACTAGAAATCTGCAACGAACCTTTTAGTTAGATAATTAGTTAGATAAATAGTTAAACAAAAACTTCATAAAATTAGCTGATGTCACTTGCTAGGTTAGTGGTCGAATGGCATTCCAATGAGGAGCGGAATAGGTTGCTATTCGGCAAGGGTGAATAGGTGTATTGCTGTATTAGTACAGACAGAAGTCAAGGTGTAGTGCTAATGATAATTTGATGATAGTTTATACAAAGCGATTAAGAATGAGCCCAAAGCATTCGAATACAGCACGAGAGTAAACACAAAAACAAACATAAATGAACAGTTAGCGCAGACGTTTTTATCCACTATCAAAAATAATAAAAACAAACGATTACAACAAGCTATTACAACCATATATTAAAACAATAAGAGTCAGGATATGAAGGAACTACTGAGCCGGTATCCGGTATCACCACAGGCAACACAAAATACACATATTAACGCCGATAAATATCAGCAAATGTATCAGCAGTCGATTGAACAACCAGATGTATTTTGGGCTGAACAAGCGGAGCAATTTATTGATTGGTATAAACCTTGGGAAAAAGTCTCTGAGGTTGATTATCAAACCGCAGACATCAGTTGGTTTAAAGGGGCGCAACTCAATGTTAGCTACAACTGTATCGACCGCCATTTAGCGAGTAAAGCAAACCAAACGGCCATTATTTTTGAAGGCGATGAGCCAACTGATGACTTTCGAGTTAGCTATCAAGAGTTGCACGATAACGTCTGTCGTTTGGCTAATTTGTTAAAAGCTCGCGGTGTTAGCAAAGGCGATAGAGTTTGTATTTACATGCCGATGATCCCCGAAGTGGGCTATGCCATGCTCGCTTGTGCACGTATTGGTGCGGTGCACTCAGTGGTGTTTGGCGGTTTTTCTACCGAATCGATAAAAGCACGTGTACTAGATGCTGACTGTCAGGTGGTGATCACTGCTGATGAAGGCGTTCGTGGTGGTAAAAAAATACCGTTAAAAGCAAATGTTGATGCAGCGCTGGTTGATTGCCCCGATGTCCACTCGGTGATCATGGTTGAACGTACTGGCGTTGAAGTTAACTGGCAAGATCAGCGAGATGTCAATTATCAGGAAGTGATTAATCACTACGAGCCAACTTGTGAGCCGGAAGTGATGGACGCTGAAGACCCTTTATTTATTCTTTATACGTCAGGGTCAACCGGTAAACCCAAAGGTGTACTGCACACCTGTGGCGGTTATATCTTGTATGCTGCAATGACGCATAAATATGTGTTTGATTACCAAGAGGGTGAGATTTATTGGTGTACTGCAGATGCTGGCTGGATAACGGGTCATTCGTATATTTTTTATGGCCCATTGGCCAATGGTGCAACAACCTTAGTGTTTGAAGGTGTGCCGACTTATCCAGATGCAGGGCGATGCTGGCAGGTGTGTGAGAAACATCAGGTTAATATTTTCTATACCGCACCAACGGCAATACGTGCACTAATGGGGCTAGGTGATGAGCTGGTAGAAAAGCATGATCGCTCAAGTATTCGTTTGTTAGGCACGGTTGGCGAGCCAATTAACCCTGAGGCTTGGCACTGGTATTATGAAGTGGTTGGCCAAAGCCGCTGTTCAATCGTTGATACTTGGTGGCAAACTGAAACTGGCGGCATTTTAATTACCTCACTACCAGGTGCTGTCGATATGAAACCAGGAGCGGCGGGCAAACCATTTTTTGGTGTAAAACCAGCGATTGTCAGCAAAGAGGGCGACGTCCTTGAAGGTGAAGCTCGTGGTCGCTTGGTAATGACTGGCAGCTGGCCTGGACAAATGCGCACTGTATATGGTGATCATCAGCGCTTTTTTGATACCTACTTTAGCCAATATTCAGGCTACTACTTTACTGGTGACGGGGCCAAGCGTGATGTCGATGACTTTTACTGGATCACTGGCCGTATTGACGATGTGCTTAATGTCTCCGGTCACCGATTAGGAACAGCGGAAATCGAAAGTGCATTGGTCTTGCACCCCAAAGTGGCTGAAGCAGCCGTGGTTGGCTATCCGCATGAAATCAAAGGGCAGGGCATATATTGCTATGTCACCTTGATGTCGGGAGTTGATTGTCAGCAATCCCTTACCGAAGATTTGCAAGCCTTGGTCTCAGAAGAGCTAGGTCGCTTCGCTAAGCCTGACTACATTCAATTCGCGCCGGGTTTACCAAAAACACGATCTGGTAAAATCATGCGCCGTATCTTGCGTAAAATAGCGGAAAATGAGCTTGAAAACTTGGGCGATACCTCGACCTTAGCAGATCCAAGTGTAGTTGAAGACCTGATTAACAACCGTATAGTCCACGGCTAGTTTTTCATTCCTACCTTAGTTTCCTAGGAAACTAAACACACCGAGTGCTGCTAGTTTGCTGTTTTCGGTGTGTTATATCATTTACTCGCCTAATTGCGATAAAAGGCATCATAAAGCTTTCGCTTAACTGTTTGTTTTCGATTAAAATGCTCGACAATTTATAACCTATCGAGCGATTTCATGTATTGTCCTTTTTGCTCTGCAACTGATACTAAGGTGATCGATTCACGACTTGTGGCTGATGGCCATCAAATCAGGCGTCGCCGCGAATGTAGCGAGTGTCATGAGCGTTTTACCACTTTTGAAACTGCCGAATTGGTGATGCCGCGCATTATTAAACGCGATGGCTCAAGAGAGCCGTTTAACGAAGACAAAATGCGCAGTGGTTTGCAACGAGCGCTGGAAAAGCGACCTGTTAGCATCGAAAAAATTGAGCTGTCGGTAAATAAGGTTAAATCGCAATTACGTGCAACCGGTGAGCGCGAGCTAGACTCAGAAATGCTAGGTAATTTAATTATGGAACAGCTCAAAGAACTCGACAAAGTTGCTTATATTCGGTTTGCCTCGGTATATCGTTCATTTGAAGATATCAAAGAGTTCGGTGAAGAGATTGCTCGTCTGGGCGATGAGAAGTAACAGCATAAAATAGAATCTTGAATTCTGTATTTAAGCTTATTTTAAGGCGTATTTTAAAGTTTAAGTTAGGTTTGATTGAGAACAACGTTGACACAATTTAGCAACCAAGATCATCAATATATGGCGCTAGCCATAAAGCTGGCAAAACAAGGGCATTACACCACTTCGCCTAACCCTCGTGTTGGTTGTGTCATTGTTAACAACGGTCAAATTGTTGGCCAAGGTACGCATCTAAAAGCGGGTACGCCACATGCTGAAGTTCATGCATTGCGTGAAGCAGGTGAGCAGGCACGTGGTGCTACAGCGTATGTCACATTGGAACCTTGCTCACACTTTGGTCGCACTCCACCTTGTGCACAGGCCTTGATTGATAACGGCTTGGCAAAAGTGATTGCTGCTAACGTTGATCCTAATCCGCAAGTTGCTGGTCGTGGCCTTGATATGCTCGCAGCTGCTGGTATTGAAACAGCCTATGGCTTGCTTGCTAATGAAGCCGAGCAGCTCAATCAAGGCTTTCTTAAATTAATGCGCACCCAAATGCCTTATGTTCGTTGTAAACTTGCAGCCAGTTTGGACGGTCAAACTGCAATGGCATCTGGTGAAAGTCAGTGGATTACCTCGCCAGAAGCACGTAAAGATGTGCAACGTTTACGCGCGCAAAGCTGTGCTGTGCTGACGGGCGCTGACTCTGTGTTAATGGATGGTGCGAAAATGACCGTGCGACATCAAGAGCTTGGCTTACTTGCCAGCGACTATCCTGTAGAGGTTTTACGTCAGCCAGTGCGAGTAGTGATTGACGGTCAGCAGCGTTTAACACCAGACTTGCCGATGTTCGAATCTCCTCATCCCGTCATTTTACTGCGAACTAAGGTTGAAAATGAGCAAGACTGGCCGCATTTTGTCAGCCAAGTAGCGATAAAAGAACACGATGGAAAAATTGATTTAGCGGCAGCGTTGGCTTATCTAGGCACGCTTGGCTTAAACGATATTTTACTTGAGTCGGGTCAGCGCTTAGCTGGTGCGTTTATCGAACAAAACTTGGTAGATGAATTAATCTTGTATCAAGCCCCAAAATTGATGGGCGCTGATGGCAAAGGCTTATGCGCAATGCCAAGTATTACAAAACTTAAGCAAGCAAAGGCGCTTAATATTCGTGATGTCACTATGGTTGGCACAGATATTAAAGTGACCGCGCAATTTACTAGTCGTTAAGCTTTGTCAAAGCTAAGCGCGGTAAGTTATTGAGCTTATAACGTAAAGAGAAAAGATATGTTTACCGGAATTATTGAAGCTGTGGGCACCATCGCGGCGATTCAAATGAACCAGCAAGGGGCTGCGATTACCGTAAATGTCGGTAAATTAGACATGGCAGATGTCAAATTAGGCGACTCAATCGCCACCAATGGTATATGCCTAACGGTCGTGCACTATAGCGATAGCAGCTTTACCGCAGATGTTTCAAACGAAACCTTAAAACGTACCGGCTTTGCGAATTATCAAGTAGGCCAAAAGGTTAACTTGGAAAAAGCCATGCTACCAACAACACGCTTTGGTGGTCATATGGTCTCAGGCCATGTTGATGCGGTGGCAGAAGTAACGTCGATTACGCAATCAGGTAATAGCTGGGATTATTGGATTACGATGGCGGCGGATATCGCCCCTTATATCGCGGAAAAGGGCTCTATTACCATTGATGGCGTAAGCTTAACGGTTAACAGCCTTGCCAGTGACCAATTCCGCTTAACGATTGTGCCACACACAGCGCAAGAAACTATCATCGCTGACTACCAAGTCGGCACTAAGCTCAATATTGAAGTTGATGTGGTTGCTCGTTATATCGAGCGTTTATTAACAAAATCCCATCAGCCAACCACTTCCTCTGGTGTTAGTCATGACTTACTAGCACGCAGTGGCTTTATTAAGTAACGAAAGGCTAAACAAGAGGCAGCTATGCAATTAAATACGCCACAAGAAATTATTGATGACATCAAGCTCGGTAAAATGGTGATCTTGATGGATGATGAAGATCGCGAGAATGAGGGTGACTTCATTATGGCTGCCGAGTTGGTAACGCCAGAAGCGATTAACTTTATGGCTACCCACGGTCGTGGTTTGATTTGTTTACCTATGTCGGCTGAGCGTTGTCAAAAGCTTAAGTTACCTTTGATGGTAGAAAAGAATGATGCGCAGTTTACCACTAACTTTACCGTATCAATTGAAGCTGCTGAGGGTGTAACAACGGGGATTTCAGCAGCGGATCGCGCAACCACGATTTTAGCGGCAGTGGCAAAAGATGCCGATCAAAACTCAATTGTGCAGCCGGGTCATATTTTCCCGTTGATTGCTAAAGACGGTGGTGTGCTAAACCGTGCCGGTCATACCGAAGCAGGTGTTGATTTAGCGCGCTTAGCCGGTTTAGAGCCAGCAGCGGTGATTGTTGAGATTTTGAATGAAGACGGCACCATGGCGCGTCGTCCTGATTTAGAAAAAATTGCTGAAAAGCACGGTATCAAAATGGGCACTATTGCCGATTTAATTGAATACCGCAATGCCAATGAAACTACGATTGAGCGTATTTCGCAGTGTAAGCTGCCAACCGCTTTTGGTGATTTTGATTTAACGGTCTTTAAAGACACCATTGACGGCCAAACACACTTCGCACTGACCAAAGGCGAAATCAAAGCTGAAGAGCCTACCCTAGTACGTGTGCATTTGGAAAACACTTTCCGCGATCTATTATTTAGCCAGCGCGATAGCATCAATAAGTGGCCAATTGGCAAAGCGTTAGAGCGCATTGCTGAAGAAGGTGGTGTATTGGTGTTACTGGGTAAGCACGAGTCACCGCAAAGCTTAATTGAGCAAGTTGAAAAATACGCCAAGCTTGATGCTGGCGAGACTATCAAAGAAGTGAAGCGCCATATTGGTTCGCGTAACGTTGGTGTCGGTTCGCAAATTTTAGCGAACTTAGGTGTTAGCAAGATGCGTTTATTGAGCTCACAAACCAAATATCATTCACTATCGGGCTTTGGTCTAGAAGTGGTTGAGTATCTTGCAGAGTAAATTAGATAAGACTTATACCAATTGGATTAATTAATTGAGGAATTCAGAGCGCTGTCAGCGTTGGGAGAACAAGCCAAATTTTTGTTGATATAGTTATTCTACATCTCATCAATTGGGCGAAGTTATCTCGACGCTGACACGCTCCCTAAGGGCGAGTTTAAAAGGCTCATATACATCGTTATTGATTTTGCTTTCCATGCAAAAAAAGGAACGACCACTCTCTGCAATCAATGCCTTGCCTCTGAGACTTTTAATTCTCGCTGAATGCTTAAGTATTTATTTCAATTGGTATTAACCAATTCAAAAGCTACTGATGTCAGTAGCTTTTTTTATGCCTACACGTTTTGCCGTAAACGTCTGACACAACCGCTAACAAGATAACGACATAGTTTCGCTCAAAAAACTTTCATTTTATCTTTTCATTTACCTGTATCGCTGTTTTAATAACCGTGTCTGATATAAAAAATAAGCTAATAAATTCAGCTACATAATAATGTAATTTGAATAGCAGTAATTCAGCAAAAAAATAATAAATACAGATATTACAAGTAGGTGTTCATATGAATGTAAAGGTTGCCCATAAGATCATTCTTGGCTTCGTTGTCATACTTTTACTGCTCATCTTTGCCAGTGTTAGCTCCATTGGCATTCTCGCCGATATCGAGCAGGCGACTAAGGAAGTTGACAGTATTGCAATACCCGTGCAAAAACAAAGTACTGGGTTGCAAATCGGCTTGTTAAAACAAGCTAAACAAGCCTCCCAAATTACCACCCTAGATAGCGAGCAGCAGCTTTCAATTCTCAAATCAGGGTTTGCCAATCAGGGCATCAGGCTTAGCGAAGCAAAGCAAAATCTCGATCAATTATCATTACCCACTGCGCTAGCCCAGCAATTAAGTGCCTTTGAGCAAGAGCAGTCACTATTCGCACAAACAGTGGCGAATATGTTTGGCTTTCAGTCCAAGTCACTTTCCCTAGCCCAGTCACTGACAAGCGTTGAGCAACAGATTGGCGCTAATCTCAATGAAGCGGGCGCTTTGCTCGTTGATTTAACCTATTTGGAAGATGACAAAGAGCAAGCAACTGTCGATCGTATTGTCGGCTCTGCTGGGCAAATAGAGGGTTATGTGATCAACCTTGCTGATGCCGCTAACAGTGTACTTACTATCAATGATTTAGAGGAGCTAAATCAAAGCCAAGAGCTAATAGAGCAGTCGTTATTGAATATTAAAGATTTAGTCGGCTATTTGGTTAGGCAAGGCGAAGACTATGACACGCAAGGGCTTATTGAGCAGTTTGTCAGCGAGTTTGAACAGGCGAATGACAAGCTCACTAATGAGCGCAGTTTGTTTGTTATCAAGCGTGAACAATTGGAAAACAGAGCAAACCTAATACAGGCTGCTAATCGCTCTGAACAGCAAATAGAACAAGCGCTCGCGACCATAGATAAATTGCTTGAACAAGTAGATTCTAATTTATCGAATTTACAGCAAAATGTTTTTGACGATGTTGATAATGGTCAAGCACTAACGTTAATTATTTTGGCGGTTATTATGCTTGTGAGTGTCACTATCGCAGTTTTGACAATTCGTGCGATGATCAAGCCGCTCTTTCATATCAACGAAGTGTTGAATCGTATTGCTCAGGGGGATCTCACTAAGCAGTTGGATGTAGTTAGTGAGGATGAATACGGTCAGCTATCGAAAAACGTCAACTCTGTGGTATCACACTTAAAAACCTTAATTGATGATATTGGGCAAAATGCTAATGCACTGGCGCAAGCGGCTAATCGCTCACAAACCGAGTTACAAGCGGTGGCAACCTCACTGGATTCTCAGCAATCAACGGTTGATGAAGTTAATCATAATACCCTGTCACTAAGTGAACATGCGGATGAAGTATTGGCTAAGTCAACCGATGCTGAAAATCAGATGACTGAGGCTTTAAATCGCAGTAGTGAACTTGAACAGCGTGCGAATAGCACGGCAGTTAAGATTAATGATTTGACGATGTTGCTGCAAAATACGGCTGGCAAAGTCAGTTTGTTGAATCAAGAAGCAACCAATATCAGTAGCATTTTAGAAACCATCCAAAGTATTGCTGATCAAACCAACCTATTGGCACTTAATGCGGCAATTGAAGCTGCACGCGCTGGTGAAGCAGGTCGGGGCTTCTCTGTGGTTGCCGATGAGGTGCGTATGCTTGCCAGTCGTACACAAGAATCAACCTCTGAAATTAATGCCATGATTGATTCGCTACAGGCACAAACGAGCAGTGTGGTAGAGGAGATTGAGCAAGGGAAAAACAACGCAACCCGTTGTCAGACAGACACTGAGTTACTGTTAGAAACACTGACGACAATAAGCCAAGCGATTTCACAAATGCATTCAATGAGTATTGATATTTCAAGTGCAGCGCAACAGCAGAATAACTTGAGTAGTGAAATCAACGACAGCATTTCGCAAGTAGCCTTAGTGAGCCAGCAAAGTAGTGAAAAATCGACAGTAACTCTTGGCTACAGTGAAGAGGTCGCGAAACTTGCACAATCGCTAGAAAGCGCGGTTGACGCTTTTAATGTTAGAACAGGTACCTAATACCAATTTCAATAAATACTTGATCATTCTGGCTGGTTAAAATACTCATTAACTGCGTTATTATTTTTGAAATTAGAACAACTAGTTAACTAAAAATAATGCCTTGTTTATGAACCTTTTTCCTGCGCCATAATTGATCAACTAATTAATTCAATTGGTATAAGCTAGTATTCATGGAATTGAAGGTCATGGACTGAAAAACCAAAAAAGCCGCAATAGCGGCTTTTTTGGTTTTTAGGCATAGAAGTTTAAGTCGCAGAGACTAACCAATAAACGCGTTAACTTTATCGATAATACCCTGACAATCTAAGCCTAACTCTTGGTGAATTTCTTCTTGTGTACCGTGTTTAATAAAAACATCTGGTAAGCCAATATTGAGCACTTTTATTGCACGTCCTTGGCTTAACAAGTACTCATTTACCGCAGAGCCTGCGCCACCGGCAATGGCATTATCTTCAACTGTCACAATCACATCGTGACTGTCGGCAAGTTCGTTGATAAGTGCTTCATCAATTGGTTTAACAAAGCGCATATCCGCTAAGCTTGCACCAAGTGCTTCGGCAGCTTGTGTAGCTTCGCCCAACACCGTACCAAAGTTCAAAATCGCAATTTTTTCACCTTGGCGTTTTTTCACGCCTTTGCCTAGCGTGATAGTTTCATCAAGCGTCGGCAATTGTGCACCTGTGCCACTGCCACGAGGATAGCGTACCGCTGCTGGGCCATTATGCAGGTGACCTGTTGTTAACATCAGCTGACACTCGCGTTCGTCTGATGGTGTCATAATCACCATATTTGGAATACAACGCATAAAGCTTAAGTCAAACGCCCCTTGGTGAGTAGGGCCGTCAGCGCCAACAATACCAGCACGGTCAATTGCAAATAAAACCGGTAAGTTTTGAATGGCAATATCGTGAATCAGCTGATCATAACCGCGTTGTAAGAAGCTCGAGTAGATAGCGACAACGGCATTTTGGCCGCCAATGGCAAGACCTGCTGCGTAGGTCACAGCATGCTGTTCGGCAATGGCGACATCGAAATATTGATCAGGAAAACGCTGGCTAAATTCAACCATACCTGAGCCTTCGCGCATTGCTGGCGTAATTGCCATTAACTTGCTATCGCGCTCGGCCATACCACATAACCAGTCACCAAAAATCTTAGAATAAGTGGGTAAGCTTGGCTTGCTTTTCGGCAGTGACGTTTCAGCTGGGTTAAATTTAGGTACCGCGTGGTACTTAATTGGATCTTGTTCTGCTGCTTGGTAGCCTTTACCTTTCTTGGTTGCGATATGCAAAATTTGCGGCCCTTTGAGGTTGCGCATATTGCGAATGGTATCAACTAAGCCATTAACGTCGTGGCCGTCAATTGGCCCTATGTAGTTAAAGCCCAATTCTTCAAAGAAAGTGCTGGGTACCACCATGCCTTTGAGGTGTTCTTCGGCACGACTGGCTAATTCTTTGATTGGCGGAATATTGTTTAGTAAGCGTTTACTACCTTCTCTAAACCCAGTAAATAAGCTACCCGAAAGTAGTTTGGCTAAATGATTATTTAACGCACCCACGTTTTCCGAAATTGACATCTCGTTGTCATTTAAGATGACTAACATATCTTTGTTGATGTCACCGCCGTGGTTTAATGCTTCAAAAGCCATACCTGCGGTCATCGCACCGTCACCAATAACGGCAACGACTTTGCGATCTTTGGCTTCTTTTTCGGCAGCAACGGCTAACCCTAGTGCCGCAGAAATTGACGTACTTGAGTGACCCACACTCAGCACATCGTATTCACTTTCTTCGCGCCACGGGAACGGGTGTAAGCCGTCTTTTTGACGAATCGTGTGAAGTTGGTCGCGACGACCCGTGAGAATTTTGTGCGGGTAGGCTTGATGGCCAACATCCCAAATCAGGTGATCAAACGGTGTGCGATAAACATAGTGCAGCGCAACCGTTAGTTCGATTGTGCCTAAACCAGAGGCGAAATGGCCGCTGCTTTTACTGACAGAGTTTAATAAATAGCTTCGTAACTCATCACTGACTTTAGTTAACTGATCTTGGCTCAGTAAACGCAAATCGTCAGGGGAATTGATCGTTGATAATAAAGGATAATCAGCTAGATTAATGGTCATAGTCTTATTAGTAATTAATGAGTACGGCGAACAATAAAGGTCGCAAAGTCTGCCAAAGTGTCGGTATTGTAGGGCAAAGTAGCTAAAGCTTGAAGCGATTCTTGGTATAGCGTTTCTGCTTTTTGCTGAGCATTTGCTAAGCCAAGTAGTGCTGGGTAAGTTGATTTATTGGCTTCAATATCTGAGCCTTTAGGTTTACCAAGCTGCTCTTGTGTCGATGTAATATCGATAATATCGTCTTGCACTTGATAAGCCAGCCCAATGAGCTCGGCATATGTTGCGAGCGTCGTTTTTTGCTCATCAGTAACTTGTGGTGCACATTCTGAGGCCATCGCAACTGAGGCTTTTAATAACGCGCCGGTTTTGAGTCTGTGAATGGTTTCAAGCTCGTTTAATGAAACACGCTTATCGGTTGCACTTAAATCCAGTGCTTGGCCACCACACATGCCTTGGTAACCCGCCGCGGCAACTAGTTGCTGTAACAGAGTTGGCATTTTCTGTTGACCAAAGTCTGAAAACGGGTGATTGGCAAGAAAATCAAACGCCAGTGTCTGTAAGCTATCGCCCGCCAAAATAGCTGTTGCTTCGTCAAAAGCCTTGTGACAAGTTGGTTGTCCGCGTCGTAGATCATCGTCGTCCATTGCTGGCAAATCATCATGTAGTAATGAATACGCATGAATGCATTCTAAGGCGCAGGCGATGCCGTCTAAATCTTCAAGTTTGGCGCCTAAAGCTAGACCTGTGGTATAGACCAAATACGGACGCATGCGTTTGCCGCCGATTAACAGGCCATAGCGCATCGCTTCTAATAGCTTAGTGTCATTAACGGGTAAACTATCAAGCTTATTGGCAAGTAACTGGTTAACGCGTGCTTGATATTCACTAAGTTGAGGTAAAGTCGTCAAAATCTTTATCGCCTTAAACTAAGCGTTATCGTCTTGTTCAAAGTTCGTTAAAGTACCTTGACCATTTTGATTAATCAGCATTTGCACTTTTTGCTCCGCGCCTTGCAGTTTTTGCTGACTTAATTGACTAAGCTTTAAGCCGCGTTCAAAAACCGCCATTGACTCTTCTAAACTTAATTCACCTTGCTCTAATTGTTGAACAATGGTGTCAAGTTCGCCAAGCGCCTCTTCGAACGATAGATTTTCCAGTTTCTTCTTTGCCATTTCTATACCACGGATAGCCCGTTTTTGATGATAAACAAGTGATAACCAAACGCACTTTTTGCCTATTTAACAAACATCGCTTCGGTTGGTTAAGGTTAGTTTAGCATTGCAACCTAGTAATAAGGCGCAAAGGTACATGAGCGGCGCGTCTAGGTCAATCAATGGCACATATTCGCTCGCTTATAGTAACGATAGCTGAACTTAATCAAAAACAAGTTAAGTTATTGACCTTTCGGGCGATACTATCTGTGTAACAGGCTGTAATACAGGTCGCGATTCATTTATTGATAATGTATTATCAGCAGAGTTCTGCTCGTTAAAGACACACATTAGGAGGCATTTGTGGATTTAGCTACGCTAATTGGGATGTTAGGCGCAATTGGGTTCATCGTAATGGCGATGATTTTAGGTGGCGACATTTCAATGTTTGTCGATACCCAATCAATTCTTATCGTATTCTGTGGTTCAATTTTCGTTGTCTTATCGAATTACAACCTTGGCCAGTTTTTTACCATTGGTAAGATCATTGGCAAGGCATTTATGTTCAAGCTGGAAAAGCCAGAAGAGTTGATTGAAAAGTCTGTTGAAATGGCGGATGCTGCGCGAAAAGGTGGTTTTTTAGCCTTGGAAGAGGCCGAGATCTCTAATGCCTTTATGCAAAAGGGCGTCGACATGTTGGTTGATGGTCACGATGCCGATGTGGTGCGTGCCACCATGCAAAAAGACATATCACTAACAACCGAGCGCCATGATACCGGCGTTGGCATGCTAGGCGCACTTGCTGAAGTTGCACCAGCGATGGGGATGATTGGTACCTTGATTGGTCTAGTTGCGATGTTATCTAACATGGATGACCCTAAGGCGATTGGTCCTGCGATGGCGGTTGCACTATTAACCACATTGTATGGTGCTTTCTTAGCAAACGTTATTGCCATTCCAATTTCGAACAAGTTATCGCTTCGTATGGCAGAAGAAAAGTTAAACCAAGAGCTTATCTTAGATGCGGTTTTGGGAATTCAAGACGGCCAAAACCCACGTGTTATTGAAGGTCTGCTGAAAAACTATTTAGCAGAAAGTAAGCGAAAAATAGACACCACTGAAGAGTAGTGAGGTAAGCCATGTCATCTCCACCTCCTGAGTGTAAGTGCCCGCCCGCAGGTCTACCTGCGTGGATGGGAACTTTCGCGGATTTGATGTCACTGTTAATGTGCTTTTTCGTTTTGCTATTGAGCTTCTCGGAAATGGACGTATTGAAGTTCAAGCAAATTGCTGGCTCGATGAAGTTTGCCTTTGGTGTGCAAAACAAAATTGAGGTGAAAGATATTCCTAAGGGAACCAGCATCATTGCACAAGAATTTCGCCCTGGTAAGCCTGAGCCAACGCCGATAGAAGTTATCCAGCAGCAAACCATGGAAATGACCCAACAAATGTTGGAATTCCAAGCGGGTGATGAAACCTCTGCGGGTGGTCGCCAAGAGCAACGTGGTACTGAACGTGGTGGTCAATCGCAAAGCACCGACACGCAAATGTCGCAACAACAAATTGAGCAAGCTCAGCAGCAGCTAGAACAGGCGCAACAAGAGCAAGTAAACGAGTTGGTGAAGAAAATTGCCGAGCAGCTTGAACAACAAATTCAAGACGGTGCGATTGAACTGGAATCACTAGGGCAGCAAATCACCATACGCATTCGTGAAAATGGCTCGTTCCCTTCGGGCTCGGCATTTTTACAGCCGAAGTTTAAGCCGATTATTCAAGAGATTGGTGTCTTGCTTAACAATGTACCGGGCGAGATCATGATTTCAGGTAATACCGATAACCAAGGTATTGATTCTGAACTTTACCGTTCAAACTGGGATCTTTCTAGCCAACGTGCTGTGGCAATTGCCCATGAAATGGTGAAAGTGCCGAATTTTGATCCCACGCGATTACTTGTTGTGGGTCACGCTGACACGCGTCCGTTAGTGCCAAACACCAATGCCTTGAATCGCCGTCGCAATCGCCGAGTCGAGATTTCGATTAATCAAGGTAAAGCGAAGGTCACTGAGCCTATTTCTATCAGTGAGAGCAGTGGCAATTAACGACTGACTCACTAACAGAATTTAAGGTGAATCAAAATGGCTGACTATACCTGTATAGTCGGCCATTTTTTTATTGTCTTGCTCAGTACCAATCGATTTATATTACCGATAAACCAGCGGCGCTTTATCATCATTATGGTAAGGGCGATCGTACCCTTGAGAAAATGACATCAGGTAACCCATAAATTATGAAGTGCTTATACCAAGTTGAATAATTATTTGATCACTCAGCGAGAATTTAAAGGCTCATAGACAAGGCTTGTCATGCAGAGAATGGTTATTCCCTTGTCAAATGGCATAACGCAGTCTGTGAGCCTTTAAAACTCGCCCTTGGGAATGCATAAGCAGCATGATAACTGCACAAAATTCACTTGATGTAGAACGACTATATCGTCATAAATTTCGTTTGTTCTAATACTGCTTATGTCATTCTGAGAGACTAAATAATTAATCAAATTGGTATTATTTGAGAGTACTTACTTATCCCGTGAAGCTGACTAACGCGCATTTTCTTAGAAATAGTGTATAATGCGCGCCACTTTATCCAGCGCTGGGGGAATCAATGAAATTCATCGTTAAATTGCAGGCTGAAATCGCCGTTAAAAGTCGCTCTGTTCGTAAACGTTTTACTAAGATGCTTGAGTCAAATATCAAGAATGTTTTAAGACGTATAGACGAGCAAGTCACCACGCAACTTAACTGGGATAGCATTGAAATTAATACCAAAAATGACTCTGCACAGAACCGTGCTGCGTTAGTTGAAACGTTAAAGTGTATTCCAGGTATTGCCTCGTTTTTAGAAGTTCAGCAAGATGAATTCACCGATTTGCATGACATCTACGAAAAAACCTTAGCGGTACATGCCAGAACAATTGAAAATAAAACCTTCTGTGTGCGAGTTAAACGCAGTGGTGAACACGACTTTAACTCAATTAAAGCTGAGCAATATATTGGCGGCGGCTTAAATCAAGCGGTTGAGTCAGCTAAGGTGAAATTGAAAAAGCCTGACGTCACGATTCGCCTTGAAATCAATAAGAGCAAGTTATTTATCGTGACTGAGCTTCACAAAGGTTTAGGCGGCTTCCCAATTGCAACACAAGAAGACGTGTTGTCGTTAATGTCAGGCGGTTTTGACTCGGGTGTTTCTAGTTACCAAATGATCAAAAAGGGCTCGCGTACTCACTTTTGTTTCTTCAACTTAGGTGGCAGCGCTCATGAAGTGGGTGTTAAGCAAGTGAGCCATTTCTTGTGGAATAAATTTGGTGCATCTCACCGCGTGAAATTTATTGCGGTTGATTTTGACCCAGTAGTGAGTGAAATTTTAGAAAAAATAGACAATGGCCACATGGGCGTTGTACTTAAGCGGATGATGATGCGAGCAGGTTCTAAAGTCGCTGAAAAATTAGGTATTCAAGCACTGGTAACAGGTGAAGCGCTAGGTCAAGTCTCTAGCCAAACACTGACTAACTTAAACGTTATTGACCGTGTTACAGAAACCCTTATTCTGCGCCCTTTAGCGGCTTACGATAAACAAGATATTATCGATATTGCCCGCGCGATTGGCACTGAAGATTTTGCGAAAACCATTCCAGAGTACTGTGGCGTAATTTCTAAGAAGCCAACAGTAAAAGCGGTATTGGCGAAAGTTGAAGAAGAAGAAACTAAGTTTGACTTAAACATTATCGATCAAGTTGTTGAAAATGCCCGTGTATTTGATATTCGCGATATTGGTCAAGAAACCGAAGAAGAAGTACATGCCGTTAAAGAGCTAGCAGAAGTTGGTGAAAATACCGTAATCTTGGATATCCGCAGCCCAGAGGAAGAAGATGATAGCCCACTGGAGCTAGACGGTATTGAAGTTAAGCATATTCCATTCTTTAAGCTCGGCACTCAGTTCGGCGATCTAGACCAATCAAAAGAATACCTGTTGTACTGTGATCGCGGTGTGATGAGTAAGCTACAAGCGCTATACCTGCACGACAATGGTTTTAGCAATGTGCATGTTTATCGCCCTTAGAAAAGTGGCTTAGTTAACAGACTTAAGCTTAATGTTTATAAAAAAGCCGTGGTTAGCCTTTGCTAACCGCGGCTTTTTTGATCTTACTGTTTGGTTAATAATTTACTGACGAGGTGCACTCATTCATAACGCATTCACCTGCTCAACTAATGCCGAGTTGCTCGGAACACTAATACCTGCCTCTATCGCTAACTGACAAATATAGCCATTAATGGCATTGATTTCGGTTGTTCGATGAGCGCGAACATCCGCTAATGTTGATGAAACATTGTTGGCCGTGGCTTGAGCAACCGCTAATGCTTGCTCAACAATAGTGTTCGCTTCAAGCGTAATGCCTTGGCTATTCGCAACTTCCGATACCTCTTTCGCGATGGCTGATATCTGCGGCAAATATTGAACTTGGGTAATTTCACCATTGCACACATTGTTAAGCGCCGTTAATGGGTTAATCACGCAGTTAATCGCTAATTTTTGCCATTGCTTGGTTTTGATATCTGTTTGCCAATGCGCATTAGAGAGTGCGCATTTCAGGGCGTTAAACCAAGGTGCTGGTTCGTTTTGTACGAAAGCATGACGACCCATATCAAAACTACCTAAGCCGGTATGAATTACGTGGCTTTTTGTTGGTCGAAATGCGCCGTGGGTGGTTAGGCATGTATAGATGTTATGTGTTGTTTTAATTCCAGTAGACAGCGCTTCGTATACGCCCATGCCGTTGTGCACTAATAAAATATCGGTTGTCGGTGCTAATTTACTGGCGATGTTATTAACGAGCTGTGCAGCATCGTAGGATTTTAAACACACCACAAGCAGGTCAGCATTGTTTAGTGTTTCGTCATCGGCTAGGAGGCAGTTATATTGGTAACCTTGACCGTTGTAATGGCTAAAACTGAGCTGTTTTTTTAACGTAGGAATAGCAAGGCAAGTAGGAGAGGAGAATGCTCGGGTGACGAGAGACAAATTGACCGCCGAGCATTGATTTAAATACCAACACCAAAGTGAGCCAATAGCGCCTTGTCCAGCCACCACAATGTTTAAATGCTTACACTTGTCAGTTGCTGGGTCGGAAGCTTTCATCTCAGGTGTTTTACTCATACTTTCATTTGGCTTTTGCTTTGGGTCTCAACACTCGCGGTATTGGCTGGACCGTAAACTAACCATAACCATTTCAGTAACATAAAGAGTAAAATGCCAATTGTATCGCCAACAAAATCTTTAAATTCGCCATTTCTAAAACCTAAAGAGTATTGTGCGACTTCACTGAGTGCTGCATAGCCAATTAACGCTATGGTCAGTGGCCAAGCAGGTAGTTTGAATAAACTACTGGTTAGCCATGTCAGCACGAAAAAACCGATGGCATGGCCTATCGTGTCGATTTGCGTATTGCTCACGACAATGTCGCGCAATTCTGGTGAGAAAAAGAATGCGATACTGGTAAGTGCAAGTATGAGAAAAAATAGAATGTGATGGAGATTTTTCAAACTAAATTATTTCTTAACGTTGTGTTTAAACTATCTCAGCAGAGCTTAAATTGTGCCTGATAGTTGGCAATTAAATTAAAGCATCATCATATCATGGCAAAGGTAAGAAAAAACGGTTGAGTTAGTTAGAAATTATTGGCTATTTTGATAAACTGGCGAAAAATTTTAGCGAAGGGCACACTATGCCGTCATTTGATATTGTTTCAGAAATTAATTTAGAAGAAGTGCGCAATGCCACGGAAAATTCAACACGTGAGTTAAGCACTCGTTTCGATTTTCGCGGAGTAGAAGCGAGCTTTGAGTGGAAATCGCCAGCAGTGGCAGTAAAAGCTGAAGGTGATTTTCAGGTTAAGCAAATGGTTGATATTTTACGTAATCAATTAGTTAAACGACAAATCGACCCGAGAGCAATGCAAATCTCTGATCCTGAGTTTTCTGGCAAGAACTGTACGCAACGTGTTACTTTTCAAGAAGGCATTGAAAAAGACGTGGCTAAGAAAGTTGTTAAGTTGATTAAAGATAGCAAAATCAAAGTTCAAGCAGCTATTCAAGGTGAACAAGTGCGCGTTACCGGTAAAAAGCGTGACGATTTGCAAGCGGTGATGCAGTTAGTACGTGAAGCAGAGTTAGACCAGCCATTCCAGTTTAACAACTTCCGCGACTAGCCAAAAATGTAAACAAGAAACGAGCGTTAAGCTCGTTTTTTGTTGCGCCTATTTACAGGAAATATGTTGCATTGGGCTATTACAAGCTAGCTGATTGCCTACCTGTAAAGAAATTGATTGATCTTTGTGCACATTATTGTGCACAGTCTATTTAAGTTGTCAGTCAACAATTTTACGCCACTGGCTTGTCTTCGCGGGTCGGTTTTACGTAAATTATGTCGCTAACAACGTAAATATAATAATAAAAGTAGATAGTTTATGGCTGTTTCTAGAGGCGAGTTTAGCTCGCGCATCGGGTTTATTATGGCGGCCGCAGGCTCTGCGGTTGGTCTGGGTAACGTTTGGGGCTTTCCTACACAAACTGCTAGCAATGGTGGTGCAGCGTTCGTACTAGTGTATTTAGTGCTGGCGTTTTGTTTAGCATATCCCGCTTTCATGGCAGAAATATTAATTGGTCGCTATGGCCAAGCAAATGCCGTTACTAGCTTACAAAAAATGTCGCGTAAGGCTTGGCAAAAGCGCTTTGCATTTATTGTTGGCTTTGGCGGTATTATCTGTGCCTCACTCATTTTGAGTTTTTACGGCATTTTAGCCGGCTGGATGATGTCGTTTGCCGTTGAATCTGCCGCTGAAATCGCCGGATTGCAATCTATTGCGTCTTGGGCGGTGAGCGACTCCGTTGCCCGTAATGTCTTTTTTACCACCTTATTTATGTTTCTCACCGTGTTTATTATTCGCCGCGGTGTCGAGCAAGGCATCGAAAAATGGTCAAAGCGCTTAATGCCAATGATGATCGGCTTACTGATATTGCTGATTGGCTATGTCATGACCCTAGACGGTGCAATGCAAGGGTTAGAAGCTTATCTAAACCCTGATATCAGCCGCGTGTTAGAGCCGAACCTACTGGTTAGTGCTTTAGGTCAGGCATTCTTCTCATTGTCACTTGGTACCTCGGTGATGGTGATTTACGGCTCTTATATTGCCAAGAAAGAAAACATGGTCACCATAGGGGCGCAAGTTACCCTGATTGACGTTTCTATTGCTTTCCTTGCTGGCTTGTTAATTATCCCTGCGATGTATGTCGCACAAGCACAAGGCGTGCAAATTTTTGCTGACGACGGCAGCTTAATTGCAGGGCCGACTTTAGTGTTTACCGTGTTACCTAGCCTGTTTGATGGTATGGGCGGTTTAGGTTTGTTTATTGGTTTAGCCTTCTTCTTGTTAATGTCTATTGCTGCGCTAACTTCGTCTATTTCAATGCTTGAAGGGCCAGTTTCCTATGCGGTTGAGCGCCATAATATCGATCGCAAGAAGGCAACAACCATCATTGGCTTGGTTATTTTACTCATAAGCTTCGGTATTATTTCAAATCTAGGTGTGATGTTAGGTTTTGTGGCGACCCTTTCAACAGAATATGGTCAGCCAATTATTGCCATGCTTTGCTGTGTGTTTGCTGGCTGGATCTGGCAACGTAGCTCACTATTGGCCGAAATAAAGCAAGGTAATGAAACGGTTGAAGACAGCTTGTTCTGGAAAGTCTGGCCGTGGTACACCAAATTTGTTTGCCCTGTGGCAATTGGTGGCGTGTTTGTTCACAGCTTGCTGTAATGTTCCAAATAAAAATGGCAGTCAATTGACTGCCATTTTTATTTAACCTCAGGTTTGGATAAGAAATAGTGAATAACAAATCAATTCAAATACTGATGTTGGTTTTTATCTTCTTGCGAGAAATTTTTGCTGATATCAAGGCAAATTTGCGCGTCAATAGCTGGTCTATTGCAAGCAAATTTAACGCTGGTAGCAGTAAAAATAGCCGCTAGAAGCACATTAGTTATCCAGAGCTGAGGTTATTTAGCAAAGTTTCTAGCACTTGGGCCAAGCTTGTTGCCATGGTGGCGAAGTACTCGAAAGCCATGCTAACGCCTCAGCAGACTGAAAATGCTCTCCAAAATTCGGTGTTTGAAGGTAGTCAAACAGTTTATCTTGATAAGTAAAACGCAGCGCGTAGGCGTGTAGGTAACCGCGATCGGCAACAAACTTTTCTGAACCAGGATTACCGTACAAAGTATCTCCTAGTATGGGCGCACCAATACTGCTTAGTGCAACGCGAATCTGGTGAGTCTTGCCACTGTGTGGTTTAAGCAAATAAGCGCGCAGGCCGGCAATTAAGCTGGTGCTAAAAAACTGAGTAATCGCTGGGTTTTCCATAGTACGCATTAACTTCCACATACCACGGCGGCTTTTCGCCATATCGCCTTTGATTAATCCTTGCTTTTTTTTCGGCTTTTTATCGCTTAACGCAATGTAATACTTATCAATTTGATGTTCACGAAAAAGCTGCTCAAAGGTACGCGCTGCAGCAAGGTTTTTGGCAAAGATAACTAAGCCTGAAGTTAGCTTGTCTAGTCGATGAACCGGGTAAAGCTCGGTCAGTTCAAGCTGGCTTTTTACTTGTGAAAACAAGCCTGCGCCAAGCTCACCTTCATCGTGAAAGTTAACGTTTGGCGCTTTGTTTACTAGTACAAAATCTGGTTGTTCGTCAACCAACTCAAACTCATAAGCCATTAAAAGCTAAGACCAATCAAGATGTAGATCACTATGGTTAACATGGCGCCAAACAAGGCATAAGGTAGCTGGGTTTTTACGTGTTCGTAATGATCACAGCCGCTGGCAATAGAAGCAACCACTGTGGTGTCTGAAATCGGCGAAGAATGATCACCAAAAATACCGCCACCTAGCACAGCCGCAACAAGGAAAGACACGGGCAGCCCAGTTTGCATGGCAATTGGCACAGCAATTGGGATCAAGATGGCAAAAGTACCCCACGAGGTGCCGGTGGCAAATGCCATTACCGCAGCAACTAAAAAGATAATTGGCGCAATTAAAAATAGTGGGACTTCCACCTGCATTAATTCACTAACATAAGTGCCAGTACCAAGCGCTTTAATGACATCACCAAAGGCAAATGACAACACTAGAATCATTACCACAGGTGCCATATACCAAAGGCCATTAACGAATATTTTAGCCATTGCTTGTGCACTAAGTAGGCGGTAATAGCTGATCATGCCAATTACTAACACGCAGCTACTAACGATGGCCCAAAACACTGAGAATGAGCCAGAGCCGCGACGCATGTCGCCGTCACCCGTGATAAATAACAAGGTTAAAGTAATTGCTAGTAGTGCAATTAATGGCACCCACATCACGCGTGCAGGGCCAATTTTTGTGTCGCTTGACTCAGTTGCCGTGTTCACTATGCTTGTTGCGTTTGCCAGAGGGCCAAAAGCTTTACCTGAGTATGCGGTGTAATAGGCCAGAGCAACGGCAATAATGGCATAAAAGTTATAGCCTATTGTGCCAATTAATACGCTAACTGGATCGTCAAAACTAAATCCATCTAGCAAACCAAGAACATAAGCGCCCCAGCCATTAATTAAGAACAAAATACTTATCGGGGCGCAGGTTGAATCGAGCAAATAAGCCAAGCGAGCTCGACTTAGTTTATGGCGGTCGAATAACTGCTGGCTTGCCATGCCGGCAGTGAACATACTCAGGTTTGTATCGGTGAAAATACTGGAACCAATCAGTGTCGGTAACATGCTGGCTTGGCGCTTGGTTTTAACGAGTTTTAACTTAGCTAAGTGTTCAATAAAGCCATTAACCGCGCCAGCTTCACTGAGCAGCTTCACCATAGCGCCAATTAATAAACTGAAACAAATAATATATACATTACCCGTTGATGAAAACACGTCAGCAAAGCCGGAAATCGCACCTGATGCACCACTCATCGGTTGCCAGTTCGCAACCATTAAATGACTAAGTAGTACACCAACGAGCAGTGCCATTAAGGCATTGCGTCGCCAAACGGCAATTAAAATGGCGACAAATGGAGGAAGTAAACTGAGAGCGGAGTCTTGCATAAAGTGTTCTTTAAATTGGGCTGTTTATACGAAATACTAATAATCAGGGTTATTTTCGCACCCATTGACACTGGGCGCACCTTTTTATTTTGTAACTTTTGGTAAAGTTTACTAGCTAGCGTATTGAATTATCATCAATTACCCTTACATTGTAACCAATTCGAATTATACGCTAGGCGGCGGAGCCATTTTGACCTCATCTCTTAATCAGTATTTACAAGCCTTATCAGCCGATGAACATTTAGCTGCCGTTTCAGGAATCAAGCGTGGTGTTGAGCGTGAAGCTTTGCGGGTGGTAAGTGAGGGAAGGCTATCAACTCAGCCTCATCGCGAAAGTTTAGGATCCGCCCTAACACATCCATACATTACGACTGACTATTCAGAAACCTTACTTGAGTTTATTACGCCAGTAAGTGGCTCAGCAGAGCAAACCATCGCTCAACTGGAAGATATTCAAAAGTATGCCTACGAAAATATTGATGGTGAGTTGTTATGGCCATTAAGTATGCCGTGCTTTGTTGAAGACGATGACCAAATTCCGCTCGCGCAATACGGCAGCTCTAACGTTGGTCGTATGAAAACCGTATATCGCCAAGGGCTGAAAAACCGCTATGGCAGCATGATGCAGGTAATCGCAGGCATTCATTTTAACTTTTCTTTTTCTGAAGATTTTTGGCGTGCTATTCAGCAGATAGATGGTGATACACGAGATTTACAAACCTTTGTTTCAGAGCGCTACTTTGCACTTATTCGCAATTACAAACGATTGTGCTGGTTAATTCCTTACTTGTTTGGCAGCTCTCCGATACTGTGTAGTTCGTTCTTGCAAGACAAGCCACATCAATTGCCATTCAAACGCTCTAAAACGGGTTATCTGTATTTAGAGCATGCCACGTCGCTGCGCATGAGTGATTTAGGTTATACCAATAGCGCACAATCAGCGCTGAATATTTGCTACAACAATTTAGCCTCATATGTTGAAGGCGTTAAAGAAGCAATTTCATTGGCTTCGGATGATTTTGATAAAATTGGCGTTAAGGTAGATGGTGAATATCGCCAACTAAACAGCAATGTCTTGCAAATTGAAAATGAACTGTACGCGCCTATTCGTCCTAAACGCGTAGCGGAGTCAGGAGAAAAGCCTTCAGAAGCATTGCAGCGTCGCGGTGTTGAATATATTGAAGTGCGTGCGTTAGATGTTAACCCATTCTCCGCAACGGGCATTAGCCTTGAGCAAATGCGTTTCCTCGATGTATTTTTAACCTACTGTGCACTAGCACCTAGCCCAGAGATGACAGCTGAGCTACAAAAACGCTATGAGCACAATATGGATAAAGTGGTGCTGCGCGGCCGTGAACCTGAGCTAAAGCTTAACGATGACAATCAATGTAAAACCATCCCAGAGTGGGGTGGTGAGCTATTTGAAGAGTTTATGCAAGTGGCTAAGCTGTTAGATAAGGCCTACGGTGCGGACGATTACCAAGTGGTGACGAGCAGCGAGTTTGCCAAAGTTAAAGATGCGAGCTTAACGCCTTCTGCGAAGCTAGTAGATATGGTGGTTAACCAAGAAGCGAAATACACAGCATTAGCATTAGGTAAAGCGAGTGAATACCGCGAACAGCAAATGGCTAATGGTTATCAAACATTTGATCTGGAGATGTTAACGCAAGCGGCAAAACAATCTCACCTTGATCAAAAAGCGATTGAAGAAAACGATACGCGAGACTTTGATAGCTTCTTAGCTGATTATTTCAAAGCATAATGGGAGCTAGGGTTACCTCTAGCTCTTTTTTCGATAATTCAAACACACTTACCAAAAGTCATGTCGCGAATTGTTAGGCACTGTTCAGAAAACTATCAGACGAAAGTACCAGACAAAAAAAAGCGCGTTAGGGCAACGCGCTACTAAAATATGAAAGCAGTCCAGGGAGGTTTTGCTCTCAAACACTTCGACCAGTACTAATCCGGTTAGTTCAAAAAATGTTCGATATATTTCTGTTATGTTTTTATAATCGCTAACTTATTTTCTGAATCTACTGGCAACTTGTTGTTCTTATTTAACTTTTCTCTAACTTTTCAAGAACTCTCAAATTTCAGACAAAAAAAATGCGTTTACTGGTAAAAATCAGTTAAACGCATCAAATCTCATGAAACACTAAGGGAAAATAAGTCTCTCAATTATTAGGACAGGGTATTGCGCTAAAAGTTCACAAAGTTTTGGCTTTTTTGTTAAACAATAAGAATTGTCGAAAGCTGAGATAAAAGCAGAGATAAATAACAGGCAAAAAAAACGCGTTTACACTGCTATCAGGTAAACGCGCTCAAAAACATAAAAACACTAAGGGAGTAATTCTCTCACTTTGTTTGAGTCATGCTTGATAGTAAAGTTCAATTAAATTGAAAAAATTTTAAGAAAAGTAAAAGTGAGATGTGTGGCTAAGTTTTGAATAGTGATTTGGGCAGCAAATTCAGGGCAAAAAAAACGCGCTATGCTTAAAAAGAATAGCGCGATGAATATCCAAAAGGGGAATATAACAAAAGTCTCTCGTTTAGTAAGAGTGATGTAAAAACAAAAAGTTCCAAGAAAGGTAAGATTTTTTTTTAATGCTCTGGCATCATAACCCTACCAAGTCGCTTACTTTTTCAATTTAGTTGTTTTATGCGTAAAACTAAGCTGTTTCTGATTAGCTTGCTCAGCACAATATTACTTGCTGGCTGTGCAACGCCTCCTCCAAAAAATCCTGAAAATATCTGTGAAATCTTTCGCGAGCACCGCGATTGGTATTTTGCTGCAAAAGATGCGCGTGAGCGTTGGGGCGTTCCTATTCATGTGCCAATGGCGATGATGTATCAAGAAAGCTCCTTTAGGCATGATGCGCTACCACCACGTGATTACTTGCTTGGTTTTATTCCATGGGGGCGCGTAAGCAGTGCCTACGGTTACTCTCAGGCTAAGACGATGACATGGGATGACTACATTCGCGAAACTGATAATTCGGGTGCCGATCGCGATGACTTTGATGATGCAATTGATTTTATGGGCTGGTTTATATTTAAAACGCAAAAAATCAATAAAGTATCAAAATGGGATGCCTACAATCAGTACTTGAACTATCACGAAGGCTGGGGCGGCTTTAAACGTAAAACCTACAAGAAAAAACCTTGGTTGGTGAAGGTGTCGCGTAAGGTAGACAATCGTGCTCGCCGCTATTCCAGCCAATTAAAAAGCTGTGAAGAAGAATTAGATCATGGCTGGTTATGGCGATTATTCTTTGGTTAAATCGTCAGCTATAGCTAACAGGCATAGACAAACAATTTTTAACGTTTAATTAATAAGCGCGGTAGCTGTGAATATGATAGACTGCCGCGCTTTTTTATTATCTGCTGCCAAGAAATTATTCGGGGTGGCTTGCGTTAAGGAATTCTATGTCGTTTTCAGCATTAGGCTTATTACCTGAATTAGTTCAAGCGGTAACTGAGCAAGGCTATCAAACACCTTCTCCCATTCAAGCGAAAGCGATCCCTGCGATTCTTACTGGCCGTGATATCATGGCGGCCGCGCAAACCGGCACAGGTAAAACTGCGGGCTTTACCTTGCCCATTTTGCATCAGCTAGCAAGCAACAAATCACGTTCGTCAGCGAACCAAGTAAAAGTTTTAGTATTAACGCCGACGCGCGAGCTAGCGGCGCAGGTTGCAGATAATGTGTCGCGTTACAGTCAACATTTAAATATTCGCAGTGATGTGGTTTTTGGCGGTGTTAAAATTAACCCACAAATGATGCGCTTGCGCGCTGGGGTTGAAGTGCTGACCGCAACGCCGGGCCGTTTGCTAGATTTATATCAGCAAAATGCTGTTAAGTTTGATGAACTTGAAGCCGTCGTGCTTGATGAAGCTGATCGCATGCTAGACATGGGCTTTATTCGCGATATCAAAAAAATATTAGCCTTACTGCCGAAGCAGCGCCAAAGCTTGCTGTTTTCAGCGACTTTCTCACCAGAAATTCGCGAGTTAGCCAAGACCTTAGTAAAGCAGCCTGTGGAAATATCGGTTGCTCAAGAGAACACGACTGCTGCCACCATTGAACATTGGTTAGTAGCGGTTGATAAAAAGAAGAAACCGGCTTTACTAGATAAGCTGATTACCGAGCAACAGTGGTCACAAGTCTTGGTTTTTACCCGCACTAAACACGGAGCTAACCGTTTAACTCGTTACCTTGACGGTCAAGGCCATAAAGCATTGGCAATCCACGGCAATAAAAGCCAAGGGGCACGCACCAAAGCACTTGCTCAGTTTAAAGACAAAACCATTCAAGTGTTAGTGGCGACTGATATTGCCGCTCGTGGTATTGATATTAGCCAGTTACCAGTAGTGGTTAATTTTGAGCTACCCAATGTGCAGGAAGATTATGTTCACCGTATCGGTCGAACGGGTCGCGCGGGTGTTGACGGTGAAGCGATTTCATTGGTTGCAGCAGATGAATATAAGCAATTAGTTGATATCGAACACGTTATTCAGCAGCACATTCCGAGAAAAGAAGTTGATGGTTTTACGCCAGCGAATCCACTAGATGAATCACGCCCGATCAGACCATTAAAGAAAAAGAAACCGAAAAAGCCAAAAAAAGCTAAAACGCCTGAAGCTAATCACAAGCCTAGTGTGAAAACGGGTAAGCAGACACAAAGCAATACTAGTGAAGTGCGTAAAGCGCCAAAATCGCAACAGAAAACGGATGCCAAGCCTAAGCATGGCAATAACTCCAGTAAGAGTAGAAAGCCAAATGCAAAAAGTGCTGATGACAAGCATAAAGGTGGCACTAGCAAGAATTCAGAAACTCGCCAAAATAAGAAAGGTGGTAAGCCAAACTCTGCTTCGTCAAGCAAGCAGCGCGGTGGTGCTCGCAGTGGTGCCCGCAGCGGCAATAAAGGAAACAACCCATACGCGAATAGTCCACAAGGGAACAAGCCTAAGCCACGTTTAGGGAACAATGCGAATAATACAGGCAGTAATTAAAGCTGCGAGTACTATTTGATATCTATACTAATCGAAAAAGAGCGACTTATTGTCGCTCTTTTTGGTTGTGCTATAGCTTGCTTTATCTGAGTTAATAGTGACTTAGCACTATTTGTTGCTTGGTACTCGTTGTTGCTTGGTACTATTTGTTACTCGGTAAAAGGTAACCTAAGTTAGCAAGTTGTGCTTGTTCAAAGGTGGTTACCACATCGCCGATTATAATCAATGATGGCGGTTTGATATGGTGCTCTGCTACTAAGGCTTCAATATTTTCCAAAGTGCCTTTCACTAGTTTTTGCGCTTGTGTGGTGCCGCGTTCAATTAACGCGACAGGGGTTGATAGTGGTCGTCCTGCTTTCCTTAACTGCTGTACTATCGTACCGAGTGTTTTTACGCCCATGTAAAAAACAATGGTTTGCTGCTGATCTTGCAGTGATGACCAGGGTAAATCTAAGCTGCCATCATTTTGGACATGGCCAGTAATTAAGGTGCACGCGCGTGACACTTGACGGTGAGTCAGCGGAATACCTGCATAAGCCGCGCAAGAAGATGCGGCTGTCATGCCCGGGACAATATGGCAGGCCACTCCTTGGCTGAGTGCGTATTGCGCTTCTTCGCCACCACGACCAAAGACGAATGGGTCGCCACCTTTTAAGCGGACTACTCGTTTACCTAACTTAGCTTGTTCAACAATAATTTCATTAATGCGCGTTTGCGGTACTTTATGCTCAGCTTGCTTCTTACCCACATAAATTTTTTCACAACCTTCGGGTAACAGCGCCATTATTTCATCACTGACCAATCGATCGTATATCGCGACTTCTGCCTGAGTAATAAAACGATAGGCTTGCAGGGTCAGCAAGTCAGGATCGCCAGGACCGGCACCGACTAAGGCAGCTTCTCCTGCGGTAAAAGCTTGTTTGTTCGGATTGAAATTTTTTGGCATAACGACACTGACCTACTACTGACGTGCTGAATTATGTTCCATTCTAACACCTCTTATAACACTATCTATATTTAAACTTGGTTTTATATATCAATTTTAAATATAAGTCTTGGTGACTAGACGTTTATCTCAATAAACTGACGATTAAGCTGATTAAACTATTCGATATTTAGCTTAGCAGGTAACGTGGTTGCCATTACTAATAACGATTATAAAAGGTAAGGCCTTCTTATGAGTCTACAATTGAGTCCTCAAGCGCATGTTAATTTAAAGCGCCCTTCAGCAACTTATGCAAAAAATATCAGCCTAATAGCTAGTGCTATTTGTGCAATATTCGTCAGTGCTGCAGCTAGTGCTGTGCAGGTACCACCTAGTGAGCAGCTTGTGCTGCGTGACATTCAAAAGCAGATAAGCGCTGAGCGATTAAAGCAAGATGTGACTAAGTTAGTGAGTTTTGGTACACGCCATACCTTGTCAGAAACAAAGTCTGATAGCCGTGGTATTGGCGCTGCACGACGTTGGATAAAGGCGGAGTTTGAAAAAATATCAGCTGAATGTGGTGGCTGTTTGGAAGTGGTCTATCAAAAACGCACTTTTTCGGGTGAAACAAGAATTCCTAACCCAACTGAAGTGGTAAACGTGCTGGCGATACAACGCGGCCAAACCGACCCTAATCGTTATATTGTGATGAGCGGTGATATAGATTCAAGGGTGAGTGACCCTCTCGACTTTACCAGTGATTCACCCGGTGCCAATGACAATGCTACAGGTGTTGCTGGCGCGATAGAAGCAGCGCGAGTGCTTTCGCAATACAAGTTCGATGGCACTATTGTGTATGCCGCGCTTTCAGGTGAAGAGCAGGGCTTGTTTGGTGGCAAAATTATGGCTGATATCGCCAAACAAGAAAACTGGCGCGTTGAAGCGGTCATTAATAACGACATGATAGGCAATATCACGGGTATTAATGGGGTGATTAATAACACGACAGCAAGAGTATTTTCTGAAGGAGTACGCGTTGTTGAAACACCAGAAGAAGCGAGATTACGTCGTTTTACTGGTGGCGAAGTAGATTCACCATCACGTAATGTTGCTCGCTACATTGATAAAATCGCCGATGATTATATTCCCAATCTAGACGTGATGATGGTTTATCGTTTAGACCGTTTCCGTCGCGGCGGCCATCATCGCCCATTTAATGAAGTGGGTTTTCCAGCGGTAAGAATTATGGAAACCAATGAGCATTATGATCGCCAACACCAAGATTTGCGCACAGAAAATGGCCGTGAATACGGTGATGTTTTAGCAGGAGTTGACTTTGATTTTAATGCCAAGCTAACTTCGCTTAATGCGGTGATACTGGCTTCGATGGCATGGGCGCCAGCGCCGCCAGCCAATGTAAAAATTAAAGGTGCTGTTCAGCCCTCAACCACGCTTAGCTGGGAGAAGCCGATAGGTAAAATGGCTGATAATCTTGCTGGCTATCGTATTCATTGGCGCTTAACCACTGAACCGACATGGACAAAGAGCCAGTATGTCGGTGATGTAAGTGAATTTACGTTAGAGAATATCGTCATTGATAACTATTTCTTTGGCGTTAGCAGTGTTGCTAAAGATGGCTTTGAGTCGCCTGTAGTTTTCCCGGGGCCAGCAGGTTCGTTTGGTGGTTACAATTAGTTTCGTCCGCTAAGGTGTACAGGTGTAAGAGACAAAAAGAATAAGAGACAAAAAAGCCGCTTACCTTTCGGTAAGCGGCTTTTAGTTATTCGATTATAAAATCTTGCTTACTTGTTTAAGCTATCGCCTATTTGGGCTTTCACCTATTTATTTAAGCTATCGCCTAGGAAAGGGCGAATATCTTTTAAGATTTCACGTAGTACTTTGGTGCTGCCAGCAACAATGTTGCCTGATTTTGCGTGGTTGTTACCGCCAGCAAAGTCACTGACTAAACCACCAGCTTCAACAACTAATAGTTCACCTGCGGCAGTATCCCAAGGCTTTAAGCCGATTTCGAAGAAACCATCAATACGGCCAGCAGCAACATAAGCTAGGTCAAGCGCTGCAGAGCCAGCACGACGCATATCCGCAGTTTTAGTAAACATTGCCTTAAACATGTTTAGGTAAGCATCGGTATGTTGTTTTTTCTTGAATGGGAAACCAGTTGCTAATACGGTGCCATTAAGTTCTTTTGCATTTGATACGCGAATACGGAAACCGTTAAGTTGCGCACCTTTACCACGGCTAGCAGTAAACAGTTCGCCGCGAATCGGGTCAAAAATAACCGCTTGATCTAATTTGCCTTTTACTTTTAAAGCAATAGATACAGCAAAGTGAGGAATGCCTTTTACAAAGTTTGTTGTGCCATCGAGTGGATCGATAACCCATTGGTAGTCCGTATCTTCACCTTCTAAAATACCGTGCTCTTCACCAACAATACTGTGGTTAGGGTAAGCTTTACGAATCGTATCGATAATCACTTGTTCAGCTTGTTTATCGATGTTGGTCACTAAGTCGTTAGTGCCTTTTGACTCAACTTCCACTTTATCTAACTGCTCGAATGCGCGAGCAATAACATTTCCAGCTGAACGTGCGGCACGTACAGCAATATTTAACATTGGATGCATAGGGCTACCTATTTAAATTTGTAAAACAGCATGTCAAAGAACAGGGTTGACGAACGCACTCGTCGTCAAAGCGGCGCGCATTCTAGCAGCTAAGTTTAGTAATTACTACCGGAATGCGCCTAATAAATGGTCAATATTTGTTAATGGCGAAATTATTGCTCGTGATAAAGTTCTGTGTAATCGTCCATTAGGTCGCGATAATCTTCTTCGGATAAACCTAAAATAGATAAAGCTTGATTGCTGATAATTTGCCAATCAGGTGAATTACCATAACGTTTCACGTTTTCTGTTAAGTTTTCTGCTGCCTTTAATACGCAAAAAACTAACTCTTCTTTGCCACAGGTCGCTGACTTGATAAAGCTGAAGTCATGGTGGCGCAAAATTAATTGGCAAATATCTTTCGGTAAGTGCCAAGAAGTCGCAACATAATAGCCCAATACAGCATGGTTACAGCCGTAATGCTTTTCTTCTAAGGCAATTGGGTTTTCGTGATTATTGTTAGCGGCAATTAAGATGTCTTTGTAGTTGTCATACTTAAGCGCTAGTAAAGGAATACCGCAATCGTGAAAAAGCCCAATAGTAAATAGCATGTCTACAGGTACTTCGTTTTTAACACGGTTGCCAATAAACTGCATTGCATTGGCAGTATCTATAGCGTCATCCCAAAAGCGCTCTAGTGAAATACTGGCATTGCCAGAGAATGACTTTTTCAACAATAAGGCTGTTACGAGTGCTTTGATAGTGGTTAACCCAAGCATCATCGCCGCTTGTTTAATTTCAGAAATACGGCGATTCATACCGTAAAAAGGTGAGTTGATAACTTTTAAAATAGCGGCTGATAGACCAACATCACGGGCAATTACGTCAGAGATCTTACCCAGATCTGGGTATTCCTCGTCCATTAAGTTTTCAATTTCCGTTAGCACTTCTGGCTTCACTGGAATTTGAAAACTCGACATTACCGATTGAATTTGTTGTTGATCAAGGTTGAACATGGCCTGCTATGGTCCTCACTTTGTTGTGGTAATTTTTAATTTCGCATTAATTTTAAATTGCTTTGGTTGAATGGGGCCTATTCATTTTCGGATTAACAACGAAGAAACTTCACGTGCTGTTTACTGCATTACTAACCAAAATATAAATGGTATGACCACCCACCAAATTTTTCGCGCGCTATTTTACTACTCACCATTGTGCGTCGCTAGTTTAAGCCTGTATCAATATGTAGCTGAACATGATTTAAATCATAGAAAAGTATAGTTGAAAGCGAAAAAGCCGACAGGGTTGAGTAGTTAGTTTGAATTGTGCCTAGTTGGCTAGAACTGACGAATAGAAAATCATAATCCCGTATGAAAAGTTCGAATATAGAACAAAACGCACTAATAGAGATCGAATCAAAATAGCGGGCTTTATTGATAAAATGCAAAATACGCTAATCACCCCTGATATTCTTGTGATAAAATGTCAGGATTTTTAGCCATCTAGATAGTTATAATGTCAAACGACTCAACAGCAAACGCATCAACCAATACGCCAAATCTAGCCAATGTAAAAATTGTGCTCGTGAATACCTCCGATTGCCGTAACATTGGCTCGGCAGCACGCGCCATGAAAACTATGGGGTTAAGCCAATTAGTCTTAGTAGATCCTATCGAAATGCCAAATGGTCAAGCGCAAGCACTAGCGGCAGGCGCGACTGATGTATTAGCCAATGCGCAAGTCGTTAGCACGCTTGAAGAAGCGATTGAAGATTGTGGTCTTGTCGTTGGTACCAGTGCTCGCTCTCGCACCCTGCCATGGCCGATGCTGGAGCCTCGTAGTTGCGGTGAAAAGCTGATTGAAGAAGTGCCTAATTATCCAGTGGCATTAGTATTTGGCCGTGAAAGCAGTGGCTTGACCAATGATGAACTGCAACTTTGTCACTTCCATGTACAAATCCCAGCAAACCCTGAGTACAGTTCATTAAACTTAGCAATGGCGGTACAAACCTTAAGCTACGAAGTGCGTATGGCATATTTAGCTGCCAATGAAGCGCAGTATACTAAGCCGGCGAGTGCTGAAGATGAAGAAGAATACCCTGTCGTTGAAGAAACAGAGCGTATGTTCACACACTTTGAAGAAGCACTGAAAGCCACTGGTTTTATCGTGCCGAGTCACCCTGGTTTGGTAATGACTAAGTTACGCCGCTTTATCAATCGCGCACGTCCAGACACCAAAGAAGTCAAAATGTGGCGCGGTATTTTGTCATCGGTTGAGAAAACGGCTAAGCAGCTTGCCAAGGTAAATGGCGAAGGCTCTGACAAAGGTGACGCTAAGTCAAAAGGCCAGTAAGAAGACGATAAAAAAGGCGATAAGCTGGGCGAATAGGCCAAATAATTGTTTTAAATTGTAATTAGGGTCGCGTTTGCCGCTAGATTAGCGCTTAATAAGCGTAGTGCTTTTAGCCAACAATAATGAAAATAAATCGCTTTAACTTTCGATTCGTTATTGATTCGTTATCGATTCATTCGATTTTTAGATATTAGGAAGAAATATGTTTAGCCGAATCAAAGAAGATATAAACAGTGTCTTTGATCGCGACCCAGCAGCGCGCAACAGCTTTGAAGTATTAACCAACTACCCAGGCTTGCACGCCATTTGGTTTCATCGCCTTGCTCACAAGCTATGGAAACGCGATTGGAAATGGCTAGCCCGTACGATTTCAACCTTTTCTCGCTGGCTAACAGGCATCGAGATTCACCCAGGTGCAACCATAGGTCGCCGCTTTTTTATCGATCACGGAATGGGTGTGGTCATAGGTGGTACTGCTGAAATTGGTGATGATGTCACGCTTTATCAAGGCGTTACTCTTGGCGGCACGAGCTGGAAAGAAGGCAAGCGTCACCCAACTTTGGGCAACAATGTAGTCATTGGCGCAGGCGCCAAAGTGTTAGGCCCGATTCTTATTGATGATGGTGGTAAAGTTGGCTCGAACTCCGTAGTGGTTAAAGATGTGCCTGCTAACTCTACTGCGGTTGGTATTCCAGGTAAAATTGTGAACTCAAACGGCAAGAAGAAAAGCAACGGCACTCGCGATGAAGTCGCCAAAAAGTATGGCTTTGACGCTTACGCTGTATCTGAAGACAACCCAGATCCTGTGGCTAAAGCGATAGGCCGCTTACTTGACCACATCCACTTGATGGACAATAAAGTGGGTGATTTATGTAAAGAAGTGAACAATCTAGGTGGTAACGTTTGCGACAAAGAATTACCTGAATTACGCGTTGGTGAATTTGTAGAAGATGAGCAAAAGGCTGCGGCCCGACGTTTAAAAACAGTAGAATCATTCGACCCTAAAATTTAACTGTCTAGTGCATTCAAATTGTTAGTTAATTTCCTTTAAAATTTGTCCTCTGAAAAATACTTGAGTATTTTACTCAAGTATTTCTTGACTGCATTCAAGTAAAGAATTTAAAATACCTGAGTAAATTGCTCAGGTATTTGTTTGACTAATTTACTAGGTTATGTAAAATTGCGCGGCAAATTAACTAGGGCACACTATGAAATTAACTTCCAAAGGGCGTTATGCCGTAACAGCGATGTTAGATGTAGCGATTCATGCTGCCTCTGGTCCTGTGCCTCTGGCTGATATTTCCGAAAGACAAGGGATATCTCTTTCTTACCTAGAGCAATTATTTTCGCGTTTACGCAAACACGGTTTAGTGACCAGTGTTCGTGGCCCAGGTGGTGGCTACCGCTTAGGTAAGTGCTCTGCGCAAATTGCCGTGGCTGATGTCATCAGTGCGGTAGATGAAAGCGTAGATGCCACTAAATGTATGGGACAAGGTAACTGCCAAGGCGGGCACCAATGTTTAACTCATACGTTATGGTCAGATTTAAGTAAACGCATCGAAGAGTTTTTACAAAACATTTCTTTGGCTGAGCTCGTAGAACAAAGAGATGTGAAATCGGTTTCACAGCGACAGGACAAAGATCAGCAAAGTATCGCTGATAGCGGACTCGAAACCTTGATTGCAACACAAAAGATAGTAAACGACTGGTAAGGGCCAGTTGTTACAAATATTGGAGAATACGATTCCATGAAATTACCGATTTATTTTGACTATTCAGCTACTACCCCAGTAGACAAACGTGTCGCCGAAAAAATGATGGCGTACCTTACAACGGATGGCCATTATGGTAACCCAGCGTCACGCTCGCACAAGTTCGGTTGGCAGGCAGAAGAAGCGGTTGATATCGCTCGTAACCAAATTGCTGATCTAATCAATGCTGATTCGCGCGAGATCGTATTCACCTCTGGTGCAACCGAATCAAATAACTTGGCGATCAAAGGTGCTGCACAGTTTTACAGCAAAAAAGGTAAGCACATTATTACCAGCAAAACTGAGCACAAAGCGGTACTTGATACCACTCGTGAACTTGAGCGTCACGGTTATGAAGTCACTTACCTTGACCCAGAGCCAAACGGTTTAATCGACCTAACTAAGTTAGAAGCAGCAATGCGTGAAGATACTGTGTTGGTTTCTATTATGCACATCAACAACGAGATTGGTGTGGTTCAAGATATTCAAGAAATTGGTGAAATGTGTCGCGCTCGCAAAATCGTATTCCACGTAGATGCTGCGCAAAGTGCAGGTAAATTACCAATTGATATGCAGACCTTGAAAGTTGACTTAATGTCGTTCTCTGCACACAAAATTTACGGCCCGAAAGGGATTGGTGCCTTATACGTGCGTCGTAAACCTCGTATCCGTTTAGAGTCGCAAATCCACGGTGGTGGTCATGAGCGCGGCATGCGCAGCGGTACTTTACCAACGCACCAAATTGTTGGTATGGGTGAAGCATTCCGAATCGCTAAAGAAGAGATGGCACAAGACCTTGAGCACGTAATCAAAATGCGTGACCGCTTATGGGCGGGTATCAAGGATATGGAGCAAGTATTTGTAAATGGTGATTTTGATAAGCGTTACCCGGGTAACCTAAATGTAAGCTTCAACTTTGTTGAAGGTGAATCACTGATAATGGCGCTGAAAGACTTAGCCGTATCAAGTGGCTCGGCATGTACATCTGCTAGCCTTGAACCTTCGTATGTATTACGTGCGTTAGGTTTAAACGACGAGTTAGCACACAGTTCAATTCGCTTTAGCTTTGGTCGCTTCACTACAGAAGAAGAAATTGACTACGCAATTGAGCTTATTCAAAACGCAATTGGTCACCTACGTGAAATGTCGCCACTTTGGGAAATGTTCCAAGACGGTATCGATTTAGAATCAGTTGAGTGGGTAGCGCACTAAGCGCTGACAGCTAGGAGTAAAGAATAATGGCATACAGTGAAAAAGTAATCGATCATTACGAGAACCCACGTAACGTTGGCTCTCTAGACAAAAACGATCCACAAGTAGCAACCGGTATGGTAGGTGCACCAGCTTGTGGTGATGT
The DNA here is from genome assembly GCF_003390395.1 of Thalassotalea euphylliae. Classification (NCBI taxonomy): domain Bacteria; kingdom Pseudomonadati; phylum Pseudomonadota; class Gammaproteobacteria; order Alteromonadales; family Colwelliaceae; genus Thalassotalea; species Thalassotalea euphylliae. Next base: position 3,274,997 of record NZ_QUOV01000001.1, on the reverse strand, counting down.
AATGAAGTTGCAATTGAAAATATCTGACGCAGGTATTATCGAAGATGCAAAATTCAAAACTTACGGTTGTGGTTCAGCAATCGCTTCTAGCTCACTGGTAACAGAGTGGGTAAAAGGCAAGAGCATTGAAGAAGCGGCTGAAATTAAAAACACAGCAATCGCTGAAGAGCTAGCATTACCACCAGTTAAAATTCACTGCTCTATCTTAGCGGAAGACGCAATTAAAGCTGCGCTTGAAGATTACCAGACTAAACAAGCAAACTAGGCAAGATAATAGTCGGTTCAGTAAAATAAGGCATACAGCTAAGAGGTATTTATGGCAGTAACCATGACAACAGCAGCAGCCGATCGCGTTAGATCGTTCTTAACCAACCGAGGCAAAGGCCTTGGCTTGCGTTTAGGTATAAAAACCACTGGCTGCTCAGGTCTTGCCTATGTTTTAGAGTTTGTTGATGAACTCAATGAAGATGACGAGCTTTACAATATCGATGATGTGAATATTATCATTGATGGTAAAAGCTTAGTTTATCTTGAAGGTGTTGAGTTAGACTTTGTTAAAGAAGGGCTTAACGAAGGCTTTAAATTTACCAACCCTAATGCCAAAGGCGAATGTGGTTGTGGTGAAAGCTTTAACGTTTAAGGCGTTAACTTTAGTTTAACTTTTAGCTTAACTTTTAATTAGTCAGATTGTAATTTGTAAGACATAAGTGGAGTTGTTTTGAATTACTTTGAATTGTTTGCGCTTGACGAGAAATTCAATATTGATACCTCTCACTTAACGCAAGTTTATCAACAACTACAGCGAAGCGTTCACCCTGATCGCTTCGCGCATGCCTCAAGCCAAGAGCAAATGTTAGCGGTGCAAAAGTCATCGCTGATTAACGATGCTTACCAAACCCTGAAAAAACCATTAAAACGTGCTGAATACATGCTAACGCTGCGCGGTACTGAAATGCCGAACGAGCAAGCATCATTTAAAGACAATATGTTTTTGATGCGCCAGATGGAATTGCGTGAAATGTTGGCAGAAGTAAAGTTTGCCGACGATATCGATGCCGCTATCTTTGAAGCTAATCAGGTACTGGAAAGCGAATTTACTGAGCTGTACAAAGCGATGCAGGTAAAACTGGCAGAGCAAACTGCTGAGGCTAATCAAGCAGCCAGTGAGATTTTACGTAAGCTCAAGTTTTATCATAAATTGAATGTGGAACTTGATCGCTTAGAAGACTTATTGTTCGAAAGCTAACAACAAATGTTCGAAAGCTAACAACAAAACCGAGCAAAACAAAACGAAAGAAAGCACAATTATTCGGCTAGGGTTTCGCCAATAACTGAACAAGTTAATAAGGCTAACCATTTTCCAATACCTAGCCATACCACCAAACTAGTTAAGAATATCGACATTAGAGACCGCCATGGCGTTACTACAAATCGCAGAACCTGGGCAAAGTACTGTCCCTCATGAACATCGCCTTGCCGTGGGTATTGACTTAGGCACTACCAACTCCTTAGTTGCCAGTGTCCAAAGTGGCGAAAGCACCACCTTAAAAGATAAAAATGGCCAAGACATTTTGCCATCTATCGTTAGCTATCAAGCAGACCAAACGTTAGTGGGTTATGCCGCCAAAGAATTCTCAATCGCTGACCCACAAAATACGATTGTTTCTGCCAAGCGCTTAATTGGTCGTTCACTGGCTGATATTCAAAGCAAATATCCTACCTTACCGTATGAATTTGGTGGTGATGAGAATCATCCTGAATTAATTACTCGCCAAGGGCAAATCAACCCAGTACAAGTTTCGGGTGAAGTGCTTGCAACGTTACGCGAACGTGCGGAATCTGCTTTAGGTGGCGAACTAGTCGGTGCGGTAATCACAGTACCTGCCTACTTTGATGATGCTCAGCGCCAAAGTACAAAAGATGCGGCAAAATTAGCTGGCTTAAATGTACTTCGCTTACTGAACGAACCAACTGCTGCAGCGGTAGCCTACGGTTTGGACTCTGGCAAAGAAGGCGTAATCGCCGTATATGACTTGGGCGGTGGTACCTTTGATATTTCAATTCTGCGCTTAAATAAAGGTGTATTTGAAGTATTAGCAACCGGTGGCGATTCAGCTTTAGGTGGTGATGATTTTGATATCGCCGTTGCCGATTACTTAGTTGAGCAAGCTGGCTTACAGCGTCCACTTTCCGCTTCAATGGAGCGCCAAATCATCCAACAAGCGTGCTTAGCCAAAGAAGCTCTGTCTAATACCGAACAACATACAGTAAGTTTAGCGCTGGAAAATGGTGCGTCGTGGCAGCATGAGTTAACTAAAGCAACTTTTGACGCTTTAGTTGGCAAGCTGGTTAATCAAACCTTGCGCGCTTGTCGCCGCGCTTTAAAAGATGCGGATGTTGCTACCAATGAAGTAATTGAAGTGGTCATGGTCGGTGGCTCGACACGTGTGCCATTAGTGCGCAGTGAAGTAGAAAAGTTTTTCGGTCAACTGCCACTAACGTCAATCGACCCTGATAAAGTGGTCGCAATTGGCGCGGCGATTCAAGCGGATATTTTGGCGGGTAATAAACCTGACAGCGATATGTTGTTGCTTGATGTTATTCCACTATCGCTAGGTTTAGAGACGATGGGCGGCTTAGTGGAAAAAGTTATCCAGCGTAACACCACAATTCCTGTCGCTAAGGCGCAAGAATTCACCACGTTTAAAGACGGCCAAACGGCGATGTCGATTCATGTACTGCAAGGTGAACGTGAACTCGTAGATGCTTGCCGTTCGCTAGCGCGCTTTGAGCTTCGTGGCATTCCGCCAATGGCAGCAGGTGCGGCTCATATTCGCGTAACTTTTAAAGTGGACGCAGATGGTCTGTTAGAAGTTAGTGCCATGGAAAAATCAACGGGTGTTGAAGCCAGCATTGAAGTAAAACCGTCATTCGGCCTTGAGGAAAATCAAATCGCCAATATGATCAAAGACTCAATGACCAATGCTAAGCAAGATATGCAAGCGCGCATGCTAAAAGAGCAACAAGTAGAAGCTGCGCGAGTCTTAGAGTCAGTGCGCGCCGCGCTCGATGCAGATAAAGATTTATTAGATGCTGAAGAGATCGAAAAGATTGACGTAGCGTTAACGACGTTAGAAGCGGTTGCAAAAACAACGGCAACTAACGATATTGAACAACAAATTGAAGTGGTTAATCAGGTAACGGCAAGCTTTGCCGAAAAGCGTATGGACTCCTCAATACGCACTGCGCTGGCTGGCCAATCGGTAGATAAGGTGTAAAAGCATGCCACAAATTATTTTCTTACCACATGAAGAGCTTTGCCCAGATGGCGCTGTTGTTGAAGCAGAGCAGGGTGAAAGCGTATTAAACGTTGCGCTTAAAAATGACATTGGCATTGAACACGCCTGTGAAAAGGTCTGTGCCTGTACTACTTGCCACGTTATCATTCGTGAGGGTTTTGACTCATTAGATGAATCAGATGAGCTAGAAGACGATATGCTTGATAAAGCATGGGGCTTAGAGCCAGAATCTCGCTTAGGCTGCCAAGCGATTATTAAAGACGAAGATTTGGTAGTTGAGATTCCAAAGTACACAGTTAATATGGTGTCTGAAAATCACTAGCGTTTAGCGTTAAAATTCGAAAATTAAAAAGGGTAATAACAGCGATGTTATTACCCTTTTTGTTTCTCAATGATGCGCTAACGAAATAGCTAACCAAAGAGATACTGAATAACGTTACTTAACGACTTCCCATCTCTTTGACAAATCACCGCATGCATTTCTGCCAAAATCGCTAACGCTATACTCTCTGGTGTTTCCCCACCAAGGTTTAGACCGATTGGGCCCGAAAGTGGCGCTGTCATTTTATCGATACCGATACCGCTCGCTTCTATTACCTGGTCTTTGCGATGCGCAGGACCTAGTAACCCCATATAGGCAACAGGCATTTGGTGCAGTGCTGCCAGTGTTTTAGCATCTAAGCTAACGCTGTGGCACATATAAACAATTCCGGCAATTTTATGCTGGTGAGTAAATTCTGCGAGCTCTTCAATAGAGCAGTTAAGGATATGATCGGCATCTTGAAAATAGGCTTTACGGGCATTTGCTGCTCTTGAATCCCATACCGAAACTTGCCAGCCCATGTTTTTTGCCATGCTTGATAATGGCCGAGCGTCATAACCGCCGCCAACGATTAGCAAGTGAGGATCGGGGTAAATGTGAGTTTCTAGCCAAGTGGTATTATCTAGTTGGACTAATGTCGCTTTGCGATTAGTAGACCATTTTCCTGTTTGTTCAATAGCTTCAAATTGTCCTATCGCTTGGCTTGGGCTACCCGGTATTTGCTGACGGTAAATACCGCTACCTTCTTGCTGAAGCGACGCCAGCAACTTGTCTAATGCTAGGTAGTCATTCGCTTTGCTAACCGGCTGCATTAAAATATGGACAATACCGCCACAACCAATCCCGAGTTGAAACGTCAGGTCGTCTTCATCTGTGGCATCATAGGTCAGTTGTTTTGTTAACTGATTAGCAATGACTTGTTTAGCATGTTGCTGAATATCTCCTTCTAAGCAACCACCAGATAGCAAGCCTAGCTGGGCGCCATCTCCGGAAAACATCATCATAGCACCCGGCTTACGATAGCTAGATCCTTCGGTTTTATAGAGGGTGCAAAGTACCCATTCGGTTTGGTCTTTGCGAGAGTGCCAAGTGGTTAAAATATCTTGTAAGGAAGTCGACATAGAGGGCAGAGTTTAATTAAACGTATTGTAGTCTTTGAGTTATTGCGCTTATTTATATCCTAGCAGGCCACTTCAGTCGAATTATTCTAATGTACGAGAGGTACACGAAAGGTGTATTAGAGGTGAGTACGAACCATTTACTGTTATGGTTTAGCTAAACCTTAAACCTACTTTGGTTTGACTTACGCGATGATTTTTCAAGTGGCTCCCTGTTCTTTGCCAAATTTTGTCGATTACACTGCTCAAGGCGCTATTTTTACTTGCTATCGCAGATCGCTGACTATACCATTTCATTATTCACAAGCCTTGATACATAGCTTACCGCTAGATGGATTTATTAAGGCATTCGTTTAGATCAGTTTTTGACATCTGGTTGTTAGGTTGTTGGAGTTTTCTAGTTTATGTCGCAAGCTGAGTTTGAACTCAAAGGTAGCTTATTTACATTATCTGCGCTGCAGATGACTGAATATGATTTAAATAAGTTGTCAGCTTGGCTAAAAGCCAAAGTTGAACAAGCCCCAGGGTTTTTCTACCGAGCTCCCTTAATCATTAATATAGCCGCACTGGCAGAAAGCGTTATCGACTTCGCTGCAGTTAAAGCCGTGGTTGAGCGTCACGATTTTATTTTCGTTGGTATTAGCGGTGGCAGTAAGGCACAGAAGGAAGCTGCGAAAGAAGCAGGATTGGCGGTTGTCGCTCATAGCCAAGATAAAGCGGGTACAGCAAAGCCAAATGTGGCGGCTAAACCTGAGAAAATTGTGGAAAAAGTTGTCGAAAAAACAGTAGAAAAGCTCGTTGAAAAGCCGGTATTTCAGCCTGCCAAAGTAATTGAGCACACTATTCGCTCTGGTCAGCAAATTTATGCAAAAGATACCGACTTGATAATTAAAGGTCAGGTTAGTGCTGGCGCAGAAGTTATTGCCGACGGCAATATTCACATCTATGGCACGCTCAGAGGACGAGCCATTGCAGGCGCTAAAGGCGATAAGACAGCCAGAATTTACTGTAGCAATTTGCAAGCTGAGTTGGTGTCAATCAATGGTAATTACTGGTTAAGTGATTCCTTGCAAGAGAAAGCATGGGCAAAAGCGGCAAGCGTTAGATTAGTTGATGATCAGTTAACCGTAGAAGATTTAAAATAAAGGAAGAGCTGTATGGCAAAAATTATTGTAGTGACATCAGGTAAAGGTGGTGTTGGTAAAACTACGTCAAGTGCGGCAATTGGCACTGGTTTGGCGTTAAAGGGGAAAAAAACCGTTATTCTAGATTTTGATATCGGCCTCCGTAATCTTGATTTGATTATGGGCGTTGAGCGTCGCGTAGTTTATGACTTTGTTAACGTTATCAATGGTGAAGCTAACTTAAACCAAGCGTTAATCAAAGATAAGCGCGTGGAAAACCTTTATATCTTACCTGCGTCACAAACGCGTGATAAAGATGCGTTGACTAAAGAAGGCGTTGGCAAGGTGCTAGACGACTTAAGCAAAGATTTTGATTACATTCTATGTGATTCGCCAGCGGGTATTGAAGCTGGCGCGCAAATGGCGCTTTATTTTGCCGATGAGGCAATTGTGGTTACAAATCCAGAAGTATCATCAGTGCGTGACTCAGACCGTATTCTAGGTATTTTGCAAAGTAAGTCGCGCCATGCTGAGCAAGGTAGCAGTATTCCTGAGCATCTATTATTAACCCGTTACAATCCAGAGCGCGTTGATATGGGGGAAATGCTAAGTGTTGAAGACGTAAAAGAAATTTTAGCGATTGAGCTCATTGGGGTTATTCCTGAGTCTAAAGCTGTGCTTAGTGCTTCAAATGCCGGACAACCAGTCATCTTGGATGAGCAAAGTGATGCTGGCCAAGCCTACATTGATGCAGTTGAAAGATTACTTGGTGAGAAAGTTGATTTTCGCTTCTTAACGGCGAAGAAAAAAGGATTATTAAACCGCTTATTTGGGAGTTAAGTGATGGCTTTATTAGATTATTTTCGTTCGTCAAAGAAAACTTCAGCGTCGCTAGCTAAAGAGCGCCTGCAAATTATTGTTGCACATGAGCGAAATGCCCGCTCTGGCCCTGATTATCTGCCGCAAATGAAGCGTGATATTATTGAAGTGATCAGCAAATATGTGCCAAGCATTAACTCTGATCAAGTGTCTGTTCAGCTGGAACAAAAAGACGATGATCTAGCAGTACTGGAACTCAACGTTACATTGCCTGAAAAAAACTAGCCTAGTTTTAATGCGCTGCTTTGCTTTGCCTTATTTTGCGACGCATGGAAGCGTTTTATCAGTGCTAGCTTATTCAGCCTAAACTGGCGCTGTTGGTAAATATTTATATTAACCAACAGCGCCTGCTCTTGATTGCTTTATTCTCTTATATTATCGATTGCCGCAGGACTTGTAACCGCGAATCTTAAAGAACCGCGAATGTTCAAAGACTGAATGGCAATACCCCGCCTTTTTTTGTTCACTCGCTTTATTGTTTTCACTAACCAATGTCTAACCCCTGAAAAACTGTCTATTAAAAGCGCATAAATATTGCCTCCTAAATGGCAACTGCTGTCGCTCCAGCCAAAGCTTTAAATTTGTCGAAGTTATAAAGGCTATTTATACTCGTAAATTCACGTGAATTATTTAGAGTGACGATTTAAAAAGCTTTTAAATTCTCTTCTACAGCTCAAGCTAGCTCTAGCTTTGTGTTTTTAGATAAAAACTATGAATGTTCGTTATTGTGTTTAGTTATGGTTAACCTGCTTGAGTGTTAATGTTAGCTCATGCTTTAACCAGAATTTTAATCGTGATCAGCAATGCACCCAGTTTCACCTATCCTTTATTACTCAAGGGGTTGGTGAATAAATAAACACTGTGATGCTTGTTTTGTACAAAAAATGACACATTTGGATTTGAGAATTGGCATGATAAAAATAGAATAAATACTTCAAAAATATCACGTATCTATCTGTTTTTTAAGAAAGTTACAGTTTGAACAATCTGGCGCACGTGTCTATATTTTAACTAGCTGTGCGTTTTCAATTATAAATATGACAAAACAAGACGCCATGGCTAATTATAACAACAACATTCAGGTGTCTACATGGAACTAAAAACTAAAATAAGCGCTATTAGTGCAATAGTGGCTGCAACCCTGTTGCCGACCCAAATAGTTTACGCTCAACAAGAAACTAGTGCCGATGAACAAGAAGTTGAACTTATTCTTGTTACCGGTAGTTTTGTCCGTCGCAGTGAAAACTTCGAATCACCTTCTCCTTTGGCTGTTGTCGACAGTGTTGCAATTGATGCGCTAGGGGCGAAAAACATCAGTGATATCACACAAACCTTAACGATTAACACGGGGGCAGAAAACAACCCTGACGCTTTCACGCAAAACGCAACAGCCGGTACATCGAATATTAACCTTAGGGGGCTTGGTGTAGCGTCAACACTCGTATTGCTTAACAACAAACGACAAGTAGTTACAGCGCAGCCCAACAATGGCGGTGTGAATTTTGTTGATACCAGCTCACTTGTTCCTATGATTGCTATTGGTCGTATGGAGATCGTAAAAGATGGTGCTTCCGCACTTTATGGCTCTGATGCGGTTGCTGGTGTAGTGAACTTCATTACCAAAAATGACTACGAGGGCGTTAAAGTTACGGCCGAATATCAAGACGGTAAGTACGGTGACAACAAAGAATATGTTATTCAAGGCTTATGGGGTACGGTAGGTGATGACAGCAGCTTGATGGCGGCAGTAAGCTATACTAACCGCTCACCGATGTTTCTGACTGATCGCAGGCTAAGCCGGATTGAAGATGACATCAGTGCGCTAGGTAACCCTGGTTCGTTCTTCCTTGGCGCGACGCCATTTATTGATCCAACTGGCTGTTCTGAATTTGGCGGCTTCCCGCAATTATTGGCTCCTTCAGGTACGGTTCCTGGGCTAGATATTGGTTTTTGTGGTTTTGACTTCGTAAGAACCTATTCATACGTTGCGGATGAATCGCGTGTATCTTCTTATTTTAAAGCCACTAAAGAGTTTTCTGATGACATCAAATGGACAACTGAGGTCAGCTATGCGCGCAACAGAGCTGAACGTGGTGGCTCTCCATCGTTCCCTATACTAACTTTCCCGACGGTACCAGCAGATCACCCCAGTAACGTTTTTGGGGCTCCGGTATCTTTCTTTGGTCGAGCTATCGGCTTTGGTGCACCTGGCGACCCCGCTAACACAGAATCCGACACGGCACGCTTTAGCACGACTTTGACGGGTGAGTTAGAAGATGGTTTTTGGGAGTTGAGTTATACGGCAGCGCGTAATGACTTTTTGTTCACTGTTAACGACACGCTAGCGCAGGAGTTTCAAAATGCGTTAAATGGTTTTGGGGGGCAAGGTTGTGACCCATTTACTGGTAGTGCAGGTGTAGGTCCTTGTGAATACTTCAACCCGTTTGCCACTTCTTATACCGTGTTGCCTAATTCGCAAAACGTAATTGATTCATTTACTGCACAACAACAAATTGATTCTGAATCTAACCTTGAAGTTGCTGAAGCATTAATTTCAACTGACTTATTTGAAATGGATGCCGGTGCTGCTGGTATCGCGTTTGGTATTCAGTACCGCTATCAAGATCTAACGCAAGATTACGACGCTTTATCTAACCAAGATAGATTCTCATTTGTTATTGGTAACCCTGATGTAAAAGGTGATCAAGATACTTGGGCTGCGTTTGCTGAAGTGGCATTACCACTTACTGAAGATTTAGACGTGCAACTTGCTGTTCGTTATGAAGACTACGGCGGAAGCACTGGTGATACGGTTGACCCGAAGGTTGCTGCTTCATGGCGAGTTAATGAAAGCTTCTCGTTACGTGGTTCGTATTCAACGTCTTTCCGTGCGCCTTCTATTTTCCAACGTGACGGCGGTGCAACTTCATTAAACCAAATGGTTGACCCACTTACTGGTGCAACGGCTTTCGCTGCGGCTCGAGCAAGTGGTAATGAGGATTTGAAGCCGGAAGAGTCTACTGCATATAACCTTGGTTTCTCACTAGAGCCAGTTGATGATTTCTCAATAGAAATTGACTACTGGAATTTTGAGTTCGAGGATTTAATTATCCAAGAAAACTTCCAAGCAATATTAAATGCAGACCCACAAGATACAAGCCGCGTTATTAGGGCTGGTGACCCTCTCAATGGTCCTTTACTGCAAGTCAATACGACGTATGTGAATGCTACGTCGCTAGAAACCGCAGGTTTAGATTTAGTCAGTAGCTACCGCATTGACACTGATTTTGGTCAGCTAACACCAAGTCTTAATGCTACCTACATTCTTGACTATGACCTAGACGATCCACAAGCTGGTCGCATTGATGGCGTAGGTTTTAGGAACTTCGGCAATATTGGTGTATCAACGCCTGAACTGAGAATGAACTTTGGCTTGAACTGGGCGGTTGAGAATCATTCAGCTAACTTATTTGTCCGTTACATTGATAGTTACGATGACGATCAAAACTGTGCTGACGGCAGTGCACTGGCTGATGGCTGTCCAGATGGCTTCAGAGAGATCGATAGCCACGTAACCGTCGATTTTCAATATAACGTAAACCTTGGTGCCATGTTTGATACCGAAAACAGCTATGTGTTAACACTAGGTGGTACAAATATTACTGATCAAGATCCACCGCAAGTATTTACTAACTCTGGCTTTGACTCAAAAGTGCACGACCCACGAGGTCGCCAGTTGTATGCACGAGTGGCAATAGAATTTTAATACTAGCATTAGCTGAGCATATGGTTGAGTAATAGCTCAATCGTAAAAAAACAAAAGGGAGCATTCGCTCCCTTTTATATTTTCTGTACATTAACTACTGTATTAAAATGTTAATAACATTTTAATACAGTTCGCAATTTAATTGCCCTGTAAGCTGGTCTGATAAGTGTTGGTGTATTTAAAACTTTAGTTAATTGATTAAATTTTAGAAGTTTTTTCTTGATTATCCGCTCATATTACATCTAAGGTTTAACTGCTAGCGACTAGATTAGCTGTTATAGTGCTGACATTAGCTCACCTTTTTCTGTTGAGCATAATCGGTAGCATTAACTATTCTCCGTAGTCGCTAATTAACATAGTGGAATTTGAATTGAATAGATTATTTATATTTTTTGCCTGCGCATTGAGTTCAGCACCTTTGTGGGCAAACGATTTCAATGTACAAGTGTTGAATAAAAGTGGCCAACCGCAACAAGATATTGTTGTTTTTATCACGCCAACAAACGGGATTGAAGGCTTAGCAGCTAATACCGAGCAGTTGATTGTCGACCAGAAAGGAAAAAAGTTTGCACCGTATTTAAGCGTGATGCAAAAAGGGCAAACTATCCAGTTTAGTAATCGCGATGATATTACCCACCATATTTACTCTGTTTCGGGTGAAAACCGCTTTGAGTTCAAATTAAAAGCGGGTAAAAGCAAAAATACTGAAGCTATGCAGGCGACAGAAGAAATCGCTATGGGATGTAATATCCACGATTGGATGAGTGGCTATGCACTAGTGGTCGATACTCCTTATTTCGGAAAAACTAACGACCAAGGAATTGTTAGCTTTGTGCTGGCTAATCAGGGGGAATACCAAGTGTCTGTTTGGCATCCGCAGCTAGACAATGACAATCACCAGCAAAGCAGTATCACCGTGATTAATGAAAGTACCTTAAGTAATACTTATCAAGTGCGATTAGCCGATAAACTTTTGCCAATCCCATTGCAAGAGAACCAAGAAGAGTTTGACTTTTTAGAAGAGTACTAAGCACGTATGTCTTTTTTTAAAATCCGTAGCATTCAGAGCAAAATTTTAAGTCTGTTTCTATTTTTGCTCTTGGTTGTTCAACTGGTATCCTTTTTTTCTACCTTTCAAGCTAGTAAACAGCTTGAGGACATCCAATTAACAAATCGTCTTAGCAACGCAAAAGATGTTTTTGAAACCCAGTTTACCAATCGTAGCTATTATTTATCAGCGTTCGCTGAAACAGCCGCTAAAGACTACGGCCTTAAATCAGTCCTGCAAGAAGATAACAAAAGCTTTTTAGTTGCGCTTAACAATCATAGAAAACGCATTAATAGTGATCTTGCGATGGCGATTGATAATGATGGGTTAGTGTTTGCGCAACTTGTCACCCTTAAAACGCCTGAAGGCAAAACACGTGTTGTTGTTGGTAAAGGGCAAGGTGCGTATTTTAGCCAAGAGCGAGAATTATTTGCCGAGGCCAATACCCAGCTAATCAAGCTAAACGATAGATTATATCAGTTAAGCTTGGCACCGATAAAAAGTGGTAGCCGCGATATCGGTTGGATTGGTTTTGGTTATTTGATTGATGAAGACCTCGCCCTAGATTTAGCGAACCTTACTGATGTTAATATTGCGTTTGTGCTCAATGATGGTGAAAGCTCAGAGCTGATTGCAGCCAACCAATACAAGCGATTGAGCGATGGCATAGTTAGCATCGGCAATATTCTTAAAAACGACGATGGCGCTTATGTCCACGAAGAGGTGCTAGTAGGGCAGTTGGTTGATTCCAATATTAATGCTGTGCTTTATAAGTCAAAAGCAGACTTGTTAGCAAGTATCGGTGTTGAATGGTTGCGTTTAGCACTGCTTATTGCACTGACAGTTGCTCTTTCAGTCATTGGCGCAGTAGCAATTGCACGTGGCTTAACCCAACCGATTACGCAGCTAGTAAGCCAAGTGAAATTAATATCACAAGGGAATTACGACAAAAGCGTTGCGGTTGATGGTAGTAAAGAGCTTAAAGAGCTCTCTGATGAATTTAACCATATGACTGAGGCCATTGTTTCTCGTGAGCAAACGATAAGCTTCCAAGCATTCCACGATTCACTTTCACACTTACCGAACCGCAACTCGTTACTCAAATCATTAGCTAAGCGTAAACAAGCTCAGCAAGATTTTATTGTTATCCAGCTTTGCTACTTGGGCGCAGAAGATATTACCGATACCTTGGGTTATCAGGTTGGGGACGAGGTGATTAATGAAGTTGCTGAGCGCATAGTTAAAACACAGTTAGGGCTTTCGTGCTTCCATCTTGGCGGTGAAAATTTTGTATTGTTAGCTGATATGCAAGAAGTAGAGCCGCTGATTGAACAATTGCTTGCTCAGTTAACTATTCGTTGCCAATACGAGAACATAAGCTTGCATTTACAATTTGCGGTTGGTGTCGCGATTTCTTCATTGCATAATGGCGGCGATGAAACTGAATTGCTGCAAAAGTCTAATGTCGCTTTGCAGCATGCCAAAAAGAATAAGCAAGCCTATCAAGTCTACGATCCGCAGTTCGACCAACATGCTGTTGAACGCTTATTCCTAACCAATAGTTTAAAACAAGCGATTGAGCAGGATGAACTAACGCTATTCTATCAACCAAAGCTTAGGCTTTCTGACATGACAATAAGCCATGTTGAAGCTTTAGTGCGTTGGCAGCACCCAGAGAAAGGACTGATTCCACCGGATGCTTTTATTAGCATTGCTGAGAAAACTGGGCAAATGGATGCGTTAACACGATGGGTGACGAATGCCGCAGTAAGCCAGTATGTTAGCTGGCAAAAAATGGGTTTTGATATCAATATCGCGATCAATATTTCTGCTGCTAATATCATGGACAAGTCTTATCCTGATTATGTTATCAGCCTTAAAGAGCAACACCAGCTATGTGACAACGCAATTACCTTGGAAGTAACTGAGGAGGCGGTGGTTGAAGACGCACAAAAAGCAACAGAGATCCTTTGTTACTTGCGTGAACACGGCTTTAAGCTATCAATAGATGATTACGGTACGGGTTACTCATCGCTGGCACAGCTAAAACATTTGCCTGTTCATGAATTAAAGATCGATCGGTCATTTGTTCAACACCTTTCAACTGATGAAAGTGATAAGATAATAGTACGGTCAACTTTAGAACTTGCACATAATATGGGGCTTTCTGTGGTGGCTGAAGGCATTGAAGACGAAACAGCCTTGCTGTGGTTAAAAGCGCAAGGGTGCCAATTAGCACAGGGATATTTCATCAGTAAACCATTACCCGCTGACGTATTTGAGCAATGGATTGAGAATACCCCATACCATATAAGCAGAACGAAAAATTAAATGCATCAATCGCTTTTTAAGGTTTTAGCATTTTCAGGACTAATGCTAAGTGGCACAGCTGTGGCAGCTGATGCCTCCATAAAAGGACTTGTCGATTTACGATTTTACAATGTTAACAGTAGCGCAGATGGAAATAGCTACTTAAAAGGAGATTATGGAAAGTTCCGTTTTGATGACGGTGCAGGTGTTGCTGTTGGTCAGCTAGGGCTTCAATACCACGTCGATTGGGAAAATAACGTTTCTTTGACCTTGGTCGGTAATGGTTTTGCTGATCGAGGAAACAGCGCTATTGGCTTTACCGAAGGTTACATATCATATAAAGGTGTACCTAGTGAAAAAGGTTGGCGTTGGCAATCTAAATTAGGCATATTTTATCCACAGATCAGTATGGAAAACATTGCCACTGCTTGGTCTACTCCTTACACCCTAACTTCCAGTGCAATCAATAATTGGATTGGTGAAGAGCTAAGAAGCACTGGCGGACAACTAACCCTTGAGAAGCTAGGTAAATTTACCAACTCAGCGCATTCGTTTGGCGCAACTGTTTCTTTATTTCAAAATAATGACCCAGCTGGTGCTATGTTAGCTTGGCATGGCTGGACAATTGGCAGTCGTCAAACACTGCTTCACGAAAAACTCCGCATTCCCTATTTTCCTGCATTAATTGGCGAATTAGCTGAGCAAGCGCACGACTCAGATCCATTTCGTGAGCTGGATGATCGCTGGGGCGTTCATGTCGCTGCGTCATGGCGATATGACAGAGCGTTGCGAGTAAATGTCGGTTATTACGATAACCATGCGCAAGAGGGTATTGTCAAGCAAGGGCAATACACTTGGACAACCGAGTTTAGTCATATCGGGGTTAAGTACCGCTTAGCCAAGCAATGGGAAGTGATTGGGCAGTATATGCAAGGTAGCACCTATATGACATCACCAACGTTTGAAGATGTTGTTAATAATGATTACGACAGTGGCTTTTTGATGCTTCGTCATTTTTGGTCAAATCATCACCTTGCACTGCGATTAGAACACTTTAACGTTGATGACCTCGATGATACTCAAGGTGACAACAACAACGAAAATGGTAACGCTATTTCTATTGCTTACCGCTACCGTTTGAACAAAAAGAGCTTTATGCTGGCGGAATATAATTGGATTGATTCTGATCGCCAAGCCCGTGCTTATCTCGATCAACCAATTGAACTAATTGAGCGCCAATTCCAGATAGGTTACCGCTACTACTTCTAGTAGCGGTAAATTTAAATAACGCTTGTTATGCGGACTTGACGTCGAGCTGATATAGAAGCTCAAACTTTTTCACCAAGGTTTCCTCGGTTTCTTCATGCTCAGGGTCTGGCACGACACAGTCGATAGGGCATACTTTGACACACGTTGGTTCATCGTAATGCCCTAAACACTCTGTACAGCGGGCAGGGTCGATTTCATAGACTTCTTCACCTAATGTAATCGCCTGGTTTGGGCACTCAGGGTCACACATATCGCAGTTAATACAACTCGCTAAAATCTTCAGTGCCATTGTGAGGTGCTCCTGTCAGTAGCTATGCAGATTGACCGGCTGCTTGATTTTGCGAAAACGGATGACGAGTTGTCTCACCATTGTCCAGGTTTCGCATTAATATGCCGAAATCAAGTTTCATCTCGGTATCGAGCGAAATGTTGACGATATGGCCTGAACCTTTGGCATCACGAATAACTTCACCTTTGCGTGACTCCATGTGTGTTAAAGTGAAGGTCTGACAGCCATCTGGCGTCATTAACTCAAGTTCGTCACCGACCAAGAACTTATTCTTCACTTCAATTTCAATTAAGCCATTGTCTTCGTTGCGGCCAAGCACTTCACCAACAAACTGTTGGGTGTCACTTTTTGAATAACCATAGTCATAGTTTTGTGTTTCAGTGTGCTTGTGGCGCTGTAAGAAGCCTGCGGTGTAACCGCGATGTGCTAAGTGCTCAAGCTCACCGTTAAGTTGCTGGTCAAATGATTGGCCTGCCATAGCGTCTAATATCGCTTGATTGTAAACACGTGCAGTACGCGCACAGTAATAGAATGACTTTGTACGACCTTCAATTTTTAACGAGTGCACGCCCATTTTCACCAGTCGCTCTACATGTTCTACAGCACGTAGATCTTTCGAGTTCATAATGTAAGTGCCATGTTCATCTTCAAACGCAGGCATGTACTCATCCGGCTTATGTTGCTCTTGAATCAGCACGACATCATCAAAGCCTTTACCCGCTTGCGGATCAAACTCTACAGGTGCACTGGCAATGACATCACCTGTTTCAGTTTGTGTTGCCGAATGAACGTTGTAGTTCCAGCGACAAGCATTGGTGCAGGTACCTTGGTTTGGATCGCGTTTATTCATATAGCCTGATAATAAACAGCGGCCTGAGTACGCCATGCAAAGTGCACCGTGTACGAAAACTTCAATTTCCATTTCTGGGCAACGCATACGAATCTCTTCAATTTCATCGAGCGATAATTCTCTCGATAAAATGACGCGATCTATGCCTTGCTGCTGCCAGAACTTCACTGTTGCCCAGTTTACGGCATTCGCTTGCACTGATAAGTGCAATGGCATATCAGGAAATGCTTCTTTGGTCATCATGATAAGACCAGGATCAGACATAATCATCGCATCTGGTTGCATTTCGATGACAGGCTTAAGGTCTTTAATAAAAGTTTTCAATTTACTGTTATGAGGTGCTATGTTGTTGACCACATAAAACTTTTTACCCAGCTGATGGGCTTCTTGAATACCTTGTGCTAGGTTTTGGTGATTAAATTCGTTGTTTCTTACGCGTAAAGAATATCTAGGTTGGCCTGCATATACAGCATCCGCACCGTATGCAAAGGCATAACGCATGTTTTTAAGGCTTCCTGCCGGTGATAACAGTTCTGGCTTAAACATATAACAACTTCTATAAATTATGGGAACGTAAAAGTTCGCACATTCTAGTGGCTGAAAAACAAACGGCAATTAAATATGTATATGTGAGTCACTTACTTGAGGAAAGTTTGATGTAAATCAAGTTTTGTGTGCTGGGTTAAGTTGTGACTATTTACTGTTTGTTTAGTACTGAATAAATCCGTAAAAATTAACTCGTCGAAATAGTGATAACTGTGCTACTTTTTTAGATAAGCATATCAAAACATAAGGATAATTCATGTCTACGGAAAATGCTCTGTACACCATTTTAGTGGAAAAAATTAAGCATGATGCACTCGTTTTACCTACCTTACCTGAGATTGCACTAAAAGTGCGTGAAGCGGCTGATGATCCTGACATTAATTTAAATCGCATGAGCGATATCATCTCGCAAGACCCTGCATTATCAATTGGTATGCTTAAGGTCGCTAACAGCGCACTAATGGGTCGTTCAGTTAAAGTTGAAACGGTTAACCAAGCGGTTACCCGAATTGGCTTACGAGAAATTAAAAGTATTGCGACCGCCATGGCAATTGAGCAAGTTTTCGTATCTGAGAATGAAATTGTCGCTATGCATATGAAAAACTCATGGCAAAAAACCATAGATGTCACGTCTGTGGCTATTGCCTTAATGACTTTTTATCTAAAAGACAACAAACACACGTCACTTGGGTTAGATACCTTAGCGCTTGGTGCACTGGTACATAATATTGGCGTTTTACCGATATTAACCGAAGCTGAAAATCACCCTGATGTTTTTGCTAACCCAACGTTCTTGCAGCAGGCGATTGTTAAGCTGGGTAGTAAAATTGGGGCAGCTGTAACTCAAGCTTGGGGTTTTTCTGAAGAATTTAGTGAACTAGTGGAAAGTTGGAGTGATTTAACGGTATTGCCAACAGAAGTACATTATTTGGACTTTATTCGTGCTGGTGCTGTGTATCACGGAATTTTCAAAAATGAGTCTACTCAAGAAGCTTTACTGAGAAGCTATGTAGGGAAAGGCATTATGCCGGATGAAGGCTTTATGAAAACTGAAGAGTTTATCGAAATGTACGAAAGTGCCCGCTCAATGTTTATATAGCTTTGATGTCTATTCCAGTTAAAAAATGATCAAAAAAGCCGCATATGCGGCTTTTTTAGTGGGATAATCAATTAAGTGCAGCCATTGGGGCTACGCTAGTTTTATTAACTTAAATTAATGATATTACTTATCTTCGTCATCAAGATAGTCAGTCGTTTTCAACGAGAATTCTGCTAACAAATCGGTGATGAAACGATTTATTTCACCAGACATTAACGCAAAATCGGCATCAAGGCGCGCAACGATATCGTCTTTATCAATGTCGTCGTTTTGTTCATGCAGTACATCAAAGAACTTTAAGCGTTTCACAGCCAAGTCATCACAAAGAATACATGACATCGCTTCATCCCACTCTAGGGCAACTTTTACCGCGTATTTTTCCGCATCAATATGCGTTTTGATTTCATCGCTGGTCAGGTCTTGGTTTTTAACGCGAACAACCGCTCCGTCATCACCCAATGCATTGAATTCAGCTTCCATACCAAGTTGGAAGTTTTCCCCTAAGCTGCGCTCGGTGATCCAATCTGTCATGACTTCATCTGGCGCTTGGTCAGGGCTAAAGCTAGTGACTGGCAGCGTACCTAGTACTTTTCGAAGCAGGGCAAGAAAGTCTTCGGCTTTGCCGCGAGAACTTGAGTTCACTACGATAATGTTGTGCTGTGGCGAAACATAACCGTGAGTGTCGCTGAAACGGCTAAAAGCGCGGGGTAATAATTCAAAGGTGATGTCTTCTTTAAATTGTTCTTTTTCTTTTTTCGTTGCACTTCGCCCTTGCTCCTCTTCAAGCTTGGCGCAGCGTTCTTCAAGCATTTCTTTTATGACAGGAGCAGGTAGAATTTTTTCTTCTTTGCGTGCACACATTAAAAAATTGCCGTTTGCGCCATGTACTAGCGTGTTGCCATGCTTACCAAGTGCGTTTACCCAACCAAAGTGAGATTGCTCTGTCGATGCACATGGTGTGTACGGGTGCTCCGCTAAATGCTGTTCTAGTTCTTGTTCGCTCCATTTAAATGGGCGTGTAAAAGCGAAGAAGTAAAGGTTTTTAAACCACATCAAAGCTATCCTTTTAGGGTAAATATGAAAACGGCCGAGATCATACCGTAATTTGTACCAATCCGCATAATAATATGCTGAGTGAACATTTATTTATGCGGGTTGGTTTTAACTACGCGAATCTCCCGATTTGAATGGTCGTTTTAGGTGAATTACTTCATATTGTTAAATTCAATATGAAAAGCTAGCCCTTGGCCGGGCTCACTTTCGGCACGAATCACACCATTTAATGTGTCAGTGACTAGGCTATGGACAATATTAGTGCCAAGACCTGTGCCGCCTTCACTTGATTTGGTGGTGTAAAACGGTTCAAACAAATAGGGCAGGGCTTCTGGTTTTACGCCGTGGCCATTGTCACGGTAATCAATATAAATGCGATCCTGCTGGTAGCTAATATCTATTTGAATTTCGCCGCGATTTAAGCCATCAAAGCCGTGAATAATTGAGTTGATGATTAAATTCGTGAATATTTGCGAAATTGCACCAGTATGGACATGAACATCGATATTTCCTGGACAGTTTACTTTCACGCGGTGGGTCGTTTTCTTGAGTTTTGGGTGCAGCGATTGAATGACTTCATCAACATATTGAGCCATATTAATTGGGCGAATTTTATCGCTGGTTTGGTCAACGGCGACTTGTTTATAGCTGGCAATTAAATCAGAGGCACGGTTCAGGTTATTGAGCAATAAATTGATACTTTGCTCGGCATTTAATAAAAAATCGTCCATGCTGCGTTTGGTGATCACTTGTTCATTAACATCACGCTTTAATTTATTAAGCAGATCTGACAAATAGCTAGTCGAAGTGATACTTACCCCGATAGGCGTATTTATTTCGTGTGATACTTCTGCCGACAAATTACCAAGTACCGCCATTTTTTCCGCGTCTAGTAATCGCGCCTGCGCTTTATTTAGTTCAATAATAGAGTCTTTTAGGTCGCGGTTGGTTTGCGTTAAGGTTAGCTCTGTTTTTTTACGGCGTTGGTTTTCTTCGGTTAGTTGCTCTTGTTGTTTTAGTAACTCTCTTTGCTGCATCTCCATGCGCAGCATACTGGTACTCAAAGATGAGGTTTTTTTCGCAACTTCTTGTTCCAATAATAGGTTCTGTTCATCTAACTGTTGGTTGGCGTTCAATAAGTCGGTCTGTGCTAGAGCAAGCTTTTCTTTAAATTGCACTAATTCGTCAATCAGGTTGTTGTACGCATCTTCCAGTATATTTAACTCGTTTCTTTCAAAGTTCGCAGAGTGAAATTTTGACGCTTCAGGGTCGTCAAGGTCTAGCCGGTTAAGCTGCTCAGTTAAGCCGCTAAGTGGTACAGTAAGGAGCTTGTTAAAGGCAAGGCTAAATAGGATCACTAACGCTGCGGTTTTTACCATGGCATTGCCGATTAAAAAGTAAATACCCACTTCGATGCGATTAAAAATAACCTCGTTACTAGATAATAAAGTGACAGAGCCAACCGTAGTGGTGCGGCCAGAAAACTCGAAAACTAGCGGAAACGTGTGGCCAAATGAGCGACCCGCGAGCGTTCCCATATCAAGATGCCGCTCAGCGTTTATATCGATCAGGGTGTTGTCAAAGTCTTGCCCGTTAAGCGCTTGTGTTTCACCTAGCTCGGTGATTATTTGGTTATTTTCGTCGGTTACCTTAATCCCTTTGATCATGGGAATAGCGACTAAGCCTTCTGCAATATCAATAGCTTGCTGTGTATTTAACTCCCATACCGCACGCGTTAAACTACCGCTGAATGTTTTTTCAAGCGTTAATAATTCGCTGTTAATGTGGCTTTTGGCGTTGTAATACTCCGCCGCAATCTGAACACAAGTAACGATAAGTGTGAGAACAAAGTATAACGACAGCACACGCGCCAATAGCTTACGTGATATACTGGTAACCTTCATTGAGTGCCTTTCGGGTTCTTATTCTTAGTATTTGATTCTAGCCACTTTACGTTAAGTTAACAGCCTTTTTTCGCTTGTTCGGTTTCTGAATACATGTCTTCCTCAATTTCAGTGATTGCGTGCAATAAAGGTAATTGTTCATTACAATCAGCGGCTTGTAACAATATTGCAACGCAAAAGACTTTAAAAAGTCATAAAAGTTTCAAAAAAAATACACACTGTAATAAAAGTGTCACATAGGGTTGTCACAATGCGCGGCAATTGAAAACCGCCTATTGATTTAAAGGTAATGAGCATGAAATTTACAAAGCAAGCTATCGCTTTAGCGATTCTTTCTGCTTCTTCATTCGCAGCTTCTGCGGCTACTGTTGATGTATACGGTAAAGCTATTTTAACAGTGCAAAACTCTGACGAAGGCGAAGGTTCTTTCACTGAAGTTAAAAGCCATAACTCTCGCATTGGCTTAAAAGGTAGCCACGAGTTACGTCATGGTTTAGAAGTTGTTTACAAAGCTGAGTTCAAAGTTGATATGGACGGTGATAGCGATGACAACATTAGTTCTCGTAATCAATACGTTGGCCTTAAAGGTGGTTTCGGTGAAGTATTGTTAGGTAAAAACGATACAGCATTGAAAAAAGCTCAAGGTAAAGTAGATTTATTCAGCGACCTTGATGGTGATATTAAGCAAATTTGGAAAGGTGAAAACCGTCTTGCTGACACCATCACTTACAAGTCGCCAAAATTTGCCAACTTCAAATTAGCACTAACATACATTGCTGAAGACAGCCTTGATGCTGAAGACGGTATTTCTGCTTCATTAGCATACGGTGATGCTGGCCTTAAGAAGTCAAAATTCTACGCAGCAGTTGCTGTTGACTCAGAAGTTAATGGTTACGACGTAGCGCGTATTGTTGCTTCAACTAAAGTGGCTGGTGTTACTTTAGGTGCTATTGCTCAAACTCAAGAGAAAGTTGATAGCGACTTTGAAACAGACGGCTTCATGGTTTCTGCTAAATACAGCGTTATGAAGAACTTAGACCTTAAAGCACAAGTTCAAACTGCTGACACTGATGGCGGTGACGACAAGTCTGGCTTCACAGTTGGTGCTGACTACAAGTTAGCGAAAAGCACAAAAGTATTCGGTTACTTCACATCATTTGATATGGATAGCCAAGCTGACGAAGATTACTTAGCAGTTGGTGTAGAATACAAATTCTAATCCACGTTGTTAGTTTGAAATAAGAAAAGCCGCCCTGTGCGGCTTTTTTATTGCAATTTTTATTGATTAAATCATTTAGTAAATTGCTTAATCAGTCATATGTATTAGCTATGTATTTGGACGCTTGCGTTGGCTCACTTTAGCTAACGGCCTTGTGAATTTTGATATTACGCGACGATTGCAGTTATTGCTTGTAGTGTAATAAAAGTGTAATCAAAGTTTATCACAATGGACTTATTAACTAGAGCTAGTCACAGTATTTCTGTAATAATAGTGGGAATGTAGAGTCGAGTTAATTATTGTTTTAATGACTGAATCAATAATTAGCATTGTTCAATTTCTATTATTGATAACCCATTCAGTGATGTGGCGAGCTAATTATTGATTAAGTTATTTCAGGTACATTTTGAATGAACAGACAAATCTTAGTGGTTGAGGATGAAGCCCCTATCAGGGAAATGATAACTTTTGTATTAGAGCAAAATGGCTTTAATGCAATAGAAGCGCAAGATATTGATCAAGCGATGGC
This sequence comes from Thalassotalea euphylliae, assembly GCF_003390395.1. Classification (NCBI taxonomy): domain Bacteria; kingdom Pseudomonadati; phylum Pseudomonadota; class Gammaproteobacteria; order Alteromonadales; family Colwelliaceae; genus Thalassotalea; species Thalassotalea euphylliae. The sequence continues at coordinate 3,252,373 of NZ_QUOV01000001.1, read as the reverse complement.
TAAGGTAGTTGAACCGTATCCAGATTTGATTCTACTTGATTGGATGTTACCTGGTGGCACTGGCGTAAAGTTAGCTAAAACCTTGAAGCAAAACGAATATACGCGCAACATTCCAATTATTATGCTAACGGCGCGTGCCGATGAAGAAGACAAAGTAAAAGGCTTTGACGCTGGCGTCGATGATTACGTTACCAAGCCGTTTTCGCCAAAAGAGCTAATCGCTCGTATCAAGGCAGTTATTCGTCGCGTTTCACCAACGGCGTTGGAAGAGGCGATTGAATTTCATGGCATGAAGTTAGATCCAGTGGCACATCGCGTTACTATCAATAATAGTGATCTTGATCTAGGTCCAACCGAATTTCGCTTGCTACACTTCTTTATGACTCATACAGAGCGCGTATATTCGCGTGAGCAATTGCTTGATAATGTTTGGGGAACAAATGTTTACGTGGAAGACAGAACCGTTGATGTTCATATTCGTCGCCTACGCAAAGCAATTTCTGGCCATGGTCATGAAGACTTTATTCAAACTGTGCGTGGAGCCGGCTATCGGTTTTCCGGAAAGATACTAAACTAGTTGTATGCCCTTTAGAATTTCTACACGACAAGTTGTTGTTAAACTTGTCTTTATTTTCTCTATCAGTGCTCTATTAGGTTTTCTAATAGGGCACGTTTTCTTTGTAATGCTGTTAGTCGCGTTAGCGATAATAGCGTATCAATATAAATACATTTTTACTTTGTCGACCTGGCTTTGGCGCACTAAGTCAATATCACCACCAGAGGCAGATGGCCTTTGGGGGAGAATTTTTGATGGCTTAGATCGATTAGTGCGCAAACATCGAAAGAAACAAAAGCGCTTGAATGAGCGCATTCGCCGCTTTCGAGATGGCGCTGAAGCAATTCCTGATGGTGGCGTTGTGCTGGGCAGCGATTTAACGATTCAATGGAGCAACAAGCGTGCAGCGAAGTTTTTAGGTGTTCGCTGGCCAGGCGACCAGGGTCAACGCATTGACAATTTGCTACGTGCACCAGAATTTGCCCACTACTTAGACAAAGGCGACTTTGAAAACCCTTGTTTGTTGGCTTCGCCAGTCAATACGGATATTCAATTAGAATTGCGCTTTATGGATTACGGCAAAGGCGATTTATTGTTGCTTGCGCGTGATGTGAGTAAAGTGCATCGCGTTGAAGAGATGCGCCGTGACTTTGTCGCTAATGTCTCGCACGAGCTAAAAACACCGCTGACGGTAATGCGTGGTTATGTTGAAATGATCCAAGCTGATGGCAGCAGCTTAGCACCACATTGGCAGCAAGCGATTGATGTTATTGAGGGGCAAGTGTCTCGTATGGATCGCTTGGTTGAACAGCTTTTGGTGTTATCAAGAGTTGAAGTCAATACTGATGATGAAATTAAGCAGGTTTTAAACGTTCCTGAAATACTACAACAACTGCTTAAAGACGCGCATTGGCTTAACCAAGAGAAGAAACATGCTATCAGCGCTGAAATCGCCGATGGCTTAGGCATTCTCGGTATTGATACAGAAATTAAAAGTGCCTTTGCCAACTTGTTGTCAAACGCCATTGCCTATACGCAGGAAGGTGGTGAAATCTTGGTATCGTGGCAGCGCTATGGCAGCAAAGCGAAATTTACGGTGAAAGACAATGGCCCAGGCATTCGCCCTGAAGATGTCAACCGGCTGACTGAGCGTTTTTATCGGGTTGATAAGTCACGTTCGCGTAATACTGGCGGTTCAGGTTTAGGTTTAGCAATTGTCAAACACGTGCTGCATCATCACAATGCCGAGTTAGTGATTAGTAGTCGCTGGCAGCAAGGCAGTGAATTTTCCATTGTCTTTGAAGAAAACTCTGTGACGTCGGTGTAAAACCTCCTGTACAGAGGTTGCATAATCACCTTTTCGCCGGTGATAACACCATCAAAAAGGCGTGCTTCAAGCGCCTTTTTCTCCATCCTTTTGAGCAATTTATTTTAGTTTGTTGGCTGTAATATAAGTGTCACAAAGTGGAAATATAATTGTCATAATTGATTTATATAGTGTTCACAAATCTTACATATGACCAAGTTATGCATTTACGTGAAAGTGCAAATTTGGTGCTAATTATTACAAACGCTCATTGGAGAATATTATGAGTTTCAAACGTGCATTAAGCGCAATTGGTTTAGCAAGCTTAGTTAACTTTTCAGCCCTTGCTATCGACAAAGACTTACCTGAGTACAACAAGGTTAGTGGTATCTCTGGTAACTTATCATCTGTTGGTTCAGATACTCTAGCTAACATGATGACGTTCTGGGCAGAAGAATTTAAGCGCACTTACCCAAATGTTAATGTACAAATTCAAGCGGCGGGTTCTTCTACTGCGCCACCGGCATTAACAGAAGCTACTTCAAACTTAGGCCCAATGAGCCGTAAGATGAAATCTCGTGAAATTGAATCGTTCGAAAAGCGTTACGGCTACAAGCCAACAGCGGTTCGCGTTGCAATTGATGCGTTAGCAGTATTTGTTCACAAAGATAACCCAATCGAAGGTTTACGTATCGACCAAGTTGATGCCATTTTCTCTAGCAACCGCAAGTGTGGCGCTGCAGAAGATGCAGATCGTTGGGGTGATTTAGGCCTAAGCGGCGAGTGGACTGGTAAAGACATCCAATTATATGGCCGTAACTCTGTATCTGGTACATACGGTTACTTCAAGAAGAAAGCACTTTGTAAAGGCGACTTCAAAAATACGGTAAACGAGCAACCTGGTTCTGCATCTGTTGTGCAATCAGTATCGGCATCACTTAACGGTATCGGTTACTCAGGTATTGGTTACAAAACTTCAGGTGTTCGCGCATTACCACTAGCTAAGAAAGGCGACAACTTTGTTGAAGCTTCGATGAACAACGCTGTTTCTGGTAAGTACCCGCTTTCTCGTTACTTATACGTATACGTGAACAAGCACCCGAACAAGCCATTAGATCCAATGACAACTGAGTTCTTAAAAATGGTATTGTCTAAGTCTGGTCAAAAGATTGTAGAAAAAGACGGTTACATTCCATTGCCAGCTAAAGTTGTAGCAAAAGAATTCAAAAAGTTAGGTATTACGCTTTAATCTGACTTAGCTTATTCGCTAATCACTTAGCGAATAAGTTTCGAAAGGCCAGCATTGCTGGCCTTTTTTGTGCCCATTACTTCATACATATAGCACTTCTGCAAGTCAGTTTTTTAGTCATTAGCGCAAAGCTGGTAACATAATCGGTAACTATCCGAACTAGATTAGAGCACGTAATGGAAAGCTTTGAAGGTGTTATTGAATTTGTTACTGTCGCTGAAAAGCAAGGCTTTACCGCGGCGGCAAAGCATTTAGCGTGCAGTACCAGCCATGTTAGCCGTCAGGTCAATCGTTTAGAAGCAAGGCTAGGCTGTGCCTTATTGGCGCGTAACACCCGCATGGTAAGTTTAACACGGGCGGGTGAAGCCTATTACCAGCAATGCAAAGACTTAGTGCTCGGCTTGCAACAAGCCAATGAAGCAGTAAGTAGCCAGCAAGTAGAACTGAGTGGCACATTACGCGTTAGTGTTGCGGGTACCTTTGCTGAAATGTATGTGGTGCCAGCATTATTAGCTTTTATCAATAAACACCCTGCGCTTAGGTTAGAGATCGACTTTAACAGCCGCATGGTGAACTTTGTCGAAGATGGTTTTGATTTCGCGATACGTTATGGGCAGTTAAAGGATTCTGGGTTAATTGCGAGGAAGTTGGTTAACCGTTCCATGATGGCAGCAGCGAGTCCAGAATATCTAGCGCAGTTTGGTGAGCCGCAATCGATTGATGAGCTAAAACCACACCAATGCATCATCAGTAACAATGACCATTGGCGGTTTATGCAAGATGGGCAAGAAGTTGTGACTAAAGTGACTGGGCGATTTGTTTGTAATAATGCCAACGCAGTGATGAATGCTTGCCAAGCAGGGCATGGCATTGCCTATTTACCCAAAAGTAACTTTACTCAATTACTCGCGGAAAAAGCTGTTGTTCCTATACTAGAGCCTTTCTGGAATACCGATATTAGTAGCTCAATTGTTTATCAAGATCGCCGCTATTTACCTAGCAGGGCACGCGCCGCTATTGACCATTTAGTTACATATTTTGAAAACTGGCAAGAATAGGTTGGTTAGGGCTGAGATTGGTTCGGGTTGAGGCTGGTATAGGGAAAGATTGCTAAAGAGATAGGTTAGTAAACAAAGAGTCATTAGTACCTGAGTGGTATTACAGGCGACAATAGCTATGCCGCCTGTAGAAAATCACTGAGTTTGAGCCAGCTAATCGACTATCACTTTTAAGCGAATAGCTTTTTAAGTGGCTAGCCTTTTAAGTGATTGACTAGCGCATTACCCACAGCATGAGCACTTGCCGGGTTTTGGCCTGTGATAACTCGCTTGTCCTCAACAATGAATTCACCCCATGGCTGAACTTTACGGTATTGTGCAGCATTTCGTGCTAACGACTCTTCTAACAAAAACGGAATATCATTAATTGTGTTGTAATCAATTTCTTCCTCGCGGGTGAAGCCAGTTACCGCAACTGTTGATAACAGCTTGTTACCTGATGAAAGTTCAATCGGCAGTAAACATGCTGGGCCATGGCATACTGCGGCAATAACACCACCTTTTTCATAATGCTTGGCTGCTAGTGCACCAAACTCACGGTTTTCTGCTAGATCAGATAGTAAGCCAAAACCACCTGGGTAGAAAACTGCATCAAATTCGTCGATATTAATCTCTGAAACAGGTGTTGTATCAGCTAACTGCGCTTGAAAAGCGGGTTGTGAAAGTACCTTTGTATTAATGTTATCGTCTTCGATATCAGTACCATAAACGGGAACTGCGCCGCCTTTGATAGAGGCAAGTTGATAAGCAATACCTGCGGCGTTTAACACATCAACAACATGAGTTAATTCTGGCGCGTAGGTGCCGTTTACTTGATCGGTTTCGCCAAGTGTCGCGTGGTTTGTTAATGGAATTAGAACTTTTTTCATTTTTGCCTCAGTAATAACATCAGTCTAATAGTGGAAACTATCATAAAGTGTTTTTATATGGCTGATAATGGTACCAATAAGCAAATAACTATTGCTATACAGCAATAGTTATATTGCAAGGATACGAGCTAATGAAAGTTGACGGTAATACCAACTAGGCTAAGCTGTTTGCGCTCTTGGGTTAAATCAGCCTCAACAAGTGGTTTTTCGTTTAGCCAGTTTGCGGGAAAATGTAAGTTTAAGGTGTCTTTTTCGGCACTTATTTGTATGTCAGCGTGCTCTGTTAGCTGGCGCTGTTGGCTGAGTAAAATGGATAGACGCAAAATAGCGAGCAACTTGGCTAGGCGAAGCTCATCAAGCAGGTACCATAACTGGTTGTCTTCAAATTGTATTTTTTTACGTTGATTTCCCACTAACCACGCAAGTGCTTGCTGTTGTTCAAGGTTGAAGCCCGGTAAGTCGGCGTTTAGCAAGATGTAGCGGCTGTGTTTATGGTAAGCGGATGGGTTGATGTCGTAGCCGATTTCATGCACCCAAATCGCCCAATTCAGTAGCTGCTGATAGGTTTTCTTGTCCAGTTGCCACAATCGACGGGTTGCTTGATATATGCGGGTTGCAAGCTGTTGTACTTTCTCGACTTGTTGCTGATCAATATTAAAGCGAGTAGAAAGGCTATTAATAGTGCGATCGCGAATATCGTCAAACTGAATGGCTTCAAGTTGTTCAGACATTACCCCTTCTCGCAATGAATAATCACAGTAATCAATGCTGTCTATCGCGAGCAATTCGGCAATGCCAATTAGAATTGCAACACCTGGAGCAATAATATGGCGACGGCTTTCTTTAAGGCTGGGCAGTTGTATGTTGTCGGCGTGACCAAAAGCGATTAACTGATCTTTAAAGCTGTGTAACTCTGCTAAATTAAAGGCTTGGATATTGCCGCGACTAAGGTTGAGTTGCTGAAAAATAGTCTTTAGCGTGCCGGAAGTGCCAATCACTTCTTGCCAGCCAGCATTTTTAAAACGGCTGACGTGAGATTCAATTTCCTGTTTGGCGTGCAAAATGGCTCTGGCAAAGGCTTGTTCAGTAATCTCGCCATTGGCAAAGTAAAAGCGTGAAAAGCTGACACAGCCAATGTTCAGGCTGGTGAGCTGTGACGTTTGTAAATCTTTGCCAATCACACATTCCGTGCTGCCACCACCGATATCGATGATTAAACGCTGGGTTGCTGGCGGTAGGTAATGAGCAACGCCTTGATAAATTAAACGCGCCTCTTCATGGCCAGAGATGACCTCAATGTCGAACGGAAACACTTGTGCGGCAGCATCTAGAAAAGCCTGAGCATTGCGCGCTTGTCGCAGGGTAAACGTGGCAACAACCCGAAAGTTTTCTGGTGACAGTTTTTCAGTTAACGGTGCCAAATCGCTTAGTGCTTTGACGCCGCGCTCTATTGCCGCCTGATCAAGAATGCCATCGTGGTCAAGCCCTTGTGCCAAACGCACGCGATACTTTTCTGAGTGCAAAATTTGCAAGTTGTCATTAACGACGCGAGCAAAGACAAAATGAAAGCTATTGGAGCCAATATCTAATGCGCCGATATGATAATTATCATTGTTGGCACTGTTGATACTTTGGGCATTAATATCAGACGCTAATTGTTTGTCATTTGCTATGGTCATTCAGGCTACTCCAAATTTTTCAGCGCCTTTTTATCAAGGCGTTCTTGTGCTTGCAAGTAATCATATATTGCCATTTGTGAACGGACGGCTTCACGTTTACCTTGTTTCACGTATTGATTGTCTTGTGCTTGGTTAATGATGCGCGCTTTTTGGTTATCACTAAGCTGAAGTTCTAGCATATCAATAATGCGTTGCTTTAAGGTTTCATCATAGACTGGGCAGCCGACTTCCACACGTTGATCGATATTGCGCTCCATCCAATCACCTGAGCTGATAAACAGGTTGTTCTCGCCATTGTTGTGGAACATTAATACCCGTGGATGCTCTAAAAACTGATCGACAATGGAAATCACTTCGATATTGTCACTCACACCCGCCTTTTGCGGAATTAGCGTACACATACCGCGCACTATCATACGAACTTTTACGCCTGCGCTACTGGCGCGGTATAAGCGGTCTATCAACCCTTTATCGACAAGGTTATTAATCTTGATCGTAATTTGCGCTTTATGGCCTTGTTCGGCTTGGGCAATCTCATTGTCGATAAGCTGATAAAAGCGACGACGTGATGTTAGTGGTGACACTATCAAGTGATTAAAGCGAAAACGCTTATAACTGTGGGCAATAAAAGAGAAAACATTGTCTACTTCTTGGGTGATCTCTTTGTGTTTGGTAAACAACGAGTAGTCGGTATAAATACGCGCGTTTTTCTCGTGAAAATTGCCTGTGCCAATATGAGCGTAGCGAACAAGGCGTTCGTTTTCTACTCTGGACACGATACAAAGCTTGGCGTGCACTTTGAGTGACTCGATACCGAATTCAACGTGAATGCCCGCATCCTTCATTCGCATCGCCCACTCGATATTGGCTTCTTCATCAAAACGGGCGCGCAGCTCAACAACCACTGTCACTTGTTTGCCGTTTTTCACCGCTTCCATCAGCGAGTTTAAAATTTCAGAGTTTTTGGCAACGCGATAGATATTAATTTTAATGTGCCTGACCGAAGGGTCGTAAGATGCTTGGCGCACAAATTCCGTAAAGTGCCTAAACTTATAGTAAGGGTAATACACCAGTACATCTTGATGGCTGATGGCATCAAACACATTATTGAAAGCTGAGAAACGCTCAGAGTCTAATGCCGTTATCTCTTGCTTTTCGAGCGTTTCATCACCCAAGTTAGGAAAGCCGATAAAGTCTTTAAAATGGCGATAACGTACACCGGGTACTAGGTTGTTTTCATCTTTAATTTTCAGTGCTTTGCGCAGAAACTTAACCATGTATTCCGGCATATGTCGGTCAAAGCCCAAACGAGCAGGTGCTGCGTTTAGCCTTTGTTTTAAGCCCTTTGACATTTTGTCTAGCAAGCTTTGATCAAGCTCGTCATTTAAGTCATATTCCGCATCGCGGGTTAACTTAACGGAATAAGCGTCCATGTCTTCGTATTCGAAAATACCGTTAAAGATATCGTCTAAAAAGTAATGCACGATATCATCAAGCATTACCACGCGTTGCATGCTTTCGTCGTCTTCTTTGGGCAATATGATAAATCGGCTGACCTCTTCACGAGGGATCTCAATCAGTGCATATTGCAAGTTACTCCCTTGTTTCAGAGCAACCAAAAGATAAATGCCATCATCATCCAAGCAGTTAACTAAATGTGTATTCGACGAAATAATAATAGGGGTAATATGACGAACAACTTGGTGTTCAAAGAAGGTTTTTAGCCAAGTTTTTTGGTTTTTAGAGAGCTGCTTTTTGAATATTTTTGATTTTTCATCGTTAAACAACAACTCAATATTGTGGTTTTGCAATTGTTCAAATGCTTCGGCCGCAATTGGCTGGAATTTATCCGTAAGCTGTTTTACTTTAACGATAATTTCATCAAGTAAGGCTTGGTCTTCATTGAGCTGGCTCGAACTGTCGGTCGTTGTGGCTTGGGTAACAATCAGTTTGCGTCGGATATTGGCAACTCGTACGCGAAAAAATTCATCAAGATTAGATGAGTAAATGCCAAGAAAACGGATTCGTTCAATTAAAGGGACATTGGGGTCTGCGGCTTCTTGTAATACTCGTTCGTTAAACGAAAGCCAACTGAGTTCTTTATCAAAATAGATGCGTGAGTCGTTCATTTACTACTTATACTGCTTATTTCCATTAATACCGATAAGTTATCTGAAAATTGTGACAATCAAGCGACACCTGTCATTAAATTGTCATGTATTTTCCGTTACTCGCCTGAGGTGGCAGGTCAATTTGCCCATTTTAATTCAGCGAAGCCCAGTAGGAAAAGCCGAGTAGGTGGTGCTGCTTATTGCCCAAATGTTACTGCCATAATGCTACGTCAAAGTACTAGCGCTTGAAACTAGCGATAGAATCTCGCGCCAGAATACTATTGGCTAATATCTACCATTAAATCATCCGCTAGGTTTTCAAGTGCACAGATAAGCTCGTCTAACTGAGTTTGATTCACTTGAATTTTCGCCTTGGCGTTAAACATGGTTTGGCCAGTATGTGGCGCCGCCCCTTGTTTGCTGACTAATTTGATCAAGTTGCCACCTTGATGATGAATCACAGAAGCAATGTCTTGTACGATACCTTGGCGGTCATTGGCCGTTAATTCTAACGTGATTGCGGCCTGCTCATCGCTATCTGCTGGTGAGGTGATTTGAGTTTGCACTTGCAAATCAGGCAACTGTTTTAATGCGCTATCGAGTGCTTGAATATCATTAGCGCTTGCTGACACTTCAATAACACCGGCAAATGTACCAGTCAAGTGGTGCAAGCTACTGTTTTGCCAATTACCTTGGTGCTGCTGAATAATGGCTGATAGCTTATCAACAATACCTGGTTGGTCTTTACCAACTAAACTTATAACTAAATGGTCCATGATTTCCTCGCTGAATGAGTTGCTTAAAGGCGCCAATTGTTGGTTGAATATGGTGTGATTTTTATCACTGCTATTGGCTTTTGGAAAGTTGGGAAAGTTCTTTTTCTAACTGAGATTGGTCACCTAAGTTAAGTTCTACCAATCGACGTAGGTGCGTGACACTGTCAATATCAATGGCGTTGCACTGCAGCCCCATGGTATCGGCCTCTTGGTGTACCACGCCAATATGCATTTCCACTAAGGCATCACTGTCGCCTAACTTAAACACTAATCGACCTAATTTACCTTGCAATGGTGTGTTACATTTTGGGTTTGTGACTAACGCGCCGTTAAGGGAAATGTCGTGAATAGAAACAGGAAATGCTTGTTCTTCTAATTGCTCCTCAACATACAAGGTCGCTTTGATAGAAAACAGAATACGGGTGAATTGACGTCGATTTTCCATTACTTAAATTTTGTTACCGATTTTAGCTTTAGCATAGCCTTTGTAACTAAAAAAGGCACCCTTAGGTGCCTTAATAATTTATCAATTAACTGATTTTTTTGTATTTAATGCGATGTGGTTGATTTGCATCAGGTCCAAGCGTTTTTTTCAGCCATGCATCGTAATCGGTAAAGTTGCCCTCGAAGAAGTTAACTTGACCCTCGTCACGATAATCAATGATATGGGTAGCAATACGGTCAAGGAACCAACGGTCATGGGAAATTACCATGGCACAACCTGGGAATTCTAATAAAGCTTCCTCAAGTGCACGCAAGGTTTCAACATCAAGGTCATTGGTAGGCTCATCCAGTAGTAATAAGTTACCGCCAGTTTTCACTAGCTTAGCTAAATGTACACGGTTGCGCTCACCACCTGATAAGTCACCAATGAATTTCTGTTGGTCATTACCTTTGAAATTGAAGCGTGAACAATAGGCGCGGGCGTTAATTTCGTATGTGCCAATTTCAATAATGTCGTGGCCTTCAGAAATTTCTTGATAAACCGTATTTTTGCCATCCATGTCGTCACGGAATTGGTCAACACTGGCCAGTTTTACCGTGTCGCCTAATTCGACGGTACCTGAGTCTGGTTGCTCAGTATTTGACAACATTTTGAATAGTGTAGATTTACCTGCACCGTTAGCACCGATAATACCAACAATCGCCCCTTTAGGAATTGAGAAGCTTAAATCGTCAATCAGTACGCGGTCGCCAAATGATTTGGTTAGGTTATTAACTTCTAGTACTTTGTCACCTAAACGCGGTCCAGGTGGAATGTATAGCTCGTTGGTTTCGTTACGTTTTTGATGATCTTGACTGTTCAGCTCTTCAAAACGTGCCATACGGGCTTTGTTCTTTGATTGACGTGCTTTCGGGCTTTGACGCACCCATTCAAGCTCTTGCTTGATGGTTTTTTGGCGAGCACTTTCAGATTTAGCTTCAATTTCTAAGCGTTTTTCTTTTTGCTCTAGCCATGAAGAGTAGTTACCTTCCCATGGAATACCTTCACCACGGTCAAGCTCTAGAATCCATCCAGCAACGTTATCAAGGAAGTAACGGTCATGCGTTATAGCCACAACAGTACCTGTGTAGTCGTGTAAGAAGCGCTCTAACCAAGCAACCGATTCTGCATCCAAGTGGTTAGTCGGTTCGTCGAGTAACAACATGTCTGGTTTTTGCAGTAATAAACGACAAAGTGCAACACGGCGGCGCTCACCACCACTTAATACGCCAACTTTTTGGTCCCAATCAGGTAGGCGAAGGGCATCTGCGGCACGTTCAAGTTGGTTGTCTAAGTTGTGACCATCAGCGCTGGCTAAAATAGCCTCTAATTCACCTTGCTCTTTAGCTAATGCGTCGAAGTCTGCGTCAGGTTCAGCGTAGGCTGCGTAAACTTGATCAAGGCGTGCCATGGCATCTTTTACAATAGAAACACCTTCTTCGACCACTTCGCGAACAGTCTTGTTTTCGTCAAGTTCAGGTTCTTGCGGCAAGTAGCCAATATTGGTGCCAGCTAATGCGTGCGCTTCACCTTCAAATTCCTTGTCAACGCCCGCCATAATGCGAAGTAATGTTGACTTACCAGCACCGTTTAAACCTAACACACCAATTTTTGCGCCAGGGAAAAACGATAATGAAATGTCTTTTAATATAGTGCGCTTAGGTGGCACCACTTTTGAGACACGGTGCATCGAGTAAATAAATTTATCTGGCAATGCCATGAAAAACCTTCTTAATAAATGAATGTTTGAATGACCAATATTTTATACCCAAGGCTAGGTAAGATGCGAGTTTCCAATTCAAATAAATAATGAAATAAATAGTCAAATAAATAGCTAAACAAATAGCCAATTAAATAAGCAATAGAAGCTTAACGCGTCGTAGTACTGTGCACTGACTTAACACGTTATAGAACAGTTTTAAGTTTGTTTACGTACTTGCCAGCGTGCTATTTCAAGTAGGTGTTTAAACACTCTTTTGCTGAACTATTGTCTTACATGTATTAGATAGCCTAGCTAAAACGCCTATTTAAATCATTTGTTTAAGTGACTTGGCTAGCCAGTGCCGACAAGAGTTAGGCTAGGTGCTAAGTCTTGTTTTCAGTTATGTAACTGATTGTTCGCAAAAGTGATTGATAAAATTACCATTGTTGACATTAGGCGAGAGGGAATGCACATTCTATTGTTGAATGTTTCAACAATGGGTTACATGTTGATCATTCTTACCAAACAGTTCACGGGGTATGATCTCAGCATCATAGAAATTGTTGCATCATTGACTGACCGATTTGATGTAAATACAGGGAATAACAAAATGACAAAAAATGAAAATAATATTGATCTTCATGGTCTTTCGTCACTGGCTGAACTTATTACAGAAAGCTGTACAAAGTTTGCCGACAAGCCCGCATTTAGTTGTTTAGGCCAAACATTTTCTTTCGCACAAACTTACGAGCAGGCATTAAATTTCAGTAAATACTTACAACAGCATACCAATATTAAAGCTGGCGACCGTATTGCGGTGCAGCTTCCTAATCTGATCCAATTTCCTGTTGTTGCATACGGTGCCTTGCTTGCTGGTGTTGTGTTAGTTAACACTAACCCGCTCTACACGCCACGTGAAATGCAGCATCAGTTTAAAGATTCTGGTGCCAAAGCGATTGTTATTTTGGCGGATTTGTTACCTAACCTTACTCAAATTATCGACAATACGGACATTGAGCAGGTGATTGTCACACAGGCAACCGACTTTTTAATGCCTGATAAACGCTACCAAGGTGAATACCTTTCTCTTTTAGATTGTCTTGAGCAGGGCGCCAAGGTTGAAAGCTTAACGCCTGTCGCTGGCGAGCTAAGCGACTTGGCTGTACTGCAATATACAGGCGGGACAACAGGTTTATCGAAAGGGGCAATGCTGTCTCAAATTAACTTGCTGGCAAATGCTGAACAATCATTCCAGCGCTTTAAGCCTAAATGTGTCGATGGCGAAGATGTCTATATTTGCCCACTGCCGCTTTACCATATTTATGCCTTCTTAGTGAACTTGATCTTGGCTGCTGCTCATGGCGCCCACAATGTACTCATTCCAAATCCTCGTGATATTGATGCCTTTGTCAAAACCTTATCGGCATATCGCTTTACCCACTTTACTGGTATCAACACCTTGTTTGTTGGTTTGTGCCAGCATCCAGATTTTGTGAAATTAGATTTCAGCTCGCTACGTATGACGATTTCAGGCGGTACGGCGCTAACCCACAGTGCTGCGGATATTTGGCTAAAAGTTACCGGCTGTACGATTTCTGAAGGTTACGGCTTATCAGAAACCTCGCCGGTACTTTGCTTTAACCAACCGGGTAATGAGCGCTTAGGTACGATTGGCTTCCCGCTTGTCGATACAGATCTACAGATTTGGGATGAAAACAACCAAGCTGTAGCACAAGGCCAAGAGGGTGAAATTGTCGCCAAAGGCCCACAAGTGATGTCAGGGTACTGGCAGCAAGAAGAAGCAACGGCTAAATCTATTATTAATGGCTATTTTAAAACCGGCGATGTTGGTGTTATTGATGAAGATGGACGCATTCGCATTGTTGATCGCCTAAAAGATATGATTATTGTCTCAGGTTTCAATGTTTACCCGAATGAAGTCGAAGACGTGCTTAGCCGTCACGATGATATTTTGGAAGCGGCGGTAATTGGCGAACCTGACGACGGTACGGGTGAAAAAGTGGCTGCCTTCGTGGTGCTAAAACCTGATGCAGGCTTAACCGAAGAAGACGTACGTGGCTTTTGTAAAGAGCACTTAACGCCTTACAAGGTACCGAAGAAAGTCGCATTTATTGATGAGTTACCAAAGTCTACTGTAGGTAAAATCTTACGCCGTGAGCTGAGAAGCGCGTAAAAAATAGTAGAGCGTGTTGGCCTTTGGAGGTTGAATTTTGTTCAATCTAAACGCTTTCTGATCGCGGCGCTCGATTTGCTTTAGGGGGGTTCCCTATAAAAAACGAGCAACAATGAACAGGGAGTGTTTAGATAAACCCGCAGGGCAGCGCCTGTTTGGATTTTCTAGTGCGTTGTCGCAGGATTTATGGAGAATAACTACACTGCACCTGCTCCGCCTGCTATAAAAACCAAACAGGCTGCTGCAAAAACAACCCTGAAACGTCAATACGCTCTATTAACCAAAAGGTCAAAAATCCCTATACCCCTGATTAAATAAGGGGTATCTCTATTTATGACAGTTTTGTGAATTTCTCTTTGTCACATAACTGTCATATTTCTGTCTTATACTCTCGCCAGTTTTTTAATCCCATCATTTAATGTAGGTAAATTGAGTGTCTATAGCGTCTCAATCAGCTGACATACGTCAGGTGAAAAATAAGCTAGCCAAATGGTTCATCTCCTTGGGAGGTGTCATGGTGCTATTTACTTTGATCTTAATCTTCTTGTACTTGCTTTACGTGATTAAGCCGATTTTCGAATCAGCTGACGTCGAGCCAGTAAATGAAATCAGTGTTCAAGCCAATGGAAACATTTTGGCAACGGGCCTAGATGAGCTAAAAGAAGTTGCTTATCAACTAGATTCAGAAGGTTATATGACTTTCTACCAAATGTCGGAAAGTGATTTTCGTGCACAAGGTAGCCAAATCTTATCTGAGCAATTGTTTGCTGGCGGTATTGCCAAGGTTATTGCAGCGGATAACGGTCGCCACTTAATTATCGATAACGAAGGTGAAGTTAGCTTAATCGCAGCAAAGTTTACGGCAATTTACCCAAGAGATAGCCGTGATATTACGCCTTCAATTATCTACCCGTTAGGTGAAGAAGCCTTGCCAATTGATGAGCAAGAACAAGGTATTACTAAGCTTGGTTTTGCGATGAACGATGAAAAAGCAACGTTTGTGGCTTTTACTGATGATCAGCGCCTGATCAAAACAACCTTAGTTGCAGATGATGACTTTAACTATGACCCTGAATTTGAGCCTGTTTATCAAGAAATTGAGTTTGACGGCACAAAGGTTGATGACATCATGGTCACACCTGACTTAATGATGGCGTTTGTTCGTTCTGGTAACCAAGTTACTGTCTACGACATGGACGATGAGTTCAGCGTAGATGTTAAAGCCGAGCTAACGAACATTGTTGCCGAAAACGTTGATATTACTGCGATGGCGTTGCTTTCTGGTGGTTCATCAGTACTGTTTGGTGACAGCCAAGGTCAAGTTAGCCAGTGGTTTGAAGTCGCGGGTAAAAAAGGTCGTCAATTCCAAGAAATTCGTCGCTTTAGTGCAAGCGAAACTGAAGCGGTTGCTGGCATCTACACTGAGATGTTCCGCAAGAGTTTCTACACCATGACCGCATCTGGTGAAATGGGTATTTTCTACACCACAAGTGATGCCGACTTATGGCATGGTGCCATTGCGAAAGAAATGCCAAAAGCCTTGGCGATTGCGCCACGTGCCGATGCCTTAATTGCCGCTGATGGCAGTAGCTTAGCGCTAATCGCATTGCACAATGAACACCCTGAAGTAACGTGGAAGGCGTTATGGCAAGAAGTTTGGTATGAAGGTTACCCTGAGCCAGATTACATCTGGCAATCAACTGGTGGTGCCGATGATTTCGAATCGAAATTCTCGTTAGTTCCTATTTCATTCGGTACGATGAAAGCAGCAGCTTACGCAATGTTATTTGCTGTACCGTTAGCGTTAAGCGCGGCAATCTACACCGCTTACTTTATGCCACCGGCATTGCGCAAAAAAGTAAAACCTACCATCGAGTTAATGGAAGCATTACCAACGGTAATTCTTGGTTTCTTAGCGGGCCTTTGGTTAGCACCACTAATTGAAGATTACTTACCTGCCATTGTCCTACTGCTAATTTTCCTACCAGTAGCGACGTTTTTAACTGCTTTCACTTGGTTCAAGTTACCACGTGAATATAAGGCGAAGCTGCCTGAAGAGTGGGCTCCTATCATCTTAATTCCTATTTTGATTTTAGCGGGCTTCTTAGCATTTTCGTTATCACCAGTGATGGAAAGCTTGTTCTTTGGTGGCGATATTCGTCAATACATTACCAATGATTTAGGTATTTCATTTGACCAACGTAATGCGTTAGTTGTTGGTATTGCAATGGGCTTTGCCGTAGTTCCGACCATTTTCTCAATGGCTGAAGATGCGATTTTCAGTGTACCTAAACACTTAACCAGTGGTTCATTAGCACTAGGTGCTACGCCATGGCAAACACTGGTAAAAGTTGTTTTATTAACGGCAAGTCCAGGTATTTTCTCAGCGATTATGATGGGGCTTGGTCGTGCGGTTGGTGAAACCATGATCGTATTGATGGCAACGGGTAATACGCCAGTACTCGATTGGAGTATCTTCCAAGGTATGCGTACTTTATCAGCGAATATCGCTGTTGAAATGCCTGAATCAGAAGTGGGTAGCTCGCACTACCGCATTCTATTCTTAGCCGCATTCGTGCTATTCGTGTTCACATTCGTATTCAATACGCTGGCGGAATTTGTACGCCAACGTCTCAGAGAAAAATACAGCTCGTTGTAAGGGAAGGATTGATTAAATGAAAGATTGGTTTAAAACAGGCTCCCCTTGGGTTTGGTTATCAGCGGGTGGGGTTAGCTTAAGTTTAATCTCAGTAGTTGGCCTATTGTGGTTGATTGCCTCAAACGGTTTATCGTACTTTTGGCCGTCGAAGATTCATCAGTTCAATATGGTGGATGAAAAAGGTCAGCAATTAGTAGTGATCGGTGAAGTTTACGACCGTGAGCGTATTCCAGCGAGCCAGTTATCGCATGTTGACTTAGGTGTTGAAATTACCGAAGACACCATTGAACGTTTATTGGTAAAAACGGGTAACCGTGAGTTGGTAAGCCTAGATTTCCGTTGGATTTTAGCGCCGCAAATTACTGAGCGTAGCCTACCTGCTGACGTTGCTGTAGTTGAGCGTCGTAGCAACGGTAACTTCTATGGTTTTGTTGAAAAAGTGATTCTTGATGGTCAAGAAGCCGATGCATCAAAGCTTGATGAATTGCTAGAGCGTGTTAATGAGTTCCAAGAAGAGATCAGCGAGTTACAAAAAGTTGATATTGGTGCAATTAACTACAACCTTGAGCGTTTGCGTTTAAGAGAACGCAAATACATTATTGATGGCGAGTTAACTGACGAAGTTAAAGCTGAATTAGATGCACAAGCGGCAGAGCTACGCAAAGAATATGAAGTGCTTGAAAAAGACTTGATGGCACTGCGCAGCCAAGTATCACGCGACCAAGTAGTAATGCGCGCGATGGGTGGTGAGCTAGTTACGATTAACTTTGATCAAATCATCAAGATCTCATTCAACAACCAGTTGAGCTTTTTCGGCAAAGTTGCGACCTTCTTTGACCAAATCGCAGGTTTCATTTTTGATGAACCTCGTGAAGCTAACACCGAGGGCGGGGTATTCCCAGCGATTTTCGGTACGGTATTAATGGTGCTGTTAATGACAGTGATTGTGGCACCATTTGGTGTGATTGCCGCGATTTACTTACATGAGTACGCAGCGAAAAATGCCTTTACCAAGCTTATCCGCATCGCGGTAATTAACTTAGCCGGTGTACCGTCAATCGTTTACGGTGTATTTGGCTTAGGCTTCTTTGTTTACATGGTTGGTGGCAACTTAGACCGTTTGTTCTACCCAGAAACACTGCCTAGCCCAACATTTGGTACGCCAGGTGTACTTTGGTCAGCGCTAACACTAGCGATTCTAACGCTACCTGTTGTGATTGTTTCAACGGAAGAAGGTTTAGCACGTATTCCGTCATCAATGCGTCACGGCAGCTTGGCACTAGGCGCAACAAAAGCAGAAACTTTATGGCGTATTATTTTGCCAATTGCGAGTCCTGCAATTATGACCGGTATTATTTTGGCAATTGCCCGTGCTGCCGGTGAAGTAGCACCACTGATGTTGGTTGGTGTGGTAAAAATGGCACCAACATTACCGCTTGATGGCAACTTCCCGTTCTTACATTTAGAACGTAAGTTTATGCACCTTGGCTTCCACATTTATGATGTTGGTTTCCAAAGCCCGAATGTTGAAGCGGCGCGACCATTAGTTTATGCAACTGCATTACTGCTAGTGACTATTATCGTTAGCTTGAATATGACCGCGGTTAATATTCGTAACAAGCTACGTGAAAAATATCGCGCACTAGAGCACTAGTACTGGTAACAGCAAAGATTAAACCGCTAGCTGAGTATGGCTAGCGGCTGAAAATAGACAAAGATTTCATCAGCGCTGCACTGGCGGCGCCGTAAAAAAGGTTAAAAGAATTAGTTATGATTACAGTAACCCCAAAAACACTCGGTGATGTACCTGCACCATTAGATTTAGCGAACTTGTCACCAGAGCAAACTGCACTGGAAATTAAGAATCTGAACTTGTTCTACGGTGACAAACAAGCGCTTCACGGCATTGATATGAAAATACCAAAAGGTCAGGTAACAGCATTTATCGGTCCAAGTGGTTGTGGTAAATCAACACTATTGCGCTGTATCAACCGTATGAACGACTTAGTTGATACGTGTCGTATTGAAGGCGGCATTCACTTACACGGTGAGAACATTTACGGCAAGCATGTCGATGTTGCAGCGCTTCGCCGCAAAGTAGGCATGGTGTTCCAACGTCCTAACCCATTCCCGAAAAGTATCTACGAAAATGTGATTTACGGTTTGCGTATTACTGGTGAGAAAAACCGTCGTGTACTTGATGAAGCAGTTGAGCGTTCACTAAAAGCAGCGGCGCTTTGGGATGAAGTTAAAGACCGTTTACACGACAGTGCACTTGGCCTATCGGGTGGTCAGCAACAGCGTTTGGTTATTGCTCGTGCGATTGCGATTGAGCCAGAAGTATTACTACTTGATGAACCAACGTCAGCACTTGATCCGATTTCAACATTAACGATTGAAGAGCTAATCAACGACCTTAAGAAACAATTCACCGTTGTTATCGTGACTCACAACATGCAACAAGCGGCACGTGTTTCTGATCAAACAGCGTTTATGTACATGGGTGATTTAATTGAATACAGCGACACTAACACGCTGTTTACAACACCTGCGAAGAAACAAACCGAAGATTACATTACCGGACGTTACGGTTAATCGTTATAATTAAGGTAAAGGGTGGATAAGAGTTTATTATGGATACTATCAATATTAGCCGTCACATTTCTGGGCAATTTAACGAAGACTTAGAAACGGTTATCAATCACGTGATGTCGATGGGGGGCTTGGTTGAAAAGCAACTACAAGACTCTATCACGGCAATGATTGAGGCAGATGAAGACCTTGCGAAAGAAGTTCTAAAAAACGACTACAAAATCAATGAATTTGAAGTTTACATTGATGAGGAATGCTCGCGTATTATTGCTAAGCGTCAACCAGCGGCGGGTGACTTGCGTTTGATTATGGCGATTATCAAAACCATCACTGATTTAGAGCGGATTGGTGATGAAGCTGAGAAAATTGCCAACGTGGCACAAGAAAGCTTCTCTAAAGAACAACGTGACTTGCTATTAAACCTAGAGAATCTAGGTAATAGTGTATTGAAAATGCTGCAAAAAACGTTAGATGCGTTTACTCGTATGGACTTTGATGCTGCAATGAAAGTGCACCAGCGTGATAGTAAAATTGACCGTGAATACGAAGCATTAATGCGCCAACTAATGACGTATATGATGGAAGACCCGCGTTCAATTCCACAAATTATGAGTGTTATTTGGTCAGCACGTGCGCTAGAGCGCATTGGTGATCGCTGTCAGAATATTTGTGAATACATTATGTATTTCGTGAAAGGTAAAGTATTCCGTCACACCAGCCCTGAAGATATGAAAAACGTCTAACTCATTGTTTTTCAATATATCTTAAAAGAACTATAGTTAAAGTAGAAAAGGTACATAGTTTATGTACCTTTTTTTGTGTTTGATTTTAATTAAATTCATGACTGATTGGTCAACTAAAATGGTGGAATTAGTTGCAAATGGTGGACATTCAGCTAGAATCCGCGTCGAAAAATAAAACAGAGATTTGTATCCGGGACATAAGACTATGCCGAACAATTCAATACTAGGTGTATTTGCTAAATCACCAATTAAACCGCTGGAGAAACACATTCGCATCGTGAATAAGTGTGCTCGCCAGTTACATCCGTTTTTTGATGCGGTAAAGGCCAAGGATTGGGACCGAGCGGCGAAGATGCGCAAAGAAATTTCGCAACTTGAAAAGGATGCCGATGCACTAAAAAGACAGTTACGTTTAGAGTTACCAGGTGGCTTATTTATGCCTGTTGACCGTGCTGACTTATTAGAGCTACTTACTCAGCAAGATCGCATTGCCAATAAAGCAAAAGATATTTCTGGTCGTGTTATCGGTCGAGAATTGTCTATTCCTGCTGACTTAGAGAACGACTTTTTCAAATATTTAGCGCGTTGTTTAGATGCCATTGATATGGCGGCTGACGCGATTAATGAATTGGATGACTTATTAGAAACGGGCTTTAGAGGCCGTGAAGTCGATTTAGTTGAAAAAATGATCCACAAGCTTGATGAAATTGAGGACGACACAGACTCAATGCAAATTGGTTTGCGTACAGGACTGCTAGCGATCGAAAAAGACTTAAACCCAGTTGATGTGATGTTTCTTTATCAAATCATCGAATGGGTCGGCGATCTAGCCGATTTAGCTGAGCGTGTTGGTGCTCGTTTAGAAATTTTATTAGCGAAAAACTAAGGTTCGTTTTAATGGACATTTTAATTACACATGGCCCAATGTTGGTCATGATCGCCGCTATTGTCGGCTTTTTTATGGCTTGGGGTATTGGTGCGAACGACGTAGCTAATGCCATGGGTACTTCGGTTGGTTCAAAAGCACTAACCATTAAGCAAGCGATTATTATCGCGATGGTGTTTGAATTCGCTGGTGCTTACTTAGCCGGTGGTGAAGTCACATCAACGATTCGTAAAGGGATTATCGACCCGTCTTACTTTACTGATATTCCTCATTTACTTGTCTACGGTATGATTTCAGCACTGTTAGCTGCGGCAACTTGGTTATTGGTTGCATCAGCACTAGGCTGGCCGGTCTCTACAACGCACTCTATTGTTGGCGCTATCATTGGCTTTGCCGCGATTGGTGTTAGCATGGACACGGTTGTATGGGGCAAAGTAGGTGGCATTGTTGGTAGTTGGATTGTTACGCCATTGCTATCTGGTGTGATTGCATTCCTTATCTTCAACAGTGCACAAAAACTCATTTTTGATACTGAACAACCACTTCGCCAAGCTAAGCGTTGGGTACCGTTATACATGTTCTTAGCGGGCTTCGTATTATCGCTAGTAACCATCAAAAAAGGTTTGAAGCACATTGGTTTAGACGTAGGTACTGTTGAAGGTTATGTCTATGCTGTTGCCGTTGCGGCAATCGTTGCAATAGTGGGTAAATTCTTTATCGCACGCATCAAGTTTGATGAAACGGCTGACAAGCAAAGCCACTACGTTAACGTTGAAAAAGTGTTTGCCGTATTAATGGTTATTACTGCTTGTTGTATGGCATTTGCCCATGGTTCAAACGATGTTGCTAACGCTATTGGCCCACTAGCGGCTGTTGTTAGTATTGTTGGCAATGAAGGTCAAATTGTTAAGAAAGCTGCACTAGAGTGGTGGATTCTACCTTTAGGTGGTTTAGGTATTGTTGCCGGTCTTGCGATTTTCGGTCATCGCGTTATCGCCACTATCGGTAAAGGTATTACTCACTTAACACCAAGCCGAGGTTTCGCTGCTGAATTAGCGGCGGCATGTACGGTTGTTATCGCTTCAGGTACTGGCTTACCAATTTCAACAACGCAAACATTAGTTGGTGCTGTATTAGGTGTTGGTATGGCACGTGGTATCGCAGCAATTAACTTAGGTGTGGTACGCAATATCGTCGTATCTTGGGTTATTACCCTACCAGTAGGTGCAGGTTTATCAATTGTGTTCTTCTGGATTTTATCTAGCTCACTAGGCTAAAACCAAACACAAATAAACCCATTTAAAAACCGCTTAGTGAGTTTGCTTGCTAAGCGGTTTTTTTGTGCCTGCAATAAAGTGCTCTTAGCCAATATTAGGAAAATAAGAAAAACAAAAAATAAAAAAGTTTAAAAATTTAAATTATTTTCAAACTTTTTATATGCTTGCCTCTACCTTATTAAATAACAAAGCCAATATATCGCAGGAAGATAAGTGTTCGAACGAAGCGATGAGTCGCTCATCAAGCAAGCACTCAAAGGGAAAAAATCTGCGTGGGCGAGTTTAGTAAAGCGCTACGAAAGTGGCATTTATAACTACGCCTATCGCATGGTCAATCATCCAGATGATGCTATGGATTTAATGCAGGATATATTTATTGCGGTTTACCGTAATTTAAGTACGTTTCGTGGCGACAGCCCATTTAAGGGCTGGTTGTTTAAAATTGCCCACTACCGTTGCATTGAATATTATCGAAAGAAAAGGCCACTGCAGTCGATCGATGATGTGCCTGAGCAAGTAGATGAAAGCCAAGATGCTTGTTTAGATACTGGGCTTACTCAGGGACAGCAGAGCCAAGCATTGCATCAAGCGATGCAGCGTTTGGCATTTAATCAAAAAATTATGGTGGAGATGAAGTTTTTTCAGCAATTCACCTTTGAGGAAATTGCACAGCAACTGGGCATATCAACCAATACCGCCAAGTCTCGACTGTACAGTGCCCTTGATAAACTGAAAGATTATTTGGAGGTGGAAGATGTCGCCGCATGATAAATCTGATCAATTCGAAGATAAGCAATTTGAAAATTGGCTCGACAAGCAACTGTCGCCCGAGCAAGCTGCCGAGTTTGAGAATAATCACGCACACGAGAGCGCAATGAAACAGCATATTGCAACGGCTAAATACGTGGAATATTTAGCCAGTCAGGAAGCGCCAAAAAAGGTTCCTAACTGGGATCGCACGGCAGTGATGGACATGGATAATCAACATACTAGTCACAAATGGTGGCAGTGGAGTGGTTTACCCGTGTTATCAATGGCATTTTCTTGTTTTGCCATGGCTTTAGTGTTGTTCAATGTGCAATTCACAGTCAGTGACCAAGGTATGTTATTGACCTTTGGCAAGTCCGAGGTTGACCCCGAGGTGATTGAAAACCAAGTTACCGAGCGCGTTAATAAGTTAGTTGACGACAAGCTTAACCAATATCAGCAAAGTCAGCAGCTTGCCCTAGCCAACTTTACCAATGAATTGAGCGATAAACAGCAGCAGAGCAACCTACAACTTGCTAGCTATATTCTTGAAACCTCAAGACAAGAGCGAAAAGAAGATATTAGCGACTTTATTCAGTTTGTTAACGCCCAGCGTAATGATGATGCGCTAGATCAGCGTATACGGTTTCAACAACTTGAAGATGCCTTGTTACAGCAAAGCACCTTTATCAATCAAACAACCACAATGCAGCCTGCTAACTGGGCTAATTAAGCGAGGAAATTACGATGAAAAAATTAGCAATGTTAGTGTCGAGTGCCTTAACCGCAAACCTTGCCACCGCCGCAGACGTCAACTATGAGCAGCTCCACAAGCAGCTTGATATTATGAGTAATATTATTGAATCGTCGATCACTACTGGCAAAGCGAAACAATCGGTTAAATTATCCGGTATTGAAAGTACCTATCTACAAAAACAAGGTGTGATGTTTACCGTTAGGTCCAAGAGCAGCAGAGGAAGTTGGGGAAGTTATAACTTTCAAGTTTCGGTACCACCTGTGCCACCAGCACCACCAATTACGCTTTTATCGCCAGATCAAATTGCCGATATTGAAGCCACCGTTGCCGAAGTGGCTGACGAGTACCCTAATATAGATGTTGAACGGGAAGTGGCAAAAGCAATGGAGACGGCTTCACGTGCTTATGAACGGGTGATTGAAATTCATCGTGATGAGCGCGAGGTGTATCGCGACTTGCGTGAAGAAGAGCGCGATATTGTTTATGAGTTAAGGGATGTAGAACGTGAAAACCGCGACGTAGAATTTCAAATACGCCGTGCTGACAAAGAACAGAAAGCGGAGCTAAAAGAAAAGCAAAAACAATTAGAAAAACAGAAGAAAGCGTTACTAGAGAGCAAGCAGGCGCTCGCCAAGCGCGGTCAAGAATTTCGCGTAAAGCAAGCGGAATCCGCCAAAAAGTCTGAACAGGCACGCCAAAGCTATTTTACCCAGCTGAGCGGTGAAATTGCCGAAGCGTTATGTTTGTATGGTAATGGCCTTAAAGCATTACCAAAAGGGCAGTATGTCACTGTGGTGTTGAAGTCAGGTGGCGATAGAGTTGGCCGACATTATCAAGATAAAATTCACGTGTTCAGCAAACGAGATATTAATGGCTGTGCTACCGATAAAATTAGCACCGCACAATTACTGAAAAAGAGTAGTGCGTATCAGTTTTAAACGTCTAGGGCGGTTTAATCGAAAGCAAAAGGCCACGCAAATGCGTGGCCTTTTTTATGAATTTCTTTATGAACTTTTTTTATAAATGTATCTGCTGAGCTAGTACCGCTGGGGAAGCTGGTTTTAAATGAATTAGTTTTAAAAACGTGCTTTTTTTACGTTACAGGTTTCATTTGATTGCTTGTTTAGCGCCATAACCCCTTCCTCGTTCACTGAATAACTAGGTGAACTCTGGGTAAATTTAGCAATAAGTTGCTGTAATTTGTCATTCAACACAGTTGCTAATGCAAAAAAGTCGTTGGTTTTTTGCGGCTTAGATTTTGCGACTTGGCTATCAGCGATATGTTGCTGGTCTAGCGGAATGCGAACAAGTGGTTTATCGAACATTTGAGCAAACACTTCACGTTGAAACAGCGTTGATGATTCTACACCGCGCAGCGCGTCGAAATGCTTGTTGGCAGAAATAACAGGAGCGGTAGTTATCGACACTTTTTTGATAACAAAATATTTGTCTTCTTCTTTATCACTGATGGTTGGAGCGGCATGTGAAACAGCAAAACATAAACCGATTGTACTTAACGCAATTGCGCTGGTAATTCCTTTAAGTTTGTTGTTCATCGTCTCATCCTCTAACCCAATGTTAAAAAGATTCTATTGTGTTAATAACTCTGTAACGTAATAACTTTGTCACGTAATGCATTAGGCAGTAAAAAATACCTGCGTATGTAACTAAACTGCACCATTTTACTATAAATTGTTACGACTGATTGCGCGAGCCCTATGGGATGAACGGCAATGTTGTTGAGATAAGCAGCGAATTTAAATTTTATATTAACAGTTAGTTAACTTTATAGGGTTAACTGCTGCTAAAAGCTTACTCATTAGACAGCCTACTAGCACGAAAAACTCTCGGGCAATGCTTTGACGTATTAACCTGTTATTAGTTCAACTTAGTAACTTGCTGGCGTAAAAAACTCTAAAACAACTGACTGTTGCCAAAAAAGTTATTTCTATGACAAATAGTTTTGGAGGGCTATTGCGATTAGTACTAGTTCTGCTTGTTGTATGGCTTTGTTTGAAGATTTTGTTGGAAGGCTTTACAAGGTAAATTTGCAAAGTGAACTTGAAAATTAGCCTGACTAAATTGTTAGTCAGAACAAAGTTGTTGCTAGCCAATATGAAAATGCCGAGCAGTTGCTCGGCATTTTTTAGGCGTTTAATCGCACAAGCTGCTTTGTATAGCCTTGTCTAACTCACTATTTGTTTTACCTTGTAGCCTAGTGAGTCAGCGATATAACTAGGCTGACTTATGAACTTGGCGGTAGTGGTGTAGCAATGGTTCAGTATATCCTGAAGGTTGTACATCACCCTTGAACACTAAATCACATGCTGCTTTAAAGGCGATGCTCGTATCAAAATTATCCGCCATCGCAACATAAAGTGGATCTGCTTGGTTTTGCTGATCAACCACTTTCGCCATTTTCTGCATACTCGCCATGACTTGGGCTTCAGTACAAATATCGTGTTTTAACCAGTTAGCAATATGTTGGCTAGAAATACGTAGTGTTGCTCTGTCTTCCATTAGACCGACATCATTGATATCTGGCACTTTTGAACAGCCAACACCTTGATCTATCCAGCGAACTACATAACCTAAAATACCTTGGGCGTTGTTATCTAATTCTTGGGTGATCTCTGCTTCACTCCAGTCAGTTGATTCCGCTAGTGGAATTTTTAAGATATCGTCAATGCTCGCTGGTGTGCGTGATTTTAGTGTTTGCTGTAGGTCAGCAACACTAATTTCATGGTAGTGCAGCGCATGAATGGTTGCTGCTGTTGGCGATGGTACCCAAGCGGTATTTGCACCCGATTGCACATGACCAATTTTAGCTTCATACATATCTTTCATGTTATCTGGCACCGGCCACATACCTTTACCAATTTGCGCTTTACCACTTAAGCCACAGCTTAAGCCAACATCTACATTGTTTTGCTCGTAAGCACCAATCCACTGGGTTAGCTTGATATCATTCTTGCGCGTCATTGGTCCTGCTAACATCGAGGTATGAATTTCGTCACCAGTTCGGTCAAGGAAGCCGGTGTTGATAAACACGACACGTGATTTCGCTTGGTAAATACAGTTTTTCAAATTCAAACTGGTGCGGCGCTCTTCATCCATAATACCCATTTTGATGGTATTGGCTGGTAATGACAGCATCGCTTCCACACGGCCAAATAGCTCATTAGCAAACGCTACTTCTTCGCTACCATGCATTTTGGGTTTAACGATATAGATAGAGCCTTGCTGACTGTTTTGACCCGCAAATTCACCTTGAACATCTAGACTTGCAATCAAGCTGGTAACAATCGCGTCCAAAATGCCTTCTGGTACTTCTTGGCCGTCTTTATCCAAAATGGCGTTGTTCGTCATCAAGTGACCAACGTTGCGCACGAACATAACGCTGCGGGCTTTCACCGACAATGGTTCGCCGTTGGCACCAACAAATTGTTTGTCTTGATTCATACGGCGAGTGGTGGTTTTGCCGCCTTTTGAGATTTCTTCGGTTAAATCGCCTTTGATTAAACCTAACCAGTTACTGTAAGCCAGCACTTTATCGGCGGCATCAACCGCAGCAACCGAGTCTTCACAATCCATAATGGTGGTTAATGCGGATTCTAGCAAAATGTCTGATAGTTGCGCTGGGTCTTGCTGTGAAATTGGGCTTGACTGATCAAAACAAAGTTCAATCAGAAGTTGATTGTGTTTGAACAAGTAGCTGTGGAAGCTATCAGAATGCTGTGCTTGGCCCACAAATGCGCTAGCTGTTTGTAGCTGAGTTTGGCTACCATCGGCTAACGTAACCACAACTTGCTCGCCTTCCACTTGATATTGTTTGGCGTCAGCGTGGCTACCGGAAACTAATGGTAATTGCTTATCTAAAAAGTCTTTTGCAAACGTGATAACTTTTGCGCCGCGTACCGGGTCGTAGCCTTTTACTTGATCCTTTTCTGCAGGAATAAGATCAGAACCATAAAGCGCATCGTACAAGCTGCCCCAGCGTGCGTTTACTGCGTTTAGCGCAAAGCGCGCATTCATAATAGGTACAACAAGTTGCGGACCCGCCATCGTGGCAAGCTCAGCGTCTACATTTTCTGTATCGACACTAAAGTCTTCAACCACAGGCTCGATGTAGCCAATATCGGTTAGAAACGCTTTGTAGTCAGCAAAGGTGTCAGCGCTGTAGCTATTTTCTTGGTGCCACTGATCAATTTGTGACTGCAGCGCATCACGTTTTTCTAGCAGCTGTTTATTCTTTGGCGCTAGGTCGTGGATAATGTCGGCAGCTTGTTGCCAAAATTGCTCTGCGTTGTATTGGGTTAACGGTAATACTTGTTGTTCGATGAATTGGTTAAGCTCTTTTGAAACTTGTAAACCAAATTGGGAAATTCGTTCACTCATGGCGGTAACATCACTTCTATTTATTGATGATTATAAAATCTATTCACTCAAGGTTATAATCGCAAGGGCTTAAATATAAATGTACGAAATATAATCTTGCTATTTTAACTGAGTAAATACTTAAAAGTTATTTATTACAATGACTTAAGCTTGTTGTGGTTTCTTTTATAACTTTTATTTTTGATTATTATCTTTGGTATTCTAGTTAATTATATTTAGCTTGCTAAATATGGTGTTATTTCTGCTAGTCATACTCTTTTTTAGTGAAAGCGCGAGCTTACATGATGATCTTACTGCGCTTTCATTACAACTTAGTCAACTAATAACATCAGCAGTCTGCAGCTGCTTCCATTACCAGCCCACGGAACCAAATATGGCTAGCATCATGATGCAGCAGTGGACTCCAAATCATCTTCAGCTCAATGTCTGGAATATCAAATGGCGGTTTTACGATAGTAAAGTTTGCATCGTCTTTGTGTAGCAGTGCAGCCTTCGTTGGTAAGGTGGCAATTAAATCGTCTTCATAAGCCAATTGCATCGCAACGTGATAGTTACGTGTGAATACTTTGATATCACGTTTTTTACCAAGACGTGCTAACGCTTCATCTACCCAGCCTAGCTTTTGCACGTCTTTAGGATCCATACCGACACCGACACCAAAGCCTGTTTTCGACACCCAAACATGTTTTGAGGCTAAGTAACTGTTAAGGTTGAATTTAGTGACCACCTCGTTGTCAGCGCTCAGTAAGCAAGAGAAGCTGTCGCGCCACACCGTTTTTTGATGGAAGGATTGTGGCAACTCGTCAAAGCGGTTGATCGCCATATCAATTTTGCCAGCTTCCACGTCATGGAAGTTAACGTCACTCGGGGTCATGATATCCATAGTGACATTGGGGGCGATTTTATTAATTTTTTTCAAAAGCTTAGGAAGTAAAGTTGAAGCGGCGTAATCGCTCGCCATGATACGAAACACACGTTGACTGTGCTCTTGATTAAAATCTTCTTCACCTTGCAGCGCTTCTTCTAATTCCAATAGAATTTTTCGGATAACTGGCGACAATGAGCGGGCACGTTCGGTTGGCACCATACCATCAGATGTTCTCACTAAGATCGGATCGTTAAACAGGTTGCGCAAACGCTTTAAACCATTACTCATGGCAGGTTGAGTGATATTAAGCTGACTCGCTGCTCGCGTTACGTTTTTCTCGCGCAACAGAACATCTAAGTAGATAAGTAAATTTAGATCTATTTTAGAAATATTCACCAAATATATCCTTTTGGGGTTTGTTATTTCTACTGAATATATTTGTCTTGTTTTCGTTTGTAAACACCTGAATGAAATCTAGTGCTATTCTTTTATGGTATGCCTTAGATTGATCTAATCATTCTTTTAATAAATCATGTGAATGATAGTGATAAAATGTATAAATTATGATGATTGGTTGTTGGTGGCATAGGATGGTTAGCAAGCGTTAAGAACAACAATTAACGCAGTAAAGAATTTAACAGACAGAAGAGAAGGGTATACCTATGTCTAGCTACAATGAAAACATCGAGCAATTAGCAAGCTTAAAAGCAACTCAAAACCAAGGTTGGGATGCTATTAGCCCTGAGTATGCAGCGCGTATGCGTTTACAAAACCAATTCAAAACCGGTTTAGACATTGCGAAATACACTGCGTCGATCATGCGCAAAGATATGGAAGCATATGACAAAGACCCTAGCCAGTACACTCAATCATTAGGTTGTTGGCACGGTTTCATCGGTCAGCAAAAAATGATTTCGATTAAAAAGCACTTCGAAAACACTGACCGTCGCTACCTATACCTCTCTGGTTGGATGGTTGCAGCACTTCGCTCAGACTTCGGCCCATTACCTGATCAGTCAATGCATGAGAAAACTTCTGTAGCTGGTCTTATCGAAGAGCTTTACACCTTCTTACGCCAAGCAGATGCGCGTGAGTTAGGTGGTTTATTCCGCGAATTAGATGATGCTCGTGAAGCAGGTGACAGCGCTAAAGCTGCTGAAATCCAAGACAAGATCGACAACCATGTAACGCATGTTGTGCCAATTATTGCAGATATCGATGCAGGTTTTGGTAACGCTGAAGCAACTTACTTACTTGCTAAGCGCATGATTGAAGCGGGTGCTTGTTGTATCCAAATCGAAAACCAAGTGTCTGACGAGAAGCAATGTGGTCACCAAGACGGTAAAGTTACGGTGCCACACGAAGACTTCTTAGCAAAAATCCGCGCAGTTCGTTACGCATTCTTAGAGCTTGGTGTTGACGACGGTGTTATTGTTGCTCGTACTGACTCTTTAGGTGCTGGCCTAACTAAGCAAATCGCTTACACAACTGAGCCAGGCGATTTAGGCGACCAATATAACTCTTTCCTTGACTGTGAAGAAGTTGATGTAGCGAACATGGCGAACGGTGATGTTGTTATCAACCGTGGCGGCAAGCTACTTCGTCCTAAGCGCTTACCAAGTAACTTATTCCAATTCCGTCAAGGTACTGGTGAAGATCGCTGTGTACTTGACTGTATTACTTCACTACAAAACGGTGCTGACTTACTTTGGATTGAAACTGAGAAGCCACACGTTGGTCAAATCGGTGGCATGGTTAACCGCATCCGTGAAGTTGTGCCAAACGCGAAGCTTGTATACAACAACTCGCCTTCATTCAACTGGACATTAAACTTCCGTCAGCAAGTATTCGATGCTTGGTCTGAAGAAGGTAAAGATGTATCAGCTTACGAGCGTGCTAACTTAATGAGCGCTGAGTATGACGATAGCGAATTATCAGCGGCAGCTGATGAGAAAATCCGTACCTTCCAAGCTGATGCAGCACGTGAAGCGGGTATTTTCCATCACCTAATCACACTTCCTACTTACCATACTGCGGCGTTATCAACTGATAACTTAGCGAAAGAGTACTTCGGTGAGCAAGGTATGCTAGGTTACGTGAAAGGTGTACAGCGTAAAGAAATCCGCCAAGGTATCGCGTGTGTTAAACACCAAAACATGGCAGGTTCTGATATCGGTGATGATCACAAAGAATACTTCGCTGGTGAAGCTGCATTAAAAGCTGGTGGTAAAGACAACACCATGAACCAGTTCTAATCTAGAACTTAGAAGAAATAAGCTCAGCATGTTCAACACGCTGAGCCTAACAATCAGTTAAGTAGTCAAAGAAGCCGCTAGCTCCCAACCGCTAAGTGGCTTCTTTTTATTTGTTTTTTATTTGTGTAGTTAAATAAACGTGTTATTTAACTACACTATGTTTATTGCTTGCTTTATGTCTATTACTTGCTTAGATAGGCAAGCATAGTATCAACATCACTCACTTCAAATGGGTCAGTAGGGCAGTTATCCATTTTGCCTGGCTCAACAAACATTTGTTTGATTTCGCCATCAACCACATGCATTGAATAACGCCACGAGCGATCACCAAAGCCTAGGTTTTCTTTCTTCACTAACATACCCATTAAGCGAGTAAAATCTCCGTTACCGTCAGGTAACATTTTGACCTTATCTGCGCCTAAGCGCTGTGCCCATTGGTACATTGTAAAGGCATCGTTAACGCTTAAGCAGTACACATCATCAACGCCTAATGCTTGTAGCTTGTCAAAGTTAGCTTCGTAACCTGGTAAGTGAGTGCTTGAACATGTTGGAGTGAATGCACCCGGTAGTGAAAAAATAACAACGCTTTTACCGGCAAAAATATCATCAGTAGAAACATCTTGCCAACGGAATGGGTTTTCGCCACCAACGGCCTCGTCGCGAACGCGGGTTTTAAAAGTGACCTGAGGGACTAGATTACTCATTATTTTTATCCTCTTTGAAATTAATGTATGTGTGGTGAATGAAATATACGTGGCTAAGTCTATCTTAACCATAGGAGAAAAGTCATATCTTGCAATAACCTAATGCTATATGTTTAGTCCTTTTAAGAATGTGAATATCTGACCAGTTAGTCAGGAAATGCTGGTAAAGTTAGTGCGACTAATTATCATTTGATAATTGGCGAGAACCTATCGCTAATTATCAACAGTTACCAACTACACTAATACACGTGGTTACTCATCCGACAGGGATTAACGATGAAGTTAAAAAATAAACTTATCATTACCTTCTTACTTATAGCATTACTACCGTCACTGATTATAGGTATTACTTCTACTTACGTCGCGAGCCAGTCAATTGAACAACAAGCATTTGCTCAGCTCACTGCCGTTAGAGATATTAAAACCGCTCAAGTCACTAGCTATTTCAATGAACGTAAGGGGGATATTGAAGTACTGGCAAGAAGCGTTAGTAAGTTATTGTCATCTTCCCAATTAACCTTGGCAGAAGCTGCACATCAGCATCACGATTACTTTTCAGGTTTCATTCAATCTTATGGCTATTACGACTTTTTTCTTGTCGATAAAAATGGTGATGTGTTTTATAGCGTCACTAAAGAGGCTGACTATCAATCTAACTTGATCACTGGCCCCTATGCTAATTCAGGTCTAGGAAAGGCATTTAACACGAGCATAAATCACCACGCATTCGCGATGGAAGATTTTAGCCGCTATGCCCCTAGTAATAATGAACCAGCCAGCTTTATTAGCTTAGCAGTTCAAATTAACGGCGAATCGGTTGTCATTGCCTTGCAACTGTCGATCGACAGTATTAACCAAATTATGCAACAACGCTCTGGTATGGGGGAGACTGGGGAAACTTATCTAGTGGGCAGTGATCTTCTGATGCGCTCAGACTCCTACTTAGATCCACAAGGGCATTCGGTGATAGCTTCTTTTGCTGGGAATGTCCGTAATAACGGCGTTGATACCAAAGCCGCTAAACTTGCCATTGCTGGTAATAGTGGCACACAAGAGATTATTGATTATAACGGTAACCCTGTGCTTTCTGCATATACACCAATTGATATTCACGGTATTCGTTGGGCGCTACTTTCTGAAATAGATGTGGCTGAGGCATTTGCAGCAATAGACGAGCTTTATTTTACTATCTCATTGGTGATTTTGGTCTGTGTGCTAGTGGTTATTGCTACCGCAATTTATGTGGCAAAAACGGTGACGAAACCATTAGGAGGAGAGCCAAATGATATGGTCGATATTGCCAACACCATAGCAGATGGCGATTTAACGATTGAATTTGAGCAAGGTGATTCTGCAAGCGGTGTCTACTTGGCCATGAATAAAATGTCTCTGCGTTTACAGGCGATGATCAGTGAAATTGTTGATGATAGTAATAGTTTGGCAAGCTCTTCTGAGGAGTGCAGTGTTGCTAGCTTGCAAGCGTCGAATAACCTTGCTGAGCAACAAAAGAAAATCGAGCAGTTAGCAACTGCTATTCAGGAAATGTCAGCGAGTATTAGTGAAGTTGCTAACAATGCGTCACAAGTGGCGACATCGGTGCACAATGCTCAGCAGCAGTCAGGTCATTCGAATCAACAGTTACAACATACCATTACAGACATTAACCAGTTAGATCAGGAAATTGGTGAAGCTCACAATGTTATTCTTGCCTTAGAGCAGGAGTCTCATAATATCAGTGCGGTACTAGAAGTTATTCGTGGTATAGCAGAGCAAACAAACTTGTTGGCTTTGAATGCTGCGATAGAGGCTGCGCGGGCGGGAGAGCAAGGTCGTGGCTTTGCTGTTGTTGCTGATGAAGTACGTACCCTGGCCGAGAAAACGCAAGAGTCGACCAAAAGCATTGAAGAGATGATCAGTAATCTACAATCATCTTCACAGCAGGCGGTAAAAGTGATGGCGACAAGCCATACAACTGCTGACAACACGCTCAATAATGCGAACTTAACGGG
Source organism: Thalassotalea euphylliae (assembly GCF_003390395.1). Taxonomy (NCBI): domain Bacteria; kingdom Pseudomonadati; phylum Pseudomonadota; class Gammaproteobacteria; order Alteromonadales; family Colwelliaceae; genus Thalassotalea; species Thalassotalea euphylliae. Next base: position 3,218,494 of record NZ_QUOV01000001.1, on the reverse strand, counting down.
CGAAGCGATTAATACTATTCATCAAGAAATTGACAATATTTTGCAGATGTCGGAACTAATCGCCAGCGCTGTTGAGCAACAGGCTGGCGTTTGTGAAGAGATTAACCAGAATATAACGGTGATTAATGACGTTGCTTATGAAAACTCGGCAAGTGCTAATCAAGTCACCGCGGCTAGCCAGAGTATTAGCGAAGTAGCAGCACAGCTAAATCAATTAAGTTTACAGTTTAAAGTTTAGCTCTTAGTTCTTAACACTTAGCTCTTAACTGCTAGCTCTTAGACAAGCGCGATTTAGTTTCTATTAAAGCTTAGATATACAAACATATATAATAAAAAAAGCCTAACTCAGAGTGAGTTAGGCTTTTTAAGGTTTGAAGAAAGCCGCTAGCTTTCGCTTTCATTAGAAACTGTATACTAAGGTAATAGCGGTTTCTGTATCTGTTTTGTCTTTACCTTCGTCAACTTCAGTGTTGTGGTCGACAATAAACGAAAACTTCATGGCTAATGTTTCAATCAGTTTGGTAGTGATTGAAGTTTCAGCGCGGTAGACACTGTTTTCATCGCTGCCAAAGGCCTGTGAAGCACGTAAAATTTGCTTAAACTCTACATGTTCATTAATGCTACGTGTGTATAAGGCTTGAGCCTGTACAATAAAGGCATCTTCATTCTCAGCTGCTTGTGTGTCTGTTATTCTTAAGCGATCGCGCTTAAAACCTGGACCAATATCGGCAAACAATGAAGACTTCTCTGTTTCATACCACTTTTTACCCCAACCAGCAGAAACTGTTGCTTGGTAGTCAAAGCTACTGAAGCGATCGTCAATATAACCCACACTGCCGTACATGTAGTTTTTACCGTCGGCTTCCATGGCGTAATTGGTTTGTGCGTTGATGTTTAGCTTTTGATCACTCGTTTCAAAGTCTTCATCGGTGTTGCCCTGATCATCAACTACATCAACTTCTGTCTTACGATATAAAAGGTTCGCTTTTAGTAAGCTCGTCCATTTATCGTATTTGTGCTCGAAGTCAAATGCGGTTTTAATATCGCCGCTTTTACTGTTACCGGTTTTAAATAAAAAACCTAATTCAGCAGACGCTTTGTATTCATGTTCAGGGGCTTTAGGTTGCTCTTGTGCGCACGTAGCAGCGGAAAATCCAACACTGCACAATGCAATCGCAACTAAGTTATTTCTCATTGTCGTTCTCTTTGTTCATATGTAAGGATACTTGAGGGTACGGAATCTCAATCTCTGCCTTATCTAAAGCAACTTTGATATTCTCCATCAAGTCAAAATAAGTTGGCCAGTAATCGGCTGATTTTACCCAAGGGCGTACTACAATGTTCACCGCGCTATCGGCAAGCTCTGATACACCAATGGTCACAGCTGGGTCTTTAAGTATGCGTTCATCGGCAGCCACTACATCTGCCATTACTTGTCGTGCCTCAGCTAAATTTGCGTCGTAGCTTACACCAATCACGAGATCAATTCGACGTGTCGGTTTTGTTGAATAGTTAGTAATAGTACCGCTGGTAATCGCACCGTTAGGGATGATTACGGTTTTGTTGTCACCCGTTCTTAATTTAGTGGAGAAAATCAGTATTTCCTCAACAATGCCTGCAACCCCGCCCACTTCAACAAAATCACCTGCTTTAAATGGTCTAAAGCTAATCAACAATACACCTGAAGCGAAATTTGATAATGAACCTTGCAACGCTAGGCCAACCGCTAAACCAGCAGCACCAACAATGGCAACAAGTGATGAGGTATTAAAACCTAGGTGTGAAATGGCGATGATAAAGACAATCGCGATGCCGACGCCATAAACAAGGCTAGCAACAAATGAAATAACTGCTTGGTCGACCGATTTATGTTCAAGGATTTTACTAACCCCTTTGCTCACAAGGCGGGCAACGAGTTTACCGACGATTAGAATGATGATGGCAACAACGAGTTTAATGCCAAAACTGATCATTAGTTCTTGATTATTAGTGATCCAGTTAGTGATACTTTCCATAACTTTACTCCATTTTTATTATTGGTGAATTATATCCAAGTATTACTGCCAAACCCATGATAATAGTCTGGTTTGTAAAAGGGTAGTATAAAAAGCGAGCTAGTAGATAGGTTGTCGATTAAAACATGCGATTTCTAGTAGAAAAAGTGCCTGTTATGCGTGGTGAAGGTGTTTGAATTAATGTTGACCTTCAAATTATTCAAACAAAAATGCCACCGATAAAGGTGGCATTTGCAATAAAGCTAATAAGATTAACTTTGGATAAGCTCTAGATTACGCAATTGATGCTTGATAGATACTTTCAATGCCTTGATCTAATTGCTTTGTGAAATCTTCGTCTGAATGCTTGGCGCTTAAACCTTCTGTTAATGCACGAGAGAAGCTAGCGATCATGCCTGAATTTTCGCTCACTTTTTGGTTTGCTTCTTCGCGAGAGTAACCACCACTTAATGCAACAACCTTTACAACGTTTTTGTGGGCAACACAGTCAGCGTAGAAGTTAGCTGCTGAAGGTAGCGTGAGTTTTAACATCACTAGCTCATCATCCGCTAGTGCATTTAAATGTTTGATTAGCTCATCACGCAATAGCGCTTCCGCTTCAGCTTTTTGTGGGCTGTTAATATCAACTTCTGGCTCGATAATGGGTACTAAACCTTTCGCGATAATTTGTTTAGCAACGGCAAATTGCTGCTCAACAACAGCAGCGATGCCATCAGCGTTAGCCATTTTGATCACAGAGCGCATTTTCGTACCGAAAACATTTTGTGCAACAGCTTTGTCCAATAGCGCATCTAGCTCTGGCATTGGTTTCATCACTTGCACGTCTTGTGCTTCGTCAGCCAAACCTTTATCAACTTTCAAAAATGGCACAACATTTTTTTCTTGCCATAAATATTGAGCACTAGGCATACCTTCGATGCTACGGTCTAGGGTATTTTCAAATAAAATTGCACCTAATACACGCTCACCGGTGAATGCTGAGTTAGTGATGATACGAGTGCGCATTTGGTGCACCATATCAAACATTTGCTCATCATTGCTGTACTCGTTTTCTTCAACGCCATAAAGCTTTAACGCTTTTGGCGTGCTACCACCACTTTGGTCAAGCGCGGCGATAAATCCTTGCTGAGAGTTTACTTTAGTTAACATAGCGTTTTGTTCGGCTGAACGCTTAATTTCAGACATGGGTTGTGCTCCGTATTAATTGTTTATCGTGTACTGGCGGTGTTCGCTCTTATTATCTTTAAAATTTGTGTTTGTTAAATTCGATTGACTGATTGTCTACTTTAAACTGCCAGCGGCTCTGCTCTAAAGGGCATTGTTTCTATAGTGCATTGTCTCTATAGCGCATTGTTTCTATAGTGCAGTGTCGCTAGCATCAATAGTGTTTGGGCAAAGACGGTTTTAGCCCAAATTAACTCTTCGCGCGCTCTTCTAATATGGCGACAGCAGGTAACTTCTTCCCTTCAAGGAATTCTAAAAACGCACCGCCACCTGTAGAAATATAGGATACTTTGTCTGCAATATTGTACTTATCAACTGCCGCTAGTGTGTCGCCGCCACCAGCAATTGAGAACGCATCACTTTCGGCAATCGCATTGGCAATAGTTTTAGTGCCTTCACCAAATTGATCAAATTCAAATACGCCAACTGGGCCGTTCCAAACAATCGTACCTGCTGATTTTAATAGTTCTGCTAAAGCTGTTGCTGAATCAGGGCCAATATCGAAGATCATATCAGTATCAGCGACATCAGTAACCGATTTTAATGTTGCTTTTGCAGTTTCTGAGAACTCGCTGCCAACAACCACGTCAGTTGGGACTGGAATATCACCATTATTCGCTTGAGCGTCTGCGGTTAAGCGTTTAGCTTCATCAATCAAATCATTCTCAACCAGCGATTTACCCACTTGTTGACCCGCTGCTGCTATAAAGGTATTAGCAATACCACCGCCAACAACTAATTGGTCAACAACTTTAGATAGGGAATCTAATACCGTTAATTTGGTTGATACTTTTGAACCACCAACAATGGCGACTAGTGGGCGGGCAGGGTTGTCTAATGCTTTACCTAGTGCCTCTAATTCACCTGCTAATAATGGACCTGCACAAGCAATTGGTGCAAATTTAGCGACACCATGTGTACTGGCTTGAGCGCGGTGTGCGGTGCCAAAGGCATCCATCACATAAACATCACATAGCGCTGCTAATTTTTGTGCCAGTGCATCATCGTTTTTCTTTTCGCCTACATTAAAGCGAATATTTTCAAACACGACCAGCTCACCAGCTTCCACTGCTACGCCATTTAAGTAGTCTTTCACTAGACGCACAGGGCGCTCAAGTGCAGCGGCTAGGTAATCAACAACCGGTTGCAGTGAAAAGGCTTCATCGTATTCGCCTTCCGTTGGGCGACCTAAGTGAGACATCACCATCACTTTTGCACCAGCATCTAGCGCCAGTTTTAATGTTGGCAGGGCAGCTTTAAGACGGGCATCAGAAGTAATCTTGCCGTCCTTGACTGGTACATTGAGGTCTTCACGAATAAGTATGCGTTGATCTTTCAGCGATAATTCACTCATTTTGATGACTGACATAATAAGCTCCAGCTATGTTTTTATCTTGTTGCTATATAAGTTGTTGTATGAATTGTTATATTTTTTCGGTTAATTTTATTTTATAAATTTTGCCATTTCACTGGCGGTATCAAGCATGCGGTTAGCAAAACCCCACTCGTTGTCACACCAAACGAGCATTTTTACTAAGCGCTTATGGCTGACACGTGTTTGCGTACCATCGACAATGCACGAGTGTGGATCGTGATTAAAATCAACAGAAACGAGTGGCTCTTCGGTGTAGCCCAAAATGCCAGCTAAGCCATTTTGCTGCGCTGCCATAATCGCTTGATTGATATCTTTAATACTGACATCGCTGTTAACCGTAACGCTCAAATCCATTGCGGTAACATTAATGGTTGGTACTCGCACAGCTATCGCTTCAAAACGCCCTTTTAGCTCTGGTAGAATCCGCTCAATACCTAAGGCTAATTTAGTATCCACTGGAATTATCGACTGGCTGGCGGCACGCGTTCGACGCAAGTCGCTGTGATAAGCATCAATCACCTGCTGATCATGCATTGATGAGTGGATGGTAGTGATAGCGCCACTTTCAACGCCAAACTTGTCATCCAGCACTTTAATCACAGGCACAATACAATTTGTGGTGCACGAACCATTGGAAACCACATTATCACCAGCAGTTAATTGCTGATGGTTAATGCCATAGATAATGGTTTGATCGATATCGTGGCTAGCTGGATGTGAGTAAAGTACCTTTTTGGCACCTTGGGCAATATGCTGTTGGCCATCAGCTTGGCTAGCAAATTTGCCTGTACAATCTAACACAATATCCACTTGCTCTTGTTGCCATGGCAACTTGTCTAAGTCAGCTTCATGGCTAATGGCAACTTTGCTACCCGCAACAATTAAATTGTCTTGCTCGTAATTGACGGCAAACGGGAAGCGGCCATGAGTGGTGTCGTATTTAAACAGGTGGGCAATGCCTTTGGCATCGGCTAGTTCATTGATGGCAACGAGATTAAGTTGTGATTGGCGGCCTGTTTCAAACAAGGCGCGTGCGACGCTTCGGCCAATGCGGCCAAAACCATTAATCGCAATATTAATTGGCATAGTTAGTAAGCATATGTAGAGGCATACTTTTAAAGCGCAGTGCTTTATAAAATATCGGCGCTGATTAGCTCGATTTAATTGTATTAACCAAGCTAATCAGTACCACAGCAAATAATGCGAGATTATAAGCTATTTACGGTGTTAACAACATTCTCGACAGTAAAGCCGAAGTGTTTGAATAAATCACCGCCTGGTGCAGACTCACCGAAAGTTGTCATACCAACAACGCCACCAGCGAAGCCTACATATTTGTACCAGAAATCAGTGTGTGCCGCTTCAATCGCAACACGCTTAGTGACGGCACTTGGCAATACGCTTTCTTTGTAATCGCTATCTTGTGCATCGAATACATTGGTCGATGGCATAGAAACAACACGCACGTTGTCACCTAACTGCTCAGCGGCAGCCATCGCTAGACCAACTTCAGAGCCAGTGGCAATTAAGATAACTTCAGGCTCGCCAACACTGTCTTTTAAGATGTAACCGCCACGCTCGATATCAGCTACTTGTGACGCTGAGCGTGCTAATGCTGGTAAACCTTGGCGAGAGAATACTAATGACGTTGGGCCATCTTGACGAATGACCGCGTGCTTCCAAGCAGTCGCAGCTTCGGTAGCATCAGCTGGGCGCCAAGTAACCATGTTTGGTGTCGTACGTAAGTTAGTTAATTGCTCGATAGGTTGATGCGTTGGTCCATCTTCACCTTGGCCAATTGAATCATGGGTGTAAACGAAAATATTTTGAATACCCATTAACGCTGACATACGTACTGCGTTACGTGCATATTCCATAAACATCATGAAGGTTGCGCCATAGTTAATAAAACCACCGTGCAATGAAATACCATTCATAATGCCGCTCATGCCAAATTCACGTACACCATAAAAAATGTAGTTGCCAGCAGGGTCGTCTTGAATGCCTTTTGAACCAGACCATAAGGTTAAGTTAGAGCCTGCTAAATCAGCAGAGCCACCAATTAATTCAGGTAATAGGGCACCAAAGGCTTCAATAGCGTTTTGTGACGCTTTACGCGAAGCAATGTTCTCAGATTTTTCCTGACACTCTTTGATAAATGCATTGGCTTTTTCTTCAAACTCAGCAGGTAGTTCACCTTTTAACACGCGGCGTTCGTACTCCGCTGCTAATTCAGGATGAGCTGCTTGGTAAGCGGCAAATTTGTCATTCCAGCTTGCTTGTGCGCCAGTACCTTTTTCTGTTTGATTCCAAGCATCAGCAATATTTTCTGGAATTTCAAATGGCGCATGTGGCCAGTTTAAGAATTCACGTGCTGCAGCAATTTCATCATCACCTAACGGTGCACCGTGACAGTCGTGGCTACCTGATTTATTAGGTGAGCCAAAACCGATAATGGTTTTACAGCAAATCATGGTGGGCTTGCCCGTTTCAGCTTGCGCCGCTTCAATAGCGTTAGCAACAGCTACAGAGTCGTGACCATCAACATCGCGAATTACGTGCCAGCCGTATGACTCGAAACGAGCAGGAATATCTTCAGTGAACCAGCCATCAACATGACCATCAATTGAAATACCGTTGTCATCCCAAAACGCAATTAGCTTACCTAAACCTAAGGTTCCTGCTAATGAACAAGCTTCGTGAGAAATACCTTCCATTAAACAGCCATCACCTAAGAAACAGTAAGTGAAATGATCAACAATATTGTGATCTTCACGGTTAAACTGTGCTGCTAAGGTTTTTTCTGCAATCGCCATACCGACTGCATTTGAGATACCTGCGCCTAATGGGCCTGTCGTTGTTTCAACGCCCGGCGTGTAACCGTATTCAGGGTGACCTGGTGTTTTTGAATGAAGCTGGCGGAAGTTTTCTAGCTCAGACATTGGTAAGTCGTAGCCAGTTAAATGTAGTAGTGAGTAAATTAGCATTGAGCCATGGCCGTTTGATAACACGAAACGGTCACGATCTGCCCAGTTTGGATCAGCCGGGTTATGCTTTAGAAAATCACGCCAGAGAACCTCTGCGATATCTGCCATGCCCATTGGGGCACCTGGATGTCCTGATTTAGCTTTTTGAACGGCATCCATACTTAACGCACGAATTGCATTGGCCAGTTGTTGACGCGATGGCATATATGCTCCTACTTATATAATGAAAATTCGAATTGCTTGAAGTGAGCAGTATTCTCGCTCAGCATCGAGGCTACTGCAAATGAATTTGCGGCAATTCTCATAATTTTTCGAGATAAAATATGATCTGAAACACTACCTCAGATTTTTGACGTAAAAGGTGGTATTCACCCGTTGAACTTTTAGTGAATAGTTAGTGCGGCATATTACAGTTGATTGAAATCTAACGGCCTAAATTTGCGAGTAAATTATCGAGAGACCTGAGATGACGAGAATTACTAAATGATACGTATTAAGCGCTATGGACTAAGCGCAATTGATCGAGTGTTATGGATTAGGTGGTATATTACTTGGCTTTAAGTGATAAGACGCTGAACGAGGAAAGTCATGTCGATAGCAATTGCAATTTCAAATCGCAGTGCGAAAACATTGATAAACGCGCTGAAGGAGCACCTACCAGGGGTAGAAGTAAAAAACTGGCATGAGTATCAAGCTTATAGTGACGTTGAGTTTGGCGTTTGCTGGCAACAACCAGCACAGCTTTGGAGTCATTTACCTAAGCTAAAAGTGGTATCGTCATTGGGCGCCGGTGCAGACGGACTTATTTATGATAATAATCGGCCGCAGCCCCTCAAAATTACCCGAATTGTTGATCCAAGCTTATCTGAGCAGATGGCTGACTTTGTGCTAATGAGCATTCTTAATCATCAGCGCAATATGGTAGCTTATTGGCAAGCTCAACAGGCACATGAGTGGATATTCAAGCGTCGTAAACAAGGTAACAAAGTTACCATTCTAGGGGCTGGTGAAATAGGCTTAGTGGTTGCACGTAAACTTCACCTAAACGGCTATCAGGTCAGCACTTGGAGTCAGACACCTAAATCTGCTGACTATATTGCGCAAAGCTTTGTAGGGGAAAATCAACTTGTCGACAGTGTGAAACTGGCTCATTTTGTCGTGTCGGTATTACCGGCGACTAATCAAACTAATGATATTATTGATGAGCGCGTTTTGTATGCAATGCCTAAAGATGGATATTTAATCAATGTTGGTAGAGGTAATGCAGTAGATGAACAAGCCCTTGTTAAAGCACTAGAAGGTAATGTGATTGCAGGTGCAGCGCTTGATGTATTTAGACAAGAGCCATTACCTAGTCATCATCCATTCTGGAATTTACCGCAGTTAACGGTAACCCCCCATGTTTCAGCGATTACGGATCAACAACAGGTGGTTGAGCAAATAGCTGCAAATTACCAACGTTTTGTTCAAAATAAAGCGCTTATTAATCAAGTCGATGTAAATAAAGGCTATTAATTTGAGCTGCGCAAATAAATGATTGAAATGTCGATTATATTCAGATAAGTTTTTAGGGTTATTAAGTAATAACAATAATAAACAACTTAGTAAGTAGGTTTGCGTATGAATAAACCAACCTCCAAAGGATTTAAGCTTACTACTGTTATTGCTGCTGTTTTTGTATTGGCAGTGTCGGCAGTGTTAAGTAACTCATCGGTTGCCGATGATATGGACGTCGTAATAGAACAATCAGAATGAGTGGTCGATTGTTGCATTAAAAAGCCCCATTATTTGGGGCTTTTTAATTTATCTATGTCAATAATTTGTCTAATGGAAAATGTTCAATTAGAGGCTAGGTGTAGATGCTAGGTGCTCGAACATTCAAGCGAGGCATCTACTTGTGGCTCACGCTCGCTGCGTTTTAATAAGTAAAAGGCATTAATAGCAACAATAATCACATTTGATACCATGCCTTGTGCTACATCAATATGCGTATAATAAACGCCCATCAACACACACCCAACCAAGGTTGCCAGTCTTAGCATTAATATATCTTTGATAAAAAAAGCACCGATACATAAGGCCAGCCCAATCCAGCTAAGTGCGTCAAAGAATAGTGGGTTCATTAGTGTGTGTTACTCCGTTGGTAAATGTTAATTAAAAGTAGCCGCTAAAAGTTGCTCTAGTGGCTTAATTGCGACGCGCATTATCCAGATCGTTTGGTGATAAAACAAACAAATAAAATTACCTGTGTCGGATTAGAAAAACTAATGTAATTGATGGGTGGTTCTAAATGTATTCAGCTTGTAACAAAGTGAAATTAAAGTTTTAACTCTATTTGTTTTTAATCATACTGTTTTAACTGGCTTTTATTGGTATTTTAAAAGCCAGATATAAGGGCTTATCAGCAAAGTATTTACGCCATTGAAGTGCGTACAATTGCGTTAATAAAATTAGGTTTACTTGGAAAACTCAATAAACAAGAGAAAAACTTGAAGTGGCGTCTCTGGCAGGAGTCGAACCTGCGACCCTTCGCTTAGGAGGCGAATGCTCTATCCAACTGAGCTACAGAGACAGCTCAGTTGAATTTAAACTGTTTATCAATAGTTTACAATGACTAAAACAACTCAATAGGGCAGTGATGGTATTCTGTAGTTGCTTTAGGGATCTTGTTTCACGGCGAGATCATTGATTTGAATATTGCCAAGCAAGTTTTGATTAGTGGTTTTTGCGACAGCGCTATCTTGAAATACTTCGCTTACTGTCACCATGTGGCTGCTGACATTATACCCCGTGTACATTTTCCCTTGATCGCTTGTGAAACTATTTAAATGTAGTAAAGAAAATTTATCGCCTAACTTAACGCCTTGGCGTTTGCCCACATTAACAATTACTTCATTACCTTCAACTCTGACAATTCTTGCCCTTGTTTGCTGGCACATTAGGCTTTCATCAATATCAAGTAAGGCGTCATCAAGTGTGCGGTCTAGCATACGGCCGTAGGCGCTTTGCCAAAACGATTGGCCGTTTAGGTCGATCGTTTCTCGCTTACTAAAAGTCCAAGGAGCTTTATTTTGGTAATGGCTATCCCATAATAGTTCTCCATTATCAGTACTATATATATAGAAGGTGGTATCAAAGTGACGATCGAAGTTATCTTCTTGCCAGAACTGCCATTGGTTTAGCACTTCTGCATCAAACGATACGTCGGTAACCTCTGTAAAGAGCACAAACTGTGTGTCAAAGCGTTGACCTAATTCAACTGCTAAGTATTTTATTTTTTCTTGGTCAAAACTACGGTTATAGCGACTAAAAGGGATGCTGCTTTTGTTGGCTAGTTTAATATCAATGTAGCGACTTTTCTCACCAAGCTTGTCAGCAAAGCGAGCAACGAGTTTCTTGTCTAAATTATAAATTTTGCCAATATTTGCTTGTTCACGATGAAGCAGTTGGGCTTTAGTTACTAGCATCGACTTTTTGAAGTCGGCGGCAAAGCATTGCTGCTCTTGTGGAAAGATATCTGCGCGAATCGTTACTTTAAGCATGTCTCCTTGGTAGCTTTCGTCGATTAACTCAATTGAATTCACTGTGCCACTAGCACGAATACTTAGTTCGTCTTGAGTAAGCAAACCGTTGATAACCCGCTGTGCGCTGCTCACTGAGGCGCCGGCAACAAGTAATGCTTTTTTTAATGCGTTTTCCATTGCTTCTGTTCGCGCAGTCTCGCGATCACTATTTAAGATGTATGCACTGCCTTGTGATTCATACCACTGAGCAGAGCTCACAAATGAAATTAATATTGATGTGAATAATGCTAAAATTCGCATAACAAGCAATCCAATTGATTGGTGTTCACAATATCTTGGCATTAAGGTTGCGTTTGATCTTGCGAACACTAAGTTAATAACTAGCTAACTAAGTAGCAGCATCATGAGCTAAGTAAGCGTCATAAAGTAGACGGTTGTGTTAGCCAATAGCTTACAATTAACTAAGAGTAAGCATGAACTATGCCTGTTCAACCTATCCTAGCAATAATTATTTACTGTTGGCGCGTTTCCTGCATTATTCTAAGCCAAGAAGTCAACGTTAAACTTGTAGTAATAATTGAGGTGTCTCAATGAAAAATTGGCTATTAGCAGCCTGTATTCCTTTACTGGCCTCGTGCTCAATGAATAGTGAGCAAGATTTTTACAGTGTCAGCCATCAAAAAATGGATGAGATAGATAGTTTTGATCTACCCAAGCATGCCATTAATGATGTGGTGAGAGGGCTGGCGTATCAAATGCTGGAGCATAGCTCCTTTGTTTCACCAAAAACTCCAATCGCAGTTACTTCATTTGTTAATTTGGAAGACTTAGAGTCGACCAACTGGCTGGGTAATCAACTATCAGAGAACTTCGTTCATGAATTGCAACGTCATGGCATGGTAGTGATTGATTACAAAACAACAGGGCATATCCGAGTAACAAAAGATGGCGATTACGTTTTTAGTCGCGACTGGAAAGAGTTACCTGAGCGACAAATTATTGACTATGTAGTGACCGGAACCATGATGGAGCAAGAAACGGGTATATTAGTTAACGCTCGAATGATCGGCATGCAATCTCGTGTCGTTGTCGCCAGTGCTCAATCATTTATACCAAAATGGGTGATCGGTGATGAAGTTTATCGCGATGAAAATGTGCGCTTGAAAGATGGCATGATAATTCGCACCAGTGAGAACTTGGCTGAAGAGGCCCGCGCTGTTCGAATACAGCAATAGATAGTGGCGGGGTGAGATAATGAAACTTATCAATATTGCGTTAGCGCTAGTTTTAGTTGTTACCGTTTCTGCTTGTACATCTATATATGATAAGCATGTCCAGTGGCAACCAGTGAAGCCAGAGGTCTTTCCTGTTGTCACCGCTGTTGGCTATGCGCCAATCAGTTTACAAAAGTCAGAGCATGAAACACAACGTATGCTAATGGCAATTAAAGCATCAAAACTTGCCGCTTATGCGGAATTAGCTGAACAGGTATATGGTCAACAAGTTGCCTCTAATATGACTATGGGTGACTTACTTATCGAAAATCATCAACTCAAAGCGTCAGTTCATGGTGTTATTCGGGGGGCTAAAGTGATAAAGAGTTATCCTGTGGGTGATACGTACGCAACTGAGTTAAGTATCGACTTTAAAGATGTTTATGACATATATATAGCATCTACGAGAAAACAAGAAATAAAAGACGTTACTTATTACTAGTATCGACACTTTATTATAAAAAAGCCGTATTAACCTTTATCTGTGTTAATACGGCTTTTTTACATCAAATTTTACTGGTTTACCACAAAATCAATCAATAATTGCGCGCTTTGCGCAAAATGTAAGCACTTGAACTATAATTTTAAATTAATTTCAAAAAGGTGTTGACGCCCAGCTAAAAATCTCTAAAATGCGCATCCACTTCCACGGGGCAGCCCAACGAAGTGTTTTGATAAGTTTAGTTAGCAAGTTTGCTTAGTAAACGGGTCAGATAACTTAGAAAAATGAATTAAAGATTTTTTCAAAAAGTTGTTGACATCAAAACTAGGAAGCGTAAAATGCGCATCCGCTCTCAACGAGGGAGCAACCACAAAACACGAATGCGATGTTTTGTTTGAATCGCAAGATTCAGTTCTTTAACAATTAGTTATCATGCAATTTGTGTGAGCATTCACATGATGTTGATTTTACAAATAAGCAAACTTCGGTTTGCCAAAATTAACTCAGTGAACTCATACAAAAACTACTTTTATATAAGTTTTATTTGTACAGAATTCATTGAGCCGAGACTGATGTCTCACAAACGATTTTAATTGAAGAGTTTGATCATGGCTCAGATTGAACGCTGGCGGCAGGCTTAACACATGCAAGTCGAGCGGAAACGAAGAGGAGCTTGCTCCTTTGGCGTCGAGCGGCGGACGGGTGAGTAATGCTTGGGAATATGCCTTTTGGTGGGGGACAACAGTTGGAAACGACTGCTAATACCGCATAATGTTTACGGACCAAAGCGGGGGACCTTCGGGCCTCGTGCCAAAAGATTAGCCCAAGTGAGATTAGCTAGTTGGTGGGGTAAAGGCCTACCAAGGCGACGATCTCTAGCTGGTTTGAGAGGATGATCAGCCACACTGGGACTGAGACACGGCCCAGACTCCTACGGGAGGCAGCAGTGGGGAATATTGCACAATGGGGGAAACCCTGATGCAGCCATGCCGCGTGTGTGAAGAAGGCCTTCGGGTTGTAAAGCACTTTCAGTCGTGAGGAAAGGTTAGTAGGTAATATCTGCTAGCTGTGACGTTAGCGACAGAAGAAGCACCGGCTAACTCCGTGCCAGCAGCCGCGGTAATACGGAGGGTGCGAGCGTTAATCGGAATTACTGGGCGTAAAGCGTGCGTAGGCGGTTTGATAAGCCAGATGTGAAATCCCGGGGCTTAACCTCGGAACTGCATTTGGAACTGTTTGACTAGAGTACTGTAGAGGGTGGTGGAATTTCCAGTGTAGCGGTGAAATGCGTAGAGATTGGAAGGAACATCAGTGGCGAAGGCGGCCACCTGGACAGATACTGACGCTGAGGCACGAAAGCGTGGGGAGCGAACAGGATTAGATACCCTGGTAGTCCACGCCGTAAACGATGTCAACTAGCTGTTTGTGTTCTTGAAACGTGAGTAGCGTAGCTAACGCGCTAAGTTGACCGCCTGGGGAGTACGGCCGCAAGGTTAAAACTCAAATGAATTGACGGGGGCCCGCACAAGCGGTGGAGCATGTGGTTTAATTCGATGCAACGCGAAGAACCTTACCATCCCTTGACATCCAGAGAATTTTCTAGAGATAGATTAGTGCCTTCGGGAACTCTGAGACAGGTGCTGCATGGCTGTCGTCAGCTCGTGTTGTGAAATGTTGGGTTAAGTCCCGCAACGAGCGCAACCCCTATCCTTATTTGCCAGCGAGTAATGTCGGGAACTCTAAGGAGACTGCCGGTGATAAACCGGAGGAAGGTGGGGACGACGTCAAGTCATCATGGCCCTTACGGGATGGGCTACACACGTGCTACAATGGCGTATACAGAGGGCAGCAAGACCGCGAGGTGGAGCGAATCCCAGAAAGTACGTCGTAGTCCGGATTGGAGTCTGCAACTCGACTCCATGAAGTCGGAATCGCTAGTAATCGCGAATCAGAATGTCGCGGTGAATACGTTCCCGGGCCTTGTACACACCGCCCGTCACACCATGGGAGTGGGTTGCAAAAGAAGTGGCTAGTTTAACCTTCGGGAGGACGGTCACCACTTTGTGATTCATGACTGGGGTGAAGTCGTAACAAGGTAACCCTAGGGGAACCTGGGGTTGGATCACCTCCTTATCTTGAAGTAAAACGCACCATGTTGAGTGTTCACACACATTGCATTGATAACGAAAAGTAAAGAAAACGAAGCCTTATGGGGCTATAGCTCAGCTGGGAGAGCGCCTGCCTTGCACGCAGGAGGTCAGCAGTTCGATCCTGCTTAGCTCCACCACTTCACTCTTATGTGATTTAGGTCTGTAGCTCAGCTGGTTAGAGCGCACCCCTGATAAGGGTGAGGTCGGCAGTTCAAGTCTGCCCAGACCTACCAAAGCTTCGTCAAAGAAACCAAACTTAAGGTGTTCAACTGAACAATTTACGTTTGGTTTTTTTAACCACAAATGAGCCGAATGTGCGCTGATTTGAAGTTCTTTAACAATTTGGAAAGCTGATATATATCCCGAAATAATTAGTAAATTAATTATTTCGAATGATGATTACAGTGTCGCGCTGTAAGCATCAAACCTGATAAATGATTTTTCCTTATCATTTATCAATCTAATTCAAGCATACTCCATTACTGTTCTTTTTAAGAATGGATAATGAGTACGTGAAAATGTCAGTCATACATTAGCATCAAGATTTGTCTCTTGATGACTTAAATACGAAAACTATTTGGGGTTGTATGGTTAAGTGACTAAGCGTATATGGTGGATGCCTTGGCAGTTAGAGGCGATGAAAGACGTGTTAATCTGCGATAAGCCTAGGTAAGGTGATAAAAACCGTTATAACCTAGGATTTCTGAATGGGGAAACCCACTTGCATAAGCAAGTATCATTAAGTGAATACATAGCTTAATGAGGCGAACCGGGAGAACTGAAACATCTAAGTACCCCGAGGAAAAGAAATCAACCGAGATTTCCTTAGTAGCGGCGAGCGAACGGGAATTAGCCCTTAAGCTTATGGGCGTTAGTGGAACAAGCTGGAAAGCTTGGCGATACAGGGTGATAGCCCCGTACACGAAGACAAACATAAGTGAAATCGAGTAGGTCGGCACACGTGAAATGTTGACTGAACATGGGGGGACCATCCTCCAAGGCTAAATACTCCTAACTGACCGATAGTGAACCAGTACCGTGAGGGAAAGGCGAAAAGAACCCCTGTGAGGGGAGTGAAATAGAACCTGAAACCGTATACGTACAAGCAGTGGAAGCCTTCGGGTGACTGCGTACCTTTTGTATAATGGGTCAGCGACTTATATTCTGTAGCAAGGTTAACCGATTAGGGGAGCCGTAGCGAAAGCGAGTGTTAACTGCGCGTTTAGTTGCAGGGTATAGACCCGAAACCCGGCGATCTACCCATGGGCAGGTTGAAGGTTGGGTAACACCAACTGGAGGACCGAACACACGTATGTTGAAAAATGCGGTGATGACCTGTGGGTCGGAGTGAAAGGCTAATCAAGCCGGGAGATAGCTGGTTCTCCCCGAAATCTATTTAGGTAGAGCCTCGGACGAATACCATTGGGGGTAGAGCACTGTTAAGGCTAGGGGGTCATCCCGACTTACCAACCCTTTGCAAACTCCGAATACCAATGAGTACTATCCGGGAGACACACTATGGGTGCTAACGTCCGTAGTGAAGAGGGAAACAACCCAGACCGCCAGCTAAGGTCCCAAAGTCATAGTTAAGTGGGAAACGATGTGGAAAGGCATAGACAGCTAGGAGGTTGGCTTAGAAGCAGCCATCCTTTAAAGAAAGCGTAATAGCTCACTAGTCGAGTCGGTCTGCGCGGAAGATGTAACGGGGCTAAACTATGCACCGAAGCTGCGGATTCAAAATTTATTTTGAGTGGTAGGGGAGCGTTCTGTAAGCCGTTGAAGGTGTGTTGAGAAGCATGCTGGAGGTATCAGAAGTGCGAATGCTGACATGAGTAACGATAAAGGGGGTGAAAAACCCCCTCGCCGAAAGACCAAGGTTTCCTGTCCCATGTTAATCAGGGCAGGGTAAGTCGGCCCCTAAGGCGAGACCGAGAGGTGTAGTCGATGGGAAACAGATTAATATTTCTGTACTTCTTTATATTGCGATGGAGGGACGGAGAAGGCTAAGCAAGCATGGCGTTGGTTGTCCATGTGAAAGTATGTAGGCTGAGAACTTAGGCAAATCCGGGTTCTTAAGGCTGAGATACGAGACGAGACTCTACGGAGTTGAAGTTGTTGATGCCCTGCTTCCAGGAAAAGCTTCTAAGCATAGATATAAAGGAACCGTACCCCAAACCGACACAGGTGGTTAGGTAGAGAATACTAAGGCGCTTGAGAGAACTCGGGTGAAGGAACTAGGCAAAATAGTACCGTAACTTCGGGAGAAGGTACGCCGGCTCTGGTGATGGGACTTGCTCCCTAAGCTGAGGTCGGTCGAAGTAACCAGGTGGCTGGAACTGTTTATTAAAAACACAGCACTGTGCAAAATCGAAAGATGACGTATACGGTGTGACGCCTGCCCGGTGCCGGAAGGTTAATTGATTGGGTTAGCTCTGCGAAGCTCATGATCGAAGCCCCGGTAAACGGCGGCCGTAACTATAACGGTCCTAAGGTAGCGAAATTCCTTGTCGGGTAAGTTCCGACCTGCACGAATGGCGTAATCATGGCCACACTGTCTCCACCCGAGACTCAGTGAAATTGAAATTGCGGTTAAGATGCCGTATACCCGCGGCTAGACGGAAAGACCCCGTGAACCTTTACTATAGCTTGACAGTGAACATTGCTCCTACATGTGTAGGATAGGTGGGAGGCTTTGAAACTTGCACGCCAGTGTGAGTGGAGCCAACCTTGAAATACCACCCTTGTATGCGTGATGTTCTAACCTAGGCCGATTATCTCGGTTGGGGACACTGTCTGGTGGGTAGTTTGACTGGGGCGGTCTCCTCCCAAAGCGTAACGGAGGAGCACGAAGGTTGGCTAAGTACGGTCGGACATCGTACGGTTAGTGCAATGGCATAAGCCAGCTTAACTGCGAGACAGACACGTCGAGCAGGTGCGAAAGCAGGTCATAGTGATCCGGTGGTTCTGTATGGAAGGGCCATCGCTCAACGGATAAAAGGTACTCCGGGGATAACAGGCTGATACCGCCCAAGAGTTCATATCGACGGCGGTGTTTGGCACCTCGATGTCGGCTCATCACATCCTGGGGCTGAAGTCGGTCCCAAGGGTATGGCTGTTCGCCATTTAAAGTGGTACGCGAGCTGGGTTTAGAACGTCGTGAGACAGTTCGGTCCCTATCTGCCGTGGGCGTTTGAGAATTGAAGAGGGCTGCTCCTAGTACGAGAGGACCGGAGTGGACGAACCTCTGGTGTTCCGGTTGTTTCGCCAGAAGCATTGCCGGGTAGCTACGTTCGGAACTGATAACCGCTGAAAGCATCTAAGCGGGAAGCAGGCTTTGAGATGAGTTCTCACTGGGACTTTAAGTCCCCTGAAGGGTCGTTGGAGACTACGACGTTGATAGGTCAGGTGTGTAAGGGTTGTGAGGCCTTGAGCTAACTGATACTAATTGCCCGTGAGGCTTAACCATACAACACCCAAATGGTTTTGACTGACAAAACATCACGTACATGAGTACAACTTGAATTAAAGCTATATATAGCGTCAACAAACAACTGTCATCCATGACACTTGTCGACATTAGTGCATCCATGCACGTCAAAGCTTTCCAGATTGTAATTTACTGCTAAGGCAGTAAATAAAAGTTTCGCCTAGCGACAATAGCGTTGTAGAACCACCTGACCCCATGCCGAACTCAGAAGTGAAATGCAACTGCGCCGATGGTAGTGTGGGAGGTCCCATGTGAGAGTAGGTCATCGCTAGGCATCTAATTAAGAAAAGCCCCTGTCTAATGACAGGGGCTTTTTCGTGTGTGAAATAATATCTATCACATGCTAGATATGTTACATAACAATGATGCTACCTACTCAGTACAATTCAATATTTAGCTATTGGGTAAGCAGGTGATTAGTCTTTTATATTGGTTTAGGGAGGTAGTGTGCCGCTGTTTTCTGCTCATGGAAAATTTGAAGTTAGGGTAAAGGGGAATTGCCTTTATACTCTGCTTCAGGGTACATGGAACAAAGAGGCTACTGATAACTACACTGATGAAGTTAAAAGGCTAGCAAAGGCTGTTACAGATTCTGCTTGGGTTAGAGTTGTGGATTTAGAAAAGTTTGAAGGCGGAAGTGCTGAGGTCACAGAGGGACTTACAAACTTACAGCGTTGGGCTAAAAAAAATGGCTGTATATATGTCGTCTTTATTCTTCCTAAAAGCCTAGTACAGTATATGTTGCAGTCAGCTCATGAAGCCTACCTGCCTTTTGATATAGTTCAAAGCCAGCAAGAAGCTGAGTTACTAGCGCAGCGTAAGTTAGAAGAGTACAAATTCAATTAGCACACATTGTCATAAAACCAGTGACATAGCCCCTCGGGCTTAAAGCATATTTTGTTTAGACTATTAAGCTAAATAAGAAATTCTAAATCGTGCAACAGAGGCGTCCAAAATATAGTTTGTACACTATGGTTTGTGTACTATGGATTGTGTGCATAGATAAAGCCGACTACGCTGCACTTAATTTAAAATATACTGCTTGTTTAAAGCCGAGTCTTACCAAAAGCGATAGTAAGCTCATCAAAAGTTTTAATCTGATCAATAACACTAACGACATCAGCGTGTCTTGTCTCTGCTGATGGGATGACAATGGCGGTGGTTGTTGAGTTCTCTGCAAGAAAGTTCTCAATGCGGGCTGGTAGCCGCTCGATATCAACCAACTTTCCATTAAAGTTAACGACGCCAGAATCCGAAATGCTTACAACAATTGTGGGGTTGGCGTTAGCAGGCGTTTTATTTGATTTAGGCTTAGTAACTTCTAAACCGAGTTCTTTTACAAAGGAGGTCGTTACTATAAAAAAGATTAACAAGATAAACACTATGTCCAGCATCGGCGTCATATCAACATCTGCTTCGTGTTCTTGAACGTCGCGTCTTCTTTTACTCATTGATCTATCCCTTGTTTTTCTTTGTTTTTTTACATTATTAGACTGTAGATGAAAAACAAAAGGGAGCTAATTAATTTTAAGTAACAAGGTGTGTCAAATTAGCTAGAGCAGTAAAGCTACTGCTCTATGGGTAAGATTATTCGCTGTGTGAGTATCGTTCACTTGAGATCAGGTTAAAGTCTTGTAGTGCCGAAATCGTGACTTGCATTTCCGTTTCAACCTTGTCTAGGTTTGATAAGGCTTGACAGAATTGCTCGGCTTTTTGCTCCAGTTGATTTGCGCGTGTGCCGATTTCTAATTTCAACTCTTCGCCCATATTCTCAAGCCTATCGTCAAAAGTGCTAACTCGCTGCTCGATAGTTTCTTCATCGCGGTTTGCCATTGCTTCGCCTACGGCCATTAATATGGTGCCAATCGATTCAGAAACGATTTCTTCAATTTCTTGCTCAAATTCACCAGCAAATATTTCATCAAAGTCATCGAAGTCCTGCGGGGCAATGTAATAGCTTTTATCGCTATGGTTGAACTTCTTTCTCAAACGCATTTGCATATCATCAAACTTCTCTTGAAGTTTGCGGTGTGAAGCACTGTTTTCTCCTGTTAGGCCACCAATAACTTTGTTTACCGCTTTTAAGCCCACTTCAACGCCTTCTATGGCGATAAAGACAATTTCAGGTACTTGGCTGCGTATTCCCTTGCTAAACTCACTGATTAGTGCTGTTTGTTGCGCTTCTAAAGGAATTTCTCTACCGCGCACAAACAGTTGGTTGTCATTATTGATTTGCACATACGTTTGGCCGTTATCAAGGATTCTTACGTGATTGGGTTCGATAATCACACCGTAATTGAAATTAACATTACAGTGCTCAGCCTGAGCTTGGTGGGCAAATAGCGTCGACATAAATAATGCTGAGGCAATAAGGGGACGTTTTACGTTCAAGTTATTCTTACTCTTTTACACGATAGGGTCGATGATAATTTTACGATCCTTGTAGCGCATTCTACTTGGCGGAAATTCTCGTTTGGTGCGCTCCATGCAGTCACCAACGGTAAACTCTACACTTTGAAAAAGTTTTTCGTTAGCTTCTAAGTAAACAGATGCCATAAACTCCTGTAGCTGATTTTCCAGCTTTTCCTTTTCATTAAGTATGTCACCCATTCGCTTTGCATGAAACTGATAAGTCGTAACAACTTTTTGCAGCATGGCTTTGATTTTCGGCTCTTGTGGTAATTTTTTGAGCTTTTTGCTGGCTGCTTGTAGCTCTAATGTTTTTTCATCTTCAACAGCTAAGTTTGCTTCGACTTTGGCAATTTTATCTGCGAAAGTCGCAAGTGGTTTGTCGAAATTAACTAACGTTTTGCTACCAGCAGTAGCGCCAACAATGCCTGCATGAATAGATGATGATGCGCTAATTAAGCCACCAATAAGTTTGCCATTTGCTTTATCTTCTTCACCTACCCATAGCACGCCACCAACATCAATCAAACTATGCATTAGCTGGTTTTCAATGCGGACATTACCTGTGCATTGAATGTCTGCATATTGGCAATACTTGGCAAATAAATTTCCACCAGCGCGAATTGTAGCGCTCATTCTAAAGTCTCGAATGTCGGCATCTTGACCATCAAGATCCTGTTTTTTGCCGATGATACCGCTTGCGATAGTGATATCACCGCCCGCGGTTAATTGTGCAGATTCAACAAAGCCGCCAATGGTGATATCGCCTGTTGCTGACACTCTCATACCTTCACAGACATCACCATCGATAATAACACTCCCTTGGAAATCAATATGACCAGTACCGACATCGACATTGTTTATTTTGTAAACTTCGTCAACTTCCATGCCGTTATCAATGATCTTGGGTAGGCCAACTTTGGTTGAAATAAGCACGTTTTCATTCTTAGGGCTAACGACAGTGCCCTCGCCAGAAATTAGTGAGGTGTCTTGCCCAGGCTCCGGTAACAGAGGAGTCGCTGTTACCGTGTAACCTTTGATTCCCTCCGTGAGTGGAATCTTCTTCGCTAACGGCTCACCAATCCTGACACAAATAATGTCACCGAGATCGCGCATGTCAACGCGGCCACCATCTTGTTCTTTTGGACGTAAAATACGATCTTGTGCGCTTTGCACTAAAGGCTTGATTCGTGCGTCTCTGCCATTTACGGCTTCTCTGCCATGAGCAATAGCATCTTTAACAATCGTTCCAGGTTCAGCTTTTGCCGCCATGTGAGCAACTTTAACTAGCTCTTCTTTACTAAAGCCTTTTTTGACGCCAGCAGCTTTTGCAGCATCCAAAATTGCTTTGGCAGTCAAGTGGGCGCCGCCCATGGCTGAGGTAATCTCTGCCTCAGCCAACATTTCCTCACTGTCGATTTGAATATTAATGGTTGCGTCTTTTCGAATCAGAATTTCATAACGGATTTCTCGACCCATTTGACCATCTTGCAATGGTTTTAATACTGAGTTTAGCTCGGCAATTGCATTTTTTATGTTCGCCGAGTTAACAAAAAGTGGCTTATAGTCAGAAGTGTTTATTAGCTCTTTAATGAAGGCTTCATTGATAAGTTCAGTATCTTTTACTGGAGCTAAAACCAAGTCTATATTATTTTTTTTATTAGCTACTAAACTTGCTTTAGTCATTGTTGTGCCTTTAACTACAGTCGATTAAGAAGTCGATACTAATGCTAAATGTAGTTTTCTTGGTGGATTTTAATAAAGTTTGGCGTACCTTCTTTGGTGTAATCAATCTTATACTCTTTGTTATCTAAGGCCTGAATAAACAACAGTTTTTTCTCTTCACCAAACACATCAATCGAACCGACATCAATAACTTCTTGGTAAGCTTTTTTCGCTTCAGATTTTTTGCGTGGTACAACGCCTTTATAAACACCAATGCCACGATGGCTTACAATAACGTTGTTATGGGTACCGTTAAGAATAATTAAGTCAATTTTTCTGACTTTGTGGATGATTGTATTACGTCCACTGGTTATATAATTTTTTTCTATCAAAATGCATTCCTCAATTTTCAGACCGCCAGTTTCGTTACGTAAATTTTACTTAAAATGTAAATAAAATGTTAGCAACAAAGGAAGGCAATACAACTACTATTGAATATATTAATTTTTACTATAACACGCAAATTTTATGGCACTTATATCTTGTATTATCTAGCTTTTTTGGCGCTCAGTAATGTACCTAGGTGTTTCTTCACTTGCCAACAATAAACGACGCGCTAAATCTAACCCTATGGCAGTTACATAGTGCTGAAAGTAGTAACGATTTGCTGGTATGTGTAAACATACGGTTTGAATACTTTGCGATGTGCCCCAAGCAAGCCAAACCGTGCCGACAGGTTTATCATCGCTGCCGCCACCTGGGCCTGCAATACCGGATACCGCTACCACGATATCTGCCCCCGTTTTAGCAAGTGCACCTTGTGCCATCTCTTGAACCGTTTGCTCTGAAACTGCGCCATATTGTGCTAACGTTTGCTCATTAACACCAAGCATGGCTTGCTTTTGATCATTTGCGTAACTGACAAAACTGCCATCAAAGACAGCAGAAGAGCCAGCTACTCTAGTCATTGAACTGGCCAACATGCCACCCGTGCATGATTCAGCAAAAGTAATTTTTTTACCTTGTTCGCGCAGTAGGGCTTGTAGGTGATCGCCAAATGTCAGGGGAACCTCGTCTATTTGTGCAACGATATGATCGCCCAGCAATGCTTTAAGTTGCTCATAGCATGCCGCTTTTTCCGCTTTCGCTTTTTCGCTCTTTGAGGTCAGCTTTAATTCAAGTAGTGGCATTGAAGCGCGAAACCCTAGCTCAACACTTTCCGGCCAATTGTCAATTTTTTCATCAACTAATTTCTGCAAACTTGACTCACCAATGCCAAAGACTTGATAGCGAGAAACATGGTGATGACTTTTCTCTGGTAACAGGCTTTCAATGCTTGGAGTCAGTTCTTTATCTAGCATTAGCTGCAACTCTTTTGGAACACCAGGTGTACAATAGATATCGCAGTTATTGAGCCTGAGATGAAAGCCAACGGCACTACCTAAGTGATTGGGCACAATATCGCAGCCATCTGGCAGCATAGTTTGCTTAAGGTTAGGTGCATTCAGTTTAAAATTACGGCGTTCACACCACTGAGTAATATGGGTCAATGCTTCGGGATGTTGGGTAATTTGTACATCGGCAACTTGTGCTAGCGCTTCAGCGGTCAAATCATCAACGGTAGGGCCTAATCCGCCATTAACGATGAGAACATCAGCTTTGATGCTGATAGCGTTAATTTCTTCAATCAAATCATTGATATCATCAGAAACGGCAACTTTGCGTTTTACTGCTAAGCCAATTTTGGCTAGCGATTGGGCGATCATTGCCGAGTTACTGTCAACAATGTCGCCAGACATTAACTCATTACCTGTTAGCAATAGTTGAATATTCAACATTTTATAATATTCCTTTAAACCTTTTTATCGGCGGGTCACGTCTAAGCTTTTAACAATAGCTCAGATAATAAATCTAAGGACATCAATATGGAAACCTTAAACCCTAAATTATTACTACCGTTGGTACTTTGCTCTGGCGTAGCAACGTCTGTATTTGCTGAAGAAACGAGGGTGATTGAACAGTCTTTTTCAATCGAGCAAGGAGCAGAGTTTTCGATTGAAAACATAAACGGTCGGGTTGAAGTAGGCCGGGCAAGTGGTGATCAAATTGAAGTAACAGCAACTTTGATTGCAGACTCTGAAGATGATCTTGAGCGCATTAAAGTGTTGATGGAACACCGTGATAACGAAGTGATGGTTGAAACTAAGTACCTGAAACGTGATTGGGGCAAAGGCTATAGCTCTGGCAAAGTCAATTATGAAGTTAACCTACCTGCAAATGTTACTGAAACTGAGATCGACTTGGTTAACGGTTCTTTAACTGTCAGCGATATATTAGGTCGCATAGATGCCGACTTAGTTAATGGCTCTATTGATGCCTCTGGCATTAGCGGAACAAGCAAGCTGCATTCGGTGAACGGCAGTGTTACGGCGCGTTTTGCAGATCTAGAGCAAGTGGAAAAAGTAAAAATTGATACCGTTAATGGCAGCATTAAAGTTTATTTACCGACTGACGCACAAATTAAAGTAAACGCTGAAACTATGCATGGCAGCATAAAAAGCGACTTTGGATTAAAAGTGGATAAAAATTTATTTACCGGCAAACAAATGAAGGGGGTGGTTGGCAGCGGGTCAACGAAGTTAACCTTGGATAGTGTTAACGGCAGTATTAAGGTGTTAAGTAACTAATAGACACAATCAAAATAAGCATCACGAATCTTTATTTAGCTGTTCACCTTTTGTGCTTTCGTCTACAATATCGACGGTAATCGGTTGAAGACAATAAACTGTCATTATCGATTTTAAATTGATGGCGCACCTCAATTGAGAAAGATTGAGAAAGGGCGCATAGTTGAAAGCCGAATGGACTAAATAAGGACTCGTTTTGTTGAAACTTATTTATTTTTTGCTGTTAAGTTTTAGCTTTTTTAGTTTTAGCGCGGAAGCCTCAGCGGAACCTAGCAATCAACAAAGTATAAAAAAGCTAGTTAAAGACAAGGTCTATTTGGTCGGGGTTGAGGACGTTAGTTATTACCCACTATTCGACTTTAATGGGCAAAATACCCACCAACCGAGTTTTGCCCGTGACTTGCTTACTACTTTTTTTGACTCTCACCACATAACGTTCAAGTTTGTGGCTTTGCCTGTTAAGCGCTTTGATAAGTGGTATCTAGAGCACAATATTGATTTTAAGTTTCCTGATAACTTTCGTTGGCGTAACGACCAATCGAATAGCTTAGGCATCACCTTTTCCGCGCCCGTCATAAGCTTGTCAGCTGGTACTTATGTCACTAAACAAAGTGCTGCGGCTTCACGTCGGGATATAAAGTCATTAGCGACGATTCGCGGATTTCATCCCAGCCTTTGGTTACAAGAGATCAAAAAGCAACGCCTTGCTGTGATTGAAGAGTCGACACCATTAGCGGTTGTGCGCCATGTGTTGGCAGGCAATGCGACTGCCACCAATATTGACGCGAATGTAATTAACAATGCCTTACAAAAACTAAACCGCGAGGGCGACATTGTTTTAGCTGAAGGAATTTTTCACCAGCAATATGCTTACCACTTCTCCACAATTCAACATCCTGAGATTATTCAAAAATTTGATCAGTTCTTACGCGACAACACAGAACTTGTGGCAAAATTAAAAGACAAGTACAAGATTATTGAGAATTTTTGATGAACCAATATAGCCGCGACCAGCTAGTAGGCCAATGGGTGCGAAATTGCCAAGACGAGCAAGGCAATCCATTTGTTGAGCACGCTGAGTTTTTCCCTGACGGTAGCTTTGAATTTTGTTTTATGACGATGTCTTTAAAAGGCGATATTCTAGAGCAAACGATTGAAATGGGGGATTGGGGGCTTGTTGGCGACGTTCATTTTACCATTACCAAGAACGAAGTGGTTGATGAGAACCTCTATGCGGCAGACCTAAACAACGCCGACAATTACCATGCTTATCAAGTAACACAGCTAAGCGCCGATAGCTTTTCATATCAGCACCTTATCTCAAAAGAGTCCTTTATCCTGAAACGGGTAATTGATAACATCGGCCACTGTTAACGCAACCAATACAAAATAATAGGTATAAAACGTCATGAAATCGCTAAACCAAGCCAGTTTGATCACCGCAGTTAAAACCCCTTTTGATCAGCGTGGAGATATTGATTTAGACACTTATGACAAGCTAGTTGAGCGCCAAATTAGTGCTGGTGTTGACGGTATTATTGTTGGCGGCACCACAGGTGAAGGTCATTTACTAAGCTGGGAAGAGCACCTGATGCTGATTGCGCACAGTGCCCATAAGTTTGGTGATCGTTTGCTGATCGTTGGTAATACTGGTAGCAATAATACCCGTGAAGCAATTAAAGCAACGGAAAATGGCTTTGCGACAGGTATGCACGCTGCGCTACAAATTAACCCTTACTATGGCCGCACATCAACTGTTGGCGTTGGTGTTCACTTTGAGAAAGTGCTTAATATTGGCCCTGCCTTTATTTACAACGTTCCAGGGCGAACAGGGCAAGACCTAACGCCTGAAATTATTGAACCATTGGCCCAGCACAAACACTTTATTGGCGTGAAAGAGTGCACTGGTAATGATCGTATCGCTTATTACGAGCAGCGCGGTATTGCTTGCTGGTCAGGCAATGACGATGAATGTTTCGATGGTCGCCATCAGCATAATTCACACGGGGTGATTTCTGTAACCTCAAACATAGTGCCGGAGCTAATGCGTACGCTAATGGATAAGCCAGATTCGGCGCTTAATGAGCAGTTACAGCCATTGATGAGTTGGTTGTTCTGTGAACCCAACCCAATTGCCATCAATACCGCATTAATGATGACTGGCGCAGTGCAGCCAAACTTCCGCTTACCTTATCAAGCATTAACCTCTGAGCAACGTGCACAAGGGCTGGCGTTACTAGAAGCGATAGACGCTGACAAGCGAGTCGGTGATGCACTAAACTTGTTAGCTGAGCAAGACTTTAACTACTGTTATTAGTTTTTATTTCCTAAATCCGTCGTTCAGGTTTGCAGTTACCAATCTGAACGCTTACCTTGCTTTTTTCGCTTTACTTGTCACTTTAGCTTATTAATCAGCTAATTGAGGTTATTTAGGCTTAGCTGCATATCTTTTGGTAAGTGGTAATCTCTGAGTTCCCCAGATAATGGGCAGTTAAACTTAAGCCTCAACGCACAAAGTTGAAGGTCAACACCGAAGCGTTCGTTTACTTCTTGATTACCGTGCAGGCGATCGCCAACTATCGGACAGCCGGCATAGGCGGCATGTTTGCGAATTTGGTGTTTTCTACCGGTTTCTATATCAATCAAGTAAAGTCCAATTTTACGTTCCATGTCTATTGCCAGCTGACTAAAATGGCTAATAGCATGTTTCCCATCGATGGGCTCTTCAACCGTAAATTTATATGCGTTTGTTAACTGGGTAAGTGTGACAATCGCTTGATATTGCTTGGTTAGTTGGCGTTTCTCAAATAATTGAGTCAATGCTTGCGCAGCTTTTTTACTGTGAGCGATAACAATTAAACCACTAGTAGCTCTATCGAGTCGGTGCACTAAATAGCACTGACGATCACCCGATAAATTCAGTTGAGCCCAGCGGGTAATGGTACAGTGATCGCTCCATTTTGAACCTTGCGAAAGCATACCGCTAGGCTTGTACCATACACTGTAACTTTCTTGGTCATCTATCAATGTTGCGTTAGGTGGCTCTTGTGAAAGTACTGTGCGATTGTAGTAAAAGTGCAGTGTTTCACCATGATTTATCAGCTTTTTAACTCGTCTTAATCGCTGAACGCTTTTACCTTTTTCTAACCACAGCGCGCCTTTGCTGATGGCTGATTTTAATTCCGAGCTCGAAAGCTGAGTTGCCTTGTTGAGAATAGCGATGGCTGTGGCTGCATCGCCTTGATGTTGCAGATGAAATTCGAGTTGAGACACAGAAAATTAATGTTCTAGCATTTAAATATAGAATTAATGCCCAATAATAACATGTAAGCCTTAGCGCATAACAGCAGCAAGTCGACGCCGCTATTGCTCGTGCCGTAACCCGACTCAGTATGAACAAGCAGCGGTGTGTTTTTAACAGCAGTACAGGAATAAATAAATGAACAGAGATTTAACGCTTTTCCCTGAAGACGATATTGGTAATGCTCTTTGGGAGTTAAAGGCGCAAGGTGCCGATTTAGCTGTTGAGCATGAAGTTGAATTTTCAGTTATTTTCCCAAGCCAAGAACAGGCGCTAAAATTTGGTCATATGCTGTTAGAAAATGGACAAAAACTATCGTTTAGCCCATATCAAGCCAATGCAGAGTTACCATGGGAGATAACGGCTTACCCATTTATGCCATTGAGTTATGAAAATGTTGTGGCTTATCAAGCCTTGTTGCAAGAACATTGCCCTGCATTTGGTGGGCAATTCGACGGCTGGTATTGTCAGGTAGCAGAGTAAGTGACGGCGCTTTGAATTGGTGGCGGCTTTTACAATTGATCATTGAGTAAAGTGATGTAGTTATGGATTTATCCGCGCTTGAAGCGCTGCAAAAAAATAGTAAACGATCGTATAACGATCAAAAAGCGATCATTAAAAAAGTGTTGGCGGGTCGAGCTGTGAGCTGCAAAGTTTGTCGCCAGCCGTTAATGTTCAATATGGCTAACCAAAATCAGCCTGCAAAAGTGTGTTGTACCAAAGGTTGTACTGATATTGAACTAGACATTAGCTAGCCGCAAGAGTGCAATTAAACGTTACCCAGCTAATATCACCAAGTTTGAGTAGCTTAACAGTCAATAGTTTAACAGAGTCTATAAAGACGAGTGTTTTGTGAATTACTTAGCCCATTTATTTCTCTCGCCAGATATACCTGCCGTGCGGGTTGGCAATTTGATGGGGGACTTTGTTAAAGGTAATCATTTGGAGTATTTGCCTGCTCAAACTCGCCAAGGGGTTTATCTGCACAGGGCAATAGACAAGTTTACTGATAGCCACCCGACAGTCGCCGCATTAAAAACCTTATTATCGCCTCAGCGTAAACGCTTTGCTGGCATTGTTAATGACATTGTTTTTGATCATTTGCTCGCAAAGTATTGGCACCAATACTGTAAAGTGCCACTTAGTGAGTTTGCCGAGCTAAGGTATCAAGAGCTGAGTAGCTATAAAGCCCATATGCCTGAAAAAATGGCGGCGATGGTGGCTCGGATGATTGATGGAAACTGGCTTGTTGAGTACCAATCGCCACAGTCTATAGCGGGCGCTATCAATGGGGTAAGTCGTCGTATTCGGTTTGATAATAAACTAGCCGGAGCTGCGGAAGAGGTTATGCCCGTTTTAGGTGAATATGAGCAGGCATTTTTTAGCTTTTTTCCAGAACTACAGGTATTTGTTCAGGAGTACATTGACGGTAAGCGCTTAAAATAGGCGGCAAACCAAGGGCTTTGGTTTACCGACCTTAACTCGAGCGTTTTTGCTCTAAGCTCTTTGTCTTGAGCTTTTTGCCTTATGCGCTGCAATTTTTCGCTATAAAAAGGTCGCGATATCGTCTAACGACTTTTTCACTGTTGCGTGATGTGGGATGGTTGCATCGTCCGCTGGGTAGCCAGCAATTAACAACATGTACGCACGGTCATTATCGGTACGTTGGCAAATCTTATTCAAGAACGACATCGGCTTTGGCGTATGCGTTAACGTCGCTAAACCTGCGTTATGAAGCGCGTTAATCAAAAAGCCAGTAGCAATACCAACAGACTCATGCACATAGTAGTTAGTATTCTCTTCACCTTTGGTGATACCACCTTTTTTCTCACTAAAAATAGCGATTAACCAAGGAGCGATCTCTAGGTAAGGTTTTTGATCGTCGGTTCCTAATGGTTTTAATGCTTCCAACCATTCGTCACCCGCACGGCCACTGTAAAAACCGCGCTCATGGTTTTCCGCTTGTTCACGCACTTGACGCTTAATTTCTGGATCAGAAATTGCCACAAACTGCCAAGGTTGGTGGTTAGCTCCGCTAGGTGCTGTGCCTGCGGCTTTGATACAGTTTTCAATAACTTCTCGTGCTACCGGACGGTCGCTAAATTTACGAATACTATGGCGACGTTTAATGTTGTCATAAAAGTCCGCAGAGCGGCTTAACATTTCTTCTGCGGGATATTCGATAAAGTCGGTTAGGGGAGAGCAATCGTGTTCTTTCATGTGTATTTCAATAACTAAATTTGTAAAAAGTATTAAGCGAATGGCTTGATTTTACAAGACCTAGCATAGCTTGATTGGCTTTCAATTATGTTTTTGTTTGTTTAAAGAATGATTAAGTTGCCAGTTTATTGGCTGATTTGCGTTATTCTTGGCTAAGATACGTTTGCAAAATATTCTGATAGTCGGGCGTCGATTTTAATTTCGCCAGTGCAGAATTAAACCGTTCAACAAGCGCAGGGTAGCGGCCATTTTTAGCAAAAGCCAAATGCAGAGGAGCTTCATATAAATGGGGTTCAAGCACTTTAATGCGATGCTCACGCTCACCGCCAAGTTTATTGATATAGTAAGGCAAGATGTTGGCATCCATTAGTGCCAGTGGCGCTTGTCCGCCAAGTAGCATTTCGACTTGTTGCTCCTCATTGGCAAGCGCTAATGTTTCTAAATTCGCATTGGTATAGGCTTCGCCATAATAGTAACCAATGATTCCTGCGACTTTGTAGTTGGCAAGTGTGGTTAAATCGCCACTGAAACTGATATCAAATGCGCTAGATGAAACTAAATTCATGCGCTCCATCACAATACTTTCTGGCACGAAATTTAAATACTTAGCACGTTCTTGATTAAAACTAACGGGGAAAATAGCATCGATATCGCCGTTTTCTGCCAGTGAAAACATCCGCAACCAAGGTACAGGTACATAGTTTATCTCAACATCTTCACCCACTAGTTTGGCGGCGGCTTCAATAATATCCGGCACTAGCCCTTTTATTTCGCCATTTTCTAGCCAATGGTAAGGAGGGTAAGCTTGCATTGGATTAGCGATATTAATGGTCACTGGTTCTAGCTTTAATGCGTTGGCAGGCAAGGCGAGCAGAAAACTAACGCAAAGTGCACATTGTTGTAGCACAGAAAGAGAACTATTTTTTATCGCTGCCTTGATTGACACAGACTGAGAATACCCGTTATTGAGCTGGCGTTATTGATTAATCTAGCACGAAGTTTTGCGCAACTAAACCCGTTGCAAGTGATGAAAGCGGTTTCAGGAGGTCGCTGAAAAGCTATATTTGGCAATCACTTAATATATTGATTACGCGTTTAAAACAAAGACTGGTCTACTAATTTGTTAGTAATGAATGGACTCTACACAACATAAAAGTAAACCAAGTCTAAGGGAACTATAACTTCCCTACACACGAAACCATTCGTGATAAGAGGTAATGCTTAACGGCCAGTAAACAAAAGCTAGTCTAGTGAGCTAGTCAAGCGAGGTGAATAGGAAAAAAATGGCTGGCTATATTAAAACCTTGGTATAAAAAAAGCAGTACGCAGGAAAACGCTGAAAACCGAAGTGTAAATTGTATCTGCTGACACTAATTTCACTTCCATTTTCTTTTTCCTTAGCTTTGAGGCTTCCTTGGTTAGTGTTTGCTTAGAATGCGATCAAGGTGGTCGGCAAATGCCTTTTTATCTTGTTGGCTAAGCGCTGGTGGCCCACCGGTATTTACACCACTGGCGCGCATGGTGTCCATAAAGTCGCGAACATTTAGGCGAGCTTTAATATTTGCGCTGGTAAACAGTTCACCGCGCGGGCTAAGCGCTTGCCCACCTTTTTCAATCACTTCGGCGGCAAGCGGAATATCGCTAGTTATCACTAAGTCGCCTTGTTGAAGGCGTTGCACGATTTCATCGTCGGCTACGTCGAACCCAGACGAAACTTGCAGCATTCGTACAAACTTCGAATTAGGTGTGCGCATGCTATGGTTTGCGACTAGTGTGGTCATTAATTGTTTGCGCTCTGCAGCGCGAAAAATTATTTCTTTGATGGCGACAGGGCAGGCGTCAGCATCAACCCAAATATTCATGATTTTTCCTTATTTTCCTTATTCTATTCAATTTTGGTGCTACTTGTTTTAATTGAATGTAAGTCGAACTTAAAAAGAGTGCATTGAGCCAGTGGTTATATAATCCGTCAATGCTACATTGGTGACTTGGTTAGTGTGTAAATGTAGGCTGGAACTTGTTCACCACTGGCAAGCCGCACTTGGGCTACAACGCGTTGATAGCCGTCACCTTCAAATTCATCTAATCGTTGCCAATGAGCAGTTAGATCTTCAGAGGTAAAAAGCTGCCCTTGCACTTGTTCGGCCTGATTTGCACTACTTGGCTGCTCTTGAGTCAGCACTATTCCCGGGTAGCCCATGGCTGCGCCCCAGCCTTCGGCATAAAGAGTTCCCGATACGGTGGCTGCTTGCCAGTCACCTTTTAGGTCTTCAAGAATATGTTCATTCGGTTTTCCAGGCGCTAATGTGCCATAAACAAATAGGCGATGTTCGCTAGTAACAGGGCTAGTGGGCTCTTGAATGTTGTTCATAACGTGTGCTCGGTATTCATTTTGTCGTAACTAATCGACTAGAGGTGTCTTATTTAGCGCAAAGTTTAGCGCAAAGCTTTGGAATAAAGTCCTAGCATAAAGCGTTAGAGTTGATAATTAAATTGATAAAAGTGTTCACCGTCTTTTTGTTCGATAATACACTCACCAGAAATTCCTGCGAATTCACCCTCGCCAGAGCCTGGCATTACCGTGATGGAAAGTTGCTGACCTTGAGCTGACATCACACCAGAATGAAGTAAGGTGAAGCTTCCTTTTTTGCCGGCGAGGGACGCTTGCACTTCTTCAATCGCATAATAAACTGCATTACCGTTCTCGGTACGCTTGCTAATCATTTGACCAACACCTGTACCTTGTATATCACCGCTGTAAACTTTGTTGATTAACATTCTTCCGGCGGGCGTTTTCTTATCTTGCTGAGGATCGAGTTTTACTGTAAAGCTGCCTGTTGCTGTCATTCTGTTTTCCTTTTGTATGTTATTGTTGTTATTTACGTTATCAAAGCCTTGAGCATGCACTAAGTGAATTGGCGTACTACCCAGGTAGATTAAACAAGCTAGCAATTTTGAATTAAATCCAAGTCGTTTACGGCTTATCATGTGTAATCCTTAGCTGATAGCATTCCCTCACCTTCAGGCTATCAACAAACTATTCGGATAAATTGACTTTGTATTTTTTGATGTACCAATAGGCAATTGGAAGCTCGACTAAAGCATAAGTCACCAAGGTAAACCAAAACCAATTGAGCTCCACAAACAGTACAGAGAATTCAAAGCCTGTGCCCCAATACTTGGTACCGACAACCAGCAAGGCGAAGCCGCTAGCAAGTAAGTCAAATAGTGCTATTTTATTCGCATTGTTGCCCGCAAGCTTCGGATAAATTGAGCCATAAGCAACGACTACTATAGCGAGATTTAGCAAGAGTATTAGCAATTCAGCATTCACGTTAATCGTTATTCTCTGTCAATAATCGGGTTTGGATAAACTAGCTTGTTTTGTGGTGTTAGCGCATAAGATGATATTTTCGGAGCCATGCTGTTCAAACTATGTTTTCCAAATTAGGTTTTCCAACTTAAGCTTTCCAATTCAAGCTTCCCAACTCAAGCTTTCCAATTCAAGCTTCCCAACTCAAGCTTTACACACTAGGTTTTTGCAATATCGTCTTTTAGGGCTAATAGTGCGACATAAATAAGCCCTAGAATTGGAACAATCGATAGCAGAGCGCCGACGGCCGCAGTTATTTTCGGGCTAGTGGTTTTACGCCTCGCAAAATAATAGCTAAGTGCTCCGCCAATAATAATCGAACAAAGTATCACTTCACCAATAAGTGTGGCGTTGATATTCATTAATCACTCTCCATTGTTTGCTGGTTATCCATAGTTTTACTTTAATCAGGCATACCAACGTTAACCATTTAAGTGCCAACTAGTTACTGCTCAAAGTTTGAGGCTCAATATAAGCTTGTGTTCCCCAAAGTGGCACTGTTGACAAGCTATGTTTAAAGCTTCCCTCGGTCTCTTTGGTGGTGTAAGACAAATACAGCAGGGTTTGATTTTTCGGATCGTAGATCCTTCTGACTTTCATGCTCTTGAAAAAGATACTTTTCGATTGCCTAAAGACCACTTCACCAGATGCCGATTTGTCAATTTGCGCAATCATTGCTGGCGTAATGTCACCCGTTTGTCGGCAAGAAATCGAGCTGTCACTGGGATCCGATAGGCTTAAATCCGCTTCAATTGATGCAATATGACAAGTAACGCCAGTTACAACTTCATCTTGTAGCGATGAAATTTTAATATCTTTGAGTGTAAACAAACCGAGTGATACATCGCCTACTTCATTGTCTGAGCATGCCGTTAATGCTGTTGCTAGTCCCAGTACACACAGTAGTTTTTTCATCACATTCTCCATGAATATTCAATTGCTATAAATAGGGCGCACTGATTTTGTATGTGCTCTCAGCAATACGCGCTGAGTTAACCTTATAATAAATTTAAGATTAATACTGCTAGTTAATGTTGATTAGCAGCTCTAACGAAAGTTTTTATCAGTGTTAAACATCAGCTTTGGCAAGCGAGGTGAGAAAGGTATTTATTTGTCTTTGGGAAGTAAATTCAATAACCTTTGTACCTGTTGACGCTTGCTGGTTTAATAAAGCTCGATAGTTACGGCGCTTGGCATGATAGGTCGTCAGTACCCACCAAATAATTGAATCTTTCGAACAAAAACTTTGTTTAAACGTTTCAATGTTACCAGCGAAAAGTACTTGTTTGGTCGCCGCACGTATAATCGAGCGACGAATCGCGCGATAGAATACACGTGCAAAGCTATGGTTAAGCCAAATGATGGTTGTTGCTTTTGGCCATAAAAGATCACGAGCGACAGCATAATTGCCATCAATCACCCAGCAGTTTTTATCGACCTCTCGTTGCACTAATTGGCGAAATTCGCTGTCTGGTCGCTCTTGCCAATCGGGTAACCAATGCAGGGAATCTAGTTCAATGTAAGGCGAATTTATCAATTTGGCGAGCCTCATCGCGAATGTTGATTTACCACTGCAACTTGAGCCGATAACAACAACTCTCTGCATGTTTTTCACCATTGATGTTTGCTCTTTTATTGCCAACAACTAGCCATGTTTACTGGCAAGTAATTGTTGTAATGGTAGCGGCAAGAATGATTGCAGTCGTTGGCTAATTACTTGTTCGTGCCTTTGCCACAATACACCTAAATAAATAATCAGCAGGCCAATTAATGATAATGCAATTGGGAAAAACCAACTGTCTTCAAATACGTTGTAAGCCAAATGACCTAAATAAAAGCTGCAGCCAAACGCCCCGAGCACAACAAACACTCTTCTCACCAGCAATACACCAAAGGCGATCATTGTCAGGTTAATAGCAAAGTAGCCGAGCTTGGCTAATTCACTATCAGAGTGTTGCAGTGAAAGACCACCCCAAAATGCAATGGCGCCGAATAAGTAAATCCAAAAAGCATAGTCTTTGTGATTAATTGCGTTCGCTGCTCTGGCGCGAATATCTACCCAAAACGCTAATGCGATCATTAATAATCCGGTATACATGGAAACGAGCTTACGCAGCTCCCAGCTGGTTTCATAGTCAGTACTTTTAGCCAGCATGACGCTTAAATCCATAGTCAAATACCAAAGTGTGACGGCAATGGGCATGACTAAAAAAGGATATCTATAACGCCACGCGATAATCGTACCTATCGCCAATGTTGCTAATTCCATATACAGCCAATGCCATGCAATATATCGGTGATAATCTCGGTAGGCACTATCATCAGGCCACAGCCCTAGCCATTGTTGCAAACCAAATACGGCGAGTGGCGTTAAACAAGTCACAAATGTTGCGCAAATACCCGCTGGAATCGCTAATTGTTTGTTCGCAAAGTGATGAGTTAACGACAAGCCAAGTAAGGCATATACAAGAGAAATTGCTAGAATGCCTGCGCCACCAAAAGACGACCAACCTAGCGTCATAAATAGGCTCATGGCACCAATGGCGATCAATCCACCTAGGTAGTAGAGCACATGGGTAAAGGTAAACTGAGCGACGTTGGCTTGCTGCTCTTCGAAAAAGGCATACAGTTCATTTGCTTGCTGCGGGCTAATAATTTGCTTAGCGGCAGCATCATTAAGTTGCTGTTGACTTATTTTTATCAAATCACCTGTCCTTGTTGTACGATGTCGTTATCGCTATTCACTACTGTAAAATACCTAACGTTAAGCATGAAAAATTAAGCATGAAAATTAAAGATTAAATAAAGCGACACATGCCCAAGCCCAAAGGTTCACCTGTGCGCTTGGTATAACCAAATTGTTGGTAAAATGCTTCTTTTCCCTGAGCACTAAATAAGCCAACCGTGGCGCCAGGCTTTGCAACTTCTGATAGGTAGCATTCCAGCTTTTCCATCAAGGCCGTACCTAGGCCATTATGTTGAAACTCAGGATCTACCACTAAATCTTGAATATAGAAAAATAGGGCGCCATCGCCAACGACTCTTACCATGCCAACCAATTGATCTCGGTGATATGCAGTTAAGCAATATAGTGAATTACTTAGGCTAGTCTGCGCAAGTTTTGGGTCAGTCTCACCCCAACCCCAACCTACTTTAGCGCGCAAGGCTATAAATTCACTTGGCTTGGGTGGCGATGAGCTAATCGTAACTTGTTGATGCATGTTTGCTGCTCTTGGCTGTTAGCTAGCTTCTTGTTAGCTTATAGTTCACGTTCATAGGCATCAATCGCATATGGGCTAAGCCAGCGTTTCATCTTATTAAAAAGCTGCTTTAACCCTTGCCCATGTTGTTGCCGAAATTGATCGCTAGCGATAACCAGCTCAAGCTCATTGGCAACGGTTAATTCACAAAAGTTTTCGGCTTGTTGTTGGGATAAGTTAAAGGTGTTGGCAGTGAAACGATCCTTAAATTGAATTTCATTGCTGGTGCCAAGCCGTGAGAAGGTGAAATCGCGATCACAAGAGCAATACAAGTAAACAATTGTCTCAGCTTCCTTGCCAATTAACATTGCCACGTCGTTTCGCTGTGCAAGAGAAAGCATTTTTTCGTCAAAGCCTGCGGTGCCATAGGCCGCATGATAAAGGCCAGCATCGCATAGCACAGTGCGAGCTTGCCATTTCCTTAATAGCTGTGTTGTTGATAATAAGTGTTCGATCAATGAGCCATTAAGATGAGCAAATTCACCCGCGCCCATCGCCTGCAATGCCTTAAATTTATCAGTTGCCTGAGTATTGGTGCTACTGTTTGATTGTGCACTTGCTTGAGCGCCTGTTTGGGACATTAGTGAAGAATTAGTCATTACACGGAAAACCATCGTGCTTTGGCGCATCAATACCTAATTGGTGCCAATCAGTTTGCTCGGCACAAAACATTTGCGCATCGGGCTGCTTTGTCGGTGGCGTATCTAAACACCCCGCTGGCACAATGAGAAACAATTTACTTTGCGTTAAAAACGGTAAACCTGAGCCACATGCAGTGCAAAATACTTTCGTAAATGAACGCCTTGGATGATCGTAGCGTTTAAGTAGCTCTTCTCCTTGCAGCCATTGAATATTTTCAGGTGCGGTTAATAAGTTCGCAGCATGGGCAGAGCCAGTTAGCTTTTGACATTGCTGACAGTGACAAAAATAGAATTGACTAAAATCATCTGCTAGCGAAAAGCTCACTTTACCGCAGCAACAGCTACCAGTGAGCATTGGGGGATTTGTATCAGACAATTGCACTTCCTTGTTTAAGAGTAAGCTTGGCTATAAGGTGTAGCTAAAACACCTATCTACAACATAAACAGGTCAATGCAAATTGGCAAGAGCTAGCGTAAACAACACTCGATAGGCTGGGGTGAACTAGGCTTAGCTAGGGAGGGCGCGCTTAAACTTACTGTTAGCAACGGTCGATGCGACTAACCCAATTTGCTTGGCTTGCTGGCGCTTAGCGCGATTAAGTGCTTTGAAGACATCACAAGTAGTATGCCGCCTAGAATCGTTAACGATGCAATGATTAAACGCATCGACAAACTTTCACCAGCGAAAATAACGCCGCCAACCGCCGCTAATATCGGCACTAACAACTGTACAACTCCGGCTTGTATGGCCGATAGGCTAGGTAGGGCTTTATACCAAATGGTGTAACCTAAGCCAGAAGCTACAGCACCAGACATCACAGCATAGCCCACGCCTTGCGCGCTAATATCTGCGGTTGCAATGGTCAATGCCAACAGCACAATGACAAATGGCAGGGTTCTTAAAAAATTAAAACTGGTATCGGCAAGTGGATTCATTGATTGCCTGCCGGCCAAAGTATAAAACCCCCAGGCAATGCCTGAAATAGACATTAAGATAAAGCCAATTAACGACGGCGTGCTTAGCGTTGGCAAAACCAAATAAACAAAACCTGAAAAGGCCAATAGTAAGCCCAGCCACTCTAACGCATTAAGGCGATTCCCCGTTATTAAGCCAATGAAGATTAACGTGAGTTGCACAGTGGCAAATAAGATCAATGCGCCAGTACCTGTATCTAGCGTTACATAAGCATAAGAAAAGGTTACGGCATAGGTAAATAACATAGCGGCAGCCCACCAAGTGCCAGTCGCACTTTTTAGTGACGCTAATTTTTGCGGGTGCGTGTTTGAGCCTTTCGCAACGCTTTCGGTGACCTTGTTTGCTGACTTGTTTGTTAAGTTAACAAAGGCGTAAATCATCATTAAAGTAACAATGCCAGAGACTAAACGAATGTTGGTGAAGCTGGCGGCATCAATCGTATTTTCGCCTAATGCTAAACGACACAAAATAGAGTTGCCGGCAAAAGCACAAAGTGCAAGTAGGGTATAAAAAACGGTTTTCATCGACTAGTTTCTAAATTTTAATATTAATACCAATTTCAATAAATACTTGATTATTCTGGCTGGTTAAAAGGCTCATTAACTGCGTTGTTATTTTTGAAATTAGAACAACTAGTTAACAATAAATAACGCCTTGTTTCTGAGCCTTTTTCCTACGCCATAATTGATCAACTAATTAATTCAATTGGTATAAGTGATCAAAGCAGAGCGATACGAATAGGCCATAGCTTGGCTAGACTAGCGCGCGAACACACTTCGCTACTTAGCTGATGTTTCTGAGCCGCCATTAGCCGTTTTCTTGCCGCAAACAATAGTTTCTTCACCAAGGTGATAAATATTGTTTACTGCGACGTATGCGCCAGAGAAAATACCTGTAATGGGCAGCAATATTACGCCAGAAATAGAGTAATAAGTATTATTATCCTTATAACCATCTACTATTTTTAATATTTTTCTGTCCGAAGACATTTCACATTTTGCTTGATAGCTATGATCGGTGATCGGCACGACAACACAAGCTGTAATCGTTGAGGCGAGGCAAGTCGCGATGCAGCGCCGTAACCAACTTGAAGTAAAACGTTTACTCATCACAAACTCAAGGTCATAAACTTGCTATTGGGGTCTTCAGCATAGTCACTAAAGGGTGAACAATATTCAAAACCATGTTTTTGGTAAAGGGCACGAGCGGGCTTAAAGTATGCCATCGAACCAGTTTCTAGGCTGATTCGTGTATACCCATTGGCTTTAGCGTCGCTGATAATATGCGTTAACAGGCGGGTAGCGATACCCTGATTTTTGTAGTTCGCCGAGGTTCGCATTGATTTTAATTCTGCGTGCTTGTTATCTAGTTGCTTATAGGCGGCAAAGCCTGCCAGTGTTGTGCTATCCCAAAGGCACCAAAACTTTACCGATGGATGTTTTAACCCATCCAAGTCAAGCGCGTGCTTACTCTCTGGTGGTGAGGTTGCCTGCATATCATCAAGGTGTTCTTGTAATAATGCGAGAACTTGCTTACTTGATAAATCATCCAATTGAATATTCATGGCGCTCCTCTCCTAAACGTTAACTCTCTTGATACAGCAGTCGGCTCTTAAATTAATGCTTAGCTTTGGCTTGTAAAGAAAGCAAAATAATAACCATGGCAATCGCAAAGACATCAATTAATAGTCCATTTCCTGAAGTAAAATCTCCCAACGGAAAAGACAGCGATATTGGCGCGATATGCGGTAAAAAGCTCTCAGGGCTCACGCGGCGAATACTCTGAAATGCAAAATACAAGGCCGCAATCAAAATACCGACTCTTACTTTCTGCCACGTCCAGTAGGCGCTCAAAGCAGGTAGTAGCGCGTAACTCAAAACAGCAACGAATAGGCTTAACCAATTTGTAAAATTATAAAAATAACAAACGGCTAAACCAATTAATGCATATAAACCAACCACTACACTGGTAATTTTGTATGGCATAAACTGCAACCATAGTTGTCTTGTTCGTGTGTTGTAAGTCTTTCTATGTAATTTGCCCTAAGTACAGAGAGCTAGGTAAATAGAACGAGTTAAGTAACCTCGCTGATATTTGCAAGATTACTTAAGCACTTTTTTATTTAGGTAATGGTATTTATCTCAAGCCCAATACGAATAGCCATGGCTAAAATAATCAATAACGACACGGCGAAGGTGCGCATTCGATAGGGCACATAGTTTGAACCGATATGGATATAGGCATGAATATAGCGAAACACGACGTATGCCCAAGCTAAGCCAACAGTAATGTAATCAGCCAGTCCCAATACAAAAGCAATAACACACAAGATCAAAAATAAGATCGGAGTTTCGAATTGATTGGCAATATTATTTGATACTTTGACAACCTCTGTTGTCCAAGCACTTGAGTCGGTCGCTGTTTTGGTTAAATCAACGCTTTTTGCTTTTACCGCCTTAGCTTTTCGCGCCGCCAGTGTGAA
This sequence comes from Thalassotalea euphylliae, assembly GCF_003390395.1. Lineage (NCBI taxonomy): Bacteria > Pseudomonadati > Pseudomonadota > Gammaproteobacteria > Alteromonadales > Colwelliaceae > Thalassotalea > Thalassotalea euphylliae. The sequence goes on along the minus strand of NZ_QUOV01000001.1, from coordinate 3,177,002 downwards.
AAACAATAAGATCACTAATAAAATTTGTGCGAGTACGGGATAGAAAATTGCTGCGTCTGTCATCTCTTGTCCTAGTTATTTTTGTTTTATAAAGGAATATAAATTAACCATAACACGAGTGTTTGTTTGGAGAAAGGTGCTGTTTATTAACTAGTTACTTGATGTATACACCCGAATAGCCGCGTTGCATTAGTATTCCCTGAACTGATAAGAAATATCTCAAACGCTATTTACTTAGCACTGATAACTTATAACCGACAACTTAAAATTGATAACTCAGTACAACAGCGCCATCAAAGCGCTTTTCTTTACTATCAACCCCTTCGCCGTAACCAGCCTCAAAGCGAATACGAAAGCCAGAGTTATTCAAACCGCGATGATTGTAGCTGTACGATAAGCCGATACCGTTTGTGGTTTCATGGTCGAATACTTCAACTATGCTGCACGCTATGACACTGGCTAAACCCTCCGCAACACTGTTTTCTTCATCATTGTTGGGACATGGCCGCTCGTCGTCTTGCGCACCAATCGCTCCGACTAATAAGCCAATCGCGTGTTGATTAGCTGAATCAAGGCTATGTTCAAAGCCGATAGCAAAGCCGTCATCTAAACCTAATTTGTAATTCGCATATAAACGTTGCTGGCCACCACTAGCGGAATATGAAACTTCTGGAATAAAAAGGTAGGGATAACCAGTGCCTAGGGAAAAATTGATATCTTCAGCGTGGCTAGTTATAGATATATGTGCGGCAAACAGGGCGATAAGCCAAATGAGTCTATGTTTGTTCATGCGGTAAATCCTTTTATCTATGACAAATGATGGCTAACAGCGATACATTACTGCTTAGCGTTTGGTATAGCTCAGTGCTTAGTTGTTAAATGAACAACAAGTTCTATAGTCTTCGCAAAATATGCCAAATACAAACGTTTAAATCGTAACGAGATGTAAATCTTAACCCTAAACCTTAGGTTCTAAGTCCTAAATCCACACATCGTTTTCAGCGGTTAAATCAGAGGTTTCCTCTCCGGTATTGACCACGCCTTTAGGTTCAACCAGCATAATTTGGCATTCACTTTGCGCTACAGGTTTATGTTCAACACCTTTGGGCACAACATACATTTCACCTGCTTGTAGCGTAACCTTACCATCTCTAAATTCGATCGTTAATGTGCCACTTATTACAATGAACACTTCATCAGTGTCGCTGTGTTGGTGCCAAACAAATTCACCTTCCACCTTTGCCAGTTTAAATTGATAATCATTCATTTCAGCTATAACGCGTGGCGACCATTGTTCGGCAAACTTATCGAACTTTTCTTTGAAGTTAATGGCGGTGAAAGACATTGCTGCTCCTTTGTGTTTATTGCTCAGCTCTAAATGATGTTACCTTGAGTGTCCTTATAGGAAAGGCTTTTCAGTTTTTTTCGTACAATTAGCTTTTGTGTATGTAACTTTCGTGCCAGTAACTGCCTATGCTCCTATCAAACCACGCAAAAAAAGTAGTGATTAAACACCGTAATCGCGCTCAACTTTCGTAATACGTACTTTAAAGCTTTCATACCAAAGCTCGTAACCTTTGCGCTGCGCTAGTTGGTGCTCGGCATTCACCTTCCACGCTCGAATAGATTCAAGATCTTGCCAATAAGAGACGGTGATACCAAGACCTTCACGCGCTGATTCAATGCCAAGAAAGCCAGATTGCTGGCTGGCTAAATTAACCATATGTTCGGCAGTTTTTGCATAACCATCGTCATTAGCGGTGTTATTAGCTGTGTCATTTTCACTCCTCAAGGAAGTAAATATAACGGCGTAGTAAGGCGGTTTCGGAGTCTTAGCAATCATAATCACGGTTTACTTTTTATAACTTTCAGAAATGACCATAGTATAGATACCACAAGGCAGAGGTCTGGTTAATTAAACATGTGATTTACGAGTTTCATTGATTAACGCCTACTATCTATTGCGGTTTATGACAGCAATTATTTTGATTGGGCATCTTTATTTTGCTCTAACATCTGATCCATCATTTGGATAAAGCGCTCTCTAAGAACACCTTTTTGCTTTGATATCAGCGTTTCGTATTTGCTAGGAAACAAGAACAGATGGCTTTGATTCGCTTCACCTTTGAGCTTATTAATTAAAGGCTTTAAGCGTTTTTTATTTTGCTCAAACTGCTCAATCAACTCGTAGCAAACAATAATGCCATCAATTTTGGGATTCCACCAAGCATCTGGGCCAGAGCATTGGCTTTCAAAATAAATGGTCACTGGCTTGGGTAGCTTAATCGCTTCATTCACTCGGCCAAGAATGTAGGCAACACGCTCGGACGATTGTAACCACTCTAGTATGGTTTTGTGCGCGGGCCGAGAGGGCGTTATGTATTGCACATTAACTTTTGGGTGAACAGCGCTGGCGTTTACTTTGGGAACAGGGTGCCAGTTTTCATCGAAGGTTACATAACTGTAGTTGTCGGCAAGCCAGCTCAATGTTTCTCGGTTTTGTTGGAACTCAATGTCGCAATCCCAAGCGCGTTGATAAGGAAGCCACGCCTCTTTTCGAATTCGCTCTAGCTTATCCACCGCAGCGCCATACATCAGGCAAGTAACGTCATAAAAACGTTGAATCGACAATGGGTGAACATCCCAAAAAGCAATAGATGAATGTTCTACTTCTTGTTGCCATTCAATCATCCATTCCGCGGAAATGGAAATCATCTGATCTAACAAATCATCTTCTACGTCGCGACTGTTTAGCATCATAAACATGGTAGCGATTTGATCGGCTGCTTTTTCTCGACCACCTAATACTGGAATATTATTTAACTCAATAATCGCATGGGCTAGCTCGTGCAATAGGGCAAATTCAAGGTTGCTCTCAACATAAAAGTGCGGGGTGTTAAATACGGAATCTATTGTTAGGTTGGAAAATGCAGAGTTATCAGCGCTCTCAGCACTTTCAGCTATGTCAGTGGCGTGTGCTGACAACTGAAAAAAACTGAACAAACAGCACATGGCTAACGGCTTAATATTCATAACTTTGCCTCCGTAGTGAGATAAACAAGAGTGAGATAAACAATAGTGAGCTTAACAAACTTTGCTGATCTGTGAGGTTTAGTCACCATAGAAAATAAGCGCCGACTTCTCCAATAACTGGCGATAATCTTCCTCGCTTATCTCACCTTGTTCAAATTGCTTTTGCGCATCAACATTTCTTAAATAAAATTGGTTTTCAATATCTGCCAGAATATAGCCATATTCCGTTTCGGTAATAATATTGGCGTGAAATGCAGCCTTCGAAGATTTTTTCGTCCAATAATCAGCAGCAGTGGGCTTAGGGTAAGAATAGTCTTTTTGCAGAATAGCTGGCTCGGAAACTCTTACGACCTCCATACCTTGGGCGATCGCTTGTTGCGCACACCAATTAAGTAGCCAGTCGACAGAGTCTTTTACGCCGTATGGATGCCAATCATAACCTGCTGTGCATTCGCCAACTTTCTTACCGTTAGCGTTATAAAGATCTAATTGGCCGCTGGCACAACCAAACAACGTGATTGTTAAAACAACAATAGCTAAATGTTTCACTAATATTCCTTAGTTTTTTACAACTGCACTAGCAGCGGCTTCGACCATGAAACTGAATATACAGTTGTTTAAGAATATCAGGCATTAATGCCCAGTAGGGTGATGCATGCTCTGCTTTTACCCGCCAGAATAAATTCTCGACAAAGGCTACGTCTATACAGTTTTTAATATCATTATTTTCAAAGAGGTACTTTTGTCTAAAGTATTCGAAAATTGGTCTATATTGGGCTGATTCGCTACTTTTGGACATCTCATGATTGATGGCATTCGCTAAACTTTCAAACCACGAATATGCGAAACTTGGATCGAGTTCACCCCAGAGTTTGATGTGAACGATGTCAGCTTTGCGTGTAATTTCTGGAAAAGTGGCTCTAAACTCTTCGTACATTTCTTGCAATTGCATTGATAGTTCTAAGCCCCGACCAAATAATACGTGATACTTACTTAAACGAGCAAAATGCTTGTGTTCAGGTGCCTACTTGTTTGACTAGGTAGGCACTGGTTAACTCGGAATACAGAGCCACATAATGGCAAATGAACAGGCTATACCGAATCCCCAAACAATTGAGCGTAGTAGGCCAATATTGAGTAGGTAAAGTAGGTGATAGGCAACTCTTAAAACAATATGAGCAATGGCAAGTGTTTGAATTGTTTCGCCTGTGGTATTCGTCGCAATTGCCAGTAAAATCGCCGCGGTAAAGACAATCAGCGATTCAAATGCATTTTGATGGGCTGCTAGGGCACGAGCACCAAAACCAGTTAGTTTCGTTTGCTGCTCTCTCGGGTGGTTGTTGTCATACCCCCCTAATTTATTCATCGCCGCGGCCAACGGTGCTTTAGCAATATAAGGAAGTAGCGCGGCCAATATTAGGCACCAGATTAGTGTTATCATTTTTTTAAGTTTCCTGTTGTTATTTTAATGGATTAGTTTTCTATGTGCTGTGGCTCAGCGTTCTTAGGAGCATTTATTATGCCTAGCTCTTGGTTTAAACAATTTCCGGCAGTAACAATTGAATTCTTCACAAATAGCGAATACTCCATTACATCTTGTGCCCACATGCGTGGAAATTTGGTACCGTTATAATCGAAAGAGCCAAACCTTACACCGCCTTTATCGGATTCGAAATCATATAAAGCACTAAATGAGACTAAATTTCTGTGTTTTATTGTGTTTAAAAAGGCATTTACGTATTGAAATTCAATAGTTGAACTTAAATAGTTTAGATAATTTTTTAGCTTGGACTCTGGGAGTTTTCTTTGAAGCTTAAAAAAGTCACAATTATTTGTCGCTAAAGGTTTATCTAAAAGGAGGCTATTAAGCAACTGAGCAAACAAATCATAAATTGCTCTGGCGGAATATAGAGAGGATTGGATATTAGCTTGTATTGCCAATCTTAATTTAATTGATGACTTATCATTAAATTCATCCGATAAAACGAACTCAAATCCCTTGACGGAAGTTAAGTCGCCAGTGGCGTTGATAGAATCTCTTGCCTCATAAAGGTGATAATGAAAAATATCAATAGTCCGAGTCAAAGACCTAAGCCTTTCAATATGTTCGAAAGAGTTCTCCTTTTTTTCTAGAAAATACTCTAATTTATCAACACGCCATGGATTGACTGCGTTCCCATTCAAACTAAAAGATCCTTTTATTGTTAAACTTCTTATTTTTTATTACTTATATTCCCAGAATTACTTGTAACAGATTACTTTAGCTTCAATAAATTTTCCATAATAGCCAATAGGTTAAATCTGACGGTACCTTGATACCAGTGATCGAAAAGTATGAAATCAATGTTGAGGTGTTTTAGTTATAAAAAAGCCCGCTGAGAAGCGGGCTTGGAATACGTGAGATTTACTAGCTAGTAATTCTTAGCCAATAAACTTGCGCGCATTTCGGAACATACGTACCCAAGGTGAGTCTTCACCCCATGAGTCTGGGTGCCATGAGTTAGCTACTGTGCGGAAGACACGCTCTGGGTGTGGCATCATAATGGTCACGCGACCATCTGTGGTGGTTAACGCTGTAATACCATCTGGCGATCCGTTCGGGTTCGCTGGGTAAGTTTCAGTCACATCGCCGTAGTTGTTTACATAACGCATTGAAACTGTGCCAGAGTCGTTGGCGGCATCAATGGCTTCATCTGAAACAAATTCAGTGCGACCTTCACCATGTGATACTGCAATCGGCATACGTGAGCCTGCCATACCTTTAAAGAAGATAGACGGGCTTTCTTGCACTTCAACCAATGAGAAACGTGCTTCGAAACGCTCAGATTCGTTCTGCACAAAGCGCGGCCAGTGCTCAGAGCCCGGAATAATTTCTTTAAGATTTGATAGCATTTGACAGCCGTTACACACACCTAGTGAGAAAGTCTCTTCGCGGTGGAAGAAAGCTTTAAACATCTCTCGTGCATTAGCGTTAAATAGAATGGATTTCGCCCAACCTTCACCAGCGCCCAACACGTCACCGTAAGAGAAACCGCCACATGCTACTAAGCCTTGGAAGTCAGCTAAATCAACACGTCCTGCCAGAATGTCTGACATATGTACGTCAATTGCGTTAAAGCCTGCGCGAACAAAAGCGGCTGCCATTTCTACGTGCGAGTTCACCCCTTGCTCACGTAAGATTGCCACTTTCGGGTTAGTGCCCGCTTGTGCGTCTTTTACTATTAAGTCGGCAACGATATCTTCGTTGATATCAAAGCTTAACTCAGCGTTTAAGCCCGGATCTTCGGTATCAAATTTAACATCGAATTCTTCTTGTGCGCATTCTGGGTTGTCGCGCATTGCTTGCATTTTAAGAGTGGTTTCTGCCCACACCGTGCGGAAGTAGGTGCGCGAGTTTTCCAGTACCACTTGCTCGTTACGGGTAAAGGTGATCATGTCAGTGTCGTTAATGCGAGCAACGTCTGCGCAGTAATCTAAAATACCGTACTCAGAGAAGATGGTGTGAATTGCTTCCATATCGTCTTCGCGAATTTGAATTACCGCGCCTAGCTCTTCGTGGAACAGTACTTCGGCATCTGTGCCTTCAAACACACTTAGGTCAACGGTAACACCTGTGTGACCAGCAAATGCCATTTCAGCAATCGTGGTAAACAAGCCACCGTCACTGCGATCGTGATACGCCAATAATTTGCCTTCGGCAACTAAGGTTTGCATTGCATTAAAGAAACCGCGTAGCAGGTAAGCTTCGTCAACATCTGGTGTTTCTGTGCCTAGGTGTTGGTAAACCTGTGCTAAACAAGAACCACCTAAACGGTTTTTACCGCCAGATAAGTCAATCGCAACGATGCGAGTGTCGCCTTGGTCTGTACGTAGCTGAGGCGTTACTGTTTTACGAATATCTTCCACGCGGCCAAAGGCGGTGATCACAAGCGACATAGGCGCCGTAACTGCTTTTTGTTCGCCATCTTTCTCCCACTGGGTTTTCATACTCATTGAGTCTTTACCCACTGGAATGGTTAAGCCAAGCTCAGGACAAAGCTCTTCACCTACAGCTTTTACCGCTTCGTATAAACCAGCATCTTCGCCAGGGTGACCTGCTGGCGACATCCAGTTAGCCGAAAGTTTAATACGGTTTAAGTCGCCAATATCAGCACCGGCAATGTTTGTTAGTGATTCTGCTACTGCTAAACGTGCTGAAGCGCCGTAGTTTAGTAGGGCAACTGGTGTGCGTTCACCCATTGCCATCGCTTCACCGTGGTATGAATCTAACGAAGCTGCGGTTACACCACAATCTGCAACCGGCACCTGCCATGGGCCAACCATTTGATCGCGTGCTACCATACCGGTAACTGAGCGGTCACCAATGGTGATAAGGAAAGTTTTCTCGGCGATGGTTGGTAGGCGCAGTAAGCGATCTGCCGCTTCTGCAACATCAATGTTTGCTAGGTTAATTTCATCACCAGCCGCTGTTGTCGTTTTAACGTCTTTGATGATTTTCGGTGTTTTACCTAATAACACGTCAAGCGGCAGATCAATTGGTTTGTTTTTGTGCTCGTCATCGGCAAAGTGTTCGTCTGTTACCGTTAAGTGCTCTTCTTCGGTGGCTTTACCAACCACAGCAAATGGAGCACGCTCGCGCTGACAAATCGCTTCAAAAATCGGTAGTTGCTCGTCAGAAACCGCTAGAACGTAACGCTCTTGTGATTCATTACACCAAATTTCATGTGGTGCCATACCAGGTTCATCGTTTGGTACGTTACGTAGTTCAAAGTTACCGCCACGGCCACCGTCAGACACTAATTCAGGGAAGGCATTTGATAAACCACCAGCACCGACATCGTGAATAAATAGAATGGGGTTATCGTCGCCTAACTGCCAACAGCGGTCGATCACCTCTTGACAACGGCGCTCCATTTCTGGGTTATCGCGTTGCACCGATGCAAAGTCTAAATCTTCACATGATTGACCAGACGCCATTGATGATGCTGCGCCGCCGCCAAGGCCGATATTCATCGCTGGCCCACCTAGTACAATTAGGTTAGCACCAACGTTAATTTCGCCTTTTTGCACGTGTTGCTCACGAATATTACCAAAACCACCGGCAATCATAATTGGCTTGTGATAGCCGCGCACTTCTTCGCCGTTAAATGAGTTGACTTGTTGCTCGTAGGTACGGAAGTAACCGGTAATCGCAGGGCGGCCGAATTCGTTGTTAAATGCTGCGCCGCCTAAAGGGCCTTCTAGCATAATATCGAGTGCAGTAACGATTCTGTCTGGCTTGCCGTAATCAATTTCCCATGGCTGTTCAAAGCCTGGAATACGTAAGTTAGAAACCGAGAAGCCAACTAAGCCTGCTTTTGGTTTTGAGCCGACACCCGTGGCACCTTCATCGCGAATTTCACCGCCTGAGCCCGTTGCCGCGCCCGGGTACGGAGAAATAGCCGTAGGGTGGTTATGGGTTTCCACCTTCATCAGAATATGAATGTTTTCGTGGCTGTAGCCATATTCTTTCGTTTCTGGGTCTGGGTAGAAGCGACCTGCTTCAGAGCCAGCCATCACCGCAGCATTGTCTTTGTAGGCAGATAACACGTAAGCAGGGTTTTCCTCGAACGTGTTTTTGATCATTTTAAATAGCGATTTTTCTTGTTTTACGCCGTCAATCGTCCAGTCAGCATTAAAAATTTTATGGCGGCAATGCTCCGAGTTTGCTTGGGCAAACATATAAAGTTCAATGTCGTGAGGGTTGCGGCCAAGTTTGGCGAAGTTATCTGCTAGGTAAGTAATTTCATCATCCGCTAATGCTAAGCCTAAGCTGGTATTGGCTTTTACTAAGGCATCGCGACCACCGCTAAGTACGTCTACTGAACTAAATTCGCCCGGCTCTGCTTGCGCAAATAATGCTTGTGCGTCGTTAAACTCAGCAAAGATTGACTCCATCATGCGATCGTGCAACAGGTTGTTAAGTAATTTTTCTTGTTCAACCGTTAGCGTTTCGCCATTAATGTAATAAGCAATACCGCGCTCTAGGCGGATAACTTTGTCTAAACCACAATTGTGAGCAATGTCGGTGGCTTTTGATGACCATGGTGAAATAGTGCCTGGGCGCGGCGTCACTAATAACAAAGTGCCGTTTGGCTCGTGTTCTTCAATGGTTGGACCGTAGGTTAACAGTTTGGCAAGTACCTCTGATTCATCAGTGGTAAGCGCTACTGATAAATGGGCAAAGTGGCTAAACTCTGCGTATATGTCGTTAACAGGAAGGCCAGCTTCAGCACATTGCGTTAATAATTTTTGAATTCTAAAGTCAGAAAGTGCCGGAGCGCCACGAAGGGTTTGGATCAACATCGCCATTAGTTTACTCACTAGTAAATTAGTTGCTTGTCACCACGGATCTTTAACGGTAAAACACAGACCAACCATGCACCAAATTCCGTGGTTAAAACATGGGGTAAAAATCGCGCGTATTATAGGAGAAACGAGGCGTATTAAACAGCAAAATCTTTGTAAGATTTTAACGAGCAATGGCTCTAAAACCTTGGCGTAGCGGCAAAAAGTGAAAAAATGCTTTAACTGTTTTTCAATTCACGACACAATGATTAGGTATGAACATTTACTATAAAAAAACCAACCAATTGTTCAACTTTCTTAAACTGTCGCTCGCGCTGGTTGTACTGGCTATTTCTGGCTGTAAAGAAGAAGCTGACCGACCGAATATTTCTCGTGTACTTGAACGTGGTTATGTCGCCGTTGGCACCCTTTATGGACCCAATTCATATTACCTTGGCGCGGAAGGACCAGCTGGCTTTGAATATGAATTAGCAAAAAAATATGCTGAATCTTTAGGCGTAGAATTACGCATTATGCCCAGTTACAGCTTAGATGAACTGTTCCCTCGACTAGATTCTGGGGAAGTTGACTTTCTCGCCGCTGGTTTAGCGGTCACGCCAAATCGACTCAGCCAATACGAATTTGCCCCCAGTTATGACTCTGTCAGCCAAAAGTTAGTGTTTCGTCAAGGTAACAAGCGACCACGAGCATTAAAAGATTTAACGGGCTCGCTAATTGTGACTGCCAACTCTAGTCATGCAGAAAACCTTGTTGAATTGCAGCAAACGCATGAGGCACTAACTTGGCAAGAAAGTAGTGAGTTTGACAGCGAAGAGTTATTGCTCAAAGTGCTTAACGGGGAAATTGATTACACGATAGTGGATAGTCATGTTTTGGCAATTAACCGTCGTTACTACCCTGATATCAGCATTGGTTTTACCGTTAAAAAAGCAGAGCCATTGGCTTGGCTGGTCAGTAAACACAGTGATGATTCGATTATTGCCAGCCTAATCGAGTTTTTTGGGCAAGTGCATCACGACGGCACTTTGCTGGCGCTTGATGATAAGTATTACGGCCATATCGAACAATTTAATTATGTTGATACGCAAGCGTTTTTAGCAGCGATTGAAACAACCCTGCCAACCTACCAGCCGCTATTTGAAAAATACGGGCAAGATATTGATTGGAAGCTATTGGCGGCAATTAGCTATCAAGAATCCCACTGGAACCCGAAAGCACGCTCGCCAACAGGGGTAAGAGGCATGATGATGCTAACCTTACCGACTGCGAAACAAATGGGCGTGACTAGCCGACTAGATCCTGAGCAAAGTATTGCTGGTGGGGCAAAGTACTTTAAGCGTTTAATTAACCGTATTCCTGATCGCATTCCGTTTCCCGATCGCATGTGGTTTGCACTGGCGTCTTATAATGTTGGCTTTGGTCATGTTAACGATGCGCGCATTATCACGCAGCGCCAAGGAGGCGATGCCGATCGTTGGGTAGATGTTAAACCGCGACTGCCACTACTTAAGCAAAAGAAATACTATAAAACCGTCAAGTATGGCTATGCCCGTGGTGATGAGCCTGTGAAATATGTAGAGAATATTCGTCGCTACTATCATACGCTCTCGTATTTTGATGAAAAGGTGCGTAATGGCCTTGCTAAAGGAGTGGCTAATGGAGCTCCTGAGCGACTAGTTGACGCGAGCACAAACAAGCCAATTGATAAAAGCGCTGAATAGATTATATTTCAACACGCCCTAGTATTAGGCGTGACAGTTACTTATGGTAACAATAAAAATATGCTGGGTTGTTGACTGATCAGTCAAGATTTGTCATAAAAGAGTCATATAGGTTAGTTATTATGCCTATATGTAATCGTGATGTTGCTACAGGATGTAGTAAATTCTCGCGATTTGTTCTCAATATTTGACAAAAAGGAGGTTGTGATGCCGTTAAATAAACGTCGAATACAACTTAGTATCCAACGCAAGCGCATGCTTCGCGATACACAACGAAAAATCAGTAGCCGCCGCAATGCCTACTACAAACAAAGCCTGATGGAATAGCCCTCAGGCTTTTTTGTTTGCGCCGCTTTTGTTACTTAGTACTGAAACGATTTTCCTGACATACTCTTAGTTTCTTGCTAATGAAGCACTAATTCTAGTGTTCATGCTCAGCTTTAATGGTCATGCCCAATATCGTTTTCATGCATTTCGTCGTGGCTAAAATCGTGGCTATGGCTGCGACGTTCTAATTCAGTCGAGCGGCTAAATGATGAATTTACCTCACCGTTATAGCAATTGATCACCCAAGGGAAGGTGTCGGTAACAAAGTAGCCGTATTGCCCATCAACGACCATGCCATTGCATTGGTCTAAATCACCAGTGCCTTCAACATATTCCCAATCACCACGAAATTGGCCATCGTAGTTATTACTGGCAATATCGCCAACGCCGGCTTGTGGCGTTTGAAAACCATCAACGGCTTGTCTTGGACCGCCATTGTCTTTGAGCTGATAGCTTGAAAGTGCCTTGCGCGTTTCGCCAGTTGTTGTGTCAATAAAGCAGCTACCAAAAATCGGGTAGCCATCAGCGGCAAAGCCAATCACTGGCGAGGCGATATTTGCTTCGCAGCTTTGGCTAAACATAGCAACCGGGTTAGCGTGATAATGATATTTGCCATTAGGTTGGGTATGAGCGTTGTGAACATCGGTGCCAAAAGTATTAAGTGGCGACATCGGATCGTAGCGCCATGGGTTGTCTGCTTGATTGGCGCCACAGCCGATTTTCTCACGACCTAGCGGTTCGTCGCCCACGCCGTAACAAGCTGCCGCTAAAATATCGAGTGTTACACCGTTAAGCATAATGGCTTCAGTTGTGCCGATGATCAAATTGGCTGGCGTAGCGCTTGGCTCAGGTTTGATAGGAATACGATAGCTCGACAGCACCTCTTGTACATCATTGGCAAAGCGGGCGCTTTGGTCGTTAAAGTCGTGGTTTGGAATTTGGTTTACTTCAATTAAACACTCGCTGCTTTCAGCGCTAATGTTGACACTGCCGTTAAATGCTAAGCCGCGTTTGATATCGTCAACATTTGATTGATACGTACCTAAGTATTCGGCACAGCTACCCGATTGTTCGACGAAAATTTTATCTGTGATATCAAGGTTATTGCTTTGGGCGGTAATGGTGATACTCACGGGTGAGGAGGTGATTTCGCCATCATTTACGGTGAGCTGCAACTGGTAGTCACCGCTAGCATCAGGGGTAAAATCAAATGAAGTTGCTACTGATTGTGCTTGGCTCAGGGTAACTTGGCTACCTTTGGGCATTGCAGTAAATGCCCATTGGTAGGCTAGGCTATCCCCATCGGGGTCGCGACTATTTTCTCCCGAAATCAACACTGCTTCACTAACGTTGGCGCTTTGGTTGGTGCCCGCGTCAGCGATAGGAGCTTGGTTTTCTTGGCTCGCTTGGGTGACGGTAATCGTGACGCTGGCTGTGTGTTCAAGTTCGCTGTCACTCACCGTAAGACTAATTACATAGTCACCGGCAATGTCTGGAGTAAAGTTGGTGTTAACATTCTCTGCATCGGTGAGTGAAACTGCACTGCCGTTTGGCGCATTGGTAATCGCCCATAAATAACTGAGGCTATCGCCATCACTATCTGCACTCTGTGCACCATTCAATGAAATGCTATCACCTAGTATGATGGATTGGTTTTCGCCCGCATTTGCAACAGGGGCATTGTTTTGTGCGGGTGGAGTCGTTGTTGGTGGTGTGGTATCAGTAGGTGGTGTTGTAGTGTTTTGTGTACTATCGTCACTGCCTCCGCCTGATGAGCCACCGCATGCGGTTACTAGGCATAAACTGGTAAGTACGGGAACAATAACGGGGGATAACTTCATAGCGAACCTCTTGTAACACAAATATCCTTGATGGGTAATAATATATAAAACGGCTAAATTTGAAACAACTTACTCTATGTAAATGTTGTGTAAAGCTGGGCGTTTGAGGTTTGAGGTTTGAGCGTATGGAGCTCAGCGGGTGTTATAGGGTTTGTTGGGAGCAAGCTGCTTATGGGGTTTGTTAGTTGCTCGTTAACTGTATTGGAGAGAAGTGTGCTGACGAAAGTGTGTTAGTAGAAGTGATACACCACTAAAGAGTTGGTTGTTAGGCGCAAGTATTAGTCGCGCCTTGTTGGAATATCTAGCATATCGATGATAGCTTGAGAAATCGCTTCGATTTGTGAAATATCTTCAGGGATAATTAGTACAGTATCATCACCCGCAATGGTCGCCAGAATACCAATTGACTCTTCCAGTGAATCTAGTACTCGCGCCATTAGGGGGGCACCGCCAGTACCGGTTTTTAAGACAATTTGGTAGTTATTGTGTTTTAAATCCAGCGCAATGGTTTCAATTGGGTGCTTAGTTTTTGGGATAATAAGCGCGTCTGGCAGGTTGTAGCAAATTTCATTCTGGCTATTGCGAGTTTTAACTGCGCCAAGTTTGGCCAACATGCGCGATACTTTAGACTGCGAAACATGCTCATAACCTTGCTGGGCTAAGGCAAAAGCGAGCTCTTCTTGCGAGCGATAAGTGCCTTGCTTGATCAGCGACTTAAATACTTGCAGTAATTGTTGCTCTTCTTTTTGCTTGCCGTGTAGTTGTTTGGCAGTGACGGGCTTGGCGGGTGTTGATTTACTCTGGGTCATATCGCAATAACTATCTGATGGCTTATTGATAAATTGGTTACTGTTGAGCGTTTTGCTCTGCCTGCTTTTTGGCTTTCTTGGCCGCTTTAATTTCAGCGCGACGACGCTTAAAAAAGTGCGACAGCATAGCGCTACATTCGGCTTGCATCAAGCCCGAATTTACGTCAATTAAGTGATTTAATTTTGGCTCATGGGTCAGGTTAAACACAGTACCCGCTGACCCAGTTTTTTCATCGGGCGCAGCAAAAATCACACGCTTTACTCGACTATGCACTAGCAAACCTGCACACATGGGGCAGGGTTCTAAGGTAACATATAAGGTGCAATCGATAAGGCGGTAATTGTCTAGCTTTTTGCCCGCTTCTCGCACCGCAATCATTTCAGCGTGAGCTGACGGATCATTGTCCATGATTGAGCGGTTATAACCTTCGCCAACAATTTCACCCTGATAGACAACAACGGCGCCGACCGGAATTTCATTATGCTGCTCGGCTATTTGCGCAAGCTCGAAAGCCCTTTTCATAAATTTATGATCTTGGGCGGTAAACACAGCTTCTTCTGGGCTATTAGAATTCTTGGTTAAGGCGGTTATTTCTTTCATTATAAAAACAGCTCTAGTAAGTCGTTTAAATAACGATGCCCCAGCGTTGATACTTGCCAATTTTGCTGGTTGTTGATCAATAAACCTTTGGCTGAGGCTTGCGCCAGTGGCTCAGTAATAGTTGTTAACGCTAAGCCTGTGGTTTGTGTAAATCGATTGATATCAAATGACTCTCTCAGTCTTAGTTGATTCATCATAAACTCAAACGGTAATTCGTCGGTTGTTACGGTATTAAGATGATCCAACGCTGGACGGCCTTGCTCAAGGTAGCCTTTAGGGTGTTTTACTTTGACGGTGCGATAAATTTTGCCGCTCGCACTATCGGTAATTTTTCCGTGTGCGCCACAGCCAATGCCAAGGTAATCGCCAAAACGCCAGTAATTCAAATTATGCTTACTTTGTTTACCTAATTGGCTGTAGGCTGAAATTTCGTATTGTTGATAGCCAGCATCGGCTAGCTTACTCACGCCATGCTCTTGGATATCCCACAAAGTTTCATCTTCTGGCAGTTTCGGCGGTTTAGAGCCAAAGGCAGTGTTTGGCTCAATGGTAAGTTGATACCAAGAAAGATGATCGGGTTTAAGTGCAATGGCTTGGGCTAAATCGTCCATCGCAGCATCGAGCGACTGCCCCGGCAAGCCATGCATTAAATCTAGATTAAAGCTTTTTACCCCGCAGCTCTTGGCTAGCTCGGCAGCGCGAATTGCTTGTTGGTTGTCGTGAATGCGACCTAATTTGATTAGCTTGTCTGATTCAAAACTTTGTACACCAATCGATAGCCGCGAAACGCCGGCCTCGGCAAAGCCGACAAACTTATCTGCCTCAACTGTGCCGGGGTTTGCTTCAAGCGTGACTTCGATATCACTGTCGTGGTCAAAGCGTGTAAAAACGCCTGCGAGAATATCGCCAATTGCTTTGGCGGAAAACAAGCTTGGTGTGCCGCCGCCAATAAAGATGCTATGCAGCTTGCGATCGCTTAGGTTAAAACGGGTGATATCATCGTCTAAGTCTTTTAGCAGTGCTGCCGTGTAGGCTTGCTCAGGCAGTTCAGACTTCATACCGTGCGAATTAAAGTCACAGTAAGGACATTTTTGTACGCACCACGGAATATGGATATATAGCGATAGCGGTTGTTGAACCAATAAACTCATGGTTTTATTTTCTTTGGTCTTTTTTACTTAGACTTAAAAGGCAAAACATTAAAAATGTTTAACGAGCTGTGCTAACGCTTTACCGCGATGGCTAAGCTTGTTTTTATCGCTACGCGCTAACTCTGCTGAGCTGCATTGATGCGCTTCCACCCAAAATAGCGGGTCATAACCAAAGCCTTGCTCACCACGTTTTTCCGTTAAAATTGAACCTTCCCATACACCATGGCAAATCACCGGTGTTGGATCATCAGCGTGGCGCATATAGACCAATACGCAGTGGAATCTAGCTGTACGATCACTGGCTGGCACATTTGCAAGTGCACTCAGGAGTTTGTCATTGTTTGTGGCATCGCTCACTGAATCGGTTACATCATGAGAGTAGCGAGCAGAATAAACACCTGGCGCACCATTTAATGCGTCTACTTCTAACCCTGAATCATCGGCAATCGCTGGTAAACCTGTGATTTTTGCCGCATGTCGTGCTTTGATAATGGCGTTTTCAACAAAGGTAGTGCCAGTTTCAGCAACATCCGGCACGTCAAATTGGCTTTGTGGTAATACTTCAATTTGGTGCTCTGCAAGTAAGTTGGCAAGTTCTTTTACTTTGCCTTGGTTGCCTGTGGCTAAAACGATTTTGCTCATGTGGGCTCTGATCAGGTGTTATCGGGAATTGAATTTGCGCGCATTATACCGTTAATCACAGGTGCTGGGTAGAAGTGGCAGAAGGCAAACGATAAGTGAGTGGTCAAAAGCAAGAAAACAATGAAAAGGATAAACCGCTATTACTTGTCGCTAACGGTCAATGCTATACAAAAAACTGATTTTAGTTGAAGCAATTGTATATGTTGCTCTTTGTGTTTACTTGCTAAGTTAGTTACTTAACTTGTTTTCTCGTTGCTGATTGATTTGGCTGCTGTCTATTGCCGATTAATTAGCTAACGGCTTTTTCTTATTGTTTTTTCAAAGTAGTTTTTACATAAATAAGCTTTCGCTGCTCAATTGGCGGTGAAGCAACTTTGCTGAGGTGTATGGATGTCACTCAAAGATAGTTTACTTGCGCTAATTATTGTCGCTATTTGGGGCTTTAATTTTATTGTGATTGCTTGGGGCGTAGAGCAGATGCCGCCGCTAATGATGGGCGCAGGCCGTTTTCTATTTGTCGGTGTGATTGGCTGTTTACTGGTAAAACGCCCAAATATTCCTTGGCGTTGGCTAGCGCTTTACGCGCTAACCTTGTGCTTTGGCCAATTTGCTTTGCTGTTTTGTGCAATTGCTTTTGGTATGCCAGCGGGGCTTGCTTCGTTAGTCCTGCAGTCTCAAGCACTGTTTACCATAATTTTGTCGGTGCTAATACTGCACGAATCGATTAAACCTGCGCAGTTAGTGGCGATGGTAGTGGCAGGTCTTGGCTTAGTGATTATTGGCAATAGCGAGCAAGCGACAGAAATGACAGCGATTGGTTTTGCCTTAACGATTGCTTCAGCCGTGCTTTGGGGCAGCGGTAATGTGATAAATCGCAAAATTAATCAAAAGGGTTATTTGGCTGGTAATAGCAGTGCAGGAATAGGCTTAGTGGTGTGGTCGTCTTGGTTCGCGTTTATTCCTTTTACGATTGCGAGTTTTGTTTTCGAAGGGCAAGACGCAATTTTAGCCAGCCTACAATCGTTTAACCTAGTCGGTATTGGAGTATTGCTGTATTTATCGGTTTGCGCGTCAATGCTGGGCTACAGCTTATGGAGCTATTTGCTGGCGAATTATCCCGCTGGCCAAGTTGCACCGTTAACCTTAGCTGTTCCAGTGGTTGGTTTGCTATGCGCCATGGTGTTTTTAAATGAACAAGTTACCAGTGGCCAATGGCTAGGGATTTTTGTCGTTATGCTAGGGTTGGTAATTAATATGAAAGGCGAGTGGCTAGCGCAAACGCTAAGGCACAAAATAGGCAGCAGGGTGAAGGGTTAAATTAGGTAGATTTACTGGCAACTTGAATTGAAAAATCAGTTGCCAGCTAATTAATGATTGGCGTTAAAGCGTATGCTCAGAAATTACTTTAGATATAGCTAAAATTGACGCTTGGCCATTAAATTCAAACTTCACTTTACCAAGTGCTGAAAAGTAGATTTCCAGCTCAGAGTCCAAGTCAAAAGTGCCTGAAGTTTCCACTGAGTAAGCAACAATATTTTTATAGGGTAGTGAGGTAAAGTCTTTCTTACTACCTGTAATCCCTTGTACGTTAACGGCAATAATGCGTTTGCTGGTAAATACCACACCGTCACGCATCGACTTGTACGCATCAATGATTTCTTCGCCATCAATTAACAGCTCGGTAACCATTTCACCGTATTCTTCATTCTGTTTAAGCTTAAATACTTCTTTATTATTAAAATCAATCATTCTCTTTCCTTGTGACAATTATTAACTGGTTTGTATAAGTAAAGACTTGCCATCTATATAAATAAAGCTCAATTGGCAGCATTTAGATATAGCTTAGGTTGCAAGCGTTTTAATCCGTAGCTAAGCAGGCCCCCAGTGATCGCAACGGCAGCAATATCTTGCCAATCAAATATGCCAGTCCCCAATATTGGCTGCAATAGCTCATAGGCCATGCAGCCTAATGTGATGTAACCTGCATTAGTGCCGAGGTCTTTGGGGGATTTATAAAAGATTCCAATTAAAAGCAAAATTGTCGTTATTGTGCCGAATATGCTTGGTGAGTAATTGGCAAAACCAAAATCATTGATGTCGTGCTGGTAGCTCCAGCTGCGGTAACTGCTATCAGCAATAGAGGTTATCCAAGCGGTAAGCGCGGCACTGGCAATTGCCAGTAGTCGAAAATAGGTATACTGCATTCCTTTTTCCTGGTTAATCCATAGTGTTGCTAAGGTTGCCTTACTAGCATAACTACGATAGCAGTAAATTTGTTCATTTAAATAAAAAAGAGCTGCTAAAGCAGCTCTTTTTGTACAAATGTCTCTTAGTCAATTCTTGGCGAGTTAATCAACGTAAAAAGTTTGATTAAACATTAACTCATGGGTTTCGCTACCATCAGTAATGGTGAGCTCAAACTTAACTTTTTCTTTGTCGCGAAAATTGAGTTGGGCGAGGTAGTAAATCGCCTGACCTTCACGCACTTCTTCAAAATCTAAGCGTTTATATTGGCCCGTTAAGTTTTGCGCTGTGCCAGAAATAGCCACCGCTTTAGCAGGCTTGCTGGCTTTGGTGTTGTCCATGACAGAAATATTGATTAGCGCGTTATATTTGCTGCGCTCGATACCGTAAGCTTTGGCAACTTGCGGCGTTAAAAAGGTCGCACCAATCGCCATATAGTGAACATCCATTGACCCTAAGGTTTTCATGTTCTCTGCGCTGACAGTTGTACTAGTCAACGTGAAGGCGATAAGTGCAAACACACTTGTCAGCCAGGTTCGAATTGATTTCATGATAATCTCCATTCGAAAGTAATTATTATCAATTATAGCTAATATCGCTGAAGTGGGATTAAACCCCACCCCAGTAAGGGACGGCGCCAGTTAGCAAAATATTAACGACGTTTAACGCTAAAAAGGCAACTAAAATCGACAAATCTAACCCACCAATAACAGGCACTACACGGCGAATAGGGCGCAAGAATGGTTCGGTGAGTTGTTGGAAAATCACCATGGTTGGATTGTAGCCTTGAACCACCCAGCTCATGATTGCCATTACCAGCATAATAATAAATAGTAAGAAGCCAACTTGTTTAATTAGCGCCAATGTCCCTAAATACATGGCAAACAAGAAATCAATTTGACCTGTGCTAAGTCCTTGGAAAACTACCCATTCTAGAATGGCGAAAAATAACGCTACAACGATGGTGGCGATGTCTAGCCCGCCTATGCCGGGGATAATTCGGCGAAATGGTATCACTAATGGGTTGGTGACTTTAACAACGAACTGGCTAAGCGGGTTGTAAAAGTCTGCTTGTACCATCTGTAGCCATACGCGAAGAATAAGCAAGGTAACGACGGCGTCGAAGAAAAATCGTAACAAGTAAACGACTGCTTCCATTAAAAACTCCTAGTTAAGAAAACAGCTCAATCATAGGTGACAGTGCCTTGATGATCGAGCCTAAACCAATAAAAAACTGTTAAATTATTTTGCTGCCATTTCTTTGGCTCTAGCAATAGCAGCTTGCATTGCACCGCTCACTAGCTCTGGTAGGCCACCTTCGGTAAAGGCATTAAGTGCTGCTTGCGTTGTGCCGCCTTTTGAGGTGACATTTTCACGTAGTTGACCGATAGAAATATCATTTTCTACCACCATTTGTGCCGCGCCTAGTGCGGTTTGTTGTACTAAGGTTCGCGCTTCAGTACTGGTAAAACCTAAGCGTTCAGCTTCACTTGCCATCGCTTCCATAAATAAGAAGAAGTAAGCAGGGCCTGAGCCCGAAACAGCAATAATGTGGTCGATATCTGATTCTTGCGCTAACCATTTAACAATACCTGTTGCTTTCATCAAACGATCGGCGGCTACCCGTTGCTCGTCGGTGACTTGTTCCGATGCAAATGCACCAGTAACACCCAAGCCCAATTGTGATGGCGTATTAGGCATGGCGCGAATCACGGATTTGTTTTCACCTAGCGCTGCTTGAATTTGTGCCATAGTGGTACCAGCAGCCACTGAAATGAAACACTTGTGCTCAATATCGATGGCTTCGGCGATCTCTTGGCAAACGGTGGCAATTAAATGTGGCTTAACACCCAGTACGACGATATCGACATGCTCAGCTGCTTGGCTATTGCTTGAGGTTTGGTTGATGCCATATTCATTGGCAAGTGCTTCGCGCTTTGGCGCGGAAGGGTTCGATACGGTGATATTGCTTGGTTCAAAACCATTATTTACTAGGCCTGCGATAATCGCGCGGTTCATATTGCCTGCGCCGATAAATGCAATTTTATTCATAAAGTTCTCTGTGCTTTTTCGCTTTTGTTTGTTTTTGTTCTATCTAATCTTATTTGCTTAGCTAACAAATCCATTAATTGCGCTAATCTCTGCGACCAAAAATGGCCGTACCAATGCGTACCATGGTTGAGCCAGCAGCTATTGCCGAGTCCATATCATTGGTCATCCCCATTGATAATGTATCTAAGGTTGGATATTGGCTTTTCAAGTCAGTAAACAATTGGTGCATATCGTTAAAAACAGACATTGGCGCTTGTTTTTGTGGAATAGCCATTAAACCTCGTAGGGTCAAGTGCTCGCAGTTATTCACATAGGCTGCAAGTTCATTTAGCTCGTTAATTGTCGTGCCAGATTTTGCCTGCTCACCACTAATATTCACTTGTAAACAGATGTTCAGGGGAGTATCTTGACCAGACCTTTGATCATTAAGGCGCGTGGCAATTTTAATTCGGTCGACACTGTGTACCCAAGCAAAATTTTCGGCAATGAGTCGAGTCTTGTTGGACTGAATAGGCCCAATAAAATGCCAGCATATATCTGACAGATGCGACAATTGAGACACTTTATCAACGGCTTCTTGAACGTAGTTTTCACCGAAGTGGCGCTGACCCGCTTGATAGGCTTGCATCACCATCTCTGCCGACTTTGTTTTACTAACCGCTAATAATTGCACCTCATCAGAGGCGCGATTAGCAAGTTGGCAGGCGTTGGTTATTTGTTGTTGGATTTGCGTTAAATTGTCTTTAATGTTCATAGTGATTAATGAAAATTTACCCGATATAAGAGGTTCTTATGGATATTACCGAATTATTAGCCTTTAGTGTTGAGCATAATGCATCTGACTTGCATTTATCGACAGGTACGCCACCTTCTATTCGCGTTGATGGCGATGTTCGTAAGCTAAATATTCCTGCCTTTGATGCCAAAGATGTAAACGCCTTAGTTTACGACATTATGAGCGACCGACAGCGTAAAGAATATGAAGAGCATTTGGAAGTGGATTTTTCCTTTGAGGTGCCAAATTTAGCGCGTTTCAGGGTAAATGCTTTTAATCAGGCTCGTGGGCCTGCAGCGGTATTTCGTACCATCCCAAGTAAAGTACTGACCTTAGAAGACTTAGGTTGTCCTGACATTTTCCGTGACATTGCTGACAACCCTCGTGGTTTAGTGCTAGTGACTGGGCCAACGGGTTCGGGTAAATCAACGACGCTGGCAGCCATGATAGATTACATCAATGCCAGTAAATTCCACCATATTCTGACTATTGAAGACCCGATTGAATTTGTCCACGACAACAAAATGTGTCTGATTAACCAACGTGAAGTGCACCGTGACACCTTAAGTTTTGACAACGCGCTGCGCTCAGCACTGCGTGAAGATCCCGATGTGATTCTAGTGGGTGAGATGCGTGACTTGGAAACTATTCGCCTTGCCATGACCGCAGCAGAAACTGGTCACTTGGTCTTCGGTACACTGCATACCACCTCTGCACCTAAAACCATTGACCGTATCATTGATGTATTCCCAGCCGAAGAAAAATCTATGGTGCGTTCAATGTTGTCTGAATCATTACGCGCGGTTATCTCACAAACACTGGTTAAGAAAGTCGGCGGTGGCCGTATTGCTGCCCATGAGATTATGATTGGTGTGCCTGCAATTCGTAACCTTATCCGCGAAGATAAAGTGGCACAAATGTACTCCGCCATTCAAACGGGTATGTCACATGGAATGCAAACCATGGATCAGTGTTTGTTGAATTTGGTTAACCGTGGCTTGATTACTCGCCAAGATGCAGCATCAAAAGCGGCAGACAAAAACCAGTTCCAAGGTTTTTAGGTAGACAGGCTAGCGTCTAGCGAAAAGCTTGTAGTAAAAGATTAAGGAGTAAATGATGGACTTTCATCAACTACTAAGAACCATGGTGGAAAACGAAGCCTCTGATATGTTCGTCACCGCCAAGCTGCCGGTCAGTGCGAAAATTAATGGTGAGTTACAGCCTATCGACCAAGAAGTGCTATCACCTGATCAAGCACTAGGGCTAGTGCACGATGCCATGAATGACAAACAAAAAGGGCAGTTTGACGCAGAGAAAGAGTGTAACTTTGCGATTTCCATTGACGACATCGGCCGCTTCCGTGTTTCTGCCTTTTGGCAGCGTGATATGGCAGGCATGGTGATTCGTCGTATCGTTACTGACATTCCCGATGCTGACGATCTGGGCTTACCACCAATCTTAAAAGATGTGGTGATGTCAAAGCGTGGTTTGGTGTTGTTTGTCGGTGGTACCGGTACAGGTAAATCGACCTCGATGGCAGCCTTGATTGGCTATCGCAATAAGAATGCACGCGGGCATATTCTGACCATTGAAGATCCAGTGGAATTTGTTCACGAGCATGGCAAAAGCATGATCACTCAGCGTGAAGTGGGGCTAGATACTGAAAGTTTTGATGCGGCGCTAAAAAGCTCTTTGCGTCAGGCACCAGATGTTATCTTAATTGGTGAGATCCGCTCGCAAGAAATCATGGAGCATGCGCTGGCGTTTGCTGAAACAGGTCACCTGTGTATCGCTACGCTGCATGCTAACAATGCCAACCAAGCGATAGACCGTATTATGCACTTGGTACCCGCAGAGCAGCACAAAAAGCTTCAGTTTGACCTAGCGTTAAATTTACGCGGTATTGTTGCACAGCAGTTGATCCCAACGAAAGACGGCCATGGCCGTGTGGCGGCGATTGAGATTCTGCTTAACTCTCCGTTTATTTCTGAGCTGATCAAAAAGGGGGATGTGGGCAGCATCAAAGAAGTGATGGAAAAATCGAACGAGCTAGGTATGCAAACTTTCGACCAAGCCCTGTTTGAACTCTATCAGCAGGGTTTAATCAACTATGCCGATGCACTGCACCATGCTGATTCACCAAATGATCTGCGTTTAATGATTAAACTGCGCTCGAATGATCAAAGTGGTACTGGTGGCCTGCAAGGGGTTACGCTCGCCGGTATGGAAGAAGATAAAGATAAAAATGAGTTAGGATTTTAGTGCTAGCTTATTTAAAAACAAAATGGCGAATTAGCAACTGCTAATTCGCCATTTTTTTCTTGAGGTCTCAAAGTTGAGATATTAGCTTTTCGCCCGCCGAGGCATTAACTTAACGCTAGCTTACAGTCAGATAGCCCAAATGGTTATCAAACTTAATACCA
The DNA here is from genome assembly GCF_003390395.1 of Thalassotalea euphylliae. Taxonomy (NCBI): domain Bacteria; kingdom Pseudomonadati; phylum Pseudomonadota; class Gammaproteobacteria; order Alteromonadales; family Colwelliaceae; genus Thalassotalea; species Thalassotalea euphylliae. The sequence continues at coordinate 3,153,035 of NZ_QUOV01000001.1, read as the reverse complement.
TCAACAAATATGCTAGCTTGGTTGTTAGCTTGGCCGATTGGCAATATTTGTCCTTTGCCGCTGGTGGCGACAATGCCTTTACCGTCAGTGCTCATCGCAAGCCCAGCGCCATCTGAAAAACGCTCTTTGGCGATAAAGCTGTTATCATTAAGCGACCAGTAAGTCAGCATATCAGCGCGTGGACAGCTAATGGCAACAAGGTTAGCAGCATTATCAATACATACGCTAGCGGTGTAATGATTCATTCGTCGCCAAATATCTTCGCTAGCGCTGAGATACTGTAAACTTGCTTCTCCGTGGTGAGCAATGGCCAAAGGAACAAGGTCTGATTTCGCCCCTTGATACTGCAAACCAGCAACCACTTTACCTTTCTCACTGACATCAAGATGACGAATGCTGAGTTGATGATTATCCAGCTCAAAGCTATCCACTACCTTGCCTGATTCTAGCTCCATATAGGCCAAGTTCGGCTTCATGGATTCTAAGTTTAGTTTTTTTCGTGGCTGATCTGGGTGCGTGAGTATGCCGCCGTTAGCAATAACAATAAGCTTGTTATCTGGCATATAAGCTAATTGATGCGGGCCTATGCCGCCTGAATCAAATTGCTCAAGCACTTGATAAGTGTTGATATCACGTACCACAATTGCGCCTCGACCTTGCTGGTAATTGTTTTCCGTGGTGATCAATACCTGCTGATTGCCAATACCATGACCATAAAAGTGAGAACCCACCTGAGGTGATACTTGCTTGACCACTTCACCATGGTTAAAGTCCACTTCAATAAAGTACTGGCCGGGGCGACGGGCAAAAACAATCGCATGACCCGATTTAAACGGGTGGGCAATAATATCGTGGCCGCGTGCCGGCAGCTTAACGCGGCTAACTAACTCGCCATTTAAGCGATAAGCTGCGGCGTAGTGATTCCCTGATTTATCTGTGCTGGCGCTGATCAACCAGTGCTGCGCTGTGCTCGCTGATTGCGAATACATCAGGCCACCACCAACCGCTGCAACGCCTGTACCGATGGCAGCTGTGCCTTTTGCTGTAAAAGATAAAAAACGTCTTCTAGAAATACTCATACTGGTACCGAACTCTTTACTCTGCACTCTTCATTAGTTAGGGCTTGCTACAAACTAGAAGCTATATTTAATGCCAATGCTGGCTTGCTGAGGCTTGCCTGGGCGCGCACCAAACGGACGACGTGAGACGATCACTTCTTCGTCAGTCAAGTTATCGACTTTGACATAAGTACGCAGTGCATTGGTGACTTGATACCAAGCAGAGAAATCCCACTGCTGAATCTCATCTGTCATTAAACCTTCAAGCTCAGTGCCAGTACCGGCGGCTTCAGGGCTTTCGTCAGCGTGCTTAAATAGCAACGCCGCACGCCAGTTTTCATGAGCAATCGCTACTTCAACGCTGATCTGATTTTCCGGTAAGTAAGGTAGCTTATCGCCTTTCGTGACATTGCCCCATTGTGAGAACGTCGATTGAAAATCATTCTGAAACTCTGCATCTGTGTAGGTGTAAGCGATGTTAATTGGCATGGTCAGCGATTGGCTAATGGCAAATTCCGCTTGAACACTTGATTCAAGCCCAACCACTTCCACTTCACCGCCATTAAACTCAACGTCTAGATCGTCACGACAACCTGAAGAGAAGGTACAAGTGCCTTTAAGGTTTTCATAGTCGTTGTAAAAGCCAATTAGCTCAGCATTGAATAGCTTGTTGCTAAAGCGCATCCCAAGCTCGTAGTTCCAACTTTCTTCTGGGTCAATATCTGTGTCTTGACCAGGGCTATTTGGCACAAAGCCTTTGTTGACGCCAAATAAGAAACCCAATTCATCATTAACTTGATAAAACGCACCTAGCCCGGGCAATACCACGGTATCGGTATCCGACTCTGTGGTACCCGCTAAGAAATCCTTGGCTTCGCCATCAATATATTCAATGCGTACACCTGCGGTCAGGTTTAACTGGCCAAAATCAACGTCAGCGTTAACATAGCTAGCAACTGCTGTGGCGGTATCTTCATTATCGGTAATGGTTGATTGCGCGATGCCTGAATTGACTAGCTGACCATTTTGCATCAACAAGGCGTTTTGTCTGTGATTGCGCTCTACTTGGTCTTGATGAATGCGTAAACCTGCATCAATGGCAACATCAACAGCTAACCAACGAGTATCCCAAAATAACTTACTTTCAATGCCTTGCGAGTAGAACTTGCGATCGTTCAAGGTAAATAGCAGTTGCTCTTCGGTGGTTAATGAATCGCGCTCACCGGTCAGTACCTGCATAAACAAGGCGTTTAAGCCGGTGTCAGGCGAAGTTAAAATAGTTTGCATACTTCGATTGGTATTAAAGCTGTTAAAGCGATCCCAATCGCGGTCAAAATCGCGGCGGTAAGCTTGAGTAAATACACTCAGGCTGTCGGTAATATCAATATAGTGCGACACTTGGAATTGATAATGCTCCCAGTCCATTTTATCGTCTTGGCTGGCCAAGTAGCGCTGGTGTGGATTAATCGCAAAGTCGGCATCGGTTAAGCCTAAATAAGTTTCATCTGATTCTTCATCGGAATAGCCCGCTTTAAATTGCCACAGTTGATAGTACTTGCTGTTCGCTGGCGAGAAGTCGGCTTTAAACATTAGCTCGCGTTTGACAAAGCCCGTGTCTTCACCGTTTGGTAGCTCTTTAAAGCCGTCGGATGCTAAATGAATACCTTCAATTAAAAAGCCATAATCGCCGTATTCACTATTTTCCAAGCGCTGGCTGTAAATGCCGTGACCTTTTAGATAACCGTCTTGACCACCTGCAATATCTATTTCCCTTAGCGGTTTATCAGTATCGTCGGTGATCTGACGCGAGACCATATTGATCGCACCACCTATGGTATTCGGGCCATATTTAATCGCCGCTGGGCCTTTAAATACTTCCACTTGTTCCATGCGTGAAACATTAGGGAAATAGTAAGCAGCTGGTGCTGCATATGGGGCAGGAGCGATCAACACGCCATCTTCCATTATCGCGACTTTACTACTGCGTTCTGTTGTTGCGCCGCGCAGACCAATATTAGGACGCAGGCCGTAACCGTCTTCTTCACGAATATAAACGCCAGGCACACTTTGTAGCACGCGGTGAATATCGTCAAACTCATATTGGTTTAGTGCTTCTTCGTTTAGCACAAAAGCAGAGCCTGTTGCTGTGGCCAATTGATTGCGCTGACCAAAAATACTGATCACTTCAATGCTTTTTTCTGCGTTACTATTGCTGGCTTGTTGAGTCGCATTAGCGTCAGCTGTGTTTTCTGCTGCACTCTCAGCGGCATAGCTAATATGACTTGCTGCTAAAGCCGAATATGCTACGCCCAGAGCGATAGCAAGTTTAGAAAATTTATTATTCATTACTACTTAATCCTTACTGCATTCTCTGAGCGTCTAATCGCCATCGTTCGAGTTAAAACCGATGTTAATATCTGTGGTTTGCACAAATTCTGTGGAAATTACATCGCGGATTTCACGTACCGCTTGCACCACTTCACTAATATTGGTGCGGCTTGCTTCATTGTTTAACGCGTCGGCGTAATTGCCACTTAGTGTTGCAGCGCTGGTGATGGCAGCATTGAGCTTTTCAGTCATCGAGTTAGCAATCGCCGATTGGTCAAAATGACCCGTCAAAATGTCATCAAAGCCGTGGCCACTACCTGCCGTGTAAATGCTTAGGAAGGTATCTAAATTCACTTTAATACTTGGAATCGATTCGTCGCTTAGCGTGAATTCGGCAATGCTTGGAATACCAGGTGCGCTGATCGCTAATGGCTCTAGCATTTTCTCATCTTTCACTCGTTCAACGTGCTCTAGCCAGTTAGTAACCAACTCTTCAACCGCATCTTTTTGACTAGTAAAAACACCTGTACCGCTGGTCACTTCGGCGACAAAATTACCGCTGTCGGCGCGCCAGCCGTCATAAATATCGCCAGAGATATTGGCGACATTCGCTGAAATTGCGACCAGTGCTTCACAGCGTTTATCTTTATCGCTGGCACTTAGCAGTGAGTTATTGCTCTGGGCATACAGCAATTGCTCTAGTGCCGGAATACCCTGTGCACCAACATTTTGCGTGGCAACGATGTCTGCGGTAATGGTTTCGCTGGTTGCTAATAAATTGCTAAGACCACGATTTACCGCATCATTGGTATCTGGCCACAGTTGCATTTTAAAGTTGCGGCTTTCCTCTAGCACTGGGCCTACACGCACCCATTGTGCTGCTTGCCAGTAGGCATTCATTGACTGCCATGCACTTTGCACTTCGCTTAGGTCGCTATTGCTTGGTGAGCCTAGTTGACAGAAGCTTTGTGCCAACGACTCCAGTGCTATCGCGCTGGTTTCCAGTCGCTGATAGCTTGGAATAATTACGTTATTACTGACATCGGTTAACCATTTAGCAAATTCTTCATCAACATTGGTGGTTGGCGTTGACGGCGTGCTTGGTGTTGATGGAGTACTTGGTGTAGAAGGAGTCGAAGGCTCTGAACTTGAACCTCCACCACCGCCACCACCACAGCCAGTTAAGGCAAAGGCGATAATCATCGAACTTAAAATTTTGTTGTAGCTAGTCATGGCAGCTCCTAAATTGAATGCAAGAAAGTGAGCAGGGCGTTTCTTTCTTGTGCGCTAAGTTGTTTAAATTTCTGCTGTGCTGGTAGTGCTTCGCCGCCATGCCAAAGCACAGCTTCTTCAATTGAGCGAGCACGACCGTCGTGTAAATATCTGGCTTCGCCAAGCACGGCTTGTTGCAAGCCAATGCCCCAAAGTGGCGGTGTTCGCCATTCGCGACCAGTTGCTTGTCCTTCCATTGCGCCATCAGCAAGACCTTCACCCATATCGTGCAAAGCGAGATTGGTGTAAGGCCAAATGGTTTGATTGGCGAGGTTGTTATCTGGGTAGTTACTGGCTGTGGTGTAACTTGGGGTATGGCAGCTAGCACAGCCGAGTTGGTTAAATAGCTGACGACCTTTTAGTGCTGGCGGTGATTGCGGGTTACGCGTTGGTGGCACGCCTAAATGTTGGCTAAAGGCCATTACCAAGTTCACTAATTTATCTGGAATTTCCACGCTTTTGTGGCCACCGAGCTTTGATGCGGCGAAACATTCTAACTGCGCAGCTTCGCAAGACTCTTGTGGAAAGACATTATTGGTAATGCCGATATCATCGCGAAACGCTGCTACCACTTGTTGCTTTAGGCTAGGGTGTTTGGCTTTTAGGCCAAAACGGCCAACGCCAATACCACCATTGACATGATCCGCGGCGCGATTGTAGCGTGGGCTAATGCCATCACCATTGGTATCGTCAGCATCTTCTTGCGCGAGCAAGTCGTGTTCGCTAATGGCATCGAGCAAGCCAGCGCCATAGACATTCGGTGAAAAACGCGGTGAAGGTGCAATACCTTCGCTAATCTCGCCATAGGCAAGTCGCGTTAATTGGTAGCTAGGTTTTTGTAGCTGATACGGGGTTCCATCGGCATACTCGCCATCAATGGTTTTATAGCTAAGATCTAACCAAGCTTCACCGACCGGGCTTTTTTCCAATCGACCATGGTTAAACTTAATGGCACGCGGTTGGATTTGGCCACCATAGTTGTGTCCGTTAGTGTACTTTTCTGATGCATAACGCTCAGCAATTGGTCCCAAGCGAATTAATAAGGAAGTGGGTAAATATTCACCGGGTTTGCTCATTCTACCTCGACTGCCGCCTTGGTGGCAGGCGACACAAGAGCGCGCATTAAACAATGGGCCAAGACCATCTCTGTCTTTGGTCGAGCTTGGCGCAATTACCCAAGGATCACGAAACAGCGAAAAACCCGTCCAAAAATCTAGTTTTGCTTTACCCTTAACGCTTTCGCCGGGGAAAATATAGCTGCGGGTCGAAATGCGCTTCATGGTCATTTCACCACCGGGCTTTGTCGGTAAGGAAGCGGGAAGGGCGATACTTGCATCGTCAGACTTAGCTAGAGCTGGTGCTGAGCTTAAGGTGGCAATAGCAGCCACGACCGCGGTTGCTATTGCGTTAGGAGAAATTTGGCTAAACTTCATCACTTATAAACTTTCCAAAAAGCTCAGCAGCTGTGCACGCTCTGCTTGGCTTAACTGCATAAAGTTGTTTTTTGCCGTTTCAGCTTCACCACCATGCCATAAAATTGCTTCTTCGATGGTGCGGGCGCGGCCATCGTGTAAGAAAGTAGAATCAGCATTAACGGTTTGTACTAAGCCTAAGCCCCAAAGTGCTGGTGTTTTCCATTCGCTGCCGCTGGCATCACCTTGAATTAAACCATCAGCCAAGCCTTCACAGCGCTGCACGTACAAGCATTCTTGCGCGTTTGAATTACAGCTTTGCCCGTCGATTAACTCGCGCGTGACCTGACAAGAGCCGCCCATGTCGTGTAATAGCAAATCGGTATACGGGAAAATAACTTGGTTCGATAAAATCTCAATAGGCGCTGGATTAGGCTCTAAGCTGGTTAGAGTTAGCTGACCTAAGACACTACCCGGTGCTTCTTGGGTAATGTGGCGCGGGGTGTGACACGAGGTGCAACCTGAGTCAAAAAAGTGTTTACGTCCTTGCGTTACTTCATCACCCCATGTTTCGCTGTCGCGATCAAAACCGCGACGCGCTGGCACCCCTAACACGCGGTTGTAAAACTCAACCAGCGCCAGCTCGCGATTGGAAAAATCAACGTCATCGCCAACTTTAGATTCTTGCGCTGCCACTTGCTGACACGCTAGTTGCGCATCGGTGCATGGCTCATTGGTGAATATAGTGGTGGTAATGCCGATATCGCCGTTATAGGCGCCTGCCACTTGTTGCAGAACCGTTGGGTTTTGTGCTTTGTAAGCAAAGCGGCCAAGCTCAGTTTCACCGCTAATAGCGTTGGTGACCATAGAGGCACGACCGGAAATACCATCGTTATCAGCGTCGTTAGGGTCGGCCAGTTTTAAAATATTGTCGGCTGGAATTTCCGCCAGTAAGCCAACGCCGAACGCTTGTGGCGCAACACGCGGTGAAAAGCGAATATCGTCGCTAAAGGCGCCAAAGCTTAAGTCTCGAATTTTCAAAATTGGCTTTCTTAGTTGGTAGCTAGTGCCGTCAGGGTAGCTGCCGTCAACCATTTCATACTCGATAAATGGGAAAGCTTCACCGTATAGTTCGGTGCCATTAACTGAGCCATTGTGCACAGGTAGGCCTGAATCAAAGTCTGAGGTAGTAAAGCTTTGCTCGGCAAACGGTTGAATTTGATCGCCGTAGATCGGGTCGGCGCTACCATCACTGCGGCCAACTTTAACCAGCATACTCAACATAGGTGCGGTTGCTGATGCGGGAACTACGCCACGACCGTCGTTTAAGTGACAACCTTGGCAGTTACTGGTATTCAGTATTGGCCCAATATCTTCATGAGGTGTTCTAAACAAATGATCGCCTGAGGTAAAAAAACCATCTAAGCGAAAATCGTCAGCAATCGCCTCAGGTCTTGTGCTAAAAGCATCTTCGTTGGTGACAAATAAGGTGGTATCACCACCTGCTAGGTACTCGTCTTTAATCGGTGTCTCTGCGCTGAGCGGTGTTAGGCCACTGTGATCTTCTGTTGGCGCTGGCGTAGTTGGCGGCTCAGGAGTTGTCGGAGGTGCGGTGGGTGGCTCTGTTGGTGGAGTCACAGAATCAGGCTCTGATGAACCGCCACCACCACAGGCGGTTAAGCCAATAGTGGTGGTAAGTAATAATGCTAATGTTGCTAAATGATGTGCTTTCAAAAATCTGCCCCTCTGATTTGTGAAATAATCTTGTAAAACTGTTTGAGCTTTTTACTTAAATAATCCAGGCGTTGCTTAAAACAGCTATATGCCTTGCTGATTGGATTACTATTTATTGCTAACTTCCAAGCGTGTTAAGTGTGTTTTGTTTACTACTTGCTCGTGTTCTGCGACTTGTGTGAAAACAAAACAAGGATAGGCTCGGTTGAGCCTATCCAGTTTCATCCTTGAATGTGGCGACAAATATCACGCTGTCGCCCTTGGAGTAGGTGCTTAGATATCTTGATCTGTGTCTTGACGTATATCGTTAGTGGTTACGTTTAACGCGTCGATTGCTTGTTCGATATCGTCAGTTTGTTCAACTAAAGCTTCAATCACGGCAATCACGTTTGGCTGCTCAATCCCTTCTTGAATTAGCGTATCGAATGGCATACCTGTTTTTGCTTTAGTATCAATTACCGTTGCTGCAGCCATGGTAGCTTCAAGTGAGCCTCGTAGTTGGTTAGCTAGCTCAGGCTCGCCTTCAACCACTAGTAAATCGTGGATAGAAGCACCGTCAACGACTTCGCCGTTAATGCGTGTGTAAGTCGCGTTGTAGCTGTTTTGAACACCTTTTGCGTTTAAGAAAATATCGCGGTGAGTGTTGTCACTAAAACAAGAGTGCTCATCTTCTTGTGAGTCAGTTACTAGTGCGATATTGATACGCTCACCCGCTAATTCACCGAAGCTTAAACGACCCATGCCTTCTAAGATGCGAGCTAGAGACTCGTCGCCACCTGCGGTAAATGCTTTGTAGTGAACACCTTCACCCGGTTCCCAAGCTTCAGTAACTGCTTGTAAATCTTCAATTAGTAGATCGGCTGCGGCAATTAGGTAGTCACCACGACGCTCACAAATTTGCTCCGCTGCAGCGTCAGAGCCTGAAGTACAAGTACCTGGCGTTGTGAAGTAGTCAGAAGCAGGGCGTTGGCCGCCTGTTGCATCACGCGGGCCTGTACCACTTTGATCGGCATTTAAATCTTGGCCCCAAAGTAAGAATTCAATGGCGTGGTAGCCTGTGGTTACGTTGCGCTCGTCTTCACCAAATTCGAAGGTAGTGCGCAATGTCGAAGCGTTGATGGTAGGGTAGTCGGCTGTGTTAGCAATGATGTTGTTTGATAGCGCATTCGCCGCGCTTTCTGGACCAGCATCACCGTCTACTTGTGGAGCAACATAATCGATAATTGCTTCACCTAGCGGCCAAGCATTGATTTTGCCTTCTGGGCCGTCACCTTCTTCGCCGATAGTACCATCTGCTTTTAATGCATCAATTGGACCTTCGCGGAAACGGTACACTTCTGTTTGACCGTATGGCTCACGCGCTGCTAACCATGCATCTTTTGCTGCATCTAGCGTTGCGTCAGATGGAGAAGCAACTAAATCTTCAAGTGCTTTTTTTAGCGTTTGTGCGCTGATTAGAGAGTCTGAGTAAGCTGCATAAGCGATATTTGCATTGGTTTTGATAACGTCGTCACGGGTTACAAGAGCGCTAACACCGTCAGTACCGTTTTGACCAGCAGCACCCGCTGCACCAGCAGGGCCTTGCACGCCGTCGTCGCCATCGTCAACACAAGCAGTTAATGTGGTTGCAACCAAGAGTGCTGCAGCAATTTTCGTCAATGAGCTAACTTTCATTCTATCCTCGTCTTTCGTGTGATGACCCAATAACTAAGTGCTAACAACATGGGTAAAGCCATGCGTTGCCTTCTGACTGGGTTTGGTGAAGTAATTGTTCTAAATCGCGCAATAGGTTAAAGAATCTAATTTATAAAATCAATGCAAATGATAATAATTATCATGTGTTATCTGGATCTTGTTTAGGTTTGATTTTTAAGCAATAGAGCAAATAAATCTAGGGCTTTTCATAAGCACTTAATAAAAATTTGATTTGGCACAAGTTTTCTTGCTGCGGAGACTATGAATTGGACAATTAAGCTGAGCTAAGAGAAATTGAGAGAAGAGGGCGTTTAAGTTTTTAAGCAATTTAGATTCGCTAGTAAGCGTGAGCTTTTATATTTACGAGTTGTAAATAAGGCTTTCTTGCGTGGTGCCTTCAACGAAGACTTTTATTCAAAAGTATTTTTATAAACCGCTTTAGTTAGCTGGGAGATTTTTTCGTGTTACTTATTGAAGGGAGTAGGGAATACCATCAAGCTGCTATGCTTTCGCGCGTAATATTTCATCTTGAGAGAGCGGGCGATAGTCGCCACTAGCAAGCGATTCTGGCAGTACGATATTACCAACTTTTTGGCGATGTAGGGCGACAACAGGGTTGCGAAATCGACCAAACATACGCTTTATTTGATGGTATTTTCCTTCGGTTAACACCACATGAGCACGATAATCGTCGAGAATAGTCAACTTGGCGGGCTGGGTGGTGATATCTTCAAAACCGAAGTACATGCCGTCATTAAAGGCGTCGATATATTCAGCTGTGAGTTTATTGGCAAGTGATACTCGGTAGTGCTTTTCAACTTTGTGTTTGGGATCGGTCAAGGCTTCCGACCAGCGGCTATCATTGGTCAGCAACACCAGCCCAGAGGTATTTAAATCAAGGCGACCGACGATGTGCAGCTCGTGCTTATAAGGCTCGTTAATTAAGTCGATAACGGTGTTGTGTTGCTGATCTTTTGTTGCACATACGACACCAACAGGCTTGTGCAGCATCAAGTAATGAGCACTATGGTTTTGGATGATTTGGCCATCAAACGCAATTACTGAAAATTTATTGATGAGCTGGTCAACGCTAGTGGCAATATCACCATCAATAACAACACGCTGCTGTGCGACAAGTAAACGTACCTGCTTGCGATTGATGCTAAGGTAGTTCGCGATAAATTTGTCGATACGGCTGGTGCTTAAAGGTTTGTTTCCGAAATTATTCAACATAACAAAGTTTTAAATATTTTTATCGCCACTTTCCGGTTAGTTTTTCGACTGAAATTGATATTCCATCAGGCGAATTAATGATTGGAAGCAATTGTTTCAAGGAGTTAAATGTAACAATCCAAAAACAGCAGAGGTAAGTATACCTGATGTCGCTCGCCAGCATGTGTATCAAGACAACAAAATTAGAGGCAATTATTGATGACGTGGAAATTATTAGGGATATTAATTTTGGTTATTTTAGCGCTACCTACAAGGTATTTAGTATTTGTTGATCAGGTATATGGTCGTGAAGGCTTCGAATATATGCCGACAGCGTTGCTGAATTGGAGAGTCGGCGTGTTAGGTGATTATGAAGTTTCTGGATCTTACGATATTTTGAGCTACTACACCTATAAAATGAATGCGCTTGAAGTACATGATTCAAACAGGATGCTTTATTTAATAGAGTACAAGAAGCTAATTGAACTAATTGATTTTGATAACTTTTCTCAGACGACTTTAAATAAATTAATGATAGAGTCTGCTCATAAAGGAAAACTTGATACGTTTACTGAGCTTTATTGCAACGCGAATCGTTTAGACTTTACGGATATAAAGTTCAATTACGAACCTAACATTCCCACGCACCTATCTGAATATATATCATCCTCAAAAGTAGATAGGTTGACATGCTAACTGACGATAAGTTCGAAGTTAAGTCTGTTAGTTACGCTAAACCCAGCCAAATCAGCCAAAGTGGCAGGGTGACTACAGCTGAAATTGTGCTAACTACCACACTACTGGCAACGGCTTTACGGTGAACTTGGTGTTGCTGAGCAATTAAGTAGGCATTAACGCCCGTTGGGCAAGCACTTAAGATCACTAGCACTTGCACGATAAGGGTATCCAGCGCAAAAACATATTTTGCCATCAGGTAAACTAGCAGCGGTAAGATAATCAGTTTAATTGAGCTGGCAAGCGCGATAAAGCGGCGTTCACCGCGGATATCGTATTTGGCAATCGAGGCACCAAGCGCAATCAATGCTAAGGTGATGGCGGGCTGACCTAGCATTTCAAGTGGTCGAGCGATTAATGCTGGAATGGTTATGCCGAGCGCATTCACCAGCAAGCCAGATAGAATGCCAAAAACTAATGGGTTGGTGATTGTTTGTTTGGCAAAATTTAGCCAATTAATACCTTGCCCTGCACTGTTATTTTTAACTTCAATATGTTGGCTCGCCGCAATCGCGCTGGTTAGCGCAAATAGCATCGCGCTGTGGAAGGTCACAATTAGAAATATAATGGGCAGTGCGCTATCACCGATGACCAAGAGCAGCAGTGGTAAACCAACAATTATGTTGTTGGAATAACTGCTCGCTAGCGCAAATACCGCAGAGCCGCCGCGATGCTTTTTGTAATCGGGATGGAGCAGAAAGTTAAGCGTAAACCCGAGTGCAAAACAAAGCAGTACGGGTAAATAAAAAGCGGCTATTGGTAGTGGGTTTAACACGCTGGACAAGTCGGCGGTTGCCATGCGATAAAACAAAAAAGCCGGAATAAAAATCGTAAAGGTGATTTTACTTAACCCGCTTAGCTGGCCGTCATTAAGCCATTGACGTTTTGCGATTAAGTAACCAAGCAATGCCAAGATGAGTAGTGGACTAATAATCGATAAGATATTAATCAAAGAAATGATCCCTGAGTTGATAAACCATTAATGCGCTAGTTTGAAACTTAACCGTAAAGCTGCTCAAAAAAACTTTCGACAATCAGTTTTGCCGATTCGGCGTCAATATTATCTTTGGCGAGATTACGATAACCGCCGCGGGCAAATAACGATTCTTTGGCCGCTGCTGTAGTTAAGCGTTCGTCATTAAATTCAACCGTAAGTCCGTATCGGCCAAATAAACGATTACCAAATTTCTTGGCATCTCGGGTCAATTGTTGCTCACTGCCATCCATGTTCAGCGGTAAGCCAACAATCAGATAATCAGGCTGCCACTGCTCGATAAATTTAGTGAGTGCATCCCAATGAGGAATGCCGTCTTTCGCTTTAACTGAGCCAAGTGGCGAGGCGGTACCGGTAATTTCTTGGCCAACAGCAACGCCAATATATTTTTTACCAAAATCAAAACCTAGGGCGGTGCGTTCACCGACAGGGCGCTTGGATTTCGCCATTGAATGTAACTCTCAAGATGATTGTGTGTTCGCGATAAAAGCCAGAGCAGTAGAGATATACGCTACTCGCTTTTAAGGTGGTGATAATAGAAGGTAAGTCTACACTTTGTTATCCCCAAAGAGAATTATCAAAGTGCAGTATTCGATTATAGCTAGTCTAGCTATTAGGCATGACCAACGTCAGAAGATAGGTGGGCAAGGTCAATACCTAACTTTTCTGTCGCTTTTTGCCAGCGTTGCTCGATGGGGGTTTCAAACAATATTTTGTTATCAGCAGGCGTGGTTAACCACGAATTTTCGGCAATTTCTTTTTCTAATTGGCCTGGGCCCCACCCAGCATAGCCAAGGGTAACCATAAATTGTGGTGGTGCTTGCTCCGTACCTAGTGCCATTAAAATATCTTTTGAGGTGGTGATCATCACTTCATCACTTAATGCGAGTGAGCTTGACCAGCAATCTTGCGGGCTATGCAGCACAAAGCCTCGTTGCTGAGCAACTGGGCCACCGGTCAGTACTTGTTGTTCAAGCGAGTCAAGCTGAGGTTTGTCGGCGTCAATTTGCTCTAACAACTCGTTCAGAGTGAGTTCGACCGGCAAGTTAATGATCAGCCCCATCGCGCCATCATCATTGTGTTCACAAATATAGGTGACGGTGCGGCTAAAAAAAGGATCACCCATGGTTGGCATAGCAATTAACAACTGATTTTCTAAACTTTCCATCGAGTGCTCCTTTTTTCTGATACAGCTTTTTTGATATCTCAACTGAGTTAGCGCTGAGCCAATTCTTGCTCAATAGCGTCCATTAACTTGCCTGAAATGTTAATGGCAAATGCCGCTTCAATTTCACGAATACAGGTTGGGCTAGTGACGTTGATTTCAGTCACTTTATCGCCAATTACATCAAGACCAACAAAGAATAAACCGCGTTTTTTCAGCTCTGGTGCAATCGTTTCTGCAATTAGTTTGTCACTGGCCGAAAGTGGTCTTGGCTCACCGCTACCACCGGCGGCTAGGTTGCCACGGGTTTCACCTTGCGCCGGAATACGTGCTAAGCAGTATGGCATGACTTCGCCGTTAACTATCAGGATGCGTTTATCGCCGTCTTTAATTGCTGGCATGTACTCTTGTACCATAGCATATTGACTGCCATGTGCCGTTAAAGTTTCAATGATGACGCCAACATTGGCATCGCCTTCTTTGATGCGGAAAATTGATGAGCCACCCATGCCATCAAGTGGCTTAATAATCACGTCTTTTTCTTGTTGGTGGAATGCGCGAATTCGCTCACTGCTGCGGGTTACGAGTGTTTTTGGCGTAAGCTCTGGGAACCAGGCGGTAAATAATTTTTCATTACAGTCACGTAAGCTTTGTGGCTTGTTAACGATTAAGGTACCGGCTTGTTCTGCGCGCTCTAGCATGTAAGTAGCGTAGATGTATTCGGTATCAAACGGCGGATCTTTACGCATTAATACCGCGTCTAGGTCAGTTAACGAAATGTCTTGTGCTTCGTCTAAATCGTACCAATGCTCGGCATCATCGTAGACTTTTACTTGGCGAACGGTTGCTCGGCACTCACCTTGCTCAAGGTATAAGTCATTCATTTCGATGTAAAACAATTGGTAGCCACGTTGCTGTGCTTCCAACATCATCGCCATTGACGAGTCTTTTTGTACTTTTACTTCAGAAATTGGGTCCATTACGACCCCAAGTTTAATCGTCATACTGTTTCCTATAAATCGCCAAAGCGACATTGTAATGCCGTAATCGCAGTTAGCGCGGCAGTTTCAGTTCTTAATACGCGTGGCCCAAGCAATACGTCGGTAAAGCCAGCATCACGGGCGCTGTTAATCTCTTCGTCACTGAGGCCACCTTCAGGGCCAATCAGTAAGCGTACTTGCTTGGTTTCTACCGGCAAACTCATAATCGAGTGCTCGGCACGCGGATGTAAATTTAATTTTAACGCATCAGTTCGCTGTGTTTGCCATTCGCTTAAGCTAACAGGCGCTTTCACTTCTGGCACTAAGCAACGGCCACTTTGCTCACAAGCGCTAATGACAATTTTTTGCCATTGCTCTTGTTTTTTCTTGAGGCGATCACCGGTAAGTTTCACGCCACAACGCTCGGTAAATAGAGGCGTAATGGTTTGCACCCCGAGCTCAACCGATTTCTGCAAGGTGAAATCCATACGATCACCGCGCGAAATTCCTTGCCCCAAATGAATATTAAGCGGCGACTCGTTTTCAACAATTTGCTCGCTTTCTATTTCAGCAAATGCCTGCTTTTTCGTGACATTAACCAAGCGTGCTTGGTATTGAGCATAGTAGGGAGCGGTTTCTCCCTCATTAATTTGCCCATTAAACAAAGTAATCGAGTCACCATCGCTTAATCGCAATACCCTGACCACATGACCGAAGGCATCATCAGATAATTGCACTTGAGTATTCACGGCTAATGCCTGATTAAGGTAAATTCGAGGGTTACGCATTGCGATATTGTCTAAAAATCAGCTTGTTAGAATGATTACAAGATTGGGGTTGGCAGGTTAAAAAACAAGACTGCTCGCTAAAATTTTCACACTGGAAATCAGGCTTCACGTTTAAGTGACCCAAGCACATAGCCCGCAATGGAGCTAAGTAAAGCGATGGCCGCCTCCGATAACTGCCCCGCCAAGGCTAAGTAAGCCGCGGTGACTAAAATTGCAAAAACGGTCAGGATTTTTAGCGAGTTACCACCATTAAAGAACTCTTTAAGTGAATTTGAAGCCGCTTCTGGTGCATTTTTAATGGCGACAATTGCTGCAATCGCTGAAATTAGTAGGGCGGTAATTAGCACAATAGTAAGTGCATAAATCGCAATTAAGGGCAGATTAGGGTCAGTAGGCTGCATGCTGTTTACCTTATACCTTAGTGAGCACCTTATGTCTTGTTGAGCATCTTAGCGAGCAAGGTGATAGATAGAGCTTAACAGCGGTGTGTAATGTTTGCGTAGTTTTAACTACTAGATTCTCTTATCTGCTTACTTAAATAGGTTACGGTATCTTTTGGGCAAATCTGTTTTAGCTCTTTTTACTGCAACAAATTTGACTGCTACTAAGCACCAAATTTCTGCTAAAAGGTTAAGTTAAAAGTGCAGCCTAAATCAGAATTATTCGCCAAACTAATAAAACCGCCATGGGCGAGCATAATTTGACGAGTCAGTGCTAAGCCAACGCCTGAGCCTTCGCGTTTTGTGGTAAAGAACGGAACAAATATCTTTTCAGCAACTTCTTCGCTAATGCCGCACCCGTTGTCACAAACTTCAATTAGTACACGACCACGGGCATTAAGGCTGGCACTTACGATGACTTGAGCTTGCTTGGTTTCTGCAACGGCATGTTCGGCATTTTGCAATAAGTTAATTAGTACCTGTTCTAACATATCGGCATCTGCCGTTAGCGTCAGGCTAGCAGGGGAAACACTAAACTGATATTGAACACCTTTGCTCGACCAATGTTGGCAGGCAAGGCGCTCAATGTGGTTAAAAAACTCGCTCAGTTTAATGAGCTGCTTATTTGGCGATGGTAAGCGGGTTAGGCGTCGGTAGCTGGTTACAAATTGCATTAAACCGTCGCTGCGTCTGGCGACCGTATTGACTGCATCGGTGACATCATTGAGCTCTTCTACTAATTCTGGTTGGTTCGTTACCTGCTGGGCAACATCGTCAACCAAGTCAACAGCGGTTTTTGCTAGCGACGCGACAGGTGTGATGCTGTTCATAATCTCATGAGTTAACACGCGCACTAAGTCCTGCCATGCGCTGAGCTGAGCTGCATCCAATTCAGATTGAATATCCTGTAAACTGATCAATAATTCCTGCTGCTGACCAATCGTGATGGCGGTCGCTGAAATACTGAGTTGATGAGGAGTATCGTCAATTTTGATGGTGATCAGTGAGCGCTCTCCTGGTGTCAGGCTGATAAGCCGTGAGCTAAAGTCGGGATGAAACTTATCGAGGTCGCTAAGCTTAGTGACTGAGTGGGTGCCGAATAAGCGTCGTGCGCTATTGTTCCATAAGGTAAGCTTGTTGTGGGTATTCTTTTCAGTCGAAACTAGGCTGATCAGTGGCACAGGGACATGTTCAACCACCGCTTTGAGATGGCGCAGGTTTTCCTCTTTTTGATTTCTCGCCTGTTGCAAGCGGCCAAGAATATCACCAAAGGCTTGGCCAAGTTCATCAAAACCTGTACCTAGCTCACTTAAATCAAAACGCTGAGAATAATCCGCATGGCGCGCCGCCTCGAAAAATCGCACTAGCTCGCCATTGGTTTTATTAACATAGCGAATTAATTCATAAAGCTGGGCGATAAGCAGCGCAGTGAGCAATATACTGGCAGCATGATAACCGGGCTGGCTAAGCAGCAGACTGAGCAAGAGCAATGAAACCATTGCCAATATGGTGCGGCTAATAATGCGCAGGGAAAATTGTTTAAAGCCCATGTTTCTCCATCCGGCGATAAAGCGCAGCGCGTGTTAAACCCAGCTCCTTAGCAGTGTGACTAATATTGTAAGCGTGCTTTTTTAATGCTTGAGCAATCGCCATTTTTTCAATGGCGTCGAGATTTAACTCGTCTGGCAAGTTGACAATGTTTGGTGCTTTATCGGCTTGGCTATATGAAGCGACGCTAGGTGCGTCATGTGTTAATTGGAAGTCTTGCGGGCTCAAGGTATCACCTTCGCATAAAATAATGGCACGTTCTATCGCATGGCGCAGTGCACGAATATTGCCGGGCCACTGGTAATCAAGGATGGCGGCTTTCGCTTCGTCACTAAGTTGTAATTCTGGCTTTTGGTATTTTTTACAGTACAGGGTAATAAAATGCTCGGCGATAGCAATAATATCTTGGCGACGCTCACGTAGTGGCGGTAGGGTGATTTCCACCGTATTTAAACGAAATAGCAAATCTTGGCGAAAGTGCTGCTCATCACATAACTTGGCTTTACTGACATTAGTGGCAGCGACGATACGAACATTAAACGCTTCTTCCTTGTTGCTACCCAGCGGCGTGACTTTGCGCTGCTCTAAAACGGTCAGTAACTTGGCTTGCAAGTGAAGTGGCAGATTACCTATTTCGTCAAGAAATAGGGTGCCACCTTCGGCGGCTTGTATTTTGCCTATTCGGTCTTGCTGAGCACCCGTAAATGCGCCCTTTTTATGACCAAACAGCTCACTTTCAAACAGTGATTCTGAAATCGCCCCTAAATCGACCGATAAAAATACCTGCTCTGCACGCGCGCTTTGGCGATGAATATCACGTGCGATTAATTCTTTACCTGTACCGTTTTCACCTAAAATCAACACATTGGCATCGGTTGGCGCAGCGCGGCTGACCAGTGAATGCACGTTTTGCATCGCAGGTGAATTACCAATAATGGCATCGCTACGGGTGGTGGTCGCTTGAACCAAGGCTTGATTGGCCACTTTTAGTTGCTGTGATTCGGCGCGGGTGTGCTTAAGCTCTAACGCAGTAGTCATGGTGGCAATCACTTTTTCGTTATGCCAAGGCTTGGCGATAAAGTCGGTCGCCCCCTGTTTGATCGCCTCTACGGCAATATCAACGCCGCCGTGGGCAGTGATCATGATCACTACTACTTCAGGTGCTAGTTGCTGAATTTGGCTTAGCCAGTGAAAACCTTGCTGACCAGAGCTTTCGCCGGGGCCAAAGTTCATATCCAGCAAAATCACATCATAGCCGTTGTCTGCCAGCAAGCTTGGTAATTGCTCTGGTCGGTTGCAGATATCGACTTGGCTGAATTTTCGTTTCAGTAATAGCTTGCCAGCAACCAAGATATCTTGGTCGTCATCGACAATCAGAATATGACCTTGCTGTTTCACTTAATTCCTCTTCGTTGATTCGCATTATTATCAGCAGCTAGCTTTCCTAACTGTTCATAAACGTACACCTAGTGTTCAAAAACGTACAGTTTTTTCATTGCTATTTCTTAGTGATTTATAAAAAGTATATAAAAATCAATAATTAACTTTGTTGGTGTGATTCTTGTCTTGTTTGTTATTAATAACGGTAAGTTAGCTGGCAAAGTTTGCGCCAATCACCTCGAATAGCGAATTATTTGAGTGTTGGATGGAGTAATAACACAGCCAATCAATAGCCAGAAAGTAATAAGCAAACATTAAGACAACAAATATATGAGTAATTCATTAAAAGCCGTTACACCAAAGGCAAGCCAAGAGCAGGCGCAGCCATCACATGCAGGGCAAGCAAAAGCTGGAGCCGGTATGGATCGCAAACTAGCAAAGAAAAAAAACGTTTGGCCTAAATTGGTACTCAGTGCAGCCACACTCAGCTTTGTCCTTTGGCTAGGCGTTAATATTAGCCAGCAAACCGGTGGCAAAATGCTCGCGATTAATAGCGAGCGAGTGGTGATTTCAACCGTTACCAGTAGCACCTTCGAAGACTTTATTCCGGTCCGTGGTCGCATAGCCCCAGCTAAAACCTTGTACTTAGACGCGATTGAAGGTGGTCGGGTTGAACGAATCTTAGTAGAAGATGGCGCTGCGCTTGCCGCAGGAGATTTAATTGTTGAGCTATCCAACGCTTCCTTGCAATTAAGTGTGCTGGGTAATGAGGCGAGAGTGGCAGAGCAGCTTAATAATATGCGCTCGATTGAGCTCAATTTAGAGCAAAATCGTCTGCGCCATAAACGCAACTTAATTGATATTGAATACCAAATTAAATTGCTAACGCGCCAAGTGGCGCGCGAGCAAGAATTAGTCGCCAGTGGCGCTGTGTCAAAATCTCAGTTCGATGATACCCGTGATACCTTGCAGTGGTATATCAACCAGCGGGAAGTAACCTTGGAAAGCCAAGCATCAGATACACGTATGCAGGAATCGCAACTGGCCTTTTTAAAACAAACGGGTGAGCGTTTAGAAAGTAATTTAGCGATTTCCCGCGAGAATTTAGAAAACATGAATGTTCGTGCGCCAGTGGCAGGCAAGTTGTCTGGCTTTAATGTTGAAGTTGGGCAAAGTATTGGCCGCGGTGAGCGCTTAGGGCAAATCGACACGCCCAATGATTATAAAGTCACTGCCTTTATTGATGAGTTCTATCTTGGCCGCGTTGATATTGGCCAACTGGCCAGCTATGAGCAGTACCCGCTGACAATCAGTAAGATTTACCCACAAGTGCAAAATGGCCAGTTTGAAGTTGATTTTACCTTCGCTGGTGAGCAGCCAAGCGGCATTCGCCGTGGCCAAACGGTACAAACCAAATTAACGCTGGGAGATGCCAGCAAAGCATTACTGCTGCCTAACGGCGCTTTTTACCAAGATACCGGTGGTAACTGGGTATTTGTCGTCGCGCCAGATGGCAGCGAAGCAATAAAACGTACTGTTCGCTTAGGTCGCCGCAATAACCAGTTTATTGAAGTGCTTGACGGCCTTGAGCAAGGTGAGCAAGTGATCACTAGCCCCTATACCAGCTATCGCGATATTGAGCGCTTGGCGCTTTCTGATAAATAAACAGGTAATAGCTGGCAATTAGCCAAGCTACCAGTCGCAGACTTAGACAGATTACAACAGACTTAATGACAAAATTAACGACAGGAAAAACAAGATGCTAAAACTACATAATTTATCGCGAGTTTATCAAACCGACGAAGTAGAAACCCTCGCGCTCAATGGCGTCAATATTGAAATAAACCAAGGGGAGTTTGTCGCCATTATGGGGCCATCAGGCTGCGGTAAGTCGACCTTGTTAAATACCATAGGCATGTTGGACTCACCTACAGGCGGTCAATACCTGTTTAACGGCGAAGATGTCTCAGGCTATGGTGAAGGACAATTGGCA
The DNA here is from genome assembly GCF_003390395.1 of Thalassotalea euphylliae. Taxonomy (NCBI): domain Bacteria; kingdom Pseudomonadati; phylum Pseudomonadota; class Gammaproteobacteria; order Alteromonadales; family Colwelliaceae; genus Thalassotalea; species Thalassotalea euphylliae. The sequence continues at coordinate 3,132,301 of NZ_QUOV01000001.1, read as the reverse complement.
TCGCTGCGCAAAAAGCATATTGGGTTTATTTTTCAAAACTTTAACTTAATTGATGAATTAACCGTGGCGGAAAATATCGAGCTTGCCTTGCTCTATCACAATATCCCCGCCGCTGAGCGCAAAGCACGAGTCACCAAAATAATGGATAAGGTCGGCATTGGTCATCGCGCGGGTCATATGCCAAGCCAGCTATCAGGTGGTCAACAGCAGCGCGTTGCAGTGGCACGTGCCATTGTTGGCGATCAGCAATTAATTCTAGCCGATGAGCCAACCGGTAACCTTGATAGCGCTCATGGGCAGGAAGTGATGGATATGCTGCGCACCCTTAACGATGGTGGCACAACGATTGTGATGGTGACCCATAGCCCAGCGCACGCGGATTATGCCAAACGTACCATTAATTTATTTGATGGTCATGTCGTGACTGAAAATGTTCGGGCGGCCTAGGCGAGGAAGTCAAAATGTTTAGAAACTATTTAGTAACCGCGTGGCGCAATATCGTTAAAAACGGCGTCTTTTCTGCTATTAATATTTTTGGTTTAGCTGTTGGGCTAATGAGCTGTATTTTGATCATGCTATTTGTCCGAGCTGAGACTGGCTATGACAAGTGGTTGCCAGAGCATGAGCAAGTTGTTCGCATTCATACCGCCTATACCATGCCAGATAGACAACCTTTTTTAACGGTTAGATCGCCAGGTCGAATTATGGAAGCCGTGCGAGATTACGCGCGTGCAGAAGTTGAAACCGGCGTTCGTTTGATTCAGTGGAATTTGACCATTCGCAAAGGTGAAAACATCTTCGATGAGGCCATTACGATGGCTGATGGTAGCTTTTTAGACGTTTTCCAATTGCCTTTTGTTCACGGTGATCGCCAGTCTTCGTTTAGCCAGCCGATGAACTTAGTGGTGACAGAGGCGCTTGCTCATAAATATTTTGGTCGTACTGATGTGGTTGGTGAAACGCTTTCTGTTTGTTGTGTTGGCCCGCAAGGCCCTGCTGACGTAATGATTACTGGCGTTGTCAAAGACCTGCCAAATGAAACCCATCTTGATATTAATATGCTGTTCTACTTGCAACCGGCACTTTTTCCGCCGGGGAATAATGTGTTGGACACTTGGACTAGCGTAAATGTTTACACTTATTTTAAGTTAAATCCGCAGGTGAGTGCAGCGCAATTTCAAGAGCGAATCAACTATTGGTTAGATAACGAAAGTCCATTTGGCGCGATGTGGCAGCAACTTGTAGGTGACAAAGCCGCTGGCAGAAAAGTAACAGACTTTTTTAATATCAAGGTCATGAAGCTCACCGATTTGCACCTCAATGCTAAACAGGATGCCGGTAATATGGGCGACTTAACACCGATGGGTGACGCCAATATGATCCGCACTTTCTCGGTGGTTGCGTTAATTGTGTTAATCATTGCTTGTATTAACTTTATGAACTTAGCGACTGCCAAGGCGAGCAAAAGGGCGAAGGAAGTCGCCATGCGCAAAGTACTTGGTGCTTCGCGTAAACAGGTGGCGGTGCAGTTTCTTAGCGAAGCGATTATTTTAGTGTTTGTCGCGCTGTTGTTTGCGGTTGCTGCATCAGAGATTGTATTACCTTTTTATAACCAAATTCTTGGCACGAGTTTGCAACTGCAGCTTTTTGATGATCCCAGTTTGTTACTTGTCCTTATTTCAGTAGCCACTGTGGTAGGTATTCTTGCAGGCATTTATCCAGCATTGTACTTATCACGTTTTCTTCCGAGTCATATCTTAAAAGCGAGTAAGGCCAGTGAATCAGCTAATTCGACAAAGATGCGCGGTGTTTTGGTGGTTGTACAGTTTGCCGCTTCAATAACGTTAGTGGTTGCTACAGTGGTTGTGTATGGACAAACCTTGTACTCGACCATGGCTGATGTCGGCTTTAAAAGTGAAGACAAACTAATCCTTAACGTGCGCACTGCCACTGACAGGTTACAAAGCTTGCGCCAAGAGTTGCTTAGCTTACCCGAAGTAAACTCTGTGACCTTTAGCTCGGAAGCACCGACACAAGACGACGAAAACAACGATCAGTTTAGGCTGCTTGAACCAAATGATTATGGCGATGTAGTTGAGCCAATGTTCTTAAACTATCACAACATGGATTTCGGTTTCTTTGAAGCCTACGAGGTTGAACCTATTGCTGGGCGACTATTTAGTGAAGATTTTGGTAGCGATCGTATTGTTCATGCAACTGAAGCACAGAAGGCACAACAAGAAAAGTCACAGGCGGGTATTATTCTCAATTTAACGGCCGTGAAAAAGCTTGGTTTTACGAATCCTGAGAACATCATTGGCAAAACGTTAGTCAATCAAAATCATCAGTTCACGGTGATTGGGGTGATACCTGATATTCACTTTCGCTCAATGAAGTTTGGCATTCGCGCAACGGTCTTTACGCTCAATCCAAGCCGTTTTCGAATCGCTAATATTGCTTTTAATACGCAAAATCTACCAGCGCTTGTGAATAAAGTGGAAGATATCTGGCAGCGCAATGTTCCGCAGCACCCCATTAATTTGCAATTTTTATCTGAAATGATGGCTGCTCAGTATCAAGATGAACGCACCACTGCTCGATTATTTTTAGCTTTCTCTGTACTAGCGATTATTGTTGCCTGTTTGGGGCTTTACGGCTTATCTGCCTTTACCGTCGAACGTCGCACCAAAGAGATCGGCATACGTAAAGTGATGGGCGCAAGTGTAAAAGATATTGTTAAGCTGCTAATTTGGCAATTTTCTAAACCTGTGATGCTCGCCAATATTATTGCCTGGCCACTCGCAGCTTACTTTATGCTAACTTGGTTGCAGGCATTTCCATATCGCATTGATGCGTGGTGGATTGCACCGATTTGCCTAGGCGTTGGCGTTTTATCACTGTTGATTGCTTGGTTAACCGTTGGTGGCAATGCCGCTTGGGTGGCGCGTCGCAATCCAGTGCATGCGCTTAGGTATGAGTAACTGCTACGTGAAGTTTAAATCCTAAATGCAGATACAATGCTAGACATAAAAAAAGCGCTAACGTGATTCACGTTAGCGCTTTTTCTTAGTGGTATATGCTTGGCTTACAAGCCAGCAGCTGCGCGTAATGCATCAGCTTTATCTGTTTTTTCCCAACTGAATGCGGTGAAGGTTTCACCATCAACAGTTTTTTCATAAGGTTCGCGACCGAAGTGACCGTAAGCTGCTGTTTCTTGGTACATAGGGTGTAGCAAGTCAAGCATCTTAGTAATGCCGTATGGGCGTAAGTCGAAGTGTTCACGAACTAGTTCAACTAGCTTGTCTTCTGCAACTTTACCCGTACCAAAGGTTTCAACGGTAATTGACGTTGGCTCAGCCACACCAATCGCGTATGACACTTGAATTTCACAGCGCTCAGCAAGGCCAGCGGCTACGATATTCTTCGCGACGTAACGACCTGCGTAGGCCGCACTGCGGTCAACTTTTGATGGATCTTTACCAGAGAAAGCACCACCGCCGTGACGTGCCATACCGCCGTAGGTATCAACAATGATCTTACGCCCTGTTAAACCACAGTCACCTACTGGGCCACCGATCACAAAGCTACCCGTTGGGTTAATAAAGTATTTAGTATCGGCAGTTAGCAGTTCTTCTGGTAGCACGTGCTTGATAATGTTTTCCATTACCGCATCGTGCAACATTTCTTGGCTGATGTCAGGGTTGTGTTGAGTTGAAAGTACAACCGCATCAATCGCAACAGGCTTGTTGTTTTCGTAAACAAACGTTACCTGTGATTTTGCATCAGGGCGTAACCAAGGCAGTACACCAGACTTACGTACTTCTGCTTGGCGCTCGACTAATAAGTGAGAGTAGTAAAGCGGTGCAGGCATAAAGGTTGGCGTTTCGTTAGTTGCGTAACCAAACATTAAGCCTTGGTCACCAGCGCCTTGCTCTTCTGGTTTTGCACGGTCAACACCTTGTGCGATTTCAGAAGATTGCTGGCCAATCAGATTCATAATGCCACAAGTTTCACCGTCAAAACCGACATCTGATGAGGTGTAACCAATATCACTGATTACTTTGCGCGTTAGGCTTTCTAAATCAACCCAAGCTGATGTTGAAATCTCACCTGAGATAATGGCAACGCCAGTTTTAACCATAGTTTCACAAGCAACACGAGCATGCTTGTCTTGAGCAATAATTGCGTCTAATACCGCATCAGAAATTTGATCGGCAATTTTATCCGGGTGACCTTCTGAAACAGATTCAGAGGTGAATAGGTGTCTAGACATAAAACCTCAATTATCATTGAAATAGGGTAATTGTTGTCGCTTATGCACATAGTGCAAGCTGCTTGCTACTACGCAGTTTCAACCCGATAGGATTTTATTAGTTAACCTAGCTTGCCAATAAGGCTAATGAAGCTAACTAATCGCAATACTAAAAATAGGCCACGACAAATTTTTCGCCATTCTACTCGAACTGAAGATTGATGAAAAGTTTTTTACGCCTAGACGTCTAAATGGCTTATTTGGCTTGATAGGGTTTCTTAGCGTGATAGTTGGTGAAAACTCAACTTGCTTGGCCAAAAGGTTTGAATAACTTGCTGTTGCGCTTGCGTTAGTGCACTGGAATAGACTTGGTAACCTTGAGCGGCTGTTAAGCCCTGAATGTCTATATCGCTTTGCGCTAACAGATTATTGAGTGTTAGCCGGCGAATAAGCTCATTGGTGACAGGTTGGGCGGTTTCTAGTAACTCAATACCTGCTGGTAAATGAGCTTTGATTTGTTGCTCTATCAATGGGTAGTGAGTGCAGCCGAGCACTAAGGAGTCTATTTGTTTATCGACAAGCGGGGCGATAAAGCTATCGAGTAGCGCTTGGCATGTGTCACTCTCATGGTCGCCTTGTTCAATTTGTTGCACTAGGCCTGGGCACGGTTGAATATGTACTTGTGCATCTTGCTTGTAACTTTCAACAAGCCTGAGAAAGCGATCATTCTTGGCCGTAGCTTGTGTCACCATTATCCCAACCGACTTGGCTTTAGATTGTTTGGCCGCGGGCTTTATTGCTGGCTCTACGCCAATAATCGGTAACGTATATTTTGCGCGCAGCTCTTCAATTGCGACGACAGTTGCTGTATTGCAAGCCACAACAATGGCTTTCACCCCCTGCTTTATCAGGAAGTTAGCAACAAAGTCAGCTCTGGCTATAATGTCTTTATGGCTTTTGTCGCCGTATGGTGCAAAGCCACTGTCTGCGACATAAATTAGCTGCTCATTTGGCAAGTTTTGCGCAACACAACGCGCAATGGAAAGTCCACCAATACCTGAATCGAAAATACCAATAGGAGCCTGTGTGTTGCAGCTAGCCTGAGTTGTTACCATGTCACCCATTTATGTGATCAAAAAGCAAAGTTAATAGAAAATGTTGCCGTTATAGGGAGTTTTACTGGTTTTGTAAAGTAACTTGGCGAGGTACTTGCGTGTATTGATAGGGGTCAGGTGTCGTTGGCTTCTTATAAAGCAGAGAAATTTAATGGAAAGTAAAGTGTCGTTTAACCAGCTTAAACAGTTTCCAAGGTTGATGTGGATCGTGCTCTTTGGCGACTTAATTACGCGTGGTAGCTTTTATATGGTGTGGCCGTTCTTGGCGGTGATGCTTTATAAATCGTTTGGTATTTCGGCCACGCAAGTTGGGTTAATTTTATCGGGCGCTGCGGTAATTTCTGTGTTTATTGGCTTTTTTGGCGGTGCGCTGTCAGACAAATTTGGCCGAAAGATTATTATGTTCAGCGCTGGTAGCCTGTATGTGATTTCATTCGTGTTATTAGCCAATGTGGAAACCGTTACTGGCTATGTCATTGTTATCGCGCTTTGCTCTATATCGAAGGCGATTTGGGATCCACCCACTCAAGCATTAGTGTCTGATATTCTACCCGATGTACAAGTGCGCGAATTAGGTTTGCAAGCCCGTTACTTTGTGATCAATGTGGGTTGTGCAATTGGTCCAATGGCTGGCGTATATATCGGTATTACTGGGCAACAGTCGGGATTTTTAGTGACAGCAGGAGCGTTTGCCTTGTGGATGCTATTACTTGCTTACGGCATGCGACATTTTACGAGATACCAAGCAAATCAAAAAGCTAATCAACAAGCGAATCTGCAAGCTAGGCAAAGCGAGATAGTGGCGAAAGACGAAAGAGAAGTTCAGCAAGAAAGTAATCAACAACCTCAAAATGCGAAGTCGAAAGCGACTCAAAAAGCGTCATACAAGCCTAAATCCAACATGTTAGATACCCTGAAAATACTGGCCAAAGATAGGGTACTGCAATGCTTGATTGTCGCTAACATTATCTGCAAGTTTGTTTATGCTCAGATGGATTCAACACTCATCCAATACCTTACCCGAGCAGATGTACCAGAGTTGATGAAGCTTATCTCTAGTATGATTTTTGCCAATGCGGCAGTCATTGTTTGCTTGCAGTTTGTGCTATTAAAAATGATGGCAAGGCTATCGCTAACAAGCCGAATTCAAGTGGGTTTAGTATTGCTGGCACTTGCGCAAGTATGGATGGCGATTAACCCGGTAACGGCCTTTTGGGGGTGGATTGGCGCAGTGGTTATTCTGAGTATTGGCGAAGCCATCTTGTTCCCGACCATGAATGTCCATATTGATCGCTTAGCGCCGACTCATTTGCGCGGCGCCTATTTTGGTGCGGCATCTTTTTACTATATTGGCTTTGCCTTAGCACCGTTAGGCGGTGGTGCCATGCTCGACTTCTTGGGCGGTGCCTGGGTCTTTGTAATAGCAGCACTATTGGTGTTGCTGGTTATGTATTTATACTCAATATTGGATACATTAACGCGACCAAATTTTGCCAAAGCCGAAAAGGCTTCAAGCCGTGCAAGGAGGTAATAAATGGTTTGTATTAGAAGTAGTTAACCAACTAGCTTAAACAACGTTTACAGAAAAGTTGCGAGAAAAAAGAAAAGAGCTGCTTCCAGAATGCCGTAGCCAACGTCAGCCCTTGAACACCGTGTGCTCAAGGCGGGAATCAATATACTCACCGTAGGCTTCTCGGTACAAGCCGAGCTTGCTCAATAGCCAGTAAATGAAACCCTAGGGTAAAGATTATCGGCTCAGGGACATAGTTAACTTACGCACATCCCAGAAGACAGGTGTTGAGTATAGCAAATTCTTATTGCGGATTAAGTAATTTATTGGCGAATTGGATCGTTTGCCGACCTTTTGAGCTAAGTGATTAATTCTTGGTAGGAGTTTGTTTGTTCGGCTTCTTATTGGTTAAGCGGGCAGGGCAGATAATCAGGGTTGAGAGATTTTAGCTTCGCTTCGCTAAGCAAAGCGGTGACCGCTGCTCGTTCGCCAAACAGTTTACCGTTTTCTAGCCAAGTGACCATCAGCTCTTGATCATATTGCATTAGCGATTGAGCATTGACCCAATCTTGGTTGTAAAGCTCACTGTAACGTTGCTGGTCAAGCGCTGTCTGCTCGGCGAGCGCTTCGTCGTCATCTAATGTTCGGTAAATTTCTTTAAGCAACCCCGAACCAAAGCTTTGCAGATCGACATTGTTGCTATTGCCATCAAGTGACTTTGCCAGCCTCAGGCAGCTATCTTGGTACTTATTGAGGTTGCCTGTGCAGAAGTCGACTAAATAGCTCAGGTTATTCAATTGCGCTGAGGCCAGTTCATCGGCAGTGTTCCTCAGCTTAGTGTAGGCAATATCGATGCGGCCGATGCTGGTACTGAGGAAAAGGTCGACATAATTAAAATAGTAATTATCGAAACGACTTTTATTGGCTGCGATCTCAAGATAACGAAGAAACTGGCTTGGTTTTCGTTGAACTAATTTATTGGTGGCCAGTTGCAGCCATAAATAGCCATTGTCGTTGTCGGACTGCGCTACCAAGGTATCGAGTTGTTCGCCGCAGCCTTTGTCATGAGGTAATTGCAAACAGGCCTTGAGCAATTGGTGTACGGCGATGCTGTCGTTTGGGTTGTCTTGCAAGTAGTCACTAAAAAATAAACGTTTATGGTGATTGCTGGCGCCGCTATCGGCGGAAAAGATGTAACCTAGTTTGCGCAGTTCAATATCATCAACCGCATAACCTTCATTAAAAAATGCTGTCAATTGGCTATCAAGTAGCTGATGCTCTTGGTCGGTGAACTCAGCAAATGGGCAACGCTTAATCGCTGACGCTTCTGTCGCTTCATCATCATCGAGCGAGCTTTGTGTGCTAGCAGGAGGGGGGGCTGGAGTTTGGCTAATTTGAGCTTGCAGTCTAAAGCTGTCTGCCCAATGTGTTGACTTATTTGGGCTGCCAAGCTGGCTATTTGCTTGGTTAGTCGAATGATTAGCAGAGTGGCGATGGCTACTCGTAGCTTGGGTGGTTTGAGGTGTTGCAGCTTGATACTGCCAATACAAGATAATGGCAAGGAGTAAGCTAATCGCCAGCCACACCTTGCTATTCATGATAACTTGTTCCGGTTTATACCAAGTTATGCAGACTTATCGATTTGCGAAACCAGGGCTTGTTCTATGGTTTCCTGCAATAAGTTGATTTGATTTTGGGTTTCTTGCTGTTCAACTTCTCGTTGCTTGTTTGCTGCCAGCAAATCATGAGCAAGATTAAGCGCGACCATGGTCATTGCCTGCTCTGTTGTCGCAATGGTTTCGCTGTCGCTATATGCGGCCAATCGCTTGTCTAGCTCGGCAGCGGCGGCGAACAACGCACTTTCTTGCCCACTTGGACAACCGATTTTAAGCTTTCGACCTGCGACGGATATTTCAACTTTATTGCGCATTGGCGGAGCGAATTCCTTATAAACCAATAATAACCTCGAACTATAGCCATCTGAAAAAGCAGATGCAAGTAGTTCGTTGCGCAAGCTGGTGAATTTACTGAGTTTGCGGCATTTTTTGTTGATCAAACGCCAAATAAGCTGACAAAAGCCTGTGCTTAGGTGTTTTTAACTGGAGTCAAATGGCTTGGCAATGGTACGATTAGCGGTATCTAATACCATGACATTTGTGAACTTTTATGTCTGATCAATCTTTACTCGACTTTGCTGATTTGCAAGCTACATTAAGTGCAGAAAGCCTGCAAGCTCACGCCAGTGAACTTCATGGCGTATTAACCGGCTTAATTGCCTCAGGTTATGAATTTGAAAGCACTGACTACCTTGCCATGCTTAACGATATGTTTAACAACGGCGAAGGCTTTCCATTGGCGGTTAAATCGGCCATCAAGCAAGTGTACAGCGAAATTTGGCAGTCACTGCTAGATGATTCGTTTGGCTTTAAATTAATGCTGCCTGATGATGACGATACCATCGCAGAGCGCGCCAATGGCTTGGGTCACTGGGTTCAGGGCTTTAACTTAGGTTATGGCTTGCAGCAAAAAGACAATGCAGTGGCGTCTGAAGATGTTAAAGAAGTACTGTCTGACTTTAGTGAAATCGCTAATTTATCCGATGAAATTGATGATGATGAAGCCACTGAGCAAGCTTATTACGAAATTGCGGAGTATGTAAAAGTTTCTGTTTTACTGTGCTTTGCTGAGCTTGCTAGCCCGCCAAGCACAGACGATAAAAAAACGATTCACTAATCATTTATTAAGCTAACTATTCACTAACCGAGAAAGTTATTAGGCGGTTCATGCTAAAACATACATTGTTACCTGTTGAAGAATTCGTTGCGCGCCGTCAAACCATGTTTGACGCGATGCCAAGCAACAGTATTGCCATCGTAAGTGCTGCGCACGAAGTAACGCGCAGCAATGATACCGAATATCCGTTTTGTCAGAATAAAAACTTTTACTACTTAACGGGTTTTAATGAGCCAGAAGCAGTGTTGATGCTGATTAAGTCTGCCGAGCAACAAAGTGTACTGTTTTGCCGCGATAAAGATCCACAAATGGAAGTATGGCACGGTCGCCGCATTGGGCCTGAACTTGCCAAGCAAGAATTTGGTGTTGAGCAAGCGCTTAGCATCGATGATATCGATGAATTTGCGGTTGAGCATTTTTCACAGGTCGACAAAGTGCTGTGCTGCTTTGATGAAGCTGAAACGATGGCGCTTACCACCGACTGGCTTTCGCAAGTTGCTGCTAAAAGTCGTATTGGCAAACGTGCGCCAGCGAGTTTAGTGAACTGCGCAGCGCTTATTCACGAATTTCGTTTGCATAAAACCGAGCGTGAAATTGCCTTAATGCGTCAGGCGAACGTGATCAGCGGTCAAGCACATCAAAGAGCGATGCAAGCCACGCAAGCGGGTAAGTTTGAATACCAAATTGAAGCAGAACTTCTGCATGAGTTTGCGGTGAATGGCGCGCGTTATGCGGCGTACAATTCAATAGTTGCCGGTGGTGACAATGCCAATATTTTGCATTATACAGACAATAATGAAGCATTAAATGACGGCGACTTGCTACTAATTGACGCAGGCGGCGAACTCGCTGGCTATGCGGCTGATATCACGCGAACGTTTCCAGTGAGTGGCAAATTTAGCGAGCCACAAAAAGCGATTTATCAGCTAGTGCTTGATGCGCAGCAAGCGGCAATTGAGGCTATCGAGCCCGGTAACACACTAGCGGCACTTAATGACCTAGTGTGCGATGTTTTAACCAAAGGCTTATACGACCTAGGTATTTTAACGGGCGATTTAACCGAGCTGATTGCTGACAAAGCGTGTAAGCAATACTTTATTCATGGTTTAGGCCACTGGCTAGGGTTAGATGTGCATGACGTGGGTGATTATCACGCCAACGAAGAGCGCCAACAGTTGCGCCCATTTGTGGCAGGTATGGTGATGACCATAGAACCTGGCATTTATATTCCCAAAGGAAGTGATGTTGCAGACAAGTGGCAGGGCATAGGGGTGCGCATTGAAGACAATGTGCTGGTTACCGAGCACGGTTATGAAAATTTAACGGTCAGCGCACCTAAAACAGTTGATGCGATTGAAGCATTAATGGCTGAGTCAAAATAAGAACTGGTTGGTAAAATTAGTGGTATGAGCGCTGAAAGTAGCAATATGAGCCAAGGCACTTCAAAACAGACGAAAGAGCAAACTGAACAGCAAGTCGATATCAGCATTGTCGGTGGTGGCTTGTCAGGTCTATTGATGGCGGTTAGCTTGTTAAAACAGCCTAACATTCCCCAGCACAGTAAACTTGCCATTATTGAAGCGGCCAAGCTTGAACCAAGCCAAATTAATCCCTTTGATGATCGCGTGCTCGCGCTTTCACATGGCAGTGTTGAGTACCTGCGTTCGCTTGGTGTATGGACGCTAATGGCAGATGACGCTAACCCGATTGAAACGATTCATATTTCAGATCGTGGCAACTATGGCAAGGCGCGTATTAAGGCAACAGATCACCAAGTTGAAGCGCTTGGTTATGTTATTCCGCTCGCGAGTATTGCCAATGGCTTACTTGCTGCACTTAAAACAGCCGATGAGCATAACAAGCCAATTCAATGGTACACCGATAGCCAAATTGAACAGCTAACTATTAAGGCTGAGCATAGCAATATCAAGCTAGCTGCTGGCGCTCAAGCTGAGCCGATTGATATTGAGGCAAAGCTTGTAATCGCTTGTGATGGTGGCCAGTCGCTGTGCCGCAAGGTTGCGAAAATTGGCACTTCACAACAAGATTATGGGCAATGGGCAGTGATCGCCAACGTTTGTCCAGAGCTGCCGCACAATAATCGCGCTTTTGAACGTTTTACTGAACATGGGCCGATTGCTATGTTGCCGATGACCAATCAGCAATGCTCACTAGTTTGGACTTTACCACCAGAGCAAGCGCAGCAGATAAGCGAGCTTGACGACAAAGCATTTTGTTTGGCACTTGAACAGGCGTTTGGGCGCTGGCTTGGCAGTATTCAGTCAACCAGTAAACGTTCTATTTTCCCGCTCAGTTTAGTGCAAGCCGAGCAGCAAAGTTATCACCGTATGGCACTGGTGGGGAACGCGTCACACACGATTCACCCCATTGCAGGCCAAGGTTTTAATTTAGGGCTACGAGATGTCAAAGTACTGGCTGACTTAGTGCAGCAGCAAATTGCCAGCGGCGAAGCTGACCTAGGTAATGCGAAATTACTTAATCAATATCAAGTTATGCGCGAATCTGATCAGCAAGCGATTATCAAGCTCACCGACTCCATGGTAACCTTATTTTCTAATGACTTACCGCCACTGTTGGCGGGACGTAATATTGGCTTGAAAGTCATGAACTATCTCTCGCCTTTGCAAAAAGCATTTGTCAATAAAACTATGGGCTACTAAAGCTTGTGGGTTGCGACGTTTGAGGGTTACTGGCGCTAAGCGCGAGATACAGGAATAAAGAATGCAGAAATACGATTTGCTTATTATTGGCGGTGGTATGGTTGGCTTAAGTCTCGCTTTAGCGGTCAGAAAGTTAACCGATTTAACCATCGCTATTGTTGAACCTAACCAGCCAACAGAGCTTGCGCAAGCGCCAGAGCTTAGAGTTAGTGCGATTAATGCTGCCAGTGAGCAGTTATTGAACAATTTAGGGGTTTGGTCAGCAATTGCCCAGCAGCGTTTGCAGCCCTATCGTCATATGCATGTTTGGGACAAGGCAAATATCGGCGCTTTAGATTTCGATATCAATCAATTAAGTGATGCGCGTAATCGCGAGAACTTAGGTTATATCATTGAAAATAAAGTGATCCGCAATGCGCTTTGGCAGCAAGCTGAGGCAGATAACGGCATTAGCTTACTTACCCAAGAGCCTCTGCAAAACATTGCCATGGGCGACCATGAAGTGTTCGCCAGTTTTGCCAGCCAAATGCCAGTGATGGCCAAGTTGGTAGTGGGCGCAGATGGCGCAAACTCTTGGCTGCGTCAACAACTTGATATGACCATGGCGTTTCGCGATTATGACAATCATGCGTTAGTGGCGACAGTTGATTGTGAGTTAGGTCATCAAGACACCGCATGGCAAGTGTTTCTGCCTCAAGGGCCGCTAGCATTTTTACCGCTTTACAATACCAATCAATGCTCAATTGTGTGGTCGACTTCACCACAAGAAGCCGAGCACTTGCAACAGTTAGACGTTAGCGAAGTATCAAAAGCGCTAACCGCTGCCTCAGATGGTAAGCTAGGCCAAGTGACGTTAGCCAGTGACATGCAAAGCTACCCTCTGACCATGCGTTTAGCACATAAATTTACTAAAGGGCGCGCTGTGCTCATTGGTGATGCTGCTCATACGATTCACCCCCTGGCAGGGCAGGGAGTGAACTTAGGGCTGCAAGATGCTGCAAGCCTTGCCCAGCTTATTAGCGAGCATTATCACAGTGAAAACAGCTCGCAAGCGAGCAGTGATAGTGCTAACAGCGCATGGCACAGCGATAAAATGCTCAGTCAATATAACCGTTGGCGACGCGCGGAAGCGCTTGAAATGGTCACGGCGATGGAAGCCATCAAACAGAGTTTTACGCCACAAATCGCGCCGATTAAATTACTGCGTGGCCTTGGCATGGGGTTAATTAATCATATTCCGGCGGTGAAGCAGCAGATGATCAAACAAGCGATGGGGCTTAGCGGCGACCTGCCAGAGATTTCGCAGTAACTTGACTCACCCCCTTAATCAACCGTCTAAACAATTCTTAAATGCACATTAAAAAGGCCAGCTTGCGAAGCTGGCCTTTTTATTTGTCTTTTTATCTATTTAAGGTGGCTAGTGCCAATCTTATTTCTTGTAAACATCTTCTAATGGTCGGTATTGAATACCGTGAAATAAACAGAATAGGACAGGTACAACAATTAGCGTAAGGATTGTTGCCACACCTAAACCGAACATTACTACAGCCGCCATCGATTCGAAGAAAGCGTCAACCAAGAGTGGCATCATACCTAAAATCGTTGTAATCGCCGCCATAGACACAGGGCGCACACGACTTACGGCTGAATCAAACACCGCTAGGTAAGGATCTTTGCCAGCGGCAAGTTCGCTGTTGATTTGATCGAGTAAGACAATACCGTTTTTCAGTAGCATCCCTGACAAACTCAGCATGCCCAGCAGTGCCATAAAGCCAAACGGTTTATCCAGCACTAACAGACCAGTGACGATACCGACTAGCGCAAGTGGTACACAAGCCCAAATTACCAGTGGCTTTTTCACCGCATTAAATAGGAATACTGTGATCAAGAACATTAACAAGTAGCCAACAGGTAGCGAGGCAAATATCGCTTCAGAAGCATCTTGTGAGTCTTCGTATTCACCGCCCCAGTTAATGCTATAACCTTGCGGCAACTCAACTGCTTCTACTTGCGCTAAGATTCGATTGCGCAACGAGTCAGCAGTTTCATTGGTTTTAAAGTCTGGATCCATCATGACCGTGATCATACGCTTTCTGTCTTTACGCATAATGATCGGGTCTTCCCAGCGCAGTTCCGTGCTAGTAATCACTTGATTAATTGGCACTAACTGGTTGTAAATTGGTGACCAAATTTGAATGGTGGATGCCGACGATGGACGTTCATCTTCCGGTGTACGTGTCACAATTGGCAATAATGAAGTACCTTCTTTATAAAGACCAACTGTTAACCCAGAAAGGTTCATTTGCAAGGTGTTATCAACGTCTTCCTTGGTGATACCTAAGCGACGTGCTTGGGTTTCGTTAAACTGAGGTTCAAACACTTTAGTGCGCTCGCGCCAGTTGTGACGAACGTTTACCGTACCACCGGCTTCACGGAAAATACCAATCACTTCCGTTGCTAGTGTGCGCAGGGTGTCTGGATCTGGGCCGGTAATTTCTACTTCAACTTTTGCCGCTGGTGATGGGCCTATTTCTAAGCGCTTAAATTTATTTAGCAGCTCAGGATAGTTTTGGTCGATATAAGCCTGTGCATTCTCCATTGTCGCTAGAACGTTGTCGAATGAATCAACACGCACCATTAGCTGAGCATAAGCTGCGTAACTGCGCTCTGTTTCGTAGGTTAACATAAAGCGCTGCGCACCTTGGCCTGTGGTTGAGGTCACGTGTTCAACCGCATCATAGCTCATTACTTGCTGTTCAATTTCTTGCGCAATTTCGTAAGTATGGCGAATATCCGTACCTTCTGGCATCCATAAATCTACCAAGAAAATAGGCGTAGTTGATGGTGGGAAGAAAGCTTGTTTAACCGAGCCAAAAGCTACAATGGATAGGGCAAACAAGGCAACAACCGTAATAATGGTTAACGCTTTAAAACGCATACAAATATTCAAAAACGCTTTGTAGAAAACAAAGATTGCACCTTTGTAAGGGTCATCTTGCTCGCCGCCGTTGTCGCCGTCTTTGTTATTGTTAAGTAGTGAAGTTGGCGTTTCTTTGAATAACAAGCTGGCAAAAAATGGTGTTAAAGTCACCGCCGTTATCCAGCTAATAAAGAGTGAAATTAGTAGTACCCAGAATAAGCTACCTGCGAACTCACCCGTGGCGTCTGGGCTCAGGCCAATTGGCGCAAAGGCAGTAATGGCGATCACCGTAGCACCCAGCAGCGGCCAAATGGTTTGTTTTACAATGGCATTGGCGGCTTGCAGTTTCGTTTGCCCTCGCGCTTGGCCAATCAGTATCCCTTCGACAATCACAATGGCGTTATCCACCAGCATACCTAGGGCGATAATTAACGCACCCAGTGAAATACGTTGCAGGTTAATGTCGTATAGGTTCATTACTAAGAAGGTGCCTAGTACGGTAAGTAGTAAGATCCAGCCAATTAATAGGCCAGACTTAATACCCATAAAGACGAGTAATACAACGACAACGATAACGACCGCTTCAATTAGATTAAGCATAAAGGCGGCTACTGAGTTATCTACCTCTTTAGGTTGGTTGTAGATTTCACCGACCACCATACCTGCAGGGCGATACTGCTCAAGCTCAGCCATACGTTGCTCGATGCGGGTACCAACATCAACTACGTTAACACCCGTGACAAAAGACACACCGATGTTAATAGCTTGATTACCGTTATAGTTGATTAAGTTGCGCGGTACTTCTTGGAAGCCTTTGCTAATGGTTGCCACGTCTTTTAGGTAGATCAGGCGATCGCTACTCGGGCTAGAGATAATCAAATCTTCAAGTTGTTTAACCGACTTAAACTCACCCGTTGGGTGCACATAGATGTAATCTGGGCCGCTGCGCATAGCACCAGCGCTTTGCACAACATTTTGTGCGCGAAGCACATTGTAAATTGAACCCGGTGGCACACCTAAGTTGGCTAGTTTATTGGCTGAAAGTTCAATAAATACCGTTTCTTGCTGTTCACCGGCCACAGAAACTTTTGAAACCCCGTCGATTAACTCAATATCACGCTTGAGAAAATCAACATAGTCTTTCAAGTCTTGGTAACTAAAGCCGTCACCAGTAACGGCCCACATAATGCCGTAAACATCACCAAAGTCGTCAATAACTTGCGGCTCATTCACACCTGGTGGTAACTGGGCTTTGATGTCGTTCACTTTACGGCGTAGCTCGTCCCAGATTTGCGGCAATTCATCAGGGCCGTAGGTATTTTTCATACTAACGGTAATTTGTGATAAACCACGGCTGTTAATTGAAGTGATTTTGTCAATGTAAGCCAGCGTCATTAGCTGCTTTTCAATGACGTACGATACTTCTTCTTCCACTTGCAGCGGAGAAGCACCGGGGTATGAGGTGTTGATCAAGGCATCTTTGATCGTAAAATCAGGGTCTTCCAGTTGACCTAGGCCGAAGTAGGCATGGGTGCCGCCAACGAGCAAGATCAGCGTAAACATCCAGCTGATCACTTTGTTCTTAATAAAATATTCAGCGATACTCATCGACTAAGCCTCCTTCTCGGCAACAATAACTTCAGTTCCGCGGCGCAAATAATGCAGCCCTTTGGTGATCACTTTATCACCCGGCTTAATATCGCCAATGACTTCAACGTGTGACTTATCAACAAGTCGGCCAAGGGTAACTTCTACTGGTTCAACTTGTGTACCGTTAAGACGCCAAATAATTGAGGTAAAGCTTGATGAGGAGTAGCTATCAGGCAATACCACGGCATGCAGCGGCACCACTGAGTAATAAGCTGAATCGCGTTCAATTTGAGCTAAATCTAAAGAAATACTACCAGGCATACCTTGAATTACCGGTTTTGCCTGTGTTGATGGCATTTCCAATACTAAGGTGAAGCTGCGGTTTTCTTCATTTTGCTCAGTCGTATGCTCTTTGTATTCTGCTTTGAAGATTTGATTGGGGTAAGCATCCAGTTTTACATCTACGGTATGTTGTTGACCGTCGACTTTTTGCTGATCGGCACTAGCAACTAAAATATCAGGCATGTCGATACGAACTTCCACCATGTCCAGTTTGTGCATGGTAATAATCGGACGACCTACAGTGGTAGCTTGAAAGCGCTCAATAGCAACATCAGAAATAATGCCATCAAACGGTGCACGTAAATACACATAATCTAGTTGGCTTTGCGCATAGTTATAACGAGCGAGGGCAATTTCATAACGCGCTAAAAGCTCGTCATAGGTGCTTTCTGGCATATTGCCGCGATCGACCATTTGTTTTGCACGTGCTGCTTGTACTTTCGAAAGTTCAACTTTTGCTTTCGCTTCACTTACCGCAAGTACTAGTAAGGTGTCGTCAAGCTTGGCAAGTAATTCACCTTTTTTAACTTCCATCCCTTCGGTGGCAATCAGCTCGTTGACCTCACCATTAAGCTGGAAGCTTAACTGGGTTAATTCACTGGCGTGAACTACGGCTGGGAAGGTTTGTAGTTTTTCATTGCTGATTTCAGGAATGGTTTCAACACTTACTCTAATCGGCTGCACTTGCGGTGTGGGTGCAGGAGTACAACCTGCAATCGTGACAAGGGCGAGTAATACTAGTGCTATCTGATTGTAGAATTTCATATTATAACCCTCGCTCCTTAATCCACTCAGTTACCGTTTGACCAGCAGTCAGCTCGTTAACTCCAGCAGTAACAATGCGGTCACCATCAAGCAAACCACTTATTAGCTTGCCGTCTTGTGAAAGCTCGATGCTGACACGTTCCAGCTGATTATCGGCACTAACGCGCCAAACATAGTGTTGGCCGTTTTCGTTGATAACTGCACTGTCAGGAATGCGTTGCGTTAGGCTGTCTTCACTAAGCACAAGTTCAACGTTGGCTGTGGCAGCCATACTTGGGTAAAGGTTCAAGTCGTCGGGGCTTGGCATCGTCATGGTAACGGTGAAGGTGCCTGATTCTGGATCTGCTATCGTTTCAATTTCTTTAATTGATACTGTGTATTGCTGATCTGGTTTCACCGCAAAACTTACAGTTGGTTGGTTCACTTGCAAATGCGAGCGACGTAAAGCGCCAATTAATCGCTCAGGTATTTCCATCACGACATCAACGGCATTTTCCGATTGGATTGACATCACCGGTTGCAATGCTTGTACGTATTCATGTGCTTTGAAGTAAGTGGCGGCAACACGGCCATCGTATGGTGCTGAGATATGGGTGTATGAAAGGTCTGTTTTTGCTTGCTCTAGTTCATTTTCGGCAACTTTGAGCGCAGTTTCAGTTTGGTCAAACTGATCTTGTGAAATCAACTGCTCATCAATTAATGCCTCTGAGCGCTCATGCTGCACTTTGGCCAGCTGATAATCTGCTTGGTGTCCTTCTACTGCAATTCGGTAATCGGTTGGCACTAAGTCAATCAGCGGTTGCCCTTGCTTAACCAAAGCGCCGGCGCGAACATGAAATTTGGCAATTTTGCCTGGTACTCTAAACGATAAACTCGCTTGTTTACTGGCTTCAACTTTCGCGGGAAAAGCCTGTACCTTAGTGGTCACCAACTCTATGTTCATCATTTGTACCGCTCTTATGGTCGCGGAATAATCAACGCTAGGTGGCTCGGAGCAGCTGGTGGCAAGTAGTGCAATCAGCATTACCCCCAGTGCATTTTTCTTGTTATTAATCATACATTCTCCAGTGATGTCATGCTGGCTAGACTTAACTATGGCACAAAATTATTAATTATCTGCCTTTCAAATTTGTCAGCAGTTAAGCCATATATAGCAAAACTAAGCTTACTAGCGCGTTATCACAACAAGATGACAAGTGTTGTGATTTGCTAATTACTTGCTAGGTCTAACAGGTGTCCAATGTCGGTGATAATTGTCTGTTTTTTTGGCGGTTAATGCTGTTAACGATTGTTATCAAAGTGTTAGGCAATTGCTGTAAAGCGAATTATCAATTATTCATTAAAAGAATGTTGATAATGATTGATTTTAATTTCGAACATGAATAATTATTGAAATAAAATTTTGTTTACGGGTTTTATGTTGATTTATGTTTCATAAACGAGCACTAGGCTGTTGAATCAACAAGCGTGCTTGATTATACTTTTCGTTAATTTTTGTAAATCGTTAGCGACTATACAGCGAATGTTCAATGACTAGGCTTGGGCGAGCAATGAAAGCTTTGCGAAATAGCCTTGGTATATTGGCTAAAGATTAATATCAACAAGCTCACCGAAACTTCTATAGTTAATGTGATGCAAACCAAGAGTGTGCACTATGACGAATAAAACCGTACTTCACGCCAAGCATATTGAAGCGGGCGCAAAAATGGTCGATTTCCACGGCTGGGACATGCCAATTAACTACGGCTCGCAAATTGAAGAGCATCACGCAGTGCGCCAAGACGCCGGTATGTTCGATGTATCACACATGACCATTGTTGATATTAAGGGGGGCGATGCTCAGGCTTTTCTGCGTCGTTTAGTCATTAACGATGTTGCTAAACTCGATGTGGCAGGCAAAGCACTTTACACCGGTATGTGTAACCATGAAGGCGGTGTAATTGATGACCTGATCATTTACTACTTCTCAACGACTGATTACCGCTTAGTGGTTAACTCTGCGACTCGTGAAAAAGATTTAGCTTGGCTTGCTGAGCAAGCAAAAAATTTCAGTGTAACCATTACCGAGCGCCCAGAATTCGCGATGATTGCCGTACAAGGTCCAACAGCGAAAGCAAAAGTAGCAACCTTACTTGCTAACATGGTAAGTGAAGAACAAAAAGCTGCTGTTGAAGGCATGAAGCCATTTTTCTCAGCACAGGCGGGTGATTTATTTATCGCAACGACTGGCTACACAGGTGAAGCAGGTTATGAAATCGCGTTGCCAAACGAGCAAGCGGCCGATTTATGGCAGCAATTACTTGATGCTGGCGTAAAACCTTGTGGTTTAGGTGCGCGTGACACGCTTCGCTTAGAAGCAGGTATGAACCTTTACGGTTTAGATATGGACGAATCAATCTCGCCACTAGCGGCAAACATGGCGTGGACGATTAGCTGGGACGACGAAGCGCGTGACTTTATCGGCAAAGAAGTGATTGCTGCGCAGCGTGCTGCTGGCGACCAACCAAAGCTTGTCGGTTTAGTGCTAGAAGAGAAAGGCGTATTGCGCTCAGGTTTGAAAGTGATCACTGAGTACGGCGAAGGTGTAATTACATCTGGTACTTTCTCGCCAACGTTAGGCCACTCAATTGCTATGGCGCGTGTACCGCGTGCCGTTAAATTAGAAGACACCGTGCAAGTTGAAATGCGCAAGAAGTTGGTGGACGTGAAAGTGATTAAGCCATCGTTCGCCCGCAATGGCAAAAAGGCGTTTTAAGTCAAATTTGCCAGCAAAAGATTAGTTGATCTGTGAACTAATTCCTCTATATTTTTAGTGGGATTATTCACTTCACAAATTACGTTAAATATTAGGAACAAGAAAAATGAGCAACATTCCTTCTGAGTTAAAGTACGCAACATCACACGAGTGGGTGCGTAACGAAGGCAACGGTATTGTGACTATCGGTATTACCGAGCACGCACAAGAATTACTAGGCGATATGGTATTCGTTGAGTTACCAGAAGTGGGCGACAGCGTAAGCACTGGTGACGATGTTGCAGTAGCTGAGTCAGTAAAAGCAGCGTCAGACATCTACGCGCCAGTAACTGGTGAAGTGGTTGAAGTTAACGAAGACCTAGAAGACTCACCTGAGCTAGTAAACTCAGACGCTTACGGTGACGGCTGGATGTTTAAAGTAAAAATTGAAGATGAAAGCGAGTTAGAAAGCCTACTAGACGCAGAAGGCTACGAAAACTCAATTGACGAAGACTAATCGTTAAACCAT
Organism: Thalassotalea euphylliae; assembly: GCF_003390395.1. Classification (NCBI taxonomy): domain Bacteria; kingdom Pseudomonadati; phylum Pseudomonadota; class Gammaproteobacteria; order Alteromonadales; family Colwelliaceae; genus Thalassotalea; species Thalassotalea euphylliae. The sequence continues at coordinate 3,111,130 of NZ_QUOV01000001.1, read as the reverse complement.
ATATACAAGCCCTGAACCCTGTTCGGGGCTTTCTTTTTTAAATACGTACGCAAATTTTAGTGAAGCTGTTTATGACTATTCAATCCCAAGCACAAGTAACGCTAAGTGATTTAGAACAAACTCAAGATTTTATTCGTCGCCACATTGGCCCTGATGAAGCGCAAACCAAGGCAATGCTTGCCGATATTGGCGCTGAATCAGTAGACGCGCTAATTGACGAAATTGTCCCCAACGATATTCGCTTAGCAGACTTGCCAGCGATTGAAGAAAGCAAAACAGAAGTGAAAGCGCTAGCCGACTTAAAAGCCGTGGCTAGCAAGAACAAAGTGAACACTTCGTACATTGGTTTAGGCTACTACCCAACGCTTACACCGAACGTGATTTTGCGTAACGTATTGGAAAACCCGGGCTGGTATACCGCGTACACGCCATACCAACCAGAAATCGCACAAGGTCGTTTAGAGTCATTACTAAACTACCAACAAATGTGTTTAGACCTAACGGGTTTAGACTTAGCATCTGCTTCATTGCTTGACGAGGGTACCGCAGCGGCTGAAGCAATGGCATTGGCAAAACGCGTTTCCAAAAACAAAAAATCAAACGCATTCTTTGTTGCAGAAGAAGTTTACCCGCAAACGATTTCCGTAGTGAAAAACCGTGCCGAATTCTTTGGTTTTGACATTATCGTAGCGCCTGCGGCTACGGTAGGTGAGCACGATGTCTTCGGTGCATTACTGCAATACCCAACAGCAACCGGTGAAATTGTTGATATACGCCCATTAATTGAAGCAGTACAAGCGAAAAAAGGTATTGTTGCAGTCGCAGCAGATATTATGAGCTTAGTGCTACTAAAAGCGCCGGGCGAGTTAGGCGCAGACGTGGTGATTGGCTCAAGCCAACGTTTCGGTGTGCCAATGGGCTACGGTGGCCCACACGCTGCCTTCTTTACGACTTCAGATAAGTACAAGCGTTCAATGCCGGGTCGTATTATTGGTGTATCAAAAGATACCCGTGGCAACCAAGCACTGCGTATGGCAATGCAAACCCGTGAGCAACATATTCGCCGCGAAAAAGCGAACTCAAATATTTGTACTGCGCAAGTATTACTAGCCAATATGGCAGCGTTTTACGCGGTTTACCACGGTCCACAAGGCTTAAAAACCATTGCGAATCGCATTCATCGCTTCACCGACATTTTATGTTTAGGTACGGCAACGAAAGGCTTACAAGCAATTCACGCTAACTATTTTGATACCTTAACCTTTAATTCTGAAAACAAAAATGAGATTGTTGCTCGCGCATTAGCGGCAGGCATTAACTTACGCACTGACGTCGACGGTCAAATTTCAGTATCTTTAGATGAAACCACCACACGTGAAGACGTTGCGGTATTGTTTGATGTGCTACTTGGTGAAGGTCATGGTTTAGACGTAGCTGAGCTAGACGCGAAAATCGTCGATTGTGGTCACTCATCAATTCCTGCGGAATTAGTGCGTGAATCTGAAATTCTTAGCCATCCTGTATTTAACTCGTACCATAGCGAAACCGAAATGCTTCGCTATATTAAAAAATTAGAAAACAAAGATTTAGCGCTTAACCATTCCATGATTTCGCTAGGCTCTTGTACCATGAAGCTTAACGCGACTGCCCAAATGATCCCTGTGTCATGGCCAGAGTTTGCCAATATGCACCCATTTGCACCAGTTGACCAAGCGCAAGGCTACGCGGAAATGATCGGCGAGCTTGATAAATGGTTAGTTGAGTTGACTGGCTACGATGCAGTATCAATGCAGCCAAACTCAGGTGCACAAGGTGAATACGCAGGTTTAATCGCGATTCACAAATATCACCAAAGTCGCGGCGAAGGTCACCGTAACATCTGTTTAATTCCTTCATCAGCACATGGTACTAACCCAGCTTCTGCGCAAATGGTGGGCATGAAAGTTGTTGTGGTTGATTGCGATAAAAACGGTAACGTGGATATGGCCGATCTGAAAGCGAAAGCGGAAGAAATGGCCGAAAACTTATCGTGTATCATGATCACTTACCCTTCAACACACGGTGTTTACGAAGAAACCGTACGTGAGATTTGTGAAGTGGTTCACGCCAACGGCGGTCAAGTGTACCTTGATGGTGCCAACATGAACGCGCAAGTAGGTATTACTTCGCCGGGCTTTATCGGCGCAGATGTATCACACTTAAACCTACATAAAACCTTCGCTATTCCGCACGGTGGCGGTGGCCCTGGTATGGGACCAATCGGTGTAAAATCGCACTTGGCACCTTTCTTACCAGATCATCCATTGGTGAACGTTAAAGAAAGTACCCAAGGCAACGATGCCGTATCTGCCGCACCATTTGGCTCAGCGGGCATTTTATGTATTTCTTACTTGTACATCGCCATGTTAGGTAAAAAAGGTGTAACCGATTCAACGAAATACGCCATCACCAATGCGAACTACTTAGCGAAGAAGCTAAGCGAGCACTTCCCAATTTTGTACACAGGTGCAAATGGCCGTGTCGCTCACGAATGTATTGTGGATATGCGCCCGTTAAAAGAAGCGTCAGGCATTACCGAAATGGACGTGGCTAAGCGCTTAATGGACTATGGCTTCCACGCACCAACGATGTCATTCCCAGTGGCAGGCACGCTAATGATTGAACCAACAGAATCAGAAAGCAAAGTCGAGATCGACCGCTTTATTGAAGCTATGGTGTGCATTCGCGACGAAATTCGCAAAGTAGAGCAGGGCGAGTGGACAGTAGAAGACAACCCACTGCATAACGCACCACATACATTAGCAGATATCACCGATGCAGGTTGGGACAGAGCCTACACAGTCGCAGAAGCAGTATTCCCAGTACCAGCGGCTGCCGCCAACAAATTCTGGCCTACAGTGAACCGTATCGACGATGTTTATGGCGACCGCAATTTGGTGTGCTCATGTCCGAGTGTTGATAGTTATAAAGATTAGTTAACTTTTTGATATACATTAATAAAAAGCGAGCTGAGGCTCGCTTTTTTTATGCTGTAATAAATGCTAGTTTACTTAGTGTTTCGTAGTTAAGAGGCTTAAAGGCTGAATTTAAGGATTAATTTTGCTTGGTGATATTTTAGCTGGTTTTCAGTTGCTTGATCGTTTTAAAAAGCATTTTGCTAAAAAAGATGATACTGATATTGAGGTAAAATCAATTGCGTCGCGTATCGTTACAGCATTTGAATCTCATGGAGTAAGCAGGAATCAAATACCAGAACTTTTTAATGATGAGTTGGATTATTATTCATGTTCATCAGACAAGGAGTTATTGAAAAGGCTTACACCTCAAATGGTACAAAAAACCGCTGAAATGTTTGGTATAAACAAAGATTGGATTGAAGGTAGCTCTAATGAAGTATATGAAATGCATGATTTTTATAAAACCCCTGAGTTATTTGAAAGTTATTTAAAAAAGTACTTACATAAGAAAGCTAAAGATAAAAATATTTATGCCTATGCACTTAGTTCCACTAATAGAGGTTTATTTCGATGTAACAACGCACTGATTGTGATTGCAGAGCCGATTTGTTCTTTGAATGGACGAAATGTATTTAAGTACCACCTTATAGGTGGCTGGGTTTTCGACTATTGGAAATCCAGAGTCTATTTTGCTGCTATTTGCGCATTATTATTTAAATACGAAATTTTCGTAATTGGTAGGTATGTTGAACCAAAATGGCTTCAGCGCGTCTTTGAAGAAGGAGAGTTACTTAATTATAACTTTTCTGATAGAGAGGGAGCTCCAGACTTTCCTAGCAAAGGTTCTTTTATTGTTGAAGAGTTTATTAATATGCCCTCAAGTCTTATAGAAGGTATGGACGAAGAAGATGGAAGAGCTATTCCGCTTGCTTATCAGCTATGGCTAGCTCTCAGTGATATGGGGTACATGAGGGTTTTTCCTGAATCTAAGCTTGAACATCATTCAATACGCAATGGTTTCGAGCAAGCGCTTATAAAGGCTGAAAATAATCAAACTTTATAAGTTTATATAAGATACGGTTACTGAGTACTTTGTCGAGTAAGCGAAAGCCCTTATAGGATATGTTTCCCCTCTCCATGGCATTGTAACTTTGTTTATGAGATTACAATGCCATCAAACCTACCAATAAAACATGTAGCTTTTTAATGCTGCACTTTAAAATGTGAAAGCTCGGTTTTTTGTGCTTCTGAAAGCTGTGAAAGTTCTGTTGAGGCTTGCAGGGTTTGGTTTACCGCTGAAACATTTTGCTGCACTAAGTCAAACGCTTGTGTGGTTGTGCGAGAAATATCTTGGGTGACACTTTGCTGTTCTTGTGAGGCAGTTGCTACTAAAGTGTTGACCTCTGAAATAGATTCAACCGCGGTTGAGATATCTTCAAACGCCACTTTGATTTTGTCTGCTAGTACTACCGATTTTTCGATCAGCTCAACATTTTGTTCCATATTTTGGCTGGCTTTTTGTGACTGAGATTGCAGCTTTTCAATCAGGTTTTGAATGCTCACTGTTGACTCTTGTGTTTTTGAAGCTAGGTTTCGCACTTCATCAGCAACTACTGCGAAGCCTCGTCCGTGCTCGCCTGCACGAGCAGCTTCAATGGCAGCGTTAAGCGCCAGTAAGTTCGTTTGCTCGGAAATGCTGTTAATAACATCGGTAACGCTGCCAATTTCTACCGCAAAGTCTTGCAGCTCTTGGGTCAACTGTGCCGATTCTGCAACCGATGCGTCAATATCGCTTGATAAGATAATGTTTTCTTCCAGTGTTGCTTTACCGGTTGCAACGTTAGCTTGTGCGTCGTTTGCTCGCTCTTCGGCAATAATGGCTTTGTCACTCACTTCGTTAGAGGTACAAGAAAGCTCGTGAATCGCTGTTGAGATTTGCTCTACCTGTGCCATTTCTTGCTGAGCATTGTTAAGCGTATGTCCCATCACGGCATTTAATTCTTGTGATGCTGAGGCCACATTTTCAGAAATTGCGTGCGAGTTTCTAATCAAGTCAGAAAGCTGATTCGATAGATTTACAAGCGACAAGTAAATGCCCGTTTCCTTGCCTGTTTGTTCTAGTGTTTGGGTGAAATCACCTGAGGCCATCTCTGCCATTAGCGACTCAATCTCGGCAGGTGCGCCGCCCACAGGAGTAAGCACAAGCTTTTGCAGTAATACTTGTAGCACAATAACGGCAATAGCTAAGCATACTAAGCCAATGATTAAATCAATGATGAGTTGGGAGTCTGCCTTTTCTGAAATAGCGCTGTCTTTTACGAAAGAGACAAATGACCAGTTGTTAACCTCTAGTTCAGTCCAAAATGCAGTGAAATCAATATTATCGCCGGCGACATTTGCAGTGTAAGAAAGTATTGGGTTTTGTTGATTAAATTGCTGATAAAGCGAGCGCTCAGTAAAAATGTTTTTGCCCAGAAATTCGGGGTAGGGAGCAACTAAAATTGTTCCTTGCTGAGTGTACATAAACATGTTTTTGGCATTGGCAAGTGAGCCCAATACCGCATCGAGTTTAATGTTAGAAAGAATCGCAAATGAGCGATTAATTCTGTGTGCCATACCAAGTACTTGCTCCCCTGATACCGCAGAGTTAAAAGGCGCTGAAATATAGAAATCTTGGCCTTGTTCAAAAATAGCGCGGTAATACTCACGGTTAAGTTGCTTTACGTTAAAGCTTTGCAATTCGCCTTTTGTGTCATAAATATCACCATTATCTCTAAATAGATAAATACCATCGCTAATATCGCGTTGAATATTCTCAATTGTGGCTAATTGCGAGGTGAGGTTGGCAGATAGCGTATTGGATAAAACATCACTTTCGGCTAACGTTATTGCTGAAATTGTGTCTTTGTAGGCGCTAAACCTTTCAATCAATACCGATTCGGTCGTGGCATTTTGTTCTTTTAAGATCGCTTTATTAAGCGAAACACTCTCATTTTTGAACGTATTGTAACTCAGGGTTACCAATAGCGCGATAATCGCAACGATGATGACACCTAATGAGCCGATTAAGTGTAATTTAAATTTCTGCATAACTACCCCGAACTAAGGTTTTGTCTGTTGTAAATAAGCTTGTATTAAGTAGTAATGCTTCTTTCATGAGCGACATTGAATAAATTCAATTTATCTCTTCGCTGCATCGAATATTCAAACCTATTGCGATATGAATAAGGCTAGCTGTTCAAGCCAACAAGAACCGTTACTAAGTAAATTAAATATAGTATTTGAGGAGAAGTGAGCAGGTATGTGACGAGACAACACAGATAATTAACCTAAACTGGTTTGATTACTACCACATAGGTACATCGGTTATTCACCAATAAAACAGATATTCCAAACCGTTATGCCTTATTCCCCAAAAAAAAGCGGCGCAATTATAACCAAACAAATGTAAACAGAGTGTTGGTAAAGTGTTATTTAATTGGTGGGGCATGGTTGACCTTGATTTACTAGAGTTTGCCTATGCATTTGCGGGGCTAACGGTAACTAACATGGTAAGCAGAGTTGTATCGAATGTTAAAAAAGTGTGGCCAATATAAATTGGCCACTGACAGGGTTTAAGCTTCGACAATACAATAAGCATTCAACTTGTTGCCGTCTAAGTCACGAAAGTAACCCGCGTAAAAGCCTTGATTGGCATCTTCTGGCCTAAAGCCGGGTTTACCTTCACATGTTCCACCTAACTCAAGTGCTTTTTGGTAGACAGCGTTAACTTCTTCTGGCGTTTTCACTTCTAGCGCAACCATAGTACCATTGCCAACACTTGCAGGTTTTTTATCAAATGGCAGGCTTACAGCCAAACCGCTGCCGTCTTGGGTTTGTGACCATGCAACAAAGTAGTTTGGCTCTTCCATAAAACGAGTTGCGCCAATGGTTGCAAGTAATTCATCGTAGTAAGCACTAGCTTTATTTAAATCTGCTGTGCCTAAGGTTACATAACCGATCATTTTTATTTCTCCTTATTCAATGACTTCGAATTGATTATAGATATTGACTACTGACATCTAGTGTCAGTAGTGTTTGATTACACTGGGGCGTGTTGATCTTTCGAGATTGAACTTTGTTCAATCTAAACGCTTTCTGATCACGGCGCTCGCTTTGTCGCATAGTCGTTCTATGTAAAAATCGAGCAACAATGAGCAGGAAGCGTTTAGATGAACCCGCAGGGCAGCGTCTGTTTGAATTTTCTACTTTGTTGGCACTTATTTATGGAGAATGATTACACTGCACAAGTGCCGCTTTGTATAAAACCCAAACAGACTGCTGCAAAAACAACCCTGAAAGATCAACACGCCCTTGTTAGGTGACAAATCAGACGGTGATATAGCGATGCGAAAAGCAGAAAGGCTTAATGAAATTGTTCAATACCTCAGGCGAATGCATCATGCCGTGACGGCCGATACGCTTGCCGAGCAATTTGAGGTAAGCGCTCGTACTCTCTATCGAGATATACAAGATTTAAAAAGCGCGGGGGTTCCCATACTCGGTGAAGCAGGCGTGGGGTATGTGATTGATAAAACCTATCATCTCTCGCCCATCATGTTTGATGCGAAAGAAATAGAAGCGATAGCATTAGGAATCGGTATGGTCAGTAACTGGACTGATGAAAAATTTGCTCAAAAAGCACAAAGTGCCTTTCAAAAAATACAAGCCACTTTATCCGCCCCCATGCTTAACGAGTTAGCGCAAATAGCGACGTTTTCCGCGCCGAGTCACTATAAAATCCCATGGGAAGTCGATTTTTCTGAGCTTCGAGAATGTATTAGGCGAAAGCAACTGATTCGCTTTGATTATTTAGATCTTAATGAAACACCTACACAACGAACTGTTAGGCCGTTAGCGCTGACCTCATTTAGCCCTGTGTGGTTACTAACGGCTTGGTGTGAGTTAAGGGAGGATTTTCGAAATTTTCGTATTGACCGAATATCTTCGTTTACTCAGTTGAGTCAGCGCTTTGTCGATGAAAAAGACAAGAGCTTTAAAGCCTACTTAGCCAAAATAGGGCACGACATAAACACTTAAAGTGCTAGAGGAAAGAGTTGTTGTTTGAACGCTCAAATATCGTTACTACTGTGTTTAAGGTTTTAAAAAACATATAATTAAGCTTAATTTTTAAGGTTGTTGGCTGGCAAAGTAGCATAGGCCATTGCAGTTTTACTTAGTTCGCTTAGCTATTATTGTTGTGAACTATTACCAGTCTTTAGCTATCAACTGTAGACAGTGAATTCGGTGAATATGAAATTAAGGAGAACCCTTTGTCGTCAAAGTTAAGGTTAATTTGGTCAGCGCTTGTTGCCTTTGTCTTTTATTTTGCTTGGGCGTATTGGGCTAATAACATCGAAGGGGTTGATCGCGAAACCGTGCTACGTGCGGCTTTTGTACAAGCGAGTTTCAGCGCATCTGTCACCCTAGTGTTCACCTTCGTGCTGGAAAAAGCGGTGGCTAAATTTGGCGGTAGTTGTTTTTCTTTAGTGTTTATCGTGCCTGTACTTTGCTCTGTGCACTCGAAAACTCGCCACAATCTCGCCATTTTGAATACGTTTAATGAAGCATTAGATGCTGCCGCAACTCACCTTAAAGGTAAGTGCGTTACTGGCAGTTTACTAGCTCCCTTGGTGCCACTTTCGATGCAGGCGAGTTTGGTGATTATGGTGAACGTTATTAATCAAACACCTAATTTATGGCTAACAGTAGCGCCGAGTATCTTCTTTAGTGCGCTATATGGTTATAGCTATACCTTTACCTTGTTAAAGCAGCGAAATTAAAGCAACGAAATTAAAAAAGCTGTTTTGAAGAGAGCTCTCATCTGCCGTGATTTATTTCAGCCTCGTTTGGGAATTCGTAAAGCGTTAAGCTCCTTTTCCTTTACTTAACGCTTAATATTTCGACATTTAATAGCTAGCGCTAACACCTAGTGCTAATGCTTTTTGTGTTAATGACCTAATCGTTTAACTTAATCGTTTAAATTAATAACCGAAATAGTCACCGGCATATCCGGCGTTGTATTAACCATATTCGGGGCACCAAAGGCAGCGTCAAAGTTATTCACATAAGCTTTATTGCCACGCACAATCACTTCACCGGGGGCATCTAATTCACCATTTGCACCATCGGTATTACCGTTTTTTGCGAGTAATGCTAGCGAACCGTCTAAATCTATTCGGTAAACCGCATTGTCGAACAAGTCGGTAATATAGAGCGCTTGCGTGCGGCTATCCCAGTGAATGCCATCGTTTGCTACCATGCCTTGTGCAAATAGTGTCGAACTTAACTTGTTACCATTTTCATCTTGAGTTGTTTTGAATACGCTGCCATCTTCCATAATACCTGTGTACATATTGCCTTGGGTATCGAACGCTAAACCGTTGGCACCAAAACCTAAACTACCGTTTGATGTGAAAGTGTCAAACAAGTGTTGGTCATATGTTTGTGCATTTTTGTAGGCAGAAAATTGAAGTGGGTTCGCTGCGCTTAGCTCACTAATGTTTACTTTGTAGACGCCACTTGTAGTAGATTTGCCTTGCTCCGTGGCAAGTACAGTATCGCTAACGTAAAGATCGCTACCATACCACGCAATCGCGTTAGGAAATGCTAAGCCTTTGGCAACTACGTCTACACCAACGGCTTTACCTTCACTAACATTAACTCGTAAAATTCGAGATTCACCACCCGCCCAAAGCTGCATATCGGCGATATAAATATTGCCGTCAGGTCCTTTTGCTAACCCCATCGGTACGACTGTTCCGCTGGTTGGCTCCATATCTTGAGGTTTAAAGGTGTACCAAGTAGTAACCTTGTCATTAGCATCAATCATACCTATCACTGGTGTAGCAGGCTTGGCGATCAGCCCTTGCTTGGCGAATGCGTCGTTATGCAAGTTGGGGGACGTAAACAGCACATTATTGTAGGCATCTAAAGTAAAACTGGCTGGCGAGTTATAGCTATCCGGTAATTTCGCCAGTAATTGTGATTGCGGCAATGGCTCACTGGTTGTTGTTGATAATTGCTCGGCTGTTACTGAACAGGCGGAAATACTCAGCAGTGATAACGACACTGCGGTTGCTTTTAGAAATTGTTTCATCATGATCTCTCTTTGAAGTTTGATAGCAGTTAGCGTTTATCTTCATGGAAGGTAACTGCGAGCTGCATTATTTAGGGAGTGTAGGCAAGCTACTTTGCAAAACCGCCGAATGGTTTAAGTAGCAGTGGTGTGATGGCGGCGTGACGCTCTCTTACTTCTGCCGGTAAATTACCTAAATGCACCATACGTGTTGGTGTGGCGGCTGCCATCCAACGCTCGGCGTGCGCATCCCAGTTGTCGATATGGGTGTGGCAGGCTGCAACATCTTTAAAGCGCTCATAAACTAAGATGTCACCGTCGTCAGAAAGGTAGTATTGATAATTTAGCGTACCCTCTTCGGTTTCGGCACGTGCAATTTGTGAGTTCATTACTGCTTTGAATTCTTCTAGCATACCTTCGTTGAGCTTGGCTTCGACAATCCAGCCATAGTTTTCAAAGGTGGTGTTGCCATCAACCTTGATTTCGCTACCTTCGGCATCTTCACGAGCAAAGCCAGCGAGTGGTTTTAGCCACAGCGGTGAAAGTGCAGCGTGGCGTGCACGAACATCGTCAGGCAAGTTACCAAGGTGCAACATACGGGTGGCATCGGCTGCCGCTAACCAGCGTTCGGCATGGGCGTCCCAATTTTCGATATGCTCATGAGAAGCAGCAGCATCAGCAAACCGTTCATACACCAAGATATCGCCAGCGTCCGACATATAGTATTGATAGTTAAAGGTGCCGTTTTCGGTAAGCGCTTGGTTTACCTGTGAGTTCATCACGGCTTTAAAATTTTCTAACTCACCTTCTTTAAGTTTTGCCTCAACAATCCAACTGAATCGACCAGATTTTCCTAGACACAAAGAAGTTGTAAACTTTGTGTCCCAGGAGGATGAATGAGCGCTAAAAGATTTCCCGAAGAGTTTAAGATACAGGCCGTTAAGCAAGTGACTGAAAAAGGTCACTCCGTTGCAAGTGTTGCTGAGCGGTTAGATATATCGACAAACAGCCTTTATATTTGGCTAAAACGCTATGGAAGCAATAGCGAACACTATCAAGCGTTATCCGAGCAAGAGAAGCGAATCAAAGCACTTGAAAAAGAATTGAAGCGCACTCAGCAAGAACGTGACCTATTAAAGGAAGCCGCCGTGTACTTTGCGGGCGAGTCAAAGAAAAGTACACGTTCATAAAGTCTCGGCTCAACCAATATCCCATAAAACTGATGTGCCAAGCGTTGCAAGTTCATCGCAGTGGTTTTCATGCGTGGCTTCAGAAGCCAGAGAGCAAGCGTGCTAAAGATGACAAGCGCTTAACGGGTTTAATCAAACAGTCTTGGCTTGAAAGCGGCTGCGTTTACGGTTATCGCAAAATCCAAAGTGATATGTTGGATTTAGGGGAAACTTGTTCAAAGAATAGAGCCTGCCGACTAATGAATTTAGCTAGCATACAAGCTCAAGTTGGTTATAAGAAGCGTAAAGGCAACTACGGCACTAAGCCCTCGGTTGTCGCAGATAACCAGCTAAAACGGCAGTTTGATGTCGTACAGCCAAATCAAACTTGGGTAACCGATATCACCTATATCGATACGCATGAAGGCTTCCTGTATCTCGCTGTTGTTATAGATTTATTCTCTCGGCAAGTCGTTGGCTGGTCAATGCAATCAATGATGCATACTGATTTAGTATTGAGTGCATTACTCGCAGCTGTATGGCGAAGAAAGCCTAAACAAACGGTGATTGTGCATTCAGATCAAGGTAGCCAATTTACAGGTTATGACTGGCAACGATTTGCTGCTGAGCATAATTTATCACTGAGTATGAGCCGACGAGGTAATTGTTACGACAATGCTGTCGCCGAAAGCTTTTTTCAACTGTTAAAACGTGAACGAATTAAGCGTAAAAAGTATAAAACTAGAGGAAAAGCTAAGGAAGATATTTTCGATTACATCGAAATGTTTTATAACAGCAAGCGTAAGCATGGCTACCTAAATAATCAGTCTCCGGCTGACTATGATAAAACCTATTTTACGAATCAAGAAAACGTCTAGGATAGTCTGGTCGATTCAAATAGATATTACTGAGTATAGTGCGATGATGCTAGATTGAATTGCTGTTAGCTCAATATGAAGATCAATTGTCTAGCAAAGTAAGCGAGGCAAGTGAATTAAAAGCCTCGCGATTATTTTGATTTTAAACAGGTGCTGCTATTTGGCTTGGTGTTGTGTAGCTTGGTCTTAACTTTTACCTTAGCAGCTAATTTGGTCTGTATGGTTGTTTTAGACTGGCTTTACTGAAGCCGGCTTTGCTTGAGACTGGTTTTCAAGCTCTTCTCTAACAATTGCAGCGCCCGCACTCAATGCTTTTAGCTTAGCATTGGCAACCTCACGTGAAAGTGGTGCCATACCGCAGTTAGTGCAAGGGTAGAGCTTGTCGGCATCAACGAAGTTAAGGGCGCTGCGCAGCGTTTCGGCGACTTCCTCTGGAGATTCAATGGCGTTGGTGGCAACGTCAATGGCACCAACCATCACCTTTTTGCCGCGAATTAATTCCAGTACTTCTAATGGCACGCGACCGTTGTGGCATTCCAGCGAAATAATATCAATACTTGATTGTTGAAGGCTTGGGAAAGTCGCTTCGTACTGGCGCCATTCATCGCCTAAGGTTTTCTTCCAGTCAGTATTTGCTTTAATGCCATAGCCATAGCAAATATGTACCGCAGTTTCGCACGTTAAGCCCTCAATGGCGCGTTCTAAGCATTTAATACCCCATTCGTTCACTTCGTCAAAAAATACGTTAAAGGCAGGTTCGTCAAATTGAATAATATCAACACCTGCCGCTTCCAGTTCTTTAGCTTCTTCGTTTAGGGCTTTGGCAAATTCCCACGCGAGTTTTTCGCGGCTTTGATAATGCGCGTCATACAGGGTGTCGACCATGGTCATGGGCCCAGGCAGTGCCCATTTGATTGGCTGTTTAGTTTGCTGGCGCAAGAATTTAGCGTCATCGACAAATACCGGTTTAGTGCGGCTTACATGGCCAACAACCGTTGGGACGCTGGCATCGTAGCGATTGCGAATGCGCACGGTTTTACGTTTTTCAAAGTCGACACCGCTTAAATGTTCAATAAAGGTGGTGACAAAGTGCTGGCGGGTTTGTTCGCCGTCGCTAACAATATCAATACCCGCCGTTTGTTGCTCTTGAAGCGTTACGCGCAAAGCATCTTGTTTGCCGTCAGTTAATGCTGTACCGGATAGTTTCCAAGGTGACCAAAGTTGCTCTGGCTCTGCTAGCCAAATAGGTTTCGGTAAACTGCCTGCGGTTGATGTGGGTAATAGTGCTTTCATAAAAATAGTATCCACTTCTTTTTGGTTTTATGTTGTTTTTTTGGGGGGCTTTTTGCTATGCGCTTTTGATTGATAGAAGCGCTAAGTTGCTAGACCGCGAGGCGGCTAAACCGAATAGTTGGCAGCCCAATTTTCAAGTACGTCTTGGTACGGCTTAATAAAATGCTGTTCGGCAAATTTTCCTTGTTCAATTGCTAGTCTGCTGCGCTCTTCACGGTCATACACTATTTGCGTTAGCGAATGGTCGTGGTTCTTTAGGTTTGGCTTATAGCATTTACCTGCTGCTGCATTGGCGTTGTAAATTTCTGGACGATAGATTTTTTGGAAGGTTTCCATGGTGCTAATCGTGCTGATCAATTCAAGGTTGGTATAGTCATTTAGCAAATCACCAACGAAGTAAAAGGCAAACGGTGCAACGCTATTTGGCGGCATAAAATAACGTACCTGTAAGCCCATTTTTTGAAAGTACTGCTCGGTTAACGACGACTCATTTGGCTGGTATTCAACGCCTAACACCGGGTGCTGATTTTCGGTGCGATGATAGGTTTTGTTGTCTGATACGCTTAAGCAGATGACAGGTGGCTTTTTAAAGTGCTGGCGATAGGCGTCTGAACTTAAAAAGTACTGAAATAGCTTGCCGTGTAAATCACCAAAGTTATTGGGGACGCTAAATTGTGCTTGGTCTTTATTGTGGTTCAGCAGCAGTACACTGAAGTCGTAATCGCGCACATAAGAAGAAAAGTTATTGCCAACAATGCCTTCAATGCGCTCACCTGTTTGATGGTCAAGAATATTGGTTTTTAACACCTCTATCGACGGAAATATTTCATCGCTTGTGGTTACTGTCATATCCACAGAAATAATCTCAAGTTCGACACTGTAGCGATCGCCGTTTGGGTTGTCCCAGTTGGCTAGGGCATTAAAACTGTTATCAATCATCTTTAGGGCATTGCGCAAGTTAACTTGACGATGGGCTCCGCGAGCTAAATTGGCAAAGTTAGTGGTTAAACGAGTGCTGTTTGCTGGTTGGTAGTTTTCGTCAAAGCTGATGCGTTTGATGCTGTAGTTAAAATCTGTAGTCATGATGATTGATGCTCGCCAGTTAAAATATTGGTTAAGGTAAAAAGTCAGATAAATGCTTACCGAAGTCGTTATAAACTTTGGGTAAGTAGCCGCTGTTAGCTATTTTTATACTGGCTTAACGAGATGAATAAAAATGAAGATACTTCATGAAAAGATGAGCTGATTTCATAATGCTTATTCGTAGCGGCTTTCAGGCGAGCTTAGTTAGGGCTTAATAACGATATTTTTTGCTTGGCTTGCAAGGTTTTTAAACTAAGTAGCTCGGCTAAGGCTAAGATAAGTTAAGATAAATTGAATTGAACAGTCTGAGTTGTAGCGAGTCGATAACGAGTGAGGAGTAAACGAACTGCTTGTTGCGCAAGAAATTAGTGTTTATGCTCTAGCGAGTGCTTTTTGAGCGATACAATAAAAAGTTAATATCGAAAATTCGAAAACTAAAAATCCAACAACAATAAGTTAACTAGAAGGAAGCAGTTTAGATGTCAGAAGCTAACTTAGACAAGAGCCTAGATAAGAGCCCAGTACTTGAAAATATCTCGGTAGTAAAAAAAGCCAGCGTATATTTTGACGGTAAAGTGACTAGCAGAACCGTGCAATTTACCGACGGTAGCCACAAAACCTTAGGGATCATGTTACCGGGTGAGTATACCTTTGGCACGCAAGAAAAAGAGATTATGGAAATTCAAGCAGGCGATCTTGAGGTACTAATTGGTGATGATACTAGTTGGCAAACCATTCAAGGTGGTGAGCAATTTACTGTATCAGCAAACTCACAATTTCAACTCAAAGTGTATTCAGTAACTGACTATATCTGCTCTTACATAAAATAATTCATTTGCCTTTAGCTATGTTTGAATGATCAAGGAGGGGAGCTATTGATGCGTGTTTTTTGCAATAGCTTCGCCTTGATTTGTGTAATAAATTCGCCAGAATATGTTTTAGCTAACAAGCTATGTTCCATCTAACAAGCTAAGTTTTAGCTGCTAACAGCTTGTGCTTAACATACAACAGTGTTTTTGATACATCGCAGTTAACCCCAATGATTTTCAGAATATTCAAACTGTTCGGTAATTAGCCCGAATTTGCTATCTAATTGTGCTATCATCTAAAACCTTTATATTCGAGCTTAATTCTTTCGCCGTTTTTCGTTACTTTTTTAGGTTTTCTACTTTGTCTTTGCCTACTTACTAGGTGGCTAAAGTAAAGCGTATTAACCTAGCTTTGGTGTTGAGTAACGCCTAAAACTGCTTATTGAAAGCGGTTAAACAATTAAGCATTGACTCTCATATACAACCTGCGCTTTGCGCTAAGGTGTCACTTAATGATGAAATTGAATTCATCGAAGCTTAATCGCGCCGTTTTTTTTCCTTCCACCCTTGCCATCATCGCTTTGCTCGCTTTTACCTTTGTCTGGCCTAAAAGTGCATCAGCAACCTTTAGTGCCATGCAAGCTGCAATAACCGTTAATGGTGGCTGGTTCTATGTATTGGCGGTAGGCATTATTTTAGGGTTTGTACTGTACTTGGGAATTTCTCGCTTTGGTGAGATAAAGCTCGGACCAGATCATTCCACCCCTGATTACAGTATGAGCACATGGCTATCAATGCTCTTTGCTGCTGGCATGGGCATTGGCTTAATGTTCTTTGGTGTTGCTGAGCCAGTAATGCATTATCTATCCCCTCCCACCGCAGAGCCTGGCTCAATTGATGCAATGCGCGAGGCTATGAAAATTACCTTCTTCCATTGGGGATTTCATGCTTGGGCTATCTACGCCATTGTTGCACTAATATTGGCGTACTTTTGTTATCGCCAAGGGTTGCCGTTAACGCTGCGCTCAGCGCTTTACCCGATTATTGGTGATCGCATTTATGGCTGGCCGGGTCATCTAGTAGACATTTTTGCCGTCGTCGGTACGGTATTTGGTGTTGCTACCTCACTGGGCTTAGGCGCAAGCCAAGTCAACGCTGGCCTTAACTATTTGTTTGAGGTTGATGTTAGCCAAATTAATCAAATGCTGATTATGCTAGCGATTATTTCGTTGGCGTCGATTTCCGTGGTTACGGGTTTAGACAAAGGTATTAAAATTTTGTCTGAAGTAAACATGGGGTTAGCGATAATGCTGATGCTACTAATTTTTGTACTTGGCCCAACCGTTTACTTGTTGCAAGTATACGTGCAAAACATTGGTGGCTATTTATCTGAGATTGTTGCCAATACCTTTAATTTATTTGCCTACGAGAAGAAAGATTGGATCGGCGGCTGGACAATTTTCTATTGGGGCTGGTGGCTAGCATGGGCACCATTTGTTGGCTTGTTCATTGCCCGTATTTCAAAGGGCCGCACAATTCGTGAATTCGTTTTAGGGGTACTGATGGTACCTACGGCATTTACCTTATTGTGGATGACCATTTTCGGCAACTCTGCAATTTCACTGATTGTTGATGGTGGATTTACCCGTTTGGCTGAAATGGTCAATGAAAATGCTGCAGTTAGCTTGTTTGTATTTCTGGAAGCAATCCCTTGGTCAACAGCGCTAACGGGATTATCTATTTTGATGATTGTTATCTTCTTTGTTACTTCGTGTGACTCAGGTGCGATGGTCATTGATATGCTGTGTTCAAATGGTGAAAACGATACACCAGTATGGCAGCGTTTATTCTGGGCATGCTGTGTTGGTGTTGTAGCGGCAATACTAACCTTAGCTGGCGGCTTAGAAGCGTTGCAAACCATGACCATCGCTAGTGCCTTGCCATTTTCAATAGTGCTGCTCGCCGCTTGTTTTGGTTTAGTGAAAGCGCTACGTGTTGAAGCAGCAAAACGCGATGCAATGCAATTGAACTTGTCTACTACCAATATGTATCGCCACAAAGACGATTGGCAGGAAAAGCTGGATAATATTTTATCAACACCCACCAAGAAAAACGCTGATGTGTTTATTAAAAGTCGTGTGCGAAAAGCGTTTGAAAAAATGAAGGAGCAGTTCGAAGCCAACGATATTGATGTCGGCATCGAGCCAACAGCCTCTGGTTTACAGCTAAAAGTTTTTCATGGTGATGAGCATGACTTTATTTACGCCGTGAAAAAGAGCGAGCATTTACAGCCAGATTTCAACAGCGATACCGATAGTAATTCCGATAGCTACTATCGCGCTGAAGTACACTTAGTGGAAGGTGGTCAAGACTACGACATTATGGGCTGGTCAGAAGCTGAAGTACTCAATGATATTGTTGATCAGTACCAAAAGCATATGCACTTCTTACACTTGTTGCGAGAGTAGCAGCGTCTTGAGTTGTAGTGTATAGCACGACAATTATCATAGTAGTTGAGTGCACTTGTTAATAAGTCGCTGATTAATAAATAATAAAGCCACCTCAGAGCAGGTGGCTTTTTACTAGCTATTTTTGCTGGCTTCGCTTTCTTGCTACTTTTTCTTGCTACTTTTTCTTGCTAAGAACTCACTAAACTTAGTGCACTTACGTCTTGCCATGGGCCTTTTATTGCAAGTGTTTTAGCGGGCGAATAAAGGTTAACAAACAAGGTTGAACCATCCGGTGAGAAACAGGCGCCGGCGAGTTCTGTTTGTGCATGCAGGCGGGCAAAATCATACAGTTTACCGTCGGGGGTTACACCGCGCAGGTGGTTGTTAACCACCTCGGTATATTGGTCTTCACACACCAATAAGTGGCCTTGTGGGGTAACGGTTAGGTTGTCGCCAAAATTAAACAGTGACTCATCTTCGCTTTCTAAAAACAGTTGTAAACGAGCAGGCTGTGTACGCTCATTTACTTTTCCTTCATATGCTGATGGTTGATAACGCATAATTTGACCAAGCTGTTTGTTGCCACCATTCGTGCAGCAGAAGTACAGTTCGTTATCGGCCCAGTGAATGCCCTCGCCACGAGCGAATAACGCTGCGCCATTGGTAAAGCCTTGTTTGCGTAAATCATCTTCTGGGCTTTCTGGATTGGTAATATTAATCCATTCAACGTCTAGCCAGTCGAATAACGACATTGTTTTGTCTTGCCAGTTACGCGTATCAAATTGTGGTTGAGCTTTCACTACTAATGCTTGAAGTTGCCCACCATCGGCAAGCTTGCCATAAGTTTTAGGGATAAAACGATAGAACAGGCTGTCGCCGCGATCTTCGGTGAGATACACAATACCGGTCTTTGGATCGACCGCCGCCGCTTCATGGTTAAATCGTCCCATGGCTTTCAGCGGTTTAGCATCAATCTGTGATTTGGTGCTTGCGGGTACTTCAAAAATATAACCGTGGGCTTGGCTGATACTTTCATCAGGCAAAGAGACATTCTCTTCACACGATAACCAGCTTCTCCATGGTGTTACACCACCAGCGCAGTTACGAATAGTGCCGCTTAGACTGATAAATTCGCGCTCTACTTGCTTAGTTTTTAGGTTGTAAATAATTGACGTAGTGCCACCTGGTAGCGAAACGCCACTTGCCAGCTGATCATAAGCTAAAGGACTTTTATGTTGCTTGATAGGCTCAGGTTGGGTTGCCAAATTTTGTGGCGATAGCTCATGGTTTCTAATCAACACCACACGGTCTGCGTCGAGCGGCATACAGCCCATGCCATCTGCTCTATCTGGCACTGCCATACCATCATTCATTGGTTGACCAAGCTGCGAGATAATTTCATAGCTAAACCCCGCGGGTAAATCGAGTAGTTTGTTTGTGTCAGCTTGCAGTGGCCCATAACCCTTAGCAAGAGCATTGATAGGCTTGGCACTGTGGATAGCGACACTGGATGATGCTGTCGTATTTTTACCTAGACTGCTGCCAGATAATCCAGCGAATGCCAGTGACGTCAACCCGAGGCAAAATTTACGTCTAGTGACCATATGTTGTCCTTTAATTGATAACTTCAAGATTGTTTAATTTCGGTTAGTTAATGTCATTTGATTAGCGTCAATTACTAAGCGCTATAACGCTCACTGCTTTGCATTGCGAAACGCCGACAGCGCAGGCGGAATTGCTGCGATAAAAGCTAATACGGCGATAAGCAAAAGTGTGATGACATTGGCTTGCGAGAATACGTTGGGCGTAATGGCAAGGCCATAATGATTGAGCAGGTAATGCTGTGCAGATATTAAGCCTGTGCTTAGAAGCCCTGTCGCTAATAGCGCACTAACAATGACAATTAGCATGGCCTCAAGTTCAATAAACCAATAAATAAATAGCGGTGAAGCTCCAATCATTCTCAGCAATGTTATCTCTTGCCTGCGTTCGTTGATGGAGCTAAGTAACATGGCGCTAAGCCCAAGCAGCGCAGAAATCACCACTAATGCTGAGATTAACCTAAGAGCTTTCTCAACAACCGACATGGTTTGCCACAGTTCTTGCAATGCTACGCCTGGTAGTATTGCCATTAGCGGCTCGTTATTGTCGGTATTAATCTGGCGCTGAAGCTGAAATACGCGCATTTTTGAAGTAAGGCCAAGCATCACTGCAGTAACTGACGTTGGTTGCAGCTCAGGAGCAGCCATCGACACTTGGCTAGCAGGCTGCTGCCCAGAGTTTAATGGCCGTGCTAAATGCACCGCGCTTAAGCCTTGCAAGCTTACGTGTAAACTTCTATCAACTGGTGTCCCCGTGGGGGCCAATATGCCAACGACTTGAAAGGGCAATTGCTTGTGCTGCGTAAAGCTAGTGCTACCAATACCATGTGACAAAATCAGTTTATCACCAAGCTGGTAAGCCAAGCGCTTTGCGACCTCACTGCCAAGCACTAGCTCAAAAACACCGTTAAATGCTCGACCCGCCTTAAAGCTAAGCTGTTGCTGCTGACCAAAGCTAAAGTAAGTAAAGTAATCTGTTGTTGTGCCCAGCACGCGATAGCCTTTATGCGAGTCGCCAAGCGAGATTGGCACGGCCCACTTTACGGCATTGTGTTGGCTAACATTTTGATATGCTTGCCAACTAATATTGTTGGTTGGCGCGCCCATTCGAAATACCGAGTAGAGCAGTAAATTTAAACTGCCCGTGCGAGTGCCAACAATAAGGTCAACGCCAGAAACGCTATTAGCGAAATTCGTTTTTGCTTGTTGGCGAATATGCTCAGTGGCCAGCATCACCATAATACTGACAGTGACGGCAAATATGGTCAGCATGACCGAGCCTTTGCGGTGCCATAAACTCTTGCTGGCAATTTGCAATAACATTAGCGGTGTTCTCGCTTATGTTCATTGCCTTGGTAGTTATTATCTGTGGAGTTATCACCTTGGCAGTTATCGGCGGCAATATTGAAATCATGTAACGCTTCGACATGATCAAAGTGCGGTGCCAATTGCGTGTCATGGCTAACGAATAATAAGGTAGTTTGCTGGTCGCTATTATCATTTACACATAGCTGCGTTAACAGTTTTATAAAGTTATTACGCGCGGCAGTGTCCAGTGAAGAGGTTGGCTCGTCTGCGATCAACAATTTAGGTTGATTGATAAAAGCTCGCGCAATACCCACACGTTGCTGTTGGCCAACACTTAGCTGATTAATTGGTCGATACCAATCTGCGGATGGAATGCCAAGTCGCTCTAGCAAGGGCATAATGGTTTGCTTTTCACTAACCTTGTGTTTACTGCTTTGTTGGGAAGCAAAGTGATTGGCTAGTTTGATATTGTCTACGGCGGTTAAATAGCTGATTAAATTGAATTGCTGAAAAATATAGCCAATATGCTGCGCTCGGAATTTGTCACGTTGACGAGCACTCATTTGGTTGATGGGCTCACCCAGCACCCGAACGTACCTGATGCGGGTGTTAAGATGCCCGCGAGTATATTAAGCAAACTTGTTTTACCACTGCCTGATGGACCAAAGATAAAGCGTTTTTGCCCTTGGGGCACAGACCAGTGAGGGATACTGAGCACAGACGATTCTGTACTTACTTCTGCGCTACCTTCAACGCTATTTTCTGCGCTGCTAAGGCTTGTTGGAGCTGCGCTCCTTTTCCCTTGGTTGTAGCTAAACGTTAGGTTTTCGATTTCGACAGCTAGACTCATATAAACGGACTATTCTTATGCAATTGGTTTTCTGCAATTGGTATTAATTGTTATATTGTCACCAAAGTTGTATTTTGTGATAGTATCACGATGTTGTCTGGAGTGAGAAGTCGGTAGGTTAAATTTGTTATGAGAAGCTCAGCGAAACTCATTCGCAATGCCCAATTCCCCCGCGCTTGTATGTTTACTATAGCTAGCAATACAAAGTGCAAGGGCGTTAAGCCTCGCACTAGTAATATCAATAGCGATACAGCAAGTGGGCTTAAGGTTTTTTCTGCAGTGCTATTAATCGCAGGCGCGCTACTTAGCAGTGGCTGCAGTGAGTCGCATCAAGGTCAGGAAATTAGCACGCAGGTGCAAGCAGCAGAAAACCCTACTGAGCAAGTAAGTGAGCAAGTAATTGAGCAAGCGCTAATGACCTTTAGCGATGGTTCACACCTTAAATCTGGCGTTTACAGATCTATCGAGTGGGGCGATCTAATTCCGGAAGATGATTTACAAGCCTTACTTAACCCACCGGATTATTTGATTCAGATTGAAGATGGCTCTGCCGAAGATCAAATCACTAGCACTATTCAAAATGCCATGGCGGCAAATAAGGCGGCAAATAATGCTGAAAATGGCGAAAAGCAGGTAGATCCTTACGAACAAGCGCTGGTATCCACTAATATTATTGAAGCCATGAATGGACAAAACGTTCGTATTCCTGGCTTTGTTGTGCCATTAGAATTTAACGACAGCCAAGTTGTCACTAGCTTCTTCTTAGTTCCCTTTTTCGGCGCTTGTATTCATGCGCCACCACCACCGCCAAATCAAATAATCTTTGTTGAGTCTGAACGCGGTTTTGCGCTCGAGAATCTTTATGAACCTATTTGGGTGTCGGGGAAGTTGGCAACTGAGCTATTTGAAGACCAGCTAGCAACTGCAGCCTACACGATGCGCCTTACGCATATTGAAAAATATGACGGTTAAACCTTATCAAGGTTAAATACACTAGCAGAAAATAGCCTGATCTCGGTTGTTAAGTATTATTGATTACACTGTAGCGATTATAAACGAGCTTCGTTGATAACTGCCTGCTTTAATGCTTGCTCCCAAGCACTTTCTTTTACTTTATCTTCATCGCAGATGATTTCTATTCGGCTTTCAAGGCACTCATCTAGCATAGCTTCGGTAAGGCCATCTCGGGTGCTGTTATAGCCAAAAATACCATCACTTGTGATAAATACGGCTTTAATCCGCTCTGCACTAATACTGGTTAATAGTGCGACGAGCTTTGCGCGATCAAAGACCTTATCAGGTGCAAATCGCCAACCGACACTGCTAAAGCCTTCGCCTTGATTGGCGGCTTTTAAATAACCTGATGTTGGCATGGGCTGTTCGGCTACAATTGGCGCTGCTGAGGCTTGTTCGTGATGATGATGGTGATGAACATCAGGTACATGTTCCGTTTTACCGCTAAGCCAGCTGAGCTCTATTTTACCGTGCTCTGCAAATAGTAATTGCTGCGCTGGTCGGCCTTGAATTTGTTGGTTGCTGATATAGCTGGCTAATGCTTGCTGGTGAACATCTGAATATAAATCCACTTTGTTGCCAACCACAATATCGGCAATTGCGATTTGTTGGTTAAATGTCGCATGCTCGGTGTAGCGTCTATCGGCCAAGTTACGGGCGTCAACGAGCGTGACGGTTTTCTGCAAATCTAAAATTTCGCTGTAGTAGTTATTCGACAGCAATTGCAGTACTTCAACTGGGTGACCTAAGCCCGTTGGCTCAATTAATAGGCGATCAGGCTTGGCTTCTGCGAGCAGCAAGTTAAGTGCAATTTGCATGGGCAGCCCAGATGCACAGCACATGCAGCCTCCAGGCACTTCTTTGATAAATACTTGTTGGTTAGTTGCTGATGAACCTTGAAATAAACTACCATCAACGCCGATTTCACCAAATTCATTGACTAAGATTGCCCAACGCTCATGACTGGGTTTCTCCTTGAGTAAGTGCATGATCGCAGATGTTTTTCCTACACCAAGAAAACCCGTGATGATATTCGTTGGAACGGCGAGAATTTTATCGTTTTTTTGAGTCATGAATTTGCTCTTGTACTGCAGAGTAAAAATATTGGTTTGCGTATAGCGGCGTCCATTGTTGCGGCGCTCAGTTTCTAGGGGCTAATTAAGCTTTTACGGCCCAATTAAACTTTCTGGGCTAATTATATTTTCGCGAACTACTGATATTTCCATGTGGAGTAGAGGCCGTATCAATTCAAAGCTAAGTCAAAACCAAGCTAAAAGTAAGTCAAACACAGGCCACCACAATGGCAACAGGTTAACTTGCTTGCTCTGACGGACATGCACACTTATCGTGGCTGCGACACAGACTAAAGTTCTTCACATGAGCGACCGCGATAATGGTTGCACCTACTGTAGTTAATAATTTTTCACCCATTTCACCAAGTAAGTGCTCCCCGAATAGTGCGGCAGCCAACAGTGTTGCAAGGCCTGCTAGGCCGTAGCTTACCACAGTATAATTGCGATGCTTTTTACAGCCTAAGGTAAGTGCATAAATACTGGTGGGTAATACTGCCATAACCATCCAAAAATGAAACGACTCTTGTGCCATAGGTAATACCGCCAAACTAGGAACGATGACCAGTAATAACGGAAGCGCTAAACAATGCAGGACACAAAGCATAGAGAGGCTGATCGCTAGTTTGTCGGCATAAAGTGATAATAATTTCATTGAGTAAACCTTATTATTTTAGTGTAGCTAGCTGTGCTTTTTATTGTTGGCGCATCTAGCAAGTTTTCATAAAAATCTGTTAAGTAAGTTCTTAGCTAGTTTCTGTCTGCTATCTGTTATTGCCTGCTAGATAGTGGCTGCCAGTTATCGGCTATTAGCCGCTGGCGACAAATTGTCGATAAGTGGTTGGTTACAAATTACCTCGTTAACCTGCTTTTCGGCACAAGTAGCTTCTTCCTTGCATTGAGCCTTATCGGATTGTTTTTCCGATTTGATTGCACACGCTTGGCATGTGCCTGTTAGCTCAATTTGTGGTGAATTTAGTTGATAACCCGTTTGCTTAATTTCATCGGTTAATGCAGCCAAGTTCGCAGAGCAGGCGCTGAGTTCATCAACTCGCTGACATTGCTGACAAACGATAAATTGTGGCAATTCGTGTGAATGTTCACAGCCGATGTAGGCACAGGCAACGTATTTGTTGGCAATGTTTAATCGATGTGCCAAATGCACTGAGGCAAGGAAATCTAAAATACGATAAGCCGACATCGGTGCCAGTGTTTGCTGGTAATGCTCGCTGTATAACTCAATAAGTTCATAAGCGGATACGGCTTTATCTGCTTGAAGCAAAACACTTAATACTTGTTTGCGTTTTTTCGTTAAGCGTTCACCGCTGTGGCGACAGCTTTGCTCTGCTTGCTCGATGTGAGTTTGCCAGTTTTTCATCATATTACTTCAACTCAAGCACTGTGTTGGCAGGTGTGAGCATTGCGCTACCTTGTTGTGTTCCGGTTAGCCAAATTGCACGAACCTTGGTTAAGCGGGGAAAGTGTTTAAAGAGTTCGAGAGTTAGCGATTTTAGCGTATGAGCTTGCTGGCAATTAAATAGGTAACTTGCTGATACTTCGGCGTGTTCGGATTGGTGACTGCCACCATGGTTTTCATCATGACTGTTCTCATGAGTGTCAGGCTTATGCATTAGGCTCTGTAAATCGATAAATTGCTCTGCCAATTGGCATTTTACGTTAGCAAATTTCAAAACCTGCTCTGTGTTTGTCAGTTGCTGTTTGGCATAGTTAACCTGATCGATTTCTTGCTCATCTTGGGCGCGATGCTCAAAGCCAACAATACTTTCTGCCGGTGCAATAAGGTTGATTTGAACTTGCTGGCCCTCAACGACTACAGTTAATTCTGCCATACCATGGACATGTGCTTGCAGGTTTGATGAATGGGCATGATGATCGTGATGACGAGTCCCTGCCTTGTTATGGTTGTGCTCGCTGGCATGCACTGCCGCAATATGAGCAACATAAACGAGGCTGGCAAAAACGAGAAAAATTGTGGCTAATAAACTGGTATTCATATCAATGGAGCTAGGCAGAAACTAAACCAAATCCTAAGTCAAATCTTAAATCAAAGCCTAAATCAAACCCTAAGTTTTGTGTTGGTTGCAAGGTATTCACTAGGTTATTCACTAAGGTAGTCAGTTAATCACTAAAATCTAAGGTCAGTAACAAACGCTGTTCATTGTCACTCAGGCTCGGCGAACGATGAACAATGCCGCCTCCTTCGTTGTTGTACCAAGACTCACCCTTTAACAAGGCAACATCACCAGCAGCTAACTGGTTGATACGGTTAAGGTCACGAATAATGCCTGAGCTATTATCTGGTAGGCCTTTGCCGCCAAAACCAAGCTTAGTGCGATCTACAGCGTTATTAGGTAACCACTCTGTTGCGTTGCCTGTAAACGTTGTTACCAACCGACAGGGCACTTTATCGACATGGAATTTAGGACACATGGCATGGGTCAAATGCGTTAATCTTAACCCCACGCGCTTTAATTCAAATAAGGTGCAAAACATATCAACCAGTAGCGCAATATGCTGACAAAGCTCTGGTGCTGCATTTAACTCAGCCGATTGCTCAAGTAAATTCTCGACGACATTGTCGGCATCGGTCGTCATCACGACTTTCAAGTTTGCAGCGTCTTTCAATAGTTGCTTAGCTTCTTCACTAATGTTCGATGAAATGGCGTTTTGCCACACCGCGATATTGATATCGTCTTGGTAAATATCCGTGAAAATTGCAGGTTGATCGCCAAAACACGCTTTGCGTGCCGGATTTTCAGGCTCAGCTTTTGGTGATAGCGCCACGACCTCAGATTTTAGAGCGTGCGATGGCGTTTCTACGGGCATTGATGTGGCGAGGTTGCTCATAATTAGACCTGTTACTTTATCTCTTTTCACCATAAAGGTGTTTCACTTTCCCTTACCGCGTTACACATGTTTTATTCGTTAATTTTACAATGTTTGTGTATAACGCTCGCTTTCAGGGTTAACTAAAAATAGGGTGCGAATATTATTGGAATTATTGTAATGTTACAACATAACAAAAGTAAAGCAGAGATTAGCTTGTCTTGGTTTGAATTAGTTTGGTATTGATTTATGTTGATGTTATACCGAACTAGTTACGTTAATCATTAGCTGATTAGAAAGTGGTAAATCAGAGAGCGGCAAGGAAGTCTAGTTTACTCAAGTACTTTGGTCTTCAGATACATATATCTCGGTTTTCAAGCACAAGTACCTTAATTTTCAAATAGCGCGTTAACACAGTGGGGAGTTAGCGCAGAAGAGCTATGACCAATATTAGGGAATATCTGTACCTCAATTTGTCCTGAAATGCCGTGTCGCAGCGCATTTTTGTTCATTTGTTTTGCCCAGCTTTTAGCTAGTTGAATGCGATCTCGGCCAACATGCGCAGGCCTTTGGGGTTGAGGTTTAGTGTCTCTACTGCCAATAACAATGGATACTTTTTGGGTCGCGAGTGCGTAATTTCGAAGAGATTTAGTGATATTAGCTCTTTTTTTAGTACCATCTTTCCATAATAGAGTTTTCGAAAGTGCTCCTGCACCATAGGGCCACTGCTCAGAAGTTGTTGGGTAGCTATACCTGCCAGCTGCACTAATCACTGCGCGAATAATCCTATTGGGGTGTGTGACTACATAGCGGTTAACAAATTGTCCTCCCGCGGAATGCCCATACAAATAAAAACGCTTGCTAGCTGAGCTTGTGCGGAATGAGTAGCGATCTACCAACTTGTTTACAAATATATCTGCGGCTACGTGTTTTCCGAATAGGTTGCGATAACCGCCATAGCCACCGCCTAGGTTGCCGAAACGAGGAGTATCAAAAACTGGAACGATCAGCAGCAAACTATGTTTGTTAGCGTAAGGTATCCAACGTGAGAGGTATGTTTTAGCTGCTTTATGTGCATTATCTTCTTTTGACAGCATACCGTGTGCAATGACTAAAATATCCTTAGGTTTTGTGCGAGGTAAGTAAGTGTAATAGTCCCCTTCCAGTGATTTTTCTAGTGAAACTTTTGCATTTGCAACGGCTGGTATTATTAAAAAAACAAACGCTAAAACTTTCCACATGCTAACTCCAAGGTTAAAAATTATGTTGTTAGATCTTTACCGTACACTTTCCAACAGAAATTTGCTCATTGAGCAGGTTAGATGAGTAGGGCACTTCCTCGAAAGCAAGGAAACGCCCTCAAAGCACTTGAAATTAAGACTTTTTAGTAAAGTGCCAAAGTATGGGGTTGTGAGCGTGGCGCAGTATCATCTTGTTTTCATCGAGTGTTTCCACGCGCCACGATTGTTTAGCACCGATTTTACCTTGCGGGTATTTTACAAAATCAAAAACATACTCTAAGGTTAGCTCGCCATTGATTAAGTCCCAGTTGCCTTCAGCCAATGATTTACTGTGATTGTGCTCTGCTACTTTGAATTCACCCCACGACAGCTCTAGTCGCTTGCCTTTAGTATCGTACCAATCGCCCATCATCAGCTCTTTGTGATAGCTTTTCGCAAATTTGTCGCCGTTGACTCGCAGATATTGTTGTGTGCGATTATCTGGGTCAATCACGCTCATACGTGTGTGACTTAACGAACTAACTGTTAACTTTTCAGATACGCCCACCATAGCGCTATTTTGTGGATTTTTGCTGTCGCGGGTGTAGGTTAAAATAATTTCTTTGCCTTCTTCACGCCAGCGGCCACTAAATAGGGTGTCAAGTTGGCCGTGACGAGCCGACCATTGATGAATGTTGAACAAGCCGTTATCACGTAAAAATAGGGTGCGAACACCTTTAGAGGTCATTGACCACCAAGCGCCATCAAGGTGAGTGTCTACGCTGCTTTGCCCTGTTTTCTGGGGTTGCACACCTATCTTAAGCTCTTCCATTTCTTCATTGAGATCTGGCGGTGGTGTTTGTGAGAAGTGAGTATTCCCGTCTTTGTCGACCCACTTATAGATTTGCGCGTTTACTTGCCATGGTGCAATGACCAATAGGCTGAGGATGATTGTTATTTTTAGCATTATTATTCCTCGGTTTTTTCTTAGTGAAAGTTAATAAAACCGCGCGAGTTAACCATTAACTTGTCGCGGTTTAAAAAGTTTTTTCTGCTCTTGCATCAGTGAATAGTAGTAGCTTGAATATTGGCGCTTAAGTCGATTTGCTTGATTGTGGGCTTTGCGATTTCGGTCTTTACACTTCACCCATGCCTTAGCTCGGTCGCTATTTGTCCACCCGGTTTCATTGGGTTGTTTGCATTGCGCGTCAATTTTATTCATCGCCGAGGATGCCATTTCGTGTTCGTTGATAATGGTGTCAGCAACTTCTTGATAGTAAAGCTCGATAGTTTTTTGATGAATCGCCACCTTGCACGCGGCGTCTCCCACCGTCTTTTTTAAGCTAGCGGCGTTACCGCGCTTTTGTACTTCGATATAGCGATCAAAGTTGGTTTGGTAATAGCGCCAAGCACCTTGCAGAGATGACATTGCATTGAGCAGTCGGGAATTTAAGTTTTGTTGATATTCATAGGTGCTGCCTTTGCAAACACAACCAGTGTCAGTGCAACGGGCGACAGCGCCGCCAACCCGTGGTGAGACAAACCATGATGGGTGAAAACCAAACTTGCCTTGTTTGGCTTTGTAAAGCTCGGTTTCTTTTGCTTCTTCAGCGCACGGCGTGCCTTGAAATGCCACTGAACCGTTGGCGTCAGTGCATTGGTAAACTTTGCTGTGGGCCGATAATGAGAGGAATAAGAGTGTAAAAAAAGCGAAAAGTACGCCAAACAGCTGAGTCGGCATGGTGTTAGTCCCTTAACATGCAAATTATAGTGCGTTGTGTTAACTCGCAATTCAGCGCTTTTTTCTACTTTAACATTCGTAAACTGTATGCAAAAGTTACGAAAACACACTGAGTTGCTTAGAATTTCGACAAAATACTAACCTTGTTTGCGCTTAGGTTCAATGCTAATTTCAACCGCGTGAGCTACGTGTGTTCTGGACATGTTCTGGGTGGGGTTAATCGCCTGCTTGTTCTCGGCGCTTTTGTGCAAGTGCTTGAAGTTGCTTTGATTGTTGGTGCAGGCTATGGCGTACCAGAGTTTCTTGGTCTTCTTCGCGAATATGTTCAAAAATCACTTTATAGGCATGTTGACTTGGTTGGTCGTTAGCTTGGTTTTCCGCTAGCTCGTCAGTCTCAGCTGAGTCTGCACTGTCGGCTATAGTGTCGGCGGGCATCACTTCAACTAGCTCACCAATGCAGTAAACAGCGCAATTTTCCTCTAACAAGAAAATTTTCATTTCTAGGCGTTGCCCAACAGTGAACGTTTGCTCGCTGTTAAAAATTACGCCGCCACCGCCAAAGCGAATTCCTTGATAACGCATTGTGGGCTCGTCTTGTTGGCTCAGAATATAGCCAACTAATAAGTCGATCTTATGGGCTTGATGATTAAGGAAGTCGGTTAACTGAGTTGCAACACCACCCAAGCCTTGTATTGAACGAATGGCGGCTTGGTCAATAGACACCATATCGCTAGCCATTTTAAATGGCAGCGGCATACCTGCCATAAAAGCGTCAAAACTGCTGGCTTGGTATGCGGCAATCGGCTGCAAATTGATACTGAATTGATGTTCGATAGAAAAAAATTCATCAAATTGCTGCAATTTAGTTTGTAAATCTGGTGGGGTGATTTGTGTGCTCATTTGGTTACCTTACTGCGCGAACTGGTGCTGACTTAACAACATTCAAAGCCCTGCTTTTTAGCATTGCATGGTGCTTGTGCGCGGTGTGAGTTATCGCTGATAGGGATTAGTATTCAATATTTATTGAACTTTTTCGAGTAATTTGTCACTCACGATTAGGGTTAAATGTCGCTAGTTAGGCTGCTTTGAAGCAGTATGATATGCTCTGCACCAAATAACTGACTACCAATTGGTATTGAGTTTACTCATATTGTTACTTACCAAACGTCGACATACTAAGAAGACAAATAAAATGGACACCAAAAAATTATATGTTCCAGCCTGTTAATTGGTTTATTGGCCTAAGATACAGCCAAAGTAGAAGTCGCACAGGCTTTGTATCTTTTATTACCTTTTTCTCCATCGCGGGCATCCTATTGGGTGTCGCTTCGTTAATCACCGTCGTTTCAGTGATGAATGGCTTTGAAAATGAGTTGAAAACCCGAGTCCTTGGGCTCGTGCCACACATCACGGTTGAAACTCAGCTGAACGACGAGAGTCTTCGCCAAGATTTGCTGGCATTGCCCGAGGTTGCTAGAGTAACTCCTCTCGAGGAAACCGAAGCCTTGGTGCAGTCGGCAACGGGAATGTCAGGCATTTTGATTCAAGGTATCAACCCAAGTTTAGAGCAAGACTCTATTATCGCCTCACACATGATAGCGGGCAGCTTGGCTGACTTAGCACCCAGTAAATATCAACTGGTGATAGGTCAAGCGTTGGCGCGACAGCTCAATGTCACCATTGGCGATAAAATGCGCTTAATCTTGCCGAGTCGCACTATGTTCACGCCGATGGGACGCGTGCCAATGCAGCGTAACTTTACCATTGCTGGTGTGTTTAACTTGGGCTCACAAGTCGATGATACTGTGGTGTATTTACATCACAGCGACGCACGTAAAATTATGCGTAAGCGAAGTGGCGACGAGCAGCTACTTAGAGTTTACTTGCATGACGCTTTTGATGTCTCCTTGGTTACGCCTAAGCTGCTAGCAAAGTGGCCAAACCTTGAGTTAGCCACTTGGCAGCAAAGCCAAGGCACCTTGTTTTCCGCTGTTAAGATGGAAAAAAATATGATGTGGCTAATGTTAGGGCTTATTGTCGCAGTGGCCGCATTTAATATTGTTTCTGCGCTGGTTATGGTGGTTAATGACAAACAGGGTGAGATCAGTATCCTACAAACCATGGGAATGGATAAGTCGGGTATTATTCAAATATTTATTACCCAAGGTATGGTTAATGGTGCCTGGGGGGTAGTGCTGGGCACTGCACTAGGCTTGCTATTAACTGTGGTGTTAAACCCCATGCTGGCTGTGTTCGGCATTAATATTTTTGGCGCGGGTTATGTTAGTCAAACATTGCCTATCGTACTTGCTTGGCAAGATGTCGGCATTATTGTTATTGGCGCTTTTATCATGAGTTTTATCGCCACCCTTTATCCGGCCTATCGCGCCAGTCAAACTCTTCCAGCTGAGGTGTTACGAAATGAGTAGTGTTCTGCAATGTTTAAACCTGTCGAAGACCTATCAAGAGGGAGGCGAGAGCACTGCGGTTTTGTCTGGATTAGAGCTTGATGTAAAACGCGGCGAGCTACTGGCGATTGTCGGCAGCTCTGGTTGTGGTAAAAGCACGTTTTTGCATTTAGCAGGTGCGCTAGATTCACCAAGCAGCGGCCAGGTGATGATTCAGGGCACTGATATTTTCTCATTAACCGATAAGCAAAAGGCAAAATTTCGCAATCAGCACATCGGGTTTATCTACCAGTTTCATCATTTGATGATGGAGTTTAGCGCCCTTGAAAATGTCGCGATGCCATTGATGATTGCTGGTGAATCTGCCAAAACGGCACAAGATAAAGCCAAGGCGATGCTAGTGAAAGTGGGTTTAGAGCATCGCCTTAGTCATCGCCCATCGCAACTCTCAGGTGGTGAACGTCAGCGTGTTGCAATTGCACGAGCATTAGTGACAGAGCCAGCGTTAGTGCTTGCTGATGAGCCAACGGGTAATCTGGATTTTGATACGGCGCAGCAAATTTTTGAACTGATCAAATCGCTAAACGCTTCATTAGGGATTAGTTTTGTGATTGTCACTCACGATCTGTCATTGGCCGCCAAAATGGACAGGCAATTGCGCTTAGACCACGGCAAACTGGCGTCATTGGTTGCGCCAGTAGAGCAAGCAAGCCAAATTGGCTAGCAGCATTTATCATGGATTGTAGAGGATAGTTCGTTGTTTCAGCCACTGAGTTTATTTGTTGGCTTGCGTTATATTCGCAGCCGTCATGGTAAAGGCTTTGCCAAATTTATTTCTGCCGCTTCAACTATCGGTATTGCCATTGGCGTGGCGGTATTGATCATGGTGCTTTCTGCTATGAACGGCTTTGAGAAAGTGCTTGCTGAAAAGTTATTGTCAATTGTGCCACATGCCGAGTTAATTTCGGTTAATGAACCAATAAAACGCTGGCAGCAAGGTGCACAGCAAATGCAAACGCATCCAGAAGTAATTGCAGTTGCGCCTGTCATTAAATTAACCGGCATGTTGCAGTATAAGGCTGCATTGAAAGCCGTGGAAGTACGCGGAGTTGATGCCCAGCTAGAGACTTTAGTAAGCGATATAGACGACTATATTGTTGATGGGAAGTGGTTTGCACATCAAGGAGCAGACGCTTCAGTGGCCGAGTCCGATAGCCAACGCTCAGATAGCAAACGTTCAGGCACGCCGATAGTACTAGGTGCTGGTGTTGCGAAACAGCTGGGCGTTAACGTTGGCGACAAGCTACAGGTGTTATTACCGCAACAGGCGGGTGAGCAAAGTAATCGACAACGTTTTAGTGCGCCCAAAAGACTTAATGTTGAAGTAAAAGCGATATTTCGTTTTGGCGGTACCATTGACGATACGCTAGCGTATTTGCCGCTTGCAGCCGCCGCCAAGGTGCAAGGCTATGATAGCGATACAGTGCAAGGTTTACGCATTAAAGTAACTGATGTGTTTGCCGCGAATAATATTGCCCGTGATCTAGCGTATCGATTCAATCACTATGTTTACATCTACGATTGGACGTACACCCAAGGACACTTGTTTAACGATATACAATTAGTGCGAACTGTGATGTTTATTGTCATGGTGTTAGTGATCGCGGTTGCCAGCTTTAACATTGTGTCAACTTTGATCATGGTCGTGAAAGAAAAGCAGGGCGATATCGCCATTTTAAAAACCATGGGCGCTAGTCACCGCCAGATCATGACTGTGTTTGTTATGCAAGGCATGAGCAATGGCGTTATTGGCGCTTTGTCTGGTGCATTACTTGGTAGCTATTTCGCGCTTTATTTAACAGATATCGTTTCTGGTTTGGAGCAAGTGTTTGGCACTAAATTCCTATCAGGGGATGTTTACTTTGTAAACTACTTACCTACGGCGCTTAATCTAAATGAAGTATATTTAACTGCCGGAGTTGCTATGGTGTTAAGTGTGTTAGCAACCCTATATCCAGCGTGGCAGGCGGCAAAAATAGACCCAGCACAAGTGCTTGGGCAAGCGTAGCTTGTACCAATTACGACCTCACAAAAGAAAAAGCCGTTAATCAATTCTTTGATTAACGGCTTTTTCTTTTGTGGAATCTAAATTGGTTTCGTTTGATTGCTAAGTAAAGCTCGAGAGAAAGCTTTCTAACGTTGTGCCCGTTTTCTCCACTCTTTAGCCACGGAATAACGCCACAATAATTGAATACCAAAATAGCCAATAACGGCAAAGGCAACGGCTAACACACCACAGCCGACTAAAAATGCTGGCCCAATGGTTTGCAAACTATCAACAACCCATTGCCACGAGGCTTCAAAATTAAATGCTTGCTCTTGAGCACCGACAACCCAAGTACCAACAATATAACAGCCGTAGAATATCGCAGGCATGGTCAGCGGATTCGTGATCCACACTAAGCCAATAGATAGCGGTAAATTGGAATGTACTATAATGGCTGTACCTGCTGCTAATAGCATCTGAAAGGGCACAGGAATAAACGCAAAAAATAATCCAACAGCAAAGGCTTTTGCGACACTACGCCTGTTTAAGTGCCACAAGTTGGCATTGTGTAAGAGGTCACCAAAAATTTTTAAGTGTTTGTTGGACTTAATCGTATGATGATCAGGCATGATACGTTTAATGACTTTTTTGGGCATAACTTACTACAACTAAAGGATTTTTTGATTAACCACTATGGATAGGTGGCTACTCGGCTTCATCGTGGGTGCTATTTTGTCACTTTTGCCCCCAGCAGTGCCAGCGCTTTTTTATGAATGTTTGTTGATATTTGTAATCATCATCGGCGTGCTGTTTAAGCAATGGCGCGTGTTTGCATGCCTGTGTTTTGGTGCCTTTTGGGTGTTAAATCATGGCGATGCTTACAATAGTATTTGGCGTAATAACGAGATAAATTCTGAGCAGTTTTTTCGGCAACAACATCAAGCAACAGTTGAAATTACAGATATCCCAGTAGCAACCCAAACAGGGCGACGCTTTACTGGCTTAATTAAAGAGCTTGATCAACAACCATTGGCTAGGCCAATAAAAGTAAGACTGTCGATAAACAATCGATACTTTCCTAAAAATTATACATTTCAAAGCCAAAGCCAAAGCCACAAAAACAGTCAAGCCCAATATCATGACGATGGAAATAAAAGCACTAAATATCGTTTCGATAATCTGCCAATTGCTTTGCATCAAGGCGATGTACTTAATACCAAAATTAAATTTAAACCCGCTCATGGTCTAGCTAACCAAGGGGGCTTTAATTATCAGCGCTGGCTAAGAGCTAATGGCATTCATGCAACAGGCTATATTGTATTAAAAAAGGTTGAAGCGACTAAAGCTTTAGCTAAGCAGTCAAGCCAGTTCACTGGTGTCACGCACTATAGTGTTGATCATAGTATTGGTAAGTCAGTGAGAGAACAGCTTTATCAGCGCGTTAAGCTGCGTACTCAAGGTTTAAGCCAGCAGGCGTTGGTTTTAGCCTTGCTGTTTGGCGAACGATCACTTTTTGATGAGCAAACATGGCGAGTGCTGCAAGCAACAGGGACTCAGCACCTTGTTGCCATTTCCGGCCTACACGTCGGCTTAGTTGTCGCAATCGCTTATGGTTTCGCAAAAATATTGATAAGAGCAATTCCGTTTTACTGGCTCTCAGCGCGAGGTAGGCAGGTAGTGACCAAGCGCAATTCACAGCTTTTTATACTCGCTTTTAGTGCGCTTGTTACCGTGTTTTACTGCTACCTTGCTGGCTTTTCACTTCCTACCATACGTGCATTAATTTTTTTTCTGCTGTTTGTAATCAGCCAGCTGCTACCGATACGCCTTTCACCAACGCGGCTTATCCTGTTAAGTGTTGTGGTGACCATTATTCTGATCCCTTCGAGTGTTTACAGCGTCAGCTTCTGGCTTTCTTATCTTGCGGTTGTGGCCATCATGCTGGTTTATTGGCGCTTTGGTTTTTGGCTTGGCAAAGTGCCGCGAAGATACCCCAAAGTCATCAAGAACATCGCGGGTTTTATGCTCATCCAGATAGGAATTGTTATCTTGCTGATGCCAGTAACGGCACTGTTATTTGGGCAAATATCGACAATTAGCGTGCTCGCCAATAGCGTTGCATTGCCGATTGTTGGCCTTGTTGTTATGCCTTTATTGTTTATTGCTATGTTGCTGCTAGCATTCGGCGAACCACTATTTAGCTTGGTAGTAAATATTGCCAACGCAGCATTGGAGTGGCTTTGGTTGTTTTTGCACTGGTTATCTCATATGCCAATTGCTTCGCTCAGTTTGTCTAGTAAGCAGACGTTAGTGATTTGTTTACTTGTTTTAATCGCGACGTTACTGACCGTATTTAAGTTTCGACGGGCGAGCAGCGGCTATTGGCGCAATAGTGTTCAAGGGAAAAGTAGCCCGAAAAACAGCGCTATTCTACCCACGAGTGTGGCACTGGGTGCAATTGTGCTGTTATCTGGTTATTTATCTGCGCCAAATCGCCAGTGGCAGGTGGCGGTATTAGATGTTGGACAGGGGCTGGCAGTTGTTATCAAAAAAGGCAATAAAGCAATTTTATATGACACCGGCAATGCTTATCCCAGTGGCTGGAATTTGGCTGAGCAAGCTGTTCTACCTTATCTCAAATATCATGGGCTCACTTTGGATTATTTCATTATCAGCCATGACGATAGCGATCATGCTGCGGGCGCACCACAAGTAGTAACTGCATATCCAGAGGCAAAGCTTATGTTTAACGGCGAGTTTGCTTTTACAGCAGCAACCAAAGCGCACCCTTGTCAGCAAGGCCAAACGCTTGATTGGCAAGGGCTCACACTCACGATGTTATGGCCGAAAAAGCAAGCCGCAGAGCATAATGATGACTCTTGTGTCGTTCGCATTTCGGACGGTAAGACCTCGGTATTACTCACAGGTGATATTACTAAGAAAGTAGAGCGTCAACTTATTCGAGACACATCCGGTTTAGGCGTGGCTTCTGATATTGTGATAGCGCCTCATCACGGGTCTAAGTCTTCTTCGTCAAAAGACTTTATCAAGCATCTTAATGCCAAGGCAGTGGTGTTTAGCGCAGGGTATTTAAATCAATGGAAAATGCCTAATCAACAAGTTGTTGCCCGTTATCAAAATACCAATACGCAAGTTTTTTCTACTGCGCATGATGGCATGGTGAAGTTCTCTATGTTGGCTAACTCTGGCCATCAACAAAAAGGCTGGCAAGTTAGCACTTATCGAGCCGATATTTCACCCTATTGGTTTAATAATTAGGGGCGGTGTTGTTATTCCTTGCAAGCGATTAAAGGTTTATCAGTTGGTTAGGCGTTTGATTGTCGCTACAATAGCGAGATTCATCCAATTGATATGTTTTTATGTCTGCCTTTTACTTTTGCTCTGCCTTGGGCTTATGCCTAAACAAAGATAACAATGGCTAAGTAGGGCAGGCTGAGTTTTATGCGCTTAATTGAAAAAGTCTGGTTCTACCGACACCCCGCTAAATGGGTTTTAGTACCGTTATTATTGCCTTTATCTGCTTTGTTCTGGTTGATAACCTCGCTTCGTCGCGTGCTTTATCGTCTAGGCATTAAATCATCTACTAAGCCTGCGTTGCCGGTAATGGTGATTGGCAATATTGGTATTGGTGGCAATGGTAAAACGCCACTAACGCTGTACCTTATTGAGCAATGCCAACAGCTTGGCATTAAAGTAGGTATCGTCAGTAGAGGCTATGGCGGTAAAGCGCCACATTACCCTTATTTAGTTGACGAGCATAGCACGGCGGCTGAAGCGGGTGATGAGCCGCAGATGATTTTTGACCGCACTGGCGTGCCTATTGCCGTTGGCTCAGATCGAATTGCATCTATCGCGTTATTGGCAGAGCAAGGCTGTCAGTTAGTACTTGCTGATGATGGCTTACAGCATTATAAAATGCAGCGTAACGCGGAAGTGATTGTGGTTGACGGCAAACGTCAATTTGGCAATGGTTTATTGCTGCCAGCAGGGCCGCTTCGCGAGGGTAAATGGCGTTTAAACTCGGTTGATTTTATTATTGTTAATGGCAAGTCCGAGGTAGCTGCTCATCAACAACCGACAGGTGAGTTTTCTCGACTAAAAACGCCAGTGTTAGAGATGGCCTTAGCACCCAGTCAGTTTATTAATCTCGCGACAGGTGAAACTGTCGGCGTCGACGAATTTAGCCAAGCTAACCCGAAAGTGAATGCAATAGCGGCCATTGGCGACCCAGCTCGCTTTTTTACCACCCTTAAGCAGTGTAAACTTACGTTAAATAAAGTGCAGGGCTTTGTTGACCATCATACATTTAGTGCTCAAGAGCTAAACGAGCTATCAACTTCTTTGCCTTTGATGATGACAGAAAAAGATGCGGTAAAATGCCAAACTTTTGCCCACGACAACTGGTGGTACTTAGCGGTTAATGCCAGTTTTGAGCCGACGAGTGCAGAGTTTTTACAGCTGCAACTTAAGCGCTTATTAGAAAAATAACGTATTAAAATTTAAGAGAATATTATGGCTTTTGATATCAAATTAATGGAAATCCTTGCTTGCCCAATTTGCAAAGGCAAGCTGACTTTAGATAAAGAAAACAACGAGCTTATTTGTAAGTTTGACCGTGTTGCATACCCTATAGAAAACGATATTCCGGTATTACTGGAAAATGAAGCACGCCGCCTAGAGTCAACTGATAGCTAGCGTAATACTGCTGTTAACTATCACCTTCAAGCTAATAAATTAGAGATTACATATGTCATTTGTCGTTATTATTCCTGCTCGTTACGAATCATCACGCTTACCAGGTAAAGTATTGGCCGATATCGCCGGTAAACCGATGATCCAATGGGTTGCCGAAAAGGCGCAAGCCAGTGGCGCAGAGAAAGTCATCATTGCTACCGATAACGACGAAGTGGCTAAAGTCGTTGAAGGGTTTGGCGGCGAAGTTTGTCGCACACGTGCCGACCATCAATCAGGTACCGAGCGCCTAGCGGAAGTGGTTGAGCAATATCAATTCCCACCAGAGCAAGTGATTGTGAACGTGCAAGGGGATGAACCGTTTATTCCCGCTGAGAATATTGCACAAGTGGCTGAAAACCTTGCTTCTCAGTCTACGGGGAAACAATTAGCCGCGCGCATGGCAACTTTAGCTGTACATATTCACGATGTTGAAGAAGCATTTAATCCAAACGCAGTTAAAGTGTTAACCGATAAAGATGGCTACGCGCTTTATTTTAGCCGCGCCACTATCCCATATGATCGCGAGCGTTTTTTGACAACCAGTGCAGGCTCAGAAACCGCGAACGAATTGCCAGCTGAAATCGGTGATTATTACCTGCGTCATATTGGTATTTATGCTTATCGTGCGGGCTTTATCACTGATTATGTTAGTTGGCCAGCAAGCGATTTAGAAAAAATCGAATCGTTAGAGCAGCTGCGCGTGCTATGGCAAGGTGAAAAAATTCACGTGGCGGTAGCGCAAAGCCGCACGCCTGTGGAAGGCGTGGATACCCCGGAAGACTTAGCGAAAGCCCAAGCATATGCGTCAACCTTATCGAACTAAGGGTTGAGCTAGCCAAGAGCCTACCGAGTAACCGTATTGCTACCCCTTATTTATCACGATAACTATTCG
Source organism: Thalassotalea euphylliae (assembly GCF_003390395.1). NCBI lineage: Bacteria > Pseudomonadati > Pseudomonadota > Gammaproteobacteria > Alteromonadales > Colwelliaceae > Thalassotalea > Thalassotalea euphylliae. Next base: position 3,071,621 of record NZ_QUOV01000001.1, on the reverse strand, counting down.
TGTGACTTTCCAACCGAGCACCGCTTTGTGATGTCAAAGTTTGCTCGGTTGCATCAGCACTTAGTCAAATCCGGTATCGCCAAATCTAATATTATCCGCCCCAAACAAGCGAGTGTGGATGATCTCAGCATTGTTCATGCACAGCAATATTTGCAAGGGCTTTGTGATAACGGACTAGATGAAAAGGCGTGGCGACGTATCGGCTTACCTTGGAGCCAAGGGCTGATTACTCGTACCTTAACGGCACCTAATGGTACTTTATTGACCGCCAGAGTCGCGCTAAAAACTGGCTTAGCATGCCACCTAGCGGGCGGCACGCATCATGCCCATTACGATTTTGGTTCAGGTTTTTGCATGGTCAATGATCTTGCTTACACTGCTAAAACCTTGCTGGCAGAAAAAGCTGTCGAGCGTATTTTAATTTTTGATTTAGATGTACACCAAGGAGATGGTACTGCCAGCATTCTCGCCAGTGAACCCAATGCCTTTACCTGCTCGATTCACTGCGAAAAGAACTTTCCATTTAGAAAATCAGCCAGTGATTTAGATGTTGGCCTAGCTATTGGCCTAGATGACCAAGCTTACCTTGGGGTTGTGCGCGATACCTTTGAGCAATTGATTGCAGAGCAAAAGCCAGATTTAGTACTTTACGATGCCGGTGTTGATGTCTGGCAAAACGATGCCTTAGGTCGGCTTGATATTAGCTGGCAAGGTATTTACCAGCGAGATCACTATGTGATTGATACTTGCTTAGCGCTTGGCATTCCGGTCGCGACGGTAATTGGTGGCGGCTATGATAAAGACCACCAACGTTTGGCTGAGCGCCATGCTATAGTGGTTGAAGCGGCCAATGACTGTTACCGCAGTCGGCAGTAGCTCTGGTCTGAAGTAGCCCTGCTCGGCAGTAGCTAAGCAAGTCACTAATGTCACAATCATGTGACGCTCGCCTTATTTATCTTTTCTCAATATTTCTCTTTTTTCAATATTTCCCTGTTCTCATTACTTTTTTGGTAAAACGGCAATTCTTAAAAAAAAATTAAAACAGATTCTATTCTATTAACTATTCTCAAGGCTTTATAAAGTAAATAAAGTATCAGCCAGCTTAATTTAACCCTCGCTACACTGCTCTGAGCAGTGCTATGAATAGTTAAAAATAGGATATAGATGATGAAAAAGACCATTTTAATTACAGGTGCAACCGATGGTATTGGACTAGTAACCGCCACTATGCTGGCTGAGCAAGGCCATCACGTACTAATTCATGGTCGCAGCGCCGATAAACTGGCAACTCTAAAAGCACAGCTTGAATCGCTAACTGTTGATGGAAAAAGTAGTGGCAGTGTTAGCAGCTATCAAGCCGACTTATCAAAGTTAAGTGATGTTGCCGCAATGGCCGCAGAAATCAATGCTGAACACACCAGCATCGATGTGCTTATCAACAATGCTGGTGTTTTCCATACATCCGAAACCATGACGGCTGACGGCTTTGATATTCGTTTTGTCGTTAATACTTTTTCGCCATATTTGTTAACTAAACTATTGTTGCCATTGATGAATAAAGATGGTCGTGTGGTCAACCTATCTTCTGCCGCCCAAGCGCCGGTTAATGTGCAAGGTATGTTAAGCGGTAGCGCTTTGACTGATAACGCTGCCTACGCCCAAAGTAAGTTGGCGATCACTATGTGGACCAATGCCCTAGCGTCAAAACGCGGTGATAACGAGCCGCTTTATGTTTCTATCAATCCTAAGTCATTTTTGGGTAGTAAGATGGTGAAAGAAGCCTATGGTGTTGCGGGTGGTGACTTACGTTTAGGTGCAGATATTTTAATTAGAGCAGCGCTTAGCGATGAATTTAATGATGCCAACGGTCAATACTTTGATAACGATATTGAACGTTTTGCCAACCCTCATCCAGATGCGCTTGATGAGCTTAAGTGTTTATCTTTAGTTGCTGAACTGGATAAATTACTAAACTAGATAAACAGCTGGGTTCGTAAAAAAGCGAGCCTTTCGCATAGCACTTTGCAGGTCTTCTGTTAGCGCGCATTAGTACTCTGTAGCCATGCCTAATTCTGGCGTTAAAACGACAGCATAGAAAAGCTTGGCTAAACTTAAAAAATATTGCGAGATAGCTTCTACTATAACTAAAAAAATCAAAATATTATGTCTGCTAGCCAAGCCCGTAAAAAAATATTATTACTGTTTGCTCATCCTTCGCAAAAGCGCTCGGAAGTAAACTTACCTATGTTCGAATTGGCAAAATCGCTTGATTTTGTCACTTGCGTAGATCTTTACAGCGAATATCCGCGCCACCATATCAATATTAATCGCGAGCAGCAGCGCCTGGTTGACCACGATATCGTGATTTTTCAATTTCCATTTTATTGGTACTCCACACCGTCATTATTGAAAGAGTGGCAAGATCTGGTGCTCGAATATAATTTTGCCTACGGCCCTGATGGTGCGGCTCTGCATGGAAAAACTTTTATTTGTGCATTAAGTGCGGGCGGTGCAGAACAAGCTTATCGGGCAGATGGCTATAACCACTTTACTGTCCGTGAGTTACTGCAGCCATTAGAACAAACTGCTAGGTTAACTGGGATGTGTTACTTACCACCGTTTGCAATATTTTCTAGCCGCTCTACACAGTGCCAGCGCCAACAACACCTTGCTAACTGGCGAAAGTTACTTGAAGCCCTATCGTTTGAGTTAATCAACCATGACAAAGTGGCGGAACTGACCACTATCAATGATGCTTTACCCGCACTGCCTAATTTGGCCAGTATGGCCGTTTAACGAGCGCTAAATTATGACCGAATATTTCTTACAGGCATTTATTTATCTAGCTGCTGCGGTGGTTGCTGTACCTATCGCTAAAAAACTCGGCTTAGGCTCGGTACTGGGTTATTTAATTGCTGGGGTGATTATTGGCCCTGTGACCCATATAGTGGGGCAAGAAACAGCGACCATTCAACACTTTGCCGAATTTGGCGTGGTGATGATGCTCTTTCTCGTCGGGCTTGAACTTGCACCCAGCATGTTATGGCAAATGCGCAATCGTTTGTTCGGCCTAGGTGGCCTGCAAGTGGCTATCTCCACTGGCTTAGTTACTGGTATTGCCTTGCTGTTTGAACAGCCTTGGTCGGTGGCGCTGGCAATTGGTTTAATTTTCTCGCTTTCTTCAACCGCCATCGTACTGCAAACCTTTAACGAAAAAGGGCTATCGAACACAGAAGGGGGGCGCAATGCGTTTTCCGTACTGCTGATGCAAGATATTGCGGTCATTCCTATGCTCGCCTTTATTCCTATGTTGGCTCTACCAGATTTAGTGGCGGCGGCAGAGGGGCTACAAAGCAGCGCAGAGCATCATGAGCAGCTAAATTTAGTCGCGCACTTGCCAACTTGGGCTTATGCCATTGCTATTCTAGCCAGTATTGGCGGGGTGATTGTACTCGGTCATTTCCTCTCTCGTCCTTTATTTCATTACGTGGCAAGTTCAGGTTTGCGCGAGATATTTGTCGCCACGGCACTGCTGCTTGTTGTTGGTATTGCAGCATTAATGAGTTTAGTTGGTTTATCGCCAGCGCTCGGCACGTTTTTAGCTGGCGTGGTACTTGCCAACAGTGAATTTCGCCATGAATTAGAAAGTAATATTGAACCGTTTAAGGGCTTGTTACTTGGCCTGTTCTTTATCACGGTTGGAGCTGGCATTAACTTCGAGATATTAGCTAATCAAGCCCCAGTTATTGGTTTGCTGACTTTAGCGATTATTGTGGTAAAGGCGTCTGTGCTATGGGGCTTAGCTGTGATGTTTCGCATAAAAAATAGCAATCGCTGGCTATTTTCCTTAAGCCTTGCCCAAGCAGGGGAGTTTGGTTTTGTTTTGCTTAGCTTCTCGGTGCAACAGCATGTGATCCCAACCGATGTCGCAAGTATTTTACAACTGGTTGTGGCCTTGTCTATGTTCCTAACGCCTGTGTTATTTATCTTGTTTGAACATGTAATTATGCCGCGCTATCAAGCAGATACCAGCAACCAGTCGTACGATGATATTGGTCATTCTGCGAGCGTGATTATTGCCGGTATTGGCCGCTTTGGGCAGATTGTTAATCGCTTACTAGTCGCGAACGGCGTTAAAACTGTGGTGCTGGATCACGAAGCGTCACAAGTGGAAAACCTGAGAAAAATCGAAATCCAAAGCTATTTTGGTGATGCAACGCGACCTGATTTACTGCACACCGCAGGAATCGAAAATGCCAAGCTATTAATTGTCGCCATTGATAATCGTGAACAAGCAATTGAGCTAATCACTTATGTTAAACATACTTACCCTAAGGTAAAAGTTCTTGCTCGCGCTTTTGATAAAGGACACAACTATGAATTGCTGCAAGCTGGGGCAGATTATACGGTTAATGAAACCTACTTCTCTGCGCTAGAGCTAGGCGCAGAAGCAATGACTGAGCTAGGCTTTCATCCATTCGAAGTTGAACAGAAAAAATACGCCTTTTGTCAAACCGAAGCAGCTGCTTCTAACCAACTTTATCAACAATGGCTAGGTGGCAGTGAAGGGCAGAAGTTTGACCCTAACTACCGCAAACTGTTTATGCAAATGGAAGAAAATATTAAGCAGGCAATGCAGCGTGATCGTATGGATAAACACGATGGCGCTGAGCGTGGTTGGACACCGCCACCGAAGAACTATGAGAAAGGGTTTGATTGACGTCAGTTTAACTAGGATTTAGGCAGTCAGTCACAAGTACAAAACTGCCTTTTATCTTTATTCGTTTATTTGATGCCTAAAGACCTGCCGCTTGTTTTACTTGGCTAAAATGCTCTAGTACTTCTTCTAGCTCATGCTCAATTTGCTCACGTGTGTCTTTTGAATCTTCTGCTGTTTTGGCAATCACAGCCATGGTTGCTGGGTGCACTAATAAGTCTTTAGCGTGGTAACAAGCCGCTGATTTTACTGCAGGTAATTTACCGTCAGCGTGGTAATCGCGCTCTATTTCGTCCAAAGAAAGCGTCATCATGTCATTGGCTGCGGCCAAGGCGGCACCTAAGTAATCTTTACAAATCGGTTGTTTGACAACAAATGCAGGTAACAGCTTTGTTGATAATGTGGTTAGTTCAGCACTTTTTTTTGCTAATTCGGCGATTGGCGCGCTATCGACACTTGCCGCAATTTCTTTGGCAAGATGCTGGTAGCTATCCCAGTGATCAGTTTTATGTGCGTGCGCGTTTGCTAGTGTTGAAATTAAGCTAGCGGCCACTGATAAACCAAGGGCTAATTTTTTCATTTAAGGTCTGCTTTTGGGTAATGCTGTTAAGAAAGCTAGACTATAGCGAATTTTTACATAAATGAAAATAATTGTTATTTGCGTTGTTGAGGTTTGATAGCTGTTATTTGTTTAATATCAAACTATTGTAGCTTGCTCAAATTGCCGGAAAAAGCTGCTTAAAGCTAAAGGCTGCTTGAGTTTCACCATGTGCACGAAGGTATTCTAATTTTGCTATGGCCTCTGTAATTGTTGGTCTATGCTCTGCATCAATCCACCAAAGTACATAAGTGGCTTGCGACGATTTTTCAAACCACTGTGCTTTTCGTTTCATAAAGCTCAGGTGATCTGTTTTAAACATAAAGTTTTTTAGGGCGTCGGCATCTTGCCAAACTGACATATTGACGATGGTTTGGGGGTTATCGAATGCTTGAATATCAGTGGCATTGCCTGTGTCGTCTTTTAATCGCCAGATAAAACCGGGCGATTGCTCGGCAACGCCATTGATGCGATCGAGATTATCGACAAAATCGGCAAGTTGTGGGCTATCAAGCGGAGCCAGTGCGGTCGCAATATTGAGTTGTGCTAATACCTTGGTCATGGTTCTTCCCTGATAATTGTTTTGGATTTGTAGTTTGCCCTATGAGCTTTACTGGGTTCTTACCGATTTGTGTAAAGCGCTTGTCTAGATGCTAATGTCAAAAATATAAGAGGTTTAATTATCTGTGCTTGTGATCAAGCCAAACTAGGGTTGATTAAACCGTAGTAGTAACTATCAAACCAAGTGTCGCCAACACAAAAATCGGATGCTAAGCAGCCTTCTCGCTTTAATGATAGCCTTTCCATTACTTTCCAGCTCGGCGTGTTTTCAACGGCACATTTGGCGAATATTTTTCTTGCCCCTAAAGAGGTAAAAATAAAGTCCATCATCGGCTTCGCGGCTTCTGTAAGAATGCCTTTACCTTGCTGATCACTTAGTAGTAGGTAGCCAATTTCAACGCGCATCGCATCAATATCTTCCAGTAAGAAGCCGACGCTACCGCAAAGTGCGCTGCTAGCGCGATCAAATATCAACAAGGTGAACCATTGGCTATGGTCGTTAAAACACTTATTTCTCGCTTGAAATTTAGCTTCAAAAGCTTCTGGTTCAAGTACATCGCCAATATAAGTCATCAACTCAGGATCTGTTTGAATCGCACTGAAATGTTGCAAATCGTGTTGATTCATAACACGTATGGATAAACGCTCAGTACGAAACGATAAGTTGGCAGGGGTTAAGCAGGATAAGTCCATTTTATTCACTGGTGTTACACTCTATACTGTTAAAAATAATACCTTTATTCCCCAATAATGACACTGCTGTTAAGTACTGGTCAACAGATAGGCAGTACAAAATAAAGACAACGCAAAAGCACTTATAAAAGAGAGTTATTCAAATGGCAAAAACAATCGTAATTACCGGCGCTAATCGCGGCATTGGCTTGGCGATGGCATCAATTTTTAGTGATCGTGGTGACAGCGTTTATGCCGTTTGTCGCCAAAGCTCACCTGCGCTTGATGCGTTAGACGTAACTGTAGTAGAAGGCGTTGATGTAACCGATGAAAGCGGTTTGGCGACAATGGCACAGGCGCTAACAGGTCAAGCAATTGATGTACTGGTGTGTAATGCCGGTATCTTGCGTGATGAAAACTTAATGAACTTTAACCTTGATACCATGCGCGAACAGTTTGAGGTTAACACCTTAGCGCCGCTTCGCGTCGTTCACGCATTGCAAACAAACCTTGAAGCGGGCGCTAAAGTGGCAATGATCACCTCGCGCATGGGCTCAATTGCCGACAACACTTCTGGTGGTCGCTTTGGCTATCGCATGTCAAAAGCGGCGTTAAATATTGCTGCGGTGTCGCTTAGCCATGACTTAGCAGAGCAAGAAATTGCTGTTGGTATTTATCATCCAGGCTATGTACAAACGGATATGGTTGGCGGACGTGGTGATATTTCTGCAAACGAGTCGGCAAGCCGTATTATTGGCTTGGTGGATGAATTAACGATAGCGACTAGCGGCCAGTTTAGACATTCAAATGGTCAGCAATTACCTTGGTAATATTAAAACGTGTCGAGTTAACTCCAGTTACAGAGAAATAGACCTAGTTACTTAATGAAAGAAAGCTACTTTAAAATTTGGCGCACGGTACAGATGATCCCTACAGGTAAGGTTGCCAGTTATGGACAAATTGCTGATTTAGCAGGGTTACCGGGGCGTGCTCGACTCGTTGGAAAGTCATTGGGATTTGTCCCAAAAGAAGGTTACCAAGGCCAGCCTGTGCCTTGGTTTCGCGTGATAAATTCAGCTGGGAAAATCTCTTTCCCTGTCGGCTCAGATTCATTTGAGCGGCAAAAACAGCACCTACAAGATGAACAAGTGGTAGTGATCGGTTCACGCATCAAACTAAAAGAGTTCCAATGGCAGCCTGACTTAGCAGAGTTATTGTTTAGGCTAGAGTATTAATAACGAAATCCAAGACTAATCACCCATCGTACTAAATATTTTTGACAATCGAGTAGAGATTCTCATAATAAGCAATCTTTTATTTGACACCCTGTTAGATTGGTGGAGTATTTATGTCAGCAAATGCGTTGTCTGATTCGAAAAGTTATGTTGAACCTAATGTTGAGCAAAGTGCTACAACCAAGGGAATAGCAAAAGGGATTTATGTTTCGGGCACGGGCCCTGCCATCGTATTTTTGCACAGCTCGCTGAGCTCTTCCCGTCAATGGCTACCGCTGGTCAAACAGCTGGAGAATCACTTTACGTGTATCAACGTTGATATTTTGGGCTATGGTGGTGCAGATCGCGTAAGTGACCCAGACAACTATAGCTTCGACGTTGAAATTGCTCGCATTAATCACGCGTTAACTGAGGTGGTCGGCAATGGCAGTTATCACTTAGTTGGTCATTCTTGTGGTGGTGCGATAGCACTTAAATTGGCGGTTGAGGCACCACAGCGCGTGCTTAGCTTGTCACTTTTTGAGCCAGTAGCATTTAATTTATTACCGGCAGGTAGTGAGCTGCGTAATGTCGCTGATGAATTTGCCAATCGCGTGGATATTGAAGATAAGTTTAAAGCGGCAGAAGTATTTACTGACTTTTGGAATATGAAGGGCTTCTTTCAATCATTGCCTGATAAGATGCAAGCGCTAATGGCGAATGATATGGCTAAAGTGACGCTCGACTTTAAAGGGTTAATTTCGGCTAGCTATTCTCTTGCTAATGTTGCTGAAATTAAAGCGCCGACTTTATTTTTTACAGGTAAATACAGCCCGCAATTAAGTCACAGCTTAGCTGAAACCATTATTGGCAGCCTACCAAATGTAAAAAGTGTGGAAGTTGAAGCCGGACATATGGCGCCAGTTAGCCATGGTGGGTTAGTATTACCTATCATTGCTGATTTTATTCAACAACATGCTGAGAATCATTAGTTCACACCATTTTCGAATGTCATGCTGCAAGCTTACTCAAGGTGCTCAATTAAGGCTAGTGAGTGGGCTTGCTAAAGCAACAAGAGCAATTGGCTGGTTGCTCGCGACTTTATTGACCTGTGTGATAATGACAAAAGGAGCCTCGGCTGCTCAGCCTACCTCTCTTCGTCCTGATACTGATATCCATGCGGTTTGTGCACTTTCGCCGCGCCAATGTTTAATTCATATCGAACAGTTGTTGAGGCTAGAACCTAATGAAAGCCGTCGTTGGTTTCAATATAAGAATTATCAACTTGACGCCTTATTTGAGTTAGAGCGCCTAGAACAGTTGGCAACTGAGCTTAAACCTTGGATTGCTCGAGACGATATTCCGCTGAAGTTTAAAATCAGCGTGCTAATTTATACCGCTAAAACTCTGCCAGCTAGCGATAAAGATATCGCTAATCAGTATATGCGCAACGCGATTGAGCTACTTGAACAAGTCAGTGAAGTGAATCGCAATCCGATGATCGTGGTTCAAATAGCCAATAGCTTAAATCAACAAAAGGAATACCAGCGTGGCTATGACATGTTGCTGCCGCTGGTTGCCAAATATGAAAACCGACATATGCCACGTTTTCAAAGCGAATTATTTGGAAATCTAGGGCATTTTGCATATCGACTTAATAAACTTGATGAGCATGTAGACTATCGTCTTTCAGCGTTGAAATGGGCAAGGTTAACAGGCAATGACAGCCAAGTAGCGATAACACTTTACAATGTCGCTCGTGCCTATCAAATGGCAGAAGACTATCCTATGGCGTTAGATTTTCTGTTACAGACCGAACAGTTAGGTAAATTTGGCGATAACGATCACACCTTGATTAATTTCCGACGAGCAGAAATTGCCTTAGCGCAAGGTCAGCTTGTTGAGGCCGAGCGTTATTATGGCAAGGTTGAACAAGTGAAGGGCTCGACACATTATCAAGACTTGTTTACTCAGTTTGAATCGGCATTGACTCAAGCAAAAAATACATCGCAAAGTGCAGAATAAAGTCTAAAGAAAGCAACACAAAAAAAGCCCGGTAATGATACCGGGCAAAAACTAAAACAGGGAAAACATGTCGTTGAAAAGTTTATTCAGTATTACCCTCTAATAAACTTTTGCCATTAATAGCGATTTTTCTTGGCTTTAGTGCCTCTGGGATTTCTCTTTCTAAGTCAACGTGCAGTAAACCGTTTTCCATAAAGGCACCGACAACTTTGACGTGGTCACCAAGTTGGAACTTACGCTCGAAGTTACGCTCGGCAATGCCTTGATGTAAGAATTTTCGTTCAGCTTTGTCAGCTGCGTTGGCTTTTGTGCCAGTAATAATTAAGTGATTTTGCTTTGATTCAATATCAAGCTCTTCTTCAGCAAATCCAGCAACGGCCATGGTAATGCGGTACTTGTCTTCCGCAAGTGATTCAATGTTGTATGGCGGGTAAGAAGGCTGTTTCTCGTTGCGTGCGGCTTTATCCATTAGGCTAGCTAAGTGATCAAAACCAATGAATGAACGGTATAGTGGGCTGAAATCTGTAGATGTACGCATAATAGTCATATCCTATATTTGTTTAGCAATATGTTAATGCTTAATAAAATTTGGCTGTGGCGGGCAGTCCGACTAGCTAGCATCTTTGACTAAAACAAGTTAGTTAAAGCTCACTAAAGTGACACTTAAATGCTATGTTTGTCGCGATTGTTGCCGTCTCTTGCATTGCAAGATAAAGCTAAATTCATTAAGCGTGCCCTTCATAATGAACGGGCGGTTAATGTAATGTAGTCCCTATCAGGCGACTACAATTTCTATATGTGGTTGATGAAAATAGTTTCAAGTAAAAAACTTAAAAAAATTTTAATTTAATTGTTGTTTTACTTTTAACTATTTGAATGTATGGGTATTTTTTTTGTTAGAACAGGAGCAAAAAAGAGCCGGCTGGCTCTTTTTTAAAAATTCGAAATTACGAAAGCTACGAAAAATCTAGTGACCCGCGATAGCGCCGTCCGCAGCAACCGAAGTTGGTGAGGTCGAAGCTTCTGCTGAATTTAGTGCTTTTAAGGTTGCCAAGGCATTGTCGTAATTTGGGTGCTGAGAAATGTTTGCAACGAGTTCTTTGTAAGCGATATTACCTTGCTCATCGATAATAAAAATTGCGCGCGTTAGCAGCCCCATATCCTTAATGAGTAAACCGTATTTACTGCCAAAATCACGCCATACCGCGTCTGAAAGCACTTTTACTTTGTCGATGTTCTCAGTTTTACAGAAACGTTTCTGTGCAAAGGGTAAATCGTTGCTAATGGTCATCATCACCACGTTACTAGGTAAATTAGCAACTTCTTCATTAAAGCGTTTAGTTTGCAATGAACATACGCCTGTATCTAAGCTAGGTACCACTGAAATAAGCACCGGTTTGTTTGCGAAGTCGCTTAACGATACCGGCCCAAATGAATCATTTACCACTTTAAAATCTGGTGCTTTTTCACCTTCTTTTACTTGGTTGCCTAATAAGGTGACAAATTTGTTGCCAGCTTTGACTAAATTGTCGGTTTGCGGCAGTGAGTCTTGCGTGAAGAAATCTGCGCAAGCAGAGGAAATAACAGCAAAATTTAATGCACTAGTTAATAGTAAAGTTGAAAATTTCATATATAGTGTACGTATAGATATCGTATGTAATACAAGCTTACCTTCGTCCTGATTAAATTGCTAATGAATAAGGCTGGTCTTGGATATTTAACCGATATAACAATAGAGTGTGGTTAGGGCTTTTTGCTTTTCTTGCACTCTTTCATTTCCATTGAAGTGTCAGAGGTTGTTTACTGATAATGCCAACCAAATTACTTATATGCGACGACTCAAATATGGCGCGCAAGCAGGTAGCACGTTCGCTGCCTGAAGACTGGGAGGTCGATGTAAGTTTTGCCGAAAATGGCGAACAAGCAATTGCCGCAATTAAAGCTGGCAAAGGCGATGTGCTGCTACTGGACCTAAATATGCCAGTCATGGATGGATATCAAGTACTTGAAACCATCGTTAAAGAAGATTTACCAACGCTTACTGTCGTGATTTCCGGTGATATTCAGCCAGAAGCACATCAGCGTGTCACTGGTATGGGCGCATTGGATTTTATTCAAAAGCCTGTCAATAAAGACAAGCTAACCGAGATCTTACTATCTTACGGTATTTTTACTCGCGAAGAGCTTTCTACGAGTAAAGCAAACCAAGAAGCTACAACGAAAAGCCGACAAGATAAAATAGAGTTACCTGCCATCAACAAGCCTGTGCCTAAAGCGCAGGAAGTCAAAGAGCGCGTATACCAACCAATTACCTTAGCACCAGATTTGCGTGATTGTTATCAAGAAATCGCCAATGTTGCCATGGGTAGAGCGGGTGATTTACTGGCGCGCTTGCTCGATGTCTTTGTACTCTTGCCAATTCCGAATGTGAATTTGATTGAAGTGAGCGAGCTTCGCATGGCACTGACGTCTGTTGCCACTAATGAGACAACATCAGGCGTATGTCAGGGGTTTATTGGCGCAGGCGTCAGCGGTGAAGCGTTATTAATTCTCAATGATTCGAGTTTCAAAGAAATCGCATCTTTGATGAACTATCACCAAGATATTGATGAAAGTGCTGAACTTGAATTGTTAATGGACATGGCCAACACCTTAATTGGCGCCTGTTTAAGTGGTGTGTCTGAGCAACTTGATATGACGTTTAGCCAAGGTCACCCTGTTGTGCTTGGTCAACACCGCAATATTAAGGATTTAATTGCCACTAACTCAGCAAAATGGCGCCAAACGCTTGCCATTGAGATTAGCTACAACATTGAAAACTATTCAATAAAATGTGACTTATTGTTGCTATTTACTGAAGAGTCAATGCGCACCTTGAACAATAAAATTTCCTATTTACTGGATTAGTTATGTCGTTAGAAGCATCACAATTAAATGAATTACATTGGCTGATGGAAATGTTGCACAACATTGACGTTGGCTTAGTGGTACTTGATCGTGAGTACAATATCCAGATTTGGAATGGGTTTATGGAGAACCACAGTGGTTTGCTGCCACGTGAGGTTAAAGATAAAAACTTATTTAGCTTGTTTGAAGAAATTCCTCAAGACTGGTTTGTTCGCAAAGCGGAATCGGTATTTTTACTGAAAAACAAAGCGTTTACCATTTGGGAGCAGCGCCCATATGTGTTCAAGTTTCAAAACTATCGCCCTATCACCGGTACTGCCGATTACATGTACCAGAACACCACTTTTATCCCGCTTATGGCTGCCAATGGGGAAGTGAGTCACCTGTGCTTGATTGTTTATGATGTAACTGACAGTGCGGTGCATAAGAAAGATCTTGAAACGGCTAACCAAGAATTGGCGATACTAAGCCAAACTGACGGGTTAACTAAGTTGTTTAACCGTACCCATTGGGAGCGTTGTTTAGAAGCTGAATTTAAACGTTGGACTCGTAGCCACAACCCAAGCTGTTTAGTCATGATTGATATTGATCATTTTAAAAATATCAATGACAGCTTTGGTCATATGGTAGGCGACCAAGTGATTCGACATTTGGCAGATGTTGTGCGCCAACAAGTGCGAGAGACCGATGTTTCTGGGCGATATGGCGGTGAAGAATTTTCTATTTTGTTGTCAGATACGACCTTAGAAAATGCCCACATATTTGCTGAGCGTATGCGCAAGACAGTAGAGGCTTCAGTGGTGAAATACAATGATATTGATGTGAAGTACACGATTAGTATTGGTATTGCGCAAGTTACGCCTGGGATCAGCACCTACGAAGCTTGGATTGAATGCTCAGATGCCGCGCTTTATCAGTCAAAAGAAGGTGGTCGAAACCGTATTACCTTGTTCCCTAAACAATAATACGTCACGAATTTTCACTTGGTATCAATTGCCTCTTGCGCTAAAGAGGCAATTATTCCAAATTTGCTTTTAATTTGCTGGCAATTTCCGTAAACGTGCTAATTTGTGAGGCAGGTATATCGGTCAGCATTTTTTCAAACACCTCTTGTTCCGCTTGCTTAAATGCTGCCATTATTGCTTGTCCAGATGATGTTAAAACCAATAATTGGCTTCTCTTATCCTGTGCATGGTCTTTTTTAATGACTAAGCCTTGAGTGACTAACTCTTTAATTAGTCGATTAATCTGGGCTTTATCTCGACTCATAAAGTTTGCCAATTTTTGGCCAGTACACAGATCAATCTTGCTAATAACTTTCAACGATTTAAGGTGCATTGGTGTTAAATCAAAGCCTAGCTGTTTGACCTTGGTTAGTATGTTCATGCGCACTGAATGTATTAATTCAAAAAGCGTGTCGTTAAGTTCCATGTTGATCCCACATTTTTTTGCTAAGCGCAAAATGCATCAATTTGTAAAGTTGGTTGATAATGTCAACCAATGTTTATTATAGTAGACCTTGTCAACTTTATTCAATTCTTTGACGTTTTTCCATTCAAGTAAACATTTTATTAGAGTAAGTATGCAATCGAATGTTAAGCAGGTGTTTAAGCTGTTACCTGCAGTGCTGGTGCTTATTGCCATCATTATCACCATTATGACCTGGGTGAATTTATCAACACTTCGCGGCTTTTTTGAAGCTTGGAGCCGTGCGTTCTTTTTTGCCACCGTTACGGTTTTGCCGATAGGCGGTTTGATGTTTTTAGCGCTTTATCAGTTTATTGGGCGTGTATTTCGCAAATGGCCAGAGATGCTTCGTAATTTGCTCATTGGTATTGTGATGACACTGCTCTTAGAGTCGATAATGGCGCTCACCACAACCGCGAGTATTCAAAACTTCCAGTCGATAAATGAGTTTTTTGATTTGTACATGATGAGCTTTTTATACGCCTTACCCGTTGGGCTGCTCTATGCAAGTGTCACTGCTGTTATGGTTAATTTTGAAGTTGAGCAGGAAGTTATTGCTCGTGCAAAACGTCAGTAAGGTATCTTTAAAAAGTCGGTAGTTACCAGCTGCTAATCCCAAGCATGCTAGGTAATTAGTTTTTCTGAGCTGAAATTAGATTTATCACAACTTGATGGTTAACTGAGTGAGTCGGTGGCGATCAGGAGTAGGCTTGCTGAAATTTTAGCGAGTTAATGTTTGTAACTATCGGAGGAAATATGGCAGCAAATCTATATATGACGCAGGTATCATCGGTACAAGATGTATCACCACACATGCGCCGAGTTGTGTTAACAGGTGAGTCTCTGGCTGATTTTCCGGTAGATAAAGAAAGTGCGCATATAAAAGCAATTTTCCCTGATCCAAGCTCACAAGACAAACTTCCTACGTTAAGCACCTCGCCTGATCAGAGAAAATGGATGCGCTCTTATACTATTCGACAATTTAACCAGTCACGGCGAGAACTGACCATCGATTTTGCGGTTAATGATCATCAAGGATTAGCGGCAGACTGGGCACTCAACGCACAACCAAATGATTTCTTAGGCGTCGCAGGCCCGGGCGACATCAAGCACACAGACTTTGGTGCCCATCAGCATTTATTTTTTGGCGATATCACGGCACTGCCTGCCATTGCTGCCACGTTGGAGCAACTGCCTCTGTCATCCCAAGGACAAGCTTGGTTACAGGTGCCTGATAGTGAAGATATTCAAGAAATAATAGCTCCTAGAGGAATAAAGATTCACTGGCTAGTAACGTCAAATAAACTAACTGAAAGGTTTTTATCGGGATTGCAATCGGTTGGATGTGAGCTAACTGACACTGCAATTTTTATTGCCGCAGAAGCGAGTATCGTAAGGCAACTTAAGGCGTATTTATCAGATCATTGCCAATACACTCCTGAAAAGCTGTATGCCAGTGCATATTGGAATAGTAAGCGATAGCGACAACGACTAAGGATATTTCACAGCCAACTATCGCGACTTTAATTTAGGTTTCCGGCTAAATTTAAACTTACCCGAAGAAAGGGGAAGGAGCTTCCCCTTTCTTCAGCTCTAGCTTTCTGCGTTTAGCTCTTTTGCTTTCAGCTATTTCTCTCAGTTATTTAGTACTCGGCGATTTTAGCATCAGCCGTTGAAACTTTAGCCATTAAAACTTTAACCATTAAAACTTTAGCCATTAAACCAGTGAACTTCTGCCGCTGCTTTATAGTGCGGCTTAAGCTGTTCACGGGGCAATGGTTTTTCTTGAAGCTGCTCTGCATCACTCTTTTCCGTGATATTTGTGACACTAGTAGTAGAGCCAATGTGCTTGCTACCCCTTAGTTGGCCTTTTTGCGAATTCCTGTGCACACTAGTTCGCGTATTTATGTTCCGTTCTGTGGCTCTTTCAGAGCTAGTTTGAACAGTCTCTTGGTTAACATGGCGATTGTTGATGGAGCGATTGTTAACAGCTTTATTTTGGATTGGCTTACTTTTATTGGTATTGGCATTTTCATCAGCGAACGCGTTAGCACTATGCTTAGCAGCTTCTTCATTAGCTGGCTTATACGGGTGGTTGATCGCAATACAAGTTGCACCGGTTGATTCAGGCAGCGTTTTAACTAGCTCGATAACAAGAAGGCCGTGGCTTAGTTTAGCTCGTGTTACTTCAACATATTCTGCAAGTGTGAATTTTCGCTCAAAACTTTGCGTGATAATGCCATGATGCAAATACTGGCGATTCGCGTTTTTCAGCTTCTCGCCACTCACTGTTAGCTCACCATGCTCTACTTGAATATTGAGTTCATCGTCAGCAAAACCCGCTGCAGCGATGGTAATCGCATAACAATTTTTTGCAACGACCTCAATATTGTAAGCGGGGTAGCTGCTTACCTCATTTGTTGCAGCTAGTGCGTTATCTAACAAGCCGGATAACCCGTCAAAGCCAATACTACTGCGATAGAGTGGGCTTAAATCAACTGAGTTCATCATACATCCTCCTCCAAAAGTAATAATGCAAGCTATTGTTGGTAATAGCTAAACTGCTTTTCAAACTGTTACTTCGCTAGTGTTACTCCGCTAGCGTTACTTTCCTATAGCGCTAAGGTTATTGCACTAGGTAGCTTCCCAGCGCAATAAAAAACGGCACGCCAATGAGCACATTAAACGGAAAGGTAATGCCCAATGAAGCAGTAATCGACATGCCAGCGTTTGCTTCTGGCAGGCTTTCTTTCATTGCCGCAGGTACCGCAATGTATGATGCACTAGCCCCCAACACTGCCATCAGTGCGACGCCGCCTGCGCTTAGTCCCATTACTAGCCCCAAGCCAGTGCCAGCTAAGCCACCAATCATCGGCATTAATATCGCGAAACTAATTAAAAACATGCTGTTCTTTTTCAATGTTGAAAGCTGTTCGGCGGCAACTATGCCCATTTTCAGTAGGAAAAGTGCCAATACTCCTGAAAACAAGTCAATAAACATTGGCGAAAGCTTTTGCACGCTAGCGCCGCCCATATAGCCAATAGCCAAGCCGCCCAGCATCAGTAGTATGCTTTGGTTGGCGATAAGTTCTTTTTTAATAAATTCGCCATTTACTATTTTTAAGTTGCCTTTAGCGAGCATTAGGCCAACCAATATAGCGGGCATTTCCAGCAAAACGACAAACAGCGGAAAGTAAGCTTCATAACTAATGTTGCCTGCTTCGAGTAAAGCGACTGCTACCGCATAAGTTGCGACGCTCACCGAACCATAGTGAGCGGCTACTGCACCGGCGTTAATTTTATCCAACTGGCCGAAATATCGCAGTAAGGGGTAGGCAAGCAAAGGTAAGGTTAGGCCAAACGCGATAACGACTAACGACATGGTGAGCAAGCTAGAGTCAACATGTGCTTGCAGCGCTAAGCCACCTTTCAAGCCAATGGCGATCATCAAAAACATACTTAGCGTTTTGTAAAGGCCATCAGGAAAAGAAAGCTTGGCGCCAAGTAATTGGCAGACAATGCCTAAAATAAAAAATGCAACAACTGCGTCTATCATCATGGCTTATTTATCGCTGAGCATGTTGTTAGGCAGTTTGCTATTTAACCCCAAAGCATTTGTATGCTCACGGTTGAAATACGCTAACGACTTCACTGTATTTACAAATGCAATTGTCATTAGCGCCGAGGCCAGTAATGCAAATGCGATGAGCTCATGACCAATCACTGTGCTGGTATAGTAAAACCCAAACAGCAATAAACTGGTGATCATAACTAGTAAGGTTGTTCTTTTGCTCACGATTTTCTCCGACACATTTGGCACTATTGCTCGAAATTGTTCGAGTGGGTTAGCGAGTTGTTGCTAAGCATTTTGAACAAAAGCTAAGCAATTTCGAATGAGCGTTAGTTTACAAATCAATCAAGTTAGATAAAAATAGATAATTACTAATTATTGAATAGATAAAAATCTATAGGAGGTGGTTGTGGCATCAAGACTTCATGCCCATATTGGCACCTTTAGGCAGTTGGAAATCTTGCTCGCGTTGTATCAAGGAGGCAGCGTTAAAGCAGCTTCCGAGTCATTATTTTTAACTCAGCCAACAGTTTCTATGCAGCTCAAAAAGTTAAGCGAAGCAATTGGGTTACCGCTTTATCATCAGGTTGGGCGTAAGCTGAAATTTACTGATGCAGGCTTGGCAACAATCAAAACAGCTCAGCAAATACTGCAGAGCTGCGAAGCATTAGATATGCAGTTGTCTGACTTGCGAGGGTTAAAGTCTGGTACTTTGCGACTTGCTAGCGCCACTACTGCTAAGTACTTTATTCCTCATTTGCTGGGACCATTTTGCGAGCGTTATCCCGGTATTGATATTCAGTTTACCGTTGCTAACCGCCAGAAAGTGATTGAACGACTAGAGCAGGGGCTCGATGACTTCTACGTATTTAGTTACGTTCCTGAAGGGCTAGAGCTTGAAACCATCGAGTTTATGTCAAACGACTTAGTGGCTATCGCCGAGCAGAACCATCCACTTTCAAAGCAAAAAAGGGTTTCGCTAGAGCAGTTTTGTCAGCAAGACTTTTTGATCAGGGAATCTGGCTCTGGTACCCGTTATGCAACAGAATCATTCTTTAGCAAACAAAGTGTTAGCCCTAAAGTTAAAATGACGATTGCCAGTAATGAAGCCATTATTCATTCCGTTCTATCTCGACTTGGGGTTTCTATTCTTTCTGCGCATACGTTGGCATTTGGCGAAATGTACGGGGTGAAAGTACTGAATGTTGAGGGCTTGCCAATAAAATCTAAATGGTCATTTTCATGGACTAAAACACATCACTTATCGCCAATTGCGAATGTTTTTCTAAATTATGTAGAAACAGAAGGGCGCGAAATGATGAAACAAGCGATTAAGCTTTAACTGTACTAGCTCAGACTTGTTACTTTTTCGCGTATCGCTTAACAGATAGCTTAATCACATAAAAATGGGCAACAAGTTAATCACTTGTCGCCCAAACTTTTGGTTGCTATTCAATCGTATGACTTTTCGCTTTGGCTAAGCTTACTTTCATTTGGGCTTAGCTTCTAAGGCTGTTCCACGGGGTTAAACCCAATTGCTAAGGCTATGCTGGTTCGGCGCTAAGTTCTTCAAAGCTTTCTCGCATTGTTGAACGCGCTTTTCGAAATTGTCGCAGCGGTCTTTTGATGCGATCGGTAAAGGTGCGTTTTGAACGACTTAAGGCAAGGCTAAATGCCGCTTGTGCGGTAGTTTGTGCATCAATTATTTGTACATTACTAATGCCTTCTCCAACAACTTTCAGCTTGCACTGCTTGTCTTTGCCGCCGCGTAAACCATTGATATCTTGAAAACTGACAACAACGAATTTAATTTTGTCGTCAACGCGGGCAAAAGCATTTTGAACGCGATTGGCGATTTGGGCTCTAAAACCTTTGGTTAACTCAATATTGTTCGCATGGATAAAACACTTCATAGTCACCTCCGTTAAAGAATTAACCTAATCCTGCCTAAAATTTTTGATAGATAAAAATAGATAAAATTTAATGATCGTATTTATTTTTATCTAATAATTGGTGATCGCTTGCTGTGTAGTGATGTAATGTGGCTATGCAATTTGATTACTAAATAAAAGGCAAAAACCAATATGTACTCGTATTGGTGTAAATATCCCTTGGCAGAGGTTATGTAAAATACTTGTTAATTTTCTCTGCTTTCAATGGTTTTTGTGTAGACTAGTGGCGACGAATTGCAGAGGAGTGCAAAAATGAACAAACAATTCACGAGCTTAGTCTCAGTGAGCGTGTTAACGGCAGGCTTAATTGCAGGCTGTTCGGGTTTAGATAATAGTGAAAAAGTGATGAAGCAAACAGTTCAGGCTGATAGCAGTGTTGATAACGCTAGTTTTGACAGCTCTAGTTTTGATAGGAAAGGCTACCCAGTTACCCGCAAAGGCGAGGTGGTCGATACCTACTTTGGCAAAGACGTTGCCGACCCATATCGCTGGCTAGAAGACGATCGCAGTGAAGAAACTGGTGCTTGGGTGAAAACACAAAACCAAGTCACCTTTAATTATTTAGACCGTATTCCGTATCGTGAACAGCTAAAAGAGCGTTTGGCTGATTTATGGAACTATGAAAAAGTGGGTGCGCCTTTCAAAGAAGGAAAATACACCTACTTCTATAAAAATGATGGCCTGCAAAACCAATACGTGGTTTACCGTATGGTTGAGGGCAGCGAGCCAGAAGTGTTTTTAGACCCTAACAGCTTTAGCGAAGATGGCACCACGTCATTAGCGCAATTAAGCTTTTCTAAAGATGGTTCAATTGCCGCCTACTCAATTTCTGAAGGTGGCAGCGACTGGCGAAAAATCATCATCATTGATGCTGAAACTAAAAAAGTGCTAGAAGAGCCTCTTGTCGACGTAAAGT
This sequence comes from Thalassotalea euphylliae, assembly GCF_003390395.1. Taxonomy (NCBI): domain Bacteria; kingdom Pseudomonadati; phylum Pseudomonadota; class Gammaproteobacteria; order Alteromonadales; family Colwelliaceae; genus Thalassotalea; species Thalassotalea euphylliae. Next base: position 3,051,021 of record NZ_QUOV01000001.1, on the reverse strand, counting down.
TCTCAGGAATTTCATGGCTTGGCAACAAAGGTTTTTACTACTCAAGTTACGACAAGCCAGAAGGCAGCGAGCTTTCAGCGAAAACTGACCAGCACAAACTTTACTACCATGAGCTAGGTACGCCACAAGCTAATGACCCTGTTATTTTCGGTGCCACGGAAGACGAAAAACGACGTTATGTGGCTGGTTATGTCACCGAAGACGACAACTACTTATTGATTAGCGGCGCAACGTCTACGTCAGGAAACGACCTTTACCTAAAAGACTTAACACGCCCTAATAGCCCGCTAGTTACCATTTTAGATAACTTTGATTCAGACACCTATGTGATTGAAAACCAAGGTAGCAAGCTTTACTTAGTCACTAACCTAAATGCACCAAACAAAAAGGTGGTAACGGTTGATGCAAGTAAGCCATCACCAGAATTTTGGCAAGATCTAATTGCTGAAACTGACGACGTGTTAACGGTTTCAACAGGGGCTGGCTACTTCTTTGCTGAGTATATGGTTGACGCCATTTCAAAAGTGTACCAGTACGACTATCAAGGCAATAAAGTACGTGAAATTGCCTTGCCTGGACCTGGTAGTGCTAGTGAAATTGATGGTAAAAAAGATGACAAAGAACTTTATTTCTCTTTCACCAACTACAAAACACCCGGCACGATTTACAAGCTAACGCCAGACAGTGGCAAGGTTGATGTTTACCGTGAATCAGGCGCTAAGTTTGACAGCAACAATTACGTGTCTAAGCAAGTGTTTTACACCTCAAAAGATGGCACGAAAGTGCCAATGATGATCACCCATAAAAAAGGGCTAGAGCTAAACGGTAAGAACCCAACTATCCTATATGGTTACGGTGGTTTTAACGTGAGCTTAACACCTTACTTTAGCGTGACGCGTGCAGTTTGGATGGAGCAAGGTGGCATTTATGCCGTTGCGAATTTACGTGGTGGCGGTGAATACGGCAAAGCATGGCATAAAGCAGGCACACAATTGCAAAAACAAAATGTATTTGACGATTTTATTGCTGCTGGTGAATACCTAATTGACCAAAACTACACATCAAGCGACTACTTAGCCGTTAACGGTGGTTCAAACGGTGGCTTACTAGTTGGTGCGGTGATGACCCAGCGCCCTGACTTGATGAAAGTTGCACTACCAGCGGTTGGCGTACTTGATATGTTGCGCTATCACACCTTTACTGCTGGCGCTGGTTGGGCATACGACTACGGTACAGCCGAGCAAAGCGAAGAAATGTTTGAGTACTTAAAAGGCTACTCGCCAGTGCATAATGTTAAAGCAGGCGTAAGCTACCCTGCGACACTCGTAACCACAGGTGACCATGACGACCGCGTTGTACCTGCTCACTCATTTAAGTTTGCCGCTGAGCTACAAGCTAAGCAGGCAGGCAATGCACCAACCATGATCCGCATCGAAACCAATGCAGGCCACGGTGCAGGCACACCAGTTTCAAAAACCATTGAACAATACGCCGACATTTACGCGTTTACTTTGTTTAATATGGGCTTTAGCGAACTGCCAAAATAGTTTTGGATTAGCACTAAAACAAAGAGCTAAATAGAAAGAACCCGCGATTATGTGGGTTTTTTTATAATTGGCAGTTTATCGGGGTTAATCAGCAAACGTCATGTAAGTAATACGATATTGAATAGAAAACAGTAAGTTATCGAGAGTCTTGTTTCGACTGCAAAACGAGTTAAAAACTTCTTTCAAATGAGAAACTTTTTGTTCAGGTTGATAAAAATAGAGAGTCAGAAAGCTAAACTTCTCTTCATATTTATAAAAATCGACTGGAACGTTGACTCCATAACACCTTGATTTTACTGAAATGTCGTTGTTTGTCGTTAAAGTGTCGTGCGATATGTATACCTTGGAATGAGGAAATCATCATAATTCTTCATGTTGTTGTTAATGATTAGTAGGAAATTCGGATGTTACTTTCAACAGATAAATTAAAGAAAATAAGAAGTGAGCATGGATGGTCACAAGAAGTATTGGCTAAAGCGTCAGGGCTCTCGGTCAGAACTATTCAACGAATAGAGTCTGACGGTAAAGCCTCGGCTGAATCAACCCTTGCCATAGCTTCAGTTTTCAATTTATCCCCGCAATTATTGATGGCAACCTCAAATGAAATCGAAGTTAATTGGGTGAGGAGAATTATCATGAAAAACTTAATGGCGTTGCTGGTCATAACTGGCGCTATTGCAATGTTTGTTGTGCTGGGAGAAAGTGCATCTCTGGTAATTGATGTGCAATCAGGGCTGTTCTTAATTTTGTTTTTATATGCGGCCACAGTGATCGCCTTTGGCACCAAAGGCATGTTGAAATCAATACAGGGCTTGAAGTATTTATTTACTGATGAACTTGTCGGGGGAGTACAAGCCCAATACTTAGCGAAATTGTATAGCAGTCAAGTTAAGTTTCTGTATGCAGGTGCTTTAATTGGCTTTATTAGTGGTGCAATTGGCATTCTTGGCAACATAGACACATACGAAAACTTTGTATTCCAAAGAGCCTCGTCTTTTAATTTGATCATAATATTTCATGCTGCCATCATTGCGGAAAGCATTTTTAGACCATTAAGTTTAAAGCTAAAGACTTGCGATATGCTAAGTTAATACGCAGTGCTACGCTTACATATGATACTTCCGGTGATACTAAAAAAAACTAGGTAGTGTAAAGTTTTATGGAAAAGAGCCAACAATCAAAAAAGTCAAAAGTGCGTGCTATCGAGCGAGGGGAATCGTTACCCTTGCCATTAATAGTTTGCAAAGCAGGAATGACATATGATCCACATTGTCTTCCGGATGAATCAGAGAAAACATTTCTATTCCGCATCATGCGCAAGATGAAAAGGTGGGTTATACGTTGATAAACCAGCCTGATATAAAAACGACGCTAGATTACAGAAGAAATCTTAGTGGTAATTAGACATAAAAAAACCAGAAAGCCTTATTTTTATTGGCGTTTCTGGTCTTTTTCAGTTCTTGTCGAACTTGTGAGTGGTGGAGCAGGGGGGAGTTGAACCCCCGTCCAAAAAACCTACATCCTCGGTCCTACATGCTTAGTCGTTCTATTATTTAACCAGTCAGTCGCCGAACGACAGGCTACTTTCTGGTGAGTCTGATACTGTTTCGCGGTTCACCCTCAGACAAGGTTCCCTCGCTAACCTAGTATAGTATGACCATCGCTCCGCTAGTCTACAGGTAAAACTTGGCGGGGATGGCTAGCATTAAGCTGCTAGTGCGAACGTTTCGTCGTTTGCAACTATAGTTTTGCGGCTTTTTACCAGGCCAACCGCCCCTGGGCATGCACCTTGGGTTTCGCGAATCTTGTCGAATCCTGAATCTGCCCCAAAGTTTGTGGTAAGTGAGTCACTTACAATAAGCGCATTGTACAGCGCTTCGAGTTGTGAAACAACGTGGTATTTTTTAACCAGTTATCGCTGTTTTTATCACAACCAATACCTTAACTAGGCTATGTGCTTGAGTTAGCCATTAAGGTTTTTGTTTTTCATCAAGCGGCCTTTGTCGATCTGCCATTCGCGATCTTTGATATCAGCGCGTTTATCGTGGCTTTTCTTACCTTTACCTAAGTAAAACTCAAGTTTTACCCAGCACTGTTTCCAGTACATAGCAGTGGCAACAAGTGAGAAGCCATCACGCTCAACGGCACCAATTAGGCGGTCAAGCTCCCGGCGATTCAACAATAGCTTACGGCTTCGTACTGGATCGCAAACCACGTGGCTAGAGGCCGCGTTAAGCGGCAGAATTTCGCTACCGACTAGGTAGGCTTCGCCGTCTTTGAGCATGACATAACAATCAGAAATATTGACCTTGCCACTGCGAATGCTCTTAATTTCCCAGCCTTGCAGGCTCATACCTGCTTCGAACTTATCGGTAAGTGCATAGTTGTGACGTGCTTTTTTATTGAGGGCAATGGTATTGCTATTTGATTGTTTTGATTTTTTCTTGGCCATAATCGTTCCACAGTTAACCGCGCACATTATACGGACTAATCCGCAGTTTTGAATCGCCAGAGGAAAAATTATTGAATTTAGTGTGCGAGTAGTGAGCTTTTAATTTCGATTTGCTATGATCTGCGCCCTTAACGGGGGAAATTAATGCCATCAATTCATCGTAGTGCCTTGGTTATGCACAGTGTTAGTGATATGTATAACCTGATCAATGACGTACTTGCTTACCCACAATTTTTACCAGATTGCAGCGACAGTAAAATCATCTCGCAAGATGAGGGTTCAATGACGGCTGCGCTTAAAATTTCAAAGGGCGGGGTAACTAAGTGGTTTACCACAGAAAATACCTTAGTGGAAAACGAGCAAGTGGTATTGAACTTGGTAGATGGACCATTTAAACAGTTAACGGGCAGCTGGGATTTAACTGTGCTGTCTGAAGAGGCGTGTAAGGTCACACTGAGCCTAGAATATGAATTTTCCAGCAAGGTATTAGAGTTGGCATTTGGTAAAATCTTCAACAATATTGCCAATAACATGGTTCAGGCATTTACTCAACAAGCGAAAAAGGTATACGGCTAATGGTAGAGCAGATTCATATTGAAGTGGTCTATGGCGTGGCGACTCGTCAAGAGCTTATTGCTTTACCTGTTGCCAAAGGTACAACCATAGAGCAGGCGATTACTGAGTCAGGCATTATGGATATGTTTGACGATATCGACCTGAGTAAAAACAAAGTTGGCATTTGGAGCCGCGCCGCTAAGCTAAGCGACGAGCTGGAAGATTTAGATCGTATTGAAATTTATCGCCCGCTGATAGCCGACCCAAAAGAAGTGCGTAAACGCCGCGCGGAAAAAGCGAAAGAAGAAGGCCGCGCTGATAAAGTCACTGGTGGCCGAGTTAACAATCTAAGAGCTAAGCCATAGTTTTAACTGGTTTAGCTTCGCTCAATTGCTGAGATACATACCCTGTCTAATATTTAGGTTCGAGTTACCTACTCGGACTAACCATCGGCATTATGCATGGAGCGGCCGATAATTTCCGATAATGCGAAACCATTTGGCAATAGTTGCTATTCGTAGCGCTAATGAACAAATTTACAGCTGCTTTGAAGTTTACTTCTATTTTTGATGCCTATGGTGCCAAGTACTTTATAGGCTTCTTCAACTTGGCTTCTCTTTACCAATATTTGATAACTATTTTGAAAGTCTACGAAATAGGCTATTTTTGACTCATCAAACGTGTTCACTACCTTGACGGTATCCACTTTTCTGAAATCATCGACTACGGTGCAAAACTCATCTTTCTTTGAACAACTGGATACCGAAAATATGATTACCAACATAAAAATTGTTGGTAGGTGATTCCATTTAAAAAAAGCGTTGTTCATTGGTCGCTCCAAGCAGAATTTTGACGTTTTCAAGTTTTAGCAATTAATATTCCATTGGCTCTCTATTCACATGAAATCTGCGGGCTGAGAGTCTGGTTGTCAGTTTGAGCTTCGCTGATACTAGCAACTCTCAGAGTTGATTCGCTTCTATCAGTGAATATTTTGAATAGTGAAAATTTGGACGAGTTACAGCGAACTCCGCTAGCTTATTTTCTGTCGCTTTAACAAAATTTACTAAGTACAACTATCTGCATTCCATCCCTTGCTAATAAGATTCTAAACAGAGCGACGACAACTTTTGACACAATGTTTTCTTCTTAAGTTGGCCAATTTGGGCAGCTAGTTAAAATCTTATGAAAATTTATTCCTATAATTGAGGTCTGGTTTTGGGAGTAATAACACAACCCATTTGGGCGTTTAAATAATAAGGAATTCAATATGCCTTCAATTCTTGGTGTGCCACCTTCACCTTATGTTCGTAAAGTGATTTTGGCGCATGAACACAAAAATATGCCATATGAAGTAAAAATGATGATGCCAGGCTCTGACGATGAGGCGTTTAGAGCCGCTAGCCCGCTTGGCAAAGTGCCAGTCTACGTGACTGATGATGGTTTTAGCTTTGCTGACTCGTCTGTGATGATTGCTTACCTTGAAAAGACGAATAGCACTAACTCATTGTATCCTGATGATGCCAATGACTATGCTAAAGCCTTGTGGCTTGAAGAGTACGCCGACACTAAACTAACCGAAGTTACTGCCGCGCTTTATTTCCAGCGTGTTGTTGGTCCAGCTTTTTTCAATCACACAACGGATGCTGAGCGCTGTCAGGAGGTGATTAATGAGTTAATTCCGCCTCAGCTAGCTTATTTAGAGTCGCAGCTTACAGGTGACTTTTTTGTCGGTGATAAATTGAGTATTGCTGATGTTTGTATTGGTGGTGCGTTAGTGAATCTGCTTCATGCTGATTATGAGCTTGACGCTGCTAGCTACCCGAAACTTACTGCATTCCAGCAGCGTTTCTTCACTATTCCTATGGTGAAGCAGTGTATTGAAAGCGAACAACAAATGTTTGCTGGTGCAAAATCATAGAAGCTTTACTTTGCTTTACTTCCTATATCGGTAAGTTCGAAAGTAGTCTTATCAGCTACAACATCAAAAAAGCAGCCAGTAGGCTGCTTTTTTAGTTTTCGCTTATCGCTAATTGAGCAACGTTACTAGTTACTCATGACTAGCAATGCGAGAGTTGCTCGTTTAGCTATCTTATTCTAGCTATCGTATGGTGTGTTGAAGTTCTCTGAAAGTTCAAAATCACCTTCAGCAGACACTAGCTTGTTGTCAACAAACTTAACGATAAAGTCTTTACGCGCATCAAAGTCCGAATTTCTGCCAGACTTGAATTGATAAACATAGTGCCAAGTGTCTTGCTCGAATGAGTCAATCACCACTGGGCTACCTAAAATAAATTTTACTTGTTCTTTGGTCATGCCCACTTGTAAGCGGTCAATATCTTTTTGTTCAAGGTAGTTACCTTGAGGGATATCAATACGATATACCCAACTTGAGCATGCGCTGGTGGTCAGCGCAAGCGCTAAAATTATGCTTCTTGCTAACATGAAAAACTAAAATCCTACTACATGTGACAGAGGATAATACCCAAGCGAACTGAGAGATACAAAACAATTCACAATAAATTTACGCTGTTGTTATCCTGCCAATAATTCTTGAGCATTCGCTAAGCTGCTCTCGGTAATGGTGTTGCCTGCTAATAAGCGGGCAATTTCTTTGACGCGCGCACCCTCACTAAGTTCCGTAACGCTGGTTTCGGTATGCTCACCATCGGTTAATTTCGCCACGAATAACTGTTGGTGCCCTTTGCATGCCACTTGCGGTAAGTGAGTGACACAAATCACTTGCGTATTTTGCGCTAGTTGTTGCAGCTTTGCTCCTACCATTGCCGCTGTGGGGCCACTAATACCAACATCCACTTCATCGAAAATAAGGGTAGGTGAAACCACTTTGTCGGCAAGGATAACTTGCATGGCAAGGCTAATACGCGAAAGCTCACCACCTGAGGCGACCTTGTGCATGGCTTCTAAGCTTTGTCCTGGGTTAATACTGACAACGAATAAAACCTCGTCTTGCCCTTGAGCACTTGGCTTATCTGACGAAAGTGGCGTAATCGCGACATCAAACTGACCGTGCGGCATATTTAACGTTTGAATACTGGTGGTTACCTTGCTGCTAAGGTTTTTCGCCGCCGACATACGTGAATCGGTAAGTACTTGCGCGGCCTCAAAATAACGCTGCTTGGTTTGCTCTATTTCATCAGCAAGCCCTGCTAGGCGAGTTTCATCACCCGTTAAGCCGTTCAGCTCTAACGCTAATTGTTGGTGGTAATCTGGTAATTGCTCTGGTGCGACTTGGTGTTTTTTCGCCAATTGAATGGCTTGTGAGTAACGCTCCTCAATCATGCTAAAAGCTTGAGGGTCTAGCTCTAGGCGATCGTGATAGTGGCGTAAATCGTTATTGGCTTCTTCAAGTTGCACTACCGCATCATTGATGATGGCGGCGATATTAGCGAGTTCGCTATCGTAATGAGCGAGTGTTGATAAGGTATCGTGACATTTTTGCAGTGCATCTAGCGCATTAAACTGTTCATTTTGCGAAAGAATGTGCAGTGACTCCATGGTGTCAGACAATATCTGCTGGCTATGGCTAAAGCGTTTGAAGTCGGCTTCAAGTGTTTGAAACTCATCAGCTTGCAACGAAAACTCATCCAACTCTTGCACTTGGTACTGCAATAACTGTTTTTTGGCTTCGCGCTGTTGCTGGCTAAGCTCTAGCGCTTCTAACTCTGCCACTTGTTTGCGATAGCTTTGATAATAGTGCTTAACGTTGTCGATAAGATCATCATGACCCGCAAACGCATCTAGCATTTTGCGCTGCTCATTGGGTTTAATGATAAGTTGATGGTCGTGTTGACCATGAATATTGATCAGTAACTGGCCAAGCTCTTTTAATTGTGCCAGTGGTACTTGGCTGCCATTGATAAAGGCACGAGAGCGACCTTCGGCAGAAATTACACGGCGAAGAATACATTCTTGTGCTTCAACAGTGCCGTTTGTTGAATCGCTATCTGGTTGACTTTGCTGTAGCTCCTGACTTGCTAACCATTGCTGCGCAAGCGTGTTGTTGGTGACATCAAACGTGGCGGCTAAATCTGCTTTTTTTGCCCCTGGCCTTACCGTATTTGTGGTTGCGCGCTCACCTAAACAAAGGCCAAGTGCATCTATCGCGATAGATTTACCTGCTCCGGTTTCACCAGTAATGGTGGTCATGCCTTGTTGCCAGTCGATATCCAGAGCTTTGACAATGGCAAAATTTTGAATGGTCAGTTGTAACAGCATAGTCATGTATAAATAAACAGTGTTTAGCTGTCAATTTATACAGTAATTGTCAGTTGTGCAAGTAGAAAGTGAATCTTGCTGTAAAAGTTTCATGCTAAATGTTTGAAACTAATAAAGTTTATTGCCCCAGCTTAGTTTGTTTCTAAGTACGTTGAAGTAACTGTGATCCAGTGGGTGAATAAGGCGCAGGGTATAAGGGCTTTTCTTGATAATTACCTGATCACCTGGCATGACCGCTAAAATAACGTGGCCATCACAGCTAACTTGTAAATTCTCGTGATTATCGTTAGCGAGAATTAACTTAATTTCGCTGTCACCATCTACCACAATCGGGCGGCTGGTTAAGGTGTGTGGGAACATAGGCACCAGCGATAGGGCATTTAGGTTAGGTGTTAAAATTGGCCCGCCTGCCGACATGGAATAAGCGGTTGAACCTGTTGGCGTGGAGACAATTAAACCATCGGAGCGCTGGCTAAACATAAAGCTGTCGTCAATGTAGACTTCAAACTCAATCATGTTAGCAACTTTACCCGCGTGCAGCACCGCTTCGTTGACAGCACTATTAGAACTTTTCAGTTTACCGTGGCGATACACTTCGGCTTCAATAATAAAGCGCTGCTCTGAGCGTGACTCACCGCGCAATATTGCCTCTAACGGCGGAATAACGTCTTGCGGTGATAAGTCGGTCAAGAAACCTAAGTTGCCACGGTTAACGCCAATAACACCTATGCTGTAGCCAGATAACACACGCGCTGCGCCGAGCATGTAACCATCACCACCAACGACAATTGCAAGATCAGCCTGTTCGCCAATATCGGTGAGCGATTGAATATTCGGTTCGCAGTCTGCGTCAATAGCGGATGCGACCGAGCGCTCAACTAATACTTGGTAGTTATTTTCAATTAAATACTGGTGCAGTGTTGAGATGGTCGCGCTGGCGCCTTCGTGATTTGGTTTACCAATAAGGCCAACGGTTTTATACAACTGGCTCATGACGTAATATGCCTGAATTCTTCTTGTTATCGGCAGTGTCGCTCTTAAATTTTCACTTGTAAAGTCAGGGATTTAATAAATCTTGAAAAATGGAGCTTGAAACCAAAATTCTAAACCCCATAATTAGCAACAATTATGTTTTACCGGAGAGATTTTCATGACCACTGAGTCGAACGAAAACCCTATCAATGAAAATAAGACAGCCGAAGAGATTGCTGCTGAAGAGATTATTGCCCAAGCTGAAGAGCAAGTAGAAGAGCAGCACGAACACGCGCATGAAATTCTAAGCGAAGAGCAAGAAAAAATTAACGAATTGGAGCTAGCATTAGCTGCTGCTCAAGCAACGGTTGCTGATCAAAAAGACTCAGTAATTCGCGCCAAAGCAGAGGTTGATAACGTTCGTCGCCGCAGCGCACAAGACGTGGAAAAAGCTCGTAAGTTCGCGTTAGAAAAATTTGCCGGTGATTTACTACCTGTAGTTGATAACCTAGAGCGAGCTATCGAGTCTTTCGACAAAGAAGACGAAAGCCAAAAAGCCATGCTTGAAGGCGTTGAGTTAACGCTACAAAGTTTCTTATCAACGTTAGAAAAATTCGACGTGAAAGCGGTTAACCCACAAGACCAACCATTTAACCCTGAACTTCACCAAGCGATGTCAATGCAAGAAGTACCGGGTGTTGCGCCAAACACGGTAATCGCGGTAATGCAAAAAGGTTACGAGCTAAACGGTCGTTTAATTCGCCCGGCAATGGTAATGGTATCTAAAGCGGCTGCTGTTGATACTCAAGCTTAATAGCTTTAATTGCCAGATGTATTAGAAACCAGCCAAGTGGCTGGTTTTTTTATACCTGTTTCTTTAACGCAATTGCTGATCTTTACCCCTTGGTTTATCAGTACATATCTATGCCAGTTACGGTGAAATCCCTGCTCAGTAAGAAATCCTTACAAAAAGTGATCTTTTTTTATTTTTTTACTTGAAATGCTTTTTCGCGACCCCACTAAGTAAATCATCTAAGCAAAAATGAATTTTTAAAGAATTTCGGAGATCCTCACGATGGGCAAAATTATCGGTATTGACCTAGGGACAACTAACTCATGTGTAGCTGTTCTTGATGGTGACAGCGTACGAGTTATTGAAAACGCAGAAGGCGATCGTACAACCCCTTCAATCATTGCATACACTGCAGAAGGCGAAACATTAGTTGGCCAGCCAGCTAAGCGTCAAGCGGTTACAAACCCAGAAAACACCTTATTCGCAATTAAGCGTTTAATCGGTCGTCGTTTTGAAGATAAAGAAGTACAACGTGACATCGACATCATGCCATTTGGTATCAAGAAAGCTGACAATGGCGATGCGTGGGTAGAAGCGAAAGGTGAAAAAGTTGCGCCACCACAAGTTTCTGCTGAAGTACTTAAGAAAATGAAGAAAACTGCAGAAGACTACTTAGGTGAAACTGTCACTGAAGCTGTTATCACAGTTCCTGCATACTTCAACGATTCACAGCGCCAAGCAACTAAAGATGCTGGCCGTATCGCGGGTCTTGACGTTAAGCGTATTATCAACGAGCCAACAGCTGCTGCCCTTGCTTACGGTATGGACAAGCAACAAGGCGATAAAGTTGTTGCAGTTTATGACCTTGGTGGTGGTACTTTCGATATTTCAATCATTGAAATTGACGAAGTAGAAGGCGAGCACACGTTTGAAGTATTAGCGACAAACGGTGACACGCACTTAGGTGGTGAAGATTTCGATAACCGCTTAATCAACTACTTAGTAGACGAGTTCAAGAAAGACCAAGGCCTTGACCTGAAAAACGATGCACTTGCGATGCAACGTGTTAAAGAAGCAGCAGAAAAAGCAAAATGTGAGCTTTCTTCAGCGCAACAAACTGACGTAAACCTTCCTTACGTTACTGCTGATGCGACTGGTCCTAAACACATGAACATCAAAGTAACGCGCGCTAAGCTTGAGTCACTTGTTGAAGACATGGTTAAAGCGACTTTAGAGCCATTAAAAACTGCTTTATCTGACGCTGACCTGTCAACGTCTGACGTAACAGACGTTATTCTTGTTGGTGGTCAAACTCGTATGCCACTTGTTCAGCAAGTAGTGACTGACTTCTTCGGTAAAGAGCCACGTAAAGACGTTAACCCTGATGAAGCAGTAGCTTCAGGTGCAGCGGTTCAAGCGGGTGTTCTTGCTGGTGACGTAACAGACGTTCTTCTACTAGACGTTACTCCACTTTCTCTAGGTATTGAGACAATGGGTGGCGTGATGACAAAAGTTATCGAGAAAAACACCACGATTCCTACTAAGCAATCGCAAACGTTCTCAACAGCGGAAGACAACCAAGCTGCGGTAACGGTTCACGTACTTCAAGGTGAGCGTAAGCAAGCTTCTGTGAACAAATCACTTGGTCAGTTCAACCTAGAAGGTATCGACCCTGCACCACGTGGTATGCCACAAATCGAAGTTACTTTCGATATTGATGCTGACGGTATCTTACACGTGTCTGCGAAAGACAAGAACACAGGTAAAGAGCAGAAGATCACGATTAAAGCCTCTTCTGGTTTATCGGATGATGAAGTAGAGCAAATGGTACGTGACGCAGAAGCGAATGCTGATGCTGATGCTAAGTTCGAAGAGCTAGTAACTGCACGTAACCAAGCTGACGGTATGATCCACGCAACGAAAACTCAAGTAACTGAAGCAGGTGACGACTTACCAGCAGAAGACAAAGAGAAAATCGAAGCGGCAATCAAAGAACTTGAAGAAGCTATCAAAGGTGACGACAAAGAAGCGATTGAAGCTAAGCAACAAGCATTAATGGAAGCATCAGCTAAGTTAATGGAAATTGCCCAAGCGAAAGCACAAGCTCAAGGCGGTGCAGCTCCTGAAGGCGCGGCGCCAGAAGCTGAAGCAGCAGCTCCTCAAGACGACGTTGTTGACGCTGAGTTTGAAGAGGTTAAAGACGACAAATAGTCGGGCTTGAATCTTGTCGCCAGAAAGCCTTATTTCTGCGTTGGTCATGCTCACATACATTCGTATGCTCCGCGTGACCGCCTTGAACTAAAACTTTCTGGCATAAAGCTTCTTAGCCCTTAATTCTCCATTTGAGTTTTAAGGGTAAATAAAGCGAACAGAAATAATAAAGCGTCGGTATTCGACGCTTTGTTTTGTTTAAACCACTAATGATTATTAAAAACTAAAGTTAATTTGTTTGATGGTTAGTTATGTTGATTAAACTTGGTGTTTAAATAACAAAGCCAGTAAACCAATTAATTTTCGAAAATTTGAAGTAACAGTAAAGAATTAAAGCTATGTCAAAACGTGATTATTATGAGTTATTAGGCGTATCAAAAGACGCGTCGGAACGTGACATTAAAAAGGCTTACAAACGCCTTGCGATGAAGTACCACCCAGACCGTACGCAAGGTGACAAAGAAAAAGAAGAAACCTTTAAGCAAATTAAAGAAGCTTACGAAGTATTAAACGACGACCAAAAACGTGCAGCTTACGACCAATACGGTCACGCAGCCTTTGAACAAGGTGGCATGGGCGGCGGTGGCGGCTTCGGCGGCGGCGCTGACTTTGGCGATATCTTCGGTGATGTCTTTGGCGATATCTTCGGTGGCGGTGGTCGTCGCGGCGGTGGCGGTTCACGCGCTCGTCGTGGTAGCGATTTACGTTACAACCTAGAAATGACGCTAGAAGAAGCGGTTAAAGGTAAATCTGTCGAAATTAAAGTACCCACTTACGCAAGTTGTGAGCCTTGTGGCGGCAGCGGTGCGAAAAAAGGTACTTCTGCTAAAACTTGTGGTACTTGTGGTGGCCATGGCCAAGTGCAAATGCGCCAAGGTTTATTTGCGGTTCAACAAACCTGTCCAACCTGTGGCGGTAAAGGTAGCGTAATTAGCGATCCTTGTAATGCTTGTCATGGTCAAGGTCGTGTCCAGAAAACCAAAACTCTTAACGCGAAGATCCCAGCAGGTGTTGATACCGGTGATCGCATTCGCTTATCTGGCGAAGGTGAAGCGGGTGAGCACGGCGCACCAGCAGGTGACTTATATGTACAAGTAAACGTTAAAGATCATCCAATTTTTGTGCGTGATGAAAACCACCTTTACTGTGAAGTGCCAATTAGTTTTGCTACCGCAGCACTTGGTGGTGAGATTGAAGTACCGACGCTTGAAGGTAAAGTAAAACTTAAGGTACCGAAAGAAACCCAAACCGGCAAAATGTTTCGCTTACGTGGCAAAGGCGTTAAATCAGTGCGTAGTTCAGGCCCGGGCGATTTAATGTGTAAAGTTGTGGTTGAAACGCCGGTGAACTTAACCGGTGATCAAGTTGACTTACTTCGCCAGTTAGATAGCAAAATGGAAGCGAGCAGCAAGAAACATAGCCCAAAAGAAACGGGTTTCTTTGACGGCGTGCGCAAGTTCTTCGATGACCTTAAGTCGTAATTGCTAGCCCCAACAAATACTTTCTAAAAATCCCGCTTCGGCGGGATTTTTGATCTTGAAATAAAAAGCAGGCAATATGATTTGAGGGGATGAGATAAGCATCAAAAAAGTATCATAATCAATAGAAAGGACGCTGCTGATGAACATCAAATTTATTCTTGCTGGCCTACTTGGTATTGCGACGGGGTATGGGCTATCAACATTGCCAATAACAGATGAGCTTATTGATAATGGCAAAGCCAAGACAATACCCTCAATTAACGATTATGCTGAACAATCTGATAATGATGTGATTGTTGAGAATAAACCATCCAACGCAACACTATCATCTAATGTAGAGACCGAAGCACAATTAAGAGATGTCCTCGCTGATAAAGACAAGCAAATAGCTCGACTACAACAAGAGTTAGCGGCTTTAACCGACAAAATACATTCCCAAGCACCACATCATTCGTCTAATTTTCATCAGGCAGAAGGCCTGGGGGCGGATAAGGGTGATGGCGAGCAGCTACGTGTGCAAGCTATCTCGTTTGAACAATTATTGGAGTCAGCAGAGGCTCCTTATGTCAGCATGCTCAGCACGTTAGAGCCAGAAGCGAAAGACTTGTATTCAACTCTTCACAGCAACGTTGAGGAAAACAGCCAAGTAGAGCGCGATTTTGAACTAGAAATGAAAATTCAAGATTTTGTGACATTGCATTCGCTTGCTAACGAAGTAGAACTTGCCAGTGTGATCTGTAAAAACGGTGTTTGTGAAGCCAAAGGAAAGGAGTTAGCGAGCTATAGCTGGCAAAGGGTGATGAATAGTATGTTGCAAACGCCATGGAGTCGATTCTTAAGTTCATATTCGACCGCTGATCAAATCGATGATCAAGGTGAATTTTTCTACACATTAATGAAGTATTAAGAATAATTTCAAATTGAGGCGCATTGCTTGAGTGGTCTAATCAAAGCCTTACCACTTCCAAAGCCAAGGCATAGCGAGCAAACTCAGCAAAGCTAGCTATGCTTGGGTGATTACAATGTTTGCGTGCTTAGCGTTAAAAATAGTGTGATTAAAGTGAACTAAGCTAAATTTGGCGCGTTATTTAGTGAAAACCTTAAGCTAGATCATCGGGTTACAATTCGTCACTATACAAGCTTTGCAGCCATACATTAGAATTGGCGAAATTTTAATAACACTGCTTGCTAAGTGGTCTTAAAACACTGGCTTATTTTCCGGAAAGTAACATGCGCAAACTTCTATTTTCGTTATTCGCCTTATTACAAAGTTCAATGCTTCTTGCTGAAGAGCAACCATTACCACCACCAGACCCTGCTTTTGAAGGTGTTCACGGTATTGTACTAATGAACAAAAATGCCAATATTTTTGCTTCACATATGCCAACGTACGAAAAGCCAGGCAATTATCAAATTCTTTATAAGTTGCAAGTAAAAGACGTAAATTTAGTACAGTTGGTTAAGCACAATGAACTAGTTACGGTAAAGCCTGAGTCATTCAATTTACAACGCTTAATACGCGGTGAAAAAATTAGTGTTAAAGGTGATGTTTATATCGGGCATTACGAGCGTGATGGCATGCTAGTTTACGAGGGGATGACATTAGATTTCGACCAGCATTTGTTTGTACGTGAGCTAACCGAGTTACAAGCATCAAGCAATATTCAAGAATACAGCGCTGTTGAATACAGAAGTAAAACAGGGCGTTTATACGTTCATCACATTCAGCAAGCGCCTAGCTACGACCATATTGTTTATGTTGATCTTGAAGCAAGCTGTCCAACAAAGTTTGCAACGTCTGGTGCTGTTGCCAAAGAAAATGAAGTGCTATTTAAACTACTTCACTGCGGTACCATGAAGCCGCTTTACTATGAAACAGAGGACTTTGCAGGTAAATAAGATTGGTTTCTTGGTGTGTTAAGTACTTTTAAGTGTTTTAAGTGCGACGCAATTTAGGTGATAACTTAAGGTTGGAGCTTAAGGTTAGAGCTTTGCGTCGCACGAAGAAGTTAGCATATATTTAAAACGATATATTTATCTATTTTTCTCGCCTACTTTTAATATAACCAATTGTTAGTTTTCCTAACTCCTTTATTTTTTCTACCAATCTTCGACTTTAATTTTCTTCTGTAAAGTTTGGCAATACGCCGCTGCGACTATGTTCAAATACTAGAGACGTTTCAACCGTTTGCACTTCTTCTCGCGACGTAATCGCGTCAAACACAAATTTACGTAAGTGCTCACTGTCTTTAACCGACATATGAATATAGTAATCGTACATACCCCCCATGTGGTAAAGGCTGACGATTTCAGGTAGTAGTAAAAGATCATCGCGTAGCTGGTTCACTATTTCTTCTGAATAGGGTTGCAGCTTAATGGCGGCAATAGCCTCAATGTTGCCACCAATAGTTTTAAAGTTGATATCAACATAAGCCTTTTTTATCACTCCTGCTTGCCTTAAACGTTTAACGCGCTCTAAACACGTTGAAGGGGCAATATTGATTTTCGCGGCGAGCTCTTTGTTCGTGATATCCGCGTCATTAAACAAAATTGTTAATATTTTTAAGTCGATAGCATCTAATTTTTTCAAAATATTGTCTAAGCTCTGTGTTGTGTTCTTGTCTTTCGAGAGTTTTTGCTCAATTATATACGTCAGACGTTGTAATCTTGTCTTATAAGAACAAATATCTAAATAAAGGAATAATTCCGAATATAGCTCACTAATTTCGAAGTTGATACAAATAAATTGAAATATTATTTGGCTTATGGACTTTTTGGTGACATATTATGTCTTGAAATGTATTAGGGAAGTAAACTATGACAGTAAAAGCGATACAAGACTTTTTAAAACTTGAGGCGGCCAGCGGTATTATTTTAATGATTGCCGCTGTTATTGCCATTATTCTCGCCAACTCACCACTAAATGAATATTACGACATGTTCTTGAGCATCCCCGTAGTGGTTGCGATTGGCAGCTTTGAAATTGCTAAGCCTTTACTACTTTGGATCAATGACGGCTTAATGGCAATGTTCTTTTTCTTGATTGGTCTTGAGCTAAAGCGAGAATTTCTTGAAGGCGAACTATCAAAGCCTGGTCAAATAGCCTTACCTGCCGTCGGTGCAATTGGTGGTATGGCGGTGCCGGCACTCATTTATGCGGGACTAAACTATCAAGACCCACAAGCGCTAAATGGCTGGGCAATCCCTACCGCAACTGATATTGCCTTTGCCTTGGGTATTTTGGCCATGGTGGGTAGTAAAGTACCACTACAACTAAAAATATTCTTAACCTCGCTAGCTATATTTGATGACCTAGGCGCGATTATTGTAATTGCATTGTTTTACACAGATCAGTTATCGATTACCTCGCTGGTGGTATCTGCTATCGTTTTAGTTGTGCTGTTTATTTTGAACAAACGTGGTGTAAGAGACACCGCACCTTATATTTTCTTCGGTATTGTGTTGTGGGTTGCCGTATTAAAATCAGGCGTACATGCGACATTAGCTGGTGTAACCTTGGCATTGTTTATTCCAATGAAAGGACGTGAGGGTGAGCCTTCACCACTAAAATCGCTTGAGCACAACTTACACGCCATGGTGGCCTTTATTATCCTGCCTATCTTTGCCTTTGCTAACGCAGGTGTGAATTTAGATGGCGTTGGAATGAATGATGTATTGTCGCCAGTTCCGCTTGGAATCATTTTAGGCTTGTTTGTTGGTAAACAGCTAGGTGTTTTCGGTTTCTGTTTTATCGCGATTAAAGCTGGCTTAGTTAAGTTGCCAGAAAACACTAACTGGACCTTGCTATACGGAGCGTCACTGCTTTGTGGTGTTGGTTTCACTATGAGTTTATTTATTGGCTCACTTGCCTTTGAACAAACTGGTGCAAATATGATTTACCAAGATCGTTTAGGCATTATCATTGGTTCAGTTATCTCAGGTACACTGGGTTACTTAATCATTAAACGTGGGGTTGGTCGATTAACTAAGTCCGTTAACTAGTTGACTTAGTGAAATCACAAACCTCAAATAAAAAACGGCGATATCACTATCGCCGTTTTTTCGTTAAAATAGCCGTAAATTTCATTCTCCAGCATATTGCTAGCGCTGTATTCGTATTTTAGACCTAAAGTTTAATGCACCAGATTGACGACATCATTTCGATTTTCAACAACACTTTTTTTGATTCATTTAATACTAAGTTGGTCAAAGGCAAAGATGAGCCAATTTATTTGCCTGCTGACGACACTGTAGATCATCATCGCATTATTTTTGCCCATGGCTTTTATGCCAGTGCGTTGCATGAAATTGCGCATTGGTGCATCGCTGGCCCAGAGCGCAGATTGTTGGAAGATTTTGGCTATTGGTATGAACCCGATGGTCGAACTGAAATGCAACAAAAAGAATTTGAAAAAGTTGAGGTTAAGCCTCAAGCAGTAGAGTGGGCGTTATGTGTTGCTGCGGGTAAAAATTTCCGAGTGTCAGCAGATAACCTCAACGGCGCTGAGCCTGACTATCAAGGGTTTAAAAACTCAGTGTTCGAGCAAGTTAAGACTTATCTCGTTGATGGCTTTCCTGTTCGTGCTCAGCAATTGATGGCAGCCTTATGTGAGTTCTATCAAACCAATATGCCTAGCAGTGAACATGATTTCGTTAGGGTATCACCATAAGCAGGAAGTTATGAAACAAGCATTCAAGCTAGGCTTTATTGTTAATCCTATCGCGGGGATTGGCGGCAGCGTTGCATTAAAGGGCAGTGATGGTGAAGGTATAGCACAGCAAGCACTGCAACTTGGTGCGACAGCAAAAGCTAATCAAAGGGCGGCGACTGCACTTTCGGTACTAAAACCATACCAAGAGCAAATTCAAATATTTACCGCTAGTGGTGATATGGGCGAGTACTGCGCTCGGGAATTGGGTTTTAGTATTACCAATGTTTACCAAGCGCCACTGCAATCATCAGCTAGCGATACCGAAAATACAGTTGCAGCACTAGTTGCTGAAGGTGTTGACCTGATTTTATTTGCCGGCGGCGATGGCACAGCGCGCAATATTTGCCATCAAATTGAAGCGTTGCAAGCTAATCACAATATGCCTGTGTTGGGTATTCCAGCAGGTTGTAAAATTCATTCCGGTGTTTATGCGGTAACGCCTAAAGCTGCTGGCCGTATTGTTGAGATGATGGTAACTAATCAACTGGTTACGTTAACGGATGCCGACGTGATGGATATTGATGAAAGCTTGTTTCGCGACGGTGTTGTCAAAGCCAAACGTTATGGTGAAATGCAAATTCCGATGGAGCTGCGATACGTGCAGGCCGTTAAAGCGGGGGGGAAAGAATCAGACGAGCTTGTTTTGCAAGATATTGCTGCACATGTGATTGATGAACTCGATGACAGCCTCGCTGTTATTGGTTCAGGCTCAACAACAGCAGCCATTATGGATGAAATGGGAATCGACAATACGCTACTGGGTGTCGATCTAGTTCAAAGTGAAACGGTGATAGCTAGTGATGTAACTGAACCAGAATTGTGGGCGTTTGTGCAGCAACATCAAGCAACGAGTGACGAGCCAATTAAGTTGGTAATTACTGTGATAGGTGGTCAAGGGCATATTTTTGGCCGAGGTAATCAGCAGCTTAGTCCACGCATAATCAAGGCAGTGGGGAAAGACAATATTATTATTGTGGCGACCAAAACGAAACTAGCTAGCTTAAATGCAAGGCCGCTAATTGCTGACACTGGTGATGATGAGCTCGATCAGGCTTTAGCTGGTTATTTACCGATTGTGACTGGCTATCGTGACCAAGTGTTATACCCTGTTGCTAGCCCGCTTTGATCGGCAGAGTGCCTAATTCTCAATCCTCAACATCAATATTTTTAAGTTTTATTCGGAGCAAATTGTGACGTTCGCTAATCTTTCAGAGTTATATCTTCATTTTGACCAACTGGCAGAGCATGATGCAGATGCCGATACGCTTTTTGCTTCTAGCTATATTCGAGGCTTTATTGCTTTGGTGGCGAGCGAATCGGGTGATGAGTCACAACCGCTTAGCAGTCAGTTAGCAACCAGTGTGACAGCGCAGCTAAGCAAAGCGAAAGCTGAGCTTTCGCCACAAGATCAAGTGATTGTTAGCAACTATTGGCAGTCTCTACTGACGAGTTTTTCACTCTAAGAATTTCTAATTTTAAAAGCTCAACTCGTAGCGTACTTACCTTTGATAATGTCTTTAATAACAAAGCGATTAGCGGCCAAATTAAAACGCATTTTACTAGGCAAAGGGTAGGGCTGGTTGCATAAATCAGCCACTAACATATCGCTCACTAACGGTGCTGAACACAACCCGCGAGCACCAAGCCCTGAAATTACATAAAGGTTTGCGTAATAAGGAGCTGGTGAATTGATTTTCCAGTTCTTATCTTGTGCCAATTTTCCATACAAAGCAGGGTACTGGTCCGTTTTCGGCATTGGGCCGGCAATCGGTAAATGATCTGGCGTCATTGCTCTTAAACGAGCCTTTTGACCAACGATACTGCTTTGATCAATAGTTTCAAGCTCTGGCATGCTTTGGCTTATCATCTCGATATTGTAGGTATCATCTACGCTGCGAACCTCAATATCTCTGTCGTTTTTGTCAAACGTGGCACCAATGCAGAATTTTTCGTTATTAGCCGGTGTCATATAGCCTTTATGGCAGATCACTGTGTTTAATTGATGATCGGGGCTCGCAATAGCGACTTCAGAAACTTGGCCACGCACAGGGTATTGCGGCAGTTCGTTGATCGGCGTGAGTTGATCGCTATCAGCGCCACCACAAACGACCAATGTCGATGCGATAAGCTCTCCCTTATTGGTTTGCAGTTGCCAGCGCTGGTCGTCAAGTTGGGTTAACTGCTCGACCTTGGTATTGGTACGAATTTTCACTTGGCCAATCTTACTGGCTGCGTCAAACAGTGCCTTGACGAGCTCAGCGGGTGCAATCCAGCCAGCCTGAGGAATAAACATGCCGCCGTTGGTGAGGGTTACACCGGCAATTTGTGAGGCTTGCTGCGCGTCTAAACTGTGAATAATATCGTGCGGCCATACAGGCGCACTCGCAAATTTTTCTTGGCGCTTTTGTAAAGCCTCTTTGTATGAAAGCTCAAGTAAGCCGCACCAAGCGTGAGCAAAGTCGTAACCTTGGGCAACTAGTTCATCATAAAAAGTGCGAGCCCTAGCTAATGCGTGTACATAGAATTCACTAATCTCGTCGCGCTGTAGATGAATGAGCGGATACAAGGCGCCAATTGCATTGCTTGACGCGCCTTGTGCAATTGCTTCATCTTTGCAAATTACACTAACTTTTACCCCTTGCTGGGCAAGCTGATAAGTTAAACAAGCTGCGGCAATGCCACCACCGATAATCGTCACGTGTTGCGCTTTGGGCTGGTTGGGTCTGAGTAAGTACCCTTTGCCAGAATTTGGAGATTGTTGAAACTTCGCCACTAAGGTTTGATTCTTTTTACCTGCGGTCTTTTTCTTGGCAACGCGAAAACCAACTTGGGTAAGACGGCGACGAACAAACCCAGCAACGGTAAAGGTGGCTAATGTTGCATCTTCTGCCGACAGGCGAGCGATTTGCTCAAATAATGCTTCACTCCACATCGCTGAGTTTTGTGAAGGTGAAAAGCCGTCGAGGTACCAAGCGTTTATTTTGGCGTGTTTGGCTAGCTTTAGCTTGGCAAAACCTTGCGTTGCATCGTCAAATAAAATCGTTAATTTGAGTTTGTTGTTAAATAGCGAAAGTTCACAGCGTTGCTGCGGGCGATCAGGGTATTGTGCTAGCACTTTTGCTATTAGTGGTTGTAAATCAGTCCACATGGCTAAGCTTTGCTTGATACTCTCACTAGATAGCGGGTATTTTTCAACACTAATAAAGTGCACATCTGTAACTTTATCGCCACCATATTTAGCGATTAGCTGCTGCATTTTTGCGGCGGTTAGGAAAAAGTTCAAGCCAGTGCCAAAGCCTGTTTCGCCAATAATCAATGGGGTGTTTGTCTCTAGTAGGCGCTCACTAATTTGGTTGCCGCGCAGGAAAACTTGCTCACTTTGTTGGCAGCCAGATTCAGTATCAAAATAAATATCGTCAAACTGTAATGAATATGGGGCACCATTGTCTTGATAGGCTATATTTTGAAAGTCTTTGGGCGAGTCGTTAGACGTGTTGTGCGTGTTGTCGTTGTGATGGTTGCTAGCTTGGGTCACAGGAACTATTGGGAATGAATCGATCTTATTAATATTTTAACGCGTAACAACAGCCAAAGTCATTGTCAAAAACAGCGACAATGCGCCAGTGATGAATTATGCTGGAATACGCTGGGTGAATCGGCGAGCAGGTACGTTATTCATGGTTGAAAATAATTCAGCGTACATTTGTACACTGGATAGACCAGCCTGAGTAAAAAAACTCGCTATGATATGCCCGTTTTTACAAATTATTATGGTTTAGATAAATGAAACGTGTCGTGATCACAGGATTGGGTGTTGTATCAAGTATAGGTAATGACGCCAAGGAAGTTTTAACATCATTAAAAACAGGGCGCTCTGGTATTACTCGCTCAGAAAGCTTCGCCGAAGTTGGCTTGCGCAGCCAAGTTTGGGGCAAACCAGAAATTACCTTAAAAGACCACATTGATCGCAAAGCGATGCGTTTTATGGGCGATGCCTCTGCTTACGCATACATTGCAATGAATCAAGCCATTGAAGACGCAAAATTAACACCAGAACAAGTTTCAAATATTCGCACTGGCATTGTTGCGGGCTCTGGTGGCGCATCATCGGCAAACGTGGTTTCGTCAGCTGATACTTTACGTGAAAAGGGCGTTAAACGTGTTGGCCCTTATGCTGTGCCTAAAACCATGTCGAGCACGATTTCTGCGTGTTTAGCGACACCGTTCAAAATTCTTGGTGTGAACTATTCAATTAGTTCCGCTTGTGCAACATCTGCGCACTGTATTGGTCATGCAATGGAGCTTATTCAGTTAGGTAAGCAAGACATCGTATTTGCGGGCGGTGGTGAAGAAGTAGATTGGTCACTTGCCATGATGTTTGATGGCATGGGCGCTTTATCTACCAAGTACAACGAAACACCCGAGCAAGCTTCTCGCACTTATGATGCCGATCGCGATGGCTTTGTTATTTCAGGTGGCGGCGGTATGGTCGTGGTAGAAGAACTTGAACACGCGCTTGCACGTGGTGCCCATATTTATGCTGAAATAGTGGGCTATGGCGCAACTTCAGATGGTTACGACATGGTGGCACCAAGTGGTGAAGGCGCTGTGCGTTGTATGGAAATGGCAATGCAAGATGTAGAAGGTGACATTGATTACTTAAACACCCATGGCACTTCAACGCCTGTTGGTGATGTGAAAGAGCTAGGCGCGATTCAACAAGTATTTGGTGAAAAATCGCCGATGATCAGTGCAACTAAAGCCATGACTGGCCACGCACTTGGCGCTGCTGGCGTGCACGAAGCTATTTACTCAATCTTGATGATGGAAAACAACTTTGTTGCACCATCAATCAATGTCAACAACCTAGATGAAGAAGCACAGGGCTTAAACATCGTTACTGAAGCGCAAGATGCAGAGCTGAACTTAGTGATGTCAAACAGCTTTGGTTTTGGTGGCACGAACTCAACACTTGTGATGAAAAAATATCAGTCATAAGTGGATTAGCTTTTCACCTGTAAAGGTAGCGTCGGTTTAGTCGCTTAATTTTATAGTTTATAAGCTTGATACTAAACCGTAACGTAAGCCTCGTTAGCCCAATTCTTATGGGTTACGGGGCTTTTTAACAATAACGCCCCCTCAAAATGAAGCGCAGTTCACTGCCTTGTTCATTTATTGCAAACTGCACCGTCTCTTGTTTGTATAGTCACTGTTTCTAGAGAAATACCGAAAATCACTCGATTGCTGATATCCCAATCAAAATTGATTTAGTATCATGAGGTTAGTCTTATTTGTTTGATGGACGGACTGTGCAGGAACAACAAACTCATTGGCAGAAATGCAAACTCTATTTCACTCGGCTAGCCATTAAGCTCGCGATGCGTTTTAAGTGGCTTAAAGCGGCTCGTTATAGCCAAGAAGAGTTAAATGAGTTGCTCGCTGCCAACTTTCCACAAACCATCCCATTGCCTATCGCTAATAGTCAGGGAGAGCTGACAATACTTAATGCTGAGCTGACGATGCCCTTAGCGCAAGACAAACTGCATATTCAACTGCTTTGTGCCATGAATATTAGTGTCGCGCAGCGTGATATTTATCGCGCACATTTAGTCGCAACAGGCAGCGTGCTGCCTTATTTCGACATCGAAGAGCGCGTGATTCGAATTCGAGACATGCAACTGGCTGAGATTCGCTTAGTGAACGATGATTATGCTTTTATTGGCTCAACGACAGACTTAGTGACCTTGTTTATGCCAAAGCCGTTCAAATACTTGTTGCTAAGTACTGTGCAATTAACATTTTCGCTGCTTAAAGGCGTTGTGCCCAACGACCTGTTGAATTACCTAAGTCTTTACTCGTCAGGCAGTAAGCAACGAGTGCTCGACTATCATAAACCGGAAATAGAAAACACCTTGGTCGATAAAGTAGAGCAAGAAGACTGGTTTTACGAGCTTGATGAAAGCGACTTTGAAGAGCAGATATTTGCTGAATACGGTCAACATATTGCAGTTGAAGATGGACACTTAGTGTTTAAGTTTCATTTAGACTAATACCCATTTCATTATTACTTAATCTTTCTGGCATGGTAAAACGCTCATTAGCTAGGTTGTTATTTTTGAAATTAGAGCAACTAACTAGTTACCAAAAAATAACGCTTGCCTATATAGGTGCAGTTACTTAGGTTTTACAGTGAGCATAAAGCCTGTGTTTATTAACCTTTTTCCCTCCCCACAATTGATCAATTCATTAATTCTATTGGCATAAAAAAGGGTTAACTTAAGTTAACCCTTTCAAATAGAGGAAGTGGTAAATTGAATGCCTGTTTGGATTCAACGCCAGTGATGCAAAACAACGCACACAAGGCGCACATAAGGGGCATTATGTGTGAGTAGCATACCCGTTAGGCAACATTCACCTTGTTGTCCTGAAATTCGTCTTCAATCACGCATTGTGAGCCAAATCTAGCTAACTCGCCAAGATCATCAGTGGTTAACTCAGGGTTGTTAACACTGTCTGATAAGAGTTCAAATGCCTCTTGAAAATAGCTAGCAAGCGGCTCGAGAGATTTAATTTTTCTGTCAGAGCATACTAAACCTATTTCTGCTTTATCGCGGTAAGTCAGTAGCGTGATGTTAACGCCACCACCTGGCGTTAACACCGAGATTGGGTAAAAGTTATTAACGCGACTACCACCAAAGTAAAGGTCTTGTCTTGGGCCTGGTACATTGGAAATCAAAATGTTACCAATGGGGCGATGCAAATCTGACAGCTTTAACGCTTCAAAAACTAACGCAAACCCTTGAATTACAATAGTGTAAGCCGTCAGTGCTGCTGGGTTGATACGGCGTGCTACTTTTTTCACTATGCTGTGATTTTCAATAATTTGACGTAAGCGTCGATATGGGTCTTTTTGGCCATAAGCGAGCTGTACTGGCAAAATGGCAATTTTATTACCACCAGCGGCTTCTCCGGGGCGGCGCAAGTTGATCGGCATTTGCGTGATCAGTGGCCGACCAAATTGCTGACCATGATCTTTTAAGAATTTATGGACGCCGATATCAAAGCAACAAAGAAAGACTTCATTCACGGATGCTCTGAGTTGAATAGCCAACTTCTTGACCTCAGTAAAGTCCAAGTGGGTGGTAGCTACCACTCTGCCAGCTGTAACTTGACCTGTTAGCATGGTTTTAGTGCCTGCAAACGGAATTGGCATATAAACAGGGTTTATTCGCAAGATCTTCAGCAGTAAAAAGAAGGTAATAATGCCTAAGTTAACAACGGTCACTAAACTGAGCCAAAGTGCTTTGACCGCTACTGCAAATGGGTTTTGTGCCACTCTTGGCTTTGATTCTCGTGGTTTTGCCCAAAACGGAATAAACTCTTCGTCGGCACTTTTTGGATATGCAGCTTGTAACCAAGTGATCAGTGATGCGCCGTCGCCATACATATGATGAATTTTGAAGTAAATGGCAAACTCTTGACTGTCTGGTGCTTCAATAATATGCAGTTGCCACAACGGCTTATCACGATCAAGCATAGGCTCATGTAGCTTGGCGGTGAAATTGTGTAGCGCGACTTTGTCTTTGATATCCTCAACTTGATGAAACTTAACGTGGTACTCCATGTTAAGGCTGGTTACCGCTTTAAACCTAAGCGCGATATGGCCAAATGCAATAACCCGCTGATTATAAGGCGCAACCCCTTGATCGTGTTGCCGTAACTTATTGGCAAGCTGCTGACAATAATCGTCAGCCGCGCCTTCTGGCTTAGTTAATATTTGTAAACACGCGACGTGTTTAGGGTTATCAGTTGTCTCGGTGAGCCAAAACGAGCGATCTAGTAAGGATAATCTTTTTGCCATAATAACTTCCTCTTAGTTATGGGTTTACTACATGCTTTTTGTTTGCCAATTTACTTTTTGCTACATGCTTTTGTTTGCCAATTACTTTTTTACTAATTGCTATTTATTTGCCGATTAATCGTTGCCACCTTCATCATCGGTGCACTTGGCGCCAAACGAATGACAATAGCAGGTCAAGAAGTGGCGAGCTTCTCTAAAAAATTTTCGCCTTGCTGTTCATCACTAGAGTTTGCTGCCTGCCGACTTACCGCGGCAATGGCATCAGCGCGTTCTTGCTCATCTAGTGTTAAGTAAGGCGCAATCGCTTGATAAATCCAACCAAGACTTTGCAAACTGGCGTCTTCCATCGCCACGTCTTTGCTGGTTAAGTGAAAATAATTTTGCGATTGGGTGAAAATAAGTGTGATTAATTGCGTTAGCGATCGTCGCTGCTCAGGTGCGGCTTGGAGAATTTGCTGCTCTTGAAAATGATCGAGAATGGCGGCCACAGCCTGTTCTTTGCTTTTAAGTAGTTTATTGAAATTACGAGAAATCGCTGGATATTTCAGAATTAAATCGGTTGGATTGCGGTAGATGAATCGATAAATGTTACCGCTTTCTAATAATTGGTATAGGTAATAAAAGAAGCTTTCAATGGTGAGTTTGTCGCTACTGGGAGAAACTAATATTTTACTCGTTTTAGCGAGATAAATATCAAACAGCGCGCTGACAATCACTTCCTTACCACGGAAGTGGTAGTACAAATTGCCAGGACTAATATCCAACTCAAGCGCGATGTCGACACAGGTGACATTCGCTTCTCCCTGCTGGTTAAATAGCTCTAGGCTGGTCAGCAGAATTTTTTCTGCTGTTTTCATTGTTCTTTATCCATTATCAGAACCCCTATTTCATACTTATCCTAGTCAACGTCCTTTATTGAGCATAGGCTTACATTGTTATGTTGGCATAAAAATATACATCAGCTGTATTATGCCAGCTAAGCCACCTAGTACAGAGCCCGTGACAATCAATTTCCACTCGTCTTGCTTGTATGCCGGACGCAGCACATTTTCAAACTCTGCAGGAGACAACGACTGCATTTTCTCGCGTAAATCATCGCCAATATTGAGTGCCGAATCGGCGTAATCGTGCATATAAAGCAAGAATTTTTCTGAGCTATCAAAAATGCGTTTTACCGCGAGCGCCTTCATTTTGAAATAATTATCAGCACCTAAGCCAAGACCAATATAAGGTTGGCCGATAGCAACATAGCGTTCTATGGCGTCATTGACATGCAGTTCAACAAGCTCCCAAAGTTGCTCTGCGCCAGAGCCATATAGCACTGTACTGATTATGTTTTCCGAATTCATCAGTTTGCGCTCAATCAGATGTGAGTACACTTTAGCAACTTCATCTTGGCGCTTTAAAAACATGCCTTGCAGATTCCAAGGACCAACTTTTATAGGATCTTTAGGTTCAAAAATGATTTGTAGGGCGATCCAGTTAGTGAGGTAGCCGACCAGCAGCCCACCAAGCGGTAAAATCCACCAATCTTGGAAGAAGTACCAACACACCATGGTCGGAATGCCTAGCAGGAAACCAAAATACAAACCTGAGCGGATAATAAAAGGGAATTCTTTGTTGCCAGCGGTTAAAAATATTTCGTTGATAAGGGCAGGATGGGCGATTAGGTAATCAACGACTAATTCTTTGATATCGAGGATCTCGGTTGCGTTGTGTTGAAAATCTCTGACTAGCTTTTCAACCACATTGGGAATGTCTGCTTCAACACGAGCGTAGACTAAATTTTTGCCCTGTGCGGGTAGTGATGCCCAGACCTTAGGCGCTGATTCTTGCATCACATCATTGATGATTTTTCTCAGCACTTGCTTAAGGCGTCGCTCTATTGCTTGGCTAATTTTATCTGGCTCGAGACGAGAAACTAGGTCTTCAACACTCAGTAACTTACCAAGTAGTAAATCTACCGATATTTCCGCCATTTCTTTGCGTTTTTGCGGGATGAGGCCTTGCCAGCCAAGATAAGGTGCTTTGATGCCGACAAACTGAATGGGGTAAAACATCATTTTGACGGCGAGATAATTTGTAAGCCAACCAACAATCGCACTGACAATAGGGATTAATAATAGTAACTGGTGCTCAATGATCCATTCCATGCTTAAGTGCTGTACATCCTGACTCTGCGACTGCAAACATATTTAAAATACAAAGTAATACATAACCACTTCAGCCATGAAGTGTCAACGAAAAATATATTATATCCACTATTAGTATTGCAATTAAGGTAGGTTAATTTTATTCAACCATGATTTAAATCAATAAAAAACAATAGATTAAAAATAACTTTTCATAAAACAGTCGTTACATGCGAGTTTGATTAAGAGATTAAGTTAATTTAATGTTAATGGCTGATTTTTAAGCTTATTTATGTCGTATTAATGACATAAATAAGATTTATTTGTTTCAGTTACACACACGAAAGCCCTGATTACGCAGTAAAAATAACCAATATTAGGTGGTTATTTCTAGAAAATTCGCGTTTACTTCGGGGTAACTAACAAGCGGATGAGCGATATCGAATGAGTATTATGGCTAATAGAAAGTTAAACGAAGTTGAAGTTGCCATTGCAAACGCTAAAACCTACCAAGAATATAAAGAGGCCAGCCTAGAGCATGATCGACTATCTGGTGCTGATGAGTGGCGCGCAGAAGAGACGTGTAAGCTTTACGATTACAGCTTGATTCGCAAACGTGTTAATCGTATTCGTGATGCGAAAGCAAAAAAAGACTCAGCGGGATTAATGTTTATTTTGCATGAAGGTATTCATGGAAATTTAGGCAACATTGCCAACCCTGAGCTTAATCGCTTTGCGCGCATTGGCACTAAAGTCTTGATTGAAGAATTTTTGGATGAAGTATGCTCTGCGATGGAGTTTATTTTTAATGCCAAAGATGAAGAAGTCGACTTCTACGATAAACTGGCATTTTTTGAAGAAACCGCTCATGCCTACGGCCAAAGCTGCTTAATGTTAAGCGGTGGCGCCAGCTTAGGCTTCTTTCATGTCGGCGTTATTCGCACGCTAACTGAACACAATTTAATGCCCAATGTAATATCGGGGGCTAGTGCGGGTTCCATTATGGCGTCGCTAATCGCTACGCGTACCGATGATGAACTACTCGATATTTTAACCTCAGAGTCTATTTACGAGCGCTTTCATCAGTGGGGTGTCTGGCAGGGCTTTTTAAAAGATTCGCTGTTTGACAGTACGAACTTAGAAAACGCGTTAATTGAATTGTTCGATTTAACCACGTTTGAAGAAGCTTATTTAAAAACAGGGCGTCATGTAAGCGTTACGGTTTCACCTGCTGACTTGCATCAATATTCACGCTTATTAAATGCTCGTACGTCACCCAATGCGATTATCACCCAGGCTGTGCGTGCTTCTTGTGCCGTACCGTTTTTATTCTCACCAGTGCAATTAAAAGCAAAAAATCGCGCGGGTGAAATTGTGCCTTATATTCCTAATCGCAAGTTTGCCGACGGCTCGGTAATGGCAGATATGCCCTTTAATCGCTTGGCTCGTTTGTACGGTGTGAATCACAGTATTGTAAGCCAAATTAACCCGTTAGCAGTGCCATTTCTGCCGCGCACTAAGCAGCATAGTAAGGGGATTTTTGCGGTGACTAAGCGCCATGTCGCGAATATGGTTAAAACTAATAGTATTTACGCCTGTGACGTTGTTGAAAACATGGTTTCAGGTCGTACCGCTAAAATGGCAATCCACAAGGTGAGATCGGTTGTAGAGCAGCAGTACGTTGGTGATATTAATATTTTGCCAGGTCGTAAAATTGCCAACTTAAAGCACTTGCTTATGAACCCAACCGTGGAAAGCATAGACGCACTTACTCATATGGCAGAACGCGCGACATGGCGTCAATTGTCATTAATTGAGCGCAGCACGCGGATCAGCAAAACATTTAGAGGGTACCTAAACCAATTAAGAGAGCAGGAAAAGCTGCGCTTGCATTGGAGCCATCAAGGCGGTGAAAGGCCAAGCATGCCGCCGCAACCTTAACGTATGTCTTAATATGTTCCTAGACATGTGCCTTAATGTGCGCCCTTGTATGTGAACATTGTTACTTGCTAGCAAAATAGTCACTTTATTTTTTATAGCTGCTGTTCTGCTGGCAAGTAACGAAATTTCAAGTTTCGAATAAACTTCCCGCTAAATTAACTAGCTTGTTTTCAATTTCTGCTTGTAAATCAAGGAAGGTGCCTAGTAATGTGCACTCATAAATAACTGTGGTGGGAAATTGATTTTGAAGAAAGTTGAAGCGTTCTTAGTAAGCTCATTTACCGACAATGGAACGGGGGGAAACCCAGCTGGCGTAGTGTTGGGCGCAGATAACCTTACTGACGACGAAAAATTAAAAATCGCACAAGCTATCGGGTACTCAGAAACGGCATTTGTATCTCAAGGTGAAGAAGTCGATTTTGCACTGTCTTTTTTTACCGTCACTGGAGAAGTTGATTTTTGTGGTCACGCTACGTTGGCAGCATTCTCAACTTTGTATCAAGAAGGCATAGTCACTGAAGGGCGTTATTTGCAACGAACTAAAGCAGGTTTGCTTGCGGTAAACATAAAGGCAGATGGTCATATCGTCATGCAACAAAGCTTACCAGAATATCGCGGAACTCTTAGCTATCAGGTTATCTCTGAATTGATCGGAATTGATACGACAATACTTGAGTCAACTCTGTTACCAATCGAGATTGTTTCAACAGGCTTACCTGACATTATTGTAGCTTTGCCATATGGGTATCTCGATAAAATTGAAGTTAACGAGCCAATAACTAGTGACTTTTGTAAAAAGCATGAAGTCATTGGCATTCATGCCTTTGAATTATGTGACAAGACAAACACAGTGACTGCAAATTGTCGAAACTTTGCACCGCTTTATGGCATTTCGGAGGAGGCAGCGACAAGTAGTGCGAGTGGGGCATTAGCATGTTATTTAACTAAGTATCTTTCTGGCTCCCATGTTAATCGTTTTACCTTTGAACAGGGGCGACTTATGGGGCGAACGTCTAAAATTATAGCGTCAGTTGAGTCAAGTGAGCTAGGTGTTCAGAAGGTCAGTGTTGGTGGCTTTGCTGAAAAAATTGGCAGAAAGGAAATCACTCTTCATAAAGCAAAACAGGTGTTAGAAACAACCTAAGTAATATAATTTTCTAAATAACATCGCTTCCAGTGAAAAATGGAAGAAAAAAGAGGGGGATATTGGGCAATATTGCACTTGCTGATTAGCACAATATTTCAGTAAATTAATGCTGATTTACCCAAAACTGCACCCCATTGGCACTGAATGGTGACACTGTGAATGACCATAAATTTGCCATAATCGCTTGATTTTTAATCTAGTTACACAACTTACCGTAGTACATAGCTGCAGAACAAGTTTCGTTAGCATTTACTAAGCTTTCAAATAGCTCTCAAATCGCAAAGTGTTTACTATTCGGTAACTGGTTTAGCTTTTGCGGTTGAAGCTCGCGTTGTTCTTTTGGTTGTTGTTGCTTTTTTCGCAGTAGCTGGCTTTCTCGCGGTTGTTTTACGCGTTGTCGCTTTTGTTGCAGGTTCTGCATCAGCTTTTGTCGCAACAGCTTTTTTTGCTGGCGCAGGCGTTGCTTTTGCCGTTGCTGCTTTAGTTGTTGTTTTCGGTGCAGCGGTGACTTCTGCTAAACGAGCGTCGACCAGTTTAGTGATAGCTTCAGTCAAGGCATCAACTTTTGCTTCTAACTCAGCAAGTTTTGCATCAGCATCTGAATCAATACCTAGCTTGCTTTTTAAGCTCGCAATTTTTTCGTCAAGCTGGTTGTTGCTTTTAACTTTCTCTTTTAAATCCGATTCGATTTTTTCGCCGCTTTCAATCAAGTCATTTACAAACTTGTTGGTGTCGTCCAAGGTTACTGCCACTTTGTTGGAAATATATTCCCAGCCTTTGGCGTAACCGCCAACTGTAGCGTAAAGCGCTTGGCGACTCGCTTTTTCTAAATCCTTTATTTTGCTCATACTAGACTCCTAAAATGACAAGAACTGACAGCCTAGGCGGTCAGTTCTTAAACAAATTTACTTTTCAAGCTTACCTAACGCTTCTGTTAAGGTGTCAATTTTAGCTGAAAGCTCTTCGATTTTTTTGTTGGTGTCGTCGTTGTCTAAGCCTAACTTAGCACGTACTTCGCTAACGCGAGTTTCAACGTTTGTTTTAACGTTTTCTTTCTCGGTTTTGTACTTTTCTTTAGCGTCCGCTTCTAACTTCTCACCTTTTTCAACAAGTTCGTTGAACATTTTAGTTGCTTCAGTGTTTAGTTTTTCATATTGGCCTTGCGCTTCGTCAAAACCTTTACCGTATGCACCAATGCCAGCTAACCAGATTTTGCGAGCTAACTCTTCAGCTTGGTTTACTTTATCTTTAATTGTGTCGATTGTTGACATGATTTCTATCTCCTTGGTTGAGTACGATTGAGATAATAAAAAAGTAAATTAGAAAGCGCTGTCTAAAGCGCAAAAAAATGTTGAATAATTTAGGTTTGTTATTTTTAAACTAGTAAAAACAATAATTTAGTCGTTACTTCTGATTGCAGGTGAACTCAATAGTGCATAGTTAGTAGATTAGTTAAAAGAATTAACAAGTTAAATCAAACTGCAACCACTTTATTTGGGGTAGAATGCCGCGATTACCGTATTTAATGTACTTGTGACAAATTATGAAAATATTCTTCGATGAAAATATGCCGTTCGCACGTGAGTTTTTTTCCGAGCTTGGTGGCGAGCAACATCAACTGGTCCCATTTAAAGGCCGCGAGCTAAATGCTCAGCAGTTGATTGATGCGGATGTGTTACTTGTTCGCTCGATCACCAAAGTGAATGAGGCATTGCTTGCTGATGCCCAGCAATTAAAGTTTGTCGGTACTGCAACCATTGGCGTTGACCATGTTGATCAGAAATACTTAGCTGAGCGTGACATTAAGTTTTCATCGGCACCTGGCTGCAACGCTATTTCCGTTGCGGAATTTGTGATCAGTAGCTTGGTGGTGCTCGCCGAGCGCTACCAATTGTCATTATCTGATAAATCGGTTGGCATTGTCGGGGCTGGTAATACCGGCTCTAGGCTTACTGAAAAGCTTACTGCGTTGGGGATTCATTATAAGTTGTGCGATCCGCTATTGGCGGATGCTGGCGATAATCGCGAGTTTGTCTCATTAGACGAGGCGTTAGCCTGCGATATTGTGTCACTGCACGTGCCGCTGACTCGCAGTGGCGAACACCCAACCTTTCATTTGCTTGATGAAGCAAAATTGCATGCTTTTAACGAGCAGCAAATTCTTATTAACGCTTGTCGTGGTGAGGTGATTGATAACCAAGCGTTATTAGCACTCAAACAGCAAGGCCATGGGCTCACCTTAGTGATGGATGTTTGGGAAGGCGAGCCAAATGTGTTAACAGAACTTATCCCTTTTACTGATTTGGCAAGTGCCCATATTGCTGGTTATAGCTTAGAAGGAAAAGCTCGTGGTACACAAATGTTGTATCAGGCAGTATGTCAAATGCTACAAATTGAAGGTAATAAGCAGTTAGCCGACTTTTTACCTAAGCCAAATATCGGCAGTGTTAAATTAAATACAGATGGCAAAAGAAATCAGGAATTTGATGAAATATTGCTAAACCAGTTGGTAAAAATGGTATACGATGTCAGGCGTGACGATGGCATCTTTCGTCAACAACTCTCTCGCTTTGGCTTTGACCATATCCGAAAGAATTACCCAGTTCGTCGGGAATTTTCTTCGTTGGCAATTTCAGGCGAAAACAGCTCATTGAATACGCTGGTTCAACTGGGCTTTAATAGGCTGGCTGATAACGCCTAAAGATTAGTAAAAATAAGATAAACGTAAGATAGAGGAAGAAAAATAGCATGGCGCAAAAATATGATGTATGTGTACTTGGTGCAACGGGACTCGTGGGTAAAACCATTATTGAAATTCTTGAACAACGTGACTTTCCCGTAAACAAACTCTATCCACTTGCGAGTGCGCGCTCTGCTGGTCAGTTTATTGAATTTAACGGTGAAAGCATTGAAGTGCTTGATGCTGACAATTTTGATTGGAGCCAAGCGCAAATTGGTTTCTTCTCAGCAGGTGGTGCTACGTCAGCAAAATATGCCCCAATGGCAGGCGATGCAGGCTGTATCGTGATTGATAACACGTCAGAATTTCGTTACGAGCCAGACATTCCGTTAGTTGTACCAGAAGTAAACCCTGGTGCACTAGCTGATTACCGCAATCGCAATATTATTGCTAACCCGAACTGTTCAACCATTCAGATGATGGTGGCGTTAAAACCAATTCAAGACGCTGTTGGTATTGATCGTATCAATGTTTGTACTTATCAATCAGTTTCTGGTGCTGGTAAGGAAGCAATGGATGAGTTAGCTAAGCAATGTGCTGACCTGTTAAGTGGTAAGCCGGTTGAAAGTAAAAGCTTCTCACGTCAAATTGCCTTTAACGTGATCCCGCAAATTGATGTGTTCCAAGATAATGGTTACACCAAAGAAGAAATGAAAATGGTGTGGGAGACTAAAAAGATTTTTGGTGATGAAAATATTTTGGTTAACCCAACCGCTGTACGTGTACCAGTATTCTATGGCCATGCCGAAGCTATTCATATTGAAACGCGCACACAAACTTCAACTGAAGAAGTAAAAGCTTTGTTAAGCCAAGCTCCGGGTGTGGTGTTATGTGAAGACGATCAAGACTTCCCAACACAAATTGGTGATGCGAGCGGCAAAGACGAAACTTTTGTTGGCCGTATTCGCGAAGATATTAGCCACCCGAATGGTATTAACTTATGGGTTGTGGCAGACAATGTGCGCAAAGGGGCGGCAACAAACAGTATTCAAATTGCTGAGTTATTAATTAAAGAATACTTGTAATACACATTATAAAAATTCGTAAAGAAATAGAGGGGTTAGCCGTTAACATTAGCGGTTAACCCTTTTTTTGTTGCCGTTTATTTACACTGTTCTTGGCAGAAAGTGATTAATTTCTTGATCAAGGACAGGGTTTTACCGCTTGCTACGCATATCTATTTATCGCTAGCATGGACGTTAGCCGAGACTTGGAATAAACTTTGCTTTGCTCTAGCTGGGTGTAACCGCCAGTTTTTTGGCAATTTATTAGAATAATTAGGAAAGACTTAATGCTGCGCTTACTTAGCCTGTGCTTATTGCAGGTGTTAATCGTTGGACTTTTATTGGCGAGTACGCCTTCGGTTTCAGCACAAGATGCCGGAATTCGAATTCGCGGGCCCAAAAGCACAGATGTTTTTCCTCATGACCGCTATGGTCCTATAACTAGCAGCGATACACTATGGAAAATCGCGTTAGCGATCCGACCAGACCCTTCAGTGACGGTTTATCAAGTCATGCAAGCCTTGTATGAGATGAACCCAAATGCCTTTGCCGATAACAACCGTAACCACTTAATTAATGGCCAGTATTTACTAGTTCCACCCATTGAAAAAATTCGTCTGATTGACCCTTATATCGCCAAAAATAGTGCGGTAAGCGACGACAAAAAGTGGCAAGGAAAAATTGCCAAAAAAGCTGAGCCAGTGGTGCCAATCAAACCGGAAGAATTGGTTGTTAAAAAGAAAGACCTAGACGCAGCTAAAGGCGAAATTAATCAACAACTACAAACCTATGACACCGAGCAGCGTCAAAAACTCGATACTATTCAACGTGATGTTTTAGACTCGATTGATGGCCTTCAAGCGATTTTACAAGAAAATGAGGCGCTGCGTCAGCGACTTGCTAACTTCAACGACCAATTAACCTTAATGCAAGGTGAAGTGGCAAAAGGGCAAGAAGTTAAGGCGCAAATGGACAGTATGCTGCAGCTGCAAAAAGAGTTGTTAGCAAAAGCTGAAGAGCGCGAACGCCAATTGTTGCTAGAAAAGCAGCAAGCCGAGCTTGAGCAGCAAAATTGGATGTCGAGCTTGTGGTTCAAAGTGCTAATGGGTACTTTGCCAGCGCTATTAATCGCTGGCGTAATTGCCTTCTTTATTGGCCGCAAAAAGCAAGCAAAAGAACAGCCAGTGGAAGAAATGACGCTGGAAAAACCAGCAACGCCACCAGAAGCTCCAGCGCAAGAAGTGGCAAGTGAAGCAATAGAGGAAGACTTATCGCTTGATGGCGAGCTGTCGCTTGATGATGAGCTTTCCATTGATCTAACTGAGTCGGACGATGAAACAGATGATTTATTCTCTGATGATATCGACGATCTTGGTGATGACTTGCTTGATGATGATTTAAGCGATGAAGTTATTCATTTAGACGATGAGCTAGATGAACTAGATGACCTAGAAGATATTTCGCTTGATGATGACTTGGATAAAGTTGAAGAAGAAAGTGAGCCGCTAGAAAGTGGTGAGCTCGATCAAAGCATGCTAGATGATCTGCTTTCGGGTGATGACACTAGCGAGGACGGCGACGCAGATAGTAAGGCAGAAGAGGAAGGTGAGGCACTTGATGGTGGTCAATTAGATCAAAGTGACCTTGACGATCTGCTTTCGGGGCTTGGCGCTGATGATGAAAGCTCAGCTGAAGATGAAGCTGACGATCTAGTTGCTCTAGAAGAAGGTAGTGAGCCGTTAGCTGATGGTGAACTGGGACAAGATGATCTTGACGCATTACTTTCTGGTGCTACTGATGATGTTGCTGATGCCGATGCACCTGCTACGACCGAGGCAACCGAAGCAAGTGCCGCTGATGAGATTCCAGACGGCGCTGATGTTACCGACCCAGACGATATTGATGCGCTATTAGATAGTATTAATGACGATGCACCAGCTGCCCCAGAAGCAACCGAAGCAAGTGCTGCTGATGAGATTCCAGATGGCGCTGATGTTACCGACCCTGATGATATTGATGCGCTTTTAGATAGTATCGGTGACGGTGCACCAGCTACGCCGGAGGCAAGTGCTGCTGATGAGATTCCAGATGGCGCTGATGTTACCGACCCAGACGATATTGATGCGCTTTTAGATAGTATTAATGACGATGCTCCAGCTGCCCCAGAAGCAATCGAAGCAAGTGCCGCTGATGAGATTCCAGATGGCGCTGATGTTACCGATCCTGATGATATTGATGCACTTTTAGATAGCATTAATGGTGATACACCAGCTGCGCCCGAGGCAAGTGCTGCTGATGAGATTCCAGACGGCGCTGATGTTACCGACCCAGATGATATTGATGCGTTACTTGATAGCATAAACAGCGATAGTCTTGATGGTGATACACCAGACAAGCCAGAAGCGACTGAGGCAAGTGCTGCAGATGAAATTCCTGATGGCGCTGATGTTACCGACCCTGACGATATTGATTCACTTTTAGATAGTATTAATGGCGATACACTAGCTGCGCCAGAAGCAACCGAAGCAAGTGCAGCTGATGAGATTCCAGATGGCGCTGATGTTACCGACCCTGACGATATTGATGCACTTTTAGATAGAATTAATGGCGATGCACCAGCTGCGCCAGAAGCAACCGAAGCAAATGCTGCTGATGAGATTCCAGATGGCGCTGATGTTACCGACCCTGACGATATTGATGCACTTTTAGACAGCATTAATGGCGACAGTGAGACTCAGCAAGTATCACAAGTTGATGACAGTGATATGGAGATCACCGATCCGGACGATATTGACGCATTGCTTAACAGTATTAACGGTGAAACGGGTGATAGTGGTGCAGACTCTGATGCTGGCGACGCTGAATTAGCGGCCGATCAACTGGCAGAAAATATTGATGTAAACGATGCTGCTGATATCGACCAATTGTTAGATTCAGATGAAGAAGAGCTATCTGAACATCACGCGCAAATAGAGGCATTTACCGAAGAGTATGTAGCACCATTTTTAAATGCTGACTTTAGCGACATGCTTGGTGATGATACTGATGCTGGTATTGCTACTGAAAGTCAAGCTGATGCTATGTCGGAGCCTACTGCTACTAATAACACGGCAGATGAAGCTCAACCAGAGGTGACAGAGCCAGAGCCTGAAGTGCAAGCTGAAGCAGACGAAGTTTCAGATGAAATGTCAGATGACATTGATATCGACAACCTCATTGCCGATGTTCAGGCGGATCTTGATGAAGAACAAGCTGAAGATGAGCTAGATATTGGTGATGACTTGTTATCAGGTATTGAAACCAGTGATTTAGCGGCAGAAACTGAGCGTTCTGATTTAGATGCAGAGCTTGAAGCAGCTACTGATGACTTGCTGGAAATAGAAAATACTGAAGTATTGCAAGATAGCCAAGATGATATAACTGCGGATTTAGCAACTGATTTTGATGAATCAACCCTGTCAGAATTGCTTAATGACGAAAAAGACGTTGATGCGACGGTAGAACTATCGCCGGACTTTACTGACAGCAATGTACTTGCCGATTTGTTAGCTGAAGGCGAAGCTGAACGAGAAGAAGTCACAGAAGCGAATGAAATAGAAGATATTCAAGAGCTTGATAGCTTAGACTTTGATGAACTACTGGCCAATATTGAAGAAGAGTCAACATCATCTGATGACGACAGTGGCTTTGATTTATCTGATGAGTTAGATATTGGCGATGAACTTGTGATTGAAGAGAGCTCAGCACATGATAACCCGTTAGCAAATGAGCTGGAGAATGAGTTAGAAATTGATCTGCTTGATGATACAAGTCAAACGTCACAATCAAATGAAAATAAGGACGATGACTTTGTTTCCGTTGATTCTCTGTTATCTGACAGCTTGCAGCCAAGCTCGAGTGAGCCATATCAAAAAACTAATATCGACGTTGGCTTAAATGAATTCCCCGAATTTACCAACGACGTAAATGATATTGACGTTGATGATGACGATAACGGAATTGCCGCTAAATTAGATCTCGCTAAGGTCTATTTAGAAATTGGCGACAATGAAAATGCAGAAGTCATCCTAATGGATGTCGTTGATAACGGTGATGCTCAACAGCAATACGAGGCACAGCAATTGTTGGAAAACCTCAAATAATGGGCTAACCGCTGATTAATGCTATTTAGTGCGGACAGCCAACGAAAAGAAGTCGCTCAATAAAAAGCGACTTTTTTATGTCTTTGGCAAAGGGTTATCCGCTATGGCAATCAGCTTTTAAATCTAGGATAATGCGCGCCAAATTATTTGGAGGCAAGTATGCGGTACGCGCTCGGTATAGAATACGACGGCACAAAATATTGTGGTTGGCAAAAACAGAATCACTCACCTAGTGTGCAAGAAACACTAGAAAAAGCGTTGTCACGTATCGCCGATGAACCAATAGAAGTCGTTTGCGCAGGTCGCACCGATACCGGGGTTAATGCCACCAATCAAGTGATTCATTTTGATACAAGCAAAACTCGAAAAGATGTTGCTTGGACGCTCGGGGTGAACACTAACTTACCAAAAGATATCGCTGTGCGTTGGGTTAAAGCGGTCGATGAAGATTTTCATGCCAGATTTAGCGCAACCGCGAGACGCTATCGCTATGTCATCAATAATTCGCCATTTAGACCTGCAATTCTTTCAACCGGTGTTACCTTTTGTCACCATCCGTTGGATGAAAAAGCGATGCATCAAGCGGCGCAAGTATTGGTTGGCGAGAATGACTTTACTTCGTTCCGCACTGTACATTGTCAAGCCAATTCACCCGTGCGTACTCTGTACCATTGCAATGTTACGCGGGTCGGTGATTTTCTGGTGTTAGACGTAAAAGGCAATGCATTTCTGCATCATATGATCCGCAATATTGCCGGTAGTTTAATGCGTGTCGGTCGCGGCTTAGAAACCATTGATTGGATAGCAGAAGTGCTGGCGGCTAAAAATCGTTGTGTCGCTGGCATGACGGCAAATGCTGGTGGCTTATACTTTGTGGACGTGGATTATCCTGAGCAGTTTGCTATTCCAAAGCGCCCACTTGGGCCACTCTTTTTGCCAGATTAACCATATCCACTAATACTTGCTGGGCTATTACTTACGGGACTGCTTGCTGGCGAGCACTTAAAGCGAGCTTTATTGGCACAGTAAAGCATATTCAAGCGTTAGCTAGGATAAAAACCGCTATTTGTCTAACAAACCAGACCAGTTTTTTATAACTATCTGCATGATTCTATGGTTTAATCCTGCGATTCACTAGTTATTTATAGGCGCTTGGTGCAAAATTGGTTAACTATCGGTTAACTCAGCATAGGCAAACTGCCGTGCGACCAACCGTCCTGATTTCATTGCAATAGGCACAGTTAATTTATGAGCTGGATAGAAAAGATTCTCCCAAAAGCAAAGGGAACACAAAAAAGAAACATTCCAGAAGGCGTGTGGACAAAATGTAGTGCTTGTAACGCCGTACTGTATAAAGCTGAAGTAGAGCGTCAGCAGTTTGTTTGTCCAAAGTGTGATCACCATATGCGCATCTCGGCGCGCAAACGCATTGAAAGCTTCCTCGACCAAGGCGAGCGCGTTGAAATTGGTGCAGAGCTAGAGCCACAAGATATTCTTAAGTTTAAAGACTCTAAGCGTTATAAAGATCGTATTTCATCGGCGCAAAAATCAACAGGTGAGAAAGATGCATTAGTGGTCATGCGTGGTGAGCTTAATGGCATGCCTGTCGTTGCTGCCGCATTTGAATTCTCTTTCCTTGGCGGCTCAATGGCATCCGTTGTTGGTGCTCGTTTTGTGCAAGCAGCAGAGTACT
The DNA here is from genome assembly GCF_003390395.1 of Thalassotalea euphylliae. Taxonomy (NCBI): domain Bacteria; kingdom Pseudomonadati; phylum Pseudomonadota; class Gammaproteobacteria; order Alteromonadales; family Colwelliaceae; genus Thalassotalea; species Thalassotalea euphylliae. The sequence goes on along the minus strand of NZ_QUOV01000001.1, from coordinate 3,009,402 downwards.
GTTTAGAGCACAATCTGCCGCTGATTTGTTTTTCTGCCAGTGGCGGCGCACGTATGCAAGAGGCATTGTTCTCGTTAATGCAGATGGCGAAAACCAGTGCCGCATTGGCCAAAATGAGCGAGAAAGGCTTACCTTATGTGTCTGTACTGACTGACCCAACCATGGGCGGTGTATCGGCAAGTTTAGCAATGCTAGGCGATATTAATGTTGCTGAGCCGAAAGCACTAATTGGTTTTGCAGGCCCGCGTGTTATCGAACAAACGGTACGCGAAAAGCTACCTGAGGGATTCCAACGCAGCGAATTCTTATTGGAGAAGGGCGCGATTGACATGATTGTTGATCGCCGTGAAATGCGTGCAACTTTGGGCCGTATGTTGGCGAAATTTACGGGGCAGCCAAGCCTTGAACAAGCTGATAGTAGCTCTGTAGAGCAGCCTAAAATTGAAGAGCCGGAAGCTGAGTAACTCGTAGTTTTACAAAAACTGTTTTGCTAACGCTTTTTGCTAACGCTTTTTGCTAACACAATTATACTAAATAGCTGATTTGCTCTGTAGCTTGATTCAACTTGCCAGCAGGGCATGCTAAGGTAGCGGTATTGAAATACCTCAGATATTAATAGCCTTAACAAATGAGCGAAAACACATCTGAAAGCCATTGTGATAACTGGTCGTTGTCACAATGGCTTTGTTATTTAGAAACCATTCACAACCAAGAGATAGATCTTGGACTTGACCGTATTAGCCAAGTAGCTGAGCGCCTCAACATCGATTTAAGCTTCGCCAAAGTGATCACCGTTGCTGGCACCAATGGCAAAGGAACCACTTGCGCCTTTATCGAGAACTATTTACTGAGTCTGCAACAGCAAGTCGCCGTATACTCTTCACCCCATATAGAGCGCTTTAATGAGCGTTTGCGCATCAATAAATTCGATGTTGACGATCAACCTTGGATCGCAGCATTAACCGCGGTGGAGCAAGCACGCGCGGAAATTTCCCTCACTTACTATGAGTTTACCACTTTAGCGGGCTTGCTTATTTTGCAGCAACAACAGCCAAGTTACATTATTTTGGAAGTGGGTTTAGGTGGTCGTCTTGATGCGACTAACATGATAGATGCCGATATTGCTGTGGTGACTTCTGTAGATTTAGACCATCAAGCATTTTTGGGGAACACACGCGAAGCCATTGGCTTTGAAAAAGCGGGCATTTTCCGCAGCAATAAACCTGCGATTGTTGGTGAGCCTGATATGCCTGTATCCGTGGCTAAGCATGCCGAGGATATTGGCGCTGAGCTACTTGCCCGAGGTGTAGCGTTTGATATCAGCAAACAGGAAAACTGCTGGCGATGGCAGCAAATTAGCGCTGACAGCGTTTATGACGACCTGCAATTACCACATATTCCGCTAGATAATGTTGCGACAGGGCTAATGGTGCTGACAGAGCTAAATGTCGAGCTTAATGTTGGGCGGATCAATCAAGTTATCGCACAAACCAAAGTGGCAGGGCGTACAGAGGTGTTTAAGGGCAAGGAGGATGATGATTTCAAAGGCGATATTATGCTTGATGTCGCGCATAACCCTCACGCGGCAAAACATCTAGCGCAAACGATTAACCGCCTTGGTTATCGCAAAGTACATGCTGTCGTTGGTATGCTAAAAGATAAAGATATCAGTGCAACACTAGCAGAGCTGACCACAAGTGTTGATGCTTGGTACTTTGCGTCATTGTCTGGCCCACGAGCAGCAAGCACTCAAGAAATCAACAGCTTAGTTGATGAACTTGCGCTAACAGGTAATTGTTTTGACAATGTTGAACATGCCTTTACAATGGCAAAAAACGAGGCTAATGCTGATGAGTTGGTATTAGTGTTTGGTTCCTTTTTTACTGTTGCTGAAATAAGGCCATCATTGGTTGGTTAAATCGAAGCAGTGGTGATTGATTAAAAGCAGACAATCGATAAGAGTTGTTGAATTAGCCAGAGGAGTTGCGCTTGTCTACCCCGTTTCAAAATAGATTGGTTGGCACGATAATCGTTGCAGCAGCACTGATCATTTTCTTGCCGGATATTCTTGATGGTGAGAAAGAAAGCTATCAGGCTGATTTTGAGGCGATCCCGCAAGCGCCAAAATTTGAGGGTGCAATAGCACATAAAGCCTTCCCTGAAGAAAAACTGGCTGCAATCCCTAAGCCGAATATTAGCGATGAAGAGCCGATAGATGAGCAGCTAGTAACCCAGGCAACCCTAGATACAGCCAATACCGAGCAAGCGATTAACGGCATTGAGAGTGATTCAAATACGTCGCAGGTTAGTAAGAACAACACAACGGTAGCAACGCCCGCCAAGAAAGAAGCTAAGATTGCGATGAATGCCTCGGCAGTATCTAAAGAAATGCCTAAATCAACGCCTAAATTGCCACCTGTGAAGAAAGACCAGTACGCATGGGTGATTCACTTGGGTAGCTTTAAACATAAAAAGAATGTCGACGATTTAATGGCAAAACTAAAAGGTGCTGGTTACAACGCCTTTACCCAGCCAATTAAAACGCAAAAAGGTACATTAACGAAAGTGATTATTGGCCCTAACTTGCACAAAGCAGAGCTTGAAAAAGCCATCCCTAAGTTGAAAAGCTTAACCAGCGTGCAAGGCAGAATTGCCAAATTTAAAGTGACTAAATAACCTTAGAATTGGATGACTAATGTGCTTCTAGCTGCTATTTTTACTGCTGTCAGCGTTAAATTTACTTGCAATAGGCTAGCTATTGACGCGCAAATTTTCCTTGATATCAGCAAAAATTTCTCGCTAGAAGGAAATGATAAATTTAAGTGTATGCTTTTATTGATGACACACTATTTTTTATCCAAACATAAGGTTAAATAAATAAAAATATATTATCACTGGTGTTCATCTGTTAGAATGCGCGCCACTAATTTCTTGAGATTACTCAGCATATGGTTTGGATAGACTATGCCATTCTAGCTATTATTGGCATATCAACCTTAATTAGTTTGGTTCGTGGATTTGTTAAAGAAGCGATCTCACTTGTGGTATGGATTGGCGCCTTCTTTATCGCCAGCTCTTTTTATCCTAACCTCGCTGCCTTACTCACTAATATCTCTGAACACCTCCTGCGCAACGCCGCAGCTATCGCTATTCTCTTTATTTCCACCTTAATTCTTGGTGCCTTAGTCAATTATGTTGTTAGTCAGCTGGTGCAAAAAACTGGTTTGTCTGGTACTGATCGCGTGCTTGGCTTGGCATTTGGTGGATTGCGAGGGGTGTTAATTGTCAGTGCCTTGTTGTTCTTTATGGACGCATTTACGGCTTCGTCGTCTACGCCGTGGTGGCAAAGTTCGACCCTGATCCCAGAGTTTACCTTAGTGATAGAGTGGTTTTTTGAGTACCTCAAGCAATCTTCAAGTTTTTTAACTTAATTCACTTGGTAAAACACACTCGTCGGAGAACAGGTTTATGTGTGGTATTGTTGGTATAGTTGGTAATTCAGCTGTCAATCAGTCTTTATATGATGGGTTAACGGTGTTGCAGCATCGGGGACAGGATGCTGCTGGTATTGTCACCATTAATGACAATATGTTTCGTTTACGAAAAGCAAATGGGTTGGTCAAGGATGTGTTTCACACACGGCATATGCACCGACTCCAAGGCAACATCGGCATCGGGCATATTCGCTACCCCACCGCAGGCACTTCAAGTTCCTCAGAAGCCCAACCCTTTTATGCTAACTCTCCCTTCGGCATTGCTCTTGCCCACAACGGTAACCTCACCAACTTTGACGAACTAAAAACTTGGCTATTTGAAACCGCTCGCCGCCACGTTAACACCACTTCAGATTCAGAATTACTACTTAACATTCTAGGCCATGAATTAGCGCAAACTCAGGCGTTAAAATTAACCCCTGAAGATATTTTCCAAGCGGTCAACAATGTTCACAAACGAATTCGTGGTGCATACGCGACAGTGGCATTGATCATTGGCCACGGCATGGTGGCATTTCGCGACCCTAACGGTATTCGTCCATTGGTCTTTGGTAAGCGTGAAACTGAGCAGGGTGTTGAGTACATGGTTGCCTCAGAATCAGTAGCATTAGATGCTTGTGATTTTGAGTTTGTTCGCGACGTTGCACCAGGTGAAGCGATTTACTTTACCGAAGACGGTAAAATGTATAGCCAGCAATGTGCGGACGCACCAACTTATAGCCCATGTATTTTTGAGTTTGTCTATTTTGCCCGCCCAGATTCAACCATTGATAAAATGTCGGTTTATGCAACCCGCGTTGAAATGGGCAAAAAGCTGGGTGAAAAAATTGCCCGTGAATGGGACGATCTTGATGTTGATGTGGTTATTCCGATCCCTGAAACCTCATGTGATATCGCCCTGCAAATTGCCCAGCAACTTGATATCCCATATCGCCAAGGCTTTGTGAAAAACCGCTATATCGGTCGTACCTTTATTATGCCTGGCCAAGAAATGCGTAAAAAATCTGTCCGCCAAAAGCTCAACGCTATTAGTGCTGAATTTAAAGGCAAAAATGTCTTATTGGTAGATGACTCTGTAGTACGTGGTACAACGTCAGAGCAAATTATTGAAATGGCACGTGCTGCTGGTGCTAAGAAGGTTTACTTTGCTTCAGCTGCCCCTGAAATTCGTTTCCCGAATGTTTACGGTATTGATATGCCAAGTGCCAATGAGTTGATTGCTCATGGTCGTGAAGTGGACGATATTTGTCAGCTTATCGGCGCTGACGAGCTGATCTTCCAAGATATTGAAGACTTGGTCGCGGCTGCCCGTACTTTTAATCCAGAAGTAAAACGTTTTGAGACCTCAGTATTCGATGGTAAGTATATTACCAATGATATTGACCAAGGCTATTTGGAAAAGTTAGATGCGGCGCGCAATAACGAAAGCAAAGAGCAAACGGATAAAAACGCCGATTCAATTATTGATCTTCATAACGAAGGTGCGTAGCACTCTATGGTGTGAAATTTAGAAAAAGCGGCCCATTTTTGGGCCGTTTTAGCATCGGCCTATATGGTGTTTATGTTACGTGTGGGCAATCACTTATCCCACATATATGATACTATTTAAATATGGCGAGAATTTTGCTTGACCAAATGGTTAAGAAAGCAAGAGCAATAACGCTACATTTTAAAAAGAAAAGAGAATACAAAGCTAATAATGACAATTCGAGAAAAGCAAAATAAAAAGGAAGTTACTCGATTAAAGAATCAGCAGCTAATTCTCGCTGCTGCAGAAAAACTGTTTTCGCAATCGGGTTACGACGGTGCCAGCATGAGCATGATTGCCAGCGAAGCAGGGGTAGCCAAAGCCAATGTGCTTTATTACTTTAAAAATAAAGACAATCTTTATGAAGAAGTGCTCAATGGCATTATTGAAACCTGGAATATCGGCTTAGATAACGCCAGCGTTGATGATGACCCGGCGCAAGTGCTGTATCACTATATTCGCAGTAAAATTGCCTTATCGATTCATCAACCCATGCAGTCTCGTTTGTTCGCTTCAGAGATCCTTCGTGGCGCTCCTTGTTTGCAAGACTACATGCGAGATAAAAACCGCCCTTGGTTCCGTGCTAAGTGTCAGCTTTTTCAAGCATGGATAGATGCCGGTAAAATGCAGGCAGTTAACCCCGTACATTTATTGTTTACCATCTGGGCAAGCACACAATATTATGCCGACTTCCAAGCAGAGGTTTTGCTGTTGCAAAACAAGCTTGAATACGAAGAAAGTGATATTGATGAGATAACCGCTTCTGTCGCCAAAATCATTATTAACGGCATTGGTTTAGCAATGCCTGACTCGGTATAAAAATTCAACAAATTCAAAAAAAAATGCAAAAGCGCCACTAGTGGGCGCTTTATGATTTTAGTTGCTCATATAGCCTTTTCCCTCATAAATCAAATCCTCTTGTGACCTATACGCTAGGCATTACTCTTAAACGACAAGTTTCAAAAAATCTGATCATTAAGGTGCAAAAGCACCAAATTGGTGAGTAAAAACACGTAAATTGGTTGTTTTTTCTCAGTGGGTTTTAGGGTAAATTTTCATTACGCCCCTAATCTTGACCGATCGGATAAGAATGTCGTTTTATGGCACTAGACTTGCAGTACTTAGTCGATATAAACGCTAGGCTGGCCAATAAGGCCAGCTAGTTAATAATTTATTTTACTCCACTTCTACCAAACTTAAACGCGTTAAGCTGATAGCAGGTAGCAAGTTGCAGGTATAAGCACTGCGGTAAAAGTTCATTAAAAGAAAAATAAAAGGAATAACATTACAGTGAAGCAGGACTCGGCAATTTTCTGCAATCATGGCCCCAAAGGTTGGCAAGCGCGTGATAAAGGGGAGCTGGCTGGATTACGCCTTGCCGTTAAAGACTTATTTACGGTTCAGGGACATAAAAATAGCGCTGGTAACCCAGAGTGGTTTCGCCAAGCGCTAGCGGCAACAGAAACTTCCGATAGTGTGAATAAGTTGATGATGCAAGCCTGTCAGTTTGTTGGTTTTACGCATACTGATGAATTAGCGTATAGCCTAGAGGGAAATAACCATCATTACGGCGCTGCTCAAAACCCGAAACTAGCAGGTCATAGCTGTGGCGGCTCCAGCATGGGCTCTGCGGCAGCCATTGCGGCTGATTTAGCGGATATCGGTTTAGGTACTGATACTGGCGGCTCTATTCGCGTGCCAGCCAGCTATTGTGGCTTATATGGCATTCGCCCAAGTCATGGTGTTATTAGCGTTCAGGGCTTATTACCTCTGGCGCCAGCATTTGACACGACAGGCTGGCTAACCAATAGCGCAGAGTTACTGTCTATGGTTGGCAATGTTTTGTTGCCCAAGCAGCCTATTTATAAAGTGGAAGAGTTGTTGGTTTGTCAGTCACTTTTCGATTTGGTTGAGCCAGAGCTAGCGAACGCGCTCAGTAATAAGTTAGATGAAATTGTCCCTTATTTTGCCAAGGTTCGGGAATTTGATATTGCCGATACAGGCATATTGGACGAGCTTGCCGATGCTTTTCGCATTTTACAAGGGCGCGAAATCGCTCGTACACATGAACAATGGCTAACGAGTTTATCGCCTGATTTTAGTGCTCATTTCGCACCAGCAATAAGTGCGCGCTTTGAAATGGCGCTAGCGCTAACGGCAGCTGAAGAAGCGCAAGCTAAGAAGGTGCAACAACGCTGGCAAAAGGTGATGCAACAGCTAACGTCAAGCAGTGCGCTATTTTTACCGACAACACCTACGGTGGCTCCCAAGCTTGGCGCTGACACCAGTGCGTTGCGCGCAAAAATACTCACGTTAACAGCCATGGCTGGATTGTCTGGCGCTGCGCAGGTGCACTTGCCTGATATATCTATACCAGTCGATAGTAATTTGCCTGCGCAAAACGATAGTGAATCGTTAGCACCTTATGGCTATTCGCTACTTATGGCAGCCAATAGCGATCGAACATTACTCAACCTTGCTTGCGATCTTAGTAAGTAAGGCCAGTCAAGCTAGCTAGTTCAAGGTACTAGCTTAAGGTTTGAGCTTAAGGTTTTGAGCTTAAGGCTTCGTAGACCTTAGTTGCTTGGCTGGCAAAGCATTAAACTATGAGAAATAACAATGAAAGAGAATATAGCGTTTACCGCCCCGCATAAAACAGCAACAGAAGCGGGCATGTCGATTCTACGTCAAGGTGGCACGGCTACCGAGGCTATGGTTGCTGCAGCGGCGACCATTAGCGTCGTTTATCCCCATATGAACTCTATCGGTGGCGATGGTTTTTGGCTCATTGACAACCCTGGCAGCGATGCACCAATTGCCATTGATGCCTGCGGCGCTGCTTGCCAAAACCTAGCAGTTTACCAAGAGTTTGACGCTATTCCAGAGCGCGGCGGGCTAAGTGCGATTACCCAAGCAGGCACCATTAGTGGCTGGCAAGCAGCGCTCAATGCTGACGAAAATGCCAAGTTGCCACTGAGTGAAATTCTGGCACCGGCAATTGCTGCGGCGCGTTCAGGGTTTGAGGTCACCACTAGCTTACAAACGGCAAGCGATAAATTATATGCGGTTGATAAACGCAACGATGCTTTTAAAGCGCTATATGAACCTAATGGCTTAGCGTTAAAACAAGGGGAACATTTTACCAACCCTGCGTTAGCCAATACGTTTGAATATCTTGCAAAAAATGGCTTACAAGCATTTTATCAAGGAGAATTAGCACAGAGCTTTGCCGCTGATTTGGCGGCTGCTGGCAGCCAAATCAAGTTGGCTGATATTAATGCGACACAAGCGCAAGTGGTCACACCGCTAAAAGCCAGTTTACAGGGGGTTGATTGTTATAACCTGCCTGCGCCAACACAAGGTATTCACTCTTTAATTATTTTGTCGATTGTTGATCAATTGCGCAGTCAAGCGAGTGAAGATATTGATTGGTTACACTTAATTGTTGAGGCTACTAAGCAGAGCTTCCATTTACGTCCGCAACTGTGGGCAGACCCCAATGCGGTAACTGCGCTTTATCAGCAAGTATTGCAAGCCCCGGCAATTAGCGAACTGGCGAATAATATTTCCATGTCAAAAGCGGAAGCTTGGCCGTTTAATGCTTCACCGGGCGATACCGTGTGGCTAGCGGCGCGAGATCAGCGTGGTCAAATGGTTAGCTTTATCCAAAGCATTTACTGGGAATTTGGCTCAGGCGTTGTGATGAAAGACGGTGGCTTTACGTGGAATAACCGTGGCATTAGTTTTTCTTTAGACAGCACAACCACTAACTGTTTGGCGGCAAATAAGAAGCCAGCGCATACCCTAAACCCAGCGTTTGCCCGCTATCACGATGGCAGGCGACTAGCGTATGGCACTATGGGCGGTGAAGGTCAGCCGCAAACCCAAGCAAAAGTATTTACCGATTATACATGGCGAAATCGTACCATTAATGAAGCCGTTGCTGCGCCGCGTTGGTTGTTAGGCCGCACTTGGGGTGATACTAGTACTAACTTAAAAGTGGAACTTACACTGGCCTCTGAGCTGGGTACTGAATTGGATCGCTTAAAACACAAATGGCAATCTGTAGACGATAACAATGAAATGATGGGTCATGCTGGTGCAATTTTAGATAGTGACACTGAGCTGGCAGCAGCTTCAGATCCCCGCTCAGATGGCGCCGCGCTTGTCGGTTGTGTCGATAAATAACTTACGAAAAAAATTAGGTAAAAATTAGGAAAATAAATGACAGAGTTGTTAAATGAATTGGCCAATCAATGGCCGATTATGGTCGCTTTGGTGGCAACAGGTGTTTTTGCTGGCTTATTAGCGGGCTTATTTGGTGTTGGCGGTGGCATTGTTATTGTGCCAGTGCTTTATTTTTTACTACAAGGTTTTGGGGTTAGTGCCGAATCAGCCATGATGATTGCAACGGCAACCTCACTTGCGACCATAGTACCAACCTCAGTTTCCTCTATTCGTTCACATTACGCTAAAGGTAATGTTGACCTTGATATTGTTAAATACTGGACAGGTTTTATTCTTGCTATGGCGATTGTTGGCAGCTTGTTCGCACACTATGTGCAAGGTCAGGCGCTAACCGTAATGTTTGCAGCTATCGCGATTATGGTGAGTTTAAATATGCTGTTTCGCGCGGGTGCACCGGCATTAAAAAATGAGCTACCGGGTCGCTTTGGGCAGGGGATTATGGCCTCAACCGTGGGTGGATTATCCGTGATGATAGGTATTGGCGGTGGCACCATTGGCGTACCTTTACTGTCGGCATTTAATGTACGGGCTCATGTTGCCGTCGGCACTGCTGCAGTATTTGGTTTAATCATTGCGCTACCGGGCGTACTCACCTTACTTGCGGTCGCACAAACGCCAGTGGATGCGCCACTTGGCACCTTTGGCCTAGTCAATATTCCCGCTTTTCTGCTGATTATTCCACTCACCATTTTATGTGCCCCTATTGGTGTAAAACTGGGTAGTAAGCTTGAGCCAAAGCAGTTAAAACGCGCATTTGCTGTGGTGTTAATGCTGACCGGTATTCGTATGTTAATGCAAGCGCTAGGTAACTAGCTTTAGTTAGGATTAGCTAGGAGAAGGATAATGACAGATAAACAAACACTCAATCCGCCGCAGCGCTTGCTGATGGGCCCAGGGCCGATTAACGCAGACCCAAGGGTACTGAGAGCCATGTCAGCACAGCTAATTGGTCAATACGACCCAGCGATGACAGGGTTTATGAACGAAACCATGGCGCGTTATCGCCAAATATTTAAAACCAACAACGAGTGGACGTTTTTAATTGACGGCACTTCAAGGGCAGGTATCGAGTCAGCATTACTTTCGATGCTAAGACCGGGCGATAAAGTGTTAGTGCCGATTATGGGCCGTTTTGGCCATTTGCTGGCAGAAATAGCGACACGCGCACAAGCTGACGTACACACTATTGAGGTGGCGTGGGGCGAAGTATTTCAACCTGAGCAAATTGAAGCGGCGATTAAGCGGGTGCAACCACGTGTGCTCGCCATGGTGCAAGGTGATACATCGACAACGATGAACCAACCACTGGGAGATATCGGCGCTATTTGTCAGCAGCACGACGTCTTGTTCTATTGTGACGCCACCGCATCGATTGTCGGTAATGACTTACCAGCAGACGAGTGGCAAGTGGATGCCCTAACTGTCGGGTTACAAAAGTGTTTGGGCGGGCCTTCTGGCTCTGCGCCCATCACGCTCAGTGACAAGTGTGTTGACTGGATACGCCAACGCAAAAAAGTCGAAGCTGGTATTCGCACGGCAGATCATCAAGACGGCATTGAGCCCTTTATTCGCTCCAATTATTTTGACCTGGGTATGATCATGGATTACTGGGGCGAAGAGCGCCTAAATCATCATACTGAAGCGACCAGCATGCTTTATTGTGCCTCTGAGTGCGCTCGTATTGTGTTAGAAGAAGGAGTTGATGAGTGTGTCGCCAGACATAAGCTCCATGGCGACGCGATGCTTGCTGGTGTTCAAGCCTTAGGGTTAAAAGTTTTCGGCGATATTAATCACAAAATGAATAATGTGGTTGGCGTTTATATTCCTAGCGAAGTAAATGGCGATCAGGTGCGTAATCAAATGCTTAATGATTTTGGTATTGAAATTGGCACTTCCTTTGGCCCACTGCATGGCAAAATTTGGCGAATTGGCACTATGGGCTATAACGCTCGCAAAGATACGGTACTGCAAACACTCTCTTGTTTAGATGCCTGCTTGCAGGCCAATGGCTATAAAGGCCCGAGCGGTGAAGCGACTTTGGCTGCATTAGCCTACTACCATGGACAGTGAAGGCATGGACAGAGAAGGCATGGACAGCGAAGGCATGAACAGCAAAGCTAGGGAGAGGTTGTAAATGGATGATTTGTCTACGCAGCTCGTCAGCCAATATGGCCTGCGCGCGATTGAGCGTTGCCATCAGCTAAGCCAAATAAGTGAGCTTGACGATGGTATTTTGCGCCAGTATTTAACCCCAGAGCACCAAGCGTGCAATCAACAAGTTGCCGAGTGGATGAGTGAAGCGGGGATGGAAACATGGCAAGATGCGGTTGGTAACCAATGGGGCAGACTTACCAGTGCTAACCCCAATGCTAAACGCCTGATCATTGGCTCACATTTAGATACTGTGCCCTATGCTGGTGCCTACGATGGAATTTTAGGTGTGATGTTAGGGGTTGAGGTTGCAGCTTTAGCTCAGCAAAACGAGCTTAATTTGCCATTTCATCTCGATATTGTCGGTTTTTGCGACGAAGAGGGGACACGCTTTGCCACAACCTTAATTGGCTCAAAAGCACTCGCTGGCCAGTTTGATCCGAATTGGCTAGCGCTCCAAGACAGCCAAGGCATCAGTATGCGCCAAGCCATGTTGGATTTCGGTTTAGATCCTGAGCAAGCAGCTGAGCAAGGGGCAGCGCTGTCATCTGAAGAAGTGATAGGTTATTGGGAAGCTCATATCGAGCAAGGCCCAGTATTGGAAGCGCATCAGCAACCGCTAGGTGTTGTTTCCGCAATTGCTGGCGCCAAACGTGCGGTCATTGAATTTATAGGCCAAGCGGGGCATGCAGGGACAACGCCAATGAATCTGCGTCAAGACAGCCTTGCTGCTGCGGCAGAGTTTACGCTTGCTGTTGAGCAGTTGGCCAAATTAGCAGCGCAAAGTAGCCAACAAGGGCAAGTGGCGACTATAGGTAGTATTGCTGCTAAGCCGGGGGCGACTAACGTTATTGCAGGGTTAACAGAATTAAGTATCGATATACGAGCGCAGGAAGATGCTGCACTGGTAAGGCTGGTCACTGATATTGAAAAAGCTGCGTCTGGTATTACTGAAAAACGTCAGTTAACACTAAACTGGCAGTGGACGCATGCAGCCCCTGCGGTGCAATGTGATGATCAGATTATTCAGTTATTTGCCAAGGCATGCCAGCAAGTAACTGACTATGCTGCTGTGCTGCCTTCTGGTGCTGGTCATGATGCCATGGCAATTGCCGATATTTGCCCTGTGGGTATGCTGTTTATCCGCAGCCCCGGTGGTATTAGCCATCACCCAGATGAAGCGGTGATTGACGGTGACGTTATTAACGCCTTAGCGGTGTTATATCAATCCTTAAACACCATGGCGTTAAACGTTTTTAGCGAATAGTTGCGTAGACTTTTCTCTTAAAAGCGCCCAGAAACCGCATAAAAAGATAGAAAACCCAATAAAAAATGCCTGCAATTGCAGGCATTTTTGATCTTGCTAGATCGTTATCAGCTTAGTAAAAACTATATCTTACTCTCGCCATCACTTGGCGCGGCGCAATCAGCTCTTCACCTGTGGCGTTAACACCAAAAACATCAGACATTCGTGAGTTAACACCGTCTTTGTCAAAAACATTGGTCGCCATCAAGTCAAAGCCCCATGTGTCGTCATCTAAATCAAGTGAAAATCGTAAGTTAACCACCTCGTAATCATCTACTTGATCAATCGCTGGATTGTTGAAAATTCGTTGCTCAAATTCACCGCGGTAAGTGTATTGCAGTACCGAGCGGAATTCGTGGCTAGCAATATTAGTGGTGTACTCTAGGCTAGCGTCCATGGTAAAGCCAGGTGCTTTAGCAAGCTCGTTGCCTTTAACATTTTCAGCTAATTCAGCTCGCAATACATCGTCACCAGGGACAAAACCAAGGCCATCGGCTACTACATTATCAAGGGCGAAGTAATCTTGTGTAATTTCTGAGTCTAATGCCGACATTTTCACGTCTAAGATCAAATCGTCGGTAAGTAGCGCAATCAACTCTAACTCTAAACCGGTAATTTCCGCTTCAGGAATATTGGCCACACCGCCTTGGAAGGCATTAGGATCGGTTGCTTGGAATTGTAGGTTTTGATAATCGTAGAAGAAGGTCGCTAAGTTAGTGCGCAGTCGGTTATCCAGTAGTTCGGCTTTAATCCCAAGCTCGTATGCGTTAATCGTTTCATTTTCAAATGTAGGGAATACCAAAGGTTCAGAGTTATCAATAGCGCCGCTAATAAAGTCGAATTCGCCTGGTTCAAAACCAAAGGTTAAGTTACTACCGCCCGGTTTAAAGCCACGTGTGTAAGAGCCGTAAACCATAATATCATCGCTAATATCGTATTCGACAGCAATTCGGCCTGTTACTTCTTCAACCGACGCTTCAATTAAGGTGGGTTCAGGCGCAAAGAAGTTAGAAACCGCACTTTCAACATCGTCTTTGGTATAGCGTAAACCGGTAATTAAGCGTGTCGTGTCGTTAAAGTTATAGGTTGTTTGACCGTATATTGAAAACGATTCACGGCTTGGCGTGGCATCCGAAATAAAGCCAACATCACCAGCAAATACGTCAGGGAAAGACGGCACATAGCCATCTAACACACCGTTACCATTAGCATCTAACTCTTCACGTATGGTCACTTCGATATCAGTATCCAAATAGAAAGCGCCAACAATCCAGTCGAGCTTGCCAAAAGCTGGCTCATGGGAAATTAAGTTAATTTCATGGGTGAAGGTTTCAACATTATTAATTTCGGGTAAGAAGGCGCTAATCGTGTATTCAGGGTTCGTGCTGTAGGCGTGGCGGTCGTTATCACGTTGCACTAAAATTTCATCTTCTTGCCAGCTACCTAAATATTTTGCGGTCGCAAAGCCCAAATCACTTTCGACGATCAGGCCAACAAGTTTTGAGTCTAACTCAAATTTTGATTCAGTATCTTGGGCTAGGTTGCGCGCACCGGGGGTCGGATCGTCGATACCTTTAATTGCCGCCCCATTGCTATCAGCCTCGAAGAATTGACCAATCAAGCGAAGGTTTGTGTTATCCGTGGCTTGCCAGAAGAAATCGGTTTTAATGGTGAGATTATCGGCGTCATCCAAGTCTTGTCCGTTAAGTACGTTTTTTGAAAAGCCATCGCGATCGTATTTAGATACTGAAGTGCGCAGCGCGGCGCTATCACCAATCGGTATATTTACAGAGCCGCGCAATTGGCTCAGGCTATGTTCGCCAAAGGTATAGTCAAACTTACCATTGGTTTCGCCTAACTCAGGGCGCTTACTGATCACATTGATGGCACCACCTGTCGAGTTTTGACCAAATAAAGTGCCTTGTGGACCACGCAGCACCTCAATCAGCTCAACATCAATAAAGTCAGTTTGTAGGGCGAAAGGTGAAGCGATATAAATACCGTCCATATGATAGGAAACTGACGGGTTCGCGACGATATTTTGGTTGGCTTCGTTACCAACACCGCGAATTGAAATAATCGTTTTAAAACCTTCGTTTTTCGCTACGGTGACACCGGGAGTAATAGCGCTAAGATCAACAAATGAAAGAATATTTTTATCCAGTAAATCTTCACCTGTCACAGCGGTTACCGCTTGTGATACATCTTGCAGGCTTTCATTTCGCTTTTCCGCAACGATGATAATTTCTTCGATCCCTGCGTCATCATCTAAGTTGTCTGCATAGGCGCTAGGTATCGAGCTTGCTGCTAAACTCGCCATTATCGCCGTGGCAATAGGTAAACGTTTAAATCTAGGTAACTCAGTGCTCATGGTAGTTCCTTTTTATTTTTAATATCAAAAGTTTGTTTTCATTACTTTTGATGAGCAGAGCAACACCTGAGCCAACATGAACCGATCGGTTAGGAACAATTTTAAAATCTTTTGTAAACAACGTGTTAACTTGCTTGACCATGTGTTGACTCATACCTTTGCATAATCATCAACTCACGATTTGTAGAATAATTGCACTAGCGCTGTGCGTAAATTCGTCAGTTGCATCAATTTGGTCAGCTACAGATTTTGAAAAGTTATTGCTAATGAGTGGGTTAGCTATGTTTATAGTGGAAAGACACTTTCCATGTGTGATTAAATTCTATTATTTTGTTTGTGGTTAACGGCTAATTGTCGAGTAAACGAAAAGTTATCGGGTTAGGTTTATGTCGTTAAAGATGTTCTAGATAACTAGATAACTAGATAACTAGATAACTAGATAACTAGATAACTAGATAACTAGATAACTAGGGAAGTAGATACCTTGTCTCTTATTCAAGGGAGTTAACAGTGTGTAGACCAGAGGGACAAATAAACAACTGCACATATCCGAGAGAATGGCATGATTAGCGCAATTCCGCTTGTCGCATCGGCATAGTGTCAATCAATGCTTTAATGTGTTTATAGCTCAAGTCTGCTAGCTGATATGTCGCTTTTATATCGCCGTCTAAGCCAATCAAAATAGCACTATTACTATTAATTATTTGATGCTCTGTTAGTTTTTGCATCAATACTTGATCCATTGTTGGTGTTCTTCTCATTACGGTATTGGGTAGCAATTGAAAACTCTGTTGATTAATAAGTGCGTAAATTGCCAGTTTTCGCTCGGTTAAGCTTTCGTAGTCAAGTTCCCACATAAACGGCGTTAGTGGTGGTTGAGTATCAGAATGAATTAGTACTAAGCGTTTTTGCCATAAAAAGTCGCTAAATTGTTTTGCGGAGGTACTTTTTTTCGTAACATGCTTTGGATTGTCTACTTCAAAGCCCACTACATTTATGGCAGTTAAAGATAGCGCTATGGTAAGCAAAAGTACTGCTGTAGTTACTGACTTTGTGGGCATAATGTTCACCTAAAATTTGATATTTCGCTGTTTTCGTTGTTGGCTACGCCCTGAACCCGCCATCCTCTGATTATCAATGCGAGAAGTGAATAGACTAGGAAATGCTCAGCTGGGTATCGAACTAAATACGGTACGCCTAACGAGTCAGCTCATTTTGATCTTCAATTAGGGTAAAGGTGTAGGCTATGATGGTGTAAATTTAACCAATAGTCTTTATTGCTTCGCGCTTGTTAATTTATGAATCGCTTAACCTTTAACTTGGTTTTTAGTTTCGCTTTCGTTTTTATAGGGGCTTTTACTGTAACTAGTAATACCGCTTTTGCGCTAGCTAGCTTGCCAGCAAGCGTCGCTGAGCAACGATTCAATATCGCCAAGCTACCGGAATCGAGCACGGCTCAAGGACCTCACATCCAAGTTGCGCTGCTAAATGAATATAAAAGTATTTGGGCGACAAGCGACGCTAATGCTCAATGGCTAGGAATTTTGCTTTCGCCTGAGGATGAGTGGCATACCTACTGGCGCAATGCAGGGGATTCTGGCGAACCGCCAAGCGTGCAATGGCAAAGCAGCACTGAGATTGAGTTTGGCGAAATTCAGTGGCCAATTCCTGAGCAAATACCAGTCGCTCATCTAGTCAATTACGGCTATGGCGGTGATACTTTGCTGATGGTGCCATTTACCATTAAACATTCAGCCGACTTGCCTGAAACTGTTAAAATTACCGCTGATTTATCTTGGTTAGTGTGCAAGGAAGACTGTATTCCCGGTTGGGCAACACTGACTATCGAGCTACCTGTTAGCGATAAACCTGTAAATGACCCATCATTGTTGTCACCCCACGCGCCGCTATTCTCAAAAACACGAGCAACACTGCCAGATAACAGCTGGTTATCGGCGCAATATGAAATTACCGAAGATTATTTAACCTTGGCAACTCGCTTGCCTTATGAATCGAACTGGCAACTGTTGCCGTTTCGCAGTGATCTCATTCAGCACAGTAGTCAGCAGCAGTGGTTGCTGGCTGAAAATGGTGCTGATGCCAATGTGTTGTTAAAAAAATCAGATTATTTTAGCCACTCTGAAGCAGCGGTTAATTTTCTGCTATCCGACGGCAACAAAGGCTTTTATTTAACGGCAACGTTAAATGATTTAGCTGGCGCTGGTTCTGTGACTGGAGGCGAGAGTACCAGTTTAATAGGAATTGAGCGGGATACCTCCATTGGGTTGATGCTTGTCTTTGCCTTTATTGGTGGGTTGATACTCAACATTATGCCATGCGTGCTGCCCGTGCTATCGCTTAAAGCGTTAGCGCTCGCTGCTGACAAACAAGGCCACTCAACAACAGGCAATCATTGGGGCTATTTGCTTGGTATTTTAGTGAGTTTTTGGTTATTTGCCGCGTTAATTCTCGTATTGAAAGTAAGTGGTGAGGCCATTGGCTGGGGTTTTCATCTGCAACAACCTTTGGTGATTGCTGCGCTGTGTTTCTTATTCGTTTTTATCGCGTTAATGCTGCTAGATGTCGTGCCAAATATCGCAGGTATCTTGGGCTTTTCGGGCTTCTCAGGTATTGGTCAAAAACTTACACAAGGTAATAGTTTTGCTAGTCAGTTTTTTACCGGTGTATTGGCGGTTATTGTGGCTTCCCCTTGTACCGCACCTTTTATGGCGACTGCTTTAGGCGTGGCGATGGTCAGCCCACCAGTGCATACCGCATTGATTTTCACTGCATTGGCATTGGGTTTTGCACTGCCTATGACGTTACTGACCCTGTCACCTAGATTTGTCGCGCTATTGCCCAAACCCGGTGCGTGGATGGAAACATTTAAACAGTTTTTGGCGTTTCCTATGCTCGCCACTGTGGTTTGGCTGCTTTGGGTGTTTTTGGGGCAAACCAATAGCTTAGGGCAATTATGGCTGCTATCAGGTTTGTTGCTGTTTGCATTGTGCTTGTGGCTGGCAAGTAAAATGGCAGGCAAAGCCTCTTATACGTCAGTTGTCATTGCACTCTTTATTGCCAGTTATACAAGCTACCAAGGTAGCGAACTAGTTAGCACTCAGTCAGCAGAGGCAACTAATAATAAATATGAACAAATAGCGCAGCCATTTAGCGAACAAAAATTAGCGACATTGCGCAATACTAGCCAAGTTGTGGTGGTCAATATGACAGCAGATTGGTGTATTACCTGCAAAGTGAATGAGCAAGTCGCTTTTACCGATAGTGACTTGCAGCAAACACTCGCACAAGAAAGTGTGCATTACCTAGTCGGTGACTGGACTAACAAAAACAGTGAAATTTTGGCCTATTTAACGCGGTATCAGCGCTCTGGTGTGCCTTTGTATGTTGTTTATGCGGGCGGTGGGAAAGGGCAAGTGTTACCACAAATTTTAACCCCTAATATTGTAATTACGGCAATACAACAAGCACAACAGGAACTTAATTATGTATCTCTTTAACTACTTGCAAAATATTAAAAAACGACTCGTAGCGACCATCACATGTTCAGCACTGGTGTTGTTTTTAGCGCCAGCTAATGCTGCTGCAAAAGTTGCTATTAAGGTTGACAGCGCGGCGCCAGACTTTCAATTAGTCAACACGCAAGGTGAAACGGTTATGTTGGCCGACTTTGCTGGTAAATATGTGGTATTGGAATGGACTAATCACTTGTGTCCGTATGTTAAAAAACATTATGAAAGCGACAATATGCAGGGCTTACAGCGTAAATACACTGAGCAAGGTGTGGTCTGGTTATCAATTATTTCATCAGCTCCCGGTAAACAAGGTCATGTCAGTGCTACCAAAGCCGATGCCCTGACACAAGAACGCAAGGCGTCACCAAGTCACGTGTTGTTTGATGAAAGTGGTGATGTCGGCAAGCTGTACGGCGCGAAAACGACACCCCATATGTATATTATTGACCCTAAGGGGACGCTGCGTTATGCAGGTGCAATTGACAGTATTAAATCTGCAAACCCAGCAGATATTGTCAAAGCAACCAACTATGTAGAGGTCAGCATGAGAAGTTTGATGACAGGCGAGCCAGTCGATAAAAAGGTAACCGCACCATACGGCTGCTCGGTCAAATACAAAAGTTAATGCTAAGCGCTGAAAAATATGAAATAAAAACGGACAGCAAAGGCTGTCCGTTTTTCTATTTCGTGTTTTTTATTTCACTTTTTTAAGCGAAATTACTACCGAAGTTATTTCAGTTTGCCCTCAACGCCAGCAACATAGTAGTCCATTTTACGCAGGGCGTTATCATCCATAACTTGCCCATTTGCCAATATCTGTTGGCCCTGTTGGTTAACAATAGGGCCAGTAAACGGATGGAGTTTTCCTTCGGCGATTTGTGCTGATAATGCTTGAACTTTGGCTTTTACATCATCTGGAATCGCTGAGCTTAGTGGTGCTAATTGGGTCATATCTGCATCCATTCCACGCCAAACGTCTTCAGACTGCCACGTGCCGTCTAACACTTGTTGCACGCGCTTAGCATAGAACTCTTTCCAATTATGCACCGCCGCAGTTAAGTGAGCAGTTTTGCCGTATTCACTCATATCTGAATGGTAGCCAATAGCGTAAATCCCTGCGGCTTCAGCGGCTTGTAATGGCGCTGGTGAGTCGGTGTGTTGAGTAATTACATCAGCACCTTGATCAATCAAGCTATCGGCAGCTTCGCGCTCTTTACCTGGGTCAAACCAGCTATTGACCCAAACCACTTTAACTTTGGCGTCTGGTTTAACTGATTGTAAACCAAGGGTGAAGGCATTAATACCACGTACGACTTCAGGGATAGGAAAGGCACCGATATAACCTATAGTATCAGTTTTGCTCATATGACCAGCGATAACACCGGTTAAATAGCGGGCTTCGTAAATACGATCGAAATAGGTGCCAACATTTTTAGCGCGTTTATAACCTGTTGCATGTTCAAATTTTACTTTCGGAAAGCGCTTTGCCACTTTAATCGTTGGGTTCATATAGCCAAATGAGGTGGTAAAGATTAAGTCGTGACCACTTTTCGCCATTTGAGTGATCACCCGCTGTGCATCGGCACCTTCGGCAACATTTTCGACAAAGCTAGTTTCGATTTTGTCGCCAAATTTTTCCTCTAAATAAAGGCGAGCTTCGTCGTGTGTATATGTCCAACCTGCTTCTCCGGTTGGGCTAACATAAACAAAGCCTACTTTAACGTTGTCGTCTGCAGCCATAGCGCTGCTCGACATTAAGCTGGCGTTTAACCCAATACCAATGCTCAGGGCTACGGCTAACTTCTTCATCACTTTTTTCATTTTTACTGCTCCATTGTAGTGAAATTTTTATTTTTTAAATTTTTTGTTCTGTTCTGTTTTGTTTTTTGCATTTGGGCTAAGCAGAGCGAAGCACTAGTGACCTTTATGCCAAGGTTTCGCTAGCGACATCGGCTCGAATAACCGCAGTTTTTGTGGATCTCTGCTGAGAATGATCAGCACAGCTAACGTGGCAAGGTAAGGCATCATGGCAAGTAAATTACCGTCAACTGAAAGTCCTAAGCCTTGTGCGACCAAGTGCATAAGGCTGGCAAAGCCAAACAAATAAGCGCCAAGCATTACGCGCTCAACTCGCCAACTGGCGAATACCACTAAGGCCAGCGCAATCCAGCCGCGACCTGCGGTCATGTTTTCCGTCCAAAGTGGGGTATAAGCCAGTGATAAGTAGGCGCCTGCGATACCGGCTAGCGCGCCGCCGAACATTACAGCTAAATAACGAATACTCATTACTGGTAAGCCTAAGTTGCTGGCAACACTTGGGTTTTCACCCACAGCACGGACAGCAAGCCCAGCTCTGTGGTGCTTAAAAAACAGGTAGGCGAGAATCACTAACACCCAACTGAGATAGACAATGGCGTCTTGTGCAAACAGGGCTTTACCAATAACTGGAATAGCAGCTAAGCCGTCAATGGTTAATGCAGGTAAGGCGGTCACGGTTTTACCTTCGTAATCGGCGCCAATAAATGCGGACAAGCCGGTTGCTAAAATAGTTAGGGCAAGGCCTGCGGCTACTTGGCTAGCGTTTAAATGCAGCGCAATAAAGGCAAAGGCAAGCGATATTAGCACCCCCGTCAGCGCCGCAGCGCCAAAGCCAATTAAAAAGCTGTCGCTGTGATACATGGCAATAAAGCCAGCAACGGCGCCGAGTAGCATCATGCCCTCTTGGCCCAAGTTCAGTATGCCGCTCTTTTCACAGATAATTTCACCTAAGGCAACCAAGAGTAGTGGTGTACCGGTGCGAATAGTGGCATATAAAATATTGGTAATTAGTTCGATATCCATAACGGTTATTCCTGAGCTTGTGGAGCAAGAGAAGACGAGGTGTTGTCTGCGCTGTTGCTTTTGTCAAAACGTTTAAAGCGGACGCGATAGCGGATTAATACATCGCAAGACAGTAAGAAAAACAGCATAAGTCCCTGAAAAATTCCGGTGATAGCGTTGGGCAGACCAAGCTCAATTTGTGCCATTTCACCGCCCATATAGATGAGCCCCATTAACAGGCCTGCCAGCGTGATGCCAACGGGGTGTAAGCGCCCTAAAAACGCGACAATAATGGCAGCATAACCATAGCCAGGTGAAATTTGCGGGACTAGCTGACCAATTGGCCCCGCCACTTCGCCTGCTCCTGCTAAACCAGCTAAGGCACCGCAAACTAACAACACTAGGGTGACTAGTTTAGTTTGGTTAAAACCGGCCATTTTTGCTGCCGACCGGTCTTGGCCCAACACTTGGGTTTGAAAACCCAGAAAACTCTTACTAATAAATAGCCAGCTAAGCGCCATCGCGATAGCACAAAACACAAGACCTAAGTGCAATCGGGTGTCGGCAAATAACACAGGTAATAAAGTACTGTCACCAAACAAGGCGCTTTCAGGGAAGTTAAAGCCATCCGGATCTTTAAGTGGCCCATGCACTGCCCACAACAAAATATTCAACGCAATGTAATTCATCATGATAGTGACGAGAATTTCATTGGTGTTTAAACGCAACTTCATAAAGGCGGCCAGCGCTGCCCAACCTATGCCGCCTGCAATGCCAGCGAGTAGCGTTAACGGCATGGCCCAAATACTGTCGGAATGCACGAATAAGGTTGCTACCGCCGAAGCGGCGACACCACCCATCAGTAATTGGCCTTCGGCACCGATATTCCACACCGAGGCGCGAAAACATAATGCTAGGCCATAAGCACACAGTAAAATAGGAATGGTTTTCACCAGTAACTCGCTGATGCCATACCAGTCAGCAATTGGCGCGATAAAAAAGGTATATAAGGCTTCACTTGGTGATTGGCCAAGTGCGGCAAATAAAATATAGCCAGTGAGCAGGGTCAGCAGCACGGCAAGCAATGGTGAACTATAGCCCCAGACAGTAGAATGCTGAACACGGGCTTCCAGGCGGATCATAAACTAGCTCCTGATGAAGTTTGTGGCTTGGTTGGCAAAGGAACAACCTTGCCATCAGATACGTGTGCTGCCGATTGTGCTGCTATTGGCAAGCCAAAATCGCCAGCCATCCAACGGCCTAATAAAGGTAGCGGAACTTCGTCTGTTGGCAGAAAAGGGGAGAGCTTGCCATCACAAATAGCACCAAGGCGATCGCAAATTTTGTATAGCTCATCCAAGTCTTCAGAAATCACTAATACCGCACAGCCTTGATCTCGCAGCTTGATAATTGCTTGATGAATGGCGACTTGAGCGCCAATATCCACACCCCACGTAGGATGCGACATCAACAAAAACTTAGGGGCTTGTTCAATTTCGCGGCCAATAATAAATTTTTGTAAATTGCCGCCAGATAAGCTCACTGCTTGGCTATGGTTACCTGCGGCTTTCACCTTGTATTTGTCGATGATTTTGTTTGCGAGTGCTTTGATCTTATTTTGTTTCAGTAGGCCTTTGTCGAATAACCCTTTACCCACTAAACCATGGTCAAAACTGGTCAGTAAGGCATTTTGGCATAAATCCATTTCTGGCACGGCACCTCGCCCTAAGCGGTCTTCAGGTACAAAGGCAAGGCCCAAACGTCGGCGCTTAAGGGGGGACATGGCATCAACAACTTGACCGCCAAAGCGAATAGCAGAAGATTTAGCATTAGTTTGCTCACCAGATAACGCCTTCAATAGCTCTTCTTGGCCATTGCCCGCCACGCCTGCAATACCCACAATTTCTCCGCGTTTGACACTGAGGTTGATGTTTTGCAGGGCAATATCAAATAAGCCCTCAGGCGTTGTTGATAACTCACTGACGCTAACAAAGTCATCAATACCATCACTTAGTTGAGCGCGTTGCTTATCATTGCTGATCGGAGTGTCATCACCCACCATCATGCGAGCCATGGCTTCAGGTGTTTCTTGCTTGGGGGAGCAATGCCCGCTGACCTTGCCAGCGCGTAAAATGGTGGCGCTGTCACATAGCTCTGCAACTTCATGTAATTTGTGGCTAATAAAGAGTACAGAACAACCTTGCTGTTTTAGTTGACGTAGCGTTTTGAAAAGCGCTTGCACTTCTTGTGGCGTTAGAACGGATGTGGGTTCATCTAAAATGAGTAGCTGAATGTCGAGTAATAAACAGCGGACAATTTCAACACGCTGGCGCTCGCCTGTTGATAAGGTGGAAATGCGGCGCTCAGGATCGAGTGGCATGCCATATCGCTCTGATGTTGCTTTGATGCGGCTGGCAAGCGTTGCCGGTTGACCCGCTTGCTCACCGAGCGCTAAGGCAATATTTTCAGCGATGGTTAAACTTTCGAACAATGAAAAGTGTTGAAACACCATACCAATACCCAAAGCGCGCGCGTCAGCAGGTTCATTGATCGATGCTACTCGACCATTCCATAAAATTTCACCTTGGTCAGGTTTGACCACACCGTAAAGAATTTTCATTAACGTGCTTTTGCCAGCACCGTTTTCGCCGAGCAAGGCATGAATTTCGCCATGCTTTATTTGTAGTTCAATATCGTCATTAGCTTTGCAGCCAGGGTATTGTTTGCTAATTCCCTGCATTAAAAGCCGATTCTCGTTCTTCATGTTTAACACCCAGTAGCAGACTGATTTGCAAAATTAGTCAATTGCCTAATACTTAATATTGACCGATCGGTCATGTTTGGTATGGGTTGTGCAATAACTTGACCAATAATTAATTTTTTTCTTGAAGGTTTTGCTCTGAAAAAAATTAAAAATAATCACAAGCCACTGAAAATAAAGGGCTTGATAGAATGAAGGAAGGTAATGTGATTCGGTTTTTAGTTAACGACACACCAATAACACTGGAAGAATGTGCACCAAGTCTCACCGTTTTGGACTGGCTTCGCACCAAAGTGGGGAAAACGGGCACTAAAGAAGGGTGCGCAACAGGTGATTGCGGTGCGTGTACGGTATTAGTTGGCCAATACGTAAACAACGCATCAGGTGAGTGTGTTTGGCAATATCAGGCAATTAATAGCTGCTTACTATTAGTGGGTAATGCCCATGGTAAGCACATTGTTACCGTCGAGGCGTTAACGGAACAATTATCGCCATTGGTTGAAGCTAAGCTAGAGCAACTGCACCCAGTGCAACGTGCCTTAGTTGAATGCCATGGCTCTCAGTGCGGCTTTTGTACCCCAGGTGTGGTGATGAGCTTAATGGCGCTATACCTGAATCACGAAAACTACCCGGGCAAGCAAACGGTTATTCACGCCTTGGGCGGTAATTTATGCCGTTGTACGGGCTATCGTCCAATTCTGGATGCAGCCGAGAAGATGTACCAATACCCGAGTGTTGAGCGTCTGTGGCAGGGGCAAATGGAGCAACTTGAACAGCATTTGGAAAGCAACGAGTCAACGCCATTTCTTTGTGCGCCTATATCTGACAACTCATTAACTGAGCACGAACTATCTCAAAATAAGCAAAGATTTTTCTATCTACCGCAAACGGCTGCTGAGCTGATCGCGCTAAAAAACCAGTATCCAGAGGCTCAGTTGGTGGCCGGTGCAACTGATTTCGCGATCGAACTTAGCCAGCAACTTGTACAACCTCAAATTCTGATTTCGGTAAGCCAAGCTACTGAGTTATCGCGATTGAACATCACTGAAGACGCCTTAGAAATTGGTGCAGCACTGCCTTATCGTCAGTTTGTTGATGCCTTTTGCCAAGAGTACCCAGAAGCGAAAGAGTTGTTTGAGCGCTTGGGCTCTGAGCAAGTGCGCAGTGCTGGCACATTAGGTGGGAGTTTAGGTAATGCCTCGCCAATTGGTGATCCTGCGCCGCTATTGATTGCGCTTAATGCGAAGGTGGAGCTGGAGTCAAGCCAAGGCACACGAACAATCGCGGTAGAAGACTTCTTTACCGGTTATCGGACAACAGTGTTAGCGCCCGATGAAGTCATTACTAAAGTGATTGTGCCTAAACGAGTGGCGGCAATGAAACTCGCCTGTCACAAAGTCTCTAAACGTTTAGAGGATGATATTTCAACCGTCTGTTTAGTGCTGGCAGTAACCCTTAATGCTGAACAAACACAAATTAACTCAGCACGTTGTGCTATGGGGGGGATGGCTGCCGTTCCTGCGCGGGCAAGTCATATTGAACAAGCATTAATTGGCCAGCCTTATATTGCCGATAGCTTTACACAAGCGGGCGCTGGTGTTGCGCAAGATTTCTCGCCGATGTCAGATGTTAGAGCCAGCAGCGATTATCGCTTAACCGTTAGCCAGAACTTGTTAACCCGTATCGGTATTGAGTTTTGTCAGGCGATTGCTGTTACTCAGATCGCAGCCAATGAATCGGCACTTGCTCCTGCGCCGCAATCTAAATCAGCATCTGAATCACTAACGACGAGGATTGCCCATGCGTCACTTTGAAACCACTCATTCAGATAGTCAACGCGGCGCTATTGGCCAATCGAAACATCATGATAGTGCCATTAAACAAGTATGTGGCTCAGCCAATTATATTGATGATAACCCTGAGGCCGCCGGCTGCTTGCATGCCTACCCAGTCACAGCGCCTTTCACAAAAGGTGTGATTAAAGGCATTGATACCAGCAAAGCAGAAGCGATAGCTGGCGTTAAACGCATATTCTCGGCCAAAGATGTGCCCGGAAAAATTGATATCGGGCCTATTTTTGCAGGGGATTTACTGCTCGCCAGCGATGAAATTGAGTTTCATCACCAGCCAGTGTTGCTGGTGGTTGCTAACAGCTATGAAACCGCACGCAGAGCCGCTCGCTTGGTCGACTTCGATTTTCAAGAGCAAGAAGCAACAATCGATATTGAAACGGCGATTGCTGATAAAAACTGGGTTAGACCACCGCATGCACTGACCAGAGGCGATGCTCAAGCGGCAATTGCACAGGCTGAGCATGAAATAAGTGGTGAAATGCATATTGGCGGTCAAGAGCATTTCTACTTGGAAGGACAAGTTGCCATGGCACAGCCCAATGGTGATGGTGGCATATTCGTTCAATGTTCAACCCAACACCCAACTGAGGTACAGCACTTAATTGCTAAAGTGTTAGCTCAGCCATTTCATTTTGTCACGGTTGAAATGCGCCGAATGGGTGGGGCATTTGGTGGTAAAGAAACACAAGCGGCGCCTTGGGCATGCTTGGCAGCATTAGCCAGTTATCATTTAAACTGCGCGGTAAAACTACGCTTAGCTCGGGCGGATGATTTTCGCCTAACCGGCAAACGTCATCCATTTTTTAACCGCTATAAAGTTGGCTTTGATGAGCAAGGTGTTATCGCCGGCGCAGATATTGAAGTGAATGGTTACTGCGGTTATTCACCTGATTTATCAGATGCCATTGTTGACCGCGCCATGTTCCATGCCGATAACGCTTATTATTACCCCGCGGCAAAAATTAGCGGTAATCGCTGTAAAGTGAATACCGTAAGCCATACCGCCTTTCGCGGCTTTGGCGGCCCACAGGGAATGATGGTTGCAGAGCAAATTGTCGATGATATTGCCGCAGCACTGGGCAAAGATCCACTCACTGTACGCAAAGCCAATTTGTATCAACAAGGTCGGTCAACCACCCCTTATCATCAAGAAGTTGAGCAGCATGTGCTGATTGACATGATTGAGCAGGTTGAACAGCAGGCCGATTATTGGCAGCGTAAAGCCGACATTAAAGCGTTTAACCAAACCTCGCCAATCATCAAAAAAGGTTTGGCATTAACCCCCGTAAAGTTTGGTATCTCATTTACGGTACAGCACTTAAATCAAGCCGGTGCTTTAGTGAATGTTTACTCTGATGGTTCGATTCACCTAAATCACGGCGGCACCGAAATGGGGCAGGGGCTTAATACTAAAGTAGCGCAGGTGGTGGCACATGCCTTTGGTGTTGATTTAGACAAGGTGGGGATTACCGCCACACGTACCGATAAAGTACCGAACACTTCGCCAACGGCGGCCTCAAGCGGTACAGATTTAAATGGTATGGCTGCGCTTAATGCCGCAAATACCATTAAAGCGAGATTAACCGAATTTATCGCTAAGCACTTTTCGGTGGAGCAAGCCAGTATCCGCTTTAGCGATAACACTGTATATCACGACAAAGGAGATCTGAGCTTTGATGAATTGGCGGGCTTAGCGTATTTAAATCGTATTTCGCTATCATCAACCGGTTATTACGCGACGCCGAAAATTCACTATGATCGCGAGCAAGCCAAAGGTCGCCCGTTTTTTTACTACGCCCATGGTGTTGCGCTTACGGAAGTGGAAGTAGACACCTTAACCGGAGAAAACACTGTCACTCGTGCCGATATTTTGCACGATGTTGGCCACTCACTAAATCCAGCTCTGGATATTGGCCAGATTGAAGGGGCATTTGTGCAAGGAATGGGCTGGTTAACCACCGAAGATTTGGTTTGGAATAAGCAAGGCCAGCTAGCCAGTTTTAACCCTGCGACCTACAAAATCCCAGCGATTGGCGACACGCCTGCGGAATTTAACGTTAGCCTTTATCAGTCAGCGAACCCTGAAGCGTCAGTGTTTCGTTCAAAAGCGGTGGGTGAGCCGCCATTTATGCTCGCCATTAGTGTTTGGAGTGCTATTCGTGATGCGGTGAGCAGCGTTGCTAACTACCAAATAAAGCCAAGGCTAGATACTCCTGCAACACCTGAGCGAGTGCTGGCGGCAGTGCAAGCGGCGCAAGCATTTAGTCAAACTGATGCCAGTCAATCGCAGCAAAGACAATCGTTAAAAGCTCAGAAAAAAGACGAGGAGGTGACATATGAATAGTTCCAACTCAAGCAACAATGTGCATGTAGAGCAAGCAGTAAGTCACTCGTTAAACCAGTCGTTTCAAGGCTTCCATCACCAAAGTTGGTCTGAGGCAATAGCTGAGCAAAGTCGCTTGGGCAATGATTATGTTATCGCGACTGTGCTTGGTACTTCTGGCTCAACGCCAAGGGCGTCAGGCAGTAAAATGGTGATCACTGGCGAGCAAATTTACGACACCTTAGGTGGTGGTCATTTGGAGTTTAAAGTTATTGAAAAAGCTCGCCAATTGCTCACGCAGGGTGAAGCGGTGCAAGTGGCTGAGCAGTTTCATTTAGGGGCAAATTTAGGCCAGTGCTGCGGCGGCGCTACCGTCATTATGTTTGAAGTAATGATGTCGCAGCACATGAATTTAGATATTTATGGTGCTGGCCATGTTGCCCAAGCGCTGGTTAATGTTTTAGCACACTTGCCAATTCGTATACGCTGGATAGACAGTCGGGCGGAGGTGTTTCCCCAGCAGTTGCCAGCCAACGTAACAAAAATTGTTGACGAAGAGCCGGTTGAGCAAGCCAAGCGTGCGCGAGAAAATACCGCCTATTTGATTTTAACCCACAATCACCAACTCGATTTTGCCTTAACTGAAGCCATTTTAAAACGTGATGATGTGCGTTGGTTAGGGGTGATAGGCTCTGACACCAAAGCCAAGCGCTTTCAATATCGTTTAGGGCACAGAGGCTTCAGTGAACAACAAATAGCGAGTATGCAATGCCCTGTTGGCATCGACAATGTATCGGGCAAGTTGCCGATGGAAGTAGCGGTATCTATTGCTGGTCAGTTGATCGGGCTCTATCAGCAGAAAAGCCAAGAGCAAAGTCAGCAAAAAGGCCAGCAGCAAGATCAGCAGAAAAGCGAATCAAAAGAACAGCAAACGCCAATCAATAATAAATCGAAAAAACGCAATGGCCTGCAGTGGCAAGAACTAACTGCGAGTTTTGCAACTTCGCCAAGCATTTCAGAACAAAGGGCTGCAGAACAAAACGCTGCTGAGAAAAACAGCGCTAAACAAAATCATGTGTTAACAGAAGATGTACAGGAGGTCGTTAACCAATGACAGTAGAACAATTTAATTTACTTGATGATGCCCAAGCGCATGCCGCACTGCAAAGTTGCTGTGTTGCGCCGCGCTGGATCGATCAAATGCTGTTAGCCAGGCCTTTTGTCTCGCGTGAGCAATTGTTATTTCAAGCGCAGCAAACATGGCAATTATTAGGAGAGAGTGATTACTTGGCGGCGTTTGAAGGACATCCACAAATTGGTGATGTATCAACGCTAAGTAAAAAATTTGCGAATACCGCCAAACTCGCAGGCCATGAGCAATCAGGCATGAGTCAAGCTGACGAACAAGTGTTAGAAGAAATGTTGGCACTTAACCAAGCGTACTTAGCTAAATTTGGCTTTATTTTTATTGTCTGTGCCACCGGAAAGTCAGCACTTGAGATGCTGGAACTTATTCGCGAACGTATTAATAACGAGCCTGCAACCGAACTTGCCATTGCTGCTGCCGAGCAAGCCAAAATAACAAAAATAAGATTGGAGAAATTAGTGTGAGCAGAAGTCCAATAACCACCCATATTCTTGATACAAGTACCGGCCAACCTGCCAGTAATGTACCAGTAACCTTGTTTCAGCTTAACGACACCACTAACGAATGGTGCGAGCTGTGCGCCGCCAAAACAGATGCAGATGGCCGTTTGATTGATTGGCTGCCAGCAGCGTTAGCGATTGCACACGGCACATACAAATTGGTATTTGATATTGATGCATACCAATCACAGGCTAGTGAAGCGCCAGCCTTTTATCCTTATGCGGAAATTTGTTTTCGCGTGTTAGACGACAATCATCACCATATTCCACTGCTATTGTCGCCTTTTGGTTATTCAACGTATCGAGGAAGTTAATGATGACTACAGCTAATAAAATTCGCGTGATTTGCGGCGATATTCTTGATTTTGTTGATGACCCTGTTGTTGCTGGCGATAAAGCTTATCGCTACTTTGAGCAAGGCGCGTTAGTGATTCAAGATGGCAAAGTAGCTGATCTTGGCTTCGAACGAGACATTTTGCCAAGCCTAGCGCTTGCCTATCCTGATCAGCTAATCGACACCAAACGTTATACTGGGCGTTTAATTATCCCAGGCATGATCGATACGCATATTCACCTGCCACAAACTGAAATGATAGGGGCTTACGGCGAGCAGCTATTAACTTGGTTGACTGAATATGCGTTTCCGACGGAGAAAAAGTTTGCTGATGAAGACTATGCAAGGCAGGTGTCTCAGCGCTTTATTGATGAATTATTGCGCAATGGTACAACGACCGCACTAGTGTTTGGCACTGTTCACCCACAATCGGTGAATGCTTTCTTTAGTGAAGCACAGCAACGAAAATTGCGTATGATTGCCGGTAAAGTGATGATGGACAGAAACTGTCCTGAAGATTTATCAGACTGCCCAGAATCTAGCTATCAAGATTCAAAAGCCTTGATTGAAAAATGGCATAACGTTGATCGCCTTAGCTACGCGGTAACGCCGCGCTTTGCGCCAACTTCTAGCCCAGAGCAATTAGCGAAATGTACACAGCTGCTTGAAGAGTATCCAGATGTTTATTTGCATACCCATTTATCGGAAAACAAAGATGAATGTGCGTGGGTTAAAGAGCTCTTCCCTGAAAGTGAAGACTACCTTGGTGTATACGAGGATGCAGGGCTAGTGCGCAGACGCTCAGTGTTTGCGCATTCTATTCACCTTGCCGAGCGCGAGCTTGATTGCTTGGCCAAAACACAGGCATCGGTATCTCACTGCTCAACATCGAATCTGTTTCTTGGCTCTGGTTTATTTAACCTCAAAGCCTGTGAAAAGCGTGGTATCCACGTTGGTATGGGCACCGATGTTGGCGCAGGAACTAGCTTTTCTATGCTGCAAACAGGCAATGAAGCATACAAAATTCAACAGTTGCAAGGGGAGAAGTTCTCTGCGTTTAAAGGGCTTTATTTAGCAACTCTAGGCGGGGCTAGAGCGCTCGATTTAGAGGGAACTATTGGTAATTTCAATACCGGCTGTGAAGCAGATTTTGTCGTTTTAGACTACCAAGCAACGCCATTTTTAAGCTTCAGATTGAAAGAGGCGAAAACCTTACACGAACGTTTGTTTGCCATTATGATGCTCGGTGACGATCGCTGTATTGAAGCAACCTATATTCTGGGTGAGAAGGCCTATAAGCGCGATGGTCAGCCACAATTTAAACCAACGTTAGCAGATATTAGCGAGCCCTCTGTGCTTAAGGAGGTGAGTTAATGGTGTTAGAAGCATTGGGGTTAGCTGGTTTAGAAAACTACTTTTTTGAGCTAGCACACCTAGTTTTACGTTATTTTCACGTTATCGCCGGTATCGCTTGGATAGGTGCATCGTTTTATTTTGTTTGGCTCGATAACAATTTACAAACACCACCCAAATGGAAGCAAGATAAAGGGATCCGTGGTGATTTATGGGCCATTCATGGTGGAGGCTTCTACGAGGTCGCTAAATATCAAAATGGCCCAGAGCAAATGCCTAGCACTTTGCATTGGTTTAAGTGGGAAGCATATACCACCTGGATTAGCGGTATTTTACTGTTTTCCTTGCTCTACTATGTCGGCGCTGACGCTTATTTACTCGACACCAATAAATCCAGCTTAGATAAAGCCAGTGCAATTGGGGTGTCATTAGCCATTATTGGCTCAGGTTATCTCATTTACCGTCTGCTTTGTAAGTCACCGCTGGTTGATAATGGTAAATTGTTTGCGCTCGTCGCAATTGGCTTACTGGCTTTATACAGTTGGGGGCTCGACCAGTTGTTTACAGATCGCGCTGTTTATATTCACATCGGCGCTATCATCGGTACTTGTATGGCGGGTAATGTTTATCATGTCATCATGCCAAGTCAACGCTACATGGTGGCGGAAGTCGAAGCCGGTCGCATTCCAGATTCTACTCCAGGCTTGAAAGCCAAGTTGTGCTCGGTTCATAACAACTATGCAACGCTGCCCGTTATCTTCATTATGCTCTCGAATCACTTTGCGTACACCTATAGCCACCCTTATGGCTGGCTAATTCTGGTGGCTTTGTTTGTGATTGGCATGTGGATTCGCCACTTCTTTAATTTAAAACACCAGGGCGTTTATAAACCGCAAGTGCTGGTCAGTGGTGTTGCAGCCTTTTTCGCTTTGATGTTAGTGGTTGCTCCTTGGCATGTGGTGAATACGCAAACTAATTTAGCGAGCGAAACCATCAGCGATCAGCAAGCATGGCAGATTATTGATAAGCACTGTACTGAGTGCCATAGCCAAACGCCGCGCTCTCAACTGTTCCAGACGGCACCCAATGGATTTATTTTGGATTCCGTCACACAGGCAAAGAAGCTAAGTGCCTTTATTCATACCCGTGCCATTGTTAACCGCGATATGCCATTGGGCAATATGACTAAGATGACGGACGATGAACGTCAGCAATTAGCAATTTGGTTGGCAGGGCTTCCCAGTAGCAAGGACGAACTATCGAACAACACTGAAGCAGGGGAGTAGGCAAGTGACTGATAATAAGAGCTCAAGCTATAACAACTACCCGCGCGACTTGATTGGTTATGGCAGTAAACCAGTTCATGCTAACTGGCCAAATAACGCGAGAATTGCTGTACAAGTAGTGATGAATTACGAAGAAGGGGGAGAAAATTCTGTGCTGCATGGTGACCCTGCGGCCGAAACTTTTTTGTCTGAAATTATTAACGCCCCACATGTAGAAGATCGTCATATGAGTATGGAGTCAATCTACGAATACGGCAGTCGTGCAGGTGTTTGGCGCTTACTTAGGTTGTTTGATAAGTACCAAATACCGGTGACGGTATTTGCTGTTGCCATGGCGCTGAAACGCCACCCTGAGATTGCAGAGGCTTGCATGGCCGCAGGCCATGAAATTTGTAGTCATGGGCTCAGGTGGATTAACTACCAAGAGGTTGATATCGATACAGAACGCCAGCATATGCATGCGGCCATCGAGATCATTGAGCAGATCACAGGGGAAAAGCCTAAGGGTTGGTATACTGGCCGCACAAGCCCCAATACAGGTCAGCTAGTGGCAGAAAGTGGTGAGTTTCTTTATGACGCCGATGATTACAGCGACGATTTGCCATTTTGGCGGGAAGTAGCCATCGGCGTACAGGGTGAAACCAAACCACAGTTAATCGTACCTTATACTTTGGATGTAAACGATATGCGCTTTGCTGCAGTTCAAGGGTTTAATGCCGGCGATCAATTCTTTAATTATCTAAAAGATGCTTTTGATGCCTTGTATGAAGAAGGTGACCCGAATGGCGAAAATCGCCCGAAAATGATGTCGATAGGTTTGCATTGTCGTTTGATTGGTCGTCCGGGGCGTATTAAAGCGTTAGAGCGGTTTTTCCGATATGCGCAGTCATTTGACCATGTGTGGTTTGCCCGCCGCATTGATATTGCGGAGCATTGGCATAAAACCCACCCCTTTAAAAGCAGTTCAGCTTAAAGTTACTTCAGCTTGCTCAGCTTAGTTAGCTTGCTTGGCTTGTATAGCCTAGTTAGTTAGGCATAAAAAAACGACGTCACTGTAGCTTAAAAAGCGGGGAGATAATGACGTCGTTTTATATTTTAAAGCTTCAACTCGTTTTGAGTATTGTTTTTAAAGGAATATGTGCATTAAGCAACATACTCTGGACCAAAGCCCATACTCCATAAAATGGCAGTTGCTGCCATAATGGTAACCAGCAGTACTAAACCACAAGTAACCACTGAACTAGAGTAAATAAAGCCTTTTTCTTCAGGAATGTTCATCATAATCGGCACACCTGAATAAAGCAGGTAAACCGAGTAACAAATTGCCAACATGCCCGCTGTAACCACAAACCAAAGCACAGGGAATAGAGCCGTGACACCGACCATCAGCAAAGGTGTCGCTGTGTAGGCGGCAAGTTCTAGTGATTGTGTGTAGCTAGGATCTGAATCAAAGGTTTTGGCCATCCAATGAATTAGATAGGCAAGCGCAAACACTCCCGCAATTAACGCCCCATACATGCCTACAGACATGACTAGCGCGCTTTGTTCGGTCAATTTAATCACGTCAGCAGCACCGATTGACCAGCCAATATGAGCGGCAGCGTAATAGCCACAAATTGATGGAATTAAGGCGATAGTTAGTATGTGTGCCAAACTGTAGAACAAGCTTTCGTGACGTTTCTCAATGGTGTGCCATTCTTCTTTTGGGTGAGCATAAAGCCCCCAGATATGATTTAAGATCATAATTGTACCTCTCGCAGTCCCCGATTTTTGTTAATTGCGTTTTGTTTTTGTTATTCGCAACACTAGTGGTATGCACAAGCTGTTTATGTACAAAGTCGATGTATGTATTTTTTTAATGTCGACTATTTATTTATGTAATATGGCGAGGAATTCGTCAAGGGGCGATTAAAAAATAAGCTGGATGAACGATTTAAATCAATAAAATAAATCCTGCATGATGGTTTTATCTAAGGATCACGCTAGTAAATAGGCTAACTAGTATCGATTCCGCCTAAGCAATTTTGATTCTGACGATATTCATTACCTCCATTTCAAAGCCCGCAACGGTCTCTGTGCTTGGGTAATAGGTGATATTGACTCGTTGTCCTTGCAAGCTTCGGTATTGTTTTTTGCGCTTATATTTGAAGGGAACGTCAATATTGTCCAACATCAAAGTATTTACAATCCAGTCATCATCTTCCCTTTGAACGTGCGATATAACTTTCAATGATTCTGAATGAACTAATTTATTGTGCTGATCTAGTAACTGATTGACTTGTTTACTCATAGGTAATGGCTTGATCGAGAAATGGCAACATTTTAACAACTCAGTGAAGTGTCGCTAGTTCATTTTATATTTACATAAACTAAATTTTTGATTTTACATTTATTAACAATTAGTTGCATACGTGACAGATAAAATAACAAGAAAAGTAATAAGGTATTTCTTGTTGTTATATAGGAAAAAACTGCCTTGTCTTGCTACAAATTAGATGTTGACGTTGGAAAAAGGAATAAAAAATAGTGTTAAAGAAAGTATTTCTCGGTTTGTTAATGGCACCAGCGAGCTCGTCTGCTGTGGAAATAAGTGGCGCTGTAACAGGCTTTTATTTAACTACATCAGCAGATGACGTTAGCAGTGAATTTATTGGTGTTCTTGATGCTGATGTTGATGGGCGACTACCATTAGGTCGCTGGCACATGTATATCGAGGGTACCAGTAGTTCTAAAGAAGGCAGAGTAACTGATACTTATGGTGAGGCACTGGCCGATGCTGGCGGAGCTGCTGACGATAACGGCAATGGCCGAATTCAGATATCAAGTGCTGAATACTATTTACCAGTTGGCAATGGTGAATTAGTTGTAGGCTTACTTTACCCTTCCGGATTTACGGAATCAGGCGATTGGGCGAATGATGAAACAACACAATTTGTTTCGTCATCGTTTGTTAATATTCAAACCAGTGGCGCACCAGATTATGCACTAGGCCTTGGTTATACTGGTGAAATCAATAGCCAATTAAACTATTCATTTTTACTTTCTCAGGCGCAAGGTTTAGGCGACTTAGATGCTCGTTATTCAAGCTTGTTTGATGAAATGGACGAGTATTTCACATCTTTGGAGTTAGCTTGGCAATACCAACAACTGAGTGTGCATGGTTCAATTTGGGCATCTAGTTTGGATGTAGAAACACTTGATGGCAGTGAAGACAATAATGCAGGAGCACATATTACACTGGCTTTTCAAAGCAACGCAGGCCAATTTTTATTGCGTTATGGTTTCGCAAATGAAGATGTCAGTGAAATTGAACAGTTTTACGGTATCTCTTGGCAACAGCAAGTGGAACGCTGGGCATTTGGCCTTGGTTATAGCCAGTCGATGGTGAGCAGTGAGCTTAACACCAACAATGAGCTTGATGATATTAGCCAATTCGAAGCTTATGCCAAATACCAAATGTTTGATAACTTTTATTTGACTGGATCTGTGCAGCGCATAGAAAACAGTGGTTTTGGCGATCTTGGTGAGATTGATAGTGAACCAACCGTTGTCACGCTTAGAGCTAGCGTTGAATTTTAGAGGGTAGTTATGATTACTTTGTTAAGAAACCTAAAGATTTCACAGAAGATTCCGCTGGCTATCATCATCTTTATCGTGATTCCTGTGCTAATGCTATTAATGGCACTGCGTTCTGCTGGTTCGATAAATGAAGGCGGCCAAGAGATTTACGACAATTACTTTGTTAGCGTGGTTAATTTAACCGATGCGCGTAAACACACCTATGAGGAGTTTGTCTGGCTTAAAAGCCATATTATTTCACCTGACGATAATGCGATGCGCGAAGCTGAGCGCAGAATAACTAATGCTGCGCAGCAACTCACCATTTCACTAGATGAGTTTTCAAAAACACTAGACCCAGGTGAAGAAACAGAGCTATTTCAACAAGTGCAAGACGAAGTTCGAGAAATGGCAAAACTGCGCGATCAAATTGTTAGGCTGAGCCAAACAAATAATGATGTTGAAGCGGACCGATTGGCCAATAACGAATACCGTGCTTTGTTTGAACAGCTGCACAAGCAGCTAGAAGATATGTTTCAAACCAATGTAGTTGGTGCTGAAGCGTTTTATCAGAGTAACCAAGAAACATATGATGCGAGCTGGCAGTTTATTGTTTCGGCTATTTTAGTTGTGCTTGTGATAGGGGTAGGTCTCGGTTGGGGGCTAGTCGCTAGCATCCAGCAGCCATTGCGTGAAGCTACAAAACAAATCACGGATATCGACAAGAACAATGATTTAACCCAATCCTTACCTATAGTCGGTCAGGATGAAATCGCTCAAATGAACACCGCATTTAACAGCATGGTAGCATCACTGAGAACAGTAATCCGGGATATTGCTGGCTCGCTAAAAGTACTAAGCAGTGAGTCGGATGCTTTAGCTAAGGTAGTTGACGACTCTAATTGCAGCCTAAGCACGAGTTCTGAAGTGCTAGCTGGAGTTAGTCATTCTACAGCCGAAATTACTAGCGCGACGCAGGAAATTGCGCAAAGTGCTGACAATGCCCGCCAAGAAGCGCAAAACTCAGATAAAGAGGCACAACAAGGGCTAGCATTACAAAATCAAGCGATAAATGCTGTCGAAGGCCTAAAAGTGAATATGACAGATACCAGTGCGGCAATTGAGCAGCTATCAAATGATACCAATGAAATTGGTTCGGTATTGGATGTAATCCGTGGTATTGCTGATCAAACTAACTTACTGGCCCTTAATGCTGCGATTGAAGCGGCGCGTGCAGGTGAGCAAGGGCGCGGATTTGCAGTAGTTGCAGATGAAGTTAGAACCTTAGCGCAGCGCACACAAGAATCAACTAGTGAAATTCAACATATGATTGAAAAACTGCAAGCGGGTGCTCAGCTATCGGTTAATGCAATGCAGGGAAGTATGGATTCATTAGACAAAACAGTTGATCTTAGCCAGTCGTCGGAACAAGCGATCACCAACATTGTCGATATGCTTAGCAATATCTTGTCAATGAACGATCAAATTGCCAGTGCAACAGAAGAACAGTCGGTGACGTTGCAAAGCATTACTGAGCAGGTTGATGAGGCCAATCAATTAAGCCAACGCTCAAATGAAGCCTTGGGTATGTTGCAAACTAGCAGTAACGAATTGCGCAACATTATTTCGGTTTACGAACCCTTGCTGGCAAAGTTTAAAATTACTTAGCCAGTTGTTTGCAACCATACAGAAATAAGAAAAGCGCCAATAGGCGCTTTTCTTATTTTTTACAACTTTATAGCAAGCAGAGTTTAAGCTAATTGACTAGTTTGCACCGAACTCTTCACAGGCGATTAAGGTATTTTCTATTAAGCTTGCAACCGTCATAGGGCCAACACCACCGGGAACAGGTGTAATGTAATCAGCTTTATCTTTAGCAATACCAAATTCAACATCACCAACTAACTTACCCGACTCTAGGCGGTTGATACCAACATCAATCACAATGGCACCTTCTTTGATCCAATCGCCTGGAATAAATTCTGGTTTACCCACGGCGACGACTAGCAGGTCAGCTTGGCGAACTTTACTTTCTAAATCTTTCGTAAAACGATGAGTGGTTGTTACCGTACAGCCAGCTAGCAATAGCTCAAGTGTCATCGGTCGACCTACTATATTTGAAGCACCAACAACAACGGCTTCTAAGCCATGAGGTTTAACACCGGTTGATTCGATTAATGTGACAATACCTTTTGGCGTGCACGGGCGAAGGCCAGGTTGACGCAGCGCTAGTTTACCTACATTAGAAGGGTGGAAACCGTCTACATCCTTTTGCGGGTTGATATGTTCGATCACTAAATTGGGATCTAGCCCCTCAGGTAAAGGCAGTTGCACTAAAATACCATCAACAGCATCGTCGTGATTTAATTCTTCAATTAGCGCCAGTAATTCTTTTTCAGATGTGCTTGAAGGCAAGTCGTATGAGCGAGAAACAAAACCAACTTCCTCACAAGCTCTGCGTTTGCTGCCAACGTATACTTCTGATGCAGGGTCATTACCAACCAAAATAACCGCCAATCCCGGTGCTCGTTTTCCTTGATTTATTCGCGCTGCTACTTTCTCTTTCACCGAAGTACGAATACTCTGTGCGATAGCTTTTCCGTCAATAAGTTGTGCTGTCATAGTTCTTTAATAGGTAGAGGATTAATTCACGCTAATATTTTTGCATAAAAGCCGAGCTTGTTGTAACAACAAAACGCATAATTACGAAAAAAGCTGAGCTATGTCAGTTGTTATCGCAAAATAAGTTAAGTGATCTAAATATTCATAATAAACATAGTGT
This sequence comes from Thalassotalea euphylliae, assembly GCF_003390395.1. Lineage (NCBI taxonomy): Bacteria > Pseudomonadati > Pseudomonadota > Gammaproteobacteria > Alteromonadales > Colwelliaceae > Thalassotalea > Thalassotalea euphylliae. The sequence continues at coordinate 2,970,054 of NZ_QUOV01000001.1, read as the reverse complement.
TTATAGCTAAAAAATCAGCATTTATTTGCTTTTTTAGACGTTGTGGCGAAAAGGTGAGCGGTTGAAATAAATTTTTAAAAAAGTGTTTGACGAGTAAAGGGTGGGTCGGTAATATGCGCACCCGTTGAAGGCAACAAGGCTTTTAACAATTCAGTCGGTGATTAGCGCAGCTTGGTAGCGCACTTGGTTTGGGTCCAAGGGGTCGTAGGTTCAAATCCTACATCACCGACCACTTTATTATCTTAAATTAATAGATAGTAAAGCTACGCACTTGTAGGTGATGTGCGCCCTTAGCTCAGCTGGATAGAGCAACGGCCTTCTAAGCCGTGGGTCGCAGGTTCAAATCCTGCAGGGCGTGCCATACAATGGTGGCTATAGCTCAGTTGGTAGAGCCCCGGATTGTGATTCCGGTTGTCGTGGGTTCAAGTCCCATTAGCCACCCCATCTTTCGTCGGTGATTAGCGCAGCTTGGTAGCGCACTTGGTTTGGGTCCAAGGGGTCGTAGGTTCAAATCCTACATCACCGACCACTCTTTCAGATTTTAGCTTTTGTAGTGTTATTATCAGCACAATTTAAGATGCTAAAATTTAAAGTGGTTCGAATTAGAATACTTCGATTACCATTACCTCTGTCGGTGATTAGCGCAGCTTGGTAGCGCACTTGGTTTGGGTCCAAGGGGTCGTAGGTTCAAATCCTACATCACCGACCACTTTCTCTTATTTCGTTTGATAGCATTTGGTTTGGGTACTCTCACAAATAGAGTCGTACGTTCAAATCCTATATCACCGACCACTTTCTCTTATTTCGTTTGATAGCATTTGGTTTGGGTACTCTCTCAAATAGAGTCGTACGTTCAAATCCTGCATTACCGAGCACATTCTCTTTCTCGCTTTAATCACATTGGGTTTGGGTACTCTTTCACAGGGTCATAGGTTCAAATCCTACATCATTGGCTTCTATTTCTTCCTACCTTATATAGAAACTTGATTGAGTGTTCTTTCAAAGACTTATAGTTTCACGCTCGATATTACCGATTACTTTACCATTAGTCCTTTGATGGCAATTGGTTTGGAAACTCTTTAACTACTCAGTTGGATCACGCTTTACACCGCCTAGCAATTTACTTAATTCTTTTGGCCGTTTTTCTTTTTTATCGGGTAAATTCTCATTAGATCAGTGAATTAGCGTAAACACCTTAGAAATACGCTAATTTTGCTACTATCTTGTTGAAAAATTTAAGAATATAAAATAATCAGGCGATAAACTCGACTCTTGCAAAAAGCATGGCTATAATTGCGCGTCATTAATTTTAATATGAGCATCATTTATTCAGGTGTTTCCTAGCTCAACTGGCTTAGACCACAAGGGCTGACAGCATTTTCATGGTGAGAATTTGCTTGGATAGATAGATGGAAAATAGGAAGCGTGTTCAAACGCTAAATTGAGGTATATAAATGCAAGTTTCTGTTGAGACTACACAAGGTTTGGAACGCCGTTTAACGATTTCTGTTCCTGCTGAAAAAGTAGATGTTGAAGTTAAAAACCGTCTTCGCCAATTAGCTAAGACCCAACGCATCAATGGTTTCCGCCCTGGTAAAGTTCCACCATCAGTTATTCAAAAGCGTTACGGCAAGGCAGTTCGTGAAGAGATCACTGGTGAGCTAATGCAACGCAACTTCGTTGAAGCAATCATCGAAGAAAAGATCAACCCAGCGGGTCGCCCTAACTTCGAAGCGAAAAGCAACGAAGATGGCAAACCATTCGAATTCGAAGCAACGTTCGAAGTATACCCAGAAGTTGAAATCAAAGATTTAGAAAAAATCGCTGTTGAGCGCCCAGTTACTGAAGTTACTGATGCTGACATCGACGAAATGTTCGTTACCCTTCAAAACCAACACAAAACGTGGAAAGAGAACAAGCGTAAGTCTAAGAAAGGCGACAAGCTAACTATCGATTTCTTAGGTCGTGTTGACGGTGAAGAGTTTGAAGGTGGTAAAGCTGAAGGTTTCGAACTTGAGCTTGGTTCTGGCCGCATGATCCCAGGTTTCGAAAAAGAAATCACTGGCATGAAAGTAGGTGAAGAGCAAACGATTAAAGTAACCTTCCCTGAAGACTACCACGCTGAAAACCTAAAAGGTAAAGAAGCTGAATTCGACATTAAAGTACTTAAAACTGAAGGCCCAGAGCTTCCAGAAGTTAACGATGAATTCGCTAAGCTTTTCGGTGTTGAAGAAGGTGGCGTAGAAGCGCTTCGTGAAGAAGTTTCTAAAAACATGGCGCGTGAACTTGGTCAAGCAGTAAAAGCTAAGATCAAAGAGCAAGCAATCGAAGGTTTATTAGAAAACCACGAAGTTGAACTTCCTGCTGCATTAATCGCACAAGAAGTAGACGTATTACGTCAGCAAGCACTACAGCGCTTCGGTGGTCAAATGGACCCTAAAAACTTACCTCAACTACCAGCTGAAATGTTCGAAGAACAAGCGAAACGTCGCGTAAAAGTTGGTTTGTTACTTGGTGAAATCATCAAAGTAAACGAGTTAAAAGTTGACGAAGCGAAAGTTGACGAGTTAATCGAAACGGCTGCATCTGCATACGAAGATCCAAGCGAGGTTATCGAGTACTACAAAAACAACAAAGAAATGCACCAGCAAATGCAAAACGTTGCATTAGAAGAGCAAGCGGTAGATTTCGTTGTTGAAAAAGCAAATGTTTCTGACAAAGAAGCAAGCTTCAAGGACATCATGAACCCTGAAGCAAAATAAGCTTTTCGTTGACAATACGCTAAGCAATAGCTTAAATGGCTTGTATGGATTCATATGAGCCATTTTTTTTACAAGTAAGGAAATTCCGTTGTTTACATCTCATCTAACTCATTCCCTTAACGAAAATAACAATATCGAAAATGCCCTAGTCCCAATGGTGGTTGAACAAACGGCAAAAGGGGAGCGCTCTTACGATATTTACTCGCGCCTGTTAAAAGAGCGTGTAATCTTCTTGTGCGGCCAGGTTGAAGACCATATGGCGAACCTAATCGTTGCACAGATGTTGTTTTTAGAGTCGGAAAGTCCAGAAAAAGACATCTTCTTATACATTAATTCACCGGGTGGCTCAGTAACGGCTGGTTTAGCTATCTACGACACCATGCAGTTTATCAAGCCTAACGTCAGTACTGTTTGTATTGGTCAAGCGGCTAGCATGGGCGCATTCTTGTTGTCTGGCGGTGAAAAAGGTAAGCGTTATTGTCTGCCAAATTCACGCGTTATGATCCATCAGCCATTAGGTGGCTTCCAAGGTCAAGCGTCAGATTTTGAAATTCACGCAAAAGAAATTTTATACATTAAAGAGAAATTAAATCGCTTAATGGCAGATCATACTGGTAAGCCGCTTGAGCAAGTTGCGCAAGACACTGACCGCGATAATTTCTTAAGTGCACAAGATGCAGTTGAATATGGCTTAGTTGATGCCATATTAGAACAAAGAGCTGACAAATAAGATTGTCATCTAAGCATTTTGTGAAATACTTAGTAAAACAGCGTGAATCATTTAGAAAGTTATAAATTTAGAGGTACCGTATGACCGATATTAAGAAAGGTGACGGTGATAGTGGAAAATTATTATATTGCTCTTTTTGTGGTAAGAGCCAACACGAAGTACGTAAATTAATTGCTGGTCCGTCAGTTTTTATTTGCGACGAGTGTGTTGAATTATGTAATGACATTATCCGCGAAGAAATCAAAGAAATTGCACCTAAGCAAGACAAAGAGTCACTGCCTTCACCAATGGACATTCGTGCAAGCCTTGATGACTATGTTATTGGTCAAGAGCACGCCAAAAAGGTATTAGCCGTAGCGGTATATAACCACTATAAGCGTTTGCGCAATGGCGATCAGCACAATGGTGTTGAGTTAAGCAAAAGTAATATCTTGCTGATTGGTCCTACAGGTAGTGGTAAAACACTATTGGCAGAAACGTTAGCACGCCTATTGGATGTGCCATTTACCATGGCCGATGCGACCACATTAACTGAAGCGGGTTATGTTGGTGAAGATGTAGAAAACATCATTCAGAAGCTATTACAAAAATGTGACTACGACGTTGAAAAAGCGCAACGTGGTATCGTGTACATTGATGAAATCGACAAGATTTCACGCAAGTCAGATAACCCTTCAATTACCCGTGATGTATCAGGTGAAGGTGTGCAGCAAGCACTGCTAAAACTTATTGAAGGTACAATTGCGTCAGTACCGCCGCAAGGTGGTCGTAAGCATCCGCAGCAAGAGTTTTTGCAAGTAGACACGTCTAAGATCTTATTTATCTGTGGCGGTGCATTTGCTGGCCTTGATAAAGTGATTGAGCAGCGTTGTGAAACAGGTACGGGTATCGGCTTTGGCGCAGAAGTGCGCAGCAAAGACGAAAACAAGTCTCTTACCGAGCGTTTCCAAGAAGTTGAGCCTGAAGATTTAGTGAAGTACGGTTTAATTCCTGAGTTTATTGGTCGTCTGCCTGTCGTTGCAACGTTAAGTGAGCTTGATGAAGACGCGTTGATTCAAATCTTACAAGAGCCGAAAAACGCGTTAACGAAGCAATTTACCGCCTTGTTTGATATGGAAGATGTTGAACTAGAGTTCAGAGAAGATGCGTTAAAAGCAATTGCTAACAAAGCCATGGTGCGCAAAACTGGTGCACGTGGCCTGCGTTCAATTGTTGAGGGTGTGTTGCTTGATACCATGTACGAGCTACCATCAATGGAAAATGCATCGAAAGTGGTGGTTGACGAAACCGTTATTACTGGTGAGTCTAAGCCAATCATTATCTACGAAACGCCACAAGACCAAGCTGCATCAGACAGCTAAGTCCATCAATGTGATAATGGTAAGTTATCGTAATCGCACAAAAAAGAGCCTATAAGGCTCTTTTTTTTATTGCTTTGTTGAAAGTTATTTTAACATCCCCATATACTTTTTTATCGTATTGAATACTCGTTGAGTACTGCACTTGTTTTTTTCATGGGAAGAAAAGCAAGCTGCTGATTTCAGATTCTATTTCCAAGAGAGTTATCTATGACCAATGAATTATCCGGTGTAGTAGAAATCCCCGTATTGGCGTTAAGAGACGTCGTTGTCTATCCACAAATGGTGATTCCATTGTTTGTTGGTCGCGAAAAATCTATCCGCAGTTTAGATATTGCGATGGAAAGTGATAAGCAGGTGTTCCTAGTTGCACAAAAAGATGCTGCAATTGATGACCCAACGGCGAACGATGTATACGAAACGGGTACCGTTGCATCAATTCTTCAAATGCTTAAACTGCCTGACGGTACGGTAAAAGTACTTGTTGAAGGCGTTAAGCGCGCTCAAATCAAACAGTTTATCAATACTGAAGATTACTTTACCGCAGATGTTGAATACATTGAGTCACAAAGCGACGGCGACGAGAGCAGTGATGTGTTGGTACGCTCTGCTATCTCTCAGTTTGAGGGCTATGTAAAGCTTAACAAGAAGATCCCACCGGAAGTATTAACATCATTGTCAGGTATTGAAGACCCTGAGCAGCTGGCCGATACAATGGCAGCGCACATGCCACTGAAAATTAATGACAAGCAAAAGGTCTTAGAAACCACCAATGTTTCTGAGCGCTTGGAATATTTGATGGCCTTGATGGAAGGCGAGATAGACTTACTGCAAGTTGAGAAGAAAATTCGTACCCGCGTGAAAAAGCAAATGGAAAAAAGCCAACGCGAGTATTACCTCAACGAGCAAATGAAGGCGATTCAAAAAGAGCTAGGCGAAATGGACGATGTGCCAGATGAAGCCGAGCAAATGCTTAAACGCATTGAAGAAGCGCAAATGCCGGCGGAAGCCAAAGATAAAACCATGGCGGAGTACCAAAAGCTGAAAATGATGTCGACTATGTCGGCAGAAGCTACGGTAGTGCGCAGCTACATTGACTGGATGTGCAACGTACCATGGAAAAAACGCAGTAAGCTGAAAAAGAACTTAGCGTTAGCAGAAGAAGTACTAGAGAAAGATCACTATGGTCTAGATAAGGTCAAAGAACGCATTCTTGAGTACTTAGCGGTTCAACAGCGTGTTAGTAAATTAAAAGGGCCTATTCTTTGTTTAGTGGGGCCTCCAGGTGTTGGTAAAACATCATTGGGGCAATCTATTGCGAAAGCTACAGGCCGTAAATATGTTCGCATGGCACTTGGTGGCGTGCGTGATGAAGCCGAGATTCGTGGCCATCGTCGTACTTACATTGGTAGCCTGCCAGGTAAGCTTATTCAAAAAATTGCTAAGGTTGGCGTGAAAAACCCGCTATTCCTATTAGATGAAATCGACAAGATGGCGTCGGATATGCGCGGTGACCCTGCATCAGCATTATTAGAAGTACTAGATCCTGAGCAAAATACTAGCTTCAACGATCATTACTTAGAAGTGGATTACGATTTATCCGATGTCATGTTTGTTGCGACGTCAAATAGCATGAATATTCCTGGCCCGTTATTAGATCGTATGGAAGTGATTCGTTTATCCGGTTATACCGAAGATGAAAAGCTAAATATTGCGAAGCGTCACTTAGTACCTAAGCAAATCGAACGTAACGGTTTAAAAGCGAAAGAAGTCACCATTGATGATAGCGCGATTGTTGGCATCATCCGTTACTACACACGAGAAGCAGGTGTGCGAAGTTTAGAGCGAGAGATTTCGAAGCTGTGTCGTAAAGTGGTTAAAGCCATCTTACTGGACAAACAAATCAAGCATATTGAAATCACTGATGAAAACTTAAGTGAATACTTGGGCGTACAACGCTTTGACTACGGTAAAGCAGACGACCAAAACCGCATAGGCCAAGTGACTGGCTTAGCGTGGACATCAGTAGGTGGCGATTTGTTGACTATCGAAACGGCTTCGAATGTCGGTAAAGGTAAACTCACTTATACAGGTTCACTGGGCGATGTGATGCAAGAGTCGATTCAGGCAGCAATGACAGTGGTTCGCAGCCGCACTGAAAAACTTCGCATTAATGAAGATTTTTACGAAAAACGCGATATTCACGTGCACGTGCCAGAAGGGGCGACGCCAAAAGATGGTCCAAGCGCCGGTATTGGCATGTGTACCGCTTTGGTTTCAAGCCTAACGGGTAACCCTGTCAAAGCAGATGTTGCGATGACGGGTGAGATTACTTTGCGCGGTGAAGTTTTAGCCATCGGCGGTTTAAAAGAGAAGCTACTAGCGGCTCATCGCGGCGGTATTAAAACGGTTGTCATTCCAAAAGACAACGAGCGTGATTTAAAAGAAATACCAGAAAACGTTAAGCAGGACCTCGCTATTCACCCTGTGAAGTGGATTGACGAAGTGCTTGATATCGCCCTTGAACACCCTGTTGATACGTTCAAGGTTGATGAAAAATAAAGCAGTTACGTGTTTTTAGTGCAAGAAAAGCGATGATTTTGTAAAAAAGTGGGAAAAAATTACAAATATCGCTTTTCAAACGCTGAAAACGTGGTAACTTAGAAACGCTGATAGCGCTAGCGCCCGTATACAAAGGGTTCTAGTCAAAGATAATAAAAATTTTATCTACTATTTTTTCTTTAACTCAGTGCTTGATGTTCAAAAAGAAGCTTGTTATAAACGTTTCTGCAGGACGCTAAAACAAACGATAGTGCTGAATAATAACAATTGAAGGGGAAGACACTGTGAATAAGTCTCAACTAATCGAGAAAATTGCTGCTGGCGCGGATATTTCAAAAGCTGCTGCTGGTCGTGCTTTAGACTCATTTATCGAAGCGGTTACTGAAGAATTAAAAAGCGGTGAGCAAGTTGCTCTAGTTGGCTTCGGTACATTCTCAGTACGTGACCGTGCTGCACGCACTGGCCGCAACCCACAAACGGGTGCAACGATTGAAATTTCTGCTGCAAAAATCCCATCTTTCAAAGCGGGTAAAGCGTTAAAAGACGCGTGTAACTAATCTATACAATTGATTTAGTTTCAAATGCAAGCATTCCAAAGACCACCATTAGGTGGTCTTTTCTTTTGTGCGGCACGCACTTAGTCAAAAAGCCTCAAGTTATCACCTGATGTTACTTCAAGCTGCTGGTTGCATCTGATAAAATCGCGCACACGAAACACACAAGAGTGTTAAAGAGAAGAAGATGTTAGAGAATATAAGAGAAAACTCTCAAGGAGTTATTGCTAAGGTTATCCTTGGCTTTATTATTTTAACTTTTGCGGTCGCTGGTATTGGCGGGTACAGCAGCAGTGTTGATACTTCTGTTGCAGAAGTTAATGGTGAGAAAATTTCCCAACAAGCTTTTGATCAAGCATACCAAGCGCAGCGTAATCGTATGGCGCAGCAATTTGGTGATATGTTTGATACCTTGTCAGCTGATCCTAGCTACATGGCGAATTTCCGCAACGGTGTATTAGATAACCTAATCAACGAAAAGCTTATTGATCAAAGTGTTCGTGAACTAGCTATTCGTATTTCAGATGAAGACCTAAAGAAAACTATCCGTGAGATGCCGGAATTTCAGGTTAACGGTGTGTTCGACAATAACCGCTACTTAGCAATTATTAACCAATCGGGTTTTTTCCAATCTTCAGATTTTCGTGATTACTTGCGTGTTGAGCTAACAAGACGTCAGCTTAGCCAAGCATTAGTGGCAACTGAGTTCAGCCTGCCGTACCAAACCGAGCAGTTAACCGCGCTACAAAACCAACTACGCGATGTTAAGTTTGCCACCATTTCTGCAGAGCAGTTTAAAGCGAAAGTTGAAGTTGCTGAGCAAGAGATCAGTGACTACTACCAAAACAACCAAGTGATGTTTGAAAACCAAGAAAAAGTAAAGGTTGAATACGTTGCGCTTGACGTAGCAGATATCGCTAAAAATGTTGATGTGACATCAGAAGAGGTGAACACCTTTTATCGTGAAAACATTAACGAATTTACCAAGCAAGAGCAGCGCCGCGTTTCACATATTTTAGTCGAAGCTGGTGAAGATGAAGCTGCGGCAAAGCAGCAGGCTGAAGCTATTCTTGCTAGAATTCAGGCAGGTGAAGACTTCGCTGAATTAGCTAAAACTGAATCAGCCGATACATTCAGCGGTGAAAACGGTGGTGATCTAGAGTGGATCGAACGTGGTGTGATGGACGAAGCATTCGATGATGCTGCTTTTGCATTAGCTGCTGCAGGTGATGTAAGCGGTGTTGTTCAAACAAGCTTTGGTTTTCATATTATCAAGTTAACCGAGTTAGTTGCTGAACAAGTTCAATCTTTTGAAGAGGTTGAGCAAGAGTTAACGGCTCGTGTTAAGAGTGACAAAGCGCAGAATCAGTTCTTTGAATTGCAACAAGAACTAGCGCGTGTGGCGTTTGAATTCCCAGACAGTTTAGATGATGCTGCTGGCGCCGTGAACGCAGAAGTGAAAACATCAGACTGGCTTGCGCGCAATGGTAATCTAGCACCTTTTGATGCACCTAGCGTAATCGACGCTGCATTTTCTGATTTAGTGCTAAGCGAGAACTTAAACTCTGACGTGATTGAAGTAAACGATGGCCTTGTTATGGTTGTTCGCTTAGCTGAGCACCAACCTGCTGATGTTAAGCCGTTAAGTGAAGTGACAGCGCAAATTACTGCGTTGTTGACGAATGAGAAGGCAACAGCTGCGGCACAAACGTTAGTTGATGACTTAGTAGCTAAGTACAACAGTGGTGAGAATATTGACGCTGAGTTAAGTGAAGCCGGTAGTAAGTTTGAAGAGCAAGTTGCAATGGCGAGATTTGGCGCTGCGGTTGATAGCGCAATAGTTCGCAAGGCATTTACTCTGCCAAAACCAGCAGAAAATAGCATTGCTGCTGGCACAGCTACGCTGGCAAATGGTGACTTAGCAATTGTACAAGTGACTGCAGTTAAAGCTGGCAATAATGCGGTCAACCCACAACTTGCTGAGCAAAAAGCTAATCAGCTGGCTCAGGAAACATACAAGGGTTACGTAGACTCGTTAAAAGCTGATGCGAAAATTAGCCAACGCGAAAGCATTCAGGAAACATCAGCTTTCTAATTAAGCTATTGAAACTAAATCAGTAAGTAATAAAGAAGCGCCTAATGGCGCTTTTTTTATGTCTTTAATTTCTATGCCTGTAATTAAGTGCATGGATGTAGGTCGCGATATCTGTCGTTGAGCTATCGTTTGCCAGTCATTTGAGCGCTTTGGTTCATAATCAGCTTTTTGGTGTATTTATGGTTTGGCTGTTTGAGTACTTGCGCTGTAGTACCGTACTCAACAACTTTGCCGTCACATAACACCATCACCTCATCACTTAGGTGGCGAACAATACCTAAATTGTGCGAGATTAGCACGAATGCTAACCCCATTTGTTGTTGTAGATCGAGCAATAAATTGATCATCTGTGAGCGAAGTGAAGGGTCAAGGGCAGCTAAGGCTTCATCAAGGATAACGATTTGCGGCGATAGAATAATAGCCCTAGCGAGCGAAATACGCTGTTTTTGGCCGCCAGAAAACATATGCGGGTAGAAATTCATATGCTCTGCCAGCATCCCGACTTTCAGTAATGTGGTTCTGATCAGTTGTGCTCGTTCTAGCTCATTTAAATTGGTATTCAACTTAAGTGGCTCATCCAGCAATTGACCAATGGTAAGGGCTGGGTTTAGCGTTGTCGAAGAGTCTTGAAATATCATGCGCACATACTGGCAACGCTGTTTAAAATTCCCCGGCTCTAGCAGTTGGCCATTAAGTTTTATTTTGCCTGTTGTGGGTACTTCTGCGCCAACAAGTAACTTTGCCAATGTCGACTTGCCAGAGCCCATTTCACCAACAATGGCTAATGTTTTATAGCTTTGCAATGAGAATGACAGTGGTGAAAGAGCAGTAATTTCTTTGCGTTTAAACCATTGGCCACGAACTTTGTACACTTTGCTTAATTCGCTAACATCTAGCAGCGCTGTCGGCGTCGTCATTAATAAAGCTCCTTAAGCGAATAGTGACAGCTTACTTGATGACCATGATAGTTTTTTACTTTTGGCGCGTTTACACAGGCTTTTTGCGCTCTGGGGCATCGTGGCCCCAGTCGGCAACCGATAGGTAAGTGCTGCAAAATCGGAATGCTGCCTGGCAGTGCCATCAGTCGAGATTTTGCCGGCAAATTACTATTGGCATTTAAGCTGCTATCAAGCAGCGCTTGTGTGTATGGGTGCAGTGGCTGATTGAAAATTTGCTCGGTGGTGCCGGCTTCAACAAATTGGCCGCTGTACATTACGGTAATAGTATTCGTCCAATGGGTAATGTTTTCTAAATCGTGGCTGATCAGCAAAATCGACATGTTCTTTAGCTGGTTTAAGCTGGCTAGTAAGCGAAAAATTTGGCTTTGATTGGTAGCTTCCATCGCCGCTGTAGGCTCGTCAGCAATCAGTAATTTAGGGCGTCTAGCCAACGCCATAGCAATCATCACTCGTTGACAAAATGCTTCTGTCAGCTGATGAGGGTAGCTTTTGCTGCAGTAGGTATGCTGTTTGATCCCCACTTTATGCAGTAACTTTATTGCTGCCTCTTTACGTTGCTTTCTACGCTGCCAGAAGTTACCGTTTAGCATGGAACTTGCAATTGCTTCCTCAAGTTGCTCACCAACAGTTGTTGTCGGATCAAGACAAGCCATGGGCTCTTGAAAGATCATTGCAACATCTTTACTGATAATGGCTTTTCGTTCATCTAGTGGCAAATGTAAAAGCTCTTTACCTCGCCAGTGAAAGCGGTCCGCAGTGACATGCCATTTGTCGCTGAGTACACCAACAATGGCTTGTGCCAGCAAAGACTTACCCGAACCTGATTCACCAACAAGGCCACGGACTTCGCCTTCTTTCATCGCTAGGCTAACTCGGTCAACGGCGAGTGTTCGCTCATGTTTGTTGACTAGCTCAATTGATAAATTGCGAATATCTAACAGGTTCACTAGCTTTGTACCCTTTGTTTAATGGCATGGCGTAAACCTTCGCCGACGAGGTTTGTAGCAACTACCGCAAATAAAATGGCTAACCCTGGCAAATACACCGTCCAAGGAGCGATATAGAAAAGGTCAAAACCACTGGCGAGCATAGCCCCCCATTCAGGCAAAGGAATAGGTGCGCCGAGACCAAGAAAACCTAGTGCTGCAATATCTAAGATTGCAGCCGATTGGGCAAAGGTCGCTTGGCTGATAATTTTTTCAATAATATTTGGCAGCACAGAGTAATGTAAAATACGTAGCGAACTTGCACCGTCAAGTTTTGACGCCATCACGTAGTCTTTCGCGAACTCTTCTTTTACCGCGTTTCGGGTGATGTGGACAAATTGTGGTATGAGCACCATGACGACAGCCCATAAAGTGTTACTCAAGCCAGGCCCTAAAATCGCCACGATTATGATGGCTAATAACAGTGATGGGATAGATAAAATCACATCGAGAAAGTGACTAAGGAAGCTGGACTTAATGCCTTGAGTTAGCGCGGATAATGCGCCGATAAAGACACCTATAACCAAAGCAACAATAACGACAATAAAACTTAAACCAAAGGTCAGAGATGCACCATGCATCAACCGTGACAGCATATCACGCCCAAGGTCATCTGTGCCGAGCAAGTAAGAAACATTGCCATTATCGTCCCACGCAGGAGGTAGCATCGCCATGGCGACATTGCTTTCGACCGAGGAATGCGGAGCAAGTATCGGGGAGAAAATCGCAAGAATAATCAAAAAAGCGAAAGCGCCGAGTCCTATTAAGATTAACGGCGTTTGACGAAATACCAGCCAAAGCTGCGTTAACGGCGATGGAAACTCTTCTTCTTGATAAATTTTATCGCGAGCCATATTTCGCTCCACGTGCCAGCGGGTTTAACGCTGCGTATGTGTAATCGGTGATAATGTGAACAAAGAAAATAAAGCTAGATAGCACCAGTAAACCACTTTGAATAGCGGTGTAGTCACGTTGATAGATACTTTCGATAAGCCAACGGCCGATGCCTGGCCAGTTAAAAATAACTTCTGTAATCATCGCCAATGTAACTAAGTTCGCGAACTGTAAGCCGATATGCTGAACCACTTTAATCAGCGCGTTGCGAATAGCGTGGCGCAAAATAATTTGGCTAAAGCTTAAGCCTTTTGCTCTAGCGGCTTTGATATAACTTGTTTGCAGTACTTCAAGCATCGCCGTGCGTGCAAGGCGAATAAATACTGTGGCGGGCGCTGCTGCAATGACTAGTGCCGGCAATATCATGTGGGCAAAATTATTTTGCAGGGCCTGCCACTTATATGGGCTGTCGCTCAATAATATATCAACCAACATAAACCCAGTGGTGCGTTCAATTTCATAAAGCAAGCTTATTTGCCCGCCAGAAGGAAGCCAACCGAGCTGAATAGAAAACGTTAATATCGCTAACAAACCTAACCAAAACACAGGTATTGAATAACCGATCATGGCAAAGGCTAGGATTACGTGGTCAGCAGGTTTATGGTGTCGAATTGCGGCAATAAAACCCAGTGGAATTCCAATGACGGTGGCAATTACAAACGCAAATAAGCTCAATTCAATGGTCGCAGGTAAAAGCCGTAAAATTTCATCAGTAATATTGGTTTGATTGGTCATTGAAAGACCAAGTTCACCATTAAGAATATGACCCAAGTAAGCTGCATATTGCCAAGCGATATTGCTTTCATGGCTGTACTCTTTTGCTAGTGCGGTTTGTTCACTTGGCGTAATATTTAACTGGCCGGTTAAATTCGTTAACTGATCGCCAGGGAATAAAAACGATAAGCTGAAACTCAAAACGGTTAGCAGCAACATAGTAAACAAAAACAGATTAAGTTTACGCAGAGTGAAAATTAACATTACAGCTTGCTAACCTCGGCAAAGTTAATGCCACCAAAAGAGTTTAAAATTTTACCTTTTACTTGCTCGTGCCTTGCTTGAAAGCGCTTAGAGTGGGCAAGTGGCAATAAAGGCAAATCCCGTTGAAATATTGCTTGTGCTTGTAAATATAAATTTTTACGTTGGTTTATATTATCTGTTTTCAGTGCGAGCTTTAATAAGCTATCAAATTCTTGATCACACCAGAACGCGCGATTACTGCCGGTTTCTGCACTGTTACAACTGAGTAGCGGCGTTAGGAAGTTGTCAGGATCTGGGTGATCTGCACTCCAACCTAACAACACCGACTGGTGTTCTCCTTGACCTAGTCTTCGCAAGAAAGTCGACCATTCGTAGGATACAATATCCACTTTCACACCAATTTGATTCAAGTCAGCTTGAATGAGCTTCGCCATCGTCAATGCATTTGGATTATATGAGCGCTGAACAGGCATCGCCCATATATCAAAGGTTAAGCCATCTTCATAGCCAGCTTCTTGCAGCAATGCTATGGCTTGCTCAGGATTGTACTCGATAGGAATCACTGAGCTATCATGTGCCCATGAGCTTTTAGGCAGAATAGAATGCGCGATTTCGCCTTGTTCACCATAGATCGCCGTGATAATGGCGTCTTTATTAATTGCGTGAGCGACGGCTCGCCTAACCTGTGGGTCGTCAAAAGGTGCTTTTTGGGTATTAAAACCTAAGTAGCCAATATTAAATGCGGTGACTTCCTCAACAATGAGGTTAGGGTTTTCCTTAATTTTATGAGGTGCAATAGGGTAAGCAATAACATCACATTCGTTGGTGAGTAGCTTAGTAAGTCGGCCAGTATCACTGGCAGTGATATCAAAAACCAATTGATTAAGCTTTACCTCATTATGCCAGTAACTTTCATGACGGTAATAACGCAGTAGCGAACCAGATTGATAGCTTTGTAGCTTAAATGGCCCCGTACCTATAGGTTTGCTGTCGATTTCTTCCTGCCTACCTTGTGATAGCAGTTGCTGACCGTATTCTTGCGATAAAACAACCGCATAATCTGTGGCTAAATTGGCAAGGAATGAACTATTGGCTTCACGCAGCTTAAAGCGCACCGTGTGGTCGTTTATTTTCTCAATGCCCTCAACAATATTACTAAATTGTACATTTTGAAAAAATGGGTACTTACCACCGGATACCTGATGAAATGGATGCTCGGTATTTAGTATGCGCTCAAAGCTAAAAACGACATCATCAGCATTAAAATTGCGTGTGGGAGTGAAATATTCGGTTTGATGGAAGGTCACATCTTTGCGTAAATAGAAGGTGACCATTTTACCGTCACGAGTTAAGTGCCATGACTTTGCCAATGCAGGAGCAATACTATTGTCGTCATTAAAGCGAATAAGACGGTCATAAAGTTGATTGGCAATGGCGTCTATTGTAGTTCCTGACGTGTCAGTTTGCGGATTGAAGGAAGCGGGTGAACCTTCTGCGCAATAGACTAAGCTGTTTTGAGCAATCGTTTGATTATCAATTTCACAGCCACTTAGCAGCACTAAACAGGCCATAAAAATTGCGCTAAGCCAGCGGTTAAGCTTCATCTAGATTATTTCCATCCAGTAAGTTGTATTTTTTCAAGTAACCACGCAACTGGTGATAGGTAAGCTCAAGTGCGTCTGCGGTTTTCTTTTGATTATACTGACAATTTGCCAATGCTGACTTGATCAATTTTATCTCGTAATCTTGTGATAAGTTTTTTAATGACAATGGGAAATTAGGCGTAATTTCAGCTGGAGTTTGTTGCACTTGCTGAGCTGGCGCTATTGTATCTGACTCACGTGCGGTATTTAAGTCTTTACTTTCATTTGTCTCTGGGCGTTCAACCACACGATCTTGTGTTTTAACACGGGTTGTAGGGCGATAAGGTGATTCAAAAGGATCTATCACCAACTCGTGCACTGGTAAATGCGGATTGTTACAGCGGTAGACACTGCGTTCAACAACATTTTTTAGCTCTCGAATATTGCCCGGCCAGTGGTACTCGAGCAGCGCGCGTTTCGCTTTTTCGGTAAAGCCACTAAAGAGTTCGAATTCTAATTCGCGCGCCATGTTAATGGCAAAGTGCTCTGCTAGTACCAAGATATCTTCCATCCGTTCGCGCAGTGGCGGCAGGGTGATAACATCGAACGCTAAACGGTCGAGTAAATCGGCGCGAAATTCTCCGCGTTCAGCCAAGCTAGGCAAATCTTCATTGGTTGCCGCTATTAAGCGCGCATCGGTTTTTATGGTGCGAGATCCACCAACGCGTTCAAATTCGCCATACTCGACAACGCGCAGTAGTTTTTCTTGAATAAGCCCTGAAGTATTGGCAATTTCATCTAAAAATAGGGTGCCCTTGTCGGCGCGCTCAAAGCGACCTTCATGGCGTTTATTAGCCCCCGTAAATGCGCCGCTTTCATACCCAAACAATTCACTTTCAAGTAAATTTTCGTTGAGTGCCGCACAGTTAAGCTTTAAATAGTTTTGCTCCCAACGCTTTGAAAGGTAATGCAGACGCGCCGCAACGAGCTCTTTACCCGTGCCGCGTTCACCAATAATAAGCACTGGTTTACTTAATGGCGCTATTTGCGAAATTTGCTCCAATACTTCGAGAAAACTGTTTGATTGTCCTATCAAATTGTCTTGTTGACTAAAGCGCGCCATATTGATCCTAATTATTAGTTTATTTCGCTAACAAATAGTGTATTTTATTAACCAAATTGTTTGAAGTGTTTTTAATAAAAATAAATAAAACTAACTAATACATGTAGTTAGCTTTGATTTGTCAATTTGGCTTAGATAATGAATAGCAAGTTACCAGATTGATATTAAGCAAACTAAGTTGAGGAAATGATTATGGGTGTTTTTTCACGATTTACCGACATCATTAATTCTAATATTAATGCGTTATTAGACAAGGCTGAAGATCCAGAAAAAATGGTGCGCCTGATTATTCAGGAAATGGAAGACACTTTGGTTGAGGTTCGCTCTAGCTCAGCAAAAACCTTGGCTGACAAAAAGGAATTAGCACGCCAAATCAGTCGTTATGAAAAAGATGCCGAGCAGTGGCAAGAAAAAGCGGAATTAGCGTTAAGCAAAGGTCGTGAAGATTTAGCTCGAGCCGCTTTAATTGAGAAGAAAAAGAGCAGTGACAATGCCGAAGCTTTGGCTGAGGAATTAGCACATGTAGAAGAGCACATCAGCAAGTTGCAAAATGAAATTTCGCAGTTGCAAGATAAGCTAGCCGATGCAAAAGCGCGCCAGAAAGCAATTATTATGCGTGAGAAAACTGCTAGTTCACGCTTAAAAGTGAAGCGCAATATTGATAGCGAAAAGGTTGACGATGCACTGAGCCGTTTTGATCGCTATGAGCGTAAAATTGATGATCTAGAAGCCCAAGTTGAAGCGCACGATTTAGGCAGTAAGTCACTTGCTGATGAAATTGCGGAACTTGAAGACGATGAAAACATCGATGATGAATTAGCGCAATTAAAAGCTAAGCTTAATAGCAAAGACAAGAAGTAATTAGGCCACCACCACTGCATTAGTAAGGAGAAGTAGAATGGGAGATATTATAGTTGCCCCGATCATTATATTTATGCTGGTTGTTGCGCCTATTTGGTTAATTTTACATTACCGTAGTAAGCGTCAAATCAGTCAGGGGTTAAGCGAAGAAGAATATATTCAGCTATCTGAGCTTTCTGAACTAGCAGACAAAATGGCGGATCGCATTAAAACTCTTGAAGCCATTCTGGATGCCGAGTCACCAGAGTGGAGAAACAAAGTATGAGTGTAAAACGTCGTGGTGAGCTATATCGCATTCCAAGCCAAGGTAAAATAGCGGGTGTTTGTGCAGGATTAGCAGACTACTTTGGCTGGGAAACATGGCTAATTCGAATACTGATAGTTTCTGGTGTGTTGTTTGGCATGCCTTGGCTAGTGTTTTTATACATTGCAGCATGGTTCATTCTTGATAAGAAGCCTGCGACAGCAACAAACCCAATTGCCGATCAACATACACCAGCACCTGCATCGGCAACACAAGTAGAAGGCTATGAGCCTGTCGCTGATATTCAAAGTGAACCAATAAAGGTTAAAGCGCGCATTTGGCAGGCCGGCGAGCCACCAAAGCAAGCGTTTCACGACATTCGACGTAAGTATATGGCAATGGAGCGCCAACTAAGATTAATGGAGCGTTATGTTACATCGCCCGAGTTTACCGTTTCACGTGAGATAAATAAGCTTTAACTAACGCAAACTAAACACTACGTTCGATAGAATTAAGTCGACAATAAAAGCAGCCCATATCCACTATGGTGCTGCTTTATTTTTATCCTCATTTCAACATTAATGACTTGTTATCAATGACATAAAACCGATAACATCAATGAAGTAAAACAATTTACAGCAGGCACGGAAGTATATGCCACTATTGAGTCAAGATAAGTTTGATCAGCTAAAACAAAAAGCGGGTAACTTGTTAAATCGCACGTTAGATCAGCACGTTAACCTAGCGGTTACCGGTTTAAGTCGAAGTGGCAAAACCGCTTTTATCACCTCACTCGTTAATCAATTATTAAATGAAGGTGGTGAAAAACACTTAGCGTTTTTTAACCCTGTGCATCAGGAACGATTTATCGCGGCTAAGCGCGTTACTCAAAAGCATATGCATGTTGCGCGTTTTGACTATGAAAATGCGATAAAAGCGCTAAGTCAATCGCCCGCTCAATGGCCACAAGCAACGAAGGGTATTAGTGAGTTAAGGCTAGCGATAAAATACAAACCCAAAGACTCTTTGCTCAAATACACGACCGAGCTTGCCACGCTAACGCTCGATATTACTGACTACCCAGGTGAATGGCTGCTCGATTTACCGATGTTGAACATGACCTATGAACAGTGGTCTGAACAAATGTTTTCACTGCTAAGCGAGCAACCAAGAGCTGAATTTGCTGCAACATGGATGAAAAAGGTAAGCGAGCTTGATCCACTCAAGCCTGCCGATGAGCTAGAAATTGCGGAGCTCGCCAAAACTTATACCGAATTGCTACATACCTTTCGTCATCAATTAGGGCTTTCTGTTATCCAGCCGGGCCGTTTTATTTTGCCCGGCGAACTCGCTGGTGCGCCAATACTTGAATTCTTTCCATTTACCGACATTGACAAGCTTGATGGCAATGCTTATCAAAATGCCAGCGACAGCAGTGTTATTGGAACATTAAAGGCGCGTTTTCTAGAGTATCGCGAACGTGTGGTTAAACAATTCTACAAGAAGCACTTTTTAAAGTTTGATCGACAGATTGTGCTTGCCGATTGCTTAACACCGTTAAATAACGGCAAGGCGAGCTTTGAAGATTTAAAATTGGCAATGAATATGATTATGCAAAGCTATCATTATGGCCAGTCTAGCTTATTCAGTCGCTTGTTCAGCCCCAAAATAGACAAACTTATGTTTGCGGCGACTAAGGCAGATCACGTCACTCCTGAGCAACATACCCATTTGGTGTCCTTAATGAACCAGCTTGTTCATGGCACAAAACAACAAATCAGTTTCAACGCCATCGATATCAAATCGCTCGCCATTGCCTCAATCAAGTCAACGGACTATGGGCAAAGCTCGCACCAAGGCCATGCGATTCCAGTTGTTAGGGGGCTTGCACAAGGGACTGGAAAGTTGACCACGCTGTTTCCTGGCGCTGTGCCTGCTAAGCTGCCAGATGAGGATTACTGGGCTAATCATCACTTTAACTTTGTCAGTTTTGCGCCTAAGCAGGGAATGGCTGAGCATGAAGCCCTGCCTCACCTGAGAATCGATCAAGTATTACAGTTCTTGTTAGGGGATAAAATGTCATGACCGAACCTACTAAATTTCAGCAACAAATCCTTTTTGAAGAGCAAGAATTTAATGAGGGTGGGCTTAGTGCAAAAGCATCTACTGAGCATGAGGTAGGTAAAACGTTACCTTCAGTATCAGAACAAATTATTGTCGATAATGATGACTGGCAAGCTCAGCAAGCTGAACTTGATGAATCGCTAGCCATTGAACAAGAGGTGGTGACGAGCAAACCCTCATGGCTTTGGCGATTATTTGCTGTGGCGCTAGTAGGCGTTATCGGCATTGAGTTGGTCGACTTTTTTGCAACAGGTATCACTGAATCACCTGTAACTACTACGCTTTACGGTGTGCTTTTGGGAATTGCTACAATATTGGGCGGCAGTGCTGCCTATAAAGAATTGATTGGCCTAAGCCAATTAAAAAGTCGTGACAAACTGCGCGAACAATTGCGCCAAATGCAAAACAGTAGTAGCCAAGGGCAAGCGCCAAGCGTGCTAGATAGGGTTAGCCAGCAATTAGCGCTTGATTTAAGTGAAGAGCAAAGCAAACGTTGGCAAACCAGTACGGAGCAGTCTTATAACGATCAAGAATTGTTAGCGCTATACAGCCGACAAGTGTTAAGTGAAACTGATCAAAAAGCGTTGTCAGAAGTGGCTCGTTATTCGTCAGAATCTGTGGTTTTAGTAGCGCTTAGCCCTATTGCGTTGTTAGATATGGCAATTATGCTGTGGCGCAACTTAACCATGGTTGAAAAAATTGCCGGTTTGTACGGCTTAAAGCTTGGCTATTGGAGTCGTATCAAATTAGTCAAACAAGTAGTTGGTAATATGATTTACGCTGGTGCGAGTGAAGTGGTCGCTGACATTTCGGCTGATATGCTAGGTGCAGAGCTGCTAGGTCGCCTGTCTGGTCGACTAGCACAAGGCTTAGGTGCAGGTATGTTAACAGCGCGTTTGGGATTAAAGACCATATACTTGTGCCGTCCGCTGCCTTTTGATGATCAGGCACCAAGGCTTTCGCAAGTTAGAAGCGAAGTGATTAGCCAAGTGAAGAAACTCGTTAAGGGTAGTAAGCCCAACTAACGTGTTTTTTCTCCTTGTATACAATATTGTACGGTTTTTCATCACCTCAGTTTCCCATCAAACTTCCCAAATTTAGTTGAGTTCACATAATATGAGCTCAGCTAATGTGGTTTAACACTATACCCAAACCACTTCTAGAGACATGATTCAGCGCTATCACAGGGGCTTAATATCAAGGCGCAGCTAGCAGGAATGGTTATTCCCTTTCAATTAGCTGCAACGATGAGAGTAAGTTCCTGTGAAGCGCCCGAAGGGGTGATTTAAAAAACGATTCATAATGCGTTATTGATTTTGCTGCCGGGTAATAGTTGCCACCTAATAAAGGGAGCAACTATTGTTGGCTATCTATGCAATACCATCATGGAAGCGGGGGGAGAGGCTACGCTTACTCTTCTAAACTGTGTCGAAATCTTTTTTATTTCAACTGAAGCAAGAATCTTGAAGAGGTTTGGGTATATATAAAATTTAAAAGGTTAGTAGTATGGGGAAGGCGACGAAATACGTTTCCAAAAAAGCCGACGATAATGGGTTTATTCACTGGAGTGAAGAAGAAAACCAAACGTGGCAAGCATTGATTGAGCGTCAACTTGCTTGCGTTCAAGGCAAGGCATGTGATGAGTATATGCAGGGGCTTGAGAAATTAAATTTACCGACCAATCGCATTCCACAACTTAGTGAAGTTAACCAAGTGCTTATGGCTGAAACTGGCTGGCAATGTGCACAAGTGCCAGCGCTAATTGGTTTTGGTGAGTTCTTCCGCTTACTGTCAGAAAAGAAGTTTCCTGTGGCGACGTTTATTCGTTCGAAAGAAGAGTTCGACTACTTGCAAGAGCCTGATATCTTTCATGAAATATTTGGTCATTGTGCCATGCTCACTAACCCAGCTTTTGCCAACTTTACGCAGGCCTATGGCCAACTTGGTTTGAACGCAAGCAAAGAAGACAGAGTGTACCTTGCCCGCCTTTACTGGTTTACGGTTGAATTCGGTTTAATGCAAACACCTCAGGGGTTACGCATTTATGGTGGTGGAGTTTTGTCTTCGCCAGGTGAAACGGATTATGCAATGTGTGAAGGTAACGCAGAGCGTCGTTATTTAACGAATGAAGCGCAAGTACTTGATGTGCTTAGAACTCCTTATCGTATCGATATCATGCAGCCAATTTATTTTATGATTGAGAAAATGTCTGATTTAGACGCTATTCGAGCGCTTGATTTAATGTCGCTTGTTGAACAGGCCAAAGCGCTTGGTTTACATGCGCCAAAATTCCCGAAAAAGAACCCATCAACACAAGAAAAAATAGCCAGTTAAGGAATAATAATGACAACAACACTTTCGAAACAGCAGTGTGAAGCCTGCCATGTTGATGCCCCTAAAGTGAGTGAAGAAGAACTCGCAGTGCTCATCAAAGAGATCCCTGACTGGGTTCCACAGGTGCGTGACGGTATCATGATGTTAGAGCGTGAATATAAATTTAAGAATTATAAACTTGCTTGGGCTTTCGCAAACAAGGTATCTGAACTGGCTGAGCAAGAATTTCATCACCCAGCCATTCTGCTTGAGTGGGGAAAAGTTACCGTAACTTGGTGGAGTCATTCTATTAAGGGCCTGCATAAAAATGATTTTATTTGCGCTGCTAAAACCGATTTACTGCTGAGCAATTAACGTTTACGTTAACTTTGTACTTTATTATTGTACAAATTAGTTTACAATAGCCTCATCTTTGTGATTGAGGCTTTTTTATGCGTTTAGAGATCGTATGTGAAGATCGCGTAGGTGTTGCACAGCAGGTATTGGGTGTTTTTGTTGAGCACAAAATCAATATTAAGGGTATTGATGCCGTTACAGAAACCGGCCACATTTTTGTTCATATTCCAGATTTAGACTTTTCTGAGCTGCAAACCTTTATGCCGCAATTGCGATTACTTGAAGGTGTGAAGGATGTTAAAACCACGCCATTTATGCCTTCAGAGCGCGAACGCAATGAACTTGCGACTTTAATTCGTACTTTCCCCGATCCTTTTATTTCGATTGATACACGTGGCAATGTTCGTGGTGTTAACGAAGTGGCACTGTCGATTATCGGTGAAGATCTCAAATCAATCATTGGCGAGCCTGCGAGTCAATGGATCAAAGGGTTCAACATCACACGCTGGTTAGAATCTGGCGACGTACTTGCCCAAACTCAACGCATTAAGTTTAAAGAAGATGATTTTGTGGCAGACATCTTGCCGATTAGTGTGTTTGATGAGCAAGGTCAACCAGTGATGGCTGGCGCGGTATTTATTTTAAAATCAGAAGCCCGCTTAGGTCAGCAGATTAGCGTTTTCAAGCAGCAAAATGATGGCAACTTTGTCGGCATTCAAGCGTCAAGTAGTGCCATGCGCAAAGTGGTACGAGAAGCCAAACGAATGTCTTTGCTGGATTCATCCATGTTGATTGTGGGGGAAACCGGTGTTGGTAAAGAGTTGATTGCCAAAGCCTGTCATATCGCAAGTGATAGAGCAGAAAGCCCGTTTATGGCATTAAATTGTGCTTCGCTGCCCGACGATGTTGCAGAAACAGAACTTTTTGGCTGTGGTGCTCAAGCTGGCAATGCACACAAAAAAGGGTTATTTGAAACTGCCGACGGCGGTACTATTTTCCTCGATGAAGTGGGGGAAATGTCACCTAAACTACAAATTAAGCTGCTTCGCGTCATCGAAGATGGCAGTTTTAGACGAGTTGATGATGAGCAAGAAATCAAGGTTAATGTTCGCTTTATTAGCTCTACCAATAAAGATTTACTTAGCTTAGTTGCACAGGGGGAGTTTCGCGAAGATCTCTATTATCGACTCAACGTGCTAGGTTTAAACGTACCATCACTGCGCGATCGCCGAGCAGACATTTTGCCGCTGGCCGAGCACTTTATTAATAAAACCGCGCAAATGACGGGTAAGTACAACCTAAAAATGAGTGAAGATTGTCGCGATTTTATTGAACATTACCCATGGCCAGGCAATGTTAGGCAATTAGAAAATGTTTTGATTCGGGCTGTTTCACTATTGGAAGGCAATGTATTAGAAACGGAACATTTACAGCTGCCTTCTTATACGCGTGAACACGGTTATCTAGAACAGGAGTTTGAAGGTACCTTAGATCAAGCGGTAAAACAGTATGAAGCAGATATCTTGCGCAAATTGTACCCAGCTTATCCAAGCTCTCGTCAACTCGCGAAGAAACTTGGTTTGAGCCACACCGCGATAGCCAATAAGCTGCGCGAATACGATATCAATAAGAAAACCGTTAAAATATAAGCTTTGTTTAACTTTGAGTGACGAATGAAAATAGCCAATATAACGTTACATCTAGTTACTAAAAGTGAACGCTAAGCTACTCTTTTTTTTCGTGTATTTGTTAAACTTTTGCGCATTTACTGGTCTAAAAAGACGAGTATGTAAAGCTAGCTTAGTGATGTCTAGCTAGCACTTTGACTAAACTTAGTATTAAGTTAATTCACCAAAGTAGAATGAATTTTATTTATGACAGAATCTCAGCCGTTATCATCAAAAACTTCAGAAAAACCAGAAAATAAATCCAATAATTTGGCCATCTTATTGGCTGTTATCGTCGCTCTTAGTGCCGCTAGTTACCTCTATTTTTCAGGCGAAAAAACAGTGCCTGCGCCGACTGAACCGGTTGTTGCACCGCAACCAGAATTAGTTGTAGAGCCAGAAGTCGAAGAGGTGATTGAAGAGGTCGTTGAAGTAGTCCCCGAGCCAATAGTCGAACTACCTCAAATTATTGAAGAACCAGTTGTTGAAGAAGCACCTAAAGTTGAATTGCCATTGCTGGATAATAGTGACAGTTGGGTGAAGCAAAAGCTTTCTGAATTAACTTGGCGTAAAGAGCTACTTAGACTAGTTATTGATGATGACATGGTACGTCGCCTTGTGGTGTTTACTGACAACTTTGCACAAGGCCTAGTTTCATACGAATACAGCCCACTCACACAGCCGCAAACTAAGTTTTCCGCGACAGAATTAAACGCTGACACACAGCCAACTGATACCACTTCAAATTCTGTTGATAATCTAGATAACAGCAGCGTAAATGCCATGGCGAAGCAGCAATGGCTTTGGAATGATGCTCAGTCGGCGCGATTCAAGTTATATGTTGATTTACTGCGCTCATTTGAACCTGAGCAACTGGCAACGTGGTACTTTGAGTTAAAGCCATTGATAGATCAAGCTTATGGTGAATTAGGCTATGAAGATCAAGATTTTACCGAAGTACTCCAAGATGCCTTGGTAAGAGTGTTGGATATGGAGTTTCCTAACAATGATGTCGTTTTAGTTAGACCGAGCGTAATGTACAAATATGCTGAGCAAGACATAGAGCAATTACCTGAAGCGGATAAGCTTTTATTGCGAGTAGGTAAAGACAATTTGCTAGTGATTAAATCATTCCTACTTGAATTTAGCGACGCCTTAGCTCGCGCCCAAGCCGAGCAGTAAAGCACTAGCTGAGCAATAAAGCAACATTAGGGCGCTTAGTGATTAGTTTGGTTAAAAAAGCCGCAGACGGTGCGATATTGCTAACTAATACTTGCAACTGAATTTTGCATTAGCGATAATTCGCGCCGTTGTTAGATAAGCGTTTGCCCTTAAATTGCTTTGAAAACAGTTTTATGGTGACCCTTTCGGTCCCTTCGCAATGATACTCTGTTAACCCGGCCAGGCCCGGAAGGGAGCAACCGTAGCAGACGACTCATGTGCCGGAGTGTGGCTGATTGGGTGACCACCCAATTTTTTCTTTTCTTCGCATTCTTTATTTTACTTTTCCAGCGTTTATTCAAACTGATAAAGTTAGTTTTATTCATATTGCACGCTAAATCCACTGTTTTACTTACGACCAAGTGCTTGTTATTTAGACGATAAATTTTTATAGTCGGATTAGAGTTCTTTTAATCATGGACGATATGGAAAATTTAGCACTTTCAACTCAGCAGTATTTTGAGCTATTGCCTGGCAAGCAGTTAGACTTACAATTTACGCACCCTGTAGGACTTCGCCTGAAAACTTCTCTCGTTGGTTATTCGGTTGGGCAATACATCATTATAAAGCACCCAGAGCCTTCGAAACTGAGCAGTTATCAAGATGTCCTAGTAGAAGGTAATATGGTGATTGTGCGTTATATTGTTGAGGGTAGCCAAGGGCAATGTTGTGCGTTTAAGTCAACAATTCGGGCGGTAAGTAAGCACCCTTACATTATGATCTTTATCGATTTTCCAGCAAGTATAGAAAACCGAGAGCTGCGCAATCATCAACGCTACGTAACCCATTTACCCGCGGCGATATGTGCCAGCAAAGAAAAAGGAGAAGGACAAGCGCGAATTAGCGGTGTCATTAACGATGTATCTGCAAAAGGTTGTGGTTTTTCGTTTAAATCTAATAACAGTAAGCTGAGTGTTAATAAAACCGATATCGTGGTAGTGATTGCTTTATCTGAAGAAGCGAGTTTGCATATTCCCGCTAAGGTGTGTAACAGCCGTTATCAGCAAGGTAAGGTTAATGTTGGGATTGCGTTTGTTGACGCTGATCAGCAAGTGCAACAGTTATTAGAGCATTTGCTGATCGAAAGCGATCGCTAGGTTAAGGTGAATTAGTGATGCACCTTCATAAACTCTAAACCTTTTTGCACAGCAACTTTTACTTTGCTTTCCATTTCAAAGCGCTCTGATGCAGGCAAATAAAACGCCATATCAACTTCGTGGCGAATGTAACGTGTTGGCAATTGATTTAGCACAATACAAGTTAAGTCGGCCATAAAATCACTGTCATACTTATCATCAAGCTTTAGTTCTTTGAACTGCTCTACAACTAGGTTTTCATAGTAATTATGAATATCGTCAGAAATTTTCATGCTATTCCTCTGGTTTTTCTAATACCAATTGAATTAAGAAATTGATCAATTATGGCACTGGAAAAAGGTTCATAAGCAAGGCGTTATTTTTTGGTAACTAGTTTTTCTAATTTCAAAAATAACAACGCTGTTAATGAGTGTTTTAACCAGCCAGAATTATCAAGTACTTATTGAAATTGGTATAATTATTCTGTTTAACCGTAAGCCTAACTTGAGTTGCGTTAAAATGCTAACCAATTTGGCTCTGCTCTGGCACAAAATTATGTTTTATCAGCGTACTTGATGCGTCAGCAAGAAGTGCAATTGATATACCTGCAAGGTTTGAGCTATGGCAAATATCAATCAATATTGACGAATGCAGTTCAACGATTTAATAGCTAATTAACCATTTGGTCAGTTTTTAACTAAAATCGATCAAAAAGTTACATACTTTTTTTCAGGCTGATTTTTACGTAATCGCCCTCATTTATTTTGTTTTAGGCGCTTTTTCCGATAAAAAAACGAATTGCTCCAACAAAATACATGCTAAAGGTATGTGAATAAAAACTCACTTAATTAAGCCCTCTTGAAGCCCGTGTGATTTTGTGAATAATTGCCCGCCCCAATGAGATCAAGCTGCTATATCAGCCGTATATCAGCCGTCAGTCGTTGGTAACTTCAAAAAGATAAAACACTAATTTAACGGTGCATAAATATGCGCTGTACATGGGATAAAATATGTTTAACAACACTAAAATAGCTAAAGCTGTTCGCTTAGCTGTGGTTTTTGGTGTGTCATCAGTAACCACAATGGCTGCCAACGCACAAGACGTGCAGGCGAATGAAGATGAAGAAGTGATCCAAGTAACAGGATCTCGTATCGCGCGTTCAGAACTATCTCAGCCGACACCAGTCGTAACCTTGGAAGCAAGGGATATTCAAAAATTTGGTACACCAGATTTAGGTAGTATTTTAAGTGAGTTGCCAGCTATTGGCGCGGGTGATTCATTAATTGGCAATAACGGTGACAATGATGTAGCAGGTACTAGCTCTGCCGATTTACGTAGTTTAGGTGCGTCACGCACCTTGGTGCTTGTCAATGGTAAGCGTCATGTTGCTGGTAACCCGGGTGAAGCGACGGTTGATTTATCAACAATCCCAGCAGGGTTGATTGAGCGAGTTGAAGTAATAACTGGTGGTGCTTCTGCTATTTATGGCTCTGATGCCGTTTCTGGTGTTATTAACGTTATCTTGAAAAAAGACTACGATGGTTTTGATTTTAATGTTACAGGTGCCAAGTCTACCGAAGGTGTTAATTCTCGAAATCACACGATTAGTATTCTAGCAGGTACTGATTTAGAGGATGGTAACGTAACGTTTTTTGCTAGTTATGATCGCATTGGTGAAGTGTTGGCAACTGATATTCGCCAGTACGACAATTGGGGAACCGTCATCAACCCACTTAACACGGGCGAAGATGATGGTATTGCTGACCGTTTACGTGTCACCAATGTCATGTCTGAGTTAATCCATGCTAATGGCGTGATTAACCCATTTGGCGGTGCGGCAGGGCTATGGGTGTTTGACGATGCAGGTAACCCATTAAGACAAGTTGAACGTGAAAATACCAGCAGCTTTGCGTTCGGTAATTTCCCTGATGGCTGTGACTATTGTTTTTCACCAGAGAACTACGAGAATTACTCGCCAGAAGTAGAGAAGGTTAACCTTAGCTCAACATTAACTTACGACATCACAGATAACATTACTTTCAATGGTGATGTTAAGTTTGTGCGCTCAGACATTAAGCAGCAATTCCAGCCATCATTCCGTTTTGGTAATATCAGCATTAATGTAGAAGACAATGCCTTTTTAGACCCAACACTTCGTCAAACACTGCTGGATGCTGGCCAAAATACAGTTTCTATGGCGAAATTCTTTGATGAGTTGGGTAACCGTTCAGCAGACAACCGCCGTGAGTTGTTCCGTTACACCGCTGGTTTCAATGGCGCATTTACATTAAGCGAAACCGATTTTGATTGGGAGCTTTACTACGTTTACGGTAAAACTACCAATACCCGTAACACACTTAACGATCTAATCCCGAGCAACTTTGCGTCGGCTGTTGACTCCGTCATTGATCCTGCAACGGGTGAAGCGGTATGTCGCAGTCAGTTAGCGAGTGCACAAGGCGAAGGTTATGAAGACCCTGCAAAAATCAATCCTGCAGAATGTGTTGCGTTCAATCCGTTTGGTCAAAGCAGCTCGCAAGCAGCAAGAGATTTTGTTTCAGCTGATGTAACGCGCAAGGATGAAATAACGCAGGAATTTATCGGCGGTACATTAGTATTTGATTCGAGCGAGTTTTTCGAGCTTCCAGGTGGTCCTGTTGGCATCGCGACTGGTTTTGAATATCGTGAGGAAACATCAGGTTCAACAACTGATGAACTAACTAAAGGCGGATTCTTAACGAGCGCCGCAACGCCTGATTCTTACGGTGAGTATGATGTTAGCGAGTTTTTTATTGAAGTTAGCCTACCACTATTATCGGGTGTTGCATTTGCCCACGAGTTAACACTTGACGGTGCATTTCGCAGCGCAGATTACTCGCATGCGGGTACTGCAGAAGCTTGGAAAGTTGGGTTAATGTATGCGCCATTCGAAGATTTGCGTATTCGTGGTACGTTAGGTGAAGCGGTTCGTGCTCCGAATATCACAGAAGCGTTCGATCCGTTATCACCGGGTTTTGCTAACGTAAATGACCCTTGTGACGTTGACAATATTACTGATGACGCAGATCGTATTGCGAACTGTGCTGCACTTGGAATTCCATCAGGTTTTGAAGCGAATGATAACGTATCTGTAGATTTGCTGTCGGGCGGTAATGCTAACCTTGAATCTGAAGAGTCTGAATCGCTGACTATTGGTGCCGTATGGACACCATCATATATTGAAGATTTCTCTTTAACCCTAGATTACTACGACATTGAAATTACTGATGCGATCACTTTCGTTTCAGCGCAAAATGTTGTTGATAACTGTGTTGATGCCACTGGTGGTTTAGATCAAGGCTTCTGTAGTCAGGTAGACCGTGATCCTGTGACCAATGATATTTCATTAGTACGCTCTGGCTATTTGAATGCCGCAGCATTGAACACTAAAGGTATTGAAGCACAGGCTCGATACGTGACGGGACTTGGCGCCGTCAATCTGCCGGGTGAAGTAACAATGAACTTATTGGTAAACAAGTTACTAGAGCTAGAAGAGTTTGAATTCCAAGATCGTCCAGATGAAATCAACGTGGAAGACGGTGAAGTGGGTGATCCAGAGTGGCAAGTGCGTTTTGGCGCTGATTACCAGCTAGATGATTTAACTGTTAGTTGGTCATCACGCATGATTGATCGAAGCTTTACATTGGATATATCACCAACGGGTGACACACCAGAAGATACATCACCGGCGTTTGTTGGCACTATTATTACTCACGACTTAGGTTTCAGCTACCAAGTGTCTGATACCATTGCAGTCAATGCGGGTATTCGTAACCTAACGGATAAGTTAGCGCCGGGTTATATTACTAATGCACTTTATGATTTAGTAGGTCGCAGAGCCTACGCGGGTATCAATATCTCGCTATAATCGCTTAGTTAACTTGATAAGCAAGTGAAACAAAAATGCCAGCAAACAAAGCTGGCATTTTTTATGGTGCTAATTTAATTCATCAATTGTGATTAACTTTAGTGCTTAACTTTGAATTAGGCGTTTCAACATCACTAGCACTTTAATATCTAAGTTGTGTTAGCCGTTAAACCAAGCTTGCCACGCAAGATTAAGGGAAATAATACACACCACAAAAATAAACACGGGTCGAATAAATCGACTGCCAAATCGAATAGCAGAATGTGCGCCAACCCATGCACCTAGCATTAGAAATAAGCCCATGGATATACCAAGCAAGACATTAACATGCCCTAGGTAGACAAATGTTGCTAATGAGCAAATATTACTAACAAAGTTACACGATCTTGAAAGGCCAGAGCTAAATAATAAGTTCATCTTATATAAAGCAGAGCTTGATGCCATCCAAAACGCGCCCGTGCCGGGACCGGCGACACCATCATAAAAACCGAGCAGTGTACCTTGGCACATTTGTTTTCGTTGAACTTGCTTTGAAGATTTAGGTAGTCCCATTTGATCGTTACAAACATTCTTCGCAATGAGCGTGTAGATGGCTGTTGCCATAATCAATATGGGTAGACCTCGCTCTAACCACTCAGTTGAAATATGGCTGACAACAAGTGTTCCCACAACTGCTCCAATTGCGGTAAACGTTAGCGCGTATCGCCAAAAGCTGGGATTAAATAACTTTTTACTATAGAAGGTAAACGAAGCGGTTAAAGTACCAAAGCTTGAAGCTAATTTGTTGGTTCCGAGTGCAACGTGTGGTGGTAAGCCAGAAGCGAGTAGGGTAGGAACGGTTAACATTCCGCCGCCACCAGCAATAGCATCAATAAACCCAGCAATAAATCCGACTGCACATATAATAACCCACATGCTGATGTCTAATACTGGATCCATTAACTAACCTCGAAAATAGCGAAAGCGCGAGTATATCACGGTTTTTTTTATCGCTTTCGACCGAATTTGCATAATTCATGTCAAATTATGTCAATAAATTCACAGGTGTGTATAAAATGTAAACAAGGTTAATTAATTGTAAATATATGTGTTGACGATAACCTTGGTTTATGGCTAGTATCAGGTACACCTTTGAATAAAGACTCCAGTCTTAATTATCAATTCGAAGGTTCAAATAAATTCAAAAACACAATAAAAACAATCACTCTTGAAGTGGTCCAGGGAGAAACTATGTTTCACAATTCACGCGTAGCAAAAGCGGTACGTTATGCTATGTTCATTGGTGCTTCATCAGCCGTTGCGATGCCAGCACTAGCTGAAGATATTCAACAAAGTGAAGATGAAGAAGTTATCGAGGTAACTGGTTCTCGTATTGCTCGCTCTGAGCTTTCTCAACCAACGCCTGTCATTACACTTGATGCCAAAGATATTCAAAAGTTTGGTACGCCAGACTTAGGTAGTATTTTAGGTGAATTACCTGCAATTGGTGCGACTGATACACTTATTGGTAACAATGGTAGTAATGCTTTCGCCGGTACAAGTTCTGCTGATTTACGCCGCTTAGGTTCATCTCGTACACTTGTTCTAGTTAATGGTAAGCGCCACGTAGCGGGTAATCCAGGTGAAGCGACAGTAGACTTGTCGACGATTCCTGCAGCATTAATTGAGCGTGTTGAAGTTATCACTGGTGGTGCTTCTGCTGTTTACGGTTCAGACGCGGTTTCAGGCGTAATTAATGTAATTCTTAAGAAAGATTACGATGGCTTTGAACTTAATGTTACAGGTACCAAGTCAACTGAAGGTGTTAATGAGCGCAACCACACAATTAGCATTTTGTCTGGTACTGACTTCGCTGATGGCAAAGGTAATGTTACCTTCTTCACTAGCCTTGAGCGCATTGGTGAAGTAATGGCTAATGATATTCGCCAATACAATAACTGGGGGACTATTGCTAACCCAGAAGATGGTGGTGAAGATGACGGCATTCCAGACCGATTAAGAGTGCCAAATGTAGGTTCAGAATTTATCCATGCTAATGGCGTAATTAACCCATTTGGTGGCGCTGCTGGTCGTTGGGTATTTGATGATGCAGGTAACCCGTTGGTGCAGACAGATCGTCAATTTACCAACAGTTTTGCATTTGGTAATTTCCCTGATGGTTGTCAGTACTGTTTCTTTACTGAAGACTATGAAAACTATTCTCCAGATGTAGATAAAGTAAATGTTAGTTCGACATTAACTTATGATATTACCGATAATATTTCGTTTAACAGTAGTGTTAAGTATGTACGTTCTGACATTGTTCAGCAGTTCCAACCATCTTTCCGCTTCGGTAACATTAGCATTAATGTAGAAGAAAATGCTTTCCTTGACCCAACACTTCGTCAAACATTGTTAGATGCTGGTCAAACTACAGTATCTATGGCGAAATTCTTTGATGAGTTAGGTAACCGCTCAGCTGATAACCGTCGTGAATTATTCCGTTACACAGCGGGCTTTGATGGTTCATTCGTTGTAAGTGAAACTGATTTTGATTGGGAGCTTTACTATGTTTATGGTGAAACTACCAATACTCGTAATACGCTAAACGACCTTATTCCTGATAACTTTGCTGCAGCAGTTGACTCAGTAATTGACCCAGAAACCGGTGAAGCTGTTTGTCGTGATGACGAAGGTATTATTGGTGGACCATGTGTTGCCTTTAACCCATTTGGTCAGTCTTCTTCGCAAGAAGCACGTGACTTTGTATCAGCTGACGTAAAGCGTGAAGATGAAATTACGCAAGAATTCATCGGTGGCTCTATCGTATTTGATACGTCTGAATTCTTATCGTTACAAGGTGGCGGTATTGGTGTTGCTGCTGGTTTTGAATACCGTGAAGAAACATCAGGCTCAATAACTGATGAGTTTACTAAACGCGGCTTTTTAACAAGTGCTGCAACGCCAGATTCATATGGTGAGTACGACGTAACTGAGTTCTTTGTAGAGGTGAGCTTACCGCTATTATCAGAGGTTGCATTTGCACATGAGCTAACGCTTGATGCGGCGTTCCGTACGGCAGACTATTCACATGCTGGTACAGCCGATGCGTGGAAAGTTGGCTTTATGTATGCGCCAATTGAAGACCTCAGAATTCGCGGTACATTAGGTGAAGCGGTTCGTGCTCCAAATATTACTGAAGCATTTGACCCTGTATCTCCTGGCTTCGGCCGTGTGAGCGATCCTTGTGATGCTGACAATATTCCAGATGATCCAGACAGAGCTGCAAACTGTGCGGCGTTAGGTATTCCTGCTGGTTTCCAAGCGAATGATAACGTATCTGTTGACACGTTAGCGGGCGGTAACCCTGATCTTGTATCTGAAGAGTCTGAGTCACTAACTGCTGGTTTTGTTTGGACACCATCGTTTGCAGAAGATTTCTCATTAACCGTTGATTACTATGATATTGAGATCACAGACGCGATTACTTTCGTAAGTGTTCAAAATGTTGCTGATAACTGTGTTGATGCAACTGGTGGTCCTGATTTAGGTTTCTGTAGCCAAATTGACCGTGATCCTGTTACTAACGATATTACGCTAGTACGCTCGGGCTACTTAAACGCTGCTAAGCTAACAACTAAAGGTGTTGAAGCCCAGCTACGCTACGGTACTGATTTAAGCGCTTTTGACTTACCAGGTGAAGTTCGTATGAACTTACTTGTAAATAAATTACTTGAATTAGAACAGTTTGAGTTCCAAAACCGTCCAGATGAAATTAATGTAGAAGATGGCGAAGTAGGTGATCCAGAGTGGCAGATGCGCTTTGGTGCTGACTACGAGCTTGATGACTTAGTTGTTAGCTGGTCAACACGCCTAATCGATCGCAGTTTTACATTGGATATTTCTCCAACAGGTGATACGCCAGAAGATACTGACCCAGCATTTATTGGTACCGTTGTAACGCATGATATTTCGTTTGCATACAGCGTAAGCGACAACGTATCAGTTAACTTTGGTGTTCGTAACTTAACCGATAAACTAGCGCCTGGTTATACAACTAACCCGATCTACGACTTAGTTGGCCGACGTGCATTTGCAGGTATTAACGTTTCTCTTTAATCTAGAATCGTTAAAGATTACTCATAAATAAGGCGAGTAATCATACAAATTACAAAGGGGGCAGCTAAATTTTTAGCTCGCCCCCTTTGTTGTTACAAATTTAGTCACATGTGAAAACAGCCAAATTGTTAACTTTGGTTTACATATTGTTTTTTTCGTCTAACGCCTTATTTTTCCTACTCTACATTTAAGAAAGTAATAAACGCTCATTTCCTTTTATAATTAAAAATCAATGTAAAACATGGGTTTATGGTGTGGGTTTGAGTCTAAGATATATCATTTAGCGATATATCTACGGTTTGTTTATATCTCATTTAATAGTTTGTTGAGAACTTTGGGTGGTTATAAAACCATCAGTCGCTAAATGTAATAAATTGTTTTTGCATGTTTCTAGTTGTTAGATTTGTTGCCCATTCGTAGTAAATGGTGTTGACGCTTTAAATGGAATCCGTTTAATATCCTAAGCGACAGATCAGGTCCTAGACCGACAGAAAACTGACAAGGCAACATAGCCTTGCACTCAAAAAACTAAAATCACGAAAGTGATCCAGGGAGTAAAAAATGTATCAAAATAATAAGCTTACACGCGCTGTAAGACTTGCTATTGCGGCCGGTGCGGCAACAACAGCAATGGCAATGCCAGCATCTGTAGCATTCGCTGAAGAAGCAGCTGAAGAAGGCGTAGAACGCATTCAGGTAACTGGTTCTCGTATCAAGCGTCAAGAGTTAACAGCTGTTACGCCAATCATCGAAGTAGACGCGCAAGAATTTGCTATTTCAGGTAACTTAAACGTTGAGCAAAAGCTAGCTGAATTACCATCAACTCTTCCTTCATTCGGTCCTAGTTCAAACAACCCTGGTGACGGTACGGCAACAGTTGATTTACGTGGTTTAGGTACTTCACGTACGCTAGTAATGGTTAACGGTCGTCGTTGGATCCCAGCACGTCAAGATGGTGTTGTGGATTTAAACACTATTCCAGCTTCTTTAATTGAAAATGTTGAAATCATCACTGGTGGTGCTTCTGCGGTATACGGTTCAGATGCATTAGGTGGTGTTGTTAACTTCAACATGAAAGATGATTTCGAAGGCGTTGAATTCTCAACTCTTTACGATATTACTGACGAAGGTGACGCAGAAAAGTTCAACCTAGATATGACAATGGGTGGTAACTTCGCTGATGACCGCGGTAACGCAGTTGTTTACTTAGGTTACTCAAAGCGTGAAGCATTGTTCCAAGGTGACCGTGACTTCTCAAGCGTTGCATTAACAGAAAGTGGTGACGAGCTTGTAGCTGGTGGTTCATCAGGTGTTCCAGGTACTCGTATTTTCGGTGGCCCAACTCTTGCTGACGGTACAGTATTAGGTACATTTGGTCCAAACGGCGAAGGTTTACCATGGGTTGAGCCAAGCTCTCGCTTTAACTACGCACCAGATAACTTCTTACAACTTCCTCAAGAACGTTACTCAGCAAGTGCTTTCGCTCACTTCTATGTGACTGATGAGCACCGTATTTACACTGAAGTTTCTTTCATTCGTAACGAAGTTCCTCAAGAACTAGCGCCAACTCCGGCATTTACTACGATTGAAATTAACCCGAACAGTGCATTCTTCTCTCCTGAAGTTCAGCAAGCATTCTTGAACAGCGGTGAGCTAAATGACGACGGTAACTTCGAAGCATTTATTGGTCGTCGTATGGTTGAGAACGGTTCACGTCAATCAATCGATACACGTGATGCGTTCCGTATCCTATTAGGTGTTGACGGTTACATTAATGACGACTGGTCATACGATGTATTCTACAGCCGCTCAATGCTTGACCAAACTAACTTACTAAACAACGACGTTTCAGCTTCTCGCTTTATCCAAGCGGCATTAACTAACGATGCAGGTACTGAGTGTCAAGATCCTTCAGGTGGCTGTGTACCAATTAATATCTTCGGTGCAGGTAACATTTCACAAGAAGCTGTTGATTTCGTAAACGTTGGCGCATCAAACGTTACAAACGTAACACAAGAAGTATTCATGGCTAACGTCGCTGGTACTACTCCTTGGACACTTCCAGGTGCTCAAGAGCCAATCGGTTTAGTATTTGGTTACGAGAAGCGTCAAGACGAATCTTCATTCCGTCCTGATGAATTCTTAGCATCAGGTGACGTACTTGGTTTCAACGCTGGTGAAGCAACAGTAGGTAGCTACTCATCTGACGAATTCTTCACAGAGATTTCAATTCCCGTACTTTCAGGTAAAGCATTTGCTGAAGACTTAAGCCTATGGGGTGCGGCACGTTTTGCTGATTACTCAAACATCGGTAACGTTGAGTCTTTCGCAGCAGCAGTTAACTGGGCACCAACAGAGTGGATCTCTACTCGTATCGGTTACCAACAAGCGGTTCGTGCGCCAAACGTATCTGAATTATTCTTAGGTGCATCTAATGGCTTCCCAGGTGCGGTTGATCCTTGTTCTGCAGACGGTTTCCAAGCAGGTGTTACTGACGTTGCACTTTGTGAAGCAACAGGTGTTCCAGCTGGTCTAGTAGGTAACTTTGAGCAAGCTAACTCTCAAATTGAAGGTTCATTCGGTGGTAACACTGAACTACAAGAAGAGTCTTCAGATACCTTCACAGTGGGTGTTGTTGTTCAACCGATGGACGGCCTAGATTTCACTATCGATTACTTCTCAATCGAAATTGAAGACGCGATTGCATCTTTTGGTGTTAACAACACGCTTAACGTTTGTTACAACGTTGCACAGGACATCAATGACGTAACATGTCAAAACATTACACGTCGTACAGACGGTAACGTTTCACTTGTTAAGTCGCTTAACGAAAACATTGGTTTAATCGAAACTTCAGGTATCGATTTCAACATCACATACAACACTGAATTTGACTTCGGTTTATTCGGCAACGGTTCAAGCTTAAACGTTCAGTTCCGCTCTACGTTCTTAGACAAGTTCGAACAAACTCCAATTGCTGCGTTACCAGATCAAATCAACAAGTGTGAC
Organism: Thalassotalea euphylliae; assembly: GCF_003390395.1. Taxonomy (NCBI): domain Bacteria; kingdom Pseudomonadati; phylum Pseudomonadota; class Gammaproteobacteria; order Alteromonadales; family Colwelliaceae; genus Thalassotalea; species Thalassotalea euphylliae. The sequence goes on along the minus strand of NZ_QUOV01000001.1, from coordinate 2,932,592 downwards.
GGTTACTTCGGTAACACTTGTGGCGCACCACGCCCAGAGTTCCAATCTAATACTCGTATTAACTGGACAACTGGTGACCTAACGCTATCTGCATTAGTTCGCTACATCGGTGAAACTGAAGATGACCAAATCTCAGAAGGTACTGCGACGGCTGATGAGCTAGTGGTTTCAGAGTTAGACTCTAAGATCTACCTAGACCTTTCAGCTGCATATGTTGTAAGCGATGCGCTAAAAGTTAACTTCGGTGTTAAGAACATTCTTGACGAAGAGCCGCAGTTACTTGGTGACTCACAGCAACAAGCAAACACTTTCCCAGAAGTATACGACGTATTCGGTCCACGCTTCTTCCTAAGCGGTACTTACACATTTAACTAATCAATAGTTAATTGTAAGACAAACGCTTAAACAAAAATGGTCAACTTAGGTTGGCCATTTTTTATTACTTATTTAATTGAATTTAAGCCAAATAACGTTTAAAAACTTGCCTTATATCAATAGCTAACACTGTTAACTTAGCGTGATTTCATTACAATAAAGTGAGCACATAGTTTCCGTTAGAGTTCTATATCACCAATGAATACCCATCGTTTAGTGCAAACACTGCAAAGCTTGCAGCGAGCCATGCAAGCCCGTCAATTTGAGTTTGTGGTTACAGAAGCGAAGAAGTTAGGGCATGATTTTCCAAACCAACCAGATGTTTTTCACATACAGGCTCTTGCGCTAAAACAGCTGGGTAAATTTGAAGAGTCCAAGCAAAGTTTTGACGCGTGTTTGGCACTCAACAAAAAGCAGCCGCAAGTGCTCAACAACTATGCAAACCTCTTGGCTGCTAATCACTATGAATATGAAGCTGAGCAATATTACAAAGACGCTATCAAAATAGATAGCGATTACCTTGATGCGCATAAAAACCTTGCAATAGCGCTACTTAATCAACGTAAACTTGCTGAAGCATTAACAGCCGTTGAGCGAGCAAAGAAGCTCGCTCCCCAAAACACATCAGTACTGACGGTCACGGCTGATATCTATAGAGCACAAGAAAGCTTCGAACAGGCAATAGCTCAATATCAACAGGTGTTGAGCATTAACCCTAACTATGTAAATGCTTTACATAACCTTGGGCTCACTTACAAATTAATAGAACAACATGATCATGCCTTTGCTTATTTTAATAAGGCCAGAGAGCTGGCGCCGCAACTAAGCCAAATAGACTTTAATCTGGCAAACACATTGTTTGAACAAGGAAAATATGAACAAGCAGAGCAGTTCTATTGGAGCGCTTTGAACAAAAAGCCGAATGATATTGAAGTGCACCAAACGCTTAATGAATTCTATTGGCAACGTAACCTGAAAGATAAATTTGGTCATAGCTTTAAGCTTGCGATTGAACATTTTCCAAAAAGCATAGAGATACGTCATGCCTACGCTGAGGCAATGTTTGAAGCCAAACAGTACGATAATGCCGAGCAAATTATCAACAGTGCAAAACAGGTTCAAATCACGAGCCAGCTACTTCATACCGAAGGAAAAATTTATGCTGTAAGGGAAGATAACGCAAAAGCGGTAGCGTTGCTCGAGCAAGCGATTGATAAACACTTTTACATGGATCTCGCGCTGGATCTCATCAATGTCTGTATCGTCAATGCCGATTATCAAAAAGCGCTCCACTACATCGCACAGGCGGAGTTGAGGGAGCCAAATCATCAATTGCTTATTGCCTATAAAAGTACCTGTTGGCGCTTAATTGGTGATGAGCGTTATCACTGGTTGATTGATTACGATAAATTTGTCAAACCATATCGTATTGTGGCACCAAACGGCTATCAATCGACAGATGCATTTCTTGAAGAGTTGAAAACAGTACTCTTGTCTATGCATCAACTCGATCAGGCTCCGCTAAAGCAAACCTTAAAAAATGGCACCCAAACGCCGGGACGCTTGCTACATAAAAAACACCCGGTTATTGCTAGTCTTAAGCAAGCGCTAACCGATATTGTTTCTGCGCATATAGATTCATTGCCTGATGATAATACCCATCCATTGCTATCACGTAAATCGCCTAAATTTGCCTTTGCAGGCTCTTGGTCGGTTAGGCTTAAGCCAAATGGTTTTCACGTTAACCATGTTCACCCTGCAGGTTGGTTAAGCTCAGCGTTTTATGTGTCCCTGCCTGAATTGTCATCGGTTGAGCAACCTCAACATGCAGGTGCGATTAAGTTTGGTGAAACCTCGATGCAGCTTGGTGAACGAGAGCATGTTGCTAAAATAATACAACCCGAGGCGGGAACCTTAGCACTTTTCCCATCTTACGCGTGGCATGGCACTGTGCCATTTCAAGGTGATGAGCACGAGTTTAGACTGACATCACCTTTTGATGTTGTACCGCTTTAATAGATGCCCCAAAAAAAGCCTCACCCATCATGGCTAGGTGATTTAAACGATATTTTTTATGATGAAAAAACAACAAGCTTGGCATCAATACTGGCAACAAGGCCAACAGCAAAGCTGCATTGCTAGCGACAGTGAGCAACGTCTAGTAAAAAAGCTTTGGCTTGATTGGCAAGAAAAACTACCCAAACAAAGTACTATTTTAGACTTAGCGACTGGTAATGGCGCGGTTATCGCCAATTTACTAGAAGGCGACAAAGCGCACGAACATCGGTATATCGGTGTTGACTATGCCGCAATAAATCCTCAAGGCATTACTGGTCATTTCGAAGAGCAAGTAACTTTTCTTGGCGAGGTAGATTTAGCACACTTACCATTTGCTGATCATTCAATTGATGCGGTTACTAGTCAATTTGGTTTTGAATATGCTGCTCAAACTAGCGCAGTATCAGAAATTGCTAGAGTGTTGCGCAATGGCGGCTGTTTTCAGTTAATCATTCATCATGCAAATGGCGAGATCGTTACAGCTAATAAGCTAAGGCATAACGAAATTAGTTTGTTGATGGCAAGTGATGCACTTATTGAAAGTGCTCAGGCGTTAGCCGACAGTAAACTCTCACTTGAGCAGATAGAAACTAAAGCTCAGCGTTTTATTCAACAGCATCAAGGCAGCTTATCAAAAAGTATTACAGGTCAGGTACTAGAAAGCATTAATCAAGCGGTACTTGCGATACAACAGGGGAATTATAGCAGTGCTAAAAGTATGATGAGTTTACTTGCTAATAAGCTGTCAGCAGAGCAGGTGAGGCTAGAACAATTACTTAGTGTTGCGAAATCTGAGAATGACATTAAAACACTTGTGAGTGAGTTACAGTCTTATGGCATGAGGTGCCACAATTCAAGTGTTTTAACCGAAGATAAGCTTACTTTTGCTTGGCTAATTCACGGAGTTAAAAATGGCTGAACTAAATCAAGTCAACGAATTGTTTGGTCAAGGCCGAAATGAGCAAGCATATGAATTACTCAACCAATATATTCAGCAAAACCCAGATGATGTAGAGCAACTCTATCGCTTTGCAGTGCTTTCCGAGCAATTAGGTACAGTTGACGATACAAAACACGCTTACATCAGTTGCTTGCGCAAGGCGACGAATAATGTCCTATGTTATCTGTATGCTGGTACTTATTATTTAAATATTGGCGAGAAAGAGGCCGGGCTTGCCATTCTCAGTCAAGGGCAAGATTTAGATGCTCGTTTAACCATGTTTTATCGCTATGAACAAGTCGCAGAACAAACGAAAAAGCGCTCTTATCAGGCAGATATCGCACTGCGTAATTTTTACACTGAAGAGCACCAAAAAGCGATTAGCACAATACCTGATGCCGAAGCCGTCATAAATGCTATTTGGCCACAAACCCACAACAATGCCTTTACTTACCTAGCAGAGCAACAACGGCCTCATTTATTTTATTTGCCAACATTGACTGCCCAACCTTTTTGGCCAGCCAATGAGGCCTTTAATGGGCAAGTAATCGAGCAAGGTTTTGACATTATTAAATCAGAATTTAATGCCTTAGTTGACAAAATAGATGGCTTAGGCGAGCCGTATTTAGATGAGAAATATAAACAACAAGGTTTTGATAAACTTGCCGGCAGTGCGAATTGGACTGCATTGCATTTATTCAAAGATGGTATTCTTAACCCTAAATTAGCCCGCCACGTACCACAAACTGTAGCGTTACTTAAACAGTTACCACTATACGGGCTAGGTGAACGACCTTACGAAGTCTTTTATTCCGTGCTAAAAGCTGGGCAACATATTACACCGCATTATGGGCTGTCGAATCACAGCCTAACGGTTCACTTACCGATTACCGTCCCCGGTGATGGATATATCAAAGTTGCAGATCAGCAATGTGCTTGGCAAGAAGGTAAATTGGTTGCCTTTGACGACTCATTTATACATGAAGCAATCAACTTGAGTGATGCTGATCGCGTAGTGTTGATTTTCTCGGTCTGGCATCCTGAACTTAGCGATGCTGAGCAAAAAGCCATACAGCGAAGCTTTGAGCATCGACAGCGAGTACAAGCAGAGCATAGAGCTTACTTTAACAAGCTGTTGTAAGCTGCTCTAAATTCACTTAGCTGATCGTGATAGTGCTTGGCAAAGCCGATTTTACTTTGGTTAATCGGTTTTCTTACTTGTACTTCACTGAACGTAAAGCTTGGCACGGCTTGTTGGTAGAACTCAAGATAGCTAGGCTGCCAACGCAGTGATAGGGAATCAAATATTGCTTTCGCTTCACTTTCTGGATTGTTCACCAAATCTTCATAACTAAGATCATAAACTTGCTCAGGATAGCGCTTAGCCCAGACATCCATTAGCTTATTCGCTTCAAATATTGTCTGAGCGATAGCTTTTTGATCGCAAGCATAGTTGTGGTAATCGTTAAATTGTTGGCTAAAAATTGATAGTGCTAAGTCTTCGGGATTACGGCGCATTTGAACAATTTTAGCATTTGAAAAGCTTGCTAAAATGGCGCCAACGAAACGAAAGTTATGTGGCATTTTATCAACGATAATTTCAGTCTGGGCCGGCAGGGCAGGGAGTGCGTCATGGTATTTTTCTGCCAGCGCTTTAGCGTTTTTTGCTAAATATGCTGGGATATCTGCTGCGGCAATCTGCGCTAATAAATGCTCATAAACACTCGCGATACCGTTGCTTTCATTAACGCTGGCCACGTTTGTTGCCTGACACAGTAAACGATTGACTAATGTTGTACCTGAGCGAGGCATCCCCACGACAAAAATATTGGTCGGGTGATCTGTGGGGGAATTTGTAGCAGGCATTTTAGACTGTTCAGTTTCAGCAAGGTGTGCATAATCAATCTCGGTTAGCCTGTTAATTTCGGCTTTTAATGTTTGATAAGAAAATGCGCGATTTTGATTGGCGAGCTGTAGGTATTGACTCTGATTCGCCCTCGTAAAGTATTCAAATGCTCTTTGGTACTCATCGGACTTTTCATAAACTTTGGCAAGGGTATAAAGATTTTGCCGATAGTCAAAACTGTGCTGTTCACTAGTTTCGACAACAACTGGCAACTGCTTTAGCACTTGTTTGTGCGCACTGTCATTTCCAAGCTCAAAAAGCACTTGCCACGCTAGTGAGGATGATGGCTCGCGGGCAAGTAACTGCTCAGCTAAGCTAATGGCTTGCGGTTTGTCGTGGTTAAGTCGTGCGAGTTTTGTTTTGATAGAAAGCAATTGCAAGCTAGCTTGCGCGGAAAATTCGGTATTAGCATGGTTCTCTAGCTGTGCAACTAGCTGCTCAGCTTTAGCTTTATCCTGAGCGAGAATGCATAAGTCAGCAAATCGCAACGTGTTTTCCAAAGAAGGTGCTAATGCTGTGAGCTGTTCAAATATTGGCATTGCTAAATTAAAGTTCAAGGTATGCCCATAACACTGTGCCAGTAAATTTAAAAGTTCAGTATTATTTGGGTGCCGCTCGCTTAGCTTAACAAGGTATTGGATCGCATCAGGCCATTGGTTAAGCGCCATGTGGGCCCTTGCAGCAATAAAATTGATATTGTCTTGGTTTTGCTGACTGACAGAGGTGATATTAATAACTTGCTGATAATCACCTAATTCAAATGCCAAGTTAGCAAAGGCGCTCACCATTTGGCTGTTATTTCCGACATGGTGCGAAATTTCACGAAGTCGTTCTTTTGATTGGTCGACTTGATTACTTTGTTTGAGGCACAAGAGATAATTAAAGTTGATATCTAGTGCTTGTGGCTCAATTGATAGTGCTTGTTCAAACAGTTGAGTGGCGACAGCGTATTCTTTTAGTTGCATCTTTAACGTTGCCAAACCATAGATCGCATCGATATGTTGCTCGTTACTTAATGCTTGCCGGTATAAAGACTCTGCCTCTGCAAGTTGGCCTTGTTGGTGAGCTTGCTCAGCTTTTCTAATGGTATTGACGATGATCATGAAAATGCAATGTATGCTAGGTTTATCTTCAACTTTGAGAGAACAGGATGATACTATAAGGCGTTATGTTAGTTAACGAATTTATCTGAACTACAAATGAACTGTAAAACTCAGCCTTCATTAGCATTAGCTGCAGAGCACCCACAAAAAAACGATATTTCTTACTTTCGTGAACACGGTTTCGTGAAAGTTAAAAATGCCTTAGCCGTTGAAAGCGCTGAATTATTGCACCAGCATATTCAACAACAAAAAGATTGGAATTTAGTTTTTAATCACAATGGCCAGCATCAAGACTTGAATGCTAGAGCAGTAGACGGTTGGACTACCAAACAAAAAGAAGATTTAAGTCGCATTGTCCATTCGCAGGCGAGTAATGGCTTTCAGTATTTGTATGAAAATATTCCCGTCTATGACATTTATCACAGCAACTTATTGCCAGGTCATTTTTTCAACCAAATTATTGAATTTCTCAATAGCGCGCAAACATTAAACTACTTTCGCACCTTGTTATCTGAGCCAAATATCAGTTTTGCTGATGCGCAAATTACTCGTTTTGGTGCGGGTCATTTTTTGAATACACACGATGATAATGTTGCTGGTAAAAACCGTGTTGCAGCCTTTGTTATTAACTTGACCAAAGAGTGGCGCCCTAATTGGGGAGGAGCCTTACATTTGCTTGATAATCATGGTCAAATCACTAATAGTTTTGTCCCGACTTTTAATGAAGTGAATATTTTTAAAATCCCCGTAGATCATTACGTTGGCTGTGTTAGCCCATTTGCCACACAAAAGCGTGTGTCGATTACCGGCTGGCTAAGAACTGGCGATAATCCCAGAAAATAAGAACTAAATTGTAAAATAGGAAAAAAATTGACTCAGCTTACCATTAACCCAACATTAGATTCGGATAAACAGGCAGTGTTAAAAGCAGAATTCGCTGACTACGGCATTGTTCGTATTTTTGATTTCTTAAACACCGAGGGAGCAGAAGAGCTTTCACGCTGTTTACATCACGACATTTCATTTAACAATGCCTTCTTTTTAAATCACCAAAACCGTGAAGCTAGCGATGAACAAATTGCGCAGCTGCCGATTGCGCAACGAAGAGAAATGTATCAGGCAATTTACCAGTTAGCCGCGCAGGGGCAGGGGTTTCTTTACGGCCGTCACAAAGCGAGCGATGCGTCACCTGCAATCATTGATGAAGCGTTGAAGCTGATTAATGACGAAGCTTGCTTGTCTGTTATTAAGCATATTACTGGTGATGATGACTTAAGCCATGCTGATGGACAAGCAACACGCTACCGGGTTGGCGACTTCTTAACACGCCACATTGATAATCTACCTAGTGAAACACGAAAATATGCGTATGTGCTAGGTTTAAGCCCTAATTGGCATCCAGATTGGGGCGGTTTACTACAAATGTTTGAACCAGATGGTACACCAACTCAATCATATATGCCGAAATATAACTCGTTAACGTTATTCGATGTTAATAAAGTACATTCGGTTACTTCAATTGCGCCTTTTTCACCAGCGAGCCGCTACTCGTTAACGGGCTGGTTTAGGAGTTAAACACTACTTTGTAAAAAGAATAAAAATGCTCAATTAATAAGCTATTATTTATTTAGATTTGACTTACTACGAATGAATTAGTAAAACATGGGTCTGCAATTTGTTAAATTGAGAAGGAGAATACACTAGTCGCAATCAAATTTACTTAATTGTTATGGCAATGTTAGTGAGTTTAATAAATTGTTTCAGGCTTAGCAGCGGCGCTGCACGACAAGCGAAACAGTTTAGGAAATTTACAAAAAAGTAGTTCTGATTAAGATGTTCTAGGTTGACAGTTTCGCTGTCGTCTGGGAATATTGGCTGGTTGTATTCTAGATTAATTAAAAATCCTTTTTAATGGCAGAATTAGATTCATCATTACTGATGGGTTTTAAATTTTTGTTATCTAAGTTAAATAGCAATTGGTTGGGAACTATGTCCAAAATAAGTAAAAAAAGCCTTATCGCATCGACGATAGCAGGTGTTTTTGCGTTGGCTGGTAGCAATATCGCTGCTGCTGATGCGTTAACTGATTTACAAAAAGCTGAAATGCAAATTTTCAAAGCATCAGCTAAATCACAAAGCAAGATCGATAGCATCTATGAGCAAACTCAAGACTTACTAGCTGACTACCGTACAACAGTAGACGAAGCTGAAGTTTTAAAAGGCTATAACGACCACGTACAGCGCATGGTTGATGACCAAAACGCAAATATCGCGTCACTACAACGTCAAATCGATGGTATCGATAAAATCAAGCAAGGCGTTGTTCCACTAATGTACAAAATGATCGACACGTTAGAAAAGTTTGTTGATCTTGACGTACCAATGAACCTTGAGAATCGTAAAGAGCGTATCGCGGGTCTTCGCGACGTAATGGCAGATTCTAACGTAACAACTTCTGAGCAGTTCCGCTTAGTACTTGAAGCATACGAAATCGAAGCTAACTACGGTACAGTATTTGATGCTTACCAAGGTGAGTTAGATTTAGGTGATCGCACGATCACTGCTGATTTCGTTCACATGGGTCGTGTTGCGCTAATCGCACAATCTCTAGACTACAAGCAAGCTTGGGTTTGGAACAACTCAACTCGTTCATGGGACGAGTTAGGTGAAGAATATGCGAAGACTATCACTGACACTATCCGTATGGCACGCAAGCAATTGCCAATGGATCTAACTAAACTTCCAGTATTTGCAGCAGGAGCACAATAATGAAAAAGGTTATTAATTTCGTTTTACTTGCTGCTTCTCTGTCAGCGGGTTTCGCTACAACAGCTAACGCTAATGAACTAGACCAGTTGTTACAACAAGTTAAAGCTGATCGTATCTCAGAAGCTAAACTAGACAAACAACGTGAATCTGAATTCTTAGCAGCACGTGCTGACAAGCAAGCTTTATTGAACAAAGCAAAAGCTGAGTTAAAAGCACAGCAAGACCGCAATACGCGTTTAACTAAAGAGTACGCTGCAAACGAAATCAAACTTGCACAAAAAGAGCAAGAGCTTGATAACGCGAAAGGTACTTTAGGTGAAATGTTCGGTGTAAGTCGTTCAGCTGCTGCTGACGCTTACGGTATGATCTCTACATCAATTGTTAGTGCTCAATACCCAGGCCGTGGCGAAACATTAAACCGTATCGCTAACTCAAAAGAAATCCCAAGCCTTCCTGACTTAGAAGAGTTATGGTTCGCACTTCAAACTGAAATGACTGAATCTGGTAAGATTGCTCAGTTCCAAACTGACGTTACTAACCTAGATGGTACTAAGTCTTCAGAAACAGTTACGCGTGTTGGTACTTTCAACCTAATCTCTTCAAACGGTTACTTAACTTACAACGATGAGTTAGCACAAGTTCAACCACTTGCTAAGCAACCAGCTGGTTACATCACTGGTGAAGCAACGAGTTACTTCACGACTTCTTCAGGCTACGCGCCTTTATACCTTGACCCTTCACGTGGTGCTATCTTAGCGTTAGAAACTCGTAAGCGTACATTGATGGAATTCTACCACCAAGGTGCTGAAGTAGGTTACGGTATTACTGTACTACTAGTTATTGGTTTATTAATTGCGCTTGAGCGTATCATTGTTCTAGGTGCTGTTGGTGCAAAAATCAAAGCGCAAACTAAGAACATGGACAAGCCAAACAGCAACAACCCTCTTGGCCGCCTATTAAAGGTTTACCACGAGAACAAAGATGCTGACGCTGAAACACTTGAGCTTAAGTTAGACGAGCAAATCTTACGTGAAACACCAACGGTTGACCGTGGTATTAACCTAATCAAAATGTTCGCAGCTATCGCACCTCTAATGGGTCTATTAGGTACAGTTATCGGTATGATCATGACGTTCCAAACGATCACATTATTCGGTACTGGTGACCCTAAAATCATGGCTGGTAACATTTCACTAGCGCTAGTAACAACAGCACTAGGTCTAATCGCAGCACTTCCGCTTATCCTTGTACACAGCGTTGTAGCGGGTAAAGCAAAATCTGTACTTCACAAGTTAGACGAGCAAGCTGCTGGTCTAATCGCTGAGATTGCAGAGAAGGAGTCTAAGTAATGTTATTCCTGATAGAGCTTGTAGAATCTGTCAGGAGTTTTATTGCGACTGGCGGTAACGTACTATACTTTGTCGCCGTTGCTCTCTTATTGATGTGGATCCTAATGATCGAAAGATATTGGTTCCTAGCGTCAAATTACCCAAAAATGCGTGATGATATCATCAAGCGTTGGGACGCTAGAGCTGATACTACTTCATGGTATGCGCATCGAATCAGAGATACATGGATCTCCGAAGCGACAGAACTACTAGAGCGTAATATGCTCACCATTAAAACCTTAGTGGCAATGTGTCCACTGATTGGATTATTAGGTACTGTAACGGGTATGATTTCGGTATTCGAAACTATGGCTCAGCAAGGTACAGGTAATCCGCGTCTAATGGCTTCTGGTATTTCGATGGCAACAATTCCGACAATGGCGGGTATGGTTGCAGCATTATCAGGCGTATTTTTTAGTACGCGTTTAGACGCTAAAGTTAAACTAGCAAAGGCTAAACTGGTTGACAGTTTACCTCATCACTAGAGAGAAATTCGAATGGCACGTAAACGTATTCGTGAAGAAGAAGAAGCAGCAATTGATATGACGCCGATGCTTGACATCGTATTCATCATGCTGATCTTCTTTATCGTAACGACTTCTTTCGTAAAAGAAGCAGGTATTGAAGTAAATAAACCTAAAGCAGCTAACCAAACTAAACAGAAGTCAGCTAACATTTTTGTTGCAGTAAAAGACACTGGTGAAATTTGGTTAGACAAGCGCCGCGTTGATGTAGAACGTGTTGCTGCTAACATCGAAAAGCTTTTAGCAGAGCAACCAACTGATGTGGTAATTATCCAAGCTGACAAAGATGCTAAGCACGGTATCGTTGTTAAAGTGATGGATGCTATCAAAGAAGCAGGAATCGATCGTATCTCTATTGCAGCTGCTAAGGGGTAATTTATGGTTCGCTTTTTAGTATCAATACTACTAGGCGCTGCAGTTACCTTTGGACTATTTTCGTTCATGGCATTCCTGATCGCGAGCGGTGATCGCGCTCAGGAAGAACAGTTAGAAAATATCGTGGTGGAAGTGAATACTACACCACCAAAGTCTGCAGCAGAGACGCGTCGTCGTGTACCGCCACCGCCGCCACCGCCGCCTAAGACTCCGCCTAAGCCTCAAGCTCCAGAGCCTGAAGCAAACAATAACCAAGGTGGTATCGAGTTCAATATGCCAGGTGTACAGTTAGCTGGTGCTAACACTGGTTTATCTGCTCCGGGTGCTGGTTTTGGTCGTGATGGTGAAGCAACACCAATTGTTCGAATTGAGCCTAAATACCCAATTCAAGCAGCTCGTGATGGTAAAGAAGGTTGGGTACGACTATCTTTTACTATTAATGAGATTGGTGGTGTTGAAGACGTTAAGGTTATCGAAGCAGAGCCAAAACGTATCTTCGACAAAGAAGCGAAGCGTGCACTACGTAAGTGGAAATACAAGCCAAAAGTTGTTGACGGTAAACCGCAAAAGCAACCTGGTTTAACTGTTCAGCTTGACTTTAAAATGGACGGAGGTAGGTAATGTTTAAAAAACTTGCAACGGCATTAGTAATTGCATCTGCAGTAACGACTGTCCAATTACCGTTCTCTTTTGACGTTCAAGCCGCAGAAGCAAAACAAGAGAAGAAAAAGCGTCCAACACAACTAGTTGGTCCATCAGTAGGTAAGAAAGTACAAAAAGCATTTGAACTTTACACTGCCGACGACATTGATGGCGCACTTGTTCTTTTGTTAGACATTGAAGCGAGCAAACCATACGACAAAGCTTATGTAGCACGTATGATCGCGGTAATGTATGCAACCAAAGGCAACCAAGAAGAGAAAGCGATTAGCTATCTTAAGCAAGCGGTTGAGCCTGATATCCTAAACGAAGGCGATCACGGTGAATCAATCAAGTTACTTGCTGATTTGCAAATGCAAACCAAGAAGTACGAAGAAGCGCTTAAGAACTATGAAGCTTGGATGGAGTTCACAGGTAAAGAAGATTCGCAAACTTACGTTAAGATTGCGCAAGCTTACTACGAACTTCGTCGCTTAGACAAAATGATTGAGCCTGCTGATAAGGCGATTGCGTTATTTGGTGACAAGCCAAATCAAAACCCTTACATCTTAAAGCTAACGTCTTACTACGAACGTAAGATGTACCGCGACGGTGTTAAGGTGCTTGAAACTGTATTGCAAATATTCCCTGAGAATAAGCAATGGTGGACGCAATTGGGTATGTTCTACTTATTAGTGGAAGATTACACAAAAGCATTGTCGACATTAGATATGGCATACAAGCAAGGTTTCTTAGAAAAAGAATCTGAGCTAAAAACTTTAGCAAGTTTGTACCAATCTAATGGTGTTCCGTTCAAAGCAGCTAAATTACTAGAGAAACATATTGGCTCTGGTGATATTAAGCGCGATGATCAAACATTATCGACATTAGCTAACGCATACCATGCGGCCCAAAACATTGCTACTGCTGCTAAATACTACGGTGAAGTTGCTAAGTTAACTAACGAAGCACAACACTGGCGCAAGCAAGGCATGTTGTTAAAGCAAAGCGAGCAGTTCAAAAAGTCTATCGTTGCGCTTAATAAGGCACTTGAAGCGGGTGTGAAGAACAAAGGTCGTGTATACATGAGCCTAGCTGAAGCACACTTCTATTTGGGTCAGTACAAGCAAGCGCATGCAGAGATCTCTCGTGCAATGAAAGATCCTAAATCGCGTAAAGCAGCTCGCGGTTGGAAGTCATTTATTGAAGAAACAGCACAACGTAAAGGTGTTGCTATTTAATTTGGCTTTAGAACCAAACAAAAAACCAGCCTGATGGCTGGTTTTTTTATCCCTCAAGAAAATTACATAACTAAGCTAACTACAACACTTCAGTACTTTCTACTCTTATGATTCGCTCGATTTCACTGACGATCTCCGCTTTGTGTTGTAGCGTTTTAATGGCGTCAAAAAGCGTTGCTGCTTGAGGGTAGAAATACTTTAAATATCGATACCACTGCTTTAAGCGACTTGAAAAGTAGAAAGGCTTAAATTCACCGTCATCCAGCTTAGTCCAATCTAGAATCAATTGACATGTCTCTTCCCATGTCATAGGCGTATCGTTGTATTTCAGTACGTTTGCAAGGTTAGGTGTTGCAAGTGCTCCACGGCCAATCATTAAATCATTACAGTGAGATTTCTCAATACATCGCTGTGCATCTGAACGTTGCCATATTTCGCCATTAGCAATAACAGGTATGGTTAGCTTGCTTTTAATATCCGCAATATACTCCCAATAAGCAGGAGGCTTGTAACCTTGTCTTTTAGTTCTGGCATGAACCGTTAACATGTCTGGCTGAGCTTGCGCGATAGCATCAACAATTTCATCAAGTAAGCTGGTGTCGTCGAAGCCTAACCGTATTTTTGCAGACAACGGTTGCTCAGTGCCAGATAGAGCAGACTTTACATTTGAAATGACTTGGTACATCAATTCTGGGTCTTTAAGTAAGCTAGCGCCGCCTTGGCTTTTATTGACCGTTTTTGCAGGACAGCCAAAGTTAATATCGACGCCGCTTGTCCCTAAGTCGTGAGCTATTAGGGCATTTTCTGCCATCCAGTTTGGATCTTGGCCTAATAGCTGAACTCTTACAGGGGTTCCCGATGGTGTTTTGCCGCCGAGTTTAAGTTCTGGACAAAGCTTGTAGAAAGTGTGTTTCGGGACCTTGCGATTAACTACCCGAACAAATTCCGTTATGCATAAATCATAGTCATTAATCTGTGTGAGTAGATCGCGCATCAAGTGATCAACGACCCCTTCCATTGGTGCTAAAAAAATTTGCTTTACGTTCAAAATTATTCTTTCATAGAAGTGTAGGCTTGTATTTTAGCCTATTGATAAGGTCAAACAAATTCTCACGCGAGAGAATAAATTTGAAATAAATATGCTATCTTAGAGGTCTAGATAAAAACACTTATAACAGTATAAGTTAGCTATATTTTTTATAACAAAGGAAAACATGATGAATTTAATCAAGAAATCAACTCTGGCTGCTGTAATGGGCTTATTTTCTTTAGGCCTTTTAGTTTCTGCGCCTGCGAAGGCTGATGTTAACCCGTTTGCTGTTGAAGACGTAGTTTCTGTGTCTGTTGCTGCTGGTGGCGACAAGTGTGGTGAAGGCAAGTGTGGTGAAGGTAAAGCCAAAGGTAAGTGCGGCGAAGGCAAATGTGGCGAAGGTAAAGCCAAAGGTAAGTGCGGCGAAGGCAAATGTGGCGAAGGTAAAGCCAAAGGCAAATGCGGTGAAGGCAAGTGTGGTGAAGGTAAAGCCAAAGGCAAATGCGGCGAAGGCAAATGTGGTGAAGGCAAGAAAAAAGCAAAAGGTAAGTGTGGCGAAGGTAAATGTGGTGGCTAATTAACAGCCATACTCGTCAGATGAAATAACAGCTCGCTTATTTTATTTGCTAACTTAAGCCTTATTAGCTTAAGTCATTGATTGAACGGCTACCAATAGGTGGCCGTTTTTTATTGCGATATAGAAAGCACATGAGACATTTTTGTTCTTCTCATTTAAGTTCAAGCATAGGTGTAATGCATTTGTACAAAAGTAAACCAAGTTATGTGAATGTGTTAACAAGGTGTAATGTCATTTATGGAAATGTAAATGTAAGATATGTCGCACATAGGCGTAGGATATTGAGTAAGTTGTTCGCGAAAAAAGGAAAGTGCATGAATAAAAAACCTTTAAATACAGTTTGTTACTGTTTTTGTGTGAAAATTGCACTTCAGCCCATGAAAAAGTTTTTATCATACTTGCTAGTTTATAATCGCTGATAACGTAATATTACAACTGTCAGGACGACACAGGAAATGAATTCCTGTCAAGGGAGGCCTTAGGATTAGGTCATGCAATAGGATATTGCATAGGATGATAGAACAAGGATGTGAATTAGCAAAGGAAAGCTAAGTTAAGGAAGATAAGCAGGTAAGCTTTAAACACAAGGTGTGTGTTACATTAGGAAATGTAGTCGCTTTAGGATTAGGCGGTAGGACAGCGAAGGGATCGTTAGGATATACTAAGGACAGTTTCTTTAAGGATGAAGCGGGAAACACTAATTGTGCGCAGGATGCGCAACAAAGCTAGATAAAGAAATGCGACTCTATGAGTCGCATTTTTTTATGTCAAAAATTTAGTGACAGCGAGCACTATGCAACCAAATGAAGCGTGAAAATAAATCAGGTGCTCGGGTATCTGAATTTTATTTGCTCGCTTAGCGTTAGGCCCAGATAAACAGAGTGCTAATCTTGATATCCCCACGGGGCTTTAGGTGGAGTGATTGGCTTCGTTAAGTCGAAATCAACGCGAAACTCTCTACCCTGTCTAACCATCCTATAGCTGAAACGATTAGGGTAAATAAACATTTGCCACGTATTGTCTGCTGATTGCGGTATGCCTTGCTTTACAAAAAGCTCTTTTGAGTATTGATCTGCTGGAAATGACTGTACTTCTGGCCACCCAGCGTCAAGCGTGTGACCGCCATACATGGTCTGCACATCATGGCTGCCATCGCGATGGCGATGATCGTGTTTAAGTGACAATCCAGAGCCTGTTTTGGTGATAATCCAAGTACGTGATGCATTTTTGCCAATGTGAAAAGGGATTTGTAGCTCTCGCTCATCGCATTTTCTAACATGCATTATCAGCTGCTTATCGTTGAAGCTATCGTCACCACCCGTATCAAGTGACACCTTGCCTGTAAATGCTTGGCCACAAAACGCTTTTATTCGATCAAAAAAAGCATCGTGTGAAGCAATAGATACTAAAGGTGCTGGCATCACAAACGGAGGATGTGCTTGCGCTAGTTTGCCATCTTTCGGATCGCTAGCTGAAGCCGCTAGACTACTAAACGCCGATGCTATTAGCGCAGAGTACGCGATGATTCGTGCAGATTTTTTAGTATTTAATAGGGTAGGAAATAACTTTCCGGTGATCGGCATGTGTTGTCCTTGTTGAAGTTAATAATGTTTAGCTTGTTTTAGCTAAATTTTGTAAATAATAAAGTGAATATTAATACGTATTCAACGAGCAATATACGTTAAATATCACTAGAATATCAGCTTGTTGCTTTCTATATATATTTTCCTTTCTATAAATGACCTCTTCTTCGCAATTACGGCAAACGATCAAACTTGCTTGGCCGATTTCTCTGCAAAATATGTTAGTCACACTACTCGGTATGATTGATGTTGTGATGGTTGGTCACCTTGGCAATGCAGCAGTGGCTTCTGTGGGTTTAGGTAATCGTATTCAGTTTGTAGTTTTGGTTATTGCGACAGGCCTTTCATGGGGCGTGGGTGTTTTAGCGGCGCAATACTTCGGGGCTGGTAAAAGTGACAGAATTCGCCGTAGCATTCAGATAGCGTCTGTTTTTGCACTGTTAGCATTTACCCCGATAGCCATTGTTAACTTTTATACTGCTGATCTCGTCATCGGCTGGGCTTCATCTGACTCAGAGGTTATTGCGCTTGGTGAGGTTTACCTTTGGATTACCATGCCGAGTTTGATCTTTGTTGGCCTAATATTGATTGTAGAAAACGCACTGCGCAGCATTGGTCAGGTCAAACTGCCCTTAGCATTTAGTTGTGTCGCTATAGTGATCAATATCATCCTTAATTATTGGCTTATCAATGGCGGCTTTGGAATACCTGCACTTGGAGTAGAAGGGGCTGCCTGGGCAACATTAATATCGAGAGCACTGCACTTAGCGATTATTTGGCAATTTTTAATCAAACATCGCCATTTATTAGCGCCAAAAAGTGGCGACCTTAGCCTGTTGGCGAATCGGCGTGCTTGGTGGCATCTATTTCAGTTAGTTTGGCCAATGATGATGAGTTTTGGCATCTGGTCTATCGGTACATTCATGTATCAACTTATCTACGGGCAATTAGGTACAGAAGCCCTTGCGGTGATGAGTTTGCTTTCACCAATTGAAGGAATATTTTTATCCATATTTTTTGGTTTAGCTTCTGCTTGCTCGATTATGGTGGGTCAAAAGCTTGGGGCTGATGCCTTTGAGCAAGCCTGGCAGGTCGCTAAATCCTTCTTTGTACTTTGTCCAGTTGTCGCAATTGGTTTAGGTGGTTTGGCGTTATTGCTCGAAGGAATTATCTTCAGCCCGTATGAGAATATGTCAGCACAAACACTAGCAACAGCTCACCAAGTATTTACGCTAATTGCACTGGGAGCATGGCTAAAAGTATGTAACATGACGTTGGCACTCGGCGTTATTCGTGCTGGCGGAGATAATAAGTTTTGCATGATAACTGATATATTTGGCATGTGGGCGGTAAGTATTCCGCTGACCTATATTGCGGCGACGGTTTGGAACCTGCCACTTATTTGGGTAGCCTTAGTCGCCTACAGCGAAGAAGTTGCAAAGCTTATTTTGTTTGGTTGGCGCACATGGTCAAAGAAGTGGATGCGCAACCTTTCTGTAGACGCTCATTAACTGATGAGAGCGGCTTCACCTTCACAGCTCTCAAGTCTTATATCAGCATTGTGGTGTTAGCTGTTAGCTTGAAGAGTGCACGTCACTTAACCTGTATTCTCTTATGCGAAAAATCGCTCATAAGCAATATAACCCCAGCATAAAATCAACATACCAAAGGCAACCGTGACACCAGCCGAGCCTAAGTCTTTTGCTCTACCAATAAGCTCGTCATGATCTGTGCTGATTTTATCGGCTAAAGCTTCTAGTGCCGAGTTAATAAGTTCAGCAAACAGTACAAATGCTAAGGTTATCAATAGTATTAATAATTGTGAGCTTGAAGCCGCTAAGAAAAATGCGACTGGGGTGAGGATTAGACATATTACTAACTCTTGGCGAAAAGCCGCTTCATGCAATAGTGCTGCCTTGAAACCTTTGTAAGAGCAGTAAGTTGCTTTGAAAATACGTGTTATACCTGTGCCATTAGGTTTTTTTGAATAATCTATTGGTTGCGTCATTGTTTTCATTTAG
The DNA here is from genome assembly GCF_003390395.1 of Thalassotalea euphylliae. Lineage (NCBI taxonomy): Bacteria > Pseudomonadati > Pseudomonadota > Gammaproteobacteria > Alteromonadales > Colwelliaceae > Thalassotalea > Thalassotalea euphylliae. Next base: position 2,914,063 of record NZ_QUOV01000001.1, on the reverse strand, counting down.
TCGCTAACACTTTCTTTAGCCTCTCAGTAAGCCAAGTGCATAGCATATACCTACTGCTATAAGTCAAAGATTCACGTTATCACATACGCACGTGCTTGCTAATGACTATTATTGACCTCATTTCTACTTTTACTTTTTAAAATAACTAAAACTTAGGAAATATAGCCAATATATTGGAAATATAATTTTTTGACTCTGATGGGCTTAAGTTAAGATTTTGTTTTAAAAGGTAAAAATATATGGCATTGGAATTGAAACGAAAGTTGCTGATAACGACTTATTGAACAGCATTTGCTTATAGGTCAATAGCAATGCAACGAACTTAAGGTTAAGGATAGAATAATGAAAAAATTAACGGCGGCCAGTGTTACCCTAATTTCAGCAACCCTAATTTCTGCAACATCATCGGCTCACGACATTAATAGCGATGCATGTGATGTCAACCTAGAAACCGGCATGTATATCAACCATGAGGTCATAGAGTTCACAAAAAATGACAAAGTGTTATATAAAATTGTTGGAGAAAATACTCTTTTAGTGAACGGTGAAGAAGTTTCTTTAGCAGCTCATCAAGAAGCTTTGGTCGCAGATTACGCTGACAGCATTCGCGCAGTGGTACCAGAGGTTAAAGGTATCGCAATTGAGGGAATTGCATTGGCTACAGAAGGCGTTAATTTAGCGTTTAATGGATTGCTAGGCGAGGGCAATAACCTCGCCAATAACCTTACACAAGAATTAAACAAGCTGGGCAGTGAATTGGATACTCGCCTTTCATTGGAGTCTGGCATTCGCTTTGATGAAAATGGTGCTATTGGCGAAGACTTCTTAGGGGAAGATTTTGAAGAGCGTGTTGAAGACACCATCGAAAGCGCTATTCAAGACTCGATTGGTTCTTTGCTTATCGCCGTAGGACAGGAAATGTTGTTTGCTGGCGGTGATATGGAAGCTTTAGAGACTCGAATGGAAAATTTTGGCACCGATATCGAACAACAAATGGAAGCCCGTGCTGAGTTGCTGGAAGCCAAAGCAGATGCTTTGTGTCAATCAATTGTTGTTATTGATGAGTTAGAAGAGCGGATGCGTGATGAGATTAGTGAACTTGCTGATTTTGATTTGTTAGAAGTATCGGCTCATCATAACAACAAAATTTAGTTGGGCCGTTAGCCTGCCTTCTCGAACTTTTGTCTATCTTACTCATTGTCTACCTTGCTCTCTATCTATCTTGTTCTTTGCCAAAGAATTTAAGCCCAGCTGTTGTGCAAGGGCAGGTTAGATAGAAAGCCAATTAAAATTAAAGTTCAATACTGGTATTGGCGGGGTAAACTTTAACGTTACTGTCTACCTTGCCAATAAAACCACCGAAATCCAATGTCACTAGCCAATGGCCTGAGTGTGGCACAATAAGTCGAACGGGTGTGTGCATCATCAGACCGCCAATCCCAAAGCGTTTACGCGCTTTTTTATATTCTTGGAAGTGCCTTGATTCCATCAAGTAAACGTTGGCGGCGTTGCCAGACAACGATACTTCAACAACCTGATTTTTTATTAGAATTCCTAAGTCGTAGTGCGTAAACTTCACGTTTTACCTTGTTCGCAGTAGAATAGTGCTGAATTACTTAGCTTGGCGGTAACATTTGGCAATTTTAATGCGCTTTCTCACTAATGCAAAGTAAGACTCAAACCAATGTACCCTCGCAAGCCATACAGTAAATATCAACTATGAACCACTCAGTGCAACAATTATATCGCTACCGCAAAGGTATTAGCACTAAACCATTTAATGCGCGTGGCAAAAAAGTGGTGCGCTGCGAGTATTGTCAGCTAGCTAGCGATAATTGTATTTGCCATTTGCGCCAGCCCTCTCTCGCTAGTGCACATTTCGCAATTATCATGCATGATGCTGAAGTGCTTAAACCGAGTAATACTGCGCGTTTAATTGCTGATGTGGTACCCAATACATCGGCGTTTATTTGGTCACGTACTGAGCCCAATACCCAGTTGCTAGCTTTACTCACAGATCCTCGTTATCAACCTTATGTTATTTTTCCTGAGCAATATGCGGTTGTGCCTAGACAGGTTTATCTGAATCAAGTTCCTAAAGTCGCTGGCGAAGGCATTAACGAACAAAAAGTAGGAAAGCAGAAAACACCACTATTTGTGTTATTGGATGGTAGCTGGCGTGAAGCGAAAAAAATGTTTCGTAAAAGCCCCTATTTAGATAACTTCCCCGTTGTCAGTGTTAGTGCGGGCGCTGACTTGCTGAAAAATGAAAGTAATCAAGCAGAAAATCTATCGGCTAATTATATTCGTGAAGCTGAGGTAGAGAATCAGTTTTCGACAGCGCAAGTGGCTGCTCAGCTACTTGCATTAAATGGTGATGATCAAGCAAGTGAGCATTTGTCATTGTGGTTTGATTTGTTTAACTTCCAATATCAGAAAAGTGTTTGCCAGCCAAATCTAGGGCGAGCTGATGCGCTAGAACGTTATCAAGTGTTTATTAACAATAGTAAACCTCAGCCTAATTAAGGCACTGAATATAAAGATAATAAATAGAAAGACATAATTAATTAAGAAGAAGCAACTAAGAAGAAACAATTAAGGTATAGGGAATTATCTAGAGATGATCACAACCCAAAGGTTAACACTCAGACCACTGATATTAGATGACTGGCAATTTGTGATTGATATTTTTAGCCAGCCAGATTTTATCCGCAATGTCGCCGATAAAGGTATTCGCACTCAAGCAGATGCTATTGCCTATCTAGAGCAGGGGCCAATGCTTTGCCAAGAAACTCATGGCTTTAGTATGTTGGCAATGGAGTTGTCACCAGACCTTAACTCTTTATCACAAACTGACGCGCAACCAAAGGTCATTGGCCTTTGTGGCTTATTGCAACGAGATAACATGCCATACCCAGATATCGGTTATGCTTTGCTACCGCAGTATTACCGAAAAGGTTATACGTTTGAAGCGGCCGAAGGAGTGCTTGCGCACTTTTCTGATATTCGCCCTGTACTGGCGGTAACTAGTGTCGATAATGACGCCTCACAGCAACTTTTACGCAAATTGGGTTTTAATAAAGCAGATGCCGATTTGGTTGCTGATGCTTTTGATGAGCCGGTAAGCGTATTTCAGTTAGGTTAATGTACCTTCTTTGATGCCTTCACTTATTAAGCTTTCCAAGGTTTATTTAGCCTGAGGACGCAGCAAATGCTGTTTTTCTTTGGTAAGTGTTTTTAAGTATTCCCAGACAATGGCAACGCGTTCTAGGCGTTTAAGCTCAGGGTGAGTAACTAACCATAAGCTACGGGTAATGGTAACTTCATCGGCGACAAGCTTTACAAGCTCAGCATCTTGCTCCGCTAAAAAGCATGGTAGAATACCTATCCCTAAACCTGATTTTATTACGCTGTATTGGCTGATAATACTGGTGCTGCGAAATACTGGTTTTATATTTTCAGCGACTTCATCTAAGTAGCTAAGCTGCTCGGTAAATAATAAGTTATCAACATAACTCACCCATGGCTGGCTAGGTAATTGTGATAAGGCTAAGTGTTGGTAATGATGTTGATTTTTACGACTACCATAAATTTGTAGCTGATAATCGGTAAGTTTAGTGATGATCATCGAGGTACTTTTCGGGCGTTCAACCATAATAGCGATGTCTGCCTCATTGCGACTGATTTTGACATCGCGGGCGAACTGCAACAGCTCTACTTCTATTTTTGGATGATTGGTTTGTAAGCCAGTTAAATTTGGGGCGATAAAATGATTGCCAAATGCTTCTGTTGCGCCGATGCGCACCGTGCCGTGTTCACTGGTATTGTGAAGGGCAATTTGTTCAAAGGCTAATGTTGCATCTTGCTCCATTTTGCTCGCTCTAGCCACCAATAATTTGCCGTCAGGCGTTAATACATGGCCATTGCTTGTTCGCTCAAATAGCTGTGCTGACAAGCTGGTTTCTAGTTGGTGCAAACGCCGAGAAACGGTTGATGCGTCGATCCCCAACCGGCGCGCCGCGACTGATAGCTTTTCAGCGCGTGAAACTTCTAAAAATATCCGTAAATCTTCCCAGTTCATCTGCTCTGCCATTGATAGCGCTCTTGGGCACAATAATTAAGGCATTATAAAAGCGAAAATAGCATGCTTGCAAATACGCAAGGTATCTTGCGTTTATACTTGTTGTTGGCAGCAGCACTAAGCGTTACCGTAGCGCTATGACCTCATATTAAGTTAAGCCTAGAGACAAGTTATGACGATCCGAAAAATTCCGCTAATTATTGGCGGCGAAAAAGTGCAATCTGCAACGGATACTTGGTTAGATGTGCTAAATCCAGCCACTCAAGAGGTGGTAGCACAAGTGCCAATGGCGACACCACAAGAGGTTGCCGCAGCGGTTGCTAGTGCTAAACAAGCATTTAAGACATGGTCGCAAGTGTCATTAACTAATCGCATGCGCATTATGGTGCGCTTTCAAGAACTAGTGCGCGACCACACCAGCGAAATTGCCGAGCTGATCACCTTAGAGCATGGTAAAACCTTACCAGATGCCGAAGGTGAAGTCGGCAGGGCGCTGGAAGCAGTTGAAAATGCTTGTGCTATCACCCGATTACAGCTTGGCGAAATGGCCAACAATTCGGCCACTGGCGTGGATACGTACACACTGAATAAGCCACTAGGTGTTGGTGTTGGTATTACTGCGTTTAACTTCCCAGTAATGCTACCTGCGTTTATGTTCCCGCCAGCCGTTGCGTGTGGCAATACCTTTGTGCTTAAACCATCTGAGCAAGACCCATCATCAACGATCCGCTTTGTTGAATTGGCACTAGAAGCCGGTATTCCTGCTGGCGTGATTAATGTTGTACATGGAGGCCCAGAGGTAGTGGATGCATTGTGTGAACATCAAGACGTTAAAGCGGTATCTTTTATTGGTTCAACCCATGTTGGTACTCATGTTTATAACCATGCAAGCCAGCATGGTAAACGCGCTCAGGCGATGATGGGCGCCAAAAATCATATGGTGATCATGCCTGATGCCAATAAAGACCGAGCGATTAACGATTTATTAGGCTCAGCTTTTGGCGCAGCAGGGCAGCGCTGTATGGCAAACCCTGTCACGATTTTAGTAGGAGAGGCCAGAAGTTGGTTACCTGAAATAGCACAGCGAGCCAAAGCCTTAAAAGTAGGGCCAGGCTCACAGCGCGATGCTGATTTAGGCCCAGTGGTATCGCCACAAGCGAAAGCACGTATTTTACGGTTGCTCGACTCAGGTGTTGAGCAAGGGGCTGAATTGCTTGTTGATGGCCGCAATTGTGTGGTTGAAGGCTATGAACAAGGTAACTTTGTGGGCCCGACCATGTTTTCGAAAGTGACCACGGATATGGATATCTATACTCAGGAAATTTTCGGCCCAGCACTTTGTGTGTTGGAAGCGGAAACCCTTGATGATGCTATCGCTATTATCAATGCTAACCCGAACGGTAATGGCACCTCTATTTTTACCTCAAGCGGTTGGTATGCTCGCAAGTTTGAAAATGAGATAGATGTAGGCCAAGTGGGAATTAACGTACCCATTCCAGTACCAGTTGCTTATTTTAGCTTTACTGGTTCACGTGGTTCAAAGTTGGGTGATTTAGGTCCGAACGGCAAGCAAGTGATTAGTTTTTGGACGCAAACCAAATCAGTCACCGCACGTTGGTTTGAACCAGACCATCAAGATGGCTCTGAGGTACATACCACCATCAGCTTAAAATAGGGTTTATTGTCTAAAGCAAAAAGTAAAACGTAGAAACAAAAAAGCGAAAATCGGCCTATGCTGATTTTCGCTTTATTAATGCTGCTAAAGAAGAGAGTTCTAAGCGCTAATTGGTTGATTATATCCGGTATGCGGGCATATTAACGTCATTCAGTTTTAAGCCGTATAGCTCCATTGTGCCAGTGGCACTGGATTCACCATCACCACTAAACTCAAAATCAAACAGACTGCGAATATAAAAGCCTTGTCGCTTGTTAAAGCGTGGCATTGCGCTTTTGCGGAACACAGAAATTAGCTGTAAACCCTGCTGTTCGCAGTGGCGTTTGGCGTGAACCTTTGCGATTTCGGCAACTTTTCGTAAATACCAAAAATACCAACCGATTAAGAAAATCCCCAACAGTAAATAAATATCGCCCATATGTTTCTCAGTTACTTCTTGGTGTTGATGTTGTTGCTCGCGTTAGCCAAATAGTTGACCAATGGCTTTTGCCAGTGGGTCACTGCGAGTTTCGCTGCGCATTACAGCAAAGACATGAGGTCGCAACGCAGGAATTGCAACTAGGTCTTTAAAAATCGCAGTAAATAACGCGAGATCTGACTTGGCTGCTAATTGTGATAATAGCTGCTCAAGCGTTGTTGCGTTTAGGCCTAACCAACAACGACCTGCTAGTGTGATATAAATATCATCCGCTTGCGGCTCAGCCAACAACTCACCAATTAAAGCGATAACATGTGGATGCTCAGCAGTGCTTGCTAGTGCTCTGATTAATTGTGCTTTGATTTCACTGTCGTCTGTTACTTTAATCAATGCAATCAAGGCTTCAAGCACATTCAGTGGCAGTTGTTGATTTTCCAGCGCATGACAAAACGGAATTAATACGTTAGCGTCAAAGTTAGCAAGGTTTTTTGCCACCGCTTCGTTAATACTTGGCTGATTAATTTCCGCCGCCAAATCGCTGATCCCTTGGATACCAATAGATTGCCATTCATCCCAAGTAAGCTGACCACTAACGTATTCTTGAAAGTGCTCGAAGTGAATGCTTGCAGGCTGTTTTAACTCTTTTCTAACTAACGTATTTATCGCGGCCAATTTATATTCGGCTGGGGTGATATGGTATGGATTGCTATTAAGCAACTCTTCTTGTGTTTCTGTTGGATCAACGGTTAAGTCTTGACCTAGTGCTTCGATAATGATGGCAATAAAGTGATTACGTGAGCCTTGGTTTAACAGACCGCGTTCATCTAGCGGTAATTTGATAAACCATAAATAAGGTGCTTTCGACTTTGCTTGCCAAAATGCTATCGCGATATAGGCATGCCCTTGGCTTGGATAAGGGTAGGGCATCATATTTTGTTCGACGCGGTTAAAGTCATCTTTACTGATTTTAGTAATTTTACGGCCGATATCGTAAATGCGGAATTGTGAGCCAGAAAATTGCAACAGCTCTGAGATAGTATCGATGCGATCCATAATTGAAAAAGTAGTCGAATTTGAGGCGAATTATACCCAAGCCGCTTTAATATGCGAGTTTCAGTTGGAATTAAAAGCGATTTAGGCAAGGCGTTGGTTTTTAATAATGGCTATCCCTTATCAAAATCAACAACGTAGCATAAATTGTTTTTAAACCAACTTTAATCACTATTCATTGGAATAAGCCAAATCTTAACTCTACTGAGTACTATAACTAACGCACTGATACTTGCAGCTTGAAGTGGTTTGGGTATCTGGCGATAATGCGCCGATAAAACTATGGTCAAAATCAGATTGCCTACCAATGAATCCGCAAAAACACAGTATCGACGAGTTACTTTATCAACTAGAGCAAGAGTTGCGTCGCTTAACCCTTTGGAGTTTAGTTAAACCTAACCCTGAAAAGTTAATGAGCACAGCACCGTTTTGTGTCGATACCTTGCGATTTGAGCAGTGGTTGCAATATATCTTCCTACCACAAATGTACCAGCTCATTAAAAACCAACAGCCACTGCCGACACAGATAGCCTTATGCCCGATGGCGGAAGAGGCGTTTATTGGCTTATCAGATAAGGCGGCGGATTTAATTAATATTATTGGCGATATTGATGAATTGCTAAGTGGTCAGCGTCAACAACAAAAGTTTTTACGCAATGAGTAAGTCAGTAATCGATAGCGTCAATCAGCCGGAATTTGCAGAGGCAGAGGCGTCTGATGAGCAAAAGCCAATACTAACGATTCTTTATCAAGATGAATACTTGGTCGCGATAGACAAACCGGCAGGTTTATTTGTCCATCGCAGCTTTTTAGACAGGCATGAGCGCTATTTTGCTTTGCAGTTACTGCGTGACCAAATAGGCCAATACGTTTACCCCATTCATCGACTCGACAAGCCAACCAGCGGCGTGCTTTTGTTTGCGCTTGACCAAGAAGTGGCAAGGGCGCTAAACGATAAATTTATTACGCGTGATATTGAGAAGACCTATTATGCCTTAGTGCGCGGTTTTCTGGCGGAAGAGGTACGCGTTGATTATCCTCTGAAAGAAAAGCTGGATAAAATTGGCGACAAATACGCGAGTGAAGATAAGCCAGCGCAAGCTGCTATAACGCAATTTACGACCATAGCCCAAGGTGCTATCAATAAGCCATTAGGGCGCTATGATACCGTGCGTTATTCGTTGGTGAAAGCCAGCCCTGAAACGGGCCGTCGTCATCAAATTCGCCGGCATTTAGCGCATCTACGTTTCCCTATCATTGGTGATGTTAACTATGGTGACAACAAACAAAATCCGTTTTTCGCTGAGGAGTTTGGTTACCGCCGTTTGATGTTGTTTGCTCAAAAGCTAGCGTTTGAACACCCTGTGACAAAAAAGCCGCTGGTGATAGAAGCGACGTTTGATCAGCAGTGGTTATCAGTATTTGAAAAGCTAGGCTGGCAAGATATCAAGGTGTAAGCTTTGGTTGCCTGACATTAGTAGATGCACAGCCATGTTAGCCATACGTATCAAGAGCGTTATAGTTTAGTGCTTTTGGCAGTATTAGCGTCACCGGTTAAGCTCACAAACTGAGTGTTGTATTGGCGACTGTAGTGGTCGTATAACCAATCAAGGCGATGTTTAGGTCGGGCAGTTGCTGGCGCTTTGTTATCACGCTCACCCGTAATCATCACATAACCGACATTTTGTAGGCCAAGCGTCTCGTTACGCTTTTGCTCAAACTGTGCCATCATAATTTGATCCGCCGTGGTAGGACGCTTTAATAAACTAATGAGCAGTTCAGTATCATTAGTTAATGGCTTTTTGTATTCTTGGTATGCAACATTCTCGGTATTTGAGCAGGCGCTCAATACTAAAACAAAGGCTAAGGTAACTAACTGGCTAATAACTTTCATGGCAACTACTGATAATGACTGTTGTGTTTCTAATACCAGTCTCAGCAAGCGTTATACCAATGCATTTTTGACACTTAGTTATTCAGGCTAAGTGA